>NZ_PDKW01000040.1:735724-736345 GCF_002573965.1 Azospirillum palustre | reverse complement strand
GATCTCGGCGACCAGCGGATAGCGCGGGTTGGCGCCGGTGCACTGGTCATCGAACGCCGCTTCGGCAATCGCATCGACCCGCGCCAGGAAGGCCGCCTCCGGCACCCCCGCCGCCTGGATCGAGGCCGGGATCTCCAGCGCCCGCTTCATCTCCTCGACCCAACCGATCAGCTTCTCGACCCGCTCATGGTCGCGGCTGCCGCCCAACTCCAGATGACGGGCGATCTGCGCATAGCGCGCCACGCCCTTCGGACGGTCGTACTGGCTGAACGCCGTCTGCTTGGTCGGGATGTCCGCCGCGTTGTAGCGGATCACGTTGGCGATCAGCAGCGCGTTGGCGATGCCGTGCGGGATGTGGAACTCCGCCCCCAGCTTGTGCGCCATCGAATGGCACACGCCGAGGAAGGCGTTGGCGAAGGCGATGCCGGCCAGCGTCGCCGCATTGTGAACCAGCTCCCGCGCCTTCGGATCCTGGCTGCCGTTGCGGTAGGCCGAGGGCAGATGCTCCTTCAACAGCTTCAACGCCTGCAAGGCCTGACCGTCCGAATACTCGTTCGCCACCACCGAGACATAGGCCTCCAGCGCATGGGTCACCGCGTCGATGCCGCCCGCCGCCGTCAG
>NZ_PDKW01000040.1:572381-735624 GCF_002573965.1 Azospirillum palustre | reverse complement strand
GAATACTCGTTCGCCACCACCGAGACATAGGCCTCCAGCGCATGGGTCACCGCGTCGATGCCGCCCGCCGCCGTCAGCCCCTTGGGCATGTCCATCACCAGGTTGGCGTCGACGATCGCCATGCTCGGCGTCAGCTCATAGTCGGCGATCGGGTATTTGGTCCCGGTGCGCTCGTCGGTCACCACCGCGAAGGGCGTCACCTCCGACCCGGTGCCCGACGTGGTCGGCACCGCCACCAGCTGCGCCTTCACGCCGAGCTTGGGGAAGGTGTAGATGCGCTTGCGGATGTCCATGAAGCGCAGCGCCAGATCCTCGAAGGCCACCTCGGGCGCCTCGTACATCACCCAGATGATCTTGGCCGCGTCCATCGGCGAGCCGCCGCCCAGCGCCAGGATTTGTCTTCCATGACGCCCATGCCGGTCTCCGCCACCGCCATCTTGGCGAGCGGGATGCGGGCGTTGGCGGCGGCCAGAGCCGCGCTGCGGAAGATCAGGTCGACCTTCTCCTGCGGGTAGTCGGCGAAGCGCGCCTGCGCCGCCTTCACCCGCGCGATCAGGGCGTTCAGGTCGGAAAGGGTTTTAACGGTCATGGTCATCATCCACTTGCTGTCCGCGGCCCGTGCGATGACGCCGTCGCGGTGATGTGTGGGGAAGGGCGCCGTCCGGGCGCGCCGCCGCGTTCCGGGACGCTCAAAAATCATTTGGAGCGTCCGGCGTACACGGCCGGGAATTTTGAAAGGATGCGGTGGGGGTCAGAAGCCGCCGGCGAGGTCGGCCAGGGCGTCGCGGTCGAGCAGGTCGAGCTTGCCGCCGACCAGGATGCGGATCAGGCGGCTCGACTTCAGCTTGGTCAGGGTGCGCGACACGGTTTCGGTGGTCAGGCCGAGATGGTCGGCGATGTCGCTGCGGCCCATCGGCAGGTCGATGGTGCGATCATCCCCCTTGCCGCCGCCCTTGCGGTCGCTGAGGCGCAGCAGGAAGGTGGCGACCTTCTCGGCGGCGGTCTTGCGGCCGAGCAGAACCATCTGGTCCTGCGCCGCCATCAGCTCCGAGGTGGTGGCCGACAGCAGCTTGCGGGCGAAGGCCGGCTGGGCGTCCATCAGGGCGTCCAGCTCCAAGCGCGGGATGCGCTGGATGGTGGTCGCCGTCACGGTTTCGGCGGTGTAGAGATACTGGGCGGCGAAGGCCAGACCCATCATGTCGCCGGCCTGCAGGAAGCCGATGATCTGGCGGCGGCCGTCGGGCAGCATCTTGTAGAGGCGGACCATGCCGCTCATCACCCGGAACACCGAACCGGCGGCATCGCCCTCGGTGAAGACCGTGGTTTCACGCTCAAAGACCTTGGCATGGCCCAGGCTGGCGAGCGGGTCGGCGGGGTTGCGCGGCTGGATGGCGGCGCCGACACCTGCGCCCAGGCCGGCGTTCGGCGTCATCGCCAGGGCGGAGACCAGGTAACCAGGGACGGCGCGGTTGGCGTGGGCGGCAATGGCGGCGTGCGTGGACATGGTGACCTCGGCCTTGACGGTGCGATGCGGTCCGGTTCGTCCCGGTGTGCATCCGATGGCCCGAAGCTAACTTTCCCCTGCCGGCCTGTGCAGTTCGGTGATGTACCTAAGGAAGTTTGCGTACGTAAGTGTACCTACTATCAGGCCGCGGCCGGCATCAGGCCGTTCAGCATGTCGATCAGCTGGTCCTCGTCGAACGGCTTCTCCAGCACGGCGATGACACCGGCCTCGCGGGCACGGGCGAAGGTGGCGGGATCGCCGCGGCCGGACACCATGATGACCGGCATGCCGTGCAGGTCGCCGCGATGGCGCTCCAAAAACTCCAGCCCGCTCATCACCGGCATATGCAGGTCGAGAACGAGGCAGCCCTTGGGGTTTCCGTCGTAGCGGTCGAGGAAGTCGCGGCAGGACGAGAAGTCCCGCACATCGAAGGAAAAGGCTTCCAGCAGCGCTTTCAGCGAGTCGCGGACCGGCTCGTCGTCATCGACGATGTGGACGATGCCGGCACCCGGCATTCCGCCGGACACGCTGCCTGGCCCGCTGCCGGGCTCGTTGCCCGGCTCATTGCCCAGGCGATCCATGACGGCCTCCGAACTTCCATAACAGACAAACAGCGCCGACGGTGCGGCGCGTCATGGAAGATAAAAGCAGGCCGGGGGCGCCGATATACGGAGCAATGCGTATTCGGCGCGCTTTTGATGCAGATCAGCCCCCGCCGGGAACGACACCGGCGGCAATCGCCATGCGGACCAGGGTGGGCAGGCTGTCGGCCTGCATCTTCTCCATCACCCGCGCGCGGTGGATTTCCACGGTGCGCGGGCTGATCGACAGCTCGAAGGCGATGACCTTGTTCGACTTTCCGGCCACCAGCCAGCGCAGCACGTCGAGTTCGCGCGGCGTCAGGGCCGACAGCCGGGCCAGCACCTCCGGCGGGGCGGAGGCGGACGGCGGGGGGGACGGCTGTTCCGGGGCTGCGGCCGGCGGGGGTTCCTGCGCCGTCCGGCTGTCCGCCGCGCGGGCCAGGGCGGAGCGGACGGCGGCGAGCAGCGCCTCCTCCTCGAACGGCTTCTCGACGAAATCGACCGCGCCGGCCTTCATGGCGCGGACGGCGAGCGGCACGTCGCCATGGCCGGTCATCACCACCACCGGGATGGCGTGGCCGTCGCGGGTCAGCCGTTCCTGAACGTCGAGGCCGCTCATCTGCGGCATGCGGACATCGACCAGCAGGCAGCCCGGCCGCGACGGCGCGTCGGACTCCAGGAAGCCCAGCGGGGTGGCGAAGCTTTCCGCCCGGAAGCCGGCGCATTCCAGCAGGACCTGGAGGGAATCGCGGATGGCGTCGTCGTCGTCGACGATGAAGACGGTGAGGTCGGCGGTCATGTCGGATACGGCGTCGGGCTTGGCGTCAGCGGGCATCGTCGGCATCCGATGCGGACAGGGACGTCGAGAGGGGGACGGTGAAGGCGAAGCTGGCGCCGGTGGACGGCAGCTCGGTGGGCGGTTCGGCTGGCGGCTCCAGCCACAGGCGGCCGCCATGGGCTTCGATGATCGAGCGGCAGATCGACAGGCCCAGCCCCATGCCGCTGCTCTTGGTGCTGACGAAGGGCTGGAACAGCTGGGCGCGCACAGTCTCCGGCACGCCAGGGCCGCTGTCGGTGACGGAGACGCGGCGGAAAGCCTCGTCCGCCGGCTCGGGGCCGGTGCGGACGGTCAGCACCCGCTGCCCGCCCGGCGCGCCGGCCATCGCCTCGATGGCGTTGCGGACGAGGTTGAGGATCACCTGCTGGACCTGCACCTTGTCGATCAGCACCTGCGGGTCGGCGGGCTCGAAGTCGAAGCGCACATGCAGGCCGCGCTCCTTGGCGCCGACGAGGGCGAGCGCGCTCGCCTCCTCCACCACCTTGTTGAGGGATTCGACGGAACGGTGAGTCTTGCCCTTCTCGATGAAGCTGCGCAGGTGGCGGATGATCTGGCCGGCGCGTGTGGCCTGGGCGCTCGCCTTGTCGACCATGTCCATCGCCTTGGACACCGTTTCCGGGCGTTCCATCAGGCGCTTGGCGGCCTTGGCGTAGTTGATGACGGCGGTCAGCGGCTGGTTCAGCTCGTGGGCGAGCGTCGAGGCCATCTGGCCCATGGCGCTGACCCGGCTGACATGCAGAAGCTCCGACTGGAGTTCCTGCAAGCGCCGCTCGGTGGCCTGCCGTTCGGTCAGGTCGCGGACGAAGCCGGTGAAACAGCGCCGGCCGGCGAGCAGCACCTCCCCCACCGCCAGCTCCATCGGGAAGACCGAGCCGTCGCGCCGCTGGCCCGACACGATGCGGCCGATGCCGATGATCCGGCGCTCGCCCGTCCGCTCGTAGCGCTCCAGATAGCCGTCATGCTGCTCGCGGTAGGGGGACGGCATCAGCATGCTGATGTTGCGCCCGGCCACCTCCACCGCCGCATAGCCGAACAGCCGTTCGGCCGCCGGGCTGAAGGATTCGATCAGCCCCTTTTCGTCGATGACGATGATCGCTTCGGGCACCGTCTGGAGGATGGAGGCCAGCCGCGCCTCGCGCTCGCGCAGCGCGGTCTCGGCCTGCCGGGAGGCGGTCAGGTCGCGGATGATGCCGATATAGACCGGCGGTCCGTCCTGGCCCGCCTCCCCCACCGACAGATCCATCGGGAAGCAGGAGCCGTCCTTGCGCTGGCCGGTCACCTCGCGGCCAATGCCGATGATCCGGCGCTCTCCCGTGCGGTGATAGCGCTCCAGATAGCCGTCATGCTCCTCCCGGTAGGGGGCGGGCATCAGGATGTTGACGTTGCGGCCGACCACCTCCGCCGCGGTCCAGCCGAACAGCCGTTCGCAGGCGGGGTTGAACGACGTGATCCGGCCGCGGTCGTCGATGATGACGACCCCGTCGGGCACGGTGTCCAGCATCGCCTGCAACTGCGACAGAGCACCCAGGTTCTGTTCCCGGTCACCGGCCCGGTTATCATCCCGGCTATCGTCCGCCACGTCCCACCCTCGACCTCTCGTCCTTCGTCGGCAACAGAGTAGTTGAGTACAACCGTGGGTCAAGACCGGCGATCGGGGGCCGGCAATCAGGGGCCGGCGGAAGCCGGGGCGGAGATGGCGCCGCTCAGCAGGGCGTCCTGCTCCAGATCGTCGACGGCAAGGTTCTTGGCCTTGGCCTCCACCTCGAAGTCGGCCCAGGAGAGATGATCCGCCACCAGCCGGTTGACCGCATGGTTCCACATGCGCTGCGAATGCGCCCGCAGATCCCTGGTCGTCAGCCCGCGTGCCGCCAGGGCGGCATAGTCCGGCAGGCTGTCGGGCGGCCAGTCGGCCAGCAGATCCTCGCGCGACACGCTGATGTGGGCCACCGGCCGCACCCCGCGCCAGGAGCCGGCGACCACGGCGATGCGTGGATCGTCGGGACGCAGATATTCACCCTGGGTGCGGACCCAATGGTGGTGGAGGTCGAGCACGATGGGCACGATGTCGGCCAGTGGCAGCAAATCGTCCAGGCCGAAGGACATCTCGTCGTTCTCGACCGTCAGCAGGTTGCGCGCCTCCTCCGACAGCAGGGCATAACCGCGGCGGAAGCCGGCGATCCCCTCCCCGCGCCCGCCGCCATGGATGTTGACGTGCGCGCCCCGCGGGTGCCAGCCGCCGGTCAGCCCCATCGTCCGCAGGATGTCGGCATGGTACTCCAGCTCCGCCACCGCATTGTCGAGGGTGGAGGGGGTGGCGCTGTTCAGCACGCAATACTGGTCCGGGTGCAGCCCGATGCGGATGTCCGCCTCCATCGCCTTGCGGCCGGCATGCTCCAGCCCGCTCCGCACCAGCGCCTGGACACCGGGCTGGCGGTAGAGCGGCCGTCCGACCTCGTGCGTGTAGGCCGGCAGCAGCCCGCTGTTGACGCGCAGCAGGCGGCGGTAGGCCGGATGCCGGGCGACCTCGTCCAGTTGCAGATGCAGGGCCTGGAGGTTGCGGCGCAGGACCTCCGTCAGCTTTTCCTCGGCACGGGCCGGGCTCAGTTTGCTCAACGTCGCGATGGTGACGGTGCCTGGATTCATGCGCTTGGCAAGTCCGGCGTCGCCATCGGGCGGAACATACTGGCAGCACCAGCCGAAACGGGCGGCGGACGGCGGCATCGGAGCGGAGGTGTCGGGCATCGGTCGGCATGATGAAGCGGACGGGCCGCTTAATATGGACCGCGGATCCGGCGCTTCCACCGCAGGCCGATGGCGGCCGGCTTTATCCCATGCGGCGCAGCGCCCCCGTCGCCAGTGTCCGCGGATCCTGGGCCAGAGGCTCCGGGGCCGCCGCTTCGCGCGGCGCGGCGTCGGCAAGGGCTTGCAGCCGGTCGGCCAGGGCGCGTTCCGCGGCGCAGAGTTCCTCGCACAGGGCGCGCATCTCGGCGATGGAGGGGCGCCATTTCCGGCTGCGGCGCCAGTGGCGGGCGGCGGCGTCGATCACCCAGGCCGGGTATTCCCCCAGATCCTCGGCCCAGTCGAGCGCCATCATCCGCTCGACCTCGGGCGACAGGCCCTTGGCCGGGAAATGGCTGAGCAGGGTCAACACGCGGCCGAGCAGATGGTCGCTGTCGGCCGGGGCCAGCACGGTCTCGGACAGATCCTCCAGGGTCTGGCGGGCGAGCGCCGCCTGCGCGGCGGTGACGCCTGCGGGTGGAAACCACTGTTCGATCATGCCGTCGAAGCCATCCTCGCCGAAGCGCGGGCGCCGGTCGGTGCGGCCCTGGGCCAGCAGCTCCTGAAGCGGCGGCGGCAGCGCGGCGGTCAGCCGGATCCGGCGCTGGGGTACCGGCAGGGTCGGGTCGAAGGCGGCGGCCGGCGACGTTGGAAGGTGGGGCCGCGACAAAGCGGTGACGGTCGCTCTACCGGGGGCGGCGCTTCTGGGTCTTACGGTCATCGGTGCTCCCTTCATCGCCAAGCATGAGGGGTTGCGGGAGCGGTGGCGGAGCGCCGGCGCAGTTCGTCGGCGGCAGCGCTCCAGGCACCGAGGCGCTGTTCGGTCGTGGCTGATTTGTGGGCGGATTTGCGAGCGGGTGCGGCGAAGGCCGGGGGGTTGCCGGAGAGGGTGGGAGCCTTGCCGACGGCGGCGTCCTGCGACAGCCACGCCCGCCAGGCGGAGGAGATGTCGCGGTAGCGGTAGCCATGGGCCCGGCAGCGCAGGATGAAGCCCTCGACATGGCGGCCGAGGTCGATCTCGGCATGGCGGGCCCCGGCCCAGGCGAGGTCGTCGGCGGCCGGCATCCAGTCTTCCGGAACCTCCTGCGGTCGTGACTGAGTGCCGGCTTCCGTGTCCGGCTGTGTCGCCATGGGTGTCCCCGTGGGCTCGCCCGAAGCGAGCGAGTCCGGAATCTGTTTGAATTGGACCTGTTCCTGACTCGCCGGCGGACAGGGGATGTGCGTGGCGGAGTCATCCCTGTCGGCCGCCGGAACAGGGCGATGTTCGGCGGCGGCAGCCCGCCGGTCCGTATCCGGCCCGCTGCCGTCCAGGGGGGTGAAGCGCAGGCGGTAGAGGCAGGACAGGCGGGCGCCGTCGCGGCCGCGGCGATGTTCGATGCCGACCAGCCCGAGGTCGCTCAATGCCTGGATGATGCGGTTGACGGTCGGGCGCGACCGCTTGAGCTTGGCGGCCAGCGTCGATTGCGACGGCCAGCACAGACCGCTGTCGTCGGCGAAGGTGGCGAGTGCCGCCAGGACGGCGAAGCCGTCGGCCTCCAGGCCGGGATGGTCCAGCCACCAGGCGGGAATCCGGCCCCATCGGCGCGCGTCGAGAGGGTGCCCGTCGGATGGGGGCGATGTGGATGGCAACGATTTGGGCGACATGGGAAAACTCCGTAAGGCATGGGAAACGGCCGGCGGCCAGCGGGTGAGGCTGCCGGACGGCCGGTGAACTTGCGGGGAAGGATTCCGCCGGTCGTGCCGTCCGTCGAATCGCGGGCAAATGGGACAGAGTCGTTTGTGTCCCGTTGGCCCGCGATTCTGTCCCATCGGCCCGCGACCCTGTCGCCTTTGCCCGCGGTTCGGTCGGCTTTGGTCGCGCCAGCGCTGCGAATCGGATCCGATCCCGTTTGCCCGCGCTTCGCCGGATTCGCGCCGGCGGTCCCCTCTGTGCAGGTTGTCCCACTTGCTCGCGGTTCGGAGAGCGGACTGTCGTTGGGCTGAGCTTGCGGGGCGTAATGAGTCGATGGCTGAAATAAGCTATTGTGATTGTTCGATAAAATTCATGAAAAGGGAACTGGGCAGGGGAGCCGCCGCGCGTTTTCCCGAAAATCCCCGCCGTGCATCCCCCTCACCCTGACCCTCTCCCCAGGGGGGAGAGGGCATTCGGTTCCGTTCGGTCCCATTTGCCCGCGGTTGAGCGGTCCGTTGCACGCTCGGCGGTCAGGCCTGTGTCCCGAATGCTCGCGATTGGCGGTCGCCGCGTCCGGGTCTGTCCCATTTGCCCGCGTTTCATCGCATTGGCGCGGCGGAATCGGCGGACACGAGTCTGTGTCCTGAATGCTCGCGCTTGGTCGGTCCGGCCGCGATTCGCGGCGATGGGGACCAATCCGGCGATGTTGGCCGGGGGCGCTCCGGTCCAACCGCGGGCATTCGGGACACAGGCGCGGCCAATTCCTACACAAGCGCGGCCAAATGGGACACAGGCCTTGGGGTTCAGTCCTCCCCGCCGGTTGCCTCCATCCGACACGAGCCCCTATCGTGGCCTGTGGCGAGGAGGGATGAGGCATGAGCAAGGCGAACGCGGTCCAGCTGACTCTGTTCGAGATGGAGGACCGCAGTCAGTCCCATATGATCGCGCTTTACGACACGGCACCGCGATTCGTGTTCGTGTCGAAGGGCCGGGGGACCGAGCCTGAGCTGCCGGCCGCCAATGCGTTCGTCCAGTCGGTCCACAAGGAGTTTCCCTTCAAGGACGCCCTGTTTTCGCTGACCTTGCAGCCCGCCCGCATCTACCGCCCGGCCAAGCCCGGCCCCGGCGAGGATCCGGCGGAAAAGCGCATGGTCGAGTATGAGGTGTTCCCGTCGGAGCGCGAGCAGATCGTCGAGCAGGTGGTGCGCCGCCTCGCCATGGACCGCTCGCGCCTGTCGCTGATGGGCGACAAGCAGGACCGCGTGCGCGTGCATTTCTCGCTCTACGAGATCCGGCGCGAGCTGCGCGCGGTCAACCGCACCATGGACACGGCGGAGATCCGCGAGGCGCTGGAAATCCTCGCCCGTACCCGGATGATCATCAGCAAGATGCCGGAAAACGGGCGCAAGTCGGCGCGGCCGGTGCTGGAATCCTCGGTCTTCCCCACGCTCTACATCCGGCCGCGCACCGGCGAGGGCGGCGAGGAGGACGAGAACGACACCTATCTGGAGTTCAACGCGCTGGTCGCCTCGGCCATCCGCAACCTGGAATTCAAGCCGATCTCCTACCAGTGGATCATGCGGCTGAAGAGCCCGGTGGCGCGCTGGCTCTACAACCGCCTGTCCATCGAATATGGCGACCTCGACCTCAGCCGCCTGCCCGACGGCGTTCACGATGTGCCGCCGATGACGCTGTCGGCCGACGACATCATCAACAACAGCGGCATGAACGAGTGGAGCCGGCGGCGCGACACGCTGCGCACCGTGACCTCCGCCGTCGATTCGCTGGTCGAGGAGGGCATCCTCGATCAGGTCGAGAAGACGGTGTCGAAGGATGGCCGGCGCATCAACGACATCGAATACATCATGATGCCGAGCCAGAAATTCCTCGATCAGGTCCGCCGCGGCAACGTCGTGCAGGAGGCGAACGCCGCGACCTTCCGCGCCATCGCCGGCAGCGACGAACGCCCCAAGGAGTTCCTGCCGATCACCCCCGGCCAGAGCGTCGAGCTGCGCCGCCGCCGCAGCACCCTGCTGGGCGTGCGCAGCGGCCAGGGCGAAGGCTGACACGGTCGGGCTTCACGCGCGGCCCTTACTCTCAAGCGTCGGCGCATGGCCGGTCGACATCTGCTCTAATCGCCTCCCCCCGGCGGACAACCGCCGGCGGGCCTGAGACTTGGGAGATGTGCGATGCAGACGTCCGATGGACGCAGCGAGAAGGAAAAGATGCTGGCCGGCGATCTCTATGACGCCTCGGCCCCGGAAATCCAGGCGGATCAGGCCGCCGCCAAGGAGTGGATGGTCCGCTACAACGCCGCGCTCGCCCTGCCGCCCGGCGACCGGCGCCAGCTGCTGCTGGAGCGGCTCGCCGCGGTGGGCGACGGGGCGGTCATCCGCCCGCCCTTCCATTGCGACTATGGCTACAACATCAGCCTCGGCGCCGGGGTGTTCCTCAACTTCAACTGCGTCATTCTGGACGTCGTCGCGGTGACCATCGGCGATAAGACGCAGATCGGGCCGGGCGTCCAGCTCCTGACCGCCGACCACCCGCGCGACTTCGCCGCCCGCGAGGCCGGGCTGGAGTTCGGGCGGCCAATCCACATCGGCCGCAATGTCTGGATCGGCGGCGCTGCGCTGATCCTGCCGGGCGTCACCATCGGCGACGACGCCATCGTCGGTGCCGGAAGCGTGGTGACGCGCGACGTGCCGGCCGGCGCCACGGTGATGGGAAACCCGGCCAGGGTGCGCTGATCCGCGTCTTCCGCTTTTTCCTGAAATGCTGTTCCTCACGGGGTGCGGCCACGACCGGTGGTGGCACCCCGTTCCGGCGGCGGACGCCGCAGCCGGTTTGGGTCTTCTCCGTCCGATGCGGGGCCGAAGATTACGAAGTAATCCTCCCTTTACCGTAAAGCGGGAAACGCCCTCTACGGGATGGTTGTTTTTCTCCGGTTGTCTCTTAAAATAAAACGATCCCGAGAGATCGGTAAGATAACAAATAATTCGAAACAATCGACGGCGTAGAACATCGCCGCATGTCTTTCAAAAGTCTCGAATTCAACCCGCCGTGAGGCGGAGTTTGCGGGGCTTTGTCCGGGAGGATGCCGTCATGCGCGAAACGCAGCCCCGTTTTCTGCGCCGTTTTCTATCCCATGCCGGCTTTCTGCATCGTCGCCGCAAAGGGGACGCGGGCCAGTCCTTGCTCCCAGGCTCGGGCAGCGTCCGCCCCTGCTTCGCCGTGCTGACGGTTCTGGCGCTGCCGGTGCAACTTGACGGCGTGACCGGGCGGTTCGGCGGCTGTTGCCTGCTGGTGGCCGGGGAGGCTTCGGGCGAGGATGGCGGGGCCGACAGCACGCTCGACTCCTGGCTTGTCGTGCGCGAGAAGCCGCATGCCAACAACGCCCGGCAGGTCGACACCGTCGCCACCCACACGACGGTTCTGCCGAAATCGGGCGAGGCAACGACCGACTGGCGGCTGATGCCCTTCGTCGCCGCCCAGACGTCGGGCGGCGCGCCGGGGCAGCCGATCCCGCTGTCCATCGTCGTCACCTCTCCCTACGGCCAGCCGAACCCGCAGTATGAGGCGGTCACCTACGTGCTGATCGACAATCTGCCGGACGGCGCCAGCCTGTCGCGGGGCAAGCGGAGCAGCGACGGGGCCTGGAAAGTGCCGCAGGAGGAACTGTCCGACCTGACCCTGAGCGTGCCGGCCGAGACCGCCGCCCGGCTGACTTTGCACATCACAGCGGTGACCGACCACGGCGGCGGCGTGGTCGCCAGACAGGCGGTGACGCTGGCGGTGCCGGTCTCCGACAGCGTTGCGGCCGCCGACTCTGCCGCCAACTCCGCTGCCGACCCTCCGGCGCAGGGGGGGGCGTCGCAGGGAGGCCCGGCGCAGGGAGTGGAGGCGGCGGCAAAGCCGGATATGGCGGAACCGGCGGTGTCCGGAAGTTCCTCCCCGCCTGTGCCGCCGGAGCCGCAAGCGCAGGAGCCGCAGCAAAGCGAACCTGCGGTCGCCGAGACGCCAGCCGGCGCGACATCCGACCCGGCGTCGGCCCCGGTGCCGGAGCAGAAGGCCGCTTCCGCCGCGCCACCCCCCGCACCACCGGCCGACCCACCGCCGGCCGAGGTCCCGGCAGCCGTTCAGACGGTTGCCGCCCCTCCCCCGCCGCCAGAGCCGCAGATCGCCGCCAAGGCCGCTCCTCCGCCGGCCACCGTCGCCCTTGCCGCGGTTCCGGCGGCGGCCGCTCCCCCGCCGGAGCCGCCGCGGGCGGAGAAGCGGGAAGAGGTGGTGCACAAACCGGCCAAGCTGCCGTCCAGCATTCCGGAGGCGGCGCTGATGAAGCGGGGCGACGACCTGTTCGCCCAGGGCGATCTGGCGGGGGCGCGGCTCTATTACGAGATGGTCGCCGAAACCGGCAATGCGAAGGCGGCCCTCGCGCTCGGCCGGACCCACGACCCGCTGGTGCATGAGCGGCTGCATGTCCGCGGCCTTCCGCCCGATCCGGAGCAGGCCGCCGCATGGTACCGCCGGGCAGCCGCCGCCGGCAGCGGGGATGCCGAACAGCAACTGAAGAAACTGACCGACTGGCTCGCCGGAAAATCGCGATAGCCGGGCGCAGCCATCGAGGGGGGAAAAGCATCATGAAGGCATCTTTTGTCCGCATGCTTGCGGTGGGAGCCTGCATCGCCGGCGGAGTGCTCGGCCTCGCCGGCACGGCGTCGGCCGCCGATCCGCGCGGCGTCAATGCCAACAGCGGCACCGTCGGCATCGTGTCGGGCGGGGTCGAGGGGACCTATGTGCGCATCGCCGCCGATCTGGCGTCGGTGCTGGACGACGGCGACACGCTGCGCGTGCTGCCGATGCTGGGCAAGGGCTCGGTCCAGAACCTGAAGGACGTGGTGCTGCTGAAGGGGATCGATGTCGGCATCGTGCAGTCCGACGTGCTGGCCTATGCCAAGCGCGAACGGCTCCTGCCCAACCTCGACCGGCGCATCAAATACATCGCCAAGCTCTACAACGAGGAACTGCACATCCTCGCCGGGCCCGAAGTGACGCGGATCGAGGATCTGGCCGGCCGCAAGGTCAATGTCGATGTCCAGGGAAGCGGCACTTCGATGACCGCCTCGCTGGTTTTCGACATGCTGGGCATCAAGGTGGAGCCGCAGGCGAACGACCAGGCGCTGGCTTTGGAGAAGCTGCGCAAGGGGGAGATCGCGGCGATGGCCTATGTCGCCGGCAAGCCGACCCGCCTGTTCCGCGACCTGAAGGCGGGGGACGGGCTGCATTTCCTGTCGGTCCCGATGAGCGCCGCGCTGCTCGACACCTATCTGCCGTCGCGCCTGACCAGCGCCGACTATGACGGGCTGATCGCGCCCGGCGAGCAGGTCGACACCGTGGCGGTGGGTGCTGTGATGGCGGTCTATGGCTGGGAGCGCGACCTGGAGCGGCACCGCAAGGTCGCCCGCTTCGTCGATGCCTTCTTCAGCAGGTTCGACGAGTTCCTGAAGCCGCCGCGCCATCCGAAATGGAAGGAGGTCAATCTGGCCGCCGACGTGCCCGGCTGGACCCGGTTCGAGCCGGCGGAGCAGTGGCTGCGTCAGGCGTCGGCGGCGAAGGAGCCGCAGACCGCCGCCGCCAGGAAGGAGGAGTTCCGCAGCTTCGTCGAGCAGCGCGGGGTGCCGCCGCAGCAGGCGGAGAAGCTGTTCGAACAGTTCCTGCTGTGGCAGGCGCGATCCCAGCAATAGGGGGCCGCAATAGGGGGGGCGCCGGCTGGGGCACCCCCTGCCGTCAGGCCGCCGCGCCCGGTCCGGGAATGGCTCCCGGCGGGCATTTGCCGAGGATGATCATCCCCAGCACCTCGTCCTGGGTCACGTCGGCGACGCGGGCGGTGCCGACCAGCTTGCCGTTCTTCATCACATGGATGCGGTCGGCCAGATCGAACACGTCGTGGATGTCGTGCGAGATCAGGAAGATACCGATCCCCTCCTGCTTCAGCTGCTTCACCAGCTCGCCGACCTGACGGGTCTCGGCGGGGCCGAGGGCTGCGGTCGGTTCGTCCATGATCAGGACGCGGGCGTCGAAATGGATGGCGCGGGCGATGGCGACCGACTGGCGCTGGCCGCCGGACAGCGCCTTCACCGGCTCCTTGAAGCGGCGGAAATGCGGGTTGAGGCGGCCCATCACCTTGCGCGCCTCGGCCTCCATCGCATGGTCGTCCAGCGTGCCCCAGGCGGTCAGCTTCTCGCGGCCGAGGAAGATGTTGGCGGCGGCATCGACATTGTCGGCCAGAGCCAGCGTCTGGTAGATCGTCTCGATGCCGCAGCGCTTGGCGTCGCGCGGGCTGGTGATGTGGACCGGCTCGCCGTTCACCCGGATCTCGCCATGGTCGGCGGCATAGGCGCCGGACAGGATCTTGATCAGCGTCGATTTGCCGGCGCCGTTGTGGCCGAGCAGCCCGACCACCTCGCCGGGGTAGAGGTCGATGCTGACGCCGTCCACCGCCTTGATGCCGCCGAAGGCGATGGAGACGTCGCGCATCTCCACCAGCGGGGCGGGCGCCGCCTGCGGTTCGGCCATTGCGAGAGCGGTCATTTGAGCCCCCATCATTTCAAGCCCTTGCGATACAGCGTGTCGACATAGACCGCGGCGACCAGCACGAGGCCGACGACGATGTTCTGCATCGGCGCGTCCACCCCCAGCAGCACCATGCCGGATTGCAAGGACTGCATCACCATGGCCCCCAGCATCGCGCCGAGGATGGTGCCGACGCCGCCGGCCATCGAGGTGCCGCCGATGATCGCCGCGGCGATGACGTACAGCTCGTCAAGCGTGCCGTTGGCGTTGGTGGCGGCGTTCAGCCGGGCGGTGGCGATGCAGGCGGACAGGCCGCACAGCGCCCCCATCAGCCCGAACACCATCACCATCACCCGGCGGGTGTTGATGCCCGACAGCTCCGCCGCCTCCGGATTGCCGCCGATGGCGAAGACGTAGCGGCCGAAGCGGGTGCGCCGCGACAGGAAGGTCATCAGCACCCCCACCGCCACCGCGATCAGCACCGGGATGGCGAAGCCATGGGCGACGAAAGGAAGCCCGCCGTCGGTGGACAGACCTTGCGCCTCCATCATCCGGCGCACCACCGGGACGGGAAGCGGATAGGCGTTGACCACCAGCACGGCGCCGACGATGGCGGCGCTGACCAGCAGGATCACCACCCCCTCCGCCCACAGCGGCCGGACGGGAAAACCGAAGCCGGCCCTGCGGCGCCGCGTCACCAGGATGGCGGCGACCGAGAGCAGGACGGCGGCGATGCCGACCATCCAGCTCGGCCCGGCGCCGATGGCGCCCTCGAAGCCGCCGCCCAGCCGCTTGAACAGGCCGTCCATCGGCGCCACCGTCTGGCCGGTGGTCACCCACCACGCCGCCCCGCGCCAGACCAGCAGACCGCCCAGCGTGACGATGAAGGACGACACGCCGAGATAGGCGATGATGGCGCCCTGCACCGCCCCGACCGCCCCGCCGACGGCGACCGCCGCCAGCACCGCAACCACCCAGGTCAGCGGATTGTCGAAGCCCCAGATCTCCGGCAGGAGCCGGGCCTGGAGCACGCCGACCACCATGCCGGTGAAGCCCAGGATCGAGCCCACCGACAGGTCGATGTTGCGGGTGACGATGACCAGAACCATGCCCGTCGCCATCACGCCGACGGACGCGGTCTGCACCGACAGGTTCCACAGGTTGCGCGGGGTCAGGAAGGCGCCGCCGGTCAGGATGTCGAAGCCGATCCAGACGATGGCCAGCGCCCCGATCATCCCGACCATGCGGGTGTCCAGCTCCAGCGCGCGCAGGGCGTCGCCGATGCCGGCCCGCCGTCCGGCCGGCGCCTCCGCAGGGGGCGCCGGGGACAGCGTGGTGGACGGCTCCGCCATCAGTTGCAGGCCTTGACGCTGCCGGGCTTCACACCCTGGCAGACCACGTCCTTGGTCACCCAGCCGGCGTCGATCACCTGGCCGAGATTGTCCTTGGTGATGGCGATCGGGGTGAGGAACAGCGAGGTCATCTTCTGCTTCTTCGGACCGCCGTCGAAGGTGGTGGCGCCGGAGATGTCGGTCATCTTCTTGCCGCCCGCCAGATCCATGGCGATCTCGGCGGCGCGGCGACCGAGTTCACGGGCGTCCTTCCACACCGACACCGTCTGGGTGCCGAGCGCGATGCGGTTCAGCGCCGCCTTGTCGCCGTCCTGGCCCGACACCGGCACGGTCCCGGCCAGACCCTGCGCCGCCAGCGCCGCGACAGCACCACCGGCGGTGCCGTCGTTGGAGGCGACCACGGCATCGACCTTGTTGCCGGTCTTGGTGAGGATCTGCTCCATGTTCTGCTGGGCGATGGCCGGCAGCCACTTGTCGGTGTAGGCCTCGCCGACATTCTTGACGTCGCCGCGGTCCATCGCGGCCTTCAGCACCTCCATCTGGCCGGCGAACAGGAAGTCGGCATTCGGATCGGTCGAACTGCCCTTGATGAAGGCGTAGTTGCCCTTGGGCTTCATCGCGAAGACGCTGCGCGCCTGGAGACGGCCGACCTCCTTGTTGTCGAAGGTGATGTAGAAGGCCGACGGGATTTCGATCAGCCGGTCATAGCCGACGACCGGGATGCCTTCCGCCGCCGCCTTCTCCACCGCCGGGCGGATGGCGTCGCTGTCCTGGGCCAGGATGATCAGCGCGTTTGCGCCGCGGGAGATCAGCGATTCGATGTCCGACAGCTGCTTGGCCGGCGAGGACTGGGCATCGGCGGAGAGGTATTTGCCGCCGGCCTTCTCGATCACGGCCTTGATCGCTGCCTCGTCGGTCTTCCAGCGCTCCTCCTGGAAGTTGGACCAGGACACGCCGACGGTGGCGCCGGCGGCGAGTGCGGCTGTCGAGGTCATGGTGGTGGCGGCAGCCAGCGTCAGGAACAGGCCGGCGGCGGTCGCGGTGAGACGGTGCTTCATCGTGTTTCCTCCCTGTGTGGCCGTCCGGTTGCGGCGGCCTTGTTGATCGACGAAAGCAGAAATCTTAGGGGCGGCATCATCTCCCTCTCCCGTCCCGGGAGAGGGAAGGGGCCTGCCGCGAAGCGGTGGGAAGGGTGAGGGGTAGCGCAAGAAACCATGCGGTTCGGGATTCTTGGCCGCCCCCTCACCCTCCCCACTTCGTGGGTCCCCTCCCTCTCCCGGGGCGGGAGAGGGCATGTCATGCGTCCTTTCTCAGACGTAGCGGTTGACGATGTTCTCCAGATACTCCTGCCGGCCGGAGCGCGGCTGGGGGTTGAGGCCCGAGGTCAGCGCCCGCTCGGCGAGCGTGGCGAGGTCGCGCTTGCCGGACAGGATCGCCTGCCCTTCCGCACCGTCCCAGCCGGCATAGCGCTCGGCCAGCGGCCCGGTCAGGGCGCCGTCCTCCAGCATCTGCGCCGCTTGCAGCAGGGCGCGGGCGCAGCTGTCGACGCCGCCGATGTGGCCGTGCAACAGGTCGGCGGGGTCGAGCGACTGGCGGCGGATCTTGGCGTCGAAATTCAGGCCGCCGGTGGTGAAGCCGCCGCCCTTCAGGATGTCGTGCATGACCACCGTCAGCTCGCCGATGTCGTTGGCGAACTGGTCGGTGTCCCAGCCCAGCAGCGCGTCGCCGCGGTTCATGTCGAGCGAGCCGAAGATGCCGAGCGCCAGCGCCAATCCCACCTCGTGCTGGAAGCTGTGGCCGGCGAGGATGGCGTGGTTCTGCTCGATGTTCACCCGCACGTCGGCCAGCAGGTCGTAGCGTTCCAGGAAGCCGTAGACGGTGGCGACGTCGAAATCGTACTGGTGCTTGGTCGGCTCGCGCGGTTTCGGCTCGATCAGGATCGGGCCGTCGAAGCCAATCCTGTGCTTGTGCTCCACCACCATCGCCAGGAAGCGGCCCATCTGGTCCAGCTCGCGCTTCAGGTCGGTGTTCAGCAGCGTCTCATAGCCCTCGCGGCCGCCCCACATGACGTAGTTGGCGCCGCCCAGCGCATGGGTCGCCTCCAGCGCCGCGCGCACCTGCCCGCAGGCGTAGAGGAAGACGTCCGGGTCCGGGTTGGTCGCCGCCCCCGCCATGTAGCGGCGGTTGGAGAACAGGTTGGCGGTGCCCCACAGCAGACGGACCTTGGCGGTCTCCATCTTCGCCGCGAACAGCTCGGTGATGGCCTTCAGGTTGTCGACGCTCTCGGCCAGCGTGTCGCCTTCCGGGGCGGCGTCGAGGTCGTGGAAGCAGAAGAAGGGGATGTCGAGCAGGCGGAACATCTCGAAGGCGACATCGGCCTTGGCGCGGGCCGCCGCCATCGGGTCCTGGCCGGGGCGCATCCACGGGCGCTGGAAGGTCTCGCCGCCGAAGGGGTCGCCGCCCGGCCAGCAGAAGCTGTGCCAGTAGCAGGCGGCCAGCCGCAGATGGTCCTCCATCCGCTTGCCCAGAACCACGCGGTCCTTGTCGTACCAGCGGTAGGACAGCGGGTCGCGGCTTTCCGGCCCGCGATAGGCCACGGGGGACAGGTCGCCGAAGAAAGAGGCGGTGCTCAAGACGCGAACTCCTTGGCAAGGGGGTAGAGCCGGCGCCAGCGCAGCCAGGCTTGGCTGTACGCCTCGGCGCGGGCCGGATCGGGGGTGAAGGTCTCCAGACGGCGGGGCTTGCGGCAGACGGCGGCGGGGGATTCTCCCGTCGCCGCCATGCGGCCGAGATGGGCGGCACCCAAGGCCGCTCCGACCTCACCGTCCTCAATGCGGTGTATGGTGACGCCGAGCGCGTCGGCGCAGATGCGTGCCCACAGCCGCGAGCGGGAGCCGCCGCCGGCAAGGTCGAACACTGTCGGGGCACCCTCACCCAGGGCGACGAGGTTGTCACGGGAGGCGAAGGCGACGCCCTCCAGCACCGCCTGAACCATCGCGTCGCGCGTGGTTTCCGCTGACAGGCCGGCGAACAGGCCGCGGACGGTCGCGTCGTTGTGGGGGGTGCGCTCGCCCGACAGATAGGGCAGGAAGGCAACCGGCGAGGGGCCGTCCACCGCGTCGCCGAGCGGGGCCAGCAGCGCCGCCTCCGGCGCGCCGAGGGTAGAGGCGGCCCAGGCCAGCGAGGCGGCCGACGACAGCATGACGCCCATCTGGTGCCAGACGCCGGGCAGCGCGTGGCAGAAGGCATGGACCGCCATCGCCGGATTGGGCAGGAAACGGTCGGTCGTCCGCCACACCACGCCGGAGGTACCGAGGCTGAGGAAACCGTCGCCGGGCGCGATGGCGCCGAGCCCGACGGCGCTGGCGGCGCAATCCCCTGCCCCGCCCGCCACCACCGGCGGCGTTTTCATACCCCAGCGGCGGGTCAGTTCGGGCGACAGCCGGGCGACGGCGTCGGACCCTTCGGCCAGATCGGGCATGTGGGCGCGGGTCATCCGGGTGGCGGCGAGCAGATCGTCCGACCAGTCGCGCCGGGCCACGTCGAGCCACAGCGTGCCCGAGGCGTCCGACATCTCCTCCACCATTGCGCCGGTGAAGCGCCAGCGGACATAGGCCTTGGGCAGCAGCACCTTGGCCAGCGCCGCGAAGACCTCCGGCTCCTCCTCCGCCACCCACAGCAGCTTGGGCGCGGTGAAGCCGGGCATGGCGATGTTGCCGCTGATGGTGCGCAGCGTGGGGAGGGTTTCCTCCAGCGTGGCGCACTGGCGGTGCGAGCGGCCGTCGTTCCACAGAATGGCGGGACGCAGCACCCGGTTGTCGGCGCCCAGCAGCACCGCGCCATGCATCTGGCCGGAGAAGCCGATGCCGAGCACGCCGGCGAGCGCGTCCGGCTGGCGGTCCGCCAGCTCGTCCACCGCGGCGACGGCGGCGGCGACCCAGTCCTCCGGCTCCTGCTCCGACCACAGGGGATGCGGGCGCGAGACGGTGCACGGGCGGGACGCGCTGCCGGCGACGGCCCCGTCGGCGTCGGTCAGGACCGCCTTGACGCTCGAGGTGCCGATGTCGATCCCGAGAAACATGACTGTCGACCTTTTCCGATGCCCTGGCGGGCGTGTTTCGATGCCCGTCAGGGCAGGTTGTCGCGCAGGATGACCTGGACCCTGATGTGTTCCTGCGCCGCGACGATCTCCTGGCCGGTGACCAGAGCGTGGAGCACCCTGCCCATCGAGCGCACCTCGTGCCCCGGATCCTGGGCGACCAGGGCGGCGAAGCTGCCGTCCAGCAGCATGCGGCGGGTGGCCGGCGTCAGCTCGTGCCCGACGCAGAGGATCTTGCGGACGAGCCCGGCCTCGGCCAACGCCTCGCCGATGCCGACCGAGCCCTCGCCGGTGTTGTAGATCGCCACCAGATCGGGCGTGTCGGTCAGCATGCGGCGGACCAGATCGCGGTTGCGGTCGGGATCGTCGCGGCCTTCCACCGGGGTCAGGCAGGTCAGGTGGGGATATTCCTCCGCCAGCACCTGCCCGAAGCCGAAGCGCCGTTCGGCATGGTCGCGCAGGCTGCCCGAGCCGGTGACGATGCCTATGGCGCCTCCTGTTTCCCCATTTCGGGGCGGGCCGAGGAAGCGGCCGACCAGCGATCCGGCGGTGCGGCCGGCGGCGATGTTGTCGATGCCGACATAATGCTGGCGCCGCGACGACGGGGCGTCCGACACCAGCGTCACCACCGCCATGCCGCCCTCGACCAGATCGTCGATGGCGGCGCGGATGCGCGGATGGTCGAGCGCCACCAGCGCCACCCCGTCGAAGCGGCCCGGCAGGGCGGCCAGCTGCTCCGCCAGCGTGTCGGCGTCGAACACGTCGGCCTCGACGATCTCCACCCCGATGCGGCGGGCGCGGAACCAGTCGGCCTGGGCGCGGATGGTGTCGGCGATGTCCATCATGAAGCGGTTGCCGCCGCCGGGCAGGATCACGGCAAAGCGCCAGGAGCGTGCCCGCGCCAGCTCCGCCGCCGCCGCCAGCGGGCGGAAGCCCAGCCGCTGCACCGCGTCCTGCACCTTGCGCGCGGTCTTGTCGCTGACGCCGGGCCGCCCATTGACCACCCGGTCGGCGGTCGCAAGGCTGACGCCGGCCGCAGCCGCCACGTCGCGCAGGGTCAGGGGTCCGTCGCTGGAATGATTGTTCATGCCGCGAACATATTCCTGCGATTTGAGGTGCGCAACTCAAATCTTGAGGTCAGGCTCAAGCTCTGCCATTTGGCGGGGGGTGCAGTGATGGGCCAGTTCGCGCATGCGGAAATTCAGGTGCGTACATCAGACTGCCGCAGGGCGAGCTGCTCATAAGGTTTAGGCGACGCGAAGCGCCCTCCCCGGCCGGTGGCGGCAGTACTCCCCCTGCGGCTTGTTACCTACGATTGCGCTCAAGACCGGGGGACTCCCGGCACTTTAGGCTTGCTCCTCCCTCGTGCCACAGCCAGCAGGGTGGAATGCCGCAGCTGAGAACCCATCAGCAACTGGTCAGCGCCATCGCCGACGCCATCGGCCAACAGCAGACGGAGGTTCGCGACGTTCTGGCGGCGGTGACGCCCGGCGGGGGGAAATCGCTGCTGCCGGTGATCATGGCGGCGGCGCTGCACAAGGCCGGGCGGATCGACCGGGTCTGCTGGATCGTGCCGCGCGACAGCCTGCGCCAGCAGGCGGAGGAGGCCTTCGTCGATCCGCGCTGGCGCGAGGTGTTGGGACACAGCCTTGCCCTGCGCGCCGCGGAGAACGGGCGCGACCTCTGCCGCGGTTTGCAGGGCTACGTCACCACCTATCAGGCGGTGGCCGCCGCGCCGGACCTGCATCTGCAGGAGTTCCGCCGCCACCGCTACCTGCTGGCGGTGGATGAGCTGCACCATCTGCCGGCGGTGTTCGACACCGACCGCATGGCGGCGGTGGAGGAGGAAACCGCCTGGAGCCGGTCGATCCTGCCGCTGTTGGAGAATGCGTCGGCCCGTCTGCTGATGAGCGGGACGCTGGAGCGCGCCGATGGCCGGCCGATCCTGTGGCTGCCCTACCGCGCGCCGCAGGGGACGCGGAAGGTGCGGGAGGTCGATTTCAAGGCGCCGGGCTGGGCGGTGGTGGGATATTCGCGGCGGCAGGCGCTGGCGGAGAAGGCGATCCTGCCGGTGACCTTCGGGGCGATGGACGGGACGGCCTCCTGGCTGGATGCGGAGCGGACCAACCGCTGGGTCGAGTCCCTGTCGAAGGCAGGGGAGAACACGCGCGACGCCCTGTTCACCGCACTGCGCACCGGCTTCGCCCAGGCGATGCTGCGCGAGGCCTACCGCTCCTGCCGGGAGCATCGGGCGAAGCGGCGGGCGGAGATGAAGCTGCCGGCGGGCCGCGACGATGCGGGGCTGGGCAAGCTGCTGGTGATCGCCCCCGACCAGGGGACGGCGCGCTTCTATCTTGAGACGCTGCAAGGCTGGATGCCGAAGGCGCAGGCGGGGCGCATGGCGCGGCTCGCCATTTCCGAATGCCGCGATGCGCAGGAGGTGGTGGCAGCCTTCCGCCTGCGCCCGGAGCCGGCGGTGCTGGTGTCCGTCGCCATGGCGTACGAGGGGCTGGACGCACCGTCGATCACCCATGTCGCCTGCCTGACGCACATCCGCTCCCGCCCCTGGCTGGAGCAGGCGATTGCGCGGGCGACGCGGGTGGACCCGCATGGCGGCCCCTACGACCGGCAGCGGGCGCTGATCTACCACCCCTCCGACGCGCTGTTCGAGCAGTTCCGCACCATGGTGGAGACCCAGCAGGGCACCCGCGCCATGGTGAAGACCCGCCGGCCGCAGCAGGAGCTTCCCTTCGAGCGGTCGGCGGAGCGGGAGCCGGAGATCATCCCGCTGGAATCCAACGCCACGGCGCTGAGCTTCGCCGTGGTGGCGCCGGGACCGGATTTCGGGGCGCAGTCGCGTGATCCGGGCGAGTTGCCGCTGACGCCGAGCGCGGCGGAGCATCACCTGCGCCAGCGCATCGGCCAGCTGGTCGCGGCCCAGGTGATCGAGGACGAGGACAACAACCTCGTCGCCGAGGGGCCGACCGGCTACCACATCTACAACGCCGTGTTGAAGCGGCTGATGAAGAAGGCGCGCTCCGAAATGACGCTGTCGGAGCTGGAGGCGACGGTCGGCTGGCTGGAGCGCAACCGGCTGTCGGACCACCGGCACCTGATCGTCGACGATCCGCAGTTTACATGGTCCACCCGGCGGCGGGGGCAGCCGGCACGGATGCAGATACCCCGTGGACGTGACACCGGGAGAATCCCCTCTCCCCCCCGGGGAGAGGGTTAGGGTGAGGGGGATATCGGGGGGGAGAGGGGGAGCGGGCAGCGCCCTTCCAGCAGGTCGCGGTCGCGGGTCAGGGCGTCGGCCATGAAGTCGAGGAAGGCGCGGACGCGGCCCATGTGGCGCAGATCCTCGTGGGTCAGCAGCCAGAGCTTGGCGTCGGCCTCCGGCACCGGGTCGCCGATGCGGCGGAAGGCGGGGTCGCGGTCGACCACGCCGCAGGGCAGCAGGCCAAGCCCGATGCCGGCCCGCACCGCCTCCACCGACCCCGCCACCGAATTGACCCGGTAGCGGACCGAGCCCGCCGGGACCGTCCGCTTCATCCAGTCGGCGAGGTTGGTGTGGTCGAAGGACTCGTCCAGCCCGACCCAGGGGTGGCGGTCGAGATCGCCGCCGGTGCCCGCCTCTTCCAGATAGGCCGCACCGCCATAGACGGCGAAGGCGAGGCCGGACACCGCGCGGCCGACCAGATTCTCCGGCGGGCTGGTGGTGGCGCGGATCGCCACGTCGGCCTCGCGCCGGGTCAGGCTGAGCGAGGCCTCCGCCGCCACCAGATCGACCCGCAGGTCGGGGTGGCGGCGGCGGAAGGCGGCGATGTGGCGCGGCAGGACGTAGAGCGTCAGGATGTCGACGGTGGTCACGCGCAGGCTGCCGCTGATCCGGGTGTCGCGGCCGGACAGCAGGCGGTTGGCGGCGGCCAGATCCTCCTCCATCTTCTGCGCCACCCGCTGCATCTCGTCGCCCGCCGCGGTCAGCACATAGCCGCCGGGCAGCTTGTCGAACAGGCGGGCGCCCATCGCCTGCTCCAGCGCCGTCACCCGGCGCAGGACCGTGCTGTGGTTCACCCCGAGGACACGCGCCGCCGCCGACAGCGACCCATGCCGCGCCACTGCCAGCAGATAGCGAAAATCATCCCAATTGCTGCTACCTAGCATTTATTCCCGCTCATTCCTGCAGATGCTTTTTGCAAAACTCCCGAATTTGCGCTTACCAGAGCACAGGTTAGGGTCCCGGCCAAGCGCAACCTGCGCCACCTTATCGAGACCCGGCTTCCTCCCATGTCCGAGCTGCTTCAAGACCCCTTCGTCCAATCCAGCGTGCTGCCGCTGCTGGTCGGCCTGATCCTGGTCGGCGCGCTGCACCTGCTGCGCCGCCCGCTGGCGGCGGCCGGCATCGCCGCCGGCTTCCTGGTCGTCTTCGCGATGGTGATCGGCCTGCCGGCCCTGCCGCCGCCGTCGAGCATGGGCAAGCTGTTCTGGGCGTCCGCCGCCGGGCTGCTGATCGGCGCGGTCGCCGACGTGGCGGGGATCCGCGGCCGGATCGCTTCGGCGGTGCTGGCGGTCTGGCTGGCGGCGTCGCTGCTGTGGATCGCCCTGCCCGCGCTGGACTCGGCGGCGGCGATCGTCAGCCTCGTCGTCCTGCTCGGCACGGCGGCGTGGGTCGCTTTTGCCCGCGGTTCGCAGGCGCATGGGGTCGAAAGCCCGATGGCACCCGCTTCCACGCTGCTGGCGCTGGCGCTGGCCGTCGGCGGCACCGCGCTGATCGGCTCCTCGGCCTCCATCGCTCAGATGGCGCTGGCGTTGGCGGCGTCGGCCGGCGGGTTCCTGCTGTGGAACTGGCCGGTGGAGCGCCATGGCTGGGGCCTGTCGGGCCGGGTCGCCACCGGCATCGCCGTCCTGCTGGCCGCCGTGCTGGCCCTGTTCACCCAGACCCAGGCCGCGGTGCTGCTGCTGGCGCTGCCGGCATTGTTCGCCGGCCATGTCCGCCGCTTTCTCCCCCAGGGCGACGGGCTGATCGGCCGCGCCGCCTCGTCGGCCGCCGTCACGGTGGTCGCGGTCCTTCCGGCGCTGGTCGCCATCGGCGCGGCCTTCGCGCTGAGCGGCGGCGAAGCGTCGCCCTACTGATCCCCCTTCCCAATCAGTCAATCCTGTTTTCCGGAGTTCCGTTCATGAAGAAGACCCTGTTTGCCGCCGCCCTGTTCGCCGCGACCGCCGTCGGCGCCGTTTCCCCCGCCTTCGCCGCCCCGGTCACCTACAAGATCGACCCGGCGCACACGGCCGTCGCCTTCATCGTCAACCATGTCGGCTTCTCCAACGTGATCGGCCGATTCAACACGGTCGGCGGCGACGTCAGCTTCGACAAGGACGCTGTCGAGAAGAGCACGGTCACCGTCACCATCGACACCACCAGCGTCGACACCAACCACGCCAAGCGTGACGAGCACCTGCGGTCGCCGGACTTCTTCAATGCGAAGGAGTTCCCGAAGATGACCTTCAAGAGCACGAAGATCGAGAAGACCGGCGACAAGACCGGCAAGCTGCATGGCGACCTGACCATGCTGGGCGTGACCAAGCCGGTCGTGCTGGACGTCACCTTCAACAAGGATGGCGTCAGCCCGGCCAGCAAGCTGGAGACCGCCGGCTTCTCCGCCCGCGGCACGGTCAAGCGCACCGAGTTCGGCATGAAGTACGGCGCCCCGGCCATCGGTGACGACATCCAGCTGCTGATCGAGGTCGAAGCGGTCAAGTCCTGATCGCCGGCAGTCTTCGACTGTTGCAGAGCAGGAGGGGCCGGTTCGCCGGCCCCTTCGCATATGTGCAGGATGAACGGGAGGAACCGCGATGCCGCAGCTTGTGAACGGTGTTTGGGAAAAGGGCGACATCGCAGCCAGCGAGATCAAGGGCGGCGCCTTCCACCGCGAGCCGACCCGCTTCCGCGACTGGATCACGCCGGGCGGCGCGCCGGATTCCGAAGGTCGCCCCACCCTGCCGGCAATGGCCGGGCGCTATCACCTCTACGTCTCCTATCTGTGCCCCTGGGCCTCGCGCACGCTGATCGTCCGCGCGCTGAAGGGGCTGGACGGGGTGATCGGCATGTCCGCCGCCGAGCCGGTGCTGGGCGAGGATGGCTGGGTCTATGGCGAGGAGCAGGACGGCGGTCCGCGCGTCGGCCGCTTCCGCCACCATTACAGCCTCTATACGGCGAGCGACCCGACCTACACCGGCAAGGTGTCGGTGCCGGTTCTATGGGACCGGCAGGAAGGCCGCATCGTCAACAACGAGTCGGCGGACATCATCCGCATCCTGAACGGCGCCTTCGATGGGCTGACCGGCAACCGGCTGGACCTCTATCCCGAGCCGCTGCGGCCGGAAATCGACCGCTGGAACGAGCTGGTCTACACGACCGTCAACAATGGCGTGTACCGCTGCGGCTTCGCCAAGTCGCAGGCCAGCTACGACGAGGCGTTCGACGCGCTGTTCGCCACGCTCGACCGGCTGGAGGAGCGGCTGTCGGCCAGCCGCTATCTGGCGGGGGAGCATCTGACCGAGGCCGACTGGCGCCTGTTCGTGACGCTGGTGCGCTTCGACGCCGCCTATCACGGCGCCTTCAAGTGCAACCTGCGGCGGATCGAGGATTATCCGAACCTGTCGGCCTATCTGCGCGAGCTGTACCAGTGGCCGGGCATCCGCGACACGGTGAAGATCGACCACATCAAGGCGGGCTACTACACCAACCCGGCGATCAACCCGACGCTGATCGTGCCGAAGGGGCCGGCGCTGGATTTCGAGCGCAGCCACGACCGCGACCGGCTGCCGGGCAAGGGCATCCGGCAGCGGGCGTGACACGGCAACGGCAGGAAGGGTGGCTTCGATGAGCAGCACCGTAGACGGTTCCAAGGGTATCCTGCGTCTGGCCCCGGCCTCCGGGGCGGCGGCGCGGCGGCTGGTCATCCTGCTGCACGGCGTCGGGTCGTCGGGCGCCGACCTGATGCCGCTGGCCCAGTCCTGGCGGGGGGCGCTGCCCGGCACCGCCTTCGTGGCACCCGACGCGCCGCAGCCCTTCGACATGGGCAATGGGCATCAATGGTTCAGCATCGCCGGCGTGACGGAGGAGAACCGCCCCGCCCGCGTCGCCGCCGCCCTGCCGGCGCTGGCTGAGCTGATCGAGGCCGAACGGCAGCGGGCAGGCGTCGCCGCCGCCGATGTGGCGCTGGTCGGCTTCAGCCAGGGCAGCATCATGGCGCTGCATCTCGCCATGACCGATCCGGAGCGCTGCGGCGCGGTCGTCGCCTTCGCCGGCCGCATCGCGGCGCCGGTTGCGACACCGGACGGGTGGGGACGGCGACCGTCGGTTCTGATGGTCGGCGGTGCGGCGGACAGCATCATGCCGCCCGCCGTGGTGCAGGCCGCCGCCGCTCATTTCCGCTCCGCCGGCTTTGCGGTGGAGGAGCATCTGCTGCGCGGCGTTCCCCACACCATCACCGCCGCCGGTGCGCAGCTCGGCCTGGATTTCCTGCAACGCGTCCTGCCGTCGGCGTGAGCGCCGCGGCCGGGTGAGCAACACCCCTGCCGTCAGCAACTGGCCGAGCGTCCAGGCTACCGCCGCGGCGGTCAGCAGCGTCATCGACGGCCAGCAGACGGCCGCCACGCGCAGAATCGCCGCCAGGGCGATCAGCGCGACGGCGACGCTGGCGGCGGGCGGGAAACGCTCCGGCTCCGCCTCGCGTTGCAGGGTGGTGCGGATCGTCATGGTGCTGGCGAGGATGCCGAGCGCGCCGACCCCCAGCATGTGCCAGCCGGCGGTGGGCGGCAGATCGAGCAGCGCCGTGCCCGCGGTCAGCAGCCAGCCGGCGCCGAGGCAGAGATAGCCCAGATGCAGGCTGGCGATCTCCGGCCGGCGCAGCAGCAGATGGGGCTTCCAGCGGGCGAGCCGCAGCAGCGCGCTCGTCCCGGCCATCGCGGCCCCGGCGGCACCGATGAGGGGCAGCAGGCCGGTGGCGGCCGACAGCAGGCAGAGGGCGGCCCCGGCGATGCCCATCGCCTCCAGCCTCGGCTGGACCCGGTGCGCGAGGGTGACGCCCTGGCGGCGCAGGGCCCCGGCGGTGGCGGCGGGGATGACGCGCCCGCCCATGGTGAGCAGAAGCGTGGCGATCAGCAGCAGGCCGACGGGCCGGCCGTTGCCGGGGACAAGGCCCAGCTCCCCGGTCCAGAACAGCGCCTCGGCACCGAGGAAGGCACCGATCAGCGGGCCGAACACCGCGTTGTGGCCGCTGCGGCTGGTGCGCAGGAAGGGCAGGCCGGCGACGACGAACAGCAGCAGCGGATAGGCGAAAGAGAGCGGCAGGGCCAGCAGCGGCGGCAGCGCCAGCAGCAGGGCCAGCCGGCCGGCGAGCCAGGACAGGAGGGCCGCCGCCACCATCGGACGCGACAGCCGGGTCATCAGGAAGCCGCCGACCACCGCCAGCGCATAGCCCAGCGTCATCTCGTGCGCATGAACGGCCGGCGACCAGCCCGCCGGCAGCAGGCCGCCGACCTGCGCCAGCCACAGCGGGACGGCGAGCGCCGCATAGAGCGCCGCCGCCGGGTACATCGGCCGGTGGGCGCTGGTGACGGCGCCGGTGGCAGCGCTGGGGATGGGGGTGGGCATGGCGGGGACCTTCGCTGGGATGCTGCGGCCATTCTGGCGGCATGCCGGATTTCGCGCTTTGAGCCGCAACAAAGTCGTGCACGAATGGATGCCCTTCACGCCCCCGATCCCGCCCAGCGCGCCAGGACGACCGCCATGCCCCCGCCCCCCGATCCCGCCATACTGCGCGGCATGCCGCTGTTCGCCGGGCTGGATGGCGATGCGCTGGGGGAGGCGGTTGCGATGGCGCGGCCCCGGCTGCATGTCCGCGGCACCGCCGTCTTCAGCCAGGGGGAAGCGGCGGCGGCCGGCCATGCGCTGATCGACGGGCGGGTGAAGATCGTGCAGACCGGCCCCGACGGGCAGCAGGTGGTGATGCGCTTCATCGGCCCCGGCGAGATGTTCGGCACGCTGGCGATCTTCACCGACGGATTCTATCCGGCCGATGCCGTCGCGGTGGCCGATTGCGTCGAGCTGTCCTGGCCGGCCGCCGCGATGACCGAGCTGATGGACCGCCATCCTGCCATCGCCCGCAACGCGCTGTCGATCGTCGGCGGGCGGCTGCGCGAAGTGCAGAACCGCCTGCGCGAGGTGGCGACGGAGCGGGTGGAGCGCCGCATCGCCCACGCCCTGCTGCGGCTGGTGCGCCACGCCGGGCGGCAGGTGGAGGCCGGGGTGGAGATCGACTTCCCGCTGTCCAGGCAGGATATGGCGGAGATGACCGGCACGACGCTGCACACCGTCAGCCGCACCCTGTCGGCCTGGGAAAGCCAGGGCATCGTCGAGAGCGGCCGGCAGCAGGTGGTGATCCGCAAGCCCCACGCGCTGGTCGCCATCGCCGAGGATCTGCCTCTCGTGCCGCCGCTCGCCGAGCGGGAGTGACGGCGAGCGGGTGCCGGACCGGCTGAGCGCCCGACCCGTTCCGGGGTTTGTGCTGGAGCAAAGAAGGGGGCGGCGATCCGGGCTACAGGGGGACATGGCGATCCTGCCGCTCCCCCACAGACCAGACGGACGACGATGCCGACCATGACCTCCCCCATTGCGCCCACCGCGCCCGCCGCCCAGGCCGAACCGGTTCTCGATCTCCGCGCCATCCCGCCCTACCAGCGCCACCAGCTGATCTTCGCGTCGGTGCAGGATCTGACGCCCGGCGACGGTTTCTCGCTGGTCAACGACCATGACCCGCGCCCGCTGCACCACCAGCTGCTCAGCCTGTTCGGCGCCAGCTTCTCCTGGGAGTATCTGCAACAGGGCCCCGAGGTCTGGCAGGTCCGCATTTCCCGGCCCGAGGGGGCGGCGGCGGCCAGCCTGCGCGTCAGCATCGACCGCAACGGTGACGTGACGGTGGTGGCCGGCGATGCGCGGCTGGGTCCGGACGGCAGCGGCGGCTCGGTCTGCGAGGTGACGGATGTCCCGCCCGGAACGCCGGAGGGGGACGTGCTGGCGCTGTTGCAGGGCGTGATCCCGCCGGCCGGCGTGGTCGGCATCGCCTATGAGCGGCTGCTGGCCCGGCGCAACGGGTCCTGCTGCGGCGGCATGTGCGGCTGAAGAGACAGGCATGGACCGCAAGCATGGAACGGCGTGGAACGTTTTCCGGCGGATGTTCCATCGCCCCCCTCTACCGCGGGCCGAAGGCACCGGCGGCGCGGCGGCCGACCGGGCCGGGGTTGAGGTTGGGATACTCCTCATACCGGTTGAGCGTATAGGGGAAGACGCCCTTCGGCCCCGCCGCCTCCGGCTGGGCCAGCACGGCGGCGACCAGCTTCGGGCTGGGCGGATGGCGCTCGCGCAGGGCGCCGGGGATGTCGTCGTCATCCAGTTCGGGGACGATGACGGCGGGTGGGTCGTCCGGGCGGGGCGCCCGCGGCTCTTCCATCATGTCCCGCGAGGCGGCGCGGGCGGTCCCGAGACCGGGGATGAGGCCGAGCCGCTCGGCCAGCCAGCGCACGGTGGCGGGATCCCCTGACGTGACCAGCCGCTCGATCTGCTCGGCCACCAGCACCCGCAGCGAGGACAGCCGCAGTTCGGCCTCGCGGTTCAGCGCCTGCCGCTCCCACCAGACCCTGTGACGAAAATCCTTGGAGCCGTAATAGGCCCGCCACAGCGTGGTGCGGCTGCACCCCATGGCGCGCGAGACCTGGAGGAAGCTGTTGCCGCGCGCCAGCATGCCGGCGGCCATGATCCATTGCTCCTCATGGAACTGCGAACCGGGAACCAGCGCGCCTTCGGCAGGGGTCGGCGGCTCTTCGGCCCAGCGGGGGAAATTGTCGGCGGTGAAGCTGCGGGGATCGAGGGGCATGGCGGGACTCCGCGACTGAGGGAGGCATTCGCGGAAAGATTATAGGAAATTATTCTTTTGAGGATATTTTTCGCAAAGACGGTTTGGAGACGGTTCGCTGACCTTTCCCCGGACGAACTGCCGTAACCGACCACGCCGGCAAACGCATTGGTTGTTTTCGATAACCTTGACGCGAGTATTAACTTATAAAAGCAAGTATGATTAGAATTGCCCTCGTCAATCGACGCGACGCCGCCTGGGCGCTCACCCGTCAGTCACGAGAATGAGGGTCTCCGATGGCCAGAGTACAGATTCCATCCGTTCCAATCTATTTCATGGCCCCGAAATGGGGCAGGGAGCTGGCGGGCGGCGGCGGTGGCACATCCGTGCATGTGATCATGGGGCCCGGCGCCATTGCGTCTTCCAACTACGGCAGCAGGCCACAGAGAAACGCCCCGCGCTGCATCACCGCTTTGAGAAGAGACCATCCGAAGGTCAAGTGGATCGCCGGCCATCTGTTGAACGACAACATGGGTGGACCGGGGGTGAGCGAAAACCTGACGCCTCTTACTGCAACGACGAACAAGAGGCACAGTGCGGTAGAGCTGAAGGTGAAAGAGCTTCTGATTATTTCCAACCAGTTCTTCAATATCGACAAATCCGAGGTCGAGAAGGCCATTTCGCGGGCCGTCACGGAGAAGGATAAACGGGCGGAACTGGCGAAGCTGTATGTGCATGCGATAGAGATGAAGGTGATCGTCAGCAATACAAAAATGACGATGCCCGTGCTGGACAAAAAGACGGGAAGAACCGTGGATGTGGATGTCAATGCTCCTCATGCCATCCAGGTCCGTGCGAAGGCCATCAGGTACGACTGCACCGAGGCCGGAAACTGGGTCAGGAGCAAGAGCCGCCCCGATATCACCAAGGCCGTCCGCAGGGTGATCAGAAACGAATAGGGACAGTGTCCCATCGCCTTCGACGCACGCCCTTTCAGCCCATCATGTCCTCGCCGGACCGCCGGCGGGCGGATGCAGCGGCCCTTGCCCCGGCGGCTTTCGGCGGCGGAGCGATGCAGAGGTCGAACCCGGCCAGCAGGCCCAGGCTCAGGATCGACGTGGCGGCGCTGATGCAGAGGATGGTCATGGGATCGCTCCGTCCGAAAGGGCTGACATCTCGGTGCCGTTCAATCGACCGGGGACGGTCGGCGGCGATGGGGCGATCCTGGACGCATCCGGCTTCCGCTGCTGTGAGGGGGGCCACAGCCCGGCCTGTTTCGAAGCGCGGATCGAGCGGCGGCCGGCAGCCTCGGCGGGCGCTTACCGCCTGCCGGCTTCGTTGTCCTTCTTCGCCTGTTCTTCCTTCGCCCGGTCGTGATGCCACTTGATGGCGAAGAACATTCCCGTGCCCAACACGATGATCTTGAACGGGAAGAAGACCAGAGGGAACCAGTCGTACATTGTGAACGTCTCCAGGATACGACGCCGTGTCTCGTCAGGGGAAACCGACGGCAGTCGGGTCGGGCGCGGGTCCTTGTCTGCGGGCGGAAGCGCAGGCGGCGGGGTCGGCGTGGCTGTGGCGAAGAAGCGGCCACTCCTGTTCGGATGACATCGCCTGGTCCCCGGAGGGAAATCCAAGCAATTCATGCATACAATATGAGACTGTATGCGCCGATGACGCCTACAATGTCAACAGATGTGCATGCAATGCACCCTTGAGATTCATACAGCCATGGAAGGCGTGGCGGATGCCCGGCAGGCCCCGGCAGGCCCCGGCGGTCCTTCGGGTCGCTGCGCTGAAACACCGCATCGGCCGGGAGGAGCGCCGGCTGTACGACCTTGGGCGGCCGCTCCTGTGCCGGCGAGCGCGGCCTGACGCCAAGGGCTTTTTCTAGCTTGAACTTGACCGAGGTCAATGACGTCAGGCGGTTACCGGCTTTCATGGGCGGCGGAATGACCGATGAGGAGGGAAGCCGCCCATGCGCGATCCCGATGCCGCACAGACTGTTTCCGTTTCCCATTCCCCCGCCGGCGAGCGTGCCCGCCGGTTCGAGACCGGATTGAGCCGGGCCGGGCTGGGGCTGGTGCCCAGGCTGGGGCGGCGGGCCAGCGATGCGCTGCTCGCCCGGCTGCTGCGGCTGCTGGCCGACCGTCATCCGCGCGCCTTCGAGGCCCTGCGCGAGATGCCGGACGCCCGCGTGCTGATCGAGCCGGTGGACGCGCCGGTCGCCCTGCTGATGCGCGTCGGGCCCGAGCTGTCGCTGCATGCCCTGCCGCGCGGCGCCGACGGTGTGGGCGAGGCGGGGGCCGATGCCGTAGTCAGGGGGCCTTATGACAAGCTGCTCGACCTGCTGGAGGGGCGGATCGACGGCGATGCGCTGTTCTTCCGGCGCGAGCTGAGCATTTCCGGCGACACCGCGCTGATCCTGGCATTGCGCAACACGCTGGACGGCGAGGACGAGATGGATCTGGTGGCCGATGCCGCCTCCATCGCCGGGCCGCTGGCCCGCGCCCTGCCGGTGCTGCGGCGCAATGCCGGGCCGGTGCTGGACCGGATCGACGCGGCGCGCTGGCTGCTGCCGCCGCCGCTGCGCCGCGGGATCGAGCGGCTGGAGGCACGGCTCGCCGGGACGGCGGGCACTCCGCCCAGGACGTTGCCGGGAACGGGGGCGTAGGGGATCATGGACAATTTCGAGCTGATCTGCCCGGCGGGGACGCCGGCCGCCTTGCGCGCCGCCGTCGATGCCGGGGCCGATGCCGTCTATCTCGGCTTCCGCGACGAGACCAACGCCCGCAATTTTCCGGGCCTGAACTTCACCCGGCAGGATGTCGCCGACGCGGTGGATTACGCCCATGCGCGCCGCGTCGAGGTCTATGTCGCCATCAACACCTATCCGCAGGCGGGCAATCTCGGCCCCTGGCAGAAGGCGGTGGACGATGCGGCGCGGCTGAAGGTGGATGCCGTCATCATGGCCGATCCGGGGCTGCTGGCCTATGCCGCGAAGCGCCATCCCGACCTGCGGCTGCATCTGTCGGTCCAGGCGTCGGCCGCCAATGTCGAGGCGATCCGGCTGTACCGCGAGGCCTTCGGCGTGCGCCGGGTCGTGTTGCCGCGCGTGCTGACGGTGCCGGAAATCGCCAGGCTGAACGCCGAGATCGACATCGAGACCGAGGTGTTCGTCTTCGGCGGCCTCTGCCCGATGGCGGAGGGGCGTTGTTCGCTGTCCTCCTACGCCACCGGCCTGTCGCCCAACAAGCAGGGCGTCTGTTCGCCGGCCAACCATGTCCGCTACGAGCAGCGGGGCGGTGCGCTGGCCTCGACGCTGGGCGGCTTCACCATCAATGTGTTCGGCGAGGGCGAGCAGGCCGGCTATCCGACGCTGTGCAAGGGCCGCTTTGTCGCTGGCGACGGGCCGGCCTACCTGTTCGAGGAGCCGACCAGCCTGAATGCCATGGATTTGCTGCCGGAGCTGAAGGCGGCCGGCGTGCGGGCGCTGAAGATCGAGGGGCGGCAGCGCGGCAAGGCCTATATCGCCGCGGTGGTCCGCGCCTATCGCGAGGCGCTGGAAACCTTCGCCGCCGGCCGGCCGGTGCCGCACATCGATTTGCAGGCGATGGTCGAGGGCGGGACCCAGACCACCGGCGCTTACACCCGCGCGTGGCGATAAGGGGTTTTTCGGAATGACTGCGTCACTCACTTTGGGGCCGGTGCTGTTCAACTGGCCGGTCGACCGCTGGCGCGACTTCTACGCCCGCATCGCCGACGAGGCGCCGGTGGACACCGTGATCGTCGGCGAGATCGTCTGCTTCAAGCGGGCGCCCTTCTTCGCCGAGGCGATGGGCGAGGTGATCGAACGGCTGAGCGCCGCCGGCAAGACGGTGTGGCTCGCCAGCCCGATCCTGGTCGGCAGCGAGCGCGAGCGGTCGGCGATGCGCGATCTGGTGGGGTCGGATGCCGGGTTGCCGGAAGGCGGCCTTATCGAGGCGAACGACATGGGGGCGCTGGCCCTGCTGGCCGGGCGGCCCCATGCGGTCGGGCCGACGATCAACGTCTACAACGAGGCGACGCTGGGCTGGATGGCCGGGCGCGGCGCGGTGGCGGTGTCGCTGCCGGCGGAACTGCCGGCGGCCACCGTCGCCGTGCTGGCGAAGGCCGGGCGGGAGCTGGGGATCGAGACCGAGGTGCAGGTCTGGGGACGGGCGCCGCTCGCCATCTCGGCCCGCTGCTATCACGCGCGCGCCCATGGGCTGCACAAGGACGGCTGCCAGTTCGTCTGCGGCAACGACCCGGACGGCATGCCGGTGACGACGATGGACGGCCAGCCCTTCCTGACCGTCAACGGCACGCAGACGATGTCGCACGGCTGCCTGTGCCTGGCGGCGGAGATGCCGGCGCTGGTGGCGATGGGGGTGGACCGCTTCCGCCTGTCGCCGCAGGCGATGGACATGGTGCGGGTCGCCGAGGCGTTCCGGGCGGTGCTGGACGGGCGGCGCGACGGGGCGGAGGCCGCCGCCGAGCTGGGCGGGCTGATCGACGCGCCGCTGGTCAACGGCTTCTACCACGACACCGCGGGGGCGCGGCGGGTGGCGTGAGGGGTTCTCCAGTCGGGGGTGAGGGGGATGCGTGGTGGGACCTTCGTGGAAACCCTGCGACGCTCCCCCCTCACCCTAACCCTCTCCCCGGGGGGGAGAGGGGACTGTCACGGCCTCGTCCCCGTCCTTCAGGCGGGCAGCCGCAGGATGCGGCCGTCGGGGTGGGTGAAGCGGGCGGTGACGCCGGGATATGCGGCCAGGATGGCCGGAGCCCGCTCCGCCGGCACCACCGACAGGGCGGTCGACAGGGCGTCGGCCGTCGTGGCGTCCGGTGCCTGCACGGTGACCGCCAGCCATTGGGCGGCGCAGGCCCCGTTCGCCGGGTCGAACAGGTGGGTGAAGCGGCCGGCGGCGTCGAACTGCGTGCCGTAGCCGCCCGAGGTCGCCATCGCGCCGTCGGTCAAGTCGACGGTCTCCGTGCTGTGCTCCGCATTCTTGGGATCGGCGAGGCCGACGGTCCAGGGGCGGCCCGAGGGGTGATGGCCCAGCGCCCGCAACTCGCCCATGTCGACGAGGACGTTGCCGATGCCTTGCGCTTTCAGCCGCTCGGTCACGCGGTCGGTGACATAGCCCTGGGCGATGCCGTTCAGCGTCACCGCCATGCCCCCGGCGGCGAAGGCGATGCGGTCGGGCTCCACCCGCAGGGCGCGGACATCGACCAGCGCACGGGCGGCGCGCACGGCACTCTCCGGCGGGCCGGCGGGGTCGGCGTTCGCGCGCTCGAAATGGCCGGCATAGAGCTGCCACAGGGGCTGCACCGTGGGATCGAAGGCGCCGCCGGTGGCGCGGCCGAAGGCGGCGGCCTCCGACAGCAGGCGGACGAGGTCGGCGGGCGGGTCGTCCAGCCGGCCGTCGCGATTCAGGCGGCGCAGCGCGGAGTCGGGGCGGTAGAGGCTGAAGACGCGCTCCAGCCGCTCCACCTCCTCCAGGCTCAGCGCGATCAGGCGGTCGGCCTCGGCCGGGTCGGGGTGGGCGATGGACAGGCTGGCGTCGGCGCCGAGCGCCACGCCGCGCCAGACCCGGACGGGAACCCCGTCCGCCCGCAGCAGGCGGTGCGGCAGAAGCGACAGGCCGGCGGCGACGGCGCCGATGGCGAGGAAACGGCGTCGGTTCAGCATCACTGCTCTCCCTCGGCCATGGTGGCGGCGGGCGGGGTGAGGATCTGGTCCTCATGCACGTCGGCGAAGCGCAGGACCGTGCCGCCGTTGGCCGCGGCGAAGCGCTCGGCGGCGGCCTTGTCGGAGAAGGGATAGGGTTCCGTCTCGCCCATGCCGCCGCGCAAGCGGCTGCCCAGCACGTACCACGCCTTGCGCGCCTCCACCCAGGCCGTCATGTCGGGGGCGGCGGGGTCCTTGGCCTTGGCGACGTCGGTGACGTAGATGGCGCCGATCTCCTTCGGCTCCTCCGGCAGCATGGTGAAAGCGAAGGTGTCGCGGACGGAGGACAGCCAGATCGGCCGCTCCTGCCCCTTCACCAGGATCTGGCCCTTGGGGCCGGAATGGTCGGCGAGATTCATGCCGCAGTAATGGCCGATGGCGTCGGCGGTCAGGATGGCGGGCGGCGGCGGGGCGACCTCCGCCTTTTCCTGCTTGCAGGCGGCGAGCGGTGCCAGCAGGGCGGCGGCGAGAAGGGCGGTCCGCAGGATGGGAAGGGTGCGCATCAGATCTGCTTCCTCGAAAAGAGGGCGGCGGCCAGCGCCAGCGGGGCGGCGATCCAGCCGGCCATCACCGCCAGCAGCAGCGGGACCGAAAGCTGGACATGGGCGGCGAGGCCGGCGGTGCCGGCGAATGCGCTGACGCCCTTGAAGCCGGTCAGGTTGAACAGGCGGTAGGCGTCGGCCGGGTTGGCGAGCAGCAGCCAGTTCAGCGTCTCCACCCCCAGGCCGCTGCCGCTGGCGAGGATGCCGAGCAGCGCCATGTCGTAGAGCAGGACGAATCCCAGCCACACCGCCACCGCGATGCCGGCCGCCGTGCCGCGGTCGCGGACGATGGTGGAGGCGAGATAGCCGAGTGCGGTGAAGGCGGCGCCCAGCATCACGCTGGAGCCGATCATCGCGGCGAAGGCGCGCCAGCTGTCGGTCCCGATGGCGGTGCCGCCCATGGCGAGCGCCACCCCGGCGGCGCCGTAGCCGACCACCGTCGCCAGCGCGATCACCGCGGCATGGCCGAGGAACTTGCCGAGCAGAAGCTGCCAGCGCGCCACCGGGTAGGACAGCAGCAGGGTCATGGTGCCGCGGTCGATCTCCCCCACCACCGCGTCGAAGGACAGCAGCAAGGCGATCAGGGGAAGGAGGAAGATGGTCAGGCTCGACAGGCTGACGATGGTGACCTCCACCGGGCCGACGCCGACCGTGCCGGTGGGGACCGAGCCGAGGAAGCTGAGCGTCAGGGCCAGCGCCGCCATCAGCAGGGTGGTGGCGACGACCCAGCGGTTGCGCGTTGCCTCGCGCAGTTCCTTGCCGGCGATGATCAGGAGCGTGTTCATTCGGCGGCCTCCCGGCGCAGGAAATGGGCGTACATCTCGTCCAGGCTGGGCTGGACGATCTCGATGTCGGCGATGTTGGCGGCGGAGCCGTCGCAGGCGATGCGGCGGACCAGACCGACCTTGTCGTCGTTGGCGCAGGCCAGCTCGACCACGCCGCCGGCCAGACGGGTCAGGGCGGCGCCCTCCCCCACCCGGGCCGCCAGCGTGTCGATCTCGCCGGTCGGCAGGGTCAGGCGGATGCGCACCGGCAGCTGCGCGAGGCTGCGCAGGGTGGCGAGCGAGCCGTCGGCGACCTTGCGGCCGCGGTTCATCACCACCACGCGGTCGGCCTGCCCTTCCAGCTCGGTCAGGGCGTGGCTGCACAGCAGGATGGTGGTGCCGCGGTCGCGCAGCTCCGCCACGATGGCGTAGAAGCTCTGGCGCAGGGCCGGGTCGAGGCCGGTGGTCGGCTCGTCGAGGAACAGCAGCTTTGGGCCGCCGAGCAGGGCCTGGGCCAGGGCCAGGCGCTGGCGCATGCCCTTGGAGTAGGTCGAGACGCGGCGTCGGATGGCGGCGGGCTCCAGCCCGACCTTTTCGAACAGCGCGTCGTTGTCGCGGCAGGGCGCGCCCTTCAGCCGGGCGTAGAAGTCCAACGTCTCCCGCCCGGTCATGCTGGGATGGAAGGCGACATTCTCCGGCAGGAAGCCGATCCGGCGGCGGATGGGGGAACAGGCGGCGCTGGCCGGGTCGCCGCCCAGCACGCGGATGCGGCCCTCCGTCGGGGTGGTCAGGCCGAGCATCAGCTTGATCAGCGAGCTTTTGCCGGCGCCGTTGTGGCCGACCATCGCCACGCATTCGCCGGGCGCCAGCGTCAGGTCCACGCCGCGCACCGCCTCGGTCTCGCCGTAGCGCTTGGTGACGCCCTGCACCTCTGCGGTGAAGTCGGTCATGGCTGGTTCCTTTCGGCAGTCTGTGGCGGGGTCGGCATGGGAGGCGGCGTCATCAAAGGCGCGCTGTCGATCACGCCGCCGGGGTGCAGGGCCGGGAACTGCTTCTGTGCCCAGCGGATCACCTGGACGCCGGGGCTGTTCATCAGCAGCTTGGCCGCCGGGTACTCCCACATCACCCGGTCGACCACGTCGTTGGGGCGATAGGGCTCGTCGGAGATGCCGTCGCCGTTCAGGTCGAAGGCGGCATTGTCCGACCAGTAGTTGCCGCGCCCATTCTCCGACCAGTCGAGATAGCGGGTGCCGACATATTTGACCTGGGTGCGGTTGCCGATGAAGGCGTTGCCGGTCAGGCTGTTGCGCTCCGACCCGGCGGTGAAATGGACGCCGATCTCGCAGCCGTCGAAGCGGTTGCCGGTGAAGCGGTTCTTGTTGGCGTTGTAGATGAAGACGCATTTCCAGGTGCCGCTGCGCAGCCGGTCGCTCATCGCCTCGCTGTCGCGCGGGATGTCGCTGTCGGGCAGCGCCTCGCCGGCGTCGGACAGCGCACCGGCGAAACGGCCTTCGATCACGTTGCCCTCGATGCGCGAGCTGTTGGCGTTGTTCAGCATCAGCCCGTGTTCGCGGTCCGCCCTGGAGCGGTTGTTGCGGATCAGCAGGTTGTTGGAGAACATCACCGCATAGCCGACATTGTTGGCGATGGAGACGTTGTCGGTCAGTTCGGAATCGTTGGTATACATGTAGTGGACGGCGAACCGGACATGCTCGAACCGGTTGCCGGAGAAGACGTTCTTGCGGGACGAGGTGGTGAACAGCCCGTCGCGCCCCTCACGCACGCTGTTGTCGAGCACGCGGGTGCCCGGCGCGTTCCACAGCTGGATGCCGTTGCCGCGTTCCGACACCCGCAGGTCGGTGCGGCCGACGATGTCGTTGCGGCGGACCAGGCTGTCGGCCGCACCCCAGATGTAGATGCCGATCAGATTGTCGCGCAGGCGGTTGTGTTCGACCACCGCGCCGCGGGCCTCCTTGCCGAGGAAGATTCCGGCATTCTGGTCGATCAGGCTGAGGCCGGAATTGCGGATTTCCAGATGCCGCAGCGTGACGTTGGGCGCGAGGATGGTGAGCGTGCTGCCGCTGCCCTGCCCGTCGATGACGGCGCCCGGCTCTCCGGTCAGGGTGACCGGCGTGCGGACGGTCAGCGGGCCGGGATGGACGCCGGCAGCCAGCACCAGCGTGTCTCCTGGCGCCGCGGACGCCAGCGCCGCCTCCAGCCCGCCGGGGGCGACCGTCGCCGTGGCGGCGAGCGCCGGGGCCGGCAGGGCGAGGGCGGCGGCGAGGAGTGTCGCGGTGCGGAGGAACATGGGGCGTCCGTTGGTGGGGATTGATCCCCTCTCCCGTCCCGGGAGAGGGAGGGACCCGCCGCAGGCGGGAGGGTGAGGGGTGATCCAAGGAGCCGGCGGCGCATGGTTCCTTGCACTACCCCTCACCCTTCCCATGGCGATGCCATGGGCCCCTTCCCTCTCCCGGGGCGGGAGAGGGAGAACTCAGGCGATCAGGTCGAGGACGGCTCGACGATCATGCGGCCGGCCATCTCCATGTGCAGGGCGTGGCAGAACCACTGGCAGTAGTACCAGTAGACGCCAGCCCGGTCGGCGGTGAAGGTCACCGACGCGGTCGCCTGCGGGCCGACCTCCATGCAGACGCCGTAGTTGGTGATGCTGAAGCCGTGGGTCAGGTCGTCGATGTCGTCCATGTTGGTGACATAGACGGTGACCTCGTCGCCTTGGCGGACCGTGAAGTCCTCCAGACCGAAGGCCGGGGCGCGCTGCCACATGTAGACGCGGACCTTCTTGCCGTCGCGGATGACCTTGGCGTCATCCTCCAGCACCACGCCGTCCTTCTTGGCCTGCTGGCGCGCCTCTTCCCACAGCGGGTCGTTGCGGTCGTAGACCGAGCGCGGGTTCACCTTGGAGCGGTGGACGATCAGCGTGTCGTGCGGCTCGGCGAAGGTGGGGCCGTCATGCACCAGCTTCATCTCGTCGCCGGAGATGTCGATCAGCTGGTCGTTCTCCGGCTTCAGCGGGCCGACGTTGAGGAAGCGGTCCTTGGAGAACTTGTTCAGCGACACCAGCCACTTGCCGTCGGCCTCCTTGGTCTCGCCCATCGAGCTGTGGTTGTGGCCGGGCTGGTACTGGACGTCCAGCTTCTGGACGATCGGGTCGATTTTCTCGCCCTTGAAGGCCCGCCGCGCCTTGTCGATGTTCCACTTCACCAGCTGGCTGTCGAGGAACAGGGTGGTGTAGGCGTTGCCGCGGCCGTCATAGGCGGTGTGGAGCGGGCCGAGGCCGAGCTGCGGTTCGGCGACCACCACGTCGCGCGGCTTGATCTTGTCGTCGAACAGATCGTCGAGCAGGCGCACGTCGAAGACGGTGACGGTCGGCGACAGCTTGCCGTTGACGGTGACGTGGATGCCGTCGGGAGCCGCATTGATGCCGTGCGGGTTGGCCGGCACCGGGATGTAGCGGGTGTAGGGGCTGCCATGGCGGCCATCGACCACCGGCACGCCGTTCACCGCCTGGATCTTGCCGGCCTTCACCGCCTCGTCGATGCGCTTCAGGTTGAAGACGACGACCCAATCCTGCTCGCCGCTGGTCATCTCCGCCGCGGTGACGCCCTCTTCGGAATCGTAGCAGGTGGAGAAGGCGTATTTGCCCTGATAGTCGGCGTCGGTGTTGTCGAGGTTGCCGTCGACCCAGACCTGCCACGCGATCTTCATCGTGTCGCCGTCGATGGCGGTGAAGTGCGACTTGTAGGCTTTGGTGGCGGTCAGGTCGCGGCCGTCGTTCGGGGTCGGCACGCGCTGTTCGCCGTTGGCGAAGACATAGCCGGTGCGCGGGTAGCGCTGCGGACGCAGACCGTGGATGGCGGCGGCGTTGGGGATCTCGATGATGGTGTCGGTCTTCATGATGTCGCAGCGGATGCGCGCGACACGGGTGTTGGCCTTGTCGTTGATGAAGATGTAACGGCCGTCATAGGTGCCGTCGGTGAAGGACATGTGCGGGTGGTGGGCGTCGCCGTTCAGATAGATGCCGCCGCGCGTCTCCAGAAACTTCTTCGTTTCCGGCAGCATATGCTCGGTCAGGATCTTCCGGCTCTCGTTGGTCATGCCCCAGCCGGTGGCGGAGCAGCGGTTGAAGACCGGAATCCGCATCAGCTCGCGCATCGACGGCAGGCCGAGGATGCGGACTTCGCCGGAATGCCCGCCGGAATGGAAGGCGTAATATTCGTCGAGGTCGCCCGGCTTCACTTCGGCGTTGAGGTGGCCGGCCTGGGCGTTCGCCGCCAGGGCCTCGCCGGCGCCGAACAGGGCGCTGCCGGCGATGCCGCCGGCGGTCGCTCCGCCCACGGCACCGCCGAGGCCGGCAAGGGCCGCCGCCTTCGCCGTTCCGCCCAGTAGCGCACGGCGGTTGACGCCTGCGCTGTTGTTGGTCTCGCTCGACATGGTCTGCTCCTTCGCTGCCCCCGGCTTGCGGGGGTGTCATGGGGCCCGTTGCGACCGGGTCCCGTTATCGGGGTGGAGGGGATGAGGGTCAGGATCCGTGCGGCCGGATCGTCAGCCGGCCGGTGGCCGGGTCGGCGGTCGCCACCGTGCTGCGGGCCGGGGCGCTGCGGGCGGCTGCCTCTTTTTCGGCGGCCAGCTTGGCCTCGGCGGCCTGCCACTTCTCGCGCTTCTGCCGCTTCTGGATCATGACCGGGCATTTGTGGTCGTGGTGGTAGAGCATCTGGCAGTGCAGGCACTGGATGCATTCGTTGGGGTTGATCGAGCCGTCGGGGTGGATGGCCTGCACCGGGCATTCGTTGCCGCAACGCTGGCACGGGCTGCCGCATTCCTTGTAGCGGCGCAGCCAGTCGAACATCCGCAGCCGGCCGGGGATCGCCAGTGCAGCACCCAGCGGGCAGAGATAGCGGCAGAAGAAGCGTTCGATCACCAGCCCGGCCGCCAGCAGCGCCACGGCGAAGGCGACGAACCACCAGTCGCGGATGAAATGCAGGATGATGGCGGTCTTGAACGGCTCGATCTCCGCCGCCTTCTCCGCCGTGCCCAGCGATTGCAGCGACACGCCGAACAACAGCAGGAAGACGATGTACTTGATCGGCCACAGCCGCTGGTGCAGGGCGAAGGGGACGGTGATCTGGCGGATGCCGATCCTTTTGGCCGCCTTCGACGCCAGCTCCTGGAGCGCGCCGAACGGGCAGAGCCAGCCGCAGAAGGCGCCCCGGCCCCAGAACAGCAGCGACGCCGCCACCGAGAACCACAGGATGAACACCAGCGGGTCCATCATGAAATAGTCCCAGCGGAAGTCGGTGCGCAGCGCGTTGGCGAAGGTCAGGATATTGACCACCGACAGCTGGGCCGTGGCGTACCAGCCGAGCCAGACCAGGGTGAAGACCAGATAGGCGGTGCGGACGCGCTCGTACAGCTTCGGGCGTTTGGTCAGCTGGTCCTGGAAGAAGAAGATGCCGGTCAGCAGCAGGATGGCGGAGGCCAGCATGGCGACGTCGAGCCGGCGGTTCTGCCAGATGCGCTGCCACAGCGGAACCTCGGCGGCCTCCTCCGCAGCCTCGGCACCGGCGGCCTGGATGGCCGGGCTGTGGCTGGCGGACGGGTCGGGAGACTGGGCGGCGGTGGGAACCGGCTGTTCGGTCTTCAGGTATTTGTCGGGCGGCTGGTAGCCGAGATCGAAGGTGACGAACACCTTGTCGAGTGCCGCGATGGCGCGCTGGACCAGAAGCTGGAGACGCCAGGGCTCGGCCGGGTTGAACTCGGTGCCTTCCGGCAGGACGAACAGGCCGATTTCCGGGAAATCGGGGGCACCGGCGGCGGCGATGCTGCCCAGGCGCTTGTGCATCTTGTCGCGGAAGCGGATCGAGCCCTCATGCTGGATCATCTCGACACGGTCGAAGATGCCGCCGCGGACATAGCCCGATCCCTTGAAGGAATAGCGCCCCTGCCCCGCCACCCACACCGCCTGCTGGCCGGGCTTCAGCCGCCGGGTCAGGGTCTCGTACTCGGCATCGCCCAGCAGCGAGCGGCCGATGGACGGGATCGACACCAAGGCGGCGTAGAGGTCGATGAAGGTCTCGTCGGGGCTGCCGGCCTCGGCGCGGGCGATGGCTTCGCTCCTGCCGGTCTTCTCGAAGGCGGCGTTCACCTCCCCCACCGTCAGGGTCAGGCGGCGGACCGAACCGTCGCCGACCAAGGTCGTCCAGTCCTCCACCGCCATCTTCGACAGGTCGACCGACTTGACGATGGTCGGTGCTGTGTCCGGCCCGGCCTTCCCCAGGCTTTGCATCACCTTCTTGCCGGAGCGGATGATGGAATCGCCGATCACCATCACCGTCACCGTGGCGCCCGATACGATGTCGACCGGCGGGCTGGCGGCGCTCTGGGTGGCGAGCGCCAGCACGTTCTTGCCGACATAGCCGTCGATGAAGCCATTGATGCGGGCCGGCGGGATGCCGATCAGCACGATGGGCTCGTGATGGTCCATCAGCCGGGCGCCGGTCACCGTGCCGTCCGCCGTCAGCCCGACGACCACGTCGATGGGGCGGCCGGAATAGCCGGTGGTGTTGACGAAGTCGGAGGTCAGATAGGCGTGGCCCACCACCGCAGCGCCCTTGTAGACGGGAACGGTGGGGGTGTTCGGGGTGGGCTGGCCGAAACGGTCGGCGCCGGGAACGAGGTCGGAGGGTTGCAGCTTCGCCAGATAGGGCAGCAGCCGGCCGCTGTCGGCGGCCTCAGCCGTGGCGATCCCGGTCAGCAGCAGCAGGACGGCGACGAGCGCCGATCCCACCCAACGTTGTACGCGCCTGAACCTCACGACGGCCATCCTCCGGCTTTCGCCACCTTGCGGCGGTGTCTGCATTGGTGTCTCGGAGGGCATGAAAGCGCTTGGCGGCGGGGGAGTTCTTGACCGCGGTCAAGTGCGACGGGGGAGGTTCGTGCGAATTGCGCCAGATCAACAACCATTGGGGGAAAGAAGGCGGTGGCCCGGCGCTATTCCTCCGATGGCATAACTCCTCAGGGACAGGTGTTTCTGCGAAACGATCCCGGCAATTCGTGGTTGGACCTGTCAGCCTGAGATCGAGCAGAAGGCCGCATTCCATGAGCGCAGCCCGACAATCCAGCGCAGCCCGCAGTTTCGATGCCTCCCGTCCTGACGGCCCGCGTCCGCCGGTGGATCGCGGAACCCGTCGGCGCGAGCTCGCCATGTTCCTGCTGCTGGCGGTGTTCATCTGGCCGGTTCTGTCGGTCGCGGTGGTCGGCGGCTATGGCTTCGTCGTGTGGATGTCGCAGCTGATCCTGGGCCCGCCCGGTCCGCCGCCGGTCTGAGGAGAGCTGCCCGATGGCCGAGGATGGCTTAGACAGGGAGGCCGTAAACCGCGACAGGCGGAGCCTTCTGCGCGGGCGGCCGTTGGCCGGGCCGCCGCCCATCCATCCCCCCTGGTCGCGTCCCGATTATTTCACATCGCTCTGTATCCGCTGCGGCGCCTGTGCCGAGGCCTGCCCGGAGGCGATCCTGCGGGCGGGCGACGGCGGCTATCCCGAGGTCGATTTCGCCCGTGGCGAGTGCAGCTTCTGCGGCGCCTGCGCCGAGGCCTGCGCCGAGCCGATCTTCGACCGGACGATGCCGCCCTGGGCCTTGCGCCCCGCCGTAGCGCCCTCCTGCCTCGCGGTGCAGCGGGTGGTGTGCCGGAGCTGCCAGGATGCCTGCCCGGAAGGGGCGATCCGCTTCCAGCCGGCGCCGGGCGGGGCCGCCCATGCCCGGATCGACGATGCGGCCTGCACCGGCTGCGGCGCCTGCGTCGCCGCCTGCCCGTCCGGGGCCGTCACCCTCATCCGCCAGAGCGACCCTCACAAAACCGCCCCTCAAAAGATTGGGAGCCCAGCCCATGCCGCGCGCTGACATCCCCGGAGATGACATCACCGGAGCGGGGACGGCGGGCGAACGGCATCTCGCCTCGCTGCTGCTGCATGTGCGGCCGGAGCGGCAGGCGGCGGTGCGCGCCGTCATCGCGGCCATGCCCGGCACCGAGCTTCACATCGAGCAGCCCGGCAAGATGGTGGTCACCGTCGAAGGGCCGCACGAGGGCTGGATCGCCGACCGGATGACCGCGCTGCATCTGCTGGAGGGCGTGTTCTCCGCCGTCATGGTCTTTCATCACATCGACCGGGCGGGGGCCGTCGAGGCCTGACACCGCCCCGCCCTGCCCCGCCAGCCGGTTCCGGACACCAGAAGAAGAGGGGGGACGCCCATGTTGGACCGTCGCGACTTCATCAAGGCACAGGCGGTGGCCGCCGCCGCGGCTGCCGGGGGCCTCAGTTTGCCGGCCGCAGCGCAGAGTTCCCTGGTGGCGGGGGAGGACGCCACGCTGAAATGGTCGAAGGCGCCCTGCCGCTTCTGCGGCACCGGCTGCGGCGTGATGGTCGCGACCAAGGACAACCGCGTCGTCGCCACCCATGGCGACATGCAGGCCGAGGTGAACCGCGGGCTGAACTGCGTGAAGGGCTATTTCCTGTCCAAGATCCTCTATGGGCAGGACCGGCTGACCCAGCCGCTGCTGCGCATGCGCGACGGGCAGTACCACAAGGAGGGCGAGTTCCAGCCGGTGTCCTGGGACCGCGCCTTCGACGAGATGGCGCGCCAGTGGAAGCGGGTCATCAAGGAGAAGGGGCCCGACGCCGTCGGCATGTTCGGCTCCGGCCAATGGACGATCTGGGAGGGCTATGCGGCGTCCAAGCTGATGCGCGGCGGCTTCCGCACCAACAACCTCGACCCCAATGCCCGCCACTGCATGGCGTCGGCCGCCGTCGCCTTCATCCGCACCTTCGGCATGGACGAGCCGATGGGCTGCTACGACGATTTCGAGAATGCCGACGCCTTCGTGCTGTGGGGCTCCAACATGGCGGAGATGCACCCCATCCTGTGGACCCGCATCACCGACCGCCGGCTGGCCCACAACCATGTGAAGGTGGCGGTGCTGTCGACCTTCGAGCATCGCAGCTTCGAACTGGCCGACATCCCGATGATCTTCACGCCGGGCACCGATCTGGCGATCCTGAATTACATCGCCAACCACATCATCCAGACCGGCCGGGTGAACCGGGAGTTCGTCGAGAAGCACTGCAACTTCCGGCTCGGCCAGACGGACATCGGCTATGGGCTGCGGCCGGAAAGCGTGCTGGAGGTGCGGGCGGCCAACGCCAAGGACCCCACCGATTCCAAGCCCATCGACTTCGACGCCTTCGCCAAATTCGTCAGCACCTACACGCTGGACTATACGGCGGAGCTGACCGGCGTGCCGAAGGAGCGGCTGGAGGCGTTGGCCGAGCTGTATGCCGATCCGAAGGTCAAGGTGATGTCGCTGTGGACCATGGGGTTCAACCAGCATGTCCGCGGCGTCTGGGCCAACCACATGGCCTACAACATCCATTTGCTGACCGGAAAAATCTCCGAACCGGGCAACGGCCCCTTCTCGCTGACCGGGCAGCCGTCGGCCTGCGGCACGGCGCGCGAGGTCGGCACCTTCGCCCACCGGCTGCCCGCCGACATGCAGGTGACCAACCCGACCCACCGCGCCCACACCGAGGAGGCGTGGAAGCTGCCCAAGGATCTGCTGCCGGCCAAGATCGGCTATCACGCCGTCCAGCAGGACCGCATGCTGAAGGACGGCAAGCTGAACGCCTACTGGATCATGGTGAACAACAACCTCCAGGCGGCGCCCAACAGCGGCAACGAGACCTATCCCGGCTACCGCAACCCCGACAATTTCATCGTGGTGTCGGACGCCTACCCCACCGTCACCGCGTCCGCCGCCGACCTGATCCTGCCGGCGGCGATGTGGGTGGAGAAGGAGGGCGCCTACGGCAATGCCGAACGCCGCACCCATTTCTGGCACCAGCTGGTCACCGCACCGGGGGAGGCGCGGTCGGACCTGTGGCAGCTGATGGAGTTCTCCAAGCGCTTCACCACCGACGAGGTGTGGCCGGCGGCGGTGCTGGACGCCAACCCGTCCTATCGCGGCAAGACCCTGTTCGACGTGCTGTACCGCAACGGGACGGTGGACCGCTTCCCGGTGTCGGAGATCGATCCCGACTATGCCAACGACGAATCGCGGGCTTTCGGCTTTTACGTCCAGAAGGGGCTGTTCGAGGAGTATGCCGATTTCGGCCGTGGGCACGGTCACGATCTGGCGCCCTTCGACCGCTATCATCAGGTGCGCGGCCTGCGCTGGCCGGTGGTGGACGGCAAGGAGACGCGCTGGCGCTACCGCGAGGGCCACGACCCGTTCGTGAAGGCGGGGGAGCAGGTGCGCTTCTACGGCAATCCCGACGGCAAGGCGAATGTCTTCGCCTTCCCCTACGAGCCGCCGGCCGAGGTGCCCGACCGGGAGTTCGACCTGTGGCTGGTGACGGGGCGCGTGCTGGAGCATTGGCACAGCGGGTCGATGACCATGCGGGTGCCGGAACTGTACAAGGCGATGCCGATGGCGCTGGTCTTCATGCACCCCGACGACGCCAAGGCACGGGGCCTGCGCCGCGGATCGGAGGTGAAGGTGGTCTCCCGCCGCGGCGAGATGATCACGCGGGTCGAGACACGTGGGCGCAACAAGCCGCCGCGCGGGGTGGTGTTCGTGCCGTGGTTCGACTCCGCCCGGCTGATCAACAAATGCACGCTGGACGCCACCGACCCGATCAGCAAGCAGACCGACTTCAAGAAATGCGCCGCCAGGATCGTGGCCGTGTGAGGGAGGAGTTGAGCCATGCGTCCCCATCACCTCGCCGCGCTGGCGGCCCTGCCCTTCCTCGTGCCGGCGGTGCTCTCGGCGCAGAACGCGAACCAGGGCGGGCCGCCGCTGCGGCTGGACTCGCCCTTCCGCCCGCCGTTGAATTTCGTCGAGCAGAACCCTGCCCCGCCGATCCCGCCGGACGTCACCGATGACCGCCGCGTCGCCCGCAACTACCCCGAACAGCCGCCGGTCATCCCGCACAATGTCCGCGACTATCAGATCACCCTGAACAACAACCAGTGCCTGACCTGCCACAGCCGCCGCTTCACCGAGGCGGTGCAGGCGCCGATGGTCAGCATCACCCATTACGTCGACCGCGAGGGCCAGACGCTGGGGGCCGTGTCGCCGCGGCGGTATTTCTGCATGCAGTGCCATGTGCCGCAGACCACGGCGCAGCCCATCGTACCCAACATGTTCAAGGATTTGGACACCCTGGTCAGCCGGCCGTCGGACCGGGGGGACCGTCCATGAGGGCGCGCATCCCGGTCTCGGTGAAGACGGCGTGGCGGACCTTCTCCAGCCCCAGCCGGACCTTCAGCCTGGGCTTCCTGACGCTGGGCGGCTTCATCGCCGGCGTGGTGTTCTGGGGCGGCTTCAACACCGCGCTGGAGGCGACCAACCGGGAGGCCTTCTGCATCGGCTGCCACGAGATGCAGGCCAACCCCTATGAGGAGCTGAAGCAGACCATCCACTTCACCAACCGGTCGGGCGTGCGGGCGACCTGCCCCGACTGCCATGTGCCGCACCAGTGGACCGACAAGATCGCCCGCAAGATGCAGGCGTCGAAGGAGGTCTGGGGCAAGATCTTCGGCACCATCGACACCCGCGACAAGTTCGTCGCGAAACGCCGCGAACTGGCCGAGCATGAATGGGCGCGGCTGAAGGCCAACAACTCGTTGGAATGCCGCAACTGCCACAGCGCGGATTCGATGGACATCACCAAGCAGGGGGCACGGGCGGCGCGCATCCACGAACAGTATCTGTTCACAGGCGAGCGCACCTGCATCGACTGCCACAAGGGCATCGCCCACCGCCTGCCCGACATGCATGGCGTGCCCCCGGGCTGGAGCGAGGTGTCCGACACCCCGCAGAAGCCCATCGGGCATTGGCTGGCGGACGGGAGAGGGGAGGGGCGGTGAGGGGGTGAGATCCCCTCTCCCCCCCGGGGAGAGGGTTAGGGTGAGGGGGATGCGGAGGGAGGATCTTCAACGATCGGGACGTTGCAATGTTTCCCGGTAATCCACCCTGTGGGTCCCCCTCACCCCGACCCTCTCCCCGGGGGGGAGAGGGAGGTTAGGTGGGAGAGGGCGTGATCCCGGTCGGAATCCGACCACTGCAAGACGGGTGGTCGGATTCCGACCGGTGCTACTGCCCGGCCGCGGCCAGGATCGCGTCGATGGCGCTGCGCATGTCGGCCAGCGCCTGACGGTCGGTGTCGGACAGCGACTGCGGCTTGGCCTGGAGTTCCCGCAGCACGTCGCGGGCCTGGAACACCGGCTTGGCGGTCCGGGCGGGCAGGGCGCTGGAGGCGATGCCGGCGGGCGCACTGACCGGTTCGCGCCTGGACGGAGCGGCGGCGGGTGCCGCCGGGGAGGCGGGCAGGGGGCCCATCTCGGCGCGCTTCAGCTTCTCCCAGGCGCGGAGCTGCTCGTCCCGGTCGTCGATGGCGGCGAGCGCCTCCAGCTTCGCCTTGGTCGGGCGCAGCAGGGGATAATCCTCGCGGATCGCCGGGGCCAGGCGCTGGAAGGACAGCATCATGGTGACGTAGGTCTTCTTGCGGCCCAGCGCCTCGGCAAGCTGGCGGTGGGAGTAGCCGTGCCGTTCGGCCAGCCGGGCCAGCGCGTCCGATTCCTCCAGCGGGTTCAGGTCGCTGCGCTGGAGGTTCTCGACGATGGCGATCTCCTCGTCGTCGTCGCCGGTGAACAGGATGCCGAAGATGGTCTCCCGCCCCAGCATCCGCATCGCCCGCAGCCGCCGCTCGCCATAGACCAGCTGCCAGCGGTCGTCGGCGGTCTGGCGCACGCCGATGGGCTGTTGCAGCCCGTGGCGCTCGATGGAGGATGCCAAGCCGCGCAACTCCTCCTCGTCGAACTCGCGGCGCGGCTGGTTCGGGTTGGGGGCGATGCGGTCGACCGGCACCTCCACCAGATGCGGCGCATGGCGGCTGAGGCCGAACAGGGCGTCCTTCATCCTGGCGGCTGCGGTGGCGCTCTGCGCCGGCTTGGTTGCCTTGCCGAGAAGACTACGCGACACGGTCGACCTCCTTGATGCGGGCGGTGCGTTCCTCGGCGAGGGCGGATGCGACATCGCGGTAGACGGCGGCGCCGGCCACGTCCGGCATCGCTTCCACCGCCGCACGGCCGACCGAGGTCGCCTGGGCATAGACCGACGCCTTCGGCACCGGATCGAACACCCGCAGATGCGGGCCGTATTCCTCGTGGATCTGCTCCAGAACCTCGCGGTCGTTGCGTTCGCGCTGCTTGAAGATGGTCGGCACGATGCCGAGCACCGACAGGCCGGTGTTCATCCGGCGGCGGATCTTGGTGACGTTTTCCAAGAGGAAGGCCATGCCGAGCAGGCTGAACTTCTCGGTCTGGCAGGGGATGACCGCGGTGTGGGCGGCGACCATGGCGTTCTTGGTCAGCTCGCCGATGTTGGGAGGCGTGTCGATGACGATGAAGTCGAAGCTGCGCTTCGCCGCGGCGATCTTCTCCTTCATGATGAAGTCGCCGCCGGCCTCCTTGCCCAGCTCCACCTCGGTCTCGGCGAGGCGGATGGAGGAGGGGGCGACGCGCAGGCCGCTTTCCGGCACGGTGACGAGGATGTCGTCCAGCTCCAGATCGCCATGCATGACGTAGTAGAGGGTCTTGCCCTCCGTCTCCATGGTGTAGGAATCGATGCCGAGATGCTGGGTGGCATTGGCCTGCGGATCGCAGTCGATCAGCATGGTGGCGTAGCCCTTGATCGCCAGGGCCGAGGCGATGTTCACCGCCGACACCGTTTTGGCGCAGCCGCCCTTCTGGTTCGCTACGACGACGACCAGCGCCGGACCGCCCAGCCTTTCCGGCTCCGGCCCGTTGATTTCGCGCGTCATCAGTGCATCGACCGCCGCCGGGATGCGCTCCGCGTCATTTTCCCAGCGGCTGATCTTCTGCTTGTCGTAGCGGCGCTGCAGCCGTTCGTTCAGCCAGACGGCGAACTCGGACTGCGACAGCCCTTTCGTTTCCCGATGGGTCCGCAACTCGTCGCCCTTCACCGTCCCCTCCCCAGCATGAACCGGGCCGGAGGGTAGGGGTAGACGCTACAATGGTCAAGGAAAGGCATGCCCGCCGTCGTGCCCGACACCATCCGAAGCGCAAGTTCGCGGACTTCAGGGGCTTATTCCGGTGATGCCTGCCTCGTCATGACGACCCCGGTTTCTCGGAAGAGGGGGCCTTCGGAAAACCCGACGCGGTTCAGTCATCGCCATACGATCACTCCCCCGCAAGCACGATCACCCCAGCCACGATGATCGTCGTTCCAACCAGGCGGCGAACGGTCATCGGCTCACCGAGCACCCACCAGCCGGCGAGAGCGACGAGAGCGAAGCCGAATGCGAGAAAAGGATAGGCGAACGACGCATCCGCCCTGCTCAGCACCCTGAGCCAGACGAGCAGACTGAAGCCGTAGCAGGCGAGCCCGCCGAGGATGGCCGGGTGCCGGATCATGACGGCGAGGCTTCCGGTTCCCAATGGATCGCTTGCGCCGAATCCCTGCCGGGCGCCCCAGCGCAGCATGATCTGCGCGGACGCGTTGAGCGTCACGCTGGTCAGGATCAGGCCGAGCAATATGGTGCGGCTCATGGGAGGCGCACCATGGCACCGGGTGACGCAGGGTCGAGATGGGCGAGTTCCGCCATGCCCTCGGCGAACCCGATGCGCGGGCGCCAATCGAAGCGGTTGCGCAGCCGCGAGGAATCGGCGGTGATGTGACGCACGTCGCCCAGCCGGTACTGCCCCGTCACCACGGGAGGCGGGCCGTTCAGCGCCCTGGACAGCGCCTCGGCCATGTCGCCGACCGTGCGTGGCGTGCCGGATCCCACATTGTAGGCCGCGACCCCGGTCGTCTGTCCTTCGCAGGCGGCGACGGTGGCCGAGGCCACATCGCGGACATGCACGAAGTCCCGTCTCTGCCGGCCATCCTCGAAGACCCGCGGAGCCGCGCCGCGCCGCAGCGCGGAGGTGAAGATCGAGGCGACGCCGGCATAGGGGGTGTCGCGCGGCATGCCGGGCCCGTAGACATTGTGATAGCGCATCGTCGCGACCGTACCGCCGGTCGACCGCGCCCAGTTGGCGGCGTAGAATTCCTGCGCCGCCTTGCTGGTGGCATAGGCGTTGCGCGGGTCGAACGGCGTGTCCTCGGCGACGAGCAGGTTTTCGAGCGGCTGGCCGCACAGCGGGCAGGGCGGCTCGAACCGCTGCTGCACCAGCGCGCTTTCCAGCCGCGGCGCCGGCCGGACCCGTCCATGCTCGGCACAATGGCCGAAGCCCTCGCCATAGACCACCATCGAACTGGCGAGCGTCAGACGGGATACGCCGGCGCGGGCCATCGCCACCAGAAGCTCGGCCGTGCCGACCTCGTTGGAGGAGGCGTAGTCGGGCATGTCGCCGATGGCGACGCCAAGCCCGACCTTGGCGGCGAGATGAACGACGGCGTCGACACCGGCGACGGCCCGGTCGAGGATCGCGGCGTCGCGCACGTCGCCGATCAGCGCCTCGACGCCGGCCGGCACCGTCCAGGCCGATGGGGTGGGGTGCACGTCGGGACGCAGCGAGTCCAGGACGCGCACCTCGTGGTTCCGGCGCAGAAGCTCGGCCAGCACATGCCCGCCGATGAAACCGGCCCCGCCGGTGAGGAGAACGCGCATGTCTTTACCTCCGAACCATGGTCTGCGCCGGCCGGCCTTCGGCGTCGGTGGGCTTGGCGTCGGCGGGCTGCCGCCATGCAAGGCGGAGGAAGGTGGTCGCGATCTTCCAGGCGGCGGACAGGCCGGCGGCGAGGTTGCCGGACACCTTCGACCGGCCGCCGCGCCGGCACCGGTGATCGACCGGGATTTCCCGGCAGCGCAGGCCGGCTGCCGCCCGCATCTGCATCTCCAGGTTCCAGCCGTAGGTTTCCTCGGTCATGCCCAGCGCGCGCAGGCTGTCGACCCGCATCGCTCGCAAGGGCGACATGTCGGTGAAGCGGACCCGGTAGGTCAGCCGCAGCAGCGCCCCGGCGATCCGCCCCGCCACGATCTGCTGCGGCGTCATCGAGCCGCGCTCACGCCGCCCGCGCAGGCGCGAGCCCATGACGAAGTCCGCCTCGCCGTCGGCGACCGGCCGGACGATCTGCGGGATGAAGCCGGGCACGTCGCTGCCGTCGCCGTCGAGGAAACAGACGATCTCCGTTCCGGGCCGGACGGCGGCCAGCCCGGCGGCGCAAGCGCGGCCGTAGCCGCGCGCCGGCTGGGCCACGACACGGGCGCCCGCGGCGGCGGCCCGCTCGGCGGTCCGGTCGGTGGAACCGTTGTCGACGACGATGACCTCGCCGACGCCCTCGGCCATCGCCTCCCGCACCACCTCGGCGATGGAGTCCTCCTCATCGAGGCAGGGGATGACGACGGCCACGGTTTCAAGCGGCGGCGCGCTGCTCATGACGCCATCGCCGTCCGGCGGCGTTGCACGAACGCGCGGGTGCGTGGCGCCTCCTGCACCGGCCGGCCCGCGGCGGAGAAGGGCGGTGGCCGGCCGTCGAGCTCATCCTCCAGCATGGCGTAGGACCGGGCATCGTCCACGTCGTACCAGGGATCGAGCGATATCACCGGAACGCCGAGCGTGCGCGCCCGTTCAAGCGTCAGACTGTAGACCGTGCCGGTGCTCCAGGGGATGTCCGCGAACAGTCCGGGATGGGGCCGCGACAGGCCGATGAGCGTGTAGCCGCCATCGAGTGCCGGGCTGATGACGGCGTTGTCGCCGGACTTGAGCGCCTGGACCGCGGCGCGGAGGATGTGGCGCGGCAGCGTCGGGCTGTCGGAGTTGACGAGGATGGCGCCGGCATGGCCCTGCGCCAGCAGGTCGGTGATCCCCCGGTCCAGCCGCCGGCCGAGATCCCCCTCGCCCTGGGGGACCAGCCCGAATCCGTCGGGAAGCAGGTGCCGCAGCTCCTCTTCGGAGCCCACCGGGGTATAGACCGCATAGCCGGGCGCGTCGCCCCCCTCCGACAGGCCGGCGATGGTCGCGGCCAGATCGGCGATGAAGCAGCCGGAGATTTCGGCACACTCCTCCGGCGGCAGAGGCGGCGACAGCCGGGTCTTGGATTTGCCGGGTCTGGGCGTCTTGCAGATGATGGCCACCGCTATGGTCGTCATGGGCCGGGTCTCCGCCGGAATGAGGGAGGGTCGATCAGCTGATGGGGGCGAGCGCCTGCTCCAGGTCGCCGAACAGGTCGTCCGGGTCTTCGAGCCCGACCGACAGGCGCAGCAGGTCGTCGGGGCAGGGCGATCCCTGGCCCTCGATCGAGGACCGGTGCTCGATGAGGCTTTCGATGCCGCCGAAGGAGGTCGCCCGCCGCCAGAGATGGACATTGGCGGCCACCTTCACTGCCGCCGCCGCCCCGCCCCTGACGCGGATGGACAGCATGCCGCCGAAGCCGCCGGACATCTGGCGGGCGGCGATGGCGTGGCCGGGATGGCCGGCAAGGCCGGGATAGAGCACGGCGGACAGCGCCGGATGGCCGGTCAGCCGGCCGGCCAGGGTTGCCGCGCTGCGGCTCTGCTCGCGCACCCGCAGGTCGAGCGTCCGCAGGCCGCGCATCAGGAGCCAGGCGTCGAACGGACCGGGCGTCGTGCCGTGCTGGTCGCGGATGGCCGCGATCCGGTCCCACAAACCCGATGGGGCCGAGGCCGCCAGGGCGCCGGCGACCACATCGGAGTGGCCGTTGAGGTATTTGGTCGCGGAATGCATCACGATGTCGGCGCCGCAGTCGAGCGGCCGGGTCAACACCGGCGTCACCGCCGTGGAATCGACGCAGACCAATGCACCCGCGCGGTGCGCAAGTTCGGCGACGGCGGCGATGTCGGTGACGGTCCAGAGCGGGTTGCTCGGCGTTTCGATCCAGACGATGCCGGTGCGGCCCGGCCGGATGGCGCGGCCGACGGCGTCGAGGTCGGCCATGTCGGCGAAGGTCACCTCGTGCCCGTAGCGGTGGGCCTCGGCGAGCCAGACATGCAGCCCCCAATACATGTGTTGCGGAGCGACGATGTGGGTGGGCGATGCCGCCAGGAACAGGGTGGTGGCGGCCGCCATGCCCGAGCCGAAGAGCAGCGCCTCGCGGGCATGTTCCAGGTCGGCGATCTGACGCTCCGCCTGCTGGACCGACGCGTTGTCCTTGCGCCCGTAGACGTGGCCGGAGCTGTAGCCATTGTCCGCGTCGCGCATGTAGGTGGCGCTCACGTCGATGGGCGGCGTCAGCGAGGCGGCCAGGGAACGGCCGGCGCCCAGGGCCCGCGCCGTCAGCGTGCGTGGCATCGGTGTGCGTGGCGTCAAGATTGAGGGCCTCAGGATGTTGCTCCGGTGGTCGCCGATGGGGGGTGATGGGGAGTGATGGTGGGGCGGAACGGATGGCTCATGGGGGGATACGGTGGTCGGCGGCCCGTCGTTACAGCCCGGCCGGATTTATTTCGGGGCCGTGTTCAGTTGCCTGCCATCCGGGGGCCGGCAACGTAGATCCGCCACAGGCCGGGTTCGGTTTCGGCGAGGCGGTAGACGGGGCTTGCCGCGAAGGGGTCATGGCTCCAGGCGCCGTCGAAGACCGTGACCGCCGCCACGTCGCAGCGATGGGTCCGGGCGAGCGCCCGGATGTCGTCCGGCGTCCCGTCACCGGCGAAGACCCGCCGGAACTGCTCGGCGACCGCCGTCCGCCGCTCGGACGACAGGGCGGCGAAGGCGATGGCCAGTTCGTTCCCGGCGAAGCAGGAGCGGCGGTCGGCGAACAGCGCCCAGGACAGGTTCACCGGCCAGGGCGTCATGTCGGCGAACAAGGCGGGGTTGCTGGCGACCCGTGCGTCGGGCGGCGCATGGCGCCGGACCGCCTGCCACAGGGCCGGCGACCGCGCGAACGCGGTGGCCGAGGGGGAGGGCTTGCCCGCCAGATTTTCGGCGGCGAGGCGCAGCCCGTCGGGCAGGGTCGCCGTCGCGGCAGCCATCGCCAGGACCAAAGGGAGCGCCGCCCGCCGCTCCATGCAGCGGGCCAGCCCGGCCCCGGCGGCGGCCGTCAGCACCATCAGGCCGGGCAGCACAGCGCGCCAGCCGAGATCGTTGTTCACACCGGTTGTGCTGACGAGCAGCCAGCCCGTGCCGAGGCTGGCCGCCGCCAGGATGGCGAGGGCGCGGACGAGCGGGCCATCCGGCCCCGTATCCGGCCCCGTATCCGGCCGCTTATCCGGCCGCGCCGCCATCCGCGCGAGAGCGATGGCCCCCGCGAGATAGACGAGCGGAAACTCGACGACCAGCAGCACCAGCCAGTAGGCCGGCAGGTCGAGCACCCGGCCGAGCGGCTGGGGCAGGGCAGGCCCCAGCACTTCGAAGGGATCGATGGCGATGAGACGGCCGCCACCCCGGGCGACGGCGCTGCGATACTGCTCGACCAGAAGCGGGGAGGCGATGGCGAGGGCGACGACCGCCGCGATGCCGCCGAGCAGGAGGAAGGTTCCCGCCCCGCCGGCCGGGCGGGAGCGAGCCGGGCGGGAGCGAGCCAGGAAAAGGGCGCATCCGGCGGCGGCCAGGGCGAAGACCACCCCGCCGACCCAGATCGAACTCTCGTAGGCCGCCGCCGCCAGCAGCGCCAGGGTGACGGTCGTGAGCGCTCCGGGCTGCCGGGCGAGCCGGACCATGGTCATCGCCGCCACCACGACGCAGCCCGCGGCCTGGACATGGTGCGGGCTCCAGCTTGTCTGGAACAGCCATCCGGCGAGCCCGGTGGCAGGCTGGAGCCAGTGTGCGAGCGTCTCCTCGCCGACCGTTGCGGCCAGGACCGGCCGCAGCGAACCCAGGCCGCTGAGGCCTATCGCGAGGAAAGAGGCGAGGGTGCGGCCGCTGAACCGACGGGCGAGCCCGGCCATCAGCAGCAGGGTCGAGAAGGCGGTCAGCCAGCTTGCCGCCGCGTCGGCCTCCCAGCCGGTCGCGCCGGTGAGTTGGGCAAGCTGTGCGGCGCCGAACTGCCAGAGATAGTAGTAGGCGACCCCGGCCGGCGCCTCCGCCCCGCCATAGACCGGGTTGACCGGCGGGACGCCCTCCCGGACGATCTGGTCGATCAGCGCGATCTTCGCGTGATCGAAGAGTGCCGGCGCCACGGCGACGCCGTCGCCGATGAATTTCGGCAGCACCGCAAGCGCCGGTCCGGCCGCCATGACGGCGGCGGCGAGACAGACCCACAGGGTGAGGGGTGGGATGCGATGGTCGCTCCCGCTGCCGTCTCGACGGACCCGCAGGAGCCCGGCCGCACAGATCAGGGCCACGGCGCCGACGGTCGCAACCGGCGAGAATCCGACGACGAGCGAGAGCAGCAGGGCCAGGGCGTTCTGCACCGCCCAGCCCAGGACGGGCGCCAGCGCCAAGGCGACGGCACGGTCGAACGCCAGCGACCGCGCGAGCGCGTAGCCGCTGGCCATCCACAGGACAAGGCCGGTCGCGATGCAGAGGGCGACAAGGGACAGCGAAGGCACGATTTATCCGGCTTCCGGCATGGTCAAAGCCCGCTGAACCAGTTGAAGCCCTGCTTCTCCCAGAAACCGGGTGAATAGCTGTTGGTGACCTCGATGGCACGGATCCATTTCGGGTTCTTGAAGCCGAGCTTCACCGCCGTGCGCAGGCGCAGAGGAAAGCCGAAGGGATCGGTGATCGGCTCGCCCGCATATTTGGTGGCCAGAATGGTCTGGGGGTGCAGAGCCGAGGGCATGTCGATGCTCTCCATGTAATCGTCGTTCCCGTGGAAGACGACGTATCTGGCGCTCAGGTCCGCCCCCACCCTTGTGAGGAAATCCCGGAGGTTGGGGCCCGACCACTGGCCGATGTAATCCCAGCCCTCGACGCAGATGTGCCTGATGATTTCCTCCTGTTCCGGCAGGGCGTAAATCCGCTCCAGGCTCCAGGGCCGCTTGTCGGCGATCAGTCCGCTCAGCTCCAGGTTCCAGCCGCCGATGTCGACCGGCTTCAGATCCTCGATCTCGTAATAGGCGTTGAAGCGCGGCGGCTTCACGACCTGGGACGCGGCATAGGTCGGTGCCAGCCTGTTCGGATCGAACAGCAGGGCCTGAACCCCGTCGTTGAAACCGGACACAGCCCGGAGAACGGTTTGGACGGCATCGCGGTCGGAGATGTTGCAACCGGTCAGCATCGTCAGGGCGCCGAGGCTGAGGGTGCCGCGCAGCAGCTTGCGGCGGTCGATCGTCTCGACGAGTCCGCGGTGTTCGGTGAGGACGCTCTGGTCCGGTCCGCGTTGCGGCCGGAAGAGCGAGGTGAACGGGCGGCGCAGAGGCATGGTCGGCATCCGTCACGGGTTCGAGGCTTGGGAGGGCGCCACCGGAGTCTCCCGGTCGGCATCGAGGCGCGGTCCGCCGGTCAGCATGCCGAGAAGGGTCCGCGGCACCAGGATCGCCAGCGAGACATGGACCAGGACGAACAGCACGATGGCCGTCATTCCGGCGAAATGGGCCAGACGCGCCCCCTGGAAGTCGTAGAAGAGCGACACGAGGAAAGAGAATTGCACCGGCTTCCAGATGGCGAGGCCGGAAACGACCTGAAGCGCCACCACGAGGATCACGCCGACATAGAGACTCTTCTGGACGGCGTTGTACCGGGTGAGGTCGGCATGCTTGAGCCGGAATCTCAGGGCGGCCAGGGCTTCGCGGACCAGGTCACCCGGAGATATGGGGAAGAACAGCCGGCGGAACCGGCCGGACAGGACGCCGTAGGTCAGATAGGCGATCCCGTTCAGCACCAGGATCCACATGCCCAGGAAGTGCCATTGCAGGGCGTGCTGCGCCCATATGCCGAGCACGATCTCCTCGGGGAAATGCAGAAAGCCGAACAGAACCTCGTCGTTGTAGATCTTCCATCCGCTCATGATCATGATGATCATCGCCGCCGCGTTCGTCCAATGCATCAGCCTGACCGCAAGCGGATGCATAAATCTGGAATATTTCATTTTCGGCATTCCTCATGTTTACATATGAGATATTTTCTTTTCTACGGCGAATATTGACGCACATCCGTAACTGGTCTATTTTTTTGTTCAAGTCTTCCAGATTTCCATGAGGCATCATCATGCGATCCACCATGGCTGTTCTTCTTCTCGCTGCGATGACACTGGGCCCGATCCGAAGCCCGGCCCATGCCGACGATGCCAGGCCCAGGCGAGCGGAGGGGGGAGCCCACACCCAGACGCAGCCCGCGGCGGACAGCTCGACGCCGGAGGAGCGGATGAAGCGGCGCTTCCCGCAGAAAGTCCGGGTCGGCGATCTGCGGGGGCTTCCCCTGCTCGACGAGGACGACCGTACGCTTGGCCATGTGACGGAGGTGGTTCGGATGCCGAACGGCAGGATCGTGCTGGTGTCGCGGTGCGACGACTGGTTCGGCCATGGCGGGCGTCTGGTCGGCATCCCCATCGAGACGGTGGCGATCCTCGCGCGGCACCTGAATGTGCTGGACATTCCCAGGAAGGACTTCCCCTCCCTTCCCAGCTGGAAAGAGGCCGACGGCGCCGCGATCGCCGACGACGACATCATCCACGTCGCCATCTCCCGCCGTTGAGGACGGGCGTCCCTCGTTGCGCCGTGCGCCATGGATGTTTCTCGGCGGCATTCCCGATCTCCGCATTCGCTGGGGCGGGGAGACCGGTCCATCCTGGCCGGGAGTATCCCCTTTCAGGTCCTTACGCCGCGAAGCACCGGTTCGTTACAAAGTCTGCGCGGGCGAAACGAATGGACGCCGGAAACCGGAAACCGGAAGCCGGATGGGCACGCAGGCCGGCGTCCTGCCGATCACGCCTTTGTGACCGACGGTGATTTCGCGATTCGGATCGGGTGCAATACAATGAAGCCTCGGCCTGACCGTCATCGCATCCGGACCGGGGGACGAGCATGTGGGACCAGGGATTGGAGCAGGAATGGGCGGACCTGATGCGCATGGCGCTCGCAGGCGATTCCGCTGCCTACCGCCAGTTCCTGCTTTGCATCACTCCGCATCTGCGGGCGATGGCGCGGTCGCGCTGCCGGACGCTGGGCGCGCCGGACAGCGAGACCGAGGACATCGTGCAGGAGGTTCTGCTGGCGATCCATCTCAAGCGTGGGAGCTGGGATTCGTCACGGCCGATCGGTCCCTGGATCGGGGCGATCGTCCGCAATAAGATCATCGATGCGCTGCGCCGGAGGGGCCGGCGGACGAATGTGCCGATTGAGGACGTCATGGACACGTTGGCGGCCGAGGAGCAGGCCGGGGGCTTGGCGCAGCTGGACATCGACAGCCATCTGGCCACCCTGAAGCGGCGGCAGCAGGACATCGTCCGCTCGATCTCCATCGATGGCGACAGCATCCGCGAAACCGCCAACCGCTTCAAGATGACCGAGGGCGCAGTGCGCGTCGCGCTGCACCGGGCGCTGAAGTCCCTGGCGCAGCTGTGCCGGATCCAGTCGACATGAGGACAGAGGATTTGATCGACCGGCTGGCGCTCGACCCGCCGCCGCGTTTCGGCTTCGGTACGGCCTTCCTGACGGCGACCCTGCTGAGCATTCTCGTTGCCGGCGGCATCTTCCTCGCCGTGATCGGGATCCGGCCGGACATCGGACGGGCGGCGGAGAGCGCAAGTTTCCTGTTCAAGTTCGTCGCGACGATGCCGTTGGCCCTGGGCGCCCTGGGCGTCGCCCTGCGCCTGAGCCGGCCGGGAATGGCGGCCGGCGGTTGGCGGCTGGTGCTTGGCGCCGTTCCGGTCCTCCTGGCGACTGCGGTCGCGTTGGAGCTTCATCAGGTTCCGGCGAGCCTTTGGCAATCCCGCCTCGTCGGCTCCAACGCCGGCTTCTGCCTGATCCTGATCCCTCTGATGGCCATTGGGCCGCTTGCCCTCCTGATCGCCGCGATGCGGCGGGGCGCTCCGGAGCGGCCGGCGCTGGCGGGCGGGTTCGCGGGTCTGGCGGCGGGCGGCATCGCGGCGACTTTCTATGCGATGCACTGCCCCGACGACAGTCCGCTTTTCGTGGCGGCTTGGTATTCCGCCGCTATCCTCGTCATGGGGGTTGCGGGTTGTCTCGCCGGACGCCGGTTCCTGAGATGGTGAACCGCAATGGCAGTCCGAGGTTGCGATCGCCGGAGATCAGGCGGCCGCCGTCCGGCCGGCGCCGCGCAGGGCCGGCAGCATGTCCTCGGGTTCGGGGCGGCGGGTGTAGTCCGGGTTGACCTCGGCGTAAAGGACCGTGCCATCCTGCCCGATGACGAAGCGGGCCGGCATCGGCAGGGTCCAGCTCGGGTCGCCGTTGAACGCCGGCAGGTCGTTCTTCAGCCCCTTGTACAGTTCGACCAGATAATCGGGCAGCGCAAAGCGCAGGCCGAACGCGGCGGCGACGTCGTTGTTCGGATCCGACAGGATCGGGAAGCCGAGCGCGTTCTGGCGCACAGACTTGCGGCTGTTCGGGGCCGTCTGCGGCGAAATGGCGACCAGATTGGCACCGAACGACTGGAAGGTCGGCAACGCCGCCTGCAACGCCTGCAGCTCCATGTTGCAGTAGGGGCACCAGACGCCGCGGTAGAAGCTGACCACCAGCGGCCCCTCCGCCAGCAGGGCGGTGGACGACACCGCCTTGCCGTCGGGATCGTTCAACGTGAAGGCGGGGGCCTTGTCCCCGGCCTTGAGCGCACGGCCGGCGGCGCCCGAGGCGATCAGTTCGGCGGTGGCGCGGTGCATCGTCTCGATCACCGGGCGGGGGACATTGTAGGGCGGCTTGCCCGCCTGGAAATCGGCCTTGAAGGCGTCGAGCTTGTCCTGAAGCGACATGGGGATCTCCATCGTCGTGGGGAGTGGAGGGAAAATGCGGATCGACCGTTCGCGGCGGCGGAGCGGGCGAGCGACTGGCCGGCGGGCACGATCTCGTCGACGGCTCCCAGTCCTTCGCGGTCTTCCCTTGCAGCGTCGCCGCCGATGGGAGAGTTATCGCCATTCCAATCTCCGGGCGGCAGACCGGCCGGAGCGATAACGGAAATTCCTGTCAGGAATAACGATGGACCGATTGCAGGCGATGGCCAGCTTTGTGCGGGTGGTGGAGACCGGCTCCTTCTCGGCTGCCGCCCGGCAGTTGGGGGTGGGGCAGCCGGCCATCTCCAAGACAATCGCGCAGTTGGAGGAGCGGTTGCAGGTGCGCCTGCTGCTGCGCTCGACGCATGGCCTGACGCCCACCGAAGCGGGGCTTCGATTCTATGAGCGCGCCCGGCTCGCCATCCGGGAAGCCGATGAAGCGGAGCTGGAGGCACGGGGCGCCGGTGCCGGGCTGTCGGGCCGGCTGCGCATTTCCGCCGCGACCACCTTCGCCCGGCTGCTGATCGTGCCGCGCCTGCCCGAATTCCTGAGCCGCCATCCGGACCTGGACATGGAGGTGATCCTGGACGACCGGGTGATCGATCTGGTTTCCGAGGGGATCGACGTCGCGCTGCGCATGGGCATGCTGTCGGATTCGACGGCGGTGGCGCGGCGGATCGCCAGCGGTGGCCGCTCGGTCGTGGCGACGCCCGCCTATCTTGCCCGCGCGGGCGTGCCGCGGACCCCGGCCGACCTCGCCGATCATGACGCGGTGGTCTATAGCCAGCTCAGCAACAGTTGGGCGTTCCGTCAGGGCGGAACCGAAGCGTCGGTCGTGGTGCGCGGCCGGCTGCGGGTCAGCGCGGCGGAAGGAATCCGGGCGGCGGTTCTGGCCGATCTGGGGCTGGCGGTCGCGTCCGACTGGATGTTCGGTCCCGAGCTTGCCGACGGGTCGGTGCAGCGGGTGCTCGAAGACTGGACATTGCCGCCAATCGATTTGTGGGCGGTTTTCCCCACCGGGCGGCTGGCCAGCACCAAGGCGCGCGCTTTCGCGGAGTTCGTCGCCGGCATCGTGAACGGCGAAGGGGCGCCGGCGGAGGACGCCGAGTTGGATGAACGCCGGTCCAGCCGCGATCATTCCCAGGAGGCATAGGCATTAGTCGCGCGGCCCGCCTACGCGCCGCCCCTGCAATGGGTCAGGGTCCGTCCCGTCGAACGCAACCGACGGAACAAGGAACCGACACCATGACCCAGTTCACCAGCCACACCCTCGACACCGCCCCGGATGCCGCAAAGCCGATTTTCGAGGGCGTGAAGGCCGCTTTCGGCTTCGTGCCCAACCTGCAGTCCTATATGGCGGAATCGCCGGAACTGCTGGCCGGCTACACGGCACTGTGGGAGCTGTTCTCCAAGACCACGCTCACCACGCATGAGCAGCAGGTCGTCTATCTGACCGCCAATTTCGAAAACGAGTGCCACTACTGCATGGCCGGCCACACCACGCTCGCCCGGATGCAGAAGATGGGCGAGGACGTGATCGCCGCGCTGCGCGCCGGCAGCGAACTGCCCGACGCCCGGCTGGAGGCGCTGCACCGCTTCGCCACGCTGGTGGTGCGCAATCGCGGCTGGGTCGCCGACGCGGACGTCGATGCCTTCCTGGCGGCCGGCTTCACCCGCCGCAATGTGCTGGAGGTCGTGCTCGGCGTCGCCACCAAGGTGATGAGCAACTACACCAACCACATCACCCATACGCCGCTCGACGCCTTCATGAAGGGCAACGAGTGGAGCAAGCCCGCCGTCGCCTGACGCAAGGCACAGCGCTGTTCCTGTCCCCATCCGACAGGTCCCATTCCACAATCGACCCATACGGAGCTGACATGATTCTCTCTGGGAAACGCGGCCTGTTGCAGTCTCAAGCGCCGGAGGTGTCGATCGGGTCGGCTGAGTCCGGTTTGTTCAGTCCGGCGAGCAGATGCTCGATGAAGCTGCGCACCTTCGGCGAGACGTGGCGGGTCGCCGGGTAGACGACATGGATGGCCTCGTCCGTCACCTCCAGATCGGACAGGAGCGGGACGAGGCGGCCGGCGCGGATGTCCTCCTCGACGATGAAGTCGGCCAGCCGCGCCAGCCCCAGCCCGCCCACCGCGGCATGGCGCAGCAGCCACAGGCTGTCGGCCTGGAAACTGCCGGACGGCCGCAGGATCTCGCGCCGGCCGCCGACCATGAATTCCCATTCCGTCCGGCCGGAACCCGACAGCAGCGTCAGGCACTCATGACGGACGAGATCCGCCGGCGCCTGCGGTACGCCACGCCGCTCCAGATAGTCCGGACTGGCCACCACATGGCGGCGCAACGGCCGCAGCCGGCGGGCGATCAGGCTGGAGTCGGCCAGCCGTCCGGCGCGGATCGCCAGGTCGAACCCATCCTCGACCAGCCGCTGCACGCGGTCGTTCAGGCTGACCTCCAGCGACACGCCGGGATAACGGCGCAGATAGGAGGCCAGCAGCGGCGCCACCCGCATCTGCCCGAACATCACCGGCATGGTGATGCGCAGGGTGCCGCGCGGCTCCTCACCCATCTCGGTCAGCGACTGTTCCGCTTCGTCCAGCGCCGCCAGGATGGCGCGGGCCCGCAGGCAGAAGGTGGCGCCGGCGTCGGTCAGCGCGATCCGCCGCGTCGTGCGCGCCAGCAGGCGGGTGCCCAGCCGGTTCTCCATCTGGGCGATGCGCCGGCTGATCGCCGACGCGGAGAGACCCAGCCGCTCCGCCGCCGCAGACAGGCTGCCGCTGTCCACCACCTCGACCAGCACCGTCAGATCGTCCAGCCGGTCCATGCCGTCCTCCGCGTCCATTCGGCCCGTGCGCATTCTTGCGTTCTGCGCAAAGATATTGTGCGTGTCCCCATATGTTTCGCAAGTCCGGCTTTTGACAGGATCGGCTCACCGGACACGCCGACAGGGAATTTCCCAATGCGTCTTCAACGCCAACTCCGCAACATCCGGGCGCAGGCCGGCAAGACCCTGCCACCGGGGGTGATGGCGATGATGGACCGGGTCATTGCCGATCTGAAGGCGCGCGGGGTCGAGCTGGGGGCGTTGCGCCCCGGACTTCAGGCTCCCGACTTCGCCCTGCCGAACCATTTGGGCCGCACTGTCTCCCTCTACGAGACGCTGGAACGGGGGCCGGTCGTCCTGCTGTTCTATCGCGGCGAGTGGTGTCCCTATTGTTGCGCCCAGCTCAGGGCCATGCAGCTGGCGCTGCCGCAATTGACCGCCGGGGGCGCCCGGCTGGTGGCGGTGTCGCCCGAATTGCCCGACCACAGCCTGACGCTGGCGGAGCGCAACGCGCTGGATTTCGACATCCTGTCCGACCAGGGGGCGATGGTGGCCCGCAGCTACGGCCTCGTCTTCCGTGTGCCCGACGAGATGCGCGATCTCTACCGCGACCGCGGCCTCGACTTCAACGCCCGCCAGGGCCGTCCGCCCGGAGAGCCCTGGCAGCTGCCGATCCCGGCAACCTACCTGCTGTCGCCAAGCGGCGTCGTGCGCTTCGCCGCCATCGACGCCGACTTCACCCAACGCCCGGAGCCGCAGGCGCTCGTCGATCTGCTGCACGACCGCGTCCCGGCGTCCTGACCGGCGCCAACCTTTCCAAAACCCCAGTCATCCCGCAACGGAGGAACACGACCATGACCGCCACCAAGACCGCCGCGAAGACCCCCGCGAAGACGTTGGCCCTGCTCCCCATCGCCGGCGCGCTGGCCGGCGCGCTTACCGGTGCCCTGGCCCTGATGGCCGGCCCGGCCGCCGCGCAGTCCAACATGGAGAAATGCTATGGCATCTCCAAGCCGGGCGAGAATGGCTGCGCCCATGCCAAGGGCCTGCATTCCTGCGCCGGCAACAGCAACCTGACCTTCGACGGCGGCGACTGGAAACTGGTGAAGGCCGGCACTTGTGCCGAGGAAATGGGATCGCTGAAGCCGTTCGACGGCGCCAACACCAAGAAGAAGGGCTGAGGCGATGGCCGCGGCGGCGCCCTCCACGCTCCCCCGGCCGGTGCCGGTCGCCGCCGGCGTCGGCCTGCGCGAGCCGCATCGGGAGGCGTTCGTCGCGGCCGGCGGCTCAATCCCCTGGCCCATCCCCTGGATCGAGATCCATCCGGAAAACTATCTGGTTCCCGGCGGCCCGCGTCTGGCCGGCATTTTGCGGGTCCGCCGCGACATGGCCGTAAGCTGCCACGGCGTCGGCCTGTCGCTGGGCAGTGCCGGCGGTCTGGACCCCGACCATCTGATGCGGCTGCGCGCCCTCTACGACCGGCTGGAGCCGGGGCTGATCTCCGAACATCTGTCCTGGAGCGTCACCGACGCCACCTACCTCAACGACCTGCTGCCGCTGCCCTATACCGAGGACAGCCTGGACCGGGTCCGCCGCAACATCGACCACGCCCAGGACGCTTTCGGCCGGCGCATCCTGGTCGAGAATCCGGCGGCCTGCCTCGCCTTCGCCGACAGCGCCATTCCCGAAGCCGAATTCCTGGCGGAACTGGCCGCCCGCACCGGCTGCGGCCTGCTGCTCGACGTCAACAACCTCTACGTCTCCTCGGTCAATCTCGGCTTCGACCCGTCGGTATGGCTCGACGCCATCCCGGCCGAGGCGGTCGGTGAACTGCATCTGGCCGGTCACGCCCGCATGACACTCGGCGGCGAGGAACTGCTGATCGACGACCATGGCAGCGCGGTCGGCGAGCCGGTGATGGCGCTCTGTGCCGAGGTGCTGGACCGCATCGGCCCGCGGCCGGTGCTGATCGAATGGGACAACGACCTGCCGCCGCTCGACGGGCTTCTGGCCGAGGCGGGCAGGGCTCAGCGGCTGCTCGATGCCCGGATGCGGCAAGTCCAGACGCCGGCAAAGATCGTGGAGGTCCATCGTGCCGGCTGACGCGAAACTTGCTGGTTTTCAGCGCGACTTCGCCGCCTATCTGCTGCACGGCGATCCGGCGGTCGCCGGTGCCCTGCGCCCGGATTTGCCGGCCGGGCGGCTGGCGGTCTACCGCAACACGGTGATGGGGTCGCTGGCCGCCGTTCTCGGCCATGCCCACCCCACCCTGCGCCGGGTACTGGGCTCCCGATTGGGCGAGCAGCCCTTCACCGCGCTCGCCTGCCGCTTCGCGGCGGAGGCGCCGCCCCGCCTGCCGATGCTGTGGAGCTACGGTGCCGGCTTCGCCGATTGGCTTGCCGATCTTGAACCGGCCGCCGAAATCCCAGCCTGGGCGCCCGACCTCGCCCGGCTCGACTGGGCGATGCACGAGGCGCTGTTCGCCGCCGACGCCGAACCGCTCGACCTCGCCCGGCTCGCCGCCATCCCGCCGGACCAGGCGGGCTCCCTGCGGCTGGCGCCACACCCGTCGCTGCGGCTGGTGCGGTCGGGCTGGAACATCCATGCGCTGTGGAAGGATGCCGCCGCGACACCGGCGCCCCTGCCGGAAGCGGTCCTGATCGGCCGGGTTCCCGGCGACGGAGACGAGTGCGGCGCAGGCGAGGTGCGCTGCACCCGGCTGACCGCGGCCGACGGCGCGCTCGCCGCCGGGCTGCTGGCCGGAGCCACCCTGAACGAGGCCACCGCGGACGGGGCGACTGCCGGCGCCGACCTCCAATCCCTGCTGGCGCTGCTGTTGCAGAACCGGCTGCTGGCCGGCTTCGCGCTGGACCGGCCTCCCTCCCTCACCGGACGCGAAGGGAACGACCCATGACGTCATCGCCCGCAAGTCCCCGGCCCCATCCCCGGCCCCATCCTCGGACGCCTTCCTGGGCGCAGCACCCCGCCCGGCTCGCCCGGCTGTCGGACCTCCGCGACCATGCCGCCGGATGGCTCGACCGGTATGCGGCCCCCCTGCTCGACCTTGCCGTCCGGCTGACGATGGCGCCGATCTTCTTCCGCTCCGGCCTGCAGAAGGTCGGCGACTGGCCGGCCACCCTCTTCCTGTTCCAGGAGGAATACCGGGTGCCGCTGCTGCCGCCGGATATCGCCGCCCTGCTGGCCGCCGCCACCGAGCTGACCATGCCGGTCCTGCTGGTGCTGGGTCTGGCGACGCGGCTGGCGGCGCTGCCGCTGCTGGCGATGGCGCTGACGATCCAGTTCGTGCTGGGTGCGGCAAACCCGGCCTTCAGCAACCCGCAGCATTATTTCTGGATGCTGCTGCTCGCCGGCCTGATCGTTCGCGGCGGCGGACGGCTGTCGGTCGACCGCTGGCTCCTTCACCTCAGCCGCCGCCGGATGGGAGACCGTCAATGATCGCCGCCGCGAACAGCCATCAGAACAGCCGCCAGAACAATGTTCCGCTCTCCGCCCACCGGCAGATCGCCCGGCTCGGCTGGCTGCTGTCGTCCGGGCTGGTCGCCGTGCTGGCCCTGGTGCTGGCGGTCAGCCTCGTCACCGTGCAGGGGATCCGGCAGGTCGACGAGCGCTGGAACGCCTACGACCTGGGCGCCGCGGCCAAGGCCGACGCCCTGTCCGACCTGCGCGGCGCGCTGGGCTTCGGCGGGGTGATCCACCGTTTCGGCGACTATCTGCTGACGGGCGATCCCGCCCGCGCCGCCGACGTCCGGCAGAGCCTGAAATCCGCTGCCGCCAATCTGGAGGTCTACCGCTATGCCGGCGCGCTGAGCGTGGCGGAAGAAAAGGCCCTCGACAGCATCGCCGCGGCGATGGCGCAAATGGACGGCAAGCTGACGGAGGCGGAGGCCGCGGTGGCGGCGCACACCCCGCTCGACCGGCTGGCCCGCATCGCCGCACTCGACACCGCGCCGGCGGTGGCGGCGATGCGGACGCTGAACGGCGAGCTGACGCGGGCGCGCGCCGCTCTCGGCGAGGCCAACCGCCAGGGCATCGCCGGCCTGACCGGCACGGTGCTGACCGGCGGCAGCGTGGCGCTGGTGCTGCTGGTCGCCATCGCCGGCCTGTTCCTGTGGTTCACCCATCACCGCATCGTCCGTCCGCTGGCCCGGCTTGCCGCCCATATGCAGCGTCTGGCCGGCGGCGATCTGGACGGCGCCGTGCCGCTGGCCGGCCGCCGCGACGAGATCGGCGCCATGGCCGGCACCGTCGAGGTGTTCCGCGACGGGCTGGTCCGGCTGCGCGCCGCCGGGGACCGCGAACGCGCCGAAGCCGAAGAGGCCCGCCGGCGCCAGGAGGCGCTGGAACGCAACCTCCGTTCCTTCGAGGCGGAGATCGGCACGCTGGCCGCCGCGCTGGCCGGGCGGGCCGGCACGCTTCACCGCACCGGGCAGGATCTGGCCTCCTCCTCCAGCCGGACCATCGGCAGCACGCAGGAGGTCTCCGCCGCCGCCGCCCGCACCGCCGGAACGGTCCAGGCGGTCGCCGCCGCCACCGAGGAGCTGTCGGCCTCCATCGCCGGGATCGGCCAGCGGGTGCAGGGCTCGGTCGCCATGACCACGGCGGCGGTCGAACAGGCCGACCGCTCCTCCGCCACCGTCGCCAGCCTCGCCGAGGCGGTGCAGCGCATCGGCGAGGTCGTCGGGCTGATCAACGCCATCGCCAGCCAGACCAACCTCCTGGCGCTGAACGCGACCATCGAGGCGGCGCGGGCCGGAGAGGCCGGCAAGGGGTTCGCCGTGGTGGCGCAGGAGGTGAAGAACCTCGCCAACCAGACCGCGCGGGCGACCGAGGACATCACCCAGCAGATCGCGACGATCCGCAGCGCCACCGACGGCGCGGTCGACGCCATCCAGGGCATCGGCGGCAGCCTGGGGCAGGTCTGCCGCATGGCGCAGGAGATCGCCGACGCCGTTACCCAGCAGGACGAGGCAACGCGCGAGATCGCCCGCAACATTCAGGAGACCGCCGGTGCGGCCGGCGCGGTCAGCGCCGCGATTTCCGAGGTTGCACAGGCAGCCGAACAGGCCGGAATGGTTGCGGAAAGCATGTTCTCCTCCGCACAATCGCTCGGCAGCGAGACCAGGCGGCTGGAAGGGGCGGCGCACAGCTTCTCCCAGGCGTTGCGCGCGTGATTTCCAGAGGGTGGGGGAAGACCGGGGTGACCGACATCGTCAGTGAAGAGCCCGGAGCCCTGCCCAAAGCCCTGCCCGGCGGCATGCATGACAGGGCAGGCCCCGGAAGCGGCTCCGGACCGGGCCGCCGGACCCTGACCATCGCCCGCTCGGCGCTGCTGCTGGCGGCGGCCCTGGTCGTCTGTCTGGCCGTGATGCTGGCGGTCGGGCTGCAACTGATGCAGGGCATGGACAGGGTGGCCGACGGCTGGCGCGATTACGACCTGCAGGCCGCCACCAAGTCGGACGCACTGTCGGAGGTCCGCGGGCATCTCGGGCTGGGCGGCGTCATCGACCATTTCCGCGAGGGCGCGCAGGCCGGCACGGCAGGCCATGCGGCAGGCGACCATGCGGCGCTGGACCGCGCCCTGGCGCTGGCGCGGGCCAATCTCGCGATCTACCGCGACATCGTCACCCCCGGCGAGGACGAGGCGCGGGCCATCGCCGCCATCGCCGCCTTTCTCGACGCCATCCAGGTGCAGATGGAGGATCCGGCGGCGGCCATCCCGGCGGAGGCGTTCGACGCCTGCCGCCGCGACGCGGTGAAAGGGCTGGCGGCGCTGAACAGCCATTTGAGTGCGCAGCGTGCGCGGCTGACCGCCGCCACCCTGACCGACATCGAGGCCCTGCAATGGCTGATGGCGGTCGGCGGCGGCATCATCGCCGTTCTGGTCCTGGCGTTGGCCGGGACCGCCGTGTGGTTCACCCGCAGCCGCATCGTCGGCCCGCTCGGCCGTCTGGTGGAGGACGCCCGCCGTCTGGCCCGCCGCGACCTCGACCGTCCGTTCCAGGGCTGGGGCCGGCGGCGTGAACCGGGCTTCCGGCGGGACGAGCTGGGCCTGCTCGGCCGCAGCCTGGAGGACAGCCGGACCGCCCTGCGCGACCTGTTCGCCGCCATCGAGGAGAAGACACGCCGGTTGGGCGAGAGCGAGCGCCGCTATGCCATGGCCGCCGCCGCCACCAACGACGGGCTGTGGGACTGGGACCTGGAAAGCGGGGACTTCTACCTGTCGGCCCGCCTGCGCCAGATGCTTCATCTGCCGGCCGACGGCGGCGATCCCGGCCTCGCCGCCCTGCTGGCCCACATCCATCCCGACGACCGGCATGCCGTGCTCGCCGCGATCCGCCAGGGCGAGCATGGGGCGGACGGCGCCAGCTTCGACGTGGAGTTCCGCGTCCTGCCGCCCAACCCGGAGCCGGAAGGCCCAAAGCCGGATGGCTCAACGCAGGAGGACGCCACCCGCTGGCTGCATCTGCACGGCATCGTCGCCGCCGGTCCGGACGGCCGGGTGGCGCGGCTGGCCGGTTCCGCCGCCGATGTCAGCGACCGCAAATCCTACGAGGCGCGGCTGGTCCATCAGGCCACCCACGATTTCCTGACCGGTCTGCCCAACCGCGCCTATCTGATCCACTGGCTGCGCGGGAGCCGGACAGCGGAGGGTATCGGCCGCAGCGATCTGGCGCTGCTGTTCCTCGATCTCGACGGCTTCAAGGTGGTCAACGACAGCCTGGGCCATGCGGTGGGCGACCGCGTGCTGGTCGCGACGGCGGAGCGGATCGCCGGCCTGCTGGAACCGGGGGAGTTCGTCGTCCGGCTGGGCGGCGACGAGTTCGTCGTCGCGGTCCCCGCCGGGCGGGAGGCGGCAATCGCCCGCGCCCATGCGTTGGAGACCGCCTTCCAGCGTCCGCTCTGCGCCGGCGGCATGGACCTGCGGGTCGGACTCAGCATCGGGCTGGCGGTCGACGACGGAACCAGCGACGATCCGGACGGCCTGCTGCGCGATGCCGACATCGCGCTCTACCGGGCCAAGGAGCATGGCAAGGGGCGCACCGTGCTGTTCGACGCCTCCCTGCGCGAAGCGATCCTGATCCGCAGCCGCCTGCAACGCGATCTGACCCCGTCGCTGGAGGCCGGCGACATCTTCCTGGTCTATCAGCCGATCGTCTCGCTTCCCGACGGCCGGCTCACCGGGTTCGAGGCGCTGGTGCGCTGGCGCCACCCCGACCTCGGCCCGGTCAGCCCGGCCCAGTTCATCCCGATTGCCGAGGAGACCGGCCAGATCCTGCCGCTCGGCCGCCATGTGCTGGAACGGGCGGTGGAGCAGCTCGGTCGCTGGCGCCGGATGGCCGGGGGGGCCGCCCTGACCGTCAACGTCAACCTGTCGGCCCGCCAGATGTGGGACGAGCGCTATGTCGACGACATGCTGGCGTTCCTGGCCGGCGGCCGTGCCGACGGATTGAAGGTCGAGGTGACGGAGAGCATGACCGTCGCCGACCATGATCAGGCCCGCGGCATCCTGGAACGCTTTCATGCGTTGGGCGTGGCGCTGTGCATGGATGATTTCGGCACCGGCTATTCCTCGCTGTCGCACCTCGGCAGCCTGCCCTTCGATATCGTGAAGATCGACAAGAGCTTCGTCAGCGCGCTCGGCAGCGATCCCAGGCAGGAATCGCTGCTGCGCGGCATCGTCGAGCTGGCCCACCGCATCGGGCTGGAGGTCGTCGCCGAAGGGGTCGAGACCGAAGAGGAGCGGGCGGTCCTGACCCGGATCGGCTGCGACTATGCTCAAGGCTACCTGTTCGCCCGCCCGCTGTCCGTGGCCGACGCCGAAGCGCTGCTGCTTGCCGCCGGCCGGCCCTGATCCGTTCATCCGAGCCGCAACGGGGCAGGATGGTGCCGCGGTCCTGACGGCACGTCCGGGCGGCACCCACGCTGCCGGGGGCCTCTCCTCTCTTACCCGAAGAGGTCCCAGATCCCCACCGTCAGGAACGGGAAGGCGCACACTGCCGCCAGGACCACCAGCACGGCCGCAACGAACACGCCGACCTCGCGGAACACGGCGTAGGGCTGGACCTTGGCGATCTGCGCCGAGATGAAGACCAGGATGCCGACCGGCGGGGTCACGCCACCGAGCTGGAGGTTGATGATCATGATGAGGCCGAGCTGGATCGGATCGATGCCCGCCTGGGTCATCAGCGGCAGGAACAGCGGTGCCGCGATCAGCATGGCCGGCGTCAGGTCCAGGAACATGCCCGCCACGAACAGGGTGATGTTCATGATCAGCAGCAGGCCGAACTGCCCTTGCGCGGTCTCCCGCGCCCAGCCGATCAACTCCTGCGGCACGCCCTCGGCGATCAGGATCCAGGCGAAGGGAACCGATGTCGCGATCAGGAAGCCGATCAGTGCGGAATCCGTCGCGCAGTCGATGATGGCCCGATAGAAGCTGCGCCAGCCATAGGCGCGATAGACGAATTTTCCCAGGATGAAGGCCCAGACCAGAGCCATGACGCCGGCTTCGGTCGCGGTGGTGATGCCCAGGCGGATGCAGCCGAGGATCAGCACGGCGATTGCCAGTGTCGGGGCTGCCTGGAGGAAGCTGCTCCAGACCACGCTGGCGGGCGCCCGTTTCTTCCCTCCCTCATAGCCGCGGCGGACGGCAAGGATGTAGACGACCGCCATCAGGGCAATGGCAACCAGCAGGCCGGGAACGATGCCGGCGGCGAACAGGCGGGAGATCGACACGTTGGAGACCGAGGCATACACCAGCATGGCGATGGCCGGCGGAATGATGTTCGGCAGGATCGACGAGACGGCCGTGATCGCGCAGGAGAAGGCCGGCGAGTAGCCGCGCTTGATCATCTCCGGCACCGCGACCTTGGTCGTGCTGGCCGCGTCGGCACCGGAGGATCCGGAAATACCGCCGATCAACACGCTGTTGACCACCACGACCTGGGCCAGACCGCCCCGGAAATGGCCGAACAGCGATTCCGCGAAATCGATCAGCCGCTCCGACAGGCGCCCGAGATTCAGCAGGTAGCCGGACGTCAGGAAGAACGGGATCGCCAGCAGGATGAACTTGGTCGACCCGGCGATCATGTTCTGCAGGATCGCCGGAGCCGGCAGCAGATCGGCGCTCCAGGTCGTGACGAACACGCCCAGCATCATGCAGAAGGCGATCGGCACGCCGATCAGCATGGTCAGGAAGAACACCAGGGTCATCAGCAGGCTGGGCGACACATCCTGGAACGGCGACAGCGCCGTATCCTGCACGACAAGATACATGGCGCCGGCCAACAGGACCGATCCGGCCCGGCGCAGCAGTCCGGCCATCGTCGTCTCGCCCAGCAGGAGGAACAGCAGCCCGATGCCGCCCGCCGCCGGAACGACGCCATAGCGCAGGGCGTTCGGCCATTGCAGCGTGGTGCTGACGCCGCCGATCCGGTCGGCCAGCTCATAGCCGCTGAAGGTGAACAGCAGAAGGGTCAGCGCCACCAGACTGTCGCGCAGGAAATCCACCGCCGGCCGCGCCGATGCCGGCAGATGGTCGACGAGCAGGTCGACATGCACATGCCGCTTTTGCCGGATTCCGGTCGCCGCCCCCAGGAAGATCAGCCAGGTGAAGGCCCAGATCGAGAATTCCTCGGTCCAGGTGAAGCCGCTGTTGAAGATATAGCGTGCGATCACGCCGGTGAAGACGACGAGCGTCAGCGCGATCAGAACCAGGAAATTGACGGCTCCGACGGCGCTTTCGACCAGGCGGCAGGCCGTTTCTCCCCAGGCCGGAGACGACCGGCCGGGCATGGTTTCAGAACTGGTGGCTTGGACTTCCGACATGATCGGACCTTTCCGATTGGCCAAATCCTTGGCCTAACGTCCCTGCGGGAAGCGCGGCGGTGCAGAACACCGTCCGCGCAGGCGATACCCCGCCCCCGTCACTTCACCGCTTCGATTGCCGGAATCAGCGTGTCGGCATTCGGGATCTTCGGCGTGAATTCCGCCCAGACCGGCTTCATCAGCTCACGCCATGCCGCCTTGTCCTTCACCTCGTGGATGGTGGCGCCCTGGGCGACGGTCTTGGCGAGCGCTTCCTCGTCCTGCTTGGCCTGCAGCGGCACGATGTCCGCCTGCGCGTCATGCGCCGCCTTCTCGATGGCGGTCTGCTGGTCGGCGGTCAGCTTCTGCCACCACGGCTCGGACACCACCCAGGCGCCCATCGCATAGATGTGGCTCAGCTTGGTGTAGTTCGGTGCCACTTCATAGAAGCGGAAGGTCAGATAATTGGTGGCCGTGTTGTCGAAGAAATCGACGACGCCGGTCTGCATGGCGTTGTACACCTCCGGCGCCGGAATCGGCACGGGATTGGCGCCGACGGCCTTCCACAGCGCCACATGGATCGGGCTCTGGATCACCCGCATCTTCTTGCCCGCCGCATCGGCCGGCGTGACGATGGGGTCCTTGCTCATCAGCTGGCGGGCGCCGTTGACCGAGAAGCCCAGCAGATGGAAACCCTTCTCGCGGAAGCTGTCGGACAGCGCCTTGGTCAGCACGGCGTTGGCGGCGACGGCATGCTGGTCGTCGCGGAACAGGAAGGGCAGGTCGAGCACCTGCACCTGCGGAACCCAGGTCGTGAAGACCGAACTGGTGATGATTCCCATCTGGATCGACCCGAGCCGGATGCCTTCCGCCGATTCCGACTCGGCACCCAGCAGGCTGTTCGGGAAGATGCGGATTTTGACCGTACCCTTGGTGGCTTCCGACACCGCGTCGGCGAAGCGGGTCGCGGCGATATGCTTGGGATTGCCCTCCTGAACGTCGAGCGACATGCGCGCAGTGGCGGTGGCGGCGACGGCCGGCATCGAGATGCCGAGGGCGACGGCCGTCAGAGCCAGCCCTGCCAACAGAGCCTTCTTCATGGTTTCCTCCTTTTGAGATTGTTTTGAGCGTGACTGTTCGGGACCGGAGTTCCGTCGGCAAGGCGACCCGCCCGCCGGGGAGAGGCTCCGGTCACAAGGTGAAGAGCGGCTCGACGCTGCAATCGAGCAGCCGCGGGTCGATGCGGGCCTCCAGCTCGTCGAACATCGCGTCGACGAACTGCACGATGTCGTCGGAAGCCTTGACCGCATCGTCGGCGCGGCGGTTGGCGATGGCGTCGGTCAGGGCCAGATGGCAGTCCACGCTGCGGTGGAGCGTCGCCTCGCCGCCGATGTGGTTCTGGTGCAGGAAGCCGATGCGCCGGAAGATCGTGTGCAGCGGACGCAGCGCGTTGCCGACGAAGGGTTCGTTGCCGGCCGCCAGGATCAGGTTGTCGATGCTGCGGTCGAACTCGTTGAACTGGTCGATGGTGATCGTCGCCCGCCGCTCCCGCAGCACCCGGGACAGGTGCATCATCTGATTGCGCTGCGTCGGCCCCGACCGCTCGGCGGCAAGGCGGACGACGAAGCGCTCGATGTCGCGGCGCAGTTCGAGCAGAAGCCGGTCGCGGGCAAGATCGATGGGAGCGATCTGGATGCCGTTGCGCGGGCTGACGATCACCAGCGTGTCGCGCGCCAGCATGCTGACCGCCTGATGGACCGGCGTGCGGCTCAGGCCGGTGATGTCCTGCAGATCCTGGATCGACAGCGACCGGCCGGGCGCCAGCGTGCAGTTGACCAGCATCTCCTCAAGCTTGCCGTAAGCCAGTTCCAGCAGGTTGGCATGATTGGCCCGCGCCTGCTTGCGGTCGATCGCGTCCCCCGGTTCGACCAGCACCGGTTTGCTGCGTCCACGTCCCATAATGCCGTCCTCCTCATGCCGTGAGCTGCCCGGGATCGTTCATGCTCACCCAGCGAACTGTGGTACATTAAAACATGTTGTGAAATATCACAAACGGAAATAGGATGCCCCGGCATGGATGGCCATGGGCATGCAGGGCATCGCATCCTGCTCCGACCCTCTGCCATACCTTTGAAATCCCTGAACTTTCCTTCTCTTTCATCGCGGGACGGCTCATGAAAATCACCGCCATCGAAACCCTTCGCACCGAGGAGTTCGCAAACGTCCTGTGGGTGCGCGTCCACACCGATGCCGGGATCGTCGGGCTGGGCGAGACGTTCTACGGGGCCGGTGCGGTCGAAGCCCATCTGCACGACACGCTGTCCACGCGGCTGTTGGGCCGGGACCCGCTGCGCATCGAGGCGATCAGCCGCGACATGGTCAACCTGCCGCTGGCGCAGTCCTCGACCGGTGCGGAATACCGGGCGGCTTCGGCCGTCGATATCGCGCTGTGGGACCTGTTCGGCAAAGCCTGCAACCAGCCGGTCCACCAGATGCTGGGCGGCCTCTGCCACGACCGGGTGCCGGTCTACAACACCTGCGCCGGCTACGGCTATGTCCGCTCCCATCGCATCAAGCCGGTGGACACCTGGAACCTGGGCGCCAGCCCCGGTCCGTATGAAGATCTGAACGCTTTCATGTCCGACGCCGGCGGGTTGGCCGAAAGCCTGCTGGAGCAGGGCATCTCGGCGATGAAGATCTGGCCGTTCGATCCCGCGGCGATCGAGAATGACGGCCGCTTCATCACCGCCGAGCAGATGAAGCGCGCCGTCGAGCCGTTCGAGAAGATCCGCAAGGCGGTCGGCGACCGCATGCAGATCATGGTGGAGTTCCACTGCCTGTGGAACCTGCCGACGATCAAGCGGATCGCCCGCGTCCTGGAGGACTACGAGCCGACCTGGTACGAGGATCCGATCCGCATGAATTCGGTCAATGCGCTGGCCGAGCTGGCGGCATCGACCAGCGTGCCGATCTGCGCTTCCGAAACGCTGGGATCGCGTTTCCCCTACAAGGACATGCTGGAATCCGGCGCCATCGGCGTGGTGATGACCGATCTGGCCTGGACCGGCGGGCTGACCGAGGGCCGCAAGATCGCCGCTCTCGCCGATACCTACCACCGCCCCTATGCGCCGCACGACTGCACCGGCCCGGTGGCCTATGCCGCCGCGGTCCATTCCTCGCTGTCGCAGCCCAACACGCTGATCCAGGAATCGGTGCGCGCTTTCTACACAGGGTGGTACAAGGAGCTGGTGACCGAGGTCCCCCGCATCGAAGGCGGCTATGTCTATCCGATGGAAGGGCCGGGACTGGGCACCGACCTGCTGCCCTCGGTGTTCGAACGGTCCGACCTGACCCGCCGTGTCAGCACCCTGGATTGAGGCCCCGCCGCCCGATGGAGACCCCCGCCATGAAGACTTCCCCGTTCGATCTTTCCGGCCGCACGGCCCTGATCACCGGCTCCGTCCGTGGGATCGGTTTCGCTTTCGCCCAGGGGCTGGCGGAAGCCGGTGCCCGCGTGATCCTGAACGGGCGCAGCGAAGAGTCGCTCGCCGCGGCGGTGACGCGCCTGACCGATCTGGGCCATGCCGCGGAGGCCAGCCTGTTCGACGTGGTGGATGAAGCCGCGGTGGCCGCCGCCTTCGCCGCGCTCGACGAGCGGGGAATCGCGGTCGACATCCTGATCAACAATGCCGGCATCCAGTTCCGCAAGCCGATGGTCGATCTGGCGCTTGCGGACTGGCAGCGCGTCATCGACACCAATCTGACCGGCGCCTTCATCGTCGCCCGCGAGGCGGCGCGGCGGATGATCGCGCGTGGGGGTGGCGGCAAGATCATCAACATCGGGTCGCTGACCAGCGAGGCGGCGCGGGCGACGGTGGCGCCCTACACCGCCGCGAAAGGCGGCATCAAGATGCTGACCCGCGCCATGGCGGCCGAATGGGCGCGCTTCGACATCCAGGCGAACGCCATCGGGCCGGGATACATCGCCACCGACATGAACGCGGCCCTGCTTCAGGACGCCGCCTTCGACGCCTGGGTGAAGAACAGCAACCCGGCTCAGCGCTGGGGGCAACCGGAGGAGCTGACCGGGACCGCGGTGTATCTGGCGTCTTCGGCGTCGAACTACGTCAACGGACAGATCATTTATGTGGATGGTGGCTGGCTGGCCGTTCTGTAACGCACCTGTCCGTCCCGGTGATTTTCCCGGAAGCCGGAGCGGGACAGCCGGTCGCGGGCCTGCTGCCAGCGCTGCCGGAGGATCGCCCGATCCCTGTCGATGGTCACCGTCTGCTCGCCCGTCGCCAGCACGGCATCGAGCTGTTCAAGAAGCGGACCCTTCACATCGTCCGCGTAAGCCCGTGAGGCCAGCTGTCCGATCGCATCCGTCAGGCGGATCAGGATCGCCGGGTTGCCATGTCCCGCCTGCCGGATCTGATCGAAAGCCGCGCCGACGAATCCGTCATGGTCCGCGACGTTCCTGACGACGCGGACCGCGCCATCCTCGTCATGCAGCACGGTCGGTTCCAGGCCGCGGTCGAAGATATGCGCAAGCGCAGCGGACAGGTTGTCGATCACGGCGATGGCGGTGAACACGTCGTTGATGCCGGGCGACAAGGCGCGTGTGGCGATCTCCACCAGTTGATGGATCCCGAACTCCACATCCTGGGTGGGGGTGCGCACCGGTCCGAGGATGAAGGCGCCCCGGATGGCCTTCGACAGATCGTCGGTGGCCGCTTGCCGCGGGTGGATGGCGATGTGCTCACCCCCGCTGACCACGAAATGTCCAGGCCGGACCTCCAGCCGGAGGACGATGCCGGCGCGGCGGGCCATGGCAACCAGCGCCGTCGTGTCGATGGCCTGGATATAGCCGTCCCGGTCCAAGGCGAGCCAGGTGAAATCCGGCCTCAGGCCTTCGGCCCGGATCGGGGGGGCCGCTTTCTCCGGCAGCAGGGCATCCACCGCATCGCACAGTTCGGACGCCACGTTCTGGACGACATTGTCATAGATGATCGACCGGGCAAGCCTGTGGACGTAGTACAGCAGCACGAACAGGCACAGGGTGGTAAGCCCCGTCCCTGTGCTCACCGCGAGATGCGGCACGCTGTCGATGCGCTCCCCATCCATGGTGCGGAACACCACAAGCAGATAGACGATGTCGGCAAGGAAGAGCCCGAGCACGGCTTGCGTGACGCGATCCTGGATGAAGGTACGGATCAGCCGGGGACCAATCTGTCCCGCTGCCAGCGTCAGCACGACCATGGTGATCGAAACCACCAGGGAGGTCATCGAGATCATGCCGGACAGCATCGCCGACAGCAGCTCGCGCGCACTGTCCATATCCCCGGCATAGAGCAGCCAGTATTCGCCGGCATTGCGGATGATGCCCCGTCCCCAGGACAACAGAAGGACGGCAAGCCCGAAGCCGGCGCAGCCCATCAGCGCCGGCACCAGCCAAAGGCTCGTGCGGACGATCTCCCCGTAATGGCGGATCCGGTCGTTCATCGACGCTCCCTCGACATGGCGCTTCCAGGTTCCGCTTCTGCAAACACGCCACGGCGCGGAACGGCCCGACCAGACGTCAAGACCCGGCGGCGGACGGTCTCGCAGGGCACCTCCACGCCGCGTTCGTCCAGCACCTCCTCGACATCCCGGTAACTCATCGCAAACCGGAGACAGAGCCGGATCGCGTGCCGGACGGTCGCGGGCGGAAACTGGCGGCGGGCATAGGAGGGTGGCCGCATCCGGGCAAGACAATGCCGCGACAGGCGCGCCGCCACCGATCGCGTGACAACGCCAGCGTCCCTGCTCCAATCAGCACCTCTCCACGATTGAAAAATAGACCCAAGTATAGTCAAATATAAATCCTGAGCTTCCGAAAATCATACACAGGTAATCATGGCGGATTGCCTGGATTTAATGCCGCAGGATACCTTTGTATCCTAAGTAATGATTTTTGTTCGCTCAAGAATCGACGAATCATTGATTGGAGCGATTGACTTATGAGCGTTGCATTGACCCAACTCCAGAACGACCGGCTGGCTCATATCCTGGAGGGACTGAAGGCCGGGAACGTCCCGCCGGCGGGCGATCCGGTGCACACGGCGTTCCTGCGGGACAACGCCGAACGCAGCGGCCTGACCCCCGCGCGCTATCCGGGGCTGTTCAAGGCCATCGGGAGCGGAGGCGCGGCGACGGACAGGGCGGCCGAGAGCAGTGGCGTTACCGACGGCCAGCATGTCGAGTTCATTTCGAGCAGTCAGAGCAACAAGGCGGTCACCTCCCGCGCCGTCCTGAGCCGGATCCGGCCGGTGGCCCAGGCCATCGTCTGGCTGAACGTCGTCAACGAGAACGGCGGCACCAGGACCACGCTGGCCTCCGGTGTCGCGGTCAGCTTCGCCACCCAGACGATCTTCGTGGAGACCGACCCGGAAACCGCCCTGCCGCCGCTGCCGACGGGCACGATGACCGGCATCGTCTCCTTCGCGATCACCTATCAGGACGGCACGGTCGAGGTGTCCTCGACCGCGGCTCCCTGGGCTTCCCAGGCGTCGCGCGACCCGGTCGTCGTCGACCCCGCCATCCGCAGCGACCGCAAGACCGGCGACCTGAACGACATCGTCATCGGTCTGGCGCGCGGCTATGATAACAACCAAGGTACAAGAAATAAAACCGACATCGATTACTGGTATTGGCAGAATATGCAAAATCTCGGTACGAATCCTCTGCTTGTTCCGTTGTCCGGGAGCATGAAATTCGATTACAAGCTGGCTCCGCTCGACAGCTACCCCCCGTTCCTGGAATTCTACCTGGCTCACAAGGAGGGTGGCATGTCCGAACTGACCGGCGGCGACTCTTCGCGTTACCTGCCGCACTTCCGGATCGACGATGCCGATCCCGAAGGGCGGACGCTGAAGTTCGTGCTGAGGGCGCCCTACAACGATGCGGGCGACGCCATCGAATTCCCGTCCAAAAATTGGGTTGCGGACACGCAGGCCTTCTTCAGCGCCCGCGTCTCCGTGACCTTCGAGGACTATGAAAGGCACGGATCGGGTTGGTCGAGCATCGTCAGCTCGCTGAAGCCGGACACCGATCCGAAGGACGGCGTCGCCTTCATCAAGCCCATCGTCTATGTCTGGCACTGCCTGGTCGCCGGCACGCAGATCACGCTCGCCGACGGCACGACCAAGGCGGTGGAGGACTTCACGTCCGAGGACGTCGTCGTCAGCGGCGACGGAACCCGGCCGGTGCAGGCGACCCTGGCGCAGCCGCACAGCGGGCCGATCACCGTGCTGGAGTTCGCCGACGGCGCCACACTCGCCGGATCGGCCACCCACCCGGTGGTGACGCCGTCCGGCACGGTCCATGCGGGGGCGCTGGCGGTCGGCGACACGGTGCTGACCCGCCACGGCACGACGACGGTGACCGCCACCCGCCAGGAGACCCAGACCAACGGCGGCCTGTTCAACCTGTGGCTCGTTCCCGAGGGGGCCGGGCCGACGACCATGATCGCCAACGGCATCGTGGTCGGCGACTACCAGATCCAGGTCCAGCTTCTGCGGGACGCCGCCCGGGACGACCGTGCCGTCCGGGCCAAGCTGCCGGAAAGCCTGCATGTGGATTTCGACAGCTGGGTGGCCGACCGGGCGGCGTCGGCCTGATCCGGGCTCACCGCATCCACGCTCACCGCGCGGCCCGGCGGCTCCAGAAGGGGGCGTCGGGCCAGCGGCCCCCGGCGGAGTAATGGCGGGTCCGCTCGGCCAGATAGCGGCGCAGCGTGTCCTCGGCGCGCCGGGCGTAGCCGATCGCGGCGTCGCGCGCCGCGGCGCCGTCGCCGGAGAACCAGCGCAGGATGGTGTCGGCGGCGGCCAGCGCGTCGTCGAGCGCCCCGGCGATGCCGGAGGAGGTCAGCGGGTCGAAGCCGATCAGCGCGTCGCCGACGGCGATCCAGCCGGCGCCGACCGCCCGGTCGACATGCTGCGAGGCGGCCGAGAAGACCGCCGGGGCCGTTCCGGCGCCGGGGCCGTCTTCCGGCGGCGGAACCAGGTCGCGCAGGCGCGCGGTGGCCGCCCAGGCGGAGCGGAAGGCGTCCGCGCCGGCCAGACCGCCGGCACGGGCGATGTCGTCGTCGGTCATCAGCGTGACGATGGCCCGCCCGCCCGGCAGCACCGCCGCGTACCACCAGCCGATCTCCACCGCCTCCACGAAGGAGCGGCCGTGGAAGCCCCCGCCGGCTGGCCCGGCGGCCGGAGCGGCCTCGACCGCCAGGGCGATCAGGCGGTCGAGCCGCCGCCGCCGCGCGCCGAGCGCGGTCGCCAGCGGCGCCCGCCGGCCGCCGGCATCCACCACCACGCGGGCGGTCACGCTGCGCCGGCCGCCCGCGTCGCGCAGCCCGACGGTCCAGCCGCCCTCCGGCCGGCGTTCGATCCCGGCGAGGGTGGCGGGGGCCAGGAGGCGGGCGCCGCGCTCCGCCGCCGCCTCGCGCAGCCAGCGGTCGAAACGGGCGCGGTCGAGATGCCAGCCGTGCCCGCTGCCCCGGCGCAGGAAATCGTCGGCGCTCTCCCCGTCGCCGCTCCACAGGCTGAGATTGCCGTGGTAGGGGCGATGGCCGAGCCGCCCGAGATCGTCCGGCAGGCCGAGCCGGGCCAGCAGCGGTCCGACGTTGGGCGTCGCCGATTCGCCGACCCGCAGCGCCGCCCGTTCCGGCGAGCCGTGGGCGGCGCGGTCGACCAGCACCACGCGCGGCACGCCGGCCGCGCACAGGGCGAGCGCGGTGGCGGAGCCGGCCGGCCCCGCCCCCACGATCAGGACGTCCGCCGCGTCCGTGCCCGGAGGCGCACCTGGAACCGGGTCACGCAACGCTTCAGGGGACAACGCTTCAGGGGACATCGGCCACCAGCGGCCGCGCCGGCTCGCCGATCCCCGCGGTGTCGCCCTGGGAACCGGGCGTGCGGGGAAGCCGGCGCGCCACCTCGACGAAATGGGGATCGCCGTCGGTGCCGATGTTGAAGACGAAGCCGAGCTGGTCCCACAGCTTCACCATGTCCAGATCGTCGGCGAACTGGATGTAGTCGTCGGCCTTCTGGTTGTACTCGGTGCCGATCCACGACACCTGCGGCCCCAGGGCCGGGCTGGGCTCGGCCAGGAGAGCCTTGGAGTCGGGCGGCAGATAGACGAATTCCGGCCGCTGCGCCGGCCACCACCACAGGATCCGGCCCTCGATGGGCTGCGACGAGCATTCGTTGAAGTCGGCCTGCCAGGGGACGGCCATGTAGCGGCTGACGTCGCCGGGCTCCATGCCCGCCGCCGGATCGAAGCCGAGGCTGAGCGGGCCGGTCACGTCCGGCCGCGCCTTGATGCGGAAGGGGCCGTCGTAGATGGCCGGGTTGCGGGAGATCCAGGTCATCTCGATGCCCGGCGAGAAGGCGCCGCCGACGCAGTTGGCCAGCACGCCGCGGGTGACCGGATCGCCGGCGGTCCCGGCCGGTTCGGCCCCCGGCTCGAACCAGCCGTCGGCCCATTGCTGGAGGAGGAAATACTGGGTGTCGGTCAGGCGCAGGTACTTCGAGGTCGCCGCGGTGACGGTGCCGGGCTTCGAGGCGCCCAGCGCGTCGTCGCCCGCCAGATAGGGCATGGCGGTGGCGCCGGTGCTGGCATTCACCAGGACGTTGTCCGCGCCGGGCGGGCGGATGATGTCGAGGATGTAGGCGCGGAAGCCGTTGAGCTTGGGATCCGGGTTGCCGAGCCTGCCGAAATCGAAGCTGTGCGGCTTCGGCGGGATCGCCGCGACCCAGGGGTAGCGGGCGACCCGCTCGAAGATCGGCTTGATGTCGGTCTCGAAGAAGGGCTTGTAGCCGGTCGGCCCGGTCTTCCACATCCCGTCCGCGAACAGGTCGGGGCGGAGCCCCTGCTTGCGCACCACGACGTCGAAGATGGTGTCGTACAGCGTCACCAGATTGGGGATCTGCGGCGCGTAGGACGGCGGTCCGACCATCACCCAGGCGCCGCCGACCTCCACGTCGGGGGAGCCGTCCACACCGTCCTGCAGGCTGATCTTCACCGACACCGGCCCGTCCGAGGTGTCGTCCCACCAGCCGTCGTTGTTGGCGTACTGCCCGATTTGGGGCGATGGCCTGTCCGATCCGGAATGCCCCAGCCCGCCCAGCACCAGAAGGCGGCCCTCTTCGTCGGTGCGCAGCTCTCCCAGCGTGTCGATGGGGTAGGGCTTCAGCCCCTCCGGCGGAAAGCTGCCGGCGTAGCCCGGCGGGATGGTGTCGCGCGAGAAGGGCTCGGCCGGGGCGTCGCTTCCCTCGATCGAGCGGGGGCCGGCGTCGATCATCAGGGCGCGCCGATCCTCCGCGCCGGTCCGGTCGGCGTTGCGCAGCGGGTGGTTCGACGCGTAGCCGTCCTCGCCCTTCGAGGTCTGGAACTCGTACCAGCTCGACTTCTTGTTGGCGAGGTGGACGTACCAGCGGATCGAGGCCACCCCCTCGCTTTTCAACGTGACCTCCTCGGGCGGTCCGCCGTCGACGCTGCGCATCAGGCGGAAGCGCGCGGCCTGCCGGCACAGCCGGCCCTCGGCGTCGCGGAAATCCTGCTCCCCGACGGGGCTGCCGTCGGGCAGGGTGGGCAGGGCGCCCTCCGTCTCGGGGCCGATGTAGAAGGCCGTCGGCGCGTTGCCGACGCGGGCGATGCCGATGGCGGGGACGATGGAATAGACGGTGTTGGACATGGTTTTCCCCTCGCTGTCCCGATCTGGCCGGGCTGGGTGGTGCCGTTTGGGCGGTGCCGGTCGGGTTACAGCCCGAGCCCGATGGCGTCGGAGCGGCTCTTCAGCGTCCGGACGCCGTCGATCACCCCGTGCAGCGCTTCCCGGTGCTTGGGCGCCGGGCCCGGCGGGGCGGGCGGCGCCACCGGGGCGACGAGCAGCGCGGGCAGCCCCTGGCCGGCCAGCAGTTTGTCGAGGGCCATCAGCGCCGCGAGGAAGCCGTCGAAGCTGGCGCCCTCGACATACTCGAAGGTCGGGGCGGCGTTGGGCCCGACCGCCGGGTCGCCGTCGGGGAAGACGGGAAGCTGCATCAGCAGATTGGCCAGGGTCGGCAGCTGGTTGTGCATCAGCGGCAGGGCCAGCGTGAAATAGGAGTCCGCCGCGCCGCCCGCCTTGGTGAAGGAGGCCTCCAGGCTCTGCAGCATCACGCTGTAGCCGATGTTGAACGCCTCGACCGCCTGCACGGCCGTGGCGTTGGTGAAATCCGACACCCGCGGGTTGGAGACGATGGGAAGCGTGTCGGGGAAATCCGGCGCGTCGGCCACGCGCAGGAACTTGTAATAGTGCGACAGCTCGTAGGGCGTGCCGAGGATCGGCCCGTAGGTGCCGTCGGTACGGGCGCCGTAATGCTCGTAGGAGCCGTAGGGCTGCTGGGGGACAAGCGGGTGGGTCGGGTTCACCGCGCCCTCGCCCTGCTGGACGATCTGCTGGATGCCGAGTTGGGCGCTGTCCGCGTCGGTCACCTTCACGGCCTTGCCGCCGAACTTGCCGAGGTAGATGTCGGTGCGCTGCTCGGCCGCCGGATTCTCGGCGAAGACCGCCGCCGGGCCGTACTGCTCGACACAGCGCTCGATGCCGTCCGACAGGGCCTTGTAGAGCTGGCCGATGGTCTGATAGTCGCTGCCCTGCGGCGGCGCGGTGAAGGGGGCGGGGGTCTCGATCGCCATGAAGACGTTGCGGAACACCGCCTGCGAGGCCCGGTACAGCCCGACATAGGGTGTGGCGGTGGTGCTGGCCGAGGGCAGATAGGCCGGATAGACGGGCACCACGCTTCCGGTCAGCTTGGGCTGCCCGCCGATGCCGACCAGGATGTTGGCCGCCTGGTTGAGGTGGAACATCTCCTCCACCACGACGCTGCGCAGCGCCTGGTAGGCGGCCGAGCTCTTGTCGGTGATCGAATAGAGCGCCGTCAGATAGGCGGGCACCGTGGTGAATTCGACCTGGATCGCCAGCTGCGCGGCGGCGCGCAGATCCGCGAGGGTCGAAATCGGCGTGTAGGCGACCGACAGCGGGGCTGCCGCCTTCCCCTGCGCCCGCTCCTGAAGACGTTGCTCAGTCATGGTCCGCGTCCCTCCCGCTCGGTGATGCCGCTCGCGCGCCGCTGTTCCGGCCCGCGTTGATGCGTCGCGTGCGCCGAATATCGGGAAGCAATTTAAAATAATCAACGAGTCAGTTTCCGACTTTCAATACGCATACCATGATATGATTTCGGAGAATTCGCATATTTCTCAGAATTTTATCTGAAAGAGCACGAATAATTTTGGGGTTTACAGTATCGGTGGCCGATAGAAATTAGATTTCTAAGTATATTGATCTGAATTATTTGGTTTGATTTTCGATAATGCTCCGACAGTATCGGACGATACGCAAAAATCGGGAGTTCATGCGCATGGCAAGCGTTCGCGTCGCGGCATGGCCAATCGTTATGATGAGCCTTTCGGTGTTTCTCACCTCCAGGGCGGGTGCCCAGCAGGCCAACATCACCGAAAGCGTGACGATCCAGCAGCAGGAGGTGATGAAGGGTAGCGTACCCCTGCGGCGGATCCTGGAATCCGGCGCGCATTTCTTCAGCTATCCCTACTTCCCGCAGGATGGCTGGGGCGAGGGCGCGGACGGCCCGCGCGCGTGGCAGCGCAAGGCGCTCTACCCGAATTCGCCGTTCAGCCCCTACGCGACGGCGGATGGGACCGTGCCACCGCCGATCCCCTTCCTGCGCCTGAACGGCATCGACAGCCAGAGCTGCTACGAATGCCACACGTCGATCGGCGCCACCGTCCAGCCCGACCTCGCCGGCGCCAACCCGCCCGGACCGGCGACCCGCACCCAGCCGGCGATCGGCGGCGCCGCCGGCATCGCCAACACCGCCTTCATCAGCGGCCAGTTTCCCAACCCGCTGACCCAGCTGGTCCGCAACCCGCCGCATGTGTTCGGGACCGGCTACACCCAGGCGCTGGCCAACGAGATGACCGGGCAGCTGCTCGGGCAGCAGGCCCTTCTCGCCGACCACGCCCGCTACACACCCGACAAACCGGTGAGCCTGCCGCTGGCGGCCAAGACCCTGTCCTTCGGCTGGCTGGGCGCCACCTACGACAGCAAGGCGCAGCGGATCGTCTATGATTACAGCCGGCTGACCGGGGTCTCCCCGGATCTGGTCGTGCGCCCGTTCCAGTGGAAGGGCATCGCCTCGTCGGTCCGCCACTTCGCAGCCTCCGCGACCCAGTTCCACTTCAGCATGGAAGGAGTGGAGATCGTCGGGGAGAACAACGACAACGACGCCGACGGGGTGATCAACGAACTGAGCTATGGCAACGTCGGGGCGCTGACGAGCTTCGTCGCGATGACCCGGCCGCCGGTGGTCGAGACGCCGACCGATGCGGACGCCAAGGCCAAAGTGGCCCGCGGCGCGGCGCTGTTCGCCGGCACGGCGGCCGGCGCCGGGCTTCCGGCCGGCATGTGCGCGTCCTGCCATCTTCCGGTGCAGACGCTCGACCGGCCCGTGGTGACGATCGAGTGGGGCACCGTGCTGGGACATCCCGATCGGGCCGGCTCCGACGCCGGGATCGCGCTGCCCTCGCGGGTCCAGGGGCGCGCCGAGGAAACGCGCAGGCGGACCGTCGCCTCGCCGACCCTGGTCAACGCCCTGCCCGGCACCGACCATCTGCCGGTGGTGCGCGAGGCGCGGGCGCGGCTGGCCAAGGCGTCGGCGGATGCCGGCGCGGCCGTCCGCCAGGGCGCGCCGGACGCGGCGGTCGCCGCCCTCTACGCCAAGGCGGTCGCCGATGCCGACACCGTGGCGGTCGGCGGGCTGGAGATCAACCTGAACACGCTGGCGAGCCGGGCGTCCACGACGATGCCGTGGCAAAATCTGGACGGCGGAAAGGCCGGGGATCAGGCAGGGCCGCTGCCGGCCTACGCCCGCGCCCGGCTGCCCTTCAAGACGCCGGACGCCCCCCTGGACGTGCCGCTGCTGAGCGACCTGCGCCTGCACGACATGGGCCCCTGCCTCGCCGACATCGCGCCGCAGGGCACCGACGTGGCGGACATCGCCGTTCCCCCGCAGCAATTCCTGACCCGGCCGCTGTGGGGCGTTGCCGACAGCTGGCCTTACCTGCATGACGGACGCGCGCTGGATCTGGTCCAGGCGATCCGCTTCCATGGCGGTACCCGCCCGGACAGCATCGCAGCCGAGTTCCCCTACCAATGCGCCGGCAGCGAAGCGGACCCGGTGATCAACGCCTTCTACGCCTTGAGGCCTGACGACCAACAGGCGCTGATCGCTTATCTGGCGAGTTTGCGTCTGCCGCCCCTGCCTGGAGCGGTGGTGCCGTTCTGACCGGATAGCGCGCTTCGGCTCCGGCCGTTGGAATGGTGTCGACGAATTCGAGGATGCGCCGGTCATCGAAACGGTCGACCCATTCCAAGCTGGCGAACTCGACGGCCTCCGGGCGACCCCATGGTCCGCGGTGCCGGACCGGGTTCCGTTGCAAAGTTTGACGCAAAGTTTGACGGTGGGTGCGGAGAGGCGCGGCGCCCACCTCGTCAGGCGGCCCAGTTGATGCTGTCGGCGTCCTGCGCCGAGCGCGAGGGCAGCGCGACCACCTTGACGGCAAGGCCGCCACAGGATGTCTCGCGGTATTTCGGATCCATGTCCCTGCCGGTCTCGAACATCGTTTCGATGACCTTGTCGAGCGAGACGAGCGGTTCGCTGGTCCGGTGCAGGGCCATGCGCGTCGCGTTGATGGCCTTCATGGCGCCCATGGCGTTGCGTTCGATGCAGGGAATCTGCACCTGTCCGCCGACCGGGTCGCAGGTCAGGCCGAGATTGTGCTCCATCGCGATCTCGGCGGCGATGCACACCTGTTCGGGACTGCCGCCCATCAGGTCGGCCAAACCGCCCGCCGCCATCGAGCAGGCGACGCCGACTTCGCCCTGGCAGCCGACCTCGGCGCCGGAGATCGAGGCGTTCCTCTTGTACAGCGCGCCGATGGCGGCGGACGCCAGGAAGAAGCGCACGCAGGCATCGTCGTCCAGCGGCTTGATGAAGGTGTGATAATAGGCGAGCACCGCCGGGACGATGCCGCAGGCGCCGTTCGTCGGCGCGGTGACGACGCGTCCGCCCGCTGCGTTCTCCTCATTCACGGCGAAGGCGAACATGTTCACCCAGTCGACCACAGTCATCGGATCGCGCGACAGCGCTTCCGACGACGCCAGCTGGCGGCGCAGCAGGGCGGCCCGGCGGGGCACCCGCATCGGCCCCGGCAGCACGCCCTCGGTGGTCATGCCACGCTCCATGCAGGCACGCATCGTCTGCCAGATGGTGGCGAAATAATCGCGGATTTCCTGATGGCCGTGCAGGCCGAGTTCGTTCTGCAGGATCAGGCCGGAGAAGGACAGGCCGGTCTTGCGGCAATGCGCCAGCAGATCGGCGGCCGAGCTGTAGGGGTAGGGAAGCTCCACCTCGTCTCCGCCCTGCTTGCCGAAATTCTCCTCGTCGACGACGAAGCCGCCGCCGATCGAATAATAGGTCTTGCCCAGCAGGAGCCGGTCGCCGTCGAAGGCCTGGATCGTCATGCCGTTCTCGTGCCGGGGCAGGTTGGACCGGTGGAAGGTGATGGCGGTCGGCGGGAAGTCGATCTGCCTGCCTTCCCGGCCAAGCGGAAGGCGGTGCGAATTGCGCACCTGTTGCAGAAAGGCGGGGATGGTGTCGATGACGACGCTGTCCGGCAGGTTGCCGGCGAGGCCCAGCATCAGGGCGGCGTCGGTGTGGTGGCCCTTGCCGGTCAGCGCCAACGAGCCATAGACGTCGACCGCGACGCGGGTGGTGGCATCGACGCCGCCGCAGGAGCGCAAGGCATCCACGAACTGCTTGGCTGCCCTCATCGGTCCCACCGTGTGCGAGCTGGAGGGGCCGATACCGACCTTGTAGAGGTCGAACATGCTGATCATGGCGTGCTTCCTTCCTGTGGGCGGCCCTGGGGCGATGGTCTTCTCTTCGCCGCTTCGGGCGGCGGCCCGTCACGTCTGGACGGGGCGCCGCCCGAAGCGGAAAGCGGTTGTGGGCGTCAGAGGCTGAGCAGGGAGTAGAGGATGGCGGAGATCGCCACGCTGCCGATGAAGATCACCACCACGTTGCCCGGCTGGCCGGCATATTTGCGCATCGCCGGTACCTTGCGGATCGCGTACATCGGCATGATGAAGAGAAGGGCGGCGATGATGGGGCCGCAGAGCGATTCGATCATGCCGAGGATGCTGGGGTTCAGGGTGGCGGCGATCCAGACGGCGGCGACCATGAACAGAGCGCTGAAGCGGTTGATCGCCTTTTCGTCGACCGGCTTGTCCTGGCTGCGCAGATGCTGGGAGATCAGCCCGTTCAGACCTTCGCGGGCACCGAGATAATGGCCGAAGAAGGACTTGGTGATCGCCACGAAGGCCACGGCCGGGGTCAGCAGCGCCATCAGCGGATTGTCGAACTTGTTGCCCAGATAGGACAGGATGGAGATGTTCTGGGCCTTCGCGTCGGCCAGTTCCTGCGGGCTCAGGCTGAAGACGCAGCTGAAGACGAAGAACAGGACGACCAGCACCATCATGGCGACCGCGTATTTCTCGATGCGGGTGGTCTGGGATTCCGCCTCTTCGCCATACTGGTTCTGCTGGGCGACGACGAAACGCGAGATCGCCGGGGAATGGTTGAAGGAGAACACCAGGGCCGGGATGCTGAGCCACAGCGTCAGGCTGAACTGTCCGGCAGTCGGCACCTGGTCGAGGATCGCACCGTTCCAGTCGGGGGCGAGATACAGGCCGATGCCCATCAGGACCACGACGAAGGGGTAGACGAGCCAGCCCATGATCCGGACGACCATCTGTTCACCCAGCTTGATGACGCCCATCAGTCCGAGAATCAGGCCGAGCGACAGCAGGATGCGGGGCGGCGGCACCATGCCCAGCTGATGCACCATGAAGCTCTGGACCGTGTTGGTCAGGCCGACGCCGTAGATCAGCAGGATCGGCAGGATGGTGAAGAAATACAGCAGGGTGATGAGCTTGCCCGCGGTGCTGCCGAAATGCTCGGCCACGACCTCGGTGATGTCGCTGCCCGGCTTCGACGAGGACAGGATGAAGCGGCACAGCCCCCGATGGGCCAGATAGGTCATGGGGAAGGCGATGGCCGCCATGACCGTCAGAGGCCAGAAGCCGCCAAGACCGGCGTTGATGGGAAGAAAAAGTGTCCCAGCCCCAATGGCGGTTCCGAAAAGACCAAGCATCCACATGGTATCATGCTTGGTCCAAGGCAGTGGAGGATTGCCGAGTCTCGTGGATTCCGTTGAGATGCTGACCATTTTATGCCTCCAGCATGCCTTCCATCGTGGATCTTCAAGCCATCACGGTAAGGCTGCGCTTTGTTGACCTGGAGGAAGCCTATCAACGCTCCGCTGGCAATTCCCGGCCGAACTCAGGAGCGGTGGAATAGCGAAATGAGCGGCGGAATGGAAAAATGAGCGGAGGCCGCCGGAGGCGAGCGGTGTGACGGAGGGATGGGCGGTGCGGCAGGCGGTGCATTCCGCCGCATCTCCAACCCGGTCCCGACCGCCGCTTCTCCCTGGCCTTTCGGCCGCGGATGGGCCAAACCAAGCGCCTCAACCAGGCATGAGCCGCCGCTCGCCTGCCCGCACCGGACGGCCCGGACGCGCAGGTGCAGGGAGTCCTGACCGATGCAAATTGATCCCGTGGGCCTCTCGCTGGTCCTTCTCCAGCAGATGTGCGTCTATCTCGTGGTGGCCTATCTCCTCAGCCGGACGAAGATCTTCATTCCGCTGACGCACGCCACGATCCGGCCGCCGCACAAGCTGGCCTGCTACGTCATCTTCTCCCTGTTCTGCATCATGGGGACGATCCTCGGCATGCCGGTGGTCCATGCCATCGCCAACACGCCGGCGATCGGCGCGGTGCTCGGCGGCCTTCTCGGCGGGCCGCTGGTCGGGCTTGCGGTCGGCATCACCGGCGGGCTTCACCGCTATTCGTTGGGCGGGGCCTTCGCGCTCGCTGCCGGACTCGACATCGTCATACAGGGGATTCTGGGTGGCCTGATGCACCGCCATCTCATCCGGCAGGGCAGAACCCGCGCCCTGTTCGATCCCCTAAAGGCCGGTGCCCTGACCTTTGCCGGGGTGCTTCTGGAACTGCTGATCGACCTTGCGGTGGCGAAGCCCTTCGACCAGACGCTGGAGATCGTGCGGCTGATCGCGGTGCCGGAACTGATCGCCAACTCACTGGGCGCCGCGCTGTTCATGGGGATTCTGATCGACCGCCGCGCCCTGATCGAGCGGCAGTCCAGCCTGTTCTCCGCCAAGGCGCTGGCCATTGCGGCGCGCGCCGACGGCGTGCTGCGGCGGGGCTTCAACCAGGAAAACAGCATGACCGTCGCGCGGATCATCTATGAGGAGACCGGGGTGGGCGCCGTCGCCATCACCGACCGCGAGAAGATCCTCGCCTTCATCGGCATCGGCGACGACCACCATCTTCCCGGCACACCGATCTCGTCGCTGAACACGTTGGAGGCCATCGCGCACAATGAAGTCACCTATGCCGACGGCAACGAGGTGTCCTATCAATGCTCGATCAGCCCGACCTGCCCGTTGGGGGCGTCGCTGGTCATCCCGCTGGTCGGCGAGGACAGCGATGTCATCGGCACCATCAAGCTGTATGAGCCCAAGACCAAGCTGTTCTCCACCATCAACCGGACGCTGGGCGAGGGCATAGCCAAGCTGCTGTCGAGCCAGATCCTGGCCGGCCGCTACGAACAGCAGAAGGCGTTGCTGGCACAGGCGGAAATCAAGCTCCTGCATGCCCAGGTCAATCCGCATTTCCTGTTCAACGCGCTGAACACCATCGCCGCCGTCACCTGCGACGAACCGGAGAAAGCGCGCGACCTGATCGGCGACCTGTCCACCTTCTTCCGCATGAACCTCAAGCGCCCCAGCGAAATCGCCTCGCTGGCCGAGGAGATCGAGCATGTGAACGCCTATCTCCAGATCGAGCGGGCGCGCTTTTCCGACAGCCTGACGGTGGACATCGACATCCCCGACAGTCTTGGCCGCGTAAGGCTGCCTGCTTTCACGCTTCAGCCCGTCGTCGAAAACGCGATCAAGCATGGCACGTCGCAACAGCTTCGTCCGGGGCATGTCGCGATCAGCGCCCGCGAGGACGGCGATGAACTCGTCATCGACGTGCAGGACAATGCCGGACTTTACGAGCCGAAGCCGGCCGGGCAGGGGCTCGGCATGAGTTTGGTGGACCGCCGCATCAGGAACTGTTTCGGCCCGTCCTATGGTGTTACGGTCGCGTCCGATCGGGATGTCTTCACCCGCATCATGATCCGGGTTCCGCTGGAGGCCGCATCCAAATGATCACCGCCCTCATTGTCGATGACGAGCCGTTGGCCCGCAAGGAGCTTCGCCGCGTCCTCTCGAAGGCCGACGACATCGCCATCGTCGCCGAATGCAGCAACGCCATCGACGCCATCGGCGTGATCAACCGGGAAAAGCCCGATCTCGTGTTCCTGGACATCCAGATGCCGCGGGTGAGCGGCATCGAGATGCTGAGCATGCTCGACCATGAGAGGATGCCGCATATCGTTTTCCTGACCGCTTACGACGAGTATGCCGTGCAGGCATTCGAGCAGCATGCCTTCGACTATCTGCTGAAGCCGGTCAACCAGTCCCGCCTCGACAAGACCCTGGAGCGCCTCCGTCGCGACCGCGAGCCACAGAAGATCGGCCAGCTTCCGGGAGCCAACCAACTCCGCCAGATCCCATGTTTCGGACAGCACCATGTCCAGTTGGTGAGGATGGAGGATGTCGAATATGTGGCGTCCAGCATCAGCGGCGTCTCCGTGGTCACCACCGACGGCAGCGAACTGCCGACCGAGCTGCCGCTGCATATCCTGCAGGATCGAACGCCTCTGCTGCGTTGCCACCGGCAACATCTTGTGAACATCGACTTTATTGAGAAGATCAATTTTCTGGAGAATGGCCTGGCGGAGATCAGAACGAGACGCGGGCAGATCATTCCCGTCAGCCGGCGCTTCTTCCCGCAGATCAAGGAGCGGCTTGGAATCCTCTGATCCGGCTTCAGCGCCTGACAGAACGGCGTTCGGGCCGTTGAGAGGGAGATGGCTGCACCTCTCGTATCCGCCGCCCCCCTCCCCGAGAGCATCCCCTTGGCACGAGCGGTCATCGGTCGTTAGATACGGATGACGATGATCGATGAGGGGCGGGCGTGACGGACTCGGCGGCTTACCATCGCCTGATGGCGTGCTCGGCATCCGGCAGCCTTGCCGATACGCAGGATCTCGGGCGCATGCTGCTGCGCCGTTGCAGCGACGCGTCGGCACCCTACCCGTGCGCGTTGGGGCTGCCCCCGGACAGGCTGGCCGCCCTGGTCGGGACCGTCTTCCCGGAGGCCGCCGCCGGCTGGACGCCGGGGCGCTGCTTTTCCCGGCACGTCCATCGTCTGGCCGGCGCGGAGGCGGAGGACCACCACGCCTGTCCCGTCCCCATGGACATCGCCGTGCCGGAGATCATGCGGCCGGAGATCATTCGGCCAGAGATCATGCGCTTGAAGCGCGAGGAGGAGGACTTCCTCGGCCTGCTGCTGCGCAACCGCAGCACGGACCAGCCGATTGCCGCGGCCTTCGCCGTCATCATCGCCCGCGCCTGCGTGGAAAACGATCATCTCTGGCGCTCCCTCGGGCTGGCGGGACGCAACTCCCTGGCGGAGCTGCTGCGGCGTCATTTCCATCCGCTGGCGTCCGCCAATACCCGCAAGCTGCGCTGGAAGCGCTTCTTCTACGAGCGGCTCCTCGCCGAAGGCCGGCCCGCAGACCGGCCGACCGTCTGCGATGCCTGCGCCCATCACTCCGACTGCTATGGCGACATCGTCCCCGCAAGGCCGCACGCCATGCCTTAAGTGACGGATCATTCCGCTCCCAAGGCAGAGAGCCTTTTGACAGAGTGGCCGCAATCGATATATCCGTACAGATACATAGATTGCGGAGGGCAGGTGGGGTCCGCAAGGGAGCTTCCGCATCGGTGAGAGGGAAACGGTTACCGTTGGGGGCGAGATACGTAATTCCTGTGTGTATATTACGTTTACGATTGGGGTGCTGAGCGCCGGCCGCCCGTCCGCCAGCCCCTCGCCCATGTCGTGCAGCAGCAGGTCGGTAAAGCGGTGGATGGTCCGGCCGGCGAGTTCCGGCAGGGCCGGCGACGGGCCGGTGCGCAGGGTCGGGGTGTGGCAGGCGGCGCAGCCGATGGCGGCGAACAGGCCTTCTCCCACCCGCACCAGGGGATCGTCGGCGTTGCGCCGTGCCGGAGGGTAGGGGTAGACGCTACAATGGTCAAGGAAAGGCATGCCATATGGCCGCGCATCGCCCGGCCCACATCCGTCTGGATGGAACCATAAAGCCTTACGGCAGCACCCATAAGCCGCACTCGCTGGACCCATGAAACGGTTCGCCGAAGGAGCGCCTCGAAAAGCCGTGGCGTCGCAACCAGCACCGAAAGTCGGTTTGTCGAGGTGTTCGACAGGCTCGGCCGCTCACAGGCTGGACAGTATGCGTGGGAATTATGCGTGGGAATGCCTGACCTGGGCGGCCACATCAAGATCAGCCGCGTCAAAAGGTTCGACCTGCAAAACACGGCAGTTTGGGATCACAAGAAGCTCTTTCATGATCCATTACATGGGATCTTCCGAGAAATCTGGTTCCAGCGCTGTCAGTCTTTCCACGCAAGGTGCTGATAAACCAGGAAATGGGAGCGGTTCACCTGCGATGCCTTTTTGCGCAGGCGGAAAATATCAGGAGTATATCCTGCAATTTTTAGAAATTTAATTATTACGATAATATATTGTATAGGGTAAATCCAAGTTTATTGCAATTATTAAATTGCATTGATTCATAAAATTGCTTACCTAAAGGTGCTTCTCTCCGGCGAGAGAATGCAAAAATTACTATTCAATCATTAGAATCCTAACCTAAGGGGGAAAATTTATGTCAGTTCGTCACAAGCTTGGCCTGATGGCTATCGCGGCCGTGATGTCCATCGGTGCCACCAGCATCGCCCATGCAACCCCCGAGGTTCGCATCACCATGCAGAATCTTGGCACCACCACGATGAACTGGACCTCTGGCGGGGGACCGAACGGGACGGCGATCGTGGCGCTTCCGTCGTCCGTCGCCGCCTCGGCGGCCCCGACGGCGCGTTACTCGGTTCCGCTCAACACCCCGGCCAACGGCGTCTTTACCTACACGGCGACGGGTGGGCACTCCTGCGGCTACAGCTACTCCCGCAGCGGATCTTGCGTCCTCACGTCCGAAACTGCGGTGCTGCAGAGCGCCGGCTCTGTCTGCGCCGTTGTGAGCCACGGCGTATCGGGCAGCGGGAGCAGCTGCATCAACTCGATCACGTACTCGCTCAAGTGATCGGTGGAACGGCTCCGGCGGCATTCGAATGCCGCCGGAGCCGTTCCGGTTCGGGTGCCGAAGAAACGACCAGAGCTATGGCAGGGCAGGGGTTCGATGATGAAGGCAGTTCAACGGTTGATCGTTTCAATCGGCCTGTGCGTGGTTGGCTGCGGCGCAGCGGATGTGGGGGCGCAGGAAAATCCACACGCGAACCTGTCGCCATCCGCGATCGACGACCAGATTTCGAAATGGGTGGAGGCGCATCCAGACCTCGTCCTCAAATCCATAAATGCATATATGGCGAGTCAGCAGCCCAATCTGCTCAGCTTTCTGGCAAGCGCGGATGTGCTGATCGACAGCACTCTGCCGGGGGTCGGCGCGAAAGCCGAACAGGCGGATCTGACCATCGTCGAGTTCTCGGACTTCAATTGTCACTATTGCAAGGAAGCCGAGAACGCCGTTCGCACGAAGATTCAAGAGCACAAGACGATCCGGGTCATCTACCGGGATCTCGGCTTCCTCCACCCATCGAGCGAGCTTGCCGCGTTGGCGGCCAAGGCGGCCGATCGGCAGGGCAAGTATCATGAGTATCGCGCCGCAGTCTTCGCCGGACAGAAGCAGACAGGCTTCACCGAGGATGATCTCAGGTCATTCGCGAAACAGGTCGGTCTGGATGTTCCAAGATGGGAGGCCGACCGAATCTCGGAGCCGCTCAAGGCCGGATTGAAGGCGGACATGGACTTGATCGCCAAATTGAAGGTTGGTGGCACTCCCTTCTTCTTCGGTTGGGTTCCATCGACGAAGTACGGGCTGATATCGCAAGGCGCCGTCACCGATGAAACCCTTGAGGCCATCATACAAGACCTGAGGAATGGAAAGGCATCGTGACACGAAATGAGCGATAAATATCGGTCTGCACTGGCTTAAAAATAGTTAGAAATCTAATCTTATCTACAATGACGGGAATTATTGCTAGAGATTAACAATCCTTAAGGATCTCTGCCGCTATGATGCGATGAAAGATTCCAGGATGTCTTTTGCCCAACCTCCAGCCCATGCATGAGGAGAGTGTGATGAGTGGAGTATCCAACGCCAACGCATCGACCCCTCGGCTTGAGCGCAGCGGCAGCTTCGCGTCGAACCCGGAACTCAGCCGCGGCTTATCCAAGCTGTACAGTGACCTGCGTGCGGACACCGAAAAGAACGGCGGCAGCGTCCGTGGCGGCTTCGAGAAGGGCTTCACAAGCGCGGACGGCCTGGTGACCGTCACCTTGAGCACGGAGAGCCTGGCGGCCTACAAGGGGGATTCCAAGGATATCGGCATCCAGTTGAACGTGCTGACGCGCTCGGGCAAGGGGGCGGACGCCGCGACCTCGCAAGGGAGCGCGATGAGCGACCCCATCCGCAGCGTCGACGACATCGCCGCCCATGAAACCTCCATGCAGCAGGAGTTGGGGCCGACGGAAACCCTCGATCCCAGCAGCATCAAGCCGCTGCCGCAACCGCCGGAGAATGCGGAGGAGAAGGCCGCGCGCCTTGCGGGCGAGGCCAGCCAGGCCGGTGTGAAGCCGCAGCAGGCCAAGTCCGGCGTTTCCGGGAGCGGCACGCGTCTCGACCGCATGAAGGCCCATAGCGATGAAGGCGCGCGTCTGGCCGAGCAGTTGAAGAAGAGCCTCGGGGACGCCAACGCGCAGCATGCCGACAGCGTGGCGGAGATGGCCAAACGGCCGGCGGAGGAGCAGGCGGCCTCGGCATTCTACAAGCGCGTCGATCTGAAGACCTGATACCGGATCCGCCTTATCTCCGCCGGACAGTTACGCCAAGGGCGCTCCGGCGGAGTTGCGCCTGACCCCGCTGGGCACCGTCATCGACTTTGGCTGGGACGCGCGGCAGGCCGGCGGTCACCGGCCCGGCGCCGGCCGATCCTCGGGCGGCTCGCCCCTCACGCTGTCGGTGATCCAGCCGCTGTTGAAGGGGGCGGGCTATGACGCCACCATGGCGACGGTCCGCGAGGCGCGCCTGCAGGAGCGTTACGAGCTGTGAACCGCTCCGGGTTTCGTGGAGGCCCCGTTTCCTGAGAGGCAGGGGTCGACATGACGAAGCAGGCAGCACCCAAATACGCCCCTGAAGTCCGCTCGCGTGGTTCAGTCTCGGCTGTCCCACATGGAGAGGCATGCATTCGGAGGGGGTGGAAGCGGTGTGTTGCGGGAAATTCGGTTTTCTGCATTGCAGCAGTGATTTCAAAAAATATGAAGTGATACCGGAGGGAAATACATGCGCTGGTGTGAATAAAATTTACGGCACTTAAGTGAAGTTTGCCACCGATACCGTTTGACGCTCTGAATATTATCGAACTACCCTTAAGGGGTAAACGGAGAAAGCTGGGCTCACGCCAGCGTCCACAACGGAAATTCATTCCTTTTCCGAAGTCCGATTACCGATTGACGTTGCTTTTCCCCGATATGGATCGCAAAGGATAATACTGCCATGACCGAGACCGCCAACCGGCCGCAGCGCAACGGCGCGCAGCCCAACATCCTGCTGATCTCCGTCGATCAATACCGCTACCCGCGCTTCTCCTATGGCCCCAACGGCGGGCTGGCGGAACCGCTGAAGCGCATCCTGGGCTTCCGCGGCGAGGCGGATTTGGACGACAACGAATACGCCCGCTTCTTTCCCGGCCTGACCCGGCTGCGCAGGAACGCGGTGGCGCTGCACAACCACACCATCGCGTCCAGCGCCTGCACCCCCAGCCGTGCGGTGATGTTCACCGGCCAGTACGGCAACCGCACCGGCGTGACCCAGACCGACGGCATGTTCAAGGACGGCAACGCGGCGCGCTTCCCGTGGCTGGAGGCCGACGGCCATCCCACCATGGGCCATTGGATGCAGGCCATCGGCTATTCCTCGCATTATTTCGGCAAATGGCATGTCAGCAACCCGGCCGGCCATTCGCTCCAGCGCTACGGCTTCTCCGACTGGGAGCTGTCCTATCCCGAGCCCCATGGGGCGGCGATCAACAACCTGGGCCTCTACCGCGACGCCGGCTTCGCCGACAACGCCTGCCTGTTCCTGCGCCGCCGCGGGCTGGCGCTGCCCTACAATTACGGGGTTTCGGCGGACGAGGCGCGGCCCGGCCCCGGCACCGCGGCCACCGATGCGGCAGAGCGCCCGTGGTTCGCGGTGGTGTCCTTCACCAACCCCCACGACATCGCCACATACCCCACGGTGATTTCGCAGGCCCTGCCGCCGACCGACGGAAGCACGGCCAAGACCCAGCCGGTGTTCGGCCCGCTCGACGTGCCTCTCCAGGGCCAGTCGTCGTACCCGCCGACCGAGGGCACCATGGCGATGCCGCTCAACCCGCAGGGCTTCCCGCAGGATTGCGCCGGTCGGATTCCGACCTGGAACGAGGATCTGTCGACCAAGCCGTCCTGCCAGTTCGACGCCGCCTACAAGATCGGCCTCGCCTTGTCCGCCAAGGCGAGCCATGGCGCCGTCAGCGCCGCCGGCGACGTGGCGGGGTCCGCCGACTGGGAAGCCGCGGTGGCGATGGCGCTGAAATTCACCATCCCGTTCCAGCTCTCCGAGGATCCGGAAGGGTACAGCATCCAGCTGCTGCAATTCTATGCCTGGCTGCACTCCCAGGTCGATCCGCAGATCAACCGCGTGCTCCAGGCCCTGGAGGATTCGGGCCAGGCCGACAACACCATCGTGATCTTCGTGGCCGACCATGGCGAGCTGGGTGCCGCCCACAACATGATGCTGGAGAAGTGGCACGTCGCCTATGAAGAGGCCGTGCATGTGCCGATGGTGGTGCGGTTCCCGGCCTCGATGAGCGGCGATGGGACCTCGCTGAGGCATGTGGATGCCGTGACCAGCCATGCCGACCTCGTGCCCACCGTGCTGGGCCTGACCGGCGTCGGCCGCAAGGCCCTGGACAAGGCGGCGGACGAGCTGGCCAAGCGCCACACCATGGCGCCGCTGCCGGGCGTCGATTTGACCCCGGTGCTGAAGGCCCCCGGCACGGCGGTGACCTACCCCAACGGCCAGCCGCGCGAAGGCGTGCTGTTCATGACCGACGACGAGGTGACCCAGCCGGTCGAGGGGGGCCGGATCACCGAGCCCGACTATTATGGCGCCTACGAGGTGTATTGCCGGACCGTCGAAGCGGTGCGCGCCGGCGACTTCAAGGTCACGCCGGTGCCGGAGCTGTCCCCCGGCCCGGTGCGCCAGCCCAACCACATTCGCTGCGTGCGCACCGACAGTGCCAAGCTGGCCCGCTACTTCGACCCGGCGAACCCGCTTCTGCTGGAATGGGAGATGTACGACCTGAACCGGGACCCGAACGAGGAAACCAACCTCGTGCAGGTGACCGGGCAGGCCCCGACGGCGCGCACCGACCAGGACAATCTGCCCGGCTGGTACGACGCGGCGGCGGTCCAGGCCGAAGCCGACCGCCTCGCCGCCCTGCTGGCGGATGTGGAGCGGCGGGCGGGGCTGGAGGTGCAGCAGTCAGTTCCGGCGTAACGGGGGCAAGGTCCGTTTGGGAGGAGCCGTCAGCGCTCGCGGTTCCACCAGGACCGGGCGGCGGCCAGCACCGGCACCGACAGCGCCGCCCAGGACAGGGCGTCCACCAGCCCGTCGTCCAGCAAGGCCGTGACCAGCCCGGCGGCGGTGACGAGCGCGATTGCGGCGGGAATGCCGAAGATCGCCGGCAGGGGAAGGGGGGCGCGCGGCTTCATTCCGCGGCCTCTCCCACGGCGCTGCGCAGGCCGGGGGCGGCGTCGGCGTGGTCCTGCGCGGTGCGGCGGCGGGCGACCCAGAGATAGAGGCCGCTGCCGAGGATGACGATGGTCAGCACGTCCAGCACCGCCCACAGGATCTTCATCGGCAGCCCGCCGTAATCGCCGAAATGCAGCGGCTGCGACAGCCGCAGCGCCAGCATGTACCAGGGCATCGAGCGCATGTCGGTGAAGGCCCCGGTCTCGGCATCGATCAGGGCGGGGGTCAGGATGCGGTTGGTGGCCGGCGTGGCTCCCTTCAGCCAGACCGCGTAATGGTGGTTGCTGGAAAAGCGCACGCCGGGGAAGGCGATGAATTGCGGGCGCATGCCGGGGGCCGCCGCCATCGCGGTGCGGACGGCGGCATCGACGGAGGCGAAGCGCTCCGGCACCGGCTTGCCGGCGTAGGGGGCGATCATCGCCGCCAGCTCGTTGGAGCGCCAATAGGCGACCAGCGGCACCGACAGGGTGTTGATGACGCCGGTCAGCCCGACCACAACCACCCACATCAGCGTGACGATGCCCAGCATGTTGTGCAGGTCGAGCCATTTCAGCCGCCTGCTGCGCCCGGCCCGCACGGTGCCGAAGGACAGCTTGCGCATGAAGGGGGCGTAGATCACCACCCCCGACACCGTGGCGACGAACAGCAGGAAGCCCATGAATCCCAGGAACAGCTCGCCGGGCAGGCCGGCGAACATGTCCACATGCAGGCGCAGCATCACATGCATGAAGCCCTTGTCGTCGTTCAGGTCGGCCAGGATTCGCGTGCTGCGCAGGTCGATGGCGGAGATGTGCATCTGCGACACCGGCGGGCGGGCCCCCGGACCGGTGGTGACGTTCACCACCGGCCGGTCCTCGTCGAAGCTGAGGAACAGCGGGCGCTCGCCGGGGTAGGTCGCCAGCGCCGAGGCCACCGCCTCGTCCAGCGATTTCAGCGGCGTTTCGGCCGGCATCGGCGGCAGGGTGTGTTCCGCCGTCAGCGCCTCGATCTCGTCATGGAAGATCAGCGGCAGGCCGGTCAGGCACAGCAGCAGCATGAAGACCGTGCAGATCAGGCTGGTCCATTTGTGGATCAGCGTCCAGACCCGGATGGTTCGGTTGGTCATCGCAAGCTCCTCATGCCGCCCTCAGGAATGCCGCCTCTGGGACTGTATCGGCCCCGGTCAGAAATCGACCGAGACGGACAGCTTGGCCGTCAGCGGGGCGCCCTGGCTCAGGTAGCCGCCATAGGCCGACGCCCAATAGGCCTTGTCGGTCACGTTCTCCACCGCCGCGCGGATGGTGACCGGACGGTTCTGGACGTCGGCGATCATCCGCGCGCCGACGTCGAAGCGGGTCCAGCTCGGGATCTTCAGCGTGTTGGCGGTGTTGAGATACTGCGACCCGGTGTGGATCACGCGGCCGGTCAGCGTCACGGTTGGGAAGGAGGCGGGAAGGAAGGGCAGGTCCCATTCGACGTTGGCGTTGAACTGGTGGCGCGGCACGCCGACGGCGTCCTTGCCCTCGGTCGCGGCGTTGCCGGTGTCCGTCAGTTCCGGATCGATGACGGTGGCGCCGCCCAGCAGGCGCAGGCCCTGCACCGGCTCGCCATACAGCATCAGCTCGACGCCGCGGTTGCGCTGCTCGCCCGACACGCTGTAGAGGCGGGTGAAGCCGTCGGTGACGCCGCTGGGCTGGGTGGTCTGGAACAGCGACAACGAGCCGCCGAAGCTGCCGAAATCGAGCTTGCCGCCGACCTCGTACTGGACCGAGCGGTAGGGCTCGAAGATCTCTCCGGCATTGGCCGCGGTGGACGGGGCGGTCGGACCCTGCGCCAGCCCTTCGATGCGGTTGGCGTAGAGCGACAGTTCCTTCAGCGGCTTCACCACCAGCCCGACCACCGGCGTCAGCGCCGACTGGTCGTAATCGGAGGTGCGGGCGCCGTTGGCGCGGTTGTAGCCGCGGACCTGGATGTTCTGCTGGCGCAGGCCGGCGGTGAGCATCACCCGGTCGTCCAGGATCGACAGCGTGTCGGAGGCGTAGAGGCTGCGCAGCACCGACTCGCTGACCTTCGGCAGGTCGCCCGTCATGCCGCTGGCCGAGGTCGTGGCCGAGCGCGGCATCCCGACCATGCGGTAGAGGTTGATGGCGGTGGTGGTGCCGAATTCGAAGCCGTTGTTGTTGGTGGTCCGCAGGGCGGAGGCGCCGGCGTTCAGCTGGTGGCGGACCGGGCCGGTGTGCAGGTCGGCCCGGACGCCGGCCTGGCCGGTGCTGGTGAAATCCTCGCGCGGGACGGTCAGGCGCCTGACCGTGCCGGTGCCGTCGGGCCGCGTGACGGTGGGGGAGCCGTAGTCGCCGTCCTCGCGCATGCTGCGCAGGCCGAAGGCGCCGTAGGCGGTCAGGTTGGGCAGGATGTCGTATTCGGCGCGGACCTGTCCGAAGGTGTCGCGCATCTGCGAATAGGTCCAGGGCTGCGCGTAGTTCTGCGAGGCCGACGGCACGGCCGGCACGAAGCTGCCAAAATAGACCACCGGGCGGCCCTGCTCCACCCGCTGGGTCTGGGTGCCGACATCGAGCGTCACGCGGGCGCGCTCGCCGCGGTAGTCCAGCGCCAGGGAGCCGAGCTTCAGCGTCCGCTCCTCGTCGTCGACGGCGGTGTCGCCGCCGCGGACCGCGGCGTTGACGCGCACGCCGAACTGGTTGGCGTCGCCGAAGCGGCGGCCGACATCGGCGGACAGGCCGAGCCGGCTGTCCATCGCATAGCTGGCGGTCAGGCGGGTCAGCGGCTCGTCCTCCGCCCGCTTGGGCACGAGGTTCACGCCGCCGCCGATGCCGGAACCGCTGGGGGCCGCCCCGTTCAGGAAGGCGTTGGCGCCCTTCAGCACCTCCACCCGCTCGAACATGTTGGTGGCGACGATCTGGCGCGGCGCCGTGCCGTAGAGGCCGTCGACCGACAGATCCTCGCCCGCCAGCTGGAAGCCGCGGATGACGAAGCTCTCCGCGAAATTGCCGTAGCCGAGGCTGCTGCGCACCGCCGGGTCGTTGGCCAGCACGTCGGCGATCGTCTCCGCCTGCTGGTTGCGGATGGTCTCGGCGGTGTAGCCGGTGACGGAGAACGGAACGTCCATCGCGTCTTGGTTGCCGAGCGCGCCGATGCGCCCGCCGCGCGCCACCTGTCCGCCGGCAAAGGCCGGGGGCAGGGCGCCCGGACCGGTTGCGGCCCGGTTGCCTTCGATCTGCACCGGGTCGAGCTGGACGGCGCCGCCGGCCGCCACCCGCTCGACCGTGACGGTTTCGGTGTTGAGGAAGCGGGCGACCAGCCCGGTGCCGGACAGCAGGCGGTTCAGCCCCTCGCGCGCGGTCATCGCCCCGCTGACGCCGGGGGAGGCGACGCCCTGGGTCACGGCGCCGGGGGTCAGCACCTGGATGCGGGTGGCGGCGGAGAAGGCGGCGAGCGCCCCGTCGACCGACTGCGGCGCGATAGCGAAGCTGACGGCAGTGGCCGGGCTGGTTTGAGCCATCGCCGCGGGACTGCCGGGCAGCAGCAGCCCCGGCGCGATCAGCACCGTCGTCGCCAGCAGCCGTCCCAGGAACCTGCGGCCGAACGGGCCGTCCTGGACGCTGCCCCGACATCCACCCTTCACGCCAAACTTCGCCCCAAACTTCGCCAATGCCATCGCTCGCCTCTGATATCCGGTGAGAGACCGCGTCGCGTTCTGCGACTGCGTCTCATTCTCTTCTTTCCCGGACATGACGATGGGACGGCGGAGATCCCTGGGTGGTTTTTTTCAGGCCTGCCGATTTTTTTCAGGCCGGCAGCATTTTTTAGCGCAGCAGGGTCAGGTAGGGGGTGATGCGGGTGGCGTGGACGCCGAGGCCGCGTTCCAGCGCATCGAACACGGCATCCGGCCGGTCGAGCGCGAAGACGCCGGAGACCACGCGCTCCGCCGCCTCGTCGTTCAGCAGCACCACCCGGCCCGGCCATTGCCCGTTCAGCGCGGCGATGACGGAGGCCAGCGACTGCTGGCGGAAGACGATCTGCCCCTGGCGCCAGGCGAAGGCGACGGCGGGATCGGCCGCCCGCGGCCCGCTCAGGCCGAGCGGACCGGCCTCAGCACTTTGGCCCGCGTGCAGGCGGACGCTGTCGGGCCAGGGGGCGCGGCTGTCGGTGCCGGGATGTGCGGAGACCTCGACCAGCCCGTCGCCGACGGTGACGGTCGTGCGCCCGTCCTCGCGCCGGACGCTGAACTGGGTGCCGAGCACGCGGGCGGCGCCGGCCCCGCCATCGACGACGAAGGGACGGTCGGGGTCGCGGGCGACGTGGAACCACGCCTCTCCCCGCAGGATGCGGACGCGCCGCTCGCCGTCCCGGAAATCGAGCGCGAGCGCGGTGCCGCCGTTCATCTCGGCGGTCGAGCCGTCAGGCAAGGTCAAGGTCCGGCGCTGTCCGGCCGGGGTGACCTGATCGGCGACGGCATCCTGGTAGAGCGTCGGTCCGCGCCAGACGCCGAGCCCGCCGACAACCAGCAGGACCGCCATCGCCGCGGCGAAGCGCCGGACACCGGCCGCCGCCGGGCGGCGGGACGGCGCGCTGCGGAACCCGGCATAGGCAGCACGGTGGGCATCACGGTGGGCCGCGCGGGCCGGCTCCTTCAGGTCGTGCAGCAGGCTTTGCACGTCGGTCCAGGCATCGGCATGGGCCGGGCTGCGGGCCAGCCATTCGGCGAAGGCGGCACGCTCCGCCGCGGTGTGATCGTCGGATTGCAGGCGGAAGAACCACGCGTTGGCTTCGGAGAACAGCCGGTCCCCGTCGGAACCGATGCCGTCGGATCCATTGTCTGCCGCTCCCCTGCGCTGGCCGTCCCGATGATCCGTCACGTCTTGCCGCAAGCTCCTGTTTGCCTCGTGTGGTTGAAGACGACCGACGGAGGCCGATCCCTCAAAGAAAATGACCGGTCGGGACGCGAACCCCGCCGGTCAGCGCAGCGGGCGCCGCCTCATGTGGGCGCGGCACTGCTCCAGCGCCGTGCGCAGATGGTACTCCACCGTGCGCGGCGAGATGCCCAGCCGCTCGCCGATGGCGCGGTAGGGCAGCCCTTCGACATGGTAGAGCAGGAACACCTCGCGGGTTTTGGGGGGCAGGGCATCGATGGCGCCGCGCAGCCGGGCCATGGTCTGGGTCCGCTCGACCAGCGCGTCGGCGGCGGGGCCGGCGGCCGGCAGATCGTCGTCGGGCGGACCGGCCTCGCGCAGGCGCTGGCGCCGGGCGGCCCGGCAATGGTCCAGCGCGATGCGGTCGGCCACCACATAGAGCAGGCCCGCCGGATTCTGGACCGCCTCGCCGTCGGGCAGGCGGGCCAGCCGCAGGAAGGCGTCCTGCGCCAGATCGCCCGCCGTCTGCGGGTCGCCGGTCCGCCGCGCGATGGCACGCTCCACCCGCAGCCGATGCGCATCGAACAGCTCCGCGATCTTGCGCGCCCATGTGCCGACGGCGCCTGTCATCGGGCGCGCCGGGGCCGGGTGGCGTCGGGGAGGAGAGGGCGGAAAATGTCGGTCACGGATGCGCGGGTTGCCGGGTGCAGGGAAGCCGGCAGCCATCGGGCCATCGCCCGGAACGCCGGTCGCACCGGTATAGCCGCACCGGGCTTAGAATGCGAACCATTCTTATTAGCGGGAGATGCCCGGTCGGGACATCTCCCGTTTCCTTCCCGACGCTTACCAGGTCGCGCGCAGCGACAGCATCGCGTTGCGCGGCTCGCCGTAATAGCCGTAGCTCTGGATGCTGGTCATGTATTTCTTGTCGAACAGGTTGTTGACGTTCAGCGTCGCCGAAACCTTCTCGGTGATCCGGTAGCGGGTCATCAGGTCCACCACCGCGTAGCTGCTCTGCTCGGTGCGCCGGCTGCCGGTGCCGTTGTAGATGTCGCCCTGCCACTTCACATTGCCGCCGACGGTCAGGCGGTCCCAGGAGCCCGGCAGCCGGTAGGTGGTGAACATCTTCAGCGTGTCGCGCGGCACATAGGTCAGCAGCCGCTGGCCGCTGGCGTCCTTCACGGTGGTGTGGGCGAAGCCGCCGCCGACCTGCCAGCCGGGCAGCATCTCGCCGGTCAGCTCCAGCTCGAAGCCCTTGCTCTTGGCGCCCTTGGCCGCCTTGTAGGCCTGCCCGCCGTCGGGGGTGAAGCGGCCGCTGTCGGCGACGGCCAGATTGTCCTGCTGGATCAGGAACACGGCGGCGCTGGCGTTCAGGCGGCCACCGAAGAACTCCGCCTTCACGCCGGCCTCATAGGCGTCGCCGTCGATCGGGTCGAGGCTCTTGCCGGCGACGTCCTTGTAGTCCTGCGGCTTGAAGATGCTGGTGTAGCTGCCATAGACCGACCAGATGTCGGTCACGTCGAAGACGATGCCGGCATAGGGGGTGAGCACGCCGTTCTCCGACCGCTTGTCCGCGGTGCCGGCGGCGTCGTTCGGGTGGCTCTCCTCGCTCTGCTCCCAGCGGCTGATGCGACTGCCGAGGATGACGGACAGGGCGTCGGTCGGCCGCAGCCGCGTGGCGAGATAGGCCGCCATCTGCCGTTCGTTGGTCTGCGACCAGCCTGTCGGGTTCAGCGTCGGCTGGGCGATACGGCCGTTCCATGTGTAGTAGTTGGAAATCGAGGTGTCGTAGCCGTCGATGTACCAGAGCGGATAGTCGAGCCCGCTGCGCTTGGCGTAATAGCCGCCGACGCCGGCCATCAGGTCGTGGGTCCGCCCGAACAGCTCGAAGGGGCCGGTCACGTCGGCGTTGATGGAGGTCTGCTGCAGGGTCGAATTCCAGCGGCCGGGCCAGATGCCCATGCCGGTGCCGTCACGGTCGAGGGTGCCGCGCACGCCGTAGCCGAGCAGGCCGTCATATTCGCGCGTGCTGTGCTCGACATTCAGCGTCGCCGTCCAGCCATTGCCGAAGCGGTGCTTCACGTCGCTGAAGACGGTCAGGTTGTCGTGCGTGAAATAGGCCCAGTCGGCCCCGCTGTTGAAGGAGCGCGAAAAATCCGTCCTGCCGCCGTCGGCGAAGAACAGCGGAAAGCCGGCGCGCGAGGCGTCGTCCGACCTGTGCTTCTGGTATTCGATCCCGGCGGTCCACAGCGTGTCGTCGCTGATGTCGGCCTCCAGAACGCCGTAGAGCACCTTCTTGCGCTCGTGCAGCCGGTCGATGAAGCTGTCGCCGTCCTGATAGGCGCCGACGACGCGGCCGCGCAGGCGGCCGTTCTCGACCAGCGGGCCGGACAGGTCCGCTTCGCCGCGGTAGCGGTTCCAGGAACCGCCCTGTCCCTGGACATAGCCCTGGACGGTGGGGGTCGGGCGCTTGCGGACCAGATTGACCGCCGCGGAGGGATCGCCGACGCCGTTCAGCAGGCCGGCCGCCCCGCGCACCACCTCGACACGGTCGAACAGCGCCATGTCGGAGATGCTGTCGCCGAAGCCGTACACCGTCGAGCGCGGGATGCCGTCGACCTGATAGTTGCTGACGGCGAAGCCGCGGGCATAGATCTCGGAGCCGTCGCTGCCGAGTGCCGCGGACTGCTGCCGCGTCACGCCGACGGTCTGGTTGAGAACGTCGCGGATCTCGTTCAGACCCTGGTCGTCCATGCGCTGGCGGGTCATGACGCTGACCGACTGCGGCGTCTCGCGCAGCGTCAGGTCGAGCTTGGTGGCGCTGGTCGACGGGCCGGCGGCGGTGTAGGAGCCGCTGCCCTCGCTGCGGCCGCGGTCGCCGGAGGCGACGCCCTGCACCGTCATCGTATCGAGCATCGTCGCGCCGTCGCTGCCGCTGACCGGCTTTTCCAGCGTCACCGTGTCGGCATCGACGAAGCGTGCGGTCAGACCGGTCCCCGCCAGCAGACGCACCAGCGCCTCGCGCGGGGCCATGGTTCCGGTCACGCCGGGGGAGGAGAGGCCCTGCGCGATGTCGGTCGGGTAGAGGATTTGAAGCCCGGCGGCCTGCCCGTAGGCGGCCAGCACGCCCGGCAGGGGACCGCCGGCGATGGCGAAGGCGCGCGTGCCGGTCTGCTGCGCCACCTGCGGAACGGCCCCGGCGGTGGCCGCCGCCTGTGCGCCATGCAGCGCGGTCGACGCCAGCAGCATCCCCATCAGGACCGGCTTCCAGCCGATCCGGCCACCACTTGCCTGTCCCCCGGCCACCCGTTTGCCGACCGCCCGTCCTGTCGGGCGCGCCCCAGTACCAACCATCGCTACGACCCCCAAAAATGCGAATGAGTTGCATTTGCCATTCGGTGAGTCAGGACGCTGGCCGAAGGGCGGTCCCTCACCCCCCTTCGCAAAAAAAACTCTGCGGAACCGGTTAGACGGAACGGATGATGACCAGTCCGGGAAAAGGCCGCATCGTGCGCACGGGCAGGGTGCGGACGATGGCGTTGAGCGCTGCGTCCGGGCGGGCGATGTCGACGCTGCCGTCCACCCGCAGAGCCGCGAGCGGACTGTCCCACAGCAGGATGCGGGCGGGATGGTAGCGGTTGAGATCGGCGACCACCGCATCGAGCGGCTGGGCCTGGAAGACCAGCCGCCCCTGCCGCCACGCGGTCTCCGCCGCCACCCCGTCGCGCAGCAGGGGGCCGGGGCCGTCGGGACCGTAGCTGCGGCAATGGCCGGCGGCGAGATGGACCGGCGGCCGGTTCCCCGCCGCCAGCGTGGCCGTGCCCTTTTCCACCGCGACCACCACATCCTCCGGCCGGCGGTGCACGGTGACGGTGGCGTCGACCATGGTGACGCTGCCGTCGGCGCAGGCCACCGCGAAGGGGCGCCCCGGATCGGCGGCGGCGACGAAGCGCGCCCGGCCGTCGATCAGGCGGACCCGGCGCTCCGCGGTGGAAAACTCCACGGCGAGCGCACTGCCGGCGTCGAGCTCGACCGACGAGCCGTCGGCAAGCGCCAGGGAGCGGCGCTCGCCGGTGCCGGTGCGGATCTCGCCCGGCCAGCCGGTCAGGACCACCGTCGCGCCCAGCCCGGCGGCGCAGGCCGCGGCCCCGCCCACGCCGAACGCCAGCAGCCGGCGCCGGGTCGGCAGCGGGCGCACGGCGCGGCGCGGGTCGGGAACGCGGCCGAGATCGCCCCAGACGCCGGACAGCCGGTCGAACTCCTGCCGATGGGCGGGATCCCGTGCCAGCCAGTCGGCGAAGGCCGCCCGGTCGGCCGCGTCGGCGTCGCCGGATTCCAGGCGGACGAACCATGCCAGCGCCGCCTCGCGCGGGTCGCCGGACGGCTCCGGCGGTCTGCCGTCGCGACCGGTCACAGGGCCAGCCGGTCGCGGCAATGGGCCAAGGCCTTCATCACATGCTTCTCCACCATGCTGCGCGAAATGCCCAGGCGCACGGCGATGTCGGCATGGCTCAATCCGTCGAATTTGTGAAGTAGAAACACCTCCCGGCAGCGCGGCGGCAGTTCGGCCAGCGCGCGGCTCAGCCGTTCCAGCCGCTGCTTGTACTCCAGGGCGGTTTCCGCGTCGGGCTCCTCCAGCGGGCGTTCCATCCCCAGCTCGGCCGGGGCGAAGCGGCGTCCGCGCCGGGTCTCCGCCCGCAGCCGGTCGAGCGCGATGTTGTCGGCCATGCGGAACAGGTAGGAGCGCGGGTTGTCGATCTCCGGCAGGGCGGCCAGGCTGCGCAGGCGCAGGTAGGTGTCCTGCACGACGTCTTCGGCAAGGCAGAGCGATCCGAGGCGCCGGGCCAGATGGCCGGTCATCTCCTCGTAATGGACGATCAGCAGACCCAACAGGGAAGACCGGTCTCTTTCAGCCATGACCTCGGCGACACCCGTTCCAGCGATCCATCGGAAATCCAGTCCTAACCATGAATGATAATCATTCGCAATCAATACATCGCCCTTTGCAAAAAACTTCGCGAAACGGGGGTGAGGGAGGGACCGGCGGCGGTCGTCATGACGTGAAGGCGGTCTATGCGCCCGTTTTCGCCGGCTGGAGGATGTCGCTTCGGGGGTGAGGATCGAGCATCCGCCAAACGTCTATTATTGAGAACGACACGCATTCGCGCATTTCGATTCCACAGGGACAGCGACCGCCGCCATGACCAGATCACCCCCGCCCGCCCGCCGCCGGTACAGGGCCGTTCTCGCCGTCGGGGTGGTCGTCGCCGGCTTTGCCACCGCCGCCCTGTTGCGTCCCGGCGACCCGGCCGCCTCCGCCGAACTGGCGGCGATCGGGCGCGGCACGGTCGAGGACACGGTGACCGCACTCGGAAAGATCCAGCCGCGCGCCTATGTCGATGTCGGCGCCCAGGTGTCGGGACAGCTGATGCGGCTGCACGTCAAGGTCGGGCAGATGGTGCGCGAGGGCGACCTGCTGGCCGAGATCGACCCGGCGCTGCAACAGGCCAAGGTCGAGGCCGGCCGTGCCGAGCGCGCCCGCCTGACCGCCCTGCTGGACGAGCTGCGGGCACGCGCCGACTTCGCCCAGGCCCAGCTTGCCCGCCAGACCGCGCTGCGCCGGGTCGAGGCCGGGCGCGGCGAGTCCTACGACCAGGCGCGCATGGAGGCGCGCACCGCCGCCGCCCAGGTCGATGCCACGCTCGCCCAGATCCGCCAGACGGACTCGACCCTCCAGGCCGACGAGGCGCAGCTCGGCTACACCCGCATCTACGCGCCGATGAGCGGCACGCTGATCGCGGTGGACGCCCGCCAGGGCCAGACCATCAACTCGACCTACGAGGCGCCGGTCCTGATGCGGATCGCCGACCTGTCGGCCATGACCGTCTGGACCCAGGTGTCGGAGGCCGACATCACCCGCCTGACCGACGGCATGCCGCTCTACTTCACCACGCTCGGCCATCCCGGCCGGCGCTGGACGGCGCGGTTGCAGCAGATCCTGCCGGCGCCGCCGAAGCCGGTGACGAGCGGCTCCACCAACGGCGCGGCCTCGTCGGGCGGCGGGACGGGGGCCAGCACCGTCGTGCTCTACACCGCCCTGTTCGAGGTCGCCAACGAGCGCGGCGAGCTGCGCCCGGAGATGACCGCCCAGGTCTTCTTCGTCGCCGCCGAGGCGAAGGATGCGCTGACCGTCCCGGTCGCCGCCCTGACCGCGACGGACGAGGCGTCGGGGCGCCACAGCGTCGCGATGATCGGGGAGGGCGGCGCCGTCGTGACGCGCGAGGTGCGCATCGGCGTGCGCGACCGCTTCAACGCCCAGATCCTGCAAGGGCTGGCCGAGGGCGAGCGGATCGTGGTGGGCTGGCGGACCGACGACGGCCGGCCGCCCCGCATCGGGTTCCGGCTGTGAGCGCCCCCCTCCTCGTCCTGGAGGACATCCGCAAGACCTACGCCACCGGCGGCGGCGTCGCGGTGGAGGTGCTGCGCGGCGTCTCGCTGACCGTCGAGGCGGGGGAGTTCGTCGCCATCGTCGGCAGCTCCGGCTCGGGCAAATCGACGCTGATGAACATCCTCGGCGGGCTCGACCGCCCGACCTCCGGCAGCTACCGGGTCGGCGGGCGCGACGTGTCGGAACTGGAGGGCGACGGGCGGGCGGCGCTGCGGCGTGACGGCTTCGGCTTCGTCTTCCAGCATTATCACCTGATCCCCGGCACCTCGGCGCAGGAGAATGTCGAGATGCCGGGCCGCTATGCCGGCCTGCCCGCCGACTTGCGGGAAAGCCGCGCCGCGGCATTGCTCGGCCGGCTCGGGCTGGCGGAGCGCCGCCACCACCGGCCCAACCAGCTGTCGGGCGGCCAGCAGCAGCGCGTGTCGATCGCGCGGGCGCTGATGAACGGCGCGCCGGTGATCCTGGCCGACGAGCCGACCGGCGCGCTCGACAGCGCCAGCGGCGCCGAGGTGGTGGCCCTGCTGCGCGAACTGGCCGCCGAGGGCCGCACCATCGTCCTGATCACCCACGACCGCAAGGTGGCCGAAGCCGCCGACCGGGTGGTGGAGATGCGGGACGGGCGGATCGTCGCCGACAGCGGCACCGATGGCGGCAGGCGATCCCGTACCGCCGCTCCCGCTCCCGCTCCCGCCCCGGTCCCGGCGGAGCGCCATACCCCGGCCTCCGTCTGGACCAGCGCCGGGGAGGCGTTCGCGGCGGCGCTGCGCTCGCTGGGGGCGAACGGTTTCCGGACGGCGCTGACCCTGCTCGGCATCGTCATCGGCGTGGCGTCGGTGATCGCACTGCTCGCCATCGGCGAGGGCGCCAAGCGGGCGGTGATGGCGCGGGTCGGCGCGCTGGGGGTGAATTTGGTCTATGTGCTGGCCGGCAGCGGGGATCCCCGCCTGCCGACCACGCCGCTGACCGAGGCGGACGGCGAGGCCATCCTGCGGCTTCCCAACGTCGAGAGCGTCATGCCCTACCTCGACATGCCGGTGATGGTGCGGTACGGCAACATCGACCACCGCACCAGCGGGCTGGCGACCTCGGCCTCGCTGCCGCTGACCCACCGCTGGCCGGTGGCGCTCGGCTCCTTCTTCACCACCGCCGACGAACGGGCCGGGGCGGCGGTCGCCGTGCTCGGCCACAATGTCGCCAAGCGGCTGTTCCCGAACGGGGAGTCGCCGCTCGGCCGCCATGTGCAGGTCAACAACATCCCCTTCCAGGTCACCGGCGTGATGGGGCAGAAGGGCGACCTCACCGGCAGCCAGGACACCGACGACTGGGTGTTCGTGCCGCTGTCCACCGGGGTGCAGCGGCTGGTCGGCAAGCCCGACCTGCAGCTGATCCTGGTGTCGGTCCACGATGTCGGGCGCATCGCCGCGACCCGCGACGCCATCAGCGAGCTGATGACCAAGCGGCACGGTCAGGAGGATTTCCAGATCCGCGACGTGACCGCGCGCATCAAGACGGCGACCGAGACGCAGGACACCATGACGCTGCTGCTCGGCAGCGCCGCGGTGGTGACTCTGCTGGTCGGCGGCATCGGGGTGATGAACATCATGCTGGTCAGCGTGACCGAGCGGACCCGCGAGATCGGCATCCGCATGGCCGCCGGGGCGCGGGCCGCCGACATCGAGCGGCAGTTCCTGATGGAGGCGGCGCTGGTCGCCGGGCTGGGCGGTCTGGTCGGGGTGGCGCTGGGGCTGGCGAGCGGCGCGCTGGTCGGGCTGTTCGTGATGCCGGTGCTGTTCACGGCGACCGCCATCGCCGGGGCGGTGACCTCGGCGGTGGTGACCGGGCTGGTCTTCGGCCTGATCCCCGCCCGCCGCGCCGCCCGTCTCGACCCGGTGGCGGCGCTGTCGAGCGAGTAGGGCGTGAAGATAGGCGAAGGGGCGGGATGCCCCTTCGCGGCGCGCGGATCGCGCGCCGGCCCCCTCACCCTCCCCATGCTTTGCATGGGGCCCCTCCCTCTCCCCGGGGGGGAGAGGGCAATCCTCCGGGGCTCAGCGCAGCCCCGCCTCCAGCTGTTCGGCGATCTTCGCCAGGGCGGTGTCGATGGCGGCGGGGGGGCCGCTCTCCAGGCTGTCCAGCACGATCAGGCGGGCGCCGCCATCGGCGACGGCCTGGGCGATCTCCGGGGCGGGCCGGCGGTGGTGGAGCACCGCCGGGATGCGTTCGGCCCGGAGGTAGGCGGTCAGTTCGGCCAGCCGCTCCGGCGTCCAGTCGCGGTCGTCGCGGGTCCAGACCTTGCGCAGGTCGAGGCCGAAATCGGCGGCGAGCATGGCGAAGCGGTCGGACAGCGCCGCAACCGACGGGTCGGGCAGTGCTGCGAAGCTCTGCGCCGTCCGCGAGGACAGCGCCAGCAGGCTGCGCTTCACCGTGGCGAGGTTGGCGTCGATGGCGGCGGCAGACGCCGGGTAGAGGCGCCGCAAATCGGCGGCCAGGATGTCGGCCATCCGCCCTGCATTGGCGACGCCCAGCCAGGGGAAGGCGGCGCCGTCGCGCAGCGCGATGCCGGGCAGGGCGCCGTCCACCGGCCGGGCGGCGTCGATCTCGACCAGCCGGATGTTGGCGCGCCGCGCCAGCGGATAGAGCGGATCCTCCGCCCAGACCGAGCGCAGGGTCAGCACCGCATCGGCCTTGCGCGCCGCCTCGGCGAACTTGGCCTCGCCGCGCCCGCTGAGGAAGGACTGCTGGCGGCCCATCGGGATGGCGGGCGGCACCGCCGCCTCGACCTCCACCGCCGTGCCGCGGGTCAGCGCCAAGGCAAGGCCGGCGGTGACCGGATGCCCGGCCAGCAATGTTTCGGCACCGGCGGTCTGCGCGGCCGGGGCCGCCGCCAGCAGCAGGAGCGCTGCGAGCGTGATGCGTCTCATCCCTCGTCCCCTCTCATGACCAGACGCGCCAGCAGCGCGCCGAGGAACAGCAGCCCGGCCGCCAGGATGATGGCGCCGCCCGACGGCACCGGCAGGGCGAACTGCACCGGCAGCAGGATGCCGGCCACCGCCGCGATGCTGGCGAAGGCGACCGACAGCAGGAAGAAGCCGCGCAGCGACGTGGCGACGACGCGGGCGGCGGCGGCCGGGATCACCAGCAGGGCGCCGACCAGGATGGCGCCGATGATCTTGACCGAGGCGACGGTGACCACCGTCACCAGCACGATGAACAGATAGTCGAGCCCCTTCACCGGCACGCTGCGCACCCGCGCCAGCGCCGGGTTGAAGCTGGCCAGCAGCAGCCGGTTGAACAGCGCCAGCATCGGCAGGGCGACGCCGAGCGCCACCGCCAGCAGCACCGTCAGGTCGCGGTCGTCCACCGTCAGCACCGAGCCGAACAGCACGTTTTCCAGAATGTGGATGTTGACCCGGCTCGCCAGGACCAGCAGCAGGCTGGCGCCGAGCGCCAGCGACACCGACAGGAAGACGCCGATCAGCGTGTCGGAGGTCAGGTTGCTGCGGTTGCGGGTGTAGTTGACCAGCAGGGCGAACAGCAGGCAGTAGCCGAACAGGCTGGCATAGGGGCCGGTGTAGGGCTCCCCCACCAGAATGCCGATGGCGACCCCGGTCAGCGCGGCGTGGCCGACCGCTTCGGAGAAGAAGGCCAGCCGCTTGGTCACCACCAGCGTGCCGAGCCCGCCCAGCACCGGGCCGATGACCAGACCGGAGAGCAGCGCGTTGACCAGAAAGCCGTGGGTCAGGCCGGCGGGCAGCCACCCGGCTGCGGCCCAGCCCTGGATCAGGGCGCGGAATGTTTCGAAGCTCATGACGCCAATGCCCCGGCCATGCTGCGGGGGGCGGCGGAGAACAGGCCGAGCACCCGGTCGGGCGACAGCATCTCCGGCGGCGGGCCGTCGAACAGCACGCGCCGGTTCAGCCCCGACACCCGCGTCGCCAGCCGCCGCACCTGGGCGAGGTCGTGCTCGACCCACAGGATGGTGGTGCCGGCGGCGGTCAGCTCGGCCAGCAGGGTCTCGAAGATGGCGACGCCGGCCTCGTCGAGCGCGGTCATCGGCTCGTCGAGGACGATCAGGTCGGGCGCCGGGATCAGCGCCTGGGCGAGCAGCACGCGCTGGCGCTCGCCGCCCGACAGGGCGCCGAAGCGGCGGCGGCCCTTGCCGGCCATGCCGACGCGGGCCAGCGCCTCGCCGTAGCCGAGCCGGCGGTCCGGCCCGAGGAAGGCCGGGCGGCGCTGGCACAGCACGGCCAGGAAATCCTCCACCGTCAGCGGCAGGCCGCGGTCGAACTCGACCGCCTGCGGCACGTAGGCGATGGTGCCGGGCGCATCGCCGGGCCAGTCGAGCCGGATGGTCCCGCGGTGCGGCGCCTGTCCCAGCAGGGCGCGGATCAGCGACGACTTGCCGCCGCCGTTGGGGCCGACCACCGCATGGACGGCGCCGGGGGCCACGGCGAGCGAGACCTGTTCGAGGATGGCGGTGCGGCCGAGCGTCAGGTCGACGCGGTCGAACAGGATGGCGGGGCCGTTCGCTCTCCTGCCGCTCAAGGCGCGGTCTCCAGCATCGCCTGGACCAGCGTGTCCATGTTGCGGGTCATCTCGCGCTCGAACTGGGCGGCAGCGTAGTCGCCATGCGAGATGTGGGAGAAGCTGTAGAGTCGGATGCCGGTCTCGCGGCGGATCGTCTCGACATAGGCGCTGGGGAAGTTCAGCTCCGAGAAGATCACCTGGACGTCGAGCCTGCGCATCGTCGCGATGGTCTCGGCAAGCTGGGCCGGGCTGGGCTCGATGCCGTGGGCCGGCTCGACGACGGCGGAGACCTCCAGCCCGAACTCGCGCAGCAGGTAATCGTAGGCGCCGTGGATGGTGGCGACCCTGAGGCGGGTGTCGCCGGCGCCGGCCAGCTTGCCCAGCGCGTCGGCCCGCAGCTGGCGCAGCCGGCGGGAGTAGGTCCGGGCGTTGGCGGTGTAGGCCTCGGCGTTGGCCGGGTCGAGCCGCCCCAGCTCGCGGGCGATGGTGGCGACCTGAAGAACCGAGCCGGTGATCGACAGGAAGCTGTGCGGGTTGACCACCTTGCCCGAGGCCCGCGCCGCCGACCCAGCAGCTGGCAGCGGCGGCACGTCGGCATTGGCCTCGACCACCGGCAGCTTGGGCTTGGACGAGGCGGCGATCATCCGTCCGGCGAAATCGTCGTGGCCGATGCCGTTCAGGACGATGGCGTCGAGGCTGCCGATGCGCTGGATGTCCTCCGGCCGCGGCTCGTAGGCATGCGGGTTGAAGCCGGCGGGGATGATCGGCACCACCTCGGCCCTGTCGCCGACGATGTTGGCGACGTAGGAATAATAGGGGTGCAGGGTGATGCCGAAGCGCTTGCGCCCGGCGGCAGCGGCAGTGCCGGCGGGAAGGACACCGGCCGCCAGGGTGGCGGCGAGGAAGCGGCGGCGGTTCAGGGAAATGGTCATCGGATCGCACTCATCGGGTCACGCCGGCGGTGAAGGTGGAGGTGATCCGCTTCCAGCCGGCGGCGGCCAGCGAGGCTTCGTCGAGGCGTGCGGGCGGCGCCTCGGCGGCGCGCTTCAGCCAGATCGCGGGGCCATGGTAGTCCCCGCCCCCGTCCCCATGGTCGTCGCCATCCAGCAGCAGGACCAGCGACCCCGCTGTTCCGGGATCGGCGGACAGGCCGGCATAGGCGACCGTCCCGCCAGATTCCACCAGGGTCCAGGCATGGCCGCCGCGCGCCGCGGCGCTGGCGTCGGCGGCGAAGGGCGGCAGGGCCTGGGCCGCCAGCTCGGCCGGGGACGGCGACCGGCCGTTGGAGATGCCGGCGGCCTTGCGCAAAGCAGCGATTTCGGCGGCCGCCATCTTGAGGTCGGCGTGCAGCCCCTGTTCGGCGGCGGTCAGGGCGGTGCGGGAGTCGATCCGGTGCGGGGCCAGGGCGGCCTCCGCGTCCGGTGCCGGCCGCAGCCCGACCGCCGCCGTGGCGGTGGCGAGGATCAGGCCGGCGGCGAGCAGGACCCACAGGGTCTCGCGCTCGGCGCCGGCACGGCGGACGATCTGGTGATGCATGGGGTGGAGAACCCTATTTGATGGCGCTGTGCTCGATCTCGACCGTGTGGCCGGGGCCGGCATCGAACAGCACGTAGAAATCCTGGGCCGGGCGCGGGAAGGACAGGGTGGAATCCTCGCCCAGCCTGCCCTTGACCAGCACCTGCTCGTCGTAGGCGATCACGTCCAGCACCACGCCGGGCGCCTTCGAGCCGTCGGAGAAGCCGCCGGTGCAGACCACCGTCTGGCCGTCCGCCATCCTGCACTCGCAGACCGGGTAATGGGCGTGGGCGGCGGTGGCGGCGCACAGGGCCGACAGGGCGGCGGCGACCGCCAGGGCATGAATACGGGCAGTCATCGCTTTCCTCCCAGAAAACCGGCCAGCGGGGTCGAGGTCTGATGGATGCGTCCGCTCCAGTCCTCGACCGTCACCCACAGCTCCTCGGTCCCGGCCGGCTCGGCCGGCACCGCCACCTCGGCCTCGCGCTCGTACGGGTTGCCGAAGCTGAGCGCGCCCGCGGCGCGCAGGTTCCGCGGCTTGCCGACGCGCAGGAAGACGCCGCGCACCTTGTCGATGTCGGCCGGGCGGAGATGGACGTGGTATTCCTTCATCCACTCGCCGTTGCCGGCCCGATGCGGCGATTCGTCGTGGGTGACGAGCGTGATCGGGAAGGGGCCGGCGCTGACGTCCCGCCGGATCTCGGGCGGGGCGAAGATCGGCTTCGGGCTGAAATAGTTCGGCAGGAAGGGAAGCGGAACCAGCATCATCAGCGCGCTGAGATGGAATTTGCCGCGGTGCCAAAATTTACGCATTGGAGGATGCCCTCGCCGTCCTCAGCCCGCGCACCGCCTCGACCGTGGCGCGCGCCGTCCGCTTGGTCCAGATCAGCATGCCGCTGAACACCAGCAGGCTCATCAGCGAGCCGAAGGCGAACCAGATCAGCTTGACCGGCAGGCCGCCGAAATCGCCGGTGTGGAGCGCCCGCATGATGGTGCGGGTCAGCTCGACGCCGGACGAGCCCTCCAGCCCGCCCTCCACGGCGATCACCTCGGCGGTGTAGGGGTTGATGCGGACGATGTCCGGCAGCAGCGGCACCTGCCCGGAGGAGCCGAACACCGATGCGGTGTCGTAGGCGGTGTCGGGCAGCCGCAGGTAGCGCAGCCGCATGTCCGGCAGGGCGGCCATGGCCGCGGCCACCACGGCGTCGGCGTCGGTTTTCGGCCTGACCGCCGACACGGGAATCTGGTCGCGGGCGACCATCACCGGCGCCTTGCCGCCGCCCAGGCCGATGCCGAGATGGAACAGGGCGATGTAGATCAGGAACCACAGGCTGGTGACGGAGATCACGGCGATGAACCAGATCGACCAGGTGCCGGCGACGCGGTGCAGGTCGCCCCACATGACGCGGGGCGCCTGCGTCCAGCGGATGCGCGGCTGGTAGAAGGATTTCCAGAAGCGCTTGTAGACCACGAGCCCGGTGACGAGCGAGCCAACCAGCGGAATTGCCAGCGCCGTCACCAGATACCAGCCTGTCGGGAAGGTCATCAGCCAGCCGTGCAGCGCCCGGATGAACTGGCGGAACGAGTTTCCGGGGGACAGGCCCTGGACCGCGCCGGTCACCGGGTTGACCCAGGCGGTGGTGTAGGTGCCGTCGGGCAGTGCCATCTCGGCGCCCACCGCCATGTGGGAGCCGCCCCAGCTGAGCGAACCGACCTGTCCGCCGGGCGCCGCCGCTTCGGCCGCGGCGATCAGCGCGCTCGGCGGCAGCGGCTGCCCCTCGCCCGACGCCCGCATCGACGGATCGACCAGCCACGTGATCTCGGTGCTGACCACGGCGATGGTGCCGGTGACGCAGATGAAAAACAGGAAGGCCCAGATCGGCATCGCCAGCCAGGAATGCCACAGGAACCACAGCCGCGTGCGCGACTTGCCAGCACTCATCTCGATCCTCTCCGCACGGAACATCCTCGCCCTTTCCCCTCAGACGAACGGGCGGGCCTCCAGCCTCAGGATGAAATGCGAAGGATTCTCATTTTTTCGGATGCGGGTCGAAATCCGGGCGCAAGCCCGTCCGTGGCGGCAGCACCCTGTTCAGCGGCCTGGCGGTGGCGGCACCAGCGCATCCATGGTGCGGACGATGCGGGGCGCATAATGCAGCGAGGCCATCGTCGCCATGCCCTTGGCCACCATCCGCAAGGGGGCCGGCATCGGGCGCGCGACATCGATCATCAGGATCGCGCGCAGTTCCGGGCTGTCGTTGACCACCTCGTGATCCCAGGAATCGTCGAACAGCACGCTTTCGCGCTCCTTCCACTGATGGATCCGGTCCTTCACCCGGATGTGCGGCGGCCGGACCGTCGGCACGCGCAATGGCAGGTGATAGCGCAGATACATGCGCGACGGCCCTTCATGGGCGCGCACGCTCTTGCCCGGCTCCAGAATCGAGAACATCGCCTGATAGACGCCGGGAATATCCCGGACCAGCTCCAGCGTGCGCGGCGCCAGCGTCCGGGCGGCCTGCGGCACGCGGCCGAAACAGGTCAGCATGAACACGCTCCACCGCCGGTCGCGCTGCAACCGGCCCGACGAGTGGATCACGTCGGTGTCGATGCTGTGGTAGGAGGGCAGCCGCTCGTAGGCGGCCAGCACCTGGTCGAATTCGCCGCGGATGGTGTCGTAGGCCGCGTCGATCCGGCGCAGAGCGGGCATTTCCCGGTCGATGTCGTGAAACACCGGACGGGAGGCGCCGCCGGTGTGCAGGTCGAACAGCGGGTTCAACAGCGCTCCCGACTTGTAGAGCGACATGTTGCGGCGCCAGCGCCGCAGGGTCGGGATCAGCCCGTTGGGATCGGTCTTCTGCAGGGTCAGCATACTGGGTCCCCTTGGAAACAAGGATGTGTGGGAGGCGGGCCGCCGAAGCACCGGCCATCGCGGCCTCCTGATCGGCCGGGTTGTGCGCCAATCTCCATTATATAGACATATGTTCTGCTTCGATGTCCACGGGGCGCGGAGATATTTCATAATCATACACGGGCATTGATTTCAAAAATTTGCCCACGTTGGTGTGATTGCAAGCAGTACATTCGCATGCAAAAGACTTTTAGTTTTAAAATTGTTGTCACAGTTCTGATAATCGAAAAAATTATGTTTGTTTGTTATTGACACAATAAGAGCATCAATTGCACACTTCGCCGGCACATAAAAACAAATACTTTCCCAAAAAAGCCGGAACCCGACCGTCAGGCAGCAGCTTGCCGTGCCGTGAAGCATCGGCGTGCGACGGACAAACATCCATATACAAATGGGAGAATAATCGTGAGCTTTGCCTCGTACCGCGAGCAGCATGTCGCATTTCTGAACAAGGCGGTGAAGCCCGTCGACCTGACCCTCGACCAGCTCGAAGGCCGGTCGTTCGGTCCGGGGACCCACACGGGCCCGATGGTGATCTCCTCCGACCCGTCGGAGGACAATCTGGGCTCCAAGCTGGTCACCCTGCAGTCGGTCCAGCATCTGAAGGACATCGCCGGGATTTCCGACGATCACTTCGCGGCGAACCCGCATGCCGACCGCAGCGTCCGCTATCCGACCCAGCCGGTGCAGACCGATTTCGACAAGGCGATCGAACGGGCGCGCAACGACAACTGCGCGCTGGAGAGCCTGATCCATCCCGCCGACCACAACACCATCGGCCAGGCGATGCTGGCCTTCGTCAGCGGCAACAGCCAGAAGGTCAAGGCCTTCGAGCCGGTGATCAACGCCCTGCGCTTCCCCAACCAGATTCTGCTGACCACCGGCCAGGACATCACCGTCACGCCGGGCAACCCCCTGGTCATCGGTCCCAACAGCCCGTACGTCACCCAGGACCCGGTCCTCGGCGCGGTCGCCATCTTCGGCACCGTCACCGTCCAGCAGGGCGGACAGATCCAGATCCTCATCCCGGTGACCTTCAAGGCCGCCCAAGTCAATATGCTGTGAGGGCTGTCCAATGGCGGTCAACTACAACATCACCGTTCTCGGCACCAACGGGACGGCCGGCACCAGCGGCAGTCCCGGCGGACAGGGGTCTTCGGGCAGCAGTGCGACCGGAGGCGTCTGTAGCGGCAAGAACAACGCAACCTGCAGCACGGCGCCGACCCGCGCGAGCCAAGGCGGTACCGGCGGCACCGGGACGGCCGGTTCGCCCGGCAGCGACGGCAGCTGCCCGGCGAGCCTGACCTTCCAGGTCGGTTCCATCTCCGGCGCCTTCAATGCCCTGGTCACCGGCGGCAACGGCGGGGCCGGCGGCAATGGCGGCAATGGCGGCGCGGGTGGCAACGGCGGGGCCGGCGCCACCGTGGCCAGCTGCTGCCAGGGCCAGTACGGGACCAGCATGCCGGCCGGCGCGACCGGTACGGGCGGCAACGGTGCCAATGGCGGTGCAGGCGGCAATGGCGCGTCCATCGGCACCGCCATCGTCATCCTCTACACCGAGCTTGTCGGCTCGCCGACCTACAGCCTCGACGCGACGACGTTCGGCCAGGGCGGCGGCGGCGGTGCGGGCGGCAACGCCGGCGGTGCAGGCGGCAGTCCGGGATCGCCCGGCGCCACCGGCAAGAACACGCCGGCCGGCTCCGGTCCGACGATGACCATGCGGCCCTACAGCGGCTGACCGCCACCCCACGAACATCGTCGAGAACGGACACCTGACATGACGAACTCGATCAACGCTCAGATCCTGATCCTTGGATCCGGCGGAACCAACGGGGCAACCGGCATGGCCGGCGGCGCCGGGCCTTCGGGTGTGGCCGGTAACCCCGGAACAGCCACCGCCCATACGAACTGGTGGGGCAAGGTCACCTACACCTGCACCTGTGCCACCAACGGCACGGCCGGTGGCGGCGGGGCGGTCGGAGGAAGCGGCACCGCCGGCACCGCCGGAGGCGAGCCGCCTCCCTTCACCCTCCATTACGGCAGCCTGTCCGGCCCGCTCACCATTCTGTCGCAGGGCGGCAATGGCGGTTCCGGCGGCTCCGGCGGCCAGGGCGGCACCGGAGGTGCCGGCGGCGACGGCGGAAAGAATCAAACCGTCTGCACCGACTGCAACGGCAAGAATCCGCAATGCAACACCACACAGGGCGGTGGTGGCGGCAGTGGCGGCACCGGGGGTGACGGTGCGAACGGCGGCAATGGCGGCAATGGCGGATCGGTGACCGTCTATTGGGACACCGATCAGGGCGATATCGTGGTGCAGACGCCGGGCGGTGTCGGCGGTGCCGGCGGCGCCTTCGGCTTCGGCGGCGCCGGTGGTGCCGGCGGCGCGAACGAGGCCGGCGGCAACGCCGTGCCCGGTACGAGCGGCGGTGCCGGCCGTGCGGGAACCCCCGGAACTCCGGGCCAGACCGGCGCCCAGTCCGTGATCCGCTATCCGACCACGGCCTCGGCGGCCTGATTGGCGGCCGGGAGGCGCCGGGCTCCGCCTGTCACGGAGTTCCGACGCCTTCCGGCTGGTTTTCGCCGTCCCCCTTTCCCGATTCCTCCGCCAACATCCTCACGCCGGGAGCCCTGGTGCCATGGGAAGCGTCAGCCAGTATTCTGCGACCACCGCCAACGCCCTGCTCGATCTGGTCGACATCGCAGGCGGAGACCTCAGCCAAGCCTACCTCCCGGCGACCCTGAATCTCGTGACCACCTTCGCGAATGGCTCCGTCACGTCGGGCGGCGGTCAGGGATTGCTTGCCACCGGCACGGTGGCCGGCATCGACGGGCCCGTCGCGGTGCTGGCGGTGGGTGTCAACTGGCCCGCCTTCATCTCGTTCTTCGAGCAGTCCTTCCTCGCCACCACCACCGCGCCCCCCTACCTGAATGTCGGCGGCACCACCTCCCTGATCGCCCTGGGCTATTCGCTGGCCTACAACGCGATCCACACGCAGATCTGGGCCGCCGTCGCCAAGCTGAAGCTCGTGCCCGGATTCGCCTCGAACGTGCCGCTGCTGGTGGTCGGCATGGGGCCGGCCGGGCCGCTGGCGCAGATGGCCGCCCTCGACCTGCGGCCCGGACAGACCGGGCCGGACGGCAGCGGCGGCTCCATGACCAGCCCGGTCGGCACGGCCGGCTGCTATTCCTTCTCGACCCCGGCCTACGGCAACGCCTCCTATGCGGCGGCGGTGACGACGGCGTTGGGGTCGGTCTTCCTGTGCAACCTCGATGGCATCGACTTCTACCCGTCGATCACGGGGGCTCCGGCCGAATTCGCCTTCAGCGGTGCGGCCCAGACGCTGACCGCGTCGGTTCCCGCCTCCGACGTGCCCTGGCTGGAACGCACGCCGGCCTTCTACCAGACCGCCTACGGCGCGCCGCAGCCGCAGCTGGCCGGCGGCGGAACGGTGACGCCGGTTCCCGGCTACAGCGGCGACCTCGCCTACACTCTGGCCCTGCTGACGACGGCGACCTATGGGCGCTTCCAGCATCCGGATCTGCCGCAGCCGCTGCCGTCCGGCTACACGCGGGCGGCCGACGTCGTGGTCAACGGCGTCACCTGGGCGTCGATCTACAGCTCCGGTGATCGCACGGTGGTGGCGTCGCGCGGCGCCTGCTCGTGGATCGAGCTTCTGGCCTTCATGGGCAACGGGTCCCTGCTGCCGCTGCCCTGGTTCACCTCCGGCGGCCGCATCCTGCAGGGGCTCTACAACTTCTATCCAGGCTATGCGGCGGCGCTGTTCACCGCCCTGTCGGCGGTTCCCGGCGTGGCGGGCAAGCCGCTGGTGTTCGCCGGCCACGACTTCGGCGGCGCCCTGGCCGCGCTCGCCGCCTACAATCTGGCGCTGGTTCCCTACGGCGGCATCCCCTCCGCAACCGCCGTCTACGGCTTCGGCACCGTCCGTTTCGGCGATTATGCCTTCCAGAGCGCCTACCAGTCGGCGCTCGGCAGCGTCAGCTACCAGCTCCTGCGGCCGAACGACGTGATCGCGGCCAATCAGGGACTGTCGCTGATGGCCCCGCTGCCGACGACCATGCGGCTTTCCGGCGGAATGCTGAGCCCGGTCAACAGCACCACCGGCCATACGCTCGCCCTCTACACCTCGCTGCTGAACCCCCAGGCCTCGGCGGGCGCGCAATCCTTCGCCATGCACGGGCCGGTGGCCGCATTGCCGGCGAACGCGCGCCGGCTCGGCCTGCTCGCCGTCACCGCCGCGCCGCGCATCGTCACGGCGGGCGGGCCCGAACCGACGCCCTTCCTGTCGCGGATGACCGAGTTCTACGGTCTCCATCCCGGACATCTGTCCGGCCCGGTCCTCGACACCGCCAATCACCAGGGCCGCATCGTGCTGTCCGCCGACCCGAGGGTCAGCACGCTCGCCCCGGCGCAGGTCTTCGCCGGAGGGAGCCGGGTCTTCGCCGCCGGTTCAATCATAGTCCGGGCCGGCCAGACCCTGCATGTCGGTTCGCCCGGCAGCCCGCCGCTTCGCCTGGTCGCCCGCTCCATCCTGCTGGAGCCGGGTGCGACCCTGTCGGTCGAGAGTTCGGTGCATCTTACCGTCGGCACGATGACCGCCATGGCGGCCGGCGGCACCACCGTCAATCTTCATGTGACAGGGAGCAACGGCTACGACGGGTACCCGGGATCGCAGGGTGCGCGGGGTGCGCAGGGCGCTCCCGGCTATCCCGGCGGGAACGGGGGGGCGGGTTCGGCGGGCGCGCCGGGGAGCAATGGGGACCTGCCATCCTACGTATCCTTCTTCATCAGCGTCATCTCCGGGACTTTCGTCGTCCGCGTGACCGGCGGTCAGGGCGGCAACGGCGGTCAGGGCGGGGCTGGAGGTGCCGGCGGCACCGGCACCCCTGGCGGCTATGGCGGCAGCGGCGGCAACGGCGGCCGGGGCGGCAACGGCGGCAACGGCTCGTCCATCCTCGTCCAATACGAGATGATGGAACCCGGAACCGTCGTGACTCTCCAGGATTTCGGCGGCCTGCGGGGAGCCGGCGGGGACGCCGGCGCCGGGGGGGCGGGCGGCGCCGGGTCTCCTCCCGGCCCATCGGGCAATCCGGGTCTGCCGGGCCTGTCAGGGCAACCCGGCACCCCGTCGACCCTGCAATTCGTCCCCTTTTCCTGACGGCCGGTGCGGAGCGCTGCCATGCCCACCAAGACCCTGCCCGACAAGGCCGAGGCGCCCGCCGCCGTGCCTGACAGGCCCGCCGTGAAAGCCGGTGTGAAGGCCGGCGTGATCTCCAGCTGGCCCAGGCCGGCGGGGAACCGGGTAATCGACCCCTTCAACCCGCCCTTGCCGCGCTATTCCGGGCCGCAGACCATCGCCCACGAGGAGATGCCGGCGGATGCCCGCGCCTTCATGGACCGGCAGCTGTCCTTCCACGGCATCGACCCGGAGGAATTCCGGCGGCGCTGGCTCGACAGCGCCCGGCACGGGCGGGCCATGCGGATCTCCTGGGTGCCCGAGCGCTCCTTCGTCGAACCGGCGCAGACCTTCCGCCACACCTGGGTGCGCTATGCGCTGGACGGCATCGTCCTGCGCCCCGGCGCCGAGCTGACGCTGGAAACGCCGTTCGGCGACCCGGTGGAGCTGTATGTGCATCGGCTGACCCTGATGGAGGGGGCGCGGCTGACGGTGCAGGGCGGGGCGGCCCGGCTGGTGATCGGGCAGCTGGTCGGCGCGCGGCCGGAAACGGCGGACAGCGTCGAACCGGCGACGTTGCTGCTGGCCAGCGCCGACGGCCGCGACGGCGACCCCGGCGCCAGCGGCGGTGCCGGCCCGCTGGGCAGCACCGACCTGCCGGACGGCGGCGGCGGCGGCGGCGGCAAAGCCGGCGAGCCGGGCCTGAACGGCATGCCGCTGCGGGACATGGCGGTCACCGTCCACACGGTGACCGGCCGGTCCCGGCTGCTGGTGCGGCCGGGCCGCGGCGGCAATGGCGGCCGCGGCGGCCGCGGCGGGCCGGGGGCCTACGGCCATGCCGTCGCGTTCCACCGCATGGGCCAGGGCGGCGACGGCGGCCATGGCGGCGAGGGCGGCGGCGGCGGGGCCGGCGGCGATGCCGGGCTGCTGCGGCTCGACGTGCATGTCCGTCAGCCGGGATCCGCCTTCGACCTCGACGTCGCGGACGGCGCGCCCGGCGCCGGTGGCGAGGGGGGAGCCGGCGGGGCCGGGGGGATCGGCCTTCCCGACGGACTGACAGGACATGCCGGACGCGACGGAGCGCCGGGCCGGCCGGGCCGGCCGGCGCTGGTGCAATGGCTTCGCACAGGGGAGTGACACCCGTGACCACAGAGCCCGAGACCACAGGGACCGCGCGCACCGGCATCGTTCCGGCGCGCTCCACTGCGCTGCGGGGGGCCGCAGCCGCGGATCTTCTGGCCGAGAATCCTCTGGCCGTCGACCTGACCAGTGCTTCCAGCCCCATCCTGATCGAGGCGGCGGGCGTCGAGGCTCCGGCCATCCAGCTTGCGGTCGCCTGCGGGCTGCTGCTGCCGGTCGACGGGCAGGAGGGCGTCTATCAGCTCAACCCCGACTGGTTCACCGACCCGGTGGGCAAGACCGGCCAGGGAATGAGCGAGAACGCCGTCACGCTGGCCCTGGTGATCGCCCAGCTGATCGGCCAGGCCTCGGGCAGTTCGCTCGGCATTCCGGTGCGGGAGCCGGGGGCGCTGGGAACCTGGTATCCGATCAACAAGCCCGGCACCGACACGCCGAGCGGCCTCTATCTGGCGACCCAGCCGGTGTCGTCCGACAGCAATGGCAGCGGCGAGCCGCTGACGGTGTTCGGCCTCGGCGTGATGTACACCACCACGGTGACGCTGGGGACGGATGAGAAGGCGGAGCTGGATCTGGTGGCCGACGGCCCCTCCAGCATCGACCTGAAGGTCTGGGGCATGGTGCCGGTCGCCCTGCTCGGCAACGGCGGCGTCGAGGTGGTGGTCGGGCAGGCCGGCCATCCCTTCACCATGGGCTTCGAGGTCACCGGCGGCGACGGGCCGCTGATCGACGCGGCCGGCTTCTCCTTCACCGGCGTGCGGCTGACGGTCGACCTGTCGCCCGCGACCGACCCGGCGGTCAACGTCTCGCTGGTCATCACGCAGCTGACCCTGCCCACCGCGCCGGGCGCCCGCGACTTCACGCTGGCCGACCTCCAGGCGATCAGCGGCGCCGAGATCCTGGCGACGGCGGCGGCGCTGGCGGTGACGGCGCTGGGCAAGCTGGTCGGCGACCAGCCGTCGCTGTCCTACCTGCTGCCGGCGCTGGGGCTGGGCGCCAGCGTGCCCGGCGTCGACGGCGTGCTGCTGCCGATCCTGCGCTGGGACAGCTTCATCGCCCTGGCAGTGAGCGGCGGCGACGTGGCGCGGCCCTTCGTCGACTGGTTCACCGCACTCGCCACCGACGGGCCGACCCTGTCCGCCTGGATGAAGGCGGTGGGCGGCGCCGTCGGCGGGCTGACCGGCACCGACGCCACGGTGTCGGGAAGCGGCACGCGCGACGATCCCTTCGCGGTGCCCGTCCTCAGCGTGAGCAGCGTCGGCACCCTGCGGCTGACCGCCGGCACCGGGACCGACACGGCGGGCTTGCGCCATTTCTATCCCGGCCTCGCCTTCGCCTCCACAGCACTGGTGCTGGGCAGCTCCAGCGCCGCGGTGACCGGCAGCGCCGGGCTGGAAATCCTCGATTTCACGCTGGCCACCGGCGGCGGGGTGCAGGGCGTCGCCCCCGGCCGCTTCAAGGCCGGCATCCTGCTGGCCAATAAGGACATCACGCAGCCGCTCTACAGCGGGACCATCCTCGGCGGCACCTACAGCTTCGGCGCGCTGGCCGGCGGCATGTCGGTCATCGTCGCCGACGGCGGCGCCACGGTTCAGCCCGCCTTCTCGCTGCTGTCGGTGACGACCCCCACCGGCAGCTATCCCACCATCGACCTGACCCAGCCCGGCGACCTCGTCGCGGCGGCCGAGGCCGAGCTGAACGCCGCCATCGGCGACGCCTTCAACGCGCTGTTCGGTCTGGGCACCGACAGCGAGGTCGGGCCGTCGCTGGCGGCGCTGCTCGGCGTCGCCCCGCCGCCGGGCGCCACCGCCTGGCCGTCGTCGCTGACGCCGCCCTTCAGCCTGTCCGGGCTGCCCAACTCCATCCAGTTCCCCGTCGAGGCGCTGAGCCGCTACTGGGCAGCGCTGATCCGTGGCGACGTCGAGGTCGACGGCCAGCCGCCCTTCTCCTTCATGGTGGACGCGCTGGGCACCGTGCTGCGGCAGGTCGGCGGCGGCAGCGGCGGCGTGACCGGGTCCGGCACCAACAGCGATCCCTGGAGCATGACGCTCGGGCCGGCGGGCAGCCCGGCGGCGCTGGTCGCCTACATCGCCGACACGCAAACTTCGAACGGTGCGGCCAAGCGGCTGGTGCTGGGCCTCGGCGTCGGGGCGACGCTGCCGATCGCCGGCAACACGCTGGACCTCGCCTTCCGCATCGAGGCGCTGGGGCTCGATGCCGGCGCCGCTGCCGGCCAGGGCATCCGGTCGGCGCAGATCCTGCCGGGCATCGGCGTCTACGGCGCGCTGCCGTCCGGCGTGTCGACGCCCGCGGTGGCCGGAGCCTCGCTGCAGATCGACAAGGGCGGCCTGTCGCTCTACTGGAGCCCCTACGACGGCTGGCACTGGTCGATGTCGGTGGCGGCCCCGACCCTGGTGGTCGATGGCGTGCCGGAGCCGGTCGGCACCGACATGAACTATTCCGACGCCACCGGGCTGTCGCAGCTGGTCACCGATCAGGCCGCCACCTTCGGCGCCATCCTGACCGGGGTGCTGGGCGTGGCGCTCTACCGCGCGCAGCGCCGCGGCGGGCTGGCGCTCGACGGCTGGCTGGGGCTGCTGCCCAACCTGGGGCCGTTCATGCCGCAGGGCATCGACTGGCCCGACGGCATGCCGGTGCTGGCCCCCACCAGCTTCACCGATCCAATCGGCCAGGTCCGGGCCCAGCTCAAGGCGGTGCTGTCCACGCCGGACCGCGCCGCCGCGGTGCTGGGCCTGCTGGGCTGGGCAATCGACGGCACGGCGGAAACCGCGGCGCCCGTCGCCGGCACCGGCACCCAGCTGGATCCCTACCGGGTGCCGCTCGACGTGCCGTGGAACCTGCAAGGCACGCTGTGGCAGGATTCCGGCCAGACCATGGCGGTCCCCGGCCTGTCGACGCTGCTGTCCTACACGGCGGGCGACGTCACCGCGGTGACCAGCGTCCGGCTGGACCCGATGGGCATCTCCTGGAGCACCGGCCTGCCGGTTGCCGCCTCCGGCGTTCCGGGCCTGTCGGTGCAGGCCGTGCTGAGCGGCACGGGCGGCACCCTGGTCACGGTCGACGGCGTCGCCGTCGAGAGCGTGACGCTGGGCGTCGTGCTGACCATGGACCTGTCGGGCGGAACGGCGGGCTTCGCCGCGACCCCGGTCCTGGCGGCCAAGCAGACCGACGGCACGGTGATTGTGCTGGACGGCACGCTCGATCCGTCGGCCAACAGCGCCCTGCTGTCCATCGTCAACGCCGCCATCGGCGTGGCCGCCGCCGCCTTCAAGGGCGACGAGACCTTCCAGCTGGTCTACGGAATCCTCGCCGACCTCGGGCTGGCGGTGCCGGCGGCCAGTGCCGACGGTCCCTACGGCATCGACCCCGGCGGCTTCACGGCGCTGGTGTCCAGTCCGCTGGGCTTCCTGACCGACCGGCTGATGGCGGCGCTGGCCGACGCGACGGTGCAGCCGCTGCTGTTCCAGGCCATCGACGCGACGCTGGGCTTCTCGCTGCCGGAGATGCCGGAGCCGCTGCTGGCGATGCTGGCCGGGCTCGGGCTGGTGGCCGACGCGGATCACGGCTATGCCGCCAACGCCGAGGCGATCCTGGCGGTCGCCCGCGCCCCCGCAACCGAACTGTCGCAGCGCCTGACCGCCCTGCTGTCCGATCCGGATGCCCGCTCGTCGGTCATCGCGGCGATGACGCACGGCTCGCAGAGCTTCACCGTCGGCCCCTGCACCCTGACCACGGCCAACGGCCGGATCATGACGCTGACGCTGCCGCGCGGCGGCTTCACGGTGGGATCCTTCCTCGACCCCTCAATGACCGTGCGCGTCGATCTGCAAACCGGCACCATCACGGCCACGCTGGACTGCTTCCTGCCCGATGCCGGGTTCAGCGTGCTGTCCACCCTGACCTACACGGTCGGCGGCAGCGCCCCCACGGTGACGGTCTCGCTGGTCTGGGGCGACGGGTCGGTCCCGCAGCCCACGCCGCTGGTGATCTGGCCGTTCGACCAGAGCGCCTTCATCGACCAGCTCGCCGCCGTCGGCCCGGCCTATGTGCTGGCGACCTTCGTCGCCGAGGCGGTCGACGACATGCTGCTCGCCAAGTATCCGCTGGCGCGCAGCCTGTTCCAGGCGTTCGGGCTGGCCGACCCCGATCCGGATACCGGCGTCTGGCAGATGAAGTCGGCGCTCGGCCTGTTCGAGAAGCCGGTGGACTGGCTGCTGTCGGACGCGGTGGTCGGCCAGGACGGGCTGCTGAACATCGCGCAGATCCAGAAGGTGCTGGGCAGCCTGCCGTCCGGCACCGCCGGGGGGCTGACCCTGGCGCAGGCGCCCGGCGGCGTGCTGCTGTCCGGCCTGCCCTATGGCTTGCAGGTGACGGTGACCGCCGACCCGGCGACCGGCCTGTTCACGGTGGCGCCGGCCTTGAGCGAGGCGATGCCGCTGCTGGCCGGGGCGGAGTTGGAGTCGATGGGCTTCGGCCTGTCGCTGACCGCCAACTACCAGCCGGGCCTGAGCGGCAGCGGCCGGCTGACCGCCGCCATTCCCGGCCTGGACCAGCCGCTGTTCCTGCAGGGCGGCTACGACAAGGGCTTCACGCTGACGGTCGGCGAGGAGGGCGACGGCAAGCCGGTGCTCGACCTCGTGCCGTTCGGCGGCTGGCAGACCTTCGTCCTCCAGGTCGCCGCCGAAGTGGCGCAGACGCTGTTGCAGACGCTGACCCAGCAACTGCTCGACCAGCTCGCCGCCGAGGGCGACACGACGCTGACGCAGTTCGTCACGGCGCTGCGCAGCACCGCGGCCTCGCTGGACATCAACGCCCTGGTGCAGTCCCTCATCGCCGCACAGCCCGACGCGGCGGCGCTGGAGGCGGCGGCGCTGGCATGGCTGCGCGAAAGATTGCAGCCGGAGCAGGCGGCCGCCACCGCGTCCGCCGTCGCCAGCCTGTTGCAGCTGGCGCTGAGCGGCGTCACGAGCGACGGCGGCCTGCTGGTCTATGCGCCGTCCAAGTCGGTGCCGGTCACCGTCATGGCCGGCGTGCGCACCGTGGGCGCCGAGACGCTTGCCGGCATCTGGGCGACCCTGTCGGTCACCGCCGCCGACAGCGTGGTGGTGGCGCTGACCCCGACCGGCGTCGGCGTGCCGCTGACCGGCACGCCCGAGGCGCGCGTGCAGTTCGGGCTGTCGGCCCAGGCCATCATCGCGCTCAACCAGGGCCCTGGCCTGACGGTGTCCTACGACAGTGCCGGGGGCGGCGTCGCGGCGGCGGTCGATCCCCTGATGACGGCCGGCGCCTCCAGCAGCCTGAACGCCGAGCTGCTGCCGCTGCCGTTCGGCGTGGCGACGGGCGACGGATATGCCGGCCGGCTTGAGGCGGCGCTGGCCGTCTGGCTGGAAGGGGTGATGGTGCAGGCGCTGCCGCGCTACGTCTCGGTCGTGGTGCTGAACACCCAGACGGTGGTCAGCTGGCTGAACGCACCGCTGTTCACCGGCTCGACCCTGACGGCGGGGCAGGTGCTGACCGCCTCGCAGCTTCTGGTGACCGAGGACGGGGCCTATGCGCTGAACGACCTGGCGTCGTTGCAGTCGCTCGGTGTCGAGGGCTTCCTGGCCGGCTTCCTCAAGGCGCTGACCCAGACGCAGATCCAGGTGCTGTCCTTCCCCGACGGCGGCGGCATCTGGCTGGAACCCGGACCGGACGGCAGCTATGGCGTGCGCTTCGCCGCGACCGGCCTGTCCTTGAAGCAGGTGCCCTATCTGGTCTTCCAGCTGGGTGCCACCGACACCGAGTGGATCGCGCTGACCGGGGCGGACCCGTCGCAGTACCAGCCCGGCGTCGCGGCCTACCTGCCGGTCGACGGGCTGATCCCCGACTTCACCGCGGTCAAGCTGCGCCTGATCAACATCGGCGTCGATTTCCAGGGCAAGGCGGGCACGCCGCTGGTCGATTTCAGCCGCTTCCAACTGGCGAAGATCAAGCCGCGCGGCCTGCTGACCTTCGACTTCGCCCAGTCCGATCCGATCACCGCCTATGGCGGCGGCGTCGATGTCGAGGACATCGCCATCTCGCTGGCCCCCGACACGCTGACGCCGGGCGCCAACACCAACCCGGTCGCGCAGAACCTGCTGGGGTCGGGCGACACCGCCTCGGCCGGCAATCCGGCGGCGAACCCCGGCTTCTCGATGCGTGCCGGCTGGATGTCCGGCGAGGATCTGGGCGTCGAGCTGTACGACAGCAACGGCGGCAGCCAGACGCGCATCTGGCTGCCGGTGCAGCGCAGCTTCGGCCCGGTCCATGCCAACAAGGTCGGCATCGGCTGGGACAACCCGACCAAGATCGGCAGCGTCCTGTTCGACGGCGGCCTGACGCTGGCCGGGCTGGACGTCGAGCTGATCGACCTGTCGGTGAGCGTCAACGTCACCCAGATCACCGACTACAGCCAGTACAGCCTGGATCTGGCGGGATTGTCGGTGTCGTTCAGCGGCGGTTCGGTCAGCGTGTCGGGCGGGCTGCTGAAGCAGAACGACCCGCTGCGCTACGATGGCCAGCTTCTGGTCAAGGCGGGCAGCTTCTCGCTCTACGCCGTCGGTTCCTTCGCGCTGATCCCGGTCGATCCGGACAGGCCCGACGGCGACAAGGCGGTGTCCTTCTTCGTCTTCCTGAACCTGAACGCGCCGCTGGGCGGCGTGCCGGCCTTCTTCGTCAACGGCGTGGCCGGCGGCTTCTCGGTCAACCGCAACATCATCGTTCCCGATGCCGGGAACATCATGTCCTTCCCGCTGATCCAGGGCGCCATTTCCCAGGCGACCTTCGGCAGCGACCCGACGCCGGCCAGCGCGCTCGCCGTGCTGTCGCAGGACGTCTACCCGCAGATCGGCAGCTATTGGGTCGCCGCCGGCCTGAAATTCTCCAGCTTCCAGATCCTCGACGTCTTTGCCATGCTGCTGGTGAAGTTCGGGCGGGAGTTCGAGATCGACGTCATCGGCGTCGCCACCGCCACCCTGCCGCCGCAGGTCCAGCCCTCCGCGGCGCTGGCCTACATCGAGCTGGCGCTGGTCGCCTCGTTCAAGCCGGACGAGGGCGAGATCTCGGTCACCGCCCAGCTGACCCCCAGCTCGTTCCTGCTGGCGAAGGACTGCAAGCTGACCGGCGGCTTCGCCGCGAAATTCTGGTTCGGCTCGAACCCCTATGCCGGCGACTTCGTCATCACGCTGGGCGGCTACAACCCGTCCTTCCAGCCGCCGGACCATTACCCCAACGTGCCGCGGCTGGGCTTCGACTGGCCGGTGCTGAGCAGCTCGGCGATGACGGTCGGCGTGTCGGGCGGCACCTATTTCGCCCTGACGCCGTCGATGATCATGGCCGGCGGCTATCTGAAGGCGCTGTTCAAGGCCGGGCCGCTCAAGGCCTGGTTCAACGCCGGGGCCGACTTCCTGATCGCCTGGCAGCCCTTCTATTACTATGCCGGGGTGCAGGTGTCGGTCGGCGTCTCCTTCGGCTTCGAGGTCGCCGGCGTCAAGGTGACGCTGACCGCCGAGCTGGGGGCCGGGCTGGAGTTGTGGGGGCCGCCCACCGCCGGCAAGGTCAAGGTCAGCTGGTACGTCATCTCCTTCACCATCCCCTTCGGCGACCAGGGTCAGGACCTGTCCAGCACCCAGCCGCTGAGCTGGGAGGAGTTCGAGGCGCGCATGCTGCCGCAGCCGGACTCGCAGACGGCTCCCCTGGCAAATGCCCGGACGGCGTCGATGATGCTGGCGGCGGCGGAGGGGGAGGGCACCTCCTCCGGCAACACGGACGGTGCGGACGCCACCCAGGTGGTCGTCAACATCCAGGTCAGCAGCGGCCTGCTGAGCGAAGCCGGGGAGTTCGGGCCGACGGTCCAGTCCGCCCCCTTCGCCATCGATTTGCGGTCGGTGATGCCGGCCTCCACCGTCACCGTGGCGGAGTCCAGCTATCAGGCCTCCAGCCCGTCGCTCGGCATCCCGCCGATGGATCTGCCGGACATCGCGACCGGGATGGCCGTCACGCTGGAATCGCAGGACGATCAGGGGGTCTGGACCACCCTGTCCATCGACCGGCCCGGCCTGACGCCGGCAACCCTGTCGGGCGGTGCGGCGGCGGCGATGTGGTCGACGCAGGCCTTCGACCCGGTGGGCAAGCCGTCCTCCGACTTCATCGCCGGTGCCGCCTTCGGCATGACCCTGGCCGCCACCGGCGACCATGTGGTCGACACGCTGGCGCCGATGGACCTGCTCACCTCCTTCGGCTACGAGCAGGCCGACCCGCTGCCGCTGCCCTTCGCCGTCACCCCCGTCTACACCGCACCGGCGGCGCTGTCGCAGGATGGCCGCTTCGCCGTCCTGATGGGAAGCATCATGGCGCCGACGCCATCGACCCTGCGCGGCCAGGTGATGCAGGCGCTGGAGGACGCCCAGGTCGCGGTCATCGTCGACCAGAACCTGTCGGTGATGGCCAGCTTCGCCGACCAGATCTTCCAGGCGGCGCCCAGCCTCGCCGAGCTCGGCTTCGACCTTGCGACCTCCGGTCCGCAGGCGCTGGCGGCGCCGCAGCCCAAGCGCGCGGCCAAGGCCGTAGCGGTGGAGGCGCCGCTCGCCCCGCGGCTGCTCGGTTCCTCGCAGGCCTACGCGCTGCCCGCAGCGGCGCCGCGGCGCATCCAGTCCGCCAGCGCTGCGGCTGTCGGTGCGGCCGGGGGGAGCGCCCGCAAGGGATCGGTGCTGCTGCCGGCGCCGCGGGTGACGATGCGCTGGGCCGATGCCGACGTCCGCCCGACGCGCGGCGGTGCCCGGACGCTCGCCGGTACAGGGACCGCGCCGTCCGCCATCGAGGCCGGCCTCAGCCTCCAGCCGGGATCCGTCGCGGTGTTCGATGCCGGACGGGGGGCGGGAGCGCCGATGCTGGAGCTGACGGGTGGAACCCCGGTGATGGTCCACGCCTTTGACAAGGCCGGCCGTATCCTGTCCAGCCGCCTGGTCTCGCCGGCCGGCAGCACTGCCGAGCCCCTGCCTGCCGACACCGCCCAGGTGACGCTGGTCGGGGTGGACAGTGCCGGGACGGCGGCGGTTGCGGGCTGGAACCGGCACAGCACGCTGGTCCAGGCCGACCGCTACACCCTGCTCGGCAGCGGCTGCACCGTGCGGCCCCAGGCCGGACCGCGCCCGCAGCGCGGCCAGCGCGATGCAGCACCGATTGCGGCACGGGGACCGGTGGAAGGGGCGGCGATGCTGACCCGCAACCGCGTCCAGACCGGCGTCGGCAGCACCGCGCCGGGCTGGGTGGAGACCGTCTTCGGCCACACCGTCGGAACCGTGGCGGTGGTGCTGGACCGCAGGGCGGACGCCGATGCGGTGACGGTGAAGATCGCCGCGACCGGTTCCCCCTGGACGGTCGGGTACGGCGTGGCGGCGACCCCCGTGGCCCGGATCGCGGCCGGCGACGGCACCATCCTGCTCTACGACGCCGCGGCTCTGGCCGCGACGGGGACCGCTGAAGTCGCCGGTGACGGCGAGCGGCATGCCGTCCTGGTGCGCGGCGTCGAGGGGCTGGCCGGTGTCTATGGGCTGGCCGGCACGCCGGCCGAGGTCGAGGCCGGGTGGGACGGGCTGTCGCTCCCGGCGCTGGGGCGCAGCGTGGCGCCGCGTCCGGGCCTGGGCCAAGGCCTGGGCCAAGGCATGGGACGGGTTGCATCGGCGAAGGCCGGCGGCCCGACCCTGCTGCGGTTCGTCCGCAGCAACGCGGCGTAGGGGTGCGGGTGCCCCCGCCCCGGCGGGGTGGGGGCGATTGGCAGGACAGGTTCGTGAGGAAGGGGATCCCACATGTCGAACGCGATCGCGCTGGCCGGTGACGGCGACGCGCTGCAACCCGGCCAGATCCGGTTCAGCCAGGCGGCCCTGCCGCCGCTGCCCGCCGGGACCTATCGGCTGAGCGCCACCCAGACCGTGGATGGCATCAAGGATCAGGACACGCCCCCCACCTACACGGCGGTGCAGACCTTGCAGATCCAGGGGCCGCGCTTCGCCCTGGCGCCCGGCGACCTGCAATCGGTGATGCCGCCGGCCAACCAGACGGGCTCCTGGGAGAACACGCTGCCCAACGTGGTGCTGCGCCGCCGCACGCTGCCCTGGGAACGCACGCTGGACGGCAGCGTCCCGCCGGCGGACAGCGTTCCGGCGCCGTGGATCGGCCTGCTCACGGTGACCGCCGCCGAGCTGGGCGGCGAGGCCGGCGCGGTCGCCGCACCGTCGCCCGTGCACAGCGGGACGGTGTCCGATCTGGTCCAGCCGACGAACACGGCGGTGCTGGGGCCGCAGCTGTCGGGCGTCCCGCAGGCCGACATGCAGACGGGCCTGCTGCTGCTGGACTTGCCGGTGACGCTGTTCCAGTCGGTGGCGCCGACGCTGGCCGACCTGTCCTGGCTGGCCCATGTGCGCGAGGTCAACACCGATCACAAGGAGATCCTGGGGCTCGACGAGGATGGCACCTTCTCCATCGTCGTCGGCAACCGGACGCTTCAGCCGGGGGCGGTGAACTACCTGTTCCTGGTCTCGCTGGAGGGGCACCAGGACCATCTGGCCGGCAGCACCATTCCGTCCTCCTACACCACCATCCGCTTCGCGTCGCTGGCGTGGTGGAAGGTGCAGGCCGATGTCTCCAAGGGCGACTTCATCGAGATCATGCAGGCCCTGCCCGACAATGGCGGCGTCGATCTGGTGCAGATGCCCCATCTGCCGATCCCGGCCTCCGGCAATGGGGACGCCGACGACCCGTCCGCCATCGCCGCCATGGGGCTCGGGATGGGCTATGTGCCGCTGACCTACCGCATGCGGGTGGGCGAGCAGGCGACGGCCTGGTACCGCGGCCCGGCCAGCGCGGTGCCGACCAAGGCCGACGGGCTGGGGCCGTTCGTCTTCAGCGATCAGGCGATCCGCTACGACCCGACCACGGCGCTGTTCGACGTGTCGCAGGCCGCCGCCTGGCAGATCGGCCGGCTGCTCGCCCTGTCGGACTCCACCTTCGCCCGGCTGATGTTCCTGTGGCGCAAGGAGTTCCATCAGGCGGTCGCCGCCAATGTGGTGCTCGGGCAGGTCGCCGATGCGCTGCCGGTCACGGCGGAGACGATGCTGGCACTGCCGGCCGCCGGGCCGGGGAGCGGCGGGCGCACGCTTGCCCTCTCGCACCAGACCGCCGCCGTGGCGCTGGCCGAGGCGTTCGCCGCGCTGGCGGGGCGGGAGGTGGCGGTTCCCGCCGCCGATGGCGGAAGCCTGTCCGGCATTCCCCGCCGGATCCGCCGCGAGGACCGGCCGCCGGTCGCGGCGGCTCCCGGCCTGCAAAGTAACGGCCTGCGGAGTGCCGCAGCTTCAGCAGACGCCGCGACGGGTGCCGCCGATCCGCTGGAGGCGCTGCTCGACCACGTATTCGGCCCTTCCGCGGAGTGATCGTCATGGACCGTGCCATCAGCAACCGCGCCGCCACCTTGCAGGCGCTCATCGACACGGCGACCGCCCCGGCGCTGGCCGCGCGGCGCTCCGGCCCGGCGCATGCCCGCGTCGCCCTGCCGGCCGCCGTCGCTCCCGCCGCCTCCGGCCGGGCGGCCACGCAGCCCACCGTCGAGCTGCCGGACCCGCCTCCCGCCGTCATCGACTGGCTGGCCCGCGCGGCGCTGCTCTACGGCGTGCCGTTCGAGTACATCACGCCCGACGGGCGGATGCTGCCCAAGGAATCGATCCGCTTCTTCTATGTCGACCTCAACTGGATCCACCGGCTGCTGGAGGGCGCGGTGAGCATCGGGCTGTCGACCAGCGCCGATTCCGTGCAGATGATGGCGACCATCGAACAGCTGGTCGATCAGGCGCTGTCGCACAGCTCGACGGTGCGTCCGTCGCTGCGCGCCAAGGCGACCAGCGGCCACAGCCGGGCCGGTGCCGCGCTGAAGGCCGCCGCGGCCCAATCCAGCGCCGACGGCGGAACGGCGACCGGCCCGATCACCGGGCTGCTGATCCGCTCGGCCGCGGTTTCCGGCTGGCCGGGGGTGGAGGTCAGCGCTTATGCCGACGATGCCGCCACCCAGAAGCTGCCGCTGCTGCGGCTCGACCGCCTGTCGGACGATGTGCTGATCGCCCTGTTCGACGGGCTGCCCCGGGTGGTGAATTTCCTCCAGCCGCCGGAAAGCCTGCATTTCGGCGTCCGCCCGACCACCAGCTTCCCCAGCGGCTACATGAGTTTCCTGCGGGGCCTTGGCTATGGCACCTATCCCGCCGGCCAGCAGATCCAGGGCCAGCAGGCGGCGGTCTCCATGCGCAGCGGTGCGGCGGCCGGCGTGCTCGACGTCGCCGCCTCGGCCGCGTCGCTTCAGGCGGCCATGAAGACGCTGGGCGCGCTGGACAGCGCCGGCACCTTCACCGCCGCCGAGTTCGCCGTGCAGATGGTGCGGGCGGCCGGCATGCAGTCCTTCCAATGGGGCGCCAGCGCCCCGACGGGCCAATGGGGCGTCACCGCCCAGACTGAATCCACCGCCCCCGTTGTGGGCCGGATCGCGGGTTGATCGGAGCGCAGACCATGACGGATACCCAACCCAACACCGCCACCTCCTCTGCCGCGCCCATCGTCGATCCGCTGTGGCCCGGCCCCTGCCTGTTCGTGCCGATCGGCATCGAATGCCTGCTGGTCGGCGTTCCCAACCAGCAGGGCAGCTGGGCCGACCTCGCCATCGATTACCGCAAGGTTCCGGCGAACGTCGATCCCGAGCCGCAGCCCTTCCAGCTCCGTCCCGCCAACGCCCCGCCCGGCACCGGCGCCCATTTGCAGGCGACCCTGCCGATGGGCTACCGCCAGGGGCACCAGCAGCCCGACGGGTCGGTCCTGTTCCCGCCGATCCCGAACCGCTGGCTGGTGGCCCGCTCGGTGGTGACGACACCCGGCGCCGCCCCGGTGTTCACCGTGTGGGTGTTGCAGGGCGATTTCCTGGGCGACATGGGGGAGGGCAGCAACACCTATCCCGATCCGGTCCAGACCGGCAACACCCAGTGGGTCGGCCGCGCCTTCACCTTCGATGCCTGGACCAACCCGGCCGGTCCGGCGCAGCCGCTGCTGCGGTCGGTCGGTCCCGGTTCCGTCAGCTGGGTCGTCACCTACGACAACACGCTGAATGTGCTGAGCTTCTACGACAGCCTGTCGGACGTGTCCGCGGGCACCGTCACCTACGCCATGCTCGGCTGGTACAGCCCCTCGGGCTTCGATCCGCTGCTGGGCGTCACCGACGCCGACCCGCAGGGCTTCACCACCCAGGACGAGTGGCAGTCGATCCTGAACACGCTGCTGCTCAACGTCCATGGCGAGTCCGGGCTGGCGGCGGCGGAAGCGGCCTGGCAGGCGTGGCAGGCGGCCAATCCGGTCAGCGGGGGGGCCGCCATCCCGGCGATCCAGATGCAGCTCGCCAGCCAGACGCTGTGCCACGGCATGGTGTTCGGCATGGCGTGGAGCGGACCGCAGCAGAGCTACCCGCGCGACCCGGTGCTGAACGGCCAGAATCCGGTGTCGGTCGCCGTCGGCTGCACCGGCGTCGAGGCGATCGCCGCCTGGATGGCCAATATCCTGAACCAGCCCGACCTGGAGGATCTGATCCTCGCGGTGCAGCAGGATCTGGTGTTCGACTATCTCCAGCAGCCGTCGGTGTTCGCCACCCGGACGCTGGAGGCGCGCTTCGCCAAGGCCGACGGCGGCACCGTCTGGCTGGTGGCGCGGCCCGACTACGATCCGTCCGACCGCGGCCGGACCCTGCAGACGGTGGACCTGTCGCCGGCCCAGACCCAGGCGCTGACCGCGCTGAACGACGATCAGGCGGCGCTCGACGGAACCAGCCAGCTGATCGCCTCGAATGTCTGGCAGCTTTTCGGGCTGGTTTACAAGCTCCAGCAGCTCGGCCCCTTCTCGCCGGACACCCAGACGGTCCAGGACGCCATCGACGCCGTCATGGCCACCCTGACGACGCTCGACGCCCAGCGCACAACCCAGGCCGCCGCCGTCGAGACCGACAAGACGGCCTTGCTGGGCCTGCTCGGCAGCGAATTCGTGCTGACCAGCAACGGGAACACGCGGTTCCACGCCCCGGCGGCGACGACGGTCATGGTGGCCGGCGCCCAGCAGGACACCCGCCTGCTGCCGCCCGGAACCGACGGCGGCCCCGAGGACAGCCTGTTCAGCCGCTTCACCGGCCAGACGGTGTCGGCGCTGACGGTGATCGAGCCGGTCGGCGGCACCACCCAGACCATCGATGCAGACGACCTCACCAGCCGCGTCCCCACCCTGCCGCCGGCCAGTTCCGGCGTGCCGAAGGAGATGACCGACTATCTGGTCGAGGTGATGCTGTTCGACACCTCCAACGCGCGCTTCCTGGCCGCCATCGCCTATCAGAAGGCCGGGGTCACGCCGACATCCGCGCAGCTGGACACGCTGGCCAACACCATCGCCGCCCAGCAGACCGCACCGTGGAACGCCACCCCCGCCACCCCCTACACCGAGGAGACGGTGGGGGCCGCCGTCGGCTTCACCGGCGTCGTGCCGCTGAAGCGGTCGGTGCTGCCCTGGTCGCCGCCCTGGACGCCGCTCTACATCGACTGGCAGGTCACCTGGTATCCGACCGCGGACGCCGCCGCCGGCATGCTCGATGGCTGGACGCTGGAGGGCTTCGACTACAGCTGGACGGCCACCGCCATCGGCACCGCGAGCGAGACCATCAGCGGCCGGTCGTTGGTGGGCACCCAGATCGCCGCCGGGCTGGCGGAGAAGCTGAACGATCTGGTCACACTCAATCCCAATTTCGACGAGTTGCCGCAGTACCAGCAGGACGCCCTGACCCAGGCCGCCGCCGACATCGCCGAGTATGACATCGTCACCGAGGCGCTGAGCGGCTTCGGCGGGTTCATGCTGATGCAGCAGGGCCAGATGACGGAGCTGACCAGCGACGATCCGGCCATCGAGTCCTGGCTGGAGCTGGCGCCGTCCATCGTGCCGCTGCCGGGCAGCGGGACCGACGGCAGCGCGCCGGGCTTCTACCCGGTGCGGTCCGGCCATTACGTCATCAACCAGCTCTGGGTGGTGGACGCCTTCGGGCAGATCCTGCGCACCACCAACCCCGGCCAGGACGTGCTGCCGATCCGCTCCAAGAGCGTCACCACCCCGGACGCCGGCGGCCAGGACAACAAGCGCTTCGTCCAGGTGGCTCCGCGCATCCAGCAGCCGGCCCGCGTGGCGCTCACCCTGCTGGACGCCGAGGACGATGCGATCCCCACCAACTCGTCCAACCTGACCAGCCCGGTCGCCGGCTGGCTGCTGCCCAACCATCTGGACAACAGCGTGCAGGTGTTCGCCGCCGACGGGACGCCGCTGGGCGAGATCCTGCCGGTGGAGACCGACAACGGCCGCGGCATCCGCTGGGATCCGGCGCCGGGGCTGAACCTGCCGCTGGGGTCGCCGCCGGCCATCGGCAACGCCCATCTTCTCGGCTTCGTGCAGGGGCTGCTGGCCCAGGGGCCGGTCTCCGGCGACCAGGCGTTGCAGGATCTGCTGGACGTCATCGACGTCACGCTGTGGCGCACCACGGCGACGCCGCAGCCGGACGGCGACAATCTCGCGGTGCTGATCGGGCAGCCGGTGGCGGTGGTGCGGGCGGACATCGCGCTGCATCTCGACGGCGACCCGGCCTACGACCAGTCCTGGGCGGCCACCGGCCAGAACGACGACGGCGGCGTCACCGCCATGCCCTTCCCGGTCTATGTCGGCGACATCGCCTATGACGGCAACGGCGCGCTCGGCTTCTTCCTCGACGACGATTACTCGCTGCTGAATCCGCTGCGCGGCTTCGACACCGCCTTCGGCACCGTGCGCCGCGCCCTGTCCTCGCGGACCGGCAACCCGCGCAGCAACCTCGGCCGGGCGATGGCGCGGCTGCCGGCCCTGCTGGCGGCGGGCAGCCCGGCCACCACCTCGGGCTATCTGAACCCCGACCCGTCCTTCACCCTGCTGCCCGACGGGCCGGTCCACCGGCTGACGGTGCTGATGGACCCGCGCGGCTCCATCCCCGCCGTCTCGGGCATCCTGCCGGTGGAGACGGTCTCGCTGCCGCCGGGGGTCGTTTCGGCGATGAACACCCTGCTGGCCACCTTCCGCGTCGGGCCGCTGCTGATCGACCCGCGCGAGGTGCAGATGCCGCTGCCCGGCAACGTCTCCGGCACCTGGTCGTGGATCGCCAGGACCGGCGTCACCCTGTGGGAGACGGTCGCGAACCTGAAGAGCAGCCAGCCCCAGGCGCTTCTGCCGACGGCCGTACCGGCGGCGCGCGAAGGCTGGCTTGGGCTGGTTCCCACCCCCTCCAGCGGCCAGTCCGGCGGCCTGCTCAAGGCGTCCCGGCCCGTCGCCGACCAGAAACTCGCCCACATGCAGTTCCATGAGAGGTACAAGACCATGGCAGCGGCCCCCACGGCGACCACACCGCCCTATTACCAATACCGGTTCGACCCCAACAGCCTGATCATCGGCGCGACGACCGCGCCGACGCTGACCGTCACCAACCCCAACGCGACGAGCGCGCTGACGGGCACCCAGACCATCTATGTCAGGATTCCGGTCGGCACCGGCGCCGACGCCATCGCCACCAGCCTGGGCGGGGTTTCGGTGACCGCCAGCATCCCGACGTGGCTGGCCCTGCCCTTCTTCAGCACCAACCCGCCCTACATCAAGCTGACCGGCCCGGCCCTGGCGGCGAGCGCCAGCCTGTCGGTCTACATCAACAATCTGGTGGTCAACGATGCGGTCGGCACCGCCGCCTTCTCCATCCAGGAGAGCTTCACCGGCGGCGGCACCACGGCCGTCACCATCGCCAAAACCAACCAGCCGCTGGCGATCAATCAATTCTACGCCAACCCGATCACCGTCGCGCAGGGGCAGTCGACGACGCTGAACTGGACGGTTTCGGGCGGCAGCTACGTGCTGATCCAGCCCGGCAACATCAAGCGCCCGGTGCAGGGCAGCAGCTTCACCGACAGCCTGCAGATGCCGGTGTCGCAGGCGCAGACGATCTACACGCTCCAGCTCTACACCGACGACCGTCAGTTCAAGCAGGACGTCACCACCGCCTATCTCGGGCCGGTCAGCGCCACGCTGTCCTGCGATCCGACCGGCCCGATCGACACCGGCGCCAGCGCGGTGTTGAGCTGGAGCAGCACCTACGCCGTCACCCCGCTCTATCTGTCCACCCCCAGCGGCGCGCAGCGCGTCGGCGCCCAGGGGCGGCAGAGCGTAATTCCCGGCAGCTACCTGTCCGGCAACCAGTCCAGCGTGACCTTCTCGTTGCAGGCGCTGGGCTATCAGGGGCCGGTCACCCAGACGGCGACGGTCACCTTCAACCCTGTGCGCATCCGCTGGTTCCGCTACACCGACGCCACCCTGACCCAGGTCACCTACAATGTGGTCAATCCGTCTCCCGGATCGCCGACCGTGAGCACCAGCGGCCAGGACTACACGCTGACCGCCTATGGTCCGGGTGCGGGAAGCGGGCCGCTGGTCGCCCATCTCGGTCCGGGGCCTTATCTCCAGGTCCAGCTCCTCAGCGCGACGCCGAGCCCGGCCACCCCCGGCGCCACCGTGACGGTCAGCTACCAGACATTGAACGCGACGTCGGCAACCCTGGCGGTTGGCAACCAAGCCGCGATATCAGTTCCGCTCGACACGACAAAACAGACGGGGCAGACAACCATTACAGCTCCTTCGGCCTCGACTGTGCTAACATTGACCATCTCCGGTAACGGGCAGGCGCCGGTCTCCAGCGAGCTGGACCTGCCGGTCACCGCCGGCTGACGCGGCCCCGCGCCGCCGCCATCCCGATCCCCTATCGACCTCAACCGAAGGAACCCCGATGCCCGACTCCACCCCCTTCGCCGACAGCCCGGTCTGGGGCGGTATCAAGGACTGTATCGTCAAGGTCGTGCCCAGCCTGCGCGAGACCGAGTTCACTCCCGACACCCGTTTCGACCGGCTGGGGCTGGCGTCGATCCAGGTCATCACCATCACGTTCGAGATCGAGGAGATGTTCGGCGTCGGCATCGTCGACGAGGGGCTGGACGTCTTCGAGACCTGCGGCGAGCTGGAGGTGCTGGTCCGGCGTCTGGCCGCCACCAGAGAGGTGACGGCATGACAGGCGGTCGGTACCGCCGCCCCGACGGCTCGCACCGGGTGGTGGTGACCGGCGTGGGCGCCGTCACCGGCTTCGGCGTCGGCCTTCCGGCCTTCTGGCAGGGCGTGACCGAGGCGCGCACGGCCATCCAGCCCACCCGCCGGACCTTCGAGGCGATGGAGGTCGTCCATCCTGCGGCGACCGTCGCCGGCTACCGGCCGCTGGATCATTTCAGCGAGGCGCAGCTGCTGACCTGCGAACCCTTCGTGCAGTATGCGCTGCTGGCCGCGAACGAGGCCATCGCCGCCGCCGGCCTGACCTCCGCCGACCTGACCGATGCGGCCATCGTGCTCGGCTGCGGCGGCGGCGGCGAACTGTCGCGCCAGGAGACGGCCATCCACCTGTTCGCCAACCGCCGGCCGCGTGCCCATCCGACCACGGTGCCGCGCACCAATCACCAGGCCTGTTGCGGCATGATCGCCATCGAGCACGGCATCCTCGGGCCGTCCTTCGTCGTCGCCACCGGCTGCGCCTCCGGGTCGCACGCCATCTCGCAGGCGACGACGATGGTGCGCCACGGCTATGCCGAACGCGCGCTGACCGGTGGGACCGAGGCCAACGTCATCTATGCGGTGATGCGCTGCTTCGACGCGGCCCGGACCATCGCCTCCGACACCTGCCGCCCCTTCTCCACCGGCCGCTCCGGGCTGGCGCTGGGCGAAGGATCCGGCATCCTGGTCATCGAGACGATGGAGTCCGCCGACAGGCGCGGCGCCCCGGTGCTGGCCGAGATCGCCGGCTTCGGCATGTCGAGCGACGCCACCGACACCGTGCAGCCGACGATCCGCGGCCCGGTCCGGGCCGTGATGCAGGCCCTGGCCGATGCCGGGCTCAACACCGATGAGATCGGCTATCTCAATGCCCACGGCACGGGGACGCCGCTGAACGACCGGGTGGAAACGGCGGTGGCCCATGCCGTGTTCGGTCCCCATGCGGCGCGGCTGATGATGTCCTCGACCAAATCGCAGATCGGCCACACCTTCGGCGCCGCCGGTGCGCTGGAGCTGATCGCCACCATCCTCGGCATGACCCGCGGCGTGGCGCCGCCGACCGTCAATTACCAGGGCGCCGACCCCGACTGCGACATCGACTGCGTTCCGAACGAGGCACGCGCCCATCGCTTCGACGCCGCCGTCTCGCAGTCCTTCGCCTTCGGCGGCGTCAATGCGGCCATCGCCGTGCGGGCGGTGTGAGGCGGCGATGACGGGGCTTCTGAACTGGCTCGATCATGGCGGGGCCGCAGGCGACCCGCTGTGGCATTTTCCCGCCGAAGGGATGGACCGGCGGCTTTCGGAGCTGCGGACCCGCTCCGGCGTCCTGGCGGCCGGGCTGGCGGCCCGCGGCATCCGGCCGGGCGACCGCGTGGTGATGCTGCTCGACACCGGCTCGTCCGCGATCTGCCTGCTGCTGGCCCTGTGGCAGCTGCAAGCCGTGCCGGTGCCGCTGCGGCCCTGGTCGGGGCCGGTTTCGGGGCCGGCTTCGGGAGCGGCTTCGGAATTGGCCGGCGGCAGCGACCGGGCGGGCGGCTTCCTGCGCTTCCTGCTGGAGGTGACGCGGCGAAGCGATGCCCGGCTGGTGGTGACCGACCGTCCCGCCGCCATTCCGCAGCTCGACCCTTTGCTGACCACGGTGGAGGCGCTGGAGGCGCCGCTCGGGCCGTTGCCTCCGGCCGGCGGCGATATCGACGGCGATGTTGACGGCGAGGGCGAGGGCAGGGCCGACGGGTTGGCGCTGATCCAGTTCAGTTCGGGCAGCACCGGCCAGCCGAAGGGCGTGATGGTCACCCACGCCATGGTGATGGCGCAGCTCCGCCAGCTCGCCGACAATTATGCGGCTGCCGGCAGCGGCCGGCCGCCGCGCTCGGTTGCGTCCTGGCTGCCCTTCTATCACGACATGGGGCTGTTCATCGGCATCCTGCTGCCGCTGTTCACCGGCGCCGACGCCATGGCCGCACCCCCCGCCTGGTACATGCGCAATCCGGCGCGCTGGTTCGCCGCGATGGCCGCGCGGGGCAGCGATCTGGCTTTCTCCACCAGTTCGGTGCTGGCGGCGACGCTGCGCGGGGTGCGCCGCCTGCATGGCCGCGGCTGCGATCTGTCGGCGCTGATCCTCTATGTCGCCGCCGAGAAGATCAGCCCGGCGGTGATGGACGAGGCGGCGGCGGTGCTGGCGCCGCTGGGGATGCCGCCATCGCAGCTGCGCGCCGGCTATGGCATGGCGGAATACACGCTGGGCTGCACCCACAGCCGCGAACCGGGGCTGCGCCGGCTGCGCGTGCGCATCGCTCCGGGGGGCCGGGTGCTGACGGACGACTCTGGTGACGGCGGCGGTGAAGCGCTGGACCTCGTCTCGGTCGGCAGGCCCAACGATGCCTGCGACCTCGTCGTGCGCGACGAGGCGGGATGTCCGCTCGGCGAGCTGATGCTGGGCGAGATCACGGTCGCCGGCCCCTGCCTCACCCCCGGCTACTGGCGGGACGAGGCGATGACGCAGCGGGCGCTCGGCCGGGGATGGATGCGCTCCGGCGATCTCGGGTTCCTGCATGACGGCGAGCTGTTCTTCGTCGCCCGCAAGGACGAGATGCTGGTGGTGGGCGGCCGCAACGTCATCCCCGCCGATGTCGAGCTGGAGGTCGAATCGCTGCCCTTCGTCGGCCCCGGACGCGCGGTGCTGTTCGGTGCCGACGAGCCCGGCGGGCCGCGTCAGGTGCTGCTGGTCGAGGGCAACGCCACATCGCCGCCGCCGGTGGTGAGCGGCCGGCTGACGGCGATCCGGCGCTGCATCCTCGACGGCTTCGGCTTCGTGCCGACCGACATCGCCGTCGTGCCGAAGGGAACCATCGAAAAGACCTCCAGCGGCAAGAAGCGCACCGCGGTCATCCGCCGCCGCTGGCAGGCCGGAGCGATCCCGCAGCTGGCCTGACCGGCCTTGCCTTGGGCCGCCGGGTCAGGCGGCGGGTGCCTGGGCCTGTAGGACGATCCGCTCCCCCGGCTCGGCCAGACTTGTTCGCGTTCCGGCGGCGCAGGCGGCAGCCAGCCGGTCCCGTTCGCCCATGCGGACATGGTAGAGGCGCATCGCGCGGACGCCGAGCCGCTCGGGAAAATCGGACAGCTGGCTGAAGGCGGCGTGGAAGGGCTGGAGCGGGTCCGGCTCCACCGTCAGGCATTCGTGGAACAGCAGGTCGGCGCCGCGGAAAAGATCTTCGGAGTCGGGCGTGGCGCGGCCGTCGCCGGAATGGGCGAAGGCGACGCCGCCCGCCTCCAGCCGGATGGCGCGGTTGGGCATGGAGTGGCGGGTGAGCGCGGTGCGCAGGCGGAAGGGGCCGAGCGTGCCGTCTTCCGGGGTTTCGATCCAGCGCAGCGGAAAGGAGAGCGACCGCTCGGGATCGGTGGCGCCGGCCTGGAACAGCAGGGCCAGCTGCTTCCAGCCGCCGATGGTGGTGACGATGTCCAGCGGCTTGCTGCGGCGGTCGTCGGTCCAGCGGATCAGCGTGGGAATCAGGCCGAAGCAATGGTCGGGGTGGTGGTGGGTGAAATAGAGCGCGTCGATGGCGTCGGGGTCCGGCACCTCGCGCCACAGGACGGGCGGCACCGAATGGCCGCAGTCGATCATCAGGCGAAAGCCGCCGGCGGCGACGATCAGCGAGGAATTGGCGAAGGAGGGGTCGGCCGCTTCGCCGACGCCCAGAACCTGGATGTCCATGGGGATCAATGTCCGACTTTGGCCAGCACGTCGGCCTTGAGGAAACGTTCGATCACCAGCATGAAGCCCACCGAGGGAACCAGCAGGATCAGGGCGGTGATGGCGGCGATCTGGAAATTGCCGCCCATGCCGGCGTTGAACATGAGCAGCGGCAGGGTGGAGATGTCGGGCACCCCGACGAAATAGGTGCCGGTGAACTCGTCCAGCGATTCCAGGAAGACGAAGATGGAACTCGCCATCACCCCCGGCGCCGCCAGCGGCAGGGTGATGCCGAAGAAGGTGCGCAGGGGGCCGGCGCCCATGTCGCGCGCCGCCTCCTCCAGCGAGCGGTCGACGGCGGCGAAGGCGGCGGCGGTGATCCAGACGGAGAAGACCAGCCCATGGACGGTGTGGACGAGGACCACGCCCGCCACCGTGCCGTTGAGGCCCAGCGTGTAGAAGATGCGCGCCACGTTGATATAGACGGCGACGCTGGGAAAGGCCTGGGGCAGCAGGAAGGCCAGCAGGATCGCGCCCCGCCAGGGCAGCCGCAGCCGGGCCAGCGCATAGCCGGCGGGAACCGACACGGCGAGGCAGGCCGCCACCGTCAGCAGCGCGATGGTGACGCTGGTTCCCAGCGACGCCATGGCGTTGGAGCGCGGGGCGAACACCCGCTCCCAGAAGGAGAAGCCGTATTGCAGGGGCAGGGTGTGGGGGAAGTACCATTTCTCCGCCACCGCCCACAGGCCGAGATTGGTCAGCGGCCCGAAGATGACGAAGGCCAGCACCCCAAGGGCCAGTCCGCGCGGAATCCAGGCGAATATTTGGGCGAGGGCTCGTGTTGGGATAAGGTGGGTCATCGCGCACCGCCCTGGCGCACGCCGTGCCGCAGGTAGAACCAGCCGACCAGACCGGCCATGGCGTAGGACACGAAGCCGAGAGCGTTGGCGACGCCGTAATCGCCGTGGGCGTTGATGCGATAGGCCATGTCCACCGTGATCATCGTCGGGCTGTTGGGATTGATCATCATCGGCACCGACATCACCGACAGCATGGTCACGAAGCTGAGGATCAGCCCGACGACCAGCGTCGGCCTGACCTGGGGAACGACGATTTCGGCCAGGATGCGCAGCCGCCCGGCGCCGAGATCGCGCGCCGCCTCGATGGTCGAGCGGTCGAGCGAGGCCATGGCGCCCGCCACCATCAGCGCCACGAAGGGCGTCTGCTTCCAGACGAAGGTCACCACCACGCCGCGCCAGTCGAGCAGGCTCGCCGCCTGCAACGGCTCGATGACGCCGCCGCCGATCAGCAAATTGTTCATCAACCCGTTCTTGGCGAGGAAGGAGCGCATCATCTGGGCGGCGACGATGAAGGGAATGAACAGCGGCCAGCGGTAGAGCCAGCGCAGCAGCGTCACCGACAGCCGGTTCTCGCCGAGCGTCAGATAGCCGCCGATGGCCACCGACAGCACGGCCACCAGCGCCGAGGACAGCAGCACGATGGCCAGCGTGAAGGCCATGTCGAGGCTGTACAGCTCGAACGCCTTCACGACGTTTGCCAGCGTCCAGCCGCCGTCGCGGCCCTGGAAGGCGCTGACCGCCGACAGGCCGAGCGGATAGAGGAAGAACAGCGCCACCATCGCCAGCGCCGGCAGGACCAGAAGCACGCCCCACAGCCAGTCGGGACCAGTCCTGGCGGCGGGCAGGGCGGGGGCGCCGTCTCCCCCGCGCGAGCGGGGGAGGGCAGCGGGACGGCCGGCGGCCTCAGTTGGCAACGGTGCGCTCATAGGCTTCCATGATGTCGGTGAAGTAGCCCGACAGCGGGAAGGGCTTGCCCTTGCTCGCCAGCTCGTCCGGCTTCACGTCGGTGAACAGCTTGGCCCAGGTCTGGGCGTCCAGCTTCGGCTGCACGTAGGTGGCGTCGATGCCCGGATACCAGTTGAAGCGCTTGACGATGCCGTCGGCCTGCACCTCGGGGCTGGTCGCCAGTTCGATGAATTTGCGGGCGGCGTCCTGGTTGGCGGCCTTGGCCGGGACGGCGTAATACATCGGCTGGCCGGGCATGCCCGGACCGATCAGCTGGAGCTTCATCGCCGGGTTGAGGCGGCCGTCGGCCTGCCAGCTGTAGAACATGTCGACCCACACCGGCCCCATGGTGATCTCGCCGCGGTTCAGCATGTCGAGCGTGCCGGCATTGCCGGGGGTCAGCGTGACGCTTTTGTTGAAGTCCTTCAGGCCGGACAGCGCCTTCTCGATCGCCGGCTTCATCGCCGCGTCGTAGGGGCCCTTCTCCAGCCTGGCGGCATCGCCGATGTTGGCGGCAGCCCAGCCGGTGACGAAGCCGACGCCCGACATGCCGCCCTTGATGCCGTTGTAGCCGAAGGATTTCGGGTTGGCCTTCACCCACTCCGCCAGTTCGGCGTAGGTCTTCGGCGGCGCCTTCACCAGTTCGGGGTTGTAGGCCAGCGCGATCTGGCTGTGGAACATCGGCAGGACATAGCCGGTGACGTCGGTGCCGAGCGCGTTGCGCGCGCTGTCGCGGCTGGCGAGCGTGCCGGTCTTCACATCGCCGACATAAGCCGACAGCATCTTCTCCTGCACCATCTGGCCGGCCATCTTCTGGTGGATGACGGCGACGTCGACGTCCCATTTGGCGGCCCCGGCGGCGGCCTCGGCGCTCAGCTTCTCGTAGATCTTCTGCGACCCGCCGTCGCCCGGCCCGGTGCCGGCGGCGCGCACCTTGACGCCCGGATTCTGCGCCTCGAACTTCGGCGCCAGATACTCGTTGACGTAATCGACCATGTTCTGGTCGCCGGCGGTGAGCACGGTCAGCACCGTCTCGGCCTTCAGCGGTGCTGCGGAAAGACCGGCGGCGAGCGCCAGACCGGCGGCCCCGGCGAGCAGCGTCCTCAGCGTCGTGAGCGTCATGGAAAAATCCCCCTTCTTCCCCGATGGTGGACCGAATGGTTGAGATCGCCTTAGGCCGTTCCCGCCGCCTCCTGGCGGAGCGGGAAGCAATGGAGGGCCGAAGGCGGGATGACGATGGCGACGGCGTCGCCGACCGTGCGGCGGTCGTCGTCGTCGACCAGGAAGACCGTGCCGCCGACCGCGACGCCGTAGCGCCAGCGGCCGCCGGGATAGGTGGCTTGCGTGATGCGGCCGTGCAGGACCAGCGTGTCGGCCGGGGTCTGGCCGGCCGCTGCCAGCCGCACGGACTCGGTGCGGAAATGCGCGGCAACCGGGCCGCTGCCCGGCATCTCGACCTGTGCGCCGCCCTGGGCGCCGTCGTTGCCGAGCGGCAGGCTGACGGCGTCGTGGTCCGGGCCGGCGGCGATCTCCAGCGTCCGCTCCGTCCGCGTCGCCTGCAAGGGCACCACATTGTCGGCGCCGAGGAAGCTGGCGACGAAGGCGCTGGCCGGGCGGCGGTAGATCTCCTCCGGCGTGCCGATCTGGGCGATGCTGCCGGCATTCAGGATGACGATGCGGTCGGCCATCACCATGGCCTCTTCGCGGTCATGCGTCACATGGACCGCGGTGATGCCGAGCCGCTGTTGCAGCGCGCGGATTTCGTGGCGCAGTTCGAGCCGGATGCGGGCGTCGAGGTTGGACAGCGGTTCGTCCAGCAGCAGGATGTCGGGGTTGACCGCCAGCGCCCGGCCGAGCGCCACGCGCTGGCGCTGGCCGCCCGACAGCTGGGTGACGTTGCGGTCGGCCAGCCCGTCGAGCTTCAGCAGCCGCAGCATCTCGGCCACCCGCTCGGCGATGCGCGGGCGGGGCCAGCGGCGCAGCTTCAGGCCGTAGCCGATGTTCTGGGCGGTGCTCATGTGCGGCCACAGCGCATAGGACTGGAAGACCATCGCGGTGTCGCGGCGCTCCGGCGGTGCCTTGGTCACGTCGCGCCCGGCGATGGCGATGCGCCCGCCGTCCACCGGCACGAAGCCCGACACCGCCCGCAGCAGCGTGGTCTTGCCGCAGCCCGACGAGCCCAGCAGCGCCACGAACTCGCCGGGGCGGACATGCAGGCTGACGCCGTTCAGCACGCGCGAGCCGCCATAGGCGACGGTCAGATTCTCGACATGCAATTCCGCCATCGCCGCAGATTTCCCGCATTTCCCGAAGTGGTCAGCGCCGTTGCATGCGTATGCAAAGCCGCTGACGCAGGGTTTAGGCGCGAAGCGTGAAGCGCGGATGATGGAATTGTGATGCTTTGGTGAATGCGGCGGTGCCGTGTGTCAGAGGCGCGCCGATCCGCGCCTGACCAGCAGCGGGGGCGGGCGGTGCAGGACCGGCGGGGCGTCGGGGTCCGCCAGCCGCCGCTCCAGCATGTCGAGCAGGATCGCCACGATGTCCTCGACCGGATTGCGGATGGTGGTCAGGGAGAAGCTCGGCCAGCCGGCCATCGGCACATCGTCGAACCCGACGATGGACAGATCGTCCGGCACGCGAAGGCCAAGCGCGGTGCGGGCGGCGTCGAGCGCGCCGAAGGCCATGGCGTCGTTGCCGCAGAACAGGGCGTCCGGACGGTCGGGACCGGCCAGCAGCCGCAGGGCTTCGCGATGGCCGCTGTCGTAGCTGTAGTCGCCCTCTCCCGCGGCGGCCAGCGGCAGCCCCAGTTCCGCCAAGGCCGCGCGGAAGGCGCTGCCGCGTTCCTGTTCGGAAAAGGCGGTGGGGCGTCCGCCGAGATAGGCGATGCGGCGGTGGCCGGCCGCGGCCAGAGCCTGCGCCACCAGCCGGGCGCCGAGCGGGTTGTCGCAGCAGATGCTGTCCACCCCGTCGGCCTCCACCGCCCGGCCATAGAGAAGCAAAGGGACGCCGAGCGCCATCAGGCCGCGGATCGCCGCCGGAGAGACGCTGCCGGCCGTCACCACCACCGCATCCACCTGATAGTCGAGAGCGGCCATCGCCGTGCCGTCCAGCGCATCCGCCGGGTCGCCGCGCACCAGCAGCGGCTGCCTGCCGCGCGAGGCCAGGCCGCGGGTGAGCGTTTCGAACAGATAGGGCTGGAACGGCCCGTCCAGATCCCCCATGACGACGCCGATCAGGTTGGTGCGCCGGGTCGTCAGGCTGCGCGCGATGGCGTTCGGGCGGTAGGACAGCCGCCGAGCCGCTTCCAGCACGCGGCTGCGCGTTTCCGCCGAAACGCTGGCCCCCTCGGTAAAGCACCGTGACACGGCGGACTGCGATACCCCCGCCAGCCGCGCCACATCCACTGCGGTCGCCCGCCTCCGCTCCCCCGCCACTGTTCCTCCGGCCGCTCGGTCGCGGGGCGAGTGTAAGGGCTTCGCGGCCTGGGTGCCAGACTGCCGACACTGGGGCGCTGATCGCGATGGCGAAGCTGATGCGGTCGCCGCAAACGGCCGTCAGTCCACCGCCGCCTAAGGACGCAAGGGCGGCGGCCTCAGTCGTCCGGCTGCACCGGAATGCCGTGCTTGCGCAGTTTCGCGTAGAGGTTCGTGCGCGACAGGCCGAGGCTGCGGGCGGCCTCCAGCTTGTTGCCCCGGCAGTCGGCCAGCGCCTCCAGGATCAGCGACCGTTCCAGATCGTCCATCGCGGCGGCCAGCGGCCGTTTCCCCTCCAGCGGGGCGGGGCGGTCGAGGGGAGCGTCCGGCAGGATGTCGGCGAAGTCCTCTGCCAGGATGCGGTCGCCTTCGGTGCGCACATAGACCTGTTCGATGACGTTGGCCAGTTCGCGGATGTTGCCGGGCCAGTCATGGCGCCGCAGAGCGTCGAGCGCCGAAGGCGTGAGGTCGCGCATCGGCTGGTCGAGGCTGAGCGCGACCTTCTCCGAAAACAGCGAGGCGAGGATTTCCAGATCGTCCCTGCGGTCGCGCAGCGCCGGCAGCTGGATGGGGAAGACGTTCAGCCGATAATAGAGGTCCGGCCGGAAGGCGCTGCTGCGCACCATCTCGGCCAGCGGCCGGCTGGTCGCCGCGATGATGCGGACATCGACCTTGACCACCTGGTTGGAGCCCAGCGGCTCGACCTCGCGTTCCTGCAGGGCGCGCAGCAGCTTGGCCTGCAACGGCAGCGGCATGTCGCCGATCTCGTCGAGGAACAGGGTGCCGCCGTCGGCCAGCTGGAACTTGCCGGGGCGCGGCTGGCGGCCGGCGCCGGTGTAGGCGCCGGGGGCGACGCCGAAGAACTCCGCCTCCAGCAGGTTTTCGGGGATGGCGGCGGTGTTGACGCCGACGAAGGGGCGGTGGGCGCGGTCGGAGCAGGCATGGATCGACTGCGCCACCAACTCCTTGCCGGTCCCGGTCTCGCCCAGCAGCAGCACCGCCGAATTGATCTGGCCGGCCCGGCGCACCAGCCGCTTGACCTGAAGCATCGCCGGGCTGAAGCCGATCAGGTTCTCGACCGTGTATTTCGACGCCCGGCTGGCCGCCAGCTCCTGCTCGACCCGGGTCAGCCGGGATTGCAGCTTGTTGAAGCGGTCGGCGATGGGGCGGAGATAGGTCAGGCTGTTCTTCAGGGCGAAGGCGAGGGCGCCGATGACCTCGCCGGTCTCATCACGCAGCGGCAGGCGGCTGACCAGCAGCGTATGCTCGCCATAGCGCATGATGTCGAGCGGCATCGACCGGCCGGTTTCCACCACCTCGCGCATCCGGCTGTGCGGGATGACGCGCTCCACCGGCTGGCCGATGGCGTCCGCCCGTGACTGGAGCCCCAGCTGCGCCATCAGCTTTTCAGTGAACCAGACATGCCTGTCGTTCGACCAGACGATGCGGGCATCGCGGTCGACCAGCAGGGCGCCGTCGATCATCTCGTCGACCATCGCCATCAAGGCGCACGCCGCTGCGAACTGTTGGCTTCGATCCGTTGGCATTCCCAGCCCTCCCTGGTGCGGAATGTCAATATTACGTACAGTATCTGTCAGAAAAATGAACACGATGAAAGGGCTGATTTTCTGGGAAACCGGGGATCCTGGCGGGCCGGACTGTGCGCACTCGCAAACACCGGGCCGGCATGCTTGAGCAGGCTTTCAACAAAATCCTGACTTAACAGCCACTTGGCTCCCTGGCACGGCCGTTGCTTACCAAGCATTCCAAACAGCGTCCATGGCGAACAATCAGGGCGACACTCAATGGGCGCCGGTCGAGCGGGACGGGGGAATGCACAGACCATGACACACCAGCGCATCGCCATCATCGGCGCCGGGATGATGGGGCAGGGGATCGCGCAGGCGTTCGCCGTCGCCGGTCATCCCGTCGAGATCCAGGAACCCGATGCCGTTCGCCGGGCCGGCATCCTCGACCGCATCCGCCGGACCCTCGGCGATCAACCCCTTGGCGATCCGGGCCAGCACACTGCCATCGTCGACCGCATCCGGCTGCACGAGATGCTGGAGGAGGCCGTCGTCGCCGCCGACATCGTCATCGAGGCAGTTCCGGAGGATCTCACCCTCAAGCAGCGCATCCTGGCGGCGGCGGAAGCGGCGGCTCCACCCCATGCGCTTCTCGCCAGCAACACGTCGGTCATCCCGATCACCCGGATCATGGAACCGCTGCGCGACCGCACCCGCGCGCTCGGCACTCATTGGTGGAACCCGGCGCATCTGATCCCGCTGGTCGAGGTGGTGCGGACGCGCGACACCGCCGATGCGGCGGTCGCCGCGATGACCGGCCTGCTGAGCTCCATCGGCAAGCTGCCGGTGGAGGTCCGCAAGGATGTGCCCGGCTTCATCGGCAACCGCCTGCAGCATGCGCTGTGGCGCGAGGCCATCGCGCTGGTTCAGGACGGCGTGTGCGACGCCGAGACGGTCGACACCGTGGTCAAGGCCAGCTTCGGCCGGCGGCTCGCCGTGCTGGGGCCGCTGGAGAACGCCGATCTGGTCGGCACCGACCTGACGCTTGCGGTCCATGGCCATGTCCTGCCGGACCTCGACCGCACGCCGGGCCCGCAGCCCCTTCTCAGCGAACTGGTCGCCTCCGGGCGGCTCGGCATGAAGTCCGGCGCCGGTTTCCGGGTCTGGAGCGAAGGGCAGCGGGAGGAGGTCGCCGCCCGCCTCACCGCCCATCTCCAGCGTCTCGATGAGCTTGAGCGCCGATAGACGTCCCCCGCCGAACATTTCGAACCGTCCGGGCCTTCCCGCCCGGACCAGCACAGGAGGGCCTTGCATGGCCGCATCGAAGAAGAAGGTCATCATCAGCTGCGCGCTGACCGGATCGATCCACACCCCCACCATGTCGGACGCCCTGCCGGTGACGCCGGACGAGATCGTCGAGCAGGGCGTCGGCGCGGCGGAGGCCGGGGCGGCGATCCTGCATCTGCACGCCCGCGATCCCCGCACCGGCCAGCCGACGCCCGACCCGGCGGTGTTCATGGAGTTCCTGCCGCGGCTGAAACAGTCCACCGACGCGGTGCTGAACATCACCACCGGCGGCTCGCTCAACATGACGGTGCAGGAACGCCTCGCCGCCCCGCTGCTGGCCAAGCCGGAGATGTGCTCGCTCAACATGGGGTCGATGAATTTCGGCATCTTCCCGCTGGCCGACCGCTACAGCAACTGGAAGCATGATTGGGAGGAGCCCTATCTGCGCAGCACCGACGACTTCATCTTCCGCAACACCTTCCGCGACATCGCCTATATCCTCGAACATCTCGGCGAGGGCTGCGGCACCCGCTTCGAGTTCGAGTGTTACGATGTTGGGCATCTCTACAATCTCGCGCATTTCCTCGACCGCGGGCTGGTGAAGACTCCGCTGTTCATCCAGACCATCTTCGGGATTCTCGGCGGCATCGGGGCGGAGGAACGCAACCTCGTCTTCATGCGCGAGACCGCCGACCGCCTGTTCGGCAAGGATTACGAATGGTCGGTGCTGGCCGCCGGCCGCCACCAGATCCCCTTCACCACCATGGCCGCGGTGATGGGCGGCAATGTCCGCGTCGGGCTGGAGGACAGCCTCTATCTCGCCAAGGGCCGGCTGGCCCGCAACAGCGCCGAGCAGGTGGCGAAGATCCGCCGCATCCTGGAGGAGCTGTCGCTGGAGGTCGCCACCCCGGAAGAGGCGCGCGCCATGCTCGACCTGAAGGGCGCCGATCAGGTGGCGTTCTGACGCGCAATCATCCGACCGAGGAATGAAGAGACATGCAGAACAGAATTGCTGTCGTCACCGGATCCACCAGTGGCATCGGGCTGGCGACGGTGCGGGAGCTTGCTGGCCGCGGCTGCGACGTGATGGTCAACGGCTTCGGCGACCGCGCGGAGATCGACCGCAACTGTGCCGAAATCGCCGAGCGGACCGGCTGCCGGATCGTCTATTCCGCCGCCGACCTCAGCCGGCCGGAGGAGGTGCGCGCCATGATGGCCGACGCTGCCGACCGGCTGGGGCCGGTCGACATCCTGGTGAACAATGCCGGCGTCCAGCATGTCGCGGCACTGCACGAGTTCCCCGACGACAAGTGGGACCTGCTGCTGGCGGTCAACCTCAGCGCCGCCTTCCACGCCATCAAGGCGGCGGTGCCGTCGATGCGGGAGCGGGGCTGGGGGCGCATCGTCAACACCGCCTCGGTGCTCGGCATGGTCGGCGCGCCGCACAAGCCGGCCTATGTCGCCGCCAAGCACGGCCTCATCGGCCTCACCAAGTCGGTGTCGATCGAGGTGGCGCCCCACGGCATCACCTGCAACGCGATCTGCCCGGGAACGGTGCTGACCCCGATCATCGAGCGCCAGATCGCCCAGCAGGCGCAGGTCACCGGCCTGCCGGAGGATCAGGTGCTGCGGGCGGTGTTCCTGGAGAGAATGCCGACCGGCCGGCTGATCGCGCCGGAGGAGGTCGCGTCCGCCATCGCCTTCCTGTGTTCCGACGCTGCGGGGTCGATCACCGGAGCGGCCCTTCCCGTCGATGGCGGCTATACCACCCATTGATCTCCGCCTCCCGGCCCACCGGCCGGGGGCCGGCGTCCGAAACAGCAAAACCAAAACACCAAAAACCGTCCAATTGGGGAGCGAACCATGCGTAAACCGCTTGTTGCCGGGCTTCTCGCCGGCACCGCCCTGGCCGTCCTGGCGTCCGGCACCGCCCAGGCCCAGATGTCCGACAACGTCATCAAGATCGGCATGCTGTCCGACCGTTCCGGCATCTACGCCGACATCAACGGCGAGGGGTCGGCGGTGGCGGCTCGGATGGCCGCCGAGGAATTCGGCAATGCCGTGAACGGTACGAAGATCGAGATCATCGTCGGCGACCACCAGAACAAGGCGGACATCGCCGCCAACCTGGCCCGGCAATGGATCGACACAGAAAAGGTCGACGTCGTCGCCGACGTGCCGAACTCCGCCGCAGCATTGGCGGTGCAGGCGATCACGCGCGACAAGAAGCGGCTGTTCCTGATGTCCGGCCCCGGCTCGACCGACCTGACCGGCAAGGAATGCAGCCCCTACGGCTTCCAATGGACCTGGGACAACCACGCCGTGGCCTCCGCCACCGCCCGCGCGCTGGTCGAGCAGGGCCGAAAGAGCTGGTTCTTCATCACCGCCGATTACGCCTTCGGCCATTCGCTGGAAGCCGAGGCGGCCAACACGGTCAAGCAGCTGGGCGGCACCATCAAGGGCAGCGTGCGCCATCCGCTGGGGGCGTCCGACTTCTCCTCCTACCTGCTGCAGGCGCAGGCATCGGGGGCCGAGGTGGTCGCCTTCGCCAATGCCGGCGGCGACACCATCAACGGCGTCAAGCAGGCGGCCGAGTTCGGCATTCCCCAGGGCGGCCAGACGCTGGCGGGGCTGCTGCTGAACATCAACGACATCCAGGCGCTCGGGCTGGAGACTTCGCAGGGCCTGATGCTGGCGAACTCCTTCTACTGGGACATGACCGAGGAAACCCGCGGCTGGTCGAAGAAGTTCGAGGAGCGGACCGGCCGCAAGCCGTCGATGAATCAGGCCGGCGTCTATTCGTCGGTCCGCCATTACCTGAAGGCGGTGCAGGAGCTGGGCACCGACGATCCCGACAAGGTGGCGACGAAGATGCGCGCCATGCCGGTCACCGACATGATGATGAAGGAGGTGAAGATCGCCGCCAACGGCCGCGTCTTCGACGACATGTATCTGGCGCAGGTGAAAACGCCGGCAGAGTCGAAATACGCCTGGGACTACTTCAAGATCCTGAAGACCGTTCCCGGTACGCAGGCCTACATCGACCCGAAAGACAGCGGCTGCCCGCTCGTCAAGTGACGCCCCGACCGTGATGTCCAGTCTGTGATGCCGGGGGCCGTCCGAGCGGCGGCCCCGGCCTTCCCGCCGCTCTTGCGGGTGACGCCGGTTTCAATGACCGGGACCGTCCCCATGTCTACGGCTCCCGGTCGCGGCTCCCGTCCGCAGCCAGGGCCTGTCATCCGCAGCCGGTAGGGAAGGGAACGATGAGCAACCTGAGCAAAGTCCTCGGCGTCATCCTGGCCAACGGGCTGGCCGGCCGCACCGGTCGCGGGCCGGCCTTCGCCGCCGCCATGCCCTTGCTCCTCGGCAAGAAGGGCAAAAAGAAGATGAAGGGCTATTACGGCCACGGCCATGGCGTGCCCCATGTTGCTGCCACCGGTTCGGGGTTGATGCAGAAGGCGGGCCTGGCCTCGCTCGCCTATCTCGCTTACCGGGCCTATCAGGACAGCAAGGCACCCGCCACCCCCGGCCATCCGCCGTCGGGACCGGCTCCAACCTCGGCTCCCGCTGCGGGTGGACCGTTGGGTGGGATTCTCGACCGGCTCGGCCTTGGCGGCGTGGCCGGCGGGGGACCGATTGCCGGTTCCGGAGGTGGTGCGCTCGGCAGCGTGCTGGGCGGTGTGCTGGGAGGGGCCGGCGCGGCCGGCGGTTTGGGCGACCGTTTGGCCGGGGTGCTGCGCGGCGGCCAGCCGGAACCCGATCTCGGCGACGCCAAGGCGCTGCTGCTGATCCGCGCCATGATCGCGGCGGCCAACGCCGACGGCCACATCTCGCCCGACGAGCAGCGGCGCATCCTCGACAGCCTCGACGCCGCCCAGGCCGAGCCGGAGGACCGGCGCATCGTCGAGGCCGAGCTGCGGTCCCCGCGGCCGCTGGATCAGATCGTCCGTGACGTCGGCGATCCCGAGACGGCCGAGCAGGTCTACCTCGCGTCCGAACTGGCGGTGCGCGGCGGCAGCGAGGTCGACCGCCAGTATCTGGCCTACCTTGCCTCCCGCCTCGGCCTGACCGACGCCCGCCGCCGCGAATTGGACTCGATGGTCTGAACGGCTGGGGTCTGAACGGTCTGGGAGCTAACCGGCCCAGTGCGGCGCCCGCCCGGCGCCGCAGTCCGGCCGCAGGGGTCAGCCAAAGTTTTTTTGCCACCCGATGAAGAAAGTTCTTGCGCGGTTGGGGCGGGCCCGCATATAAGACGCCTCCCGACGCGAACGACGCCGGCGCCGCCGACGCGGCAGCGACCGACACGCGGAAGGGAAGCCCGACAAACCGGCGCTTGACAGTCGAACCCCAGGGGTTCGGCCAAGCAACGGTTTCTGCATCGGGCGGGTTCATTGACAAGTTAATACCGTGTTGTGAGAAGGGATGCGCAGGCGGCGGC
>NZ_PDKW01000040.1:513582-572281 GCF_002573965.1 Azospirillum palustre | reverse complement strand
ATTATGCCCAAACCGAGGACGTCGCCATGGCGGCGTGACTCAACCAATCCGGCCTCCGACAAACCCGGCGCGGTTCAAACCTAGCCTTGTTGGGAGTGCCGTCCAGCTCGATCATCCGAGCATCGATCTCCTCCTGCCGGGCAGGGTCCATACCGATCAACGCCGGGGCGATCTGCTGCTCGACGGCGGCGACCGCCTTGAGGACCCCCTTGCCGCCGTAGCGGGACGGATCGCCGTCGCGCAATTCCACCGCTTCGTTCTCGCCGGTGGAGGCCCCTGACGGCACCGAGGCCGACACCGCCAGCCCCGAGGCAAGGGTCAGATGGACGCGCACCGTGGGATTGCCGCGGCTGTCGAGGATCTCCTGGGCGTGCACTGCGGCGATTTGGCTGGTCATGACGGGTGTCCTTTCACGGATCGTTGGCGGGAGCTTGCAAGGAACGATGCTCGGCTCAGGCGGCGTCCTTCGGCGCGCCGTAGCGGATCACCCGGACCTTTTCCAGGGTGACGAGGCCGAACTCCATCATCCCGTCCAGCGTGGGCAGGAAGGCGGTGATGTTCGCTTCGTCGTCGATGATCTCGATGACCAAAGGGAGGTCGATCGACAGGTCGAGGATCTTCGCGGTGTGGATGCGGCTGTCGTGGCCGTAGCCGATGACGCCGCGCAGCACGGTGGCGCCCTTCAGCCCGGCCTCGCGCGCCTTCATGACCACGGCTTCATGGAAGGGCTGGTGCTCGAAGCGGTCGCGCTCGCTGGCGTGGATGCGCAGCAGAACCGCGTCCATCGGGATTTGCATGGGTCAGGCTCCCTTCAGGTGGTTGAGGCTGGCGGCAGCGATGTGCCCGAGCCAGACCGCGATCAGGCACAGTGTGACGGAGAGCAGGACGTTGCCGCCGGCCAGAAGCCACTCTCCGTCCTGCACCAGGCTCAGCGTCTGCAGACTGAAGGATGAAAAGGTGGTGTAGCCGCCGCAGACCCCGACCATCACGAACGTGCGGGCGTCGGAGGGAACGAACAGGCGGCCGTCGGGACCGGTCAGCGTCGCGGTGAACCCGATGACGAAGGACCCGAGGATGTTCACCACCAGAGTGCCCCAGGGAAAGGTCTGGCCGAACAGGCCGGCGACGGCGCCCGAGCACCAGAAGCGAAGAACGCTGCCGATCGCGCCACCGAGGGCAACCCAGGCGTAGGTCAACAGCATGCGCACACCATCCGGCACGACAGGAACGGGAGGGGTCGGTTCGACGGGCGCGGCATCATGGCTCCGCACCGGCCACAGCCGGTCCCGGCTTGGCAAAGAAGTATTCGTTGCCGACATCGAGAAGGCTGTCCGCCGCCGCCACGGTGAGCGTGAAGGCGGACGAGGTCACCATGTCGGCCCCGCCGAGCAGCGATCCGACGGTGAAGCTGCGCAGCGAGCTGCCCACTCGGTAGCTCGCGGTCTTGGCGGCAATGACGCCAGGATCGGTTCCGTCGCCCGCTCCCGGCAGCGCCGCCTCCCATAGAAGCTCGTGGGCGACATACACCGACGCGGCGGAGGCGAGACTGACGGCGAAGATGGTGGGGCCGCCGATGGTGGACCCGCCGTAGAACGCCAGGAACGCCGCCGTCTCGGCCGCACTGGACACCAACTCGAAAGCGACCGCCTTCGTCGCCGCCTGCCCCAAGCCACCGCCGGCCGCCCCGGCGTCTTCGGCGCGCACCCGGTCGACGCCGATGGCCAGGATCATCATCGGGGCAATGATTGTCGCGCGCATCGGTTGTCTCCGGGAGCACCGCCTCACGCCACGGCAGGGGCCAGCGTCATGTCCGGAACCTCGCTGCTCTCGCCGTGGCGGGCGACCCGCCATTGTTCCAATTCCTTGTAGATGACGACCTTGCGTTCGAGCAGGGGGCCATGCTCCCTGCAGAACAGCTCCAGCCGGTCGCGCGGCGCGATCAGTTCCACGCACATGGTGAGATGCGGGTTGGCCAACTCGACCGCGTGATCTTCGACGCCACCATGGTTGCTGTAGCCGAAATGGGTGTGGTGGGCGACCGCGTTGAGGATGCCGGAGCGCTTGGCCGCGAGAACCAGTTCGCGGTAGACGGGGCGTCCGCCGAAGAAGGCGAAGCGGCCTGGGGTGCGGAGCCGTTCACCGGGCTTGAGGTAGATGCGGACCATGCCGACCTCTTCGGACGAGACGCGGTGCGGATGAAGCATGTCGGTATCCTGGATGTGGTGCGGGGAAACTGTGGCTTGGGCGGAGCGCCGCAGGGCGGCGAGGGAGACGACGCGGGCCGTCCGCGCCTCGGACTGCGCGCTGCGCATCTGGCGAAGGTCGCGCAAGGAAATGTCGGGCGGAACCAGCGCCGCCGCGCGCTTGGCGATGCCGACGCGCTGCGACAGGTAGATGCTGGAATGGCCGCTGGCCATGTAGGCCAGGAAGCAGGCGGTGGCGAGATAGACCGTGGGGCCGGCGCCGAACAGCTCGATGCCCATGATCACGCAGGCGAGCGGCGTGTTTGCGGCGCCGGCGAACAGGGCGACGAAGCCGAGCGCCGCGAACAGGTCGGGCGGCGCACCGAGCAGACCCGACAGGGCGTTGCCCAGTCCGGCACCGATGAAGAACAGCGGTGTCACCTCACCGCCCTTGAAGCCGGCGCCGAGCGTGATCACCGTAAACAGCATCTTCCACAGCCAGCTCCAGTCATGCACCACCGGGCTGATGAAGAAGTTCAGGATGCTGGCATCCTCCGGCGTGGCGCCGATGACGCCGATACCGAGATACTCCCGCGTCCCCAGGGCATGGACCAGACCGATCACCAGCAGGCCGCCGATCGCCGGGCGCAGGGGCGCGTAGGGGCACAGCGCCTTGTAGAGGGTCTGGACAAGGTGAGACGCCTCGGAAAACAGGCGCGCCGCCAGCCCGAAGGCGATTCCGGCGATGGCGACCTTCGCCAGCAGCACGCCGTCGAGGGTGAAGCCGCCGGCTTCAGCACCGGCCAGGAAGGCGACCGGGTAATGGACATGTCCCACCCCCCAGGCGTGGCAGACCCAGTCGCCGGTGACGGCGGCGATCAGACAGGGGATCAGCGCCTCGTACTCGATGCGACCGATGGTCAGCACCTCCAGCGCGAAGACGGCGCCGGCCACCGGCGTGCCGAAGACGGCACCGAAGCCGGCGGCGATGCCGCCCATCAGCAGAATGCGCAGTTCGGCGGCGTCGAGCCGGCACAGGCGGGCAATGCCTCCGGCGATGCTGCCGCCCAACTGGACGGCGGTTCCCTCCCGGCCGGCCGAGCCACCGAACAGGTGGGTGATGACGGTGGAGACCAGGATCAGCGGCGCCATGCGCAGCGGCACTCCGCCGCCCGGCTCGTGGATTTGGTCAACGATCAGGTTGTTGCCGCCCTCGGCCGGCCGGCCGACCCAATGATAGACGAAGCCGATGACGACGCCAGCCACCGGCAGGCCGTAGAGCAGCCATGGGTAATCGAGGCGTGCCTGCGTCGCCCGGTCCAGGCTCCACAGGAACAGCGCGCACAACGAACCGACGATGGCGGCCATCGGGACGGTCAGGCACAGCCAGGTGCCGACCGCCGCCATCGGCCCGGCCCATGGCGCGGCCCGGTCACGAAGGGTCATGGGGACTCTCCACCGGAACCGCGCATGGCGCGCCCGCACGCTTCCGGAACAGTGTTGCGACGATGGGATTTGGCTGGATTCGGACACACTACTCCCCCAAGGACAGGAAGTAGGAGTCATCAGCCCGCCGGAGCGGAGCGGTTCGACCGGAAACGGTCAGGCAGAATCCATTGCCGCTTTTCACCTCTCATTTTTGCGCCGCAGCGTCAACCGCAAAGATCACGATGCACGCGCCGCGCGACAGTCGCGCGCCGCGATCCGGGGTGGAACGACCCGTCCGGCAACGCCTCAGGTGAGCCGGGCCGGTTGGCGGATGGTGCCGGGGCCGTATTGCAGCACCTGAACCTTCTCCAGGGTGATCAGCCCGCCGGGCATCATGGCGTCGAGAACCGGCAGGAACGCATTGATCGCGTCCTCGCGGTCGACAATCTCGACCACCAGCGGAAGATCCTGGGAGAGCCGCAGGATCTTCGCGGTGTGAACCTGGCTGGAATGGCCGAAGCCCATGCCCCCACGCAGCACCGTCGCCCCGGCGAGGTGCATGGCTCGGGCCTTCATGACGATCTGTTCGTAGAGCGGGCCGCCGTCATGACGATCGCTTTCGCCGATGAAGGCTCTCAGGAGCACCGCGTTCTGGGGAACCTGCATTTGGGCGCCCTCCCAAACTCGACGCATGATCCACACGCGTCCCGTCATCATTATTGTACCGCCGACATCGTCCGGCATCAGTTCATTCGGCCTCCCCCACCGTTTTCCCTGCCGGCACAGCACCGGCCGTCGGCGCGGTCTCCGGCACGACCGGCGGCAACAGGTGGTGGGGCAGGCAGAACGCGTTGGCAAGCAGGGTGGGCAAGACGGCACTGCCGATGACGGTCGCCACCAGGGTGGAGTATTGTGCCTGGTCGATGATCCCGTGCGACAGGCCGAACAACGACGCGATGGTCCCGAAAGTCAGGCCGGTGGACATCAGCAGCGTCGTGTGCATCGCCTCCTCGCGCGGTGCGCCGAAGCCCCGTGTCGTCGGGTAGACGCCGGCGATCTTCGCCGCCACCTTGATCGCCAGGAAAACGACCGCCGCCGTCGGCGCGGCGACCAGGGCCGGCACGGAGACGAAGGAGCCGGCCCGGATGAAGTAGAAGGGTGTCAGCAAGCCGAAGGTCAGGGTGCGCAGCCGGCGGATCAGCGCGTGATCCTTGCCGACGGTGCCCGCCAGCACCATGCCGACCAGATAGGCCGGCAACACCGCCTCGCTGTCCGCCCAGACGGCGAGCGCCGCCAGTCCGAACAGAATCAGGAGCAGGAACTTGGCCTCCAGTTCCGATGGCCGGTTGCCGAACCGCTGGAAGACGTGCCGGGTCAGCCAAGGCAGGATGGCGAAGACGGCCAAGCCAGCCACGACGAAGACCGCCGTCTTCACGGTGAAGGGGGCGAAGATGAGGCCGAGGGCGAGCACGGTGCCGAGGTCGGTGACGAAGCAGGCGCCGAGCAGCACCTTGCCGTATTCGGTCACGTTCAGCCCCGATTCCAACATCACCGCGTAGACCACCGCGACCGAGGTCGTCGACAACGCCACTCCAGCCAGCCAACTGGCCGGGGCCGTCCAGCCGAGGAGGCTGTGCGCGGCGGCGGCGCAGGCGAGGAAGGGTACGAGAAAGCTGACCAACCCAATGGCGCCGGCCTCCCGCCATCGCCGCCGGAACACCGCGGGATCGAGTTCCGCCCCAGCCAGGAAGGTCAGCACGATTGCGCCCGTGCCGGACAGGAAGACGATCCAGCTCTGGTCGGCACCCAGGACGGCATCGCCCAGCATCGCGCCGACGATCAGTTGGGCGATGGTGCCGACGACGATCTCCGAAAGCGCGGTGGCGATGCCCAGGCGGATCGACAGCAGGGTGGCCACCAGCGCCAAGCCCAGCCACAGCGCGGCAAGAGTCCAGGTTTCCGACATGACGCCTCTCCCTCTGAGCAAGCCCGGGGGCCGTTGCGTGGGAGAAGCGGGTTTGGGCACAGCCGACCCCCACCGCGTCCCACGCAGCAGGAGTCATCAGCCCTTTCGGACGGTTCCGGGGGAACTCCATCCCCGATGGCAAAAGCCTAACGCCGATCGTCTCCGCTGGTCAACGGCTGTGCGGACGGGGTCAGTGGCTCATCAGCAGGGGAATGTCGGCCGCACCCAGGACGTCATCGGTGACGCCGCCGCACAGGCGCTCGCGCAGCGGGCTGCGGGCATAGGCACCCAACACCAGAAGATCGCTGCCCGCCCGCCGGGCGGCGTCGAGGAGCGTGGCGGCGACGCCCCCATCAACCGGCAAAAGCTCCGGCTTGGCGGCGACGCCGTGGTCGGCCAGAAACGCCACCAGGGCCGCCGCATCCTCCTCCCGGACACCCCGCTCCAGCACGGTCAGAACCCGGATTTGCGTGGCGCGGACCAGGAATGGCATCGCATCGGTAACCGCCCGGGCGGCTTCGGCGCTCGCGTTCCAGGCAATGGCGATCACGCGCCCAACCGACGCGATTGGGTGGGCGGGAACCAGGAGCGCCGGACGCCCGCTTCGGGTGAGGATCCGGCTTTCGACCGTGGGGTCGAGGCGACGCAGCCCGCTCCGCGCCGTGCTGGAGAGGATGGTGAGATCGGCACAGCGGGCCTGACGCGCGAACAGCGTGGCCGGGAACCCATGCCCGACCTGAAAGGAGGCTGTGGCGGTCCCCGGTCCGCCGACGGCGCACCACGCGTCATACACGGCGCGGGCGCGGTGCTCCTCCTGGTCGTACCGTTCCAATGCCTCACGGATGGTCCGGTTGCTGACCCCGTCGCCGAGTGCGGCGATCACCCGGCCATCTGGCAATCGCGCATGCAGAACAGCGACACGCGCGCCGAAACTCTCGGCCACGAGACCGGCGGCATCGAGACGGCGGCGATCCGATGGCGACCCGTCGAGCGGTACGAGAAGGGAACGGATGTCCATAGTTTGCAGACCCCGCGACGTCGTTCGGGACCTCCTGGTCCGTCTCCCAGTATCGATCTTTCCTTGCCCGATCGCCAGCCAGGACGGGTGGCCCTTGTCCGGTGGCGTGTGAGCATGCCGCAGGCCGTGTCGATCGGTTTCACAGGCGATGACGGAGAACTGGGGGCAATGGAACAGGAAGCCGACATTGGCATCAGGAACCGGTAGCGGCATCTTCGGGCGGCTGTAGGGCAAATGCCCGGTACAGGGTCGATGGGTGAACATTGAGGATTCGGGCCGCCTCACGGGGCGACCGCCCTTCGTCGACCAATCGCCGGGCAAGAGCGATCTGGTCGACGGTCAGCTTTGGTGGCCGGCCGAACCGAACGCCGCGCGCTTTGGCCGCAACACGGCCCGTACCGGTCCGCTCGGCAATCAGCGCACGCTCGAATTCGGCGATGCCAGCAAATACGGTCAGAACCATGCGACCGGCCGGCGAGGTGGTGTCGGCCCATGGCTCGGCGAGCGAACGGAGCCCTGCACCGGCCCCCTCAAGCCGCTCCGCAATATCGAGGAGATCACGGGTCGACCGAGCCAGCCTGTCGAGGCGCGTGACCGTCACGACGTCATCAGCCCGAAGCTGGTCGATCAGCCGGACAAGCTGCGGTCGGTCGCGCTTCGCTCCGGAGACCTTCTCTTCATAAATCCGCCGACAGCCGGCCACCTGCAGGGCCGTCCGCTGCTGCGAGAGATCCTGGTCGTCGGTGGAAACGCGCGCATAGCCTATGAGCATGGGGCACCCGTCGCAAAAGTCATCGCGAAACTTTTTCCTTTCGCGACAGATTTTTGCAACATCAAAATCTCTTGAGCTTTCATCCGGCTGCGGGTGTCGCGAAACTTAGGAGTTTCGCGAGGCAAGCAACCGTTGCGGTTTCGCCGTGCGGTCAATATTGCCGGACGTTCAAAGATTCCGAGCGTTCAAGCCGCTGGAAAGGGTGGCGGCAGCGCGCATGCGGAGCGGTTGGCGCCTTCAGCGCCATCGTCGATCTCGATTTGGCCTTCACATGCATCGCTGCAGCTGAACCCGTCTTCTGGCCCCATGCATAGAGGGGCAGATGTCCCTCGTGAAATGATACCGGGAAAGTTGAAGGAGCTGTTCATTCCATCCGTCTCGGGAGGTGCCCAGGTTACAAATCCGTATAGAATCAGTGACCGCCCATTAAGACGACTTCGACTATCTTGTTTGACCGGCTGTGAGGATCAGAGACGGACATTTCGAGGAGGGATCGGGGGGCTGCGCCAATGAAGATATTGATCATTGAAGACGATCCGGAAACGGCGGGCTATCTCCAGACCGGTCTGCGAGAACAGGGGCACAGCGTTGAATGCGTGGGCAACGGGCGCGACGGCCTGCTTCTCGCCGCGGGACAGCCGTTCGACGCTTTGGTCGTCGATCGGATGCTGCCGGGCCTCGATGGACTCTCGGTGCTGAAAACCTTGCGCGGTGCGGGGGTGAAGACGCCGGTGCTGTTGCTCACCGCCCTCGGTGGGATCGGCGACCGGGTGGAGGGGCTGGAGGCCGGAGGCGACGACTATCTGGTCAAGCCCTTCGCCTTTGCCGAATTGCTGGCCCGTCTCAATGCTCTGGTGCGGCGTCCGCCGCTGAACGACGTCCCCACGGTGCTCCGGGTGGCCGACCTCGAAATGGACCTCCTGAAACGCTCCGTGACCCGAGGAGGCGCATCCATCGATCTGCAACCGCGCGAGTTCCAGCTGCTGGAGTATCTGATGCGCAATGCCGGGCGCGTGACGACCCGCACGATGCTGCTGGAGCATGTCTGGGACTTCCACTTCGACCCCAAGACCAACATCGTCGAAACCCACATCAGCCGCCTGCGGGCCAAAGTGGACCGCGGCCGCAGCAGAGAGTTGATCTGCACGGTACGCGGGGCTGGATACACCCTGAATGACGACCCTGCCTAGACTGTTCCGGACCGCCAGTTTCCGGCTGGCCGCCGCCTTTGCTCTCATCTTCGCGGTGTCGGCGCTGATCCTGGGGGGAGTGGTCTATTGGACCACCCACGCGGCGTTGGAACAGCAGATGAACAGCCGGATCATGGCCGACCTCGACCGGCTCCGCGGTGAATTCCAGGCCGGCGGTCAGGCGCAGCTCGCTGCCGAGGTGCGGCGCACCGCTGGCCGTCCCGGCGCGCTGCATGAACTCGTCGCCGATGCAGGCGGCGCCATTCTGGCCGGCGACATGACGACGGTTCCTCAGCCGGGCTGGAGCACCATCGAACCGCACCGGATGCCCAGCGACGAGAGCGAACTCGTGGGGATCCGCACCCTGACGATCCGGCTGCCGGACGGCACACTGCTGGCGGTCGGTGACGATCTTGAATGGATAGAGGATGCCGACGAAGCGATCTTCCACGCATTTTCCGTCGCGGTACTGGTAACGCTCGGGCTTGGGATCGCCGGCGGTGCTCTGTTGAGCGTGGCTTTCCTGCAGCGGGTGGATGCCATCTCGCGCACGGCGGAGCAGATCATCGCCGGTGACCTGGCCAGCCGCATCCCGGTGCGGGGAACCGGCGACGACCTCGACCGGCTCTCGGATACGCTGAACCGCATGCTCGGCCGCATCGCCGATCTGATGGAGGGGTTGCGGCAGGTGTCCAACGACATCGCCCACGATTTGCGCACTCCGTTGGCGCGGCTGCGCCAGCGTCTGGAGCGGGTGCGGACAACCGCCGCATCGACCGACGACTACGCGGTCGCAGTGGACGCGGCCCTGGCGGAAACCGACACGCTGCTGGAGACCTTCGCCGCGCTGCTGCGCATCGCCCAGATCGAGGGCGGCGCTCGACCGCCGGTTCGCGACCCGGTGGAGCTTCACGTCATCGTGGAGACAGTGGTCGAGGCCTTCACGCCCTCGGCCGAAGAGGACGGCAAGGTCTTGGTCAGTCCTCCGCTCGACCCGGCGGTGGTCGCGGGCGACCGCGAGTTGCTGACCCAGATGCTCGTCAATCTTGTGGAGAATGCCATTCGCCACACCCCGGCCGGAACGCGCATCGAGGTGGCTCTCACCGTCGGTTCAGGGGTGGCGCGGTTGACGATTGCCGATGACGGCCCCGGTGTGCCGGCGGAAGAGCGCGGGCGCATTTTCCGCCGCTTCTACCGGCTGGAGCGGAGCCGCACCACCGATGGCAGCGGGCTTGGCCTCAGTCTGGTGAAGGCCATCGCGGACCGTCATGAGGCGACGGTGTCCGTGACGGACAACGGCCCGGGCCTGCGGGTCTCGCTTGACTTCAATCTCCTTGATGGCGCGTCGGCCCGGCCGGCCGGGGAATGCCCCCCGGTCACGGCACAACATTCGAGGTGACGCGATGTCTCTCCCGCTCCACGGGCTGCTTCCCCAACTTCTGACCGGTTACGGTTATTGGCTGATCGCCGGCGTAGTTGCGCTGGAGAGCATGGGTCTGCCCCTGCCGGGAGAGACGATGCTGATCGCCGGATCGATTCTGGCGGCGGCCTCCCCCGATTTCCGGATCGAGTTCGTGATCGGCGCGGCGGCTGCCGGCGCCGTGGTGGGTGACAATGTCGGTTTCCTGATCGGTCGGCGCTACGGCTATCGGCTGCTGGTGCGCTATGGGGCGCTCTTGCGGCTGACCGAACCGCGGCTGCGGCTTGGCCAATACCTGTTCCAACGGCACGGTGGCAAGGTCGTGCTGTTTGGACGGTTCGTCGCGCTGCTGCGGGTGCTGACCGCGCTGCTCGCCGGCGCCAACCGTATGTGCTGGCGGCGCTTCCTGCTCGCCAATGCCTGCGGCGGGCTGCTCTGGTCCATTGCTTTCGGCCTGGGTGGCTGGAGCTTCGGGCAGGCACTGGAGCGCTATCATGGCCCACTGGCGGTCGGTGCCGGCGGCATCGCCCTGGTCGCCGGGGTCTTGGGGTGGCGATATGCGCGGCGTCATGAAGAACGCCTGCAGCGTGCCGCAGACCGGGCCTTCGCCGATCCCCGCCAGTCTCCCGAACTCACCCGAACGCTCCAGCCCTAGCCATCGGCGTCACGCGCGAAGCGCCCCCGCACTGCCCATCTGTCTGCCCGGCCTGTCATCGCATCGAAACAAGTGGACCTCGCTCATGGAAGCTTTGAATCGGCATCTGTTCCTCCTGCTGAACGCCCCGCCCGATCCGCAGACCATGCTTCTGCTGCTGGCGCGCTTCCTGGCGGATGACGTGGTGGTGCTGGCGGCGGCGCTGATCGCGGTGCTGTGGGTGTGGGGACGGCACAACGGGCGTTCGGCTCTGGTCGGCGCCGGCTGCGCCCTGCTGACGGCGGCCCTGATCAACACGGTGATCGGCGCTATCTGGCAGCATCCGCGCCCCTTCATGATCGGGTTGGGGCACCAGCTGATCCCGCATGCGGCCGACTCGTCCTTCCCCAGCGACCATGCGACCTTCATGTGGACGATTGGGGTCAGCCTGCTGCTGCGCGGTTCCTGGCCGCGGCTGGGCTGGGGGATGATGGCCTTCGGTGTCGGCGTCGCCTGGGCGCGCATCTATCTCGGTGTTCACTTCCCGCTGGACATGGCCGGCGCGCTTCTGGTCGCCACCACGGCATCGCTGCTGGTCGTTCCGGTCCGGCCGCTGATCGACCGGATGCTGACGCCGGCCATCGTCCGGCTTTACGAGGGAACCGTGCGGCTGCTGCATCTGCCCGCTGCCCTGTTCCCGCTGGACCGCGGGTGAGGGCGTGGTGGGGCATCTTCTCGAAGCGCTCGGATCGATCATTGTGTCGGTCATCGCGACGCTGGGGTATCCCGGCGTCGCGATGCTGATGGCGCTGGAATCCGCCTGCATTCCGCTGCCGTCGGAGGTCATCATGCCATTCGCCGGCTATCTCGTCTCGACAGGACACTTCAACCTGATGCTGGTCGCCACCGTCGGCGCCATCGGCTGCAACCTGGGATCCGAGATCGCCTATGCGGTGGGACGGCGGGGCGGACGGCCGCTGATCCGGCGCTGGGGCCGCTACGTCCTGCTCGACGAGCATGACCTCGATCTGGCGGAGCGCTTCTTCTCCCGGCTCGGCGGACCGGCGGTGCTGGTGGCCCGGATGTTGCCGGTTGTGCGGACCTTCATCGCCCTTCCCGCCGGAATGGCCGGGATGCCGAGGCTCCGCTTCCATCTCTACACCTTCATCGGCTCCTGGCCCTGGTGCTTCGGGCTGGCCTATGTCGGTTACGCGCTGGGAGAACGTTGGAACAGCGATCCGACGCTGCGGGACTGGATGCATCGCTTCGACGTTCTGGTGATCGTCGTGATGGTGGCGGCGGTGGCCTGGTTTCTATGGCGGCGACTGCGCACCCCGGCAAAGCCGAACCGTTGATCGCCCCCGTTGCCTGCCGGCACTCCGGTCCGAATTGGGTCGTACCGCTGGCGAGTTGCCGGTCTTGGTTGCCCGATCCAGCGGGTCTGCCGCCGATCATGGCGAAGCCGCGGCCTCGATCTTACCAAACCGTATAGCGCTCGCCAAAGGCCGGTAAGCCAGCCCCGCCTAGGATCGTCTGTACCGGGGCATGACGCCCCGCAACAGGAGCGATTCGTATGAAGACCGTCATGAAGCCCGCGTCTGCGATCTGTGCGGCACTGCTGGTGGCTGGCATCGGTTATGGCGCGCACGCCGCTCAGAAGACCCATGAAGACGCCCGTGACCTGTCGGCGCTGTCGCAGGCGAAGATCTCGTTGTCGCAGGCGGTGACTGCCGCCGAACAGGAAACCGGCGGCAAGGCACTGTCTGCCGACATCCTGCAGGAAAATGGAAAGGTGGCCTTCGGTGTCGAGGTCGCCAAGGACAAGGCGACCGAGACTGTGGTCGTGGACGCAGCCTCCGGCGGTGTTCTGAAGCGTCATGTCGCAAAGGGCGATGGTGAAGAGCAGGAAGACAACGACGCCGAATGATCTTGATGCCGTCTGTGTCCGGCCCGGAAGGAGACTTCCGGGCCATTTTCTTTGGATCGGCACTCGGCACCGGCTCCAGCGCCCTTGAAGGCATGTCGAATATGTCGGCGGTCCCCTCCCGCACAACCACCGCCGACACGTCAAAAAGGCGCGATGGTCATGCCCACCGCGCCTCTTCCTTTCGAAATGTCCGGATATCGCGTCGTCAGCCCCATCAAACCGGCGGATGCGGATCGATGCGACGGTCACTCAGCCATGTGTGCCGTTGCTGTCCATGGTATCGAGCAGGGTCGCCAAAGCCTTCTTGGACGCGGCCACCGTCGGGGCGCTATCGCGCAAAGCCGACAGTGCCCCGTCGATGGCCTTGTCGACCGCATGCCACTGGCTCGGTGCTCGGGGCTTCAGGCCCGCTTCCGCCTCGTCCCATGACGTTTCAAGATCCTTGATGCGGATCTTTGCGCCCGCAAGGTCTCCCTTGTCGACCAGGGCCGCCGTATCGACGACAATCTTGCGGAAGCCCGAGATGTCGCCCAGTCCGGCAGACGCTTCGGCCTGCGAAACCGCGCCTGCTACCGGCATGAAATATGTGACTGCCACGGCACCCGTGGCAACGAGCGCCACAGCGGTGAGTGCGATCCAGGAGTGTTTCATCGACGATCTCTGCTTTGCATGAAGGAAAGGATGATCAGGCTTCATCGCCCACGGATGCATTGCGATGCTGAGCGGTGGTGACGCTCACCATCGCCACCAGGGCCACGATGACGACCAGGAAGACGGCGCTGGTCATGATCGTGCCGAGACCCAGACCACCGTACTGCCGGGCCTGCGACAGGAAATCGCCCAGCGATGCGCCAAGCGGCCGCGTCAGCACATAAGCGATCCAGAAGGTCAGGATCGGGTTGCAGCCGCGGTAGTAGGCCAACGTGACAAGCGCGATCAGCCCGCCGAAGACGAGCACGCCGAGCCGGAAGCCGAGTTGGAGTGCCTCGGTTGCAAGATCGCCGGCCGCCGTGCCCAGAGCGAAAGTGAAGAGGATCGCTGTCCAGTAGAACACCTCACGACGGTTGGTGACGATGGTGTGGATCGACAGCGTCCGTTCGGTCGCATACCAAGTGGCGAAAATCGCCGCGAGGGCCACCGCGAACACCGTTGTGCTGACGTAGAGGCTGACATTCAGACCGTCCGTCAGCGCATCCGTGATCTGGGTGCCGACGACGCTGACCAGAACGACGGTCAACCAGTAGATCCAGGGCACATAAGCCCGCGCACGCAGTTGCAGCAGCAACGCGCCGCCCAGCAACATGGCCATGATCCCACCGGTCAGGCCGGTCCCCAGGCCGACATGAACGGCCAGATAGTCGGCCCCGGTTTCGCCCACCGTGGTGGACATGATCTTGATGATCCAGAAGATGAGCGTGACCTCCGGCACCTTGTTCAGCATACCGGCGCCGGACGCCCGTGCGTCGTGTGTCGCGTGCATTGGATGGCTCCTTCGTGTGTTCACGGTGATTTCGCGGCTGGAAAGAAGCCTAAAGTCGGCAAGGTTCGGCGGCGGTGGACCCGATGTTGAAAAATCCCAATGTCGGAAGTGGGTGCCGCCGGATCATACGCCTCCCGAAAAAACAGAGCTTGGTGGCGTCTCTTTTCCTTACCGGCAGCCCACAGAAATCATTCAAAATCCCGATGTCTGGCCGAAGGAGGTGCAGGCTTAGGTTTTTCTATTTCAGATCATTTGCATTTTGGGGGCCGAGTAGCAGCGGAACAGAAAACCTAGGTAAGGCCGCGGCGGATGCTGGCTGACGGCGTTACCATTCAGGCGTCCTCATAGGCCAAGGCCACCGGACTGCGCAGTGGCCGCAGTTCACCCCGAGCCACTGGCTCGGGCAGGGTGAAGGCGTAACGGCCAAGCATGTTGATGTGCTCATGGGCGAGCGGCGACAGGCGGGCCACGTCCTCGTTGCGAACGTCGAAACCTTCCATTCGCAGTTGGTCAAGCGCGGCGTCCATGTAAATCGTGTTCCACAGGATGATGGCGTTGACGACCAGACCAAGGGCGCCGAGCTGGTCCTCCTGACCTTCCCGGTAGCGCTGACGCAGTTCGCCCCGCTTGCCATGGAAGACGACGCGGGCGAGTTGGTGGCGGCCCTCACCTCGGTTGAGCTGGGTGAGGATGCGGCGGCGATAGGCTTCGTCGTCGATGTAGGCCAGCAGATAGAGCGTCTTGATGATTCGGCCCAGTTCCTCCAGCGCCCGTGCCAGCCGGGTTGGCCGGTCGTTCGTCTGGAGCGTCCGCATCAGCCCGCCGGCCTGCACGAGGCCCAGCTTGAGCGAGCCGGCCAGGCGCAACAGATCGTCCCAATGCTCGGCGATGAGGCCCGTCCTCACCTTGTGCGCGGCCAGCTTGTCGAGGGGGCCGTAGTCGGCCGCCGGATCAGTCCGCCAGAATCGGGCGCCGCCGACATCGGCGATCCGCGGGCTGAACTGGTAGCCGAGCAGCCAAAAGATGCCGAAGATCACGTCCGTGTAGGCGCCGGTGTCGGTCATGATCTCGGTCGGCTCCAGATCGGTCTCCTGTTCCAACACGACGCTCAGCAGCACCAGGCTGTCGCGCAGAGTGCCGGGCACGGTAATGGCGTTCAGGCCGGTGAACTGGTCGGACACGAGGTTATAGTAGGTGACGCCGCGTTCGGAGCCGAAGTACTTCGGGTTGGGGCCGGCGTGGATGGTGCGCACCGGTACCACGAAGCGCAGCCCGTCGGCGGAGGCGACATCGCCGCCGCCCCACCGCCGCGCCAAGTCGATGCCGTTCTGGGCGGCGACAAGGCGGGCATTGGCCAGGGTCAGGGTTTCTGCCCGCAGATAATTCTGCCGAACCCAGCTCAGGCGCGACCGCCGGAGCGCCGGCAGGTCCGGGCGCACCAGCGGTTCCAGGCCGGTGTTGCATGCCTCGGCCAGCAGCATGGCACACAGCGTCGTCGGCAGATCCTGCGCCCGCGCCTCGGCTTCGCTGGCATGGGTGAAGGCGCCAGCGAAGCCGGTCCGGGCATCGATTTCCAGCAGCAATTCCGGTAGATCGACACGCGGCAGGCGCGCTGTCACGGCCTCCCGCAGAGCAACGAGGCTGGCCGGCTCGTCGAGGCGGTCGAGGCCGGTCAGCACCAGGTCCTCGTCGGTGCCATTCCGTTCGAGGCGGATGCCGGCATTTTGAGGAAGGTTGTCGGTCACCGTTCGGAACGCCTGATCGAGCCGCTCGGTCAGTTGATCGATCTCTTCACCCGCATTCTGCGACTTTCCCAGCGTGCGGCAGACGGTTGGCCGCGCGGCCTCCCAAGCGGCGCCGTCGAGCAGGCCGATGCGGGGGTCGGCAAAGCGCAGACTTGGCGTCGCAAACACGTCGCGGCGACGGAGCGCGCCGCGCAGCCGATCGACCAGACACAGGGTCCAGGCGCGCCGGTCAAGGACGCCGTTCCGGATCACCCGGCGTTCCCAAGACTTCGGCACGAACTCCGTGGGCCACGGCGCACCGCGTGCATTGCCCTCCCCAACCGTCCGGAGGTGGTGCAGAGCCTTCAGCACAGGCCGGCCAGTCGGCATGGCGCCCAAGCCGACCACACGCACGAAGTGCGGTAGGAAACGCCGGATGCGGCGGTGCTGCGCCATAAGTTCGTCGAGATAGGGATCGTCCGGCGGCTTGGTCAGGCTGTCCACTTGAGCCACGGCGGCTTCCAGGGCGGCTTGCGGCACAGCCCCGAAAACGGCGGTTCGCAGATCACTGTCGCCAACATCACCGTCGAGCACCAAAGCACAGACCCTGCTCAGGATGCGGGCGGCAGCGTCAAGGTCGCCCAGGCTGCGCAACCGCGCCTCCCGGCCCTTACGGACGGCATCGACGAACATCCGGGTGACGAGCAGGTCGAACAGGTCGAGCACATCGTCCTGCGCGCTCGCCTCAAGCGTCCGAATGAACGCCAGCAGGGTGGCGGCGCGGCGCTCGTCCGGCAACCGGGCGACCGCCTGGGCCTTGGCGACGCCGGCGAACCGCGCCAAAGACATGATGCGGACTTTCGGCAGATGGCTGGTGAGCGGTAGACCAGCCACGAGGTGCCGTACCTCGTCGAGGCGCTCAATCGCGCGCACCAATTCGTTGGTGCTTTGCAGGGTCGGCCCCGAGCGGAGCCGGTCCATCGGGCTCTGTCGCCCACCCTCCGGCACCACCAGCAGAGCGTCAAGCCGCGCCTTCTGCTCGGGCGTGATCCGGGCCGCCAGCAGGCGCCACAGGCGGCTGTTGGCACGAGACCGCACCCGCGCGACGGTCCGTTCGAGCACGCTCGCCCCCGGCAGCAGCACTTTGTGCGTTACCAGCCAGGCCGTCGCTTGGTCGAACAGGGCCGTCGGCCGGTCTGTCCCCGTCCAGCACAGCGCGTAGAGCCATCGCTGGAGGCGCCATTGCGCGGCGGAGTCCGAAAAATCCCGGTAGCCATAGCGTTTGCGGATTTCAACCGGGTGACGCCAACGCCATTGGCTGGCCCGGTACGCATCGAGCGCTCCGTTGACTGGCACGCCAAGTTGGTCGCCAAGGAAGCCGATGACACCCGGCGGTACCTTGCCTGGATCTTCAAGGAACGTTCCGAGAAACCGCACCGTGCCGAGCTGAACGGCGCAACCAAGCCGCATGTGGGTGCCGCGGTGCGCCAATATGAACACGCGATCTGCGTCATCAAGGTGGAAGAACCGGGCCAACTGCTCGGCAGACACTTCGGCCGGAAACTGGCCGTACCGCCCTTCTTGTTCCGGGGTGAGAAAGCTGACCGGCATCAGGGTCGGTCGGCACCAGCGAGCACCCGATAGACGGACGCGCGCCCGATCCCGAGTCGCTGGGCGATGGCGGTTGGTCCCAGCTTCTCTTCGGTCCGCAAGCGCCAGACCTCCGCCGGGTCGATCGATGGCTTGCGGCCCTTGTAGACTCCCTTGGCCTTGGCGCGCGAGATGCCCTCCATCTGGCGCTCCCGGCGCAGGTTGGTTTCGAACTCGGCGAACACGCCGAGCATGTCGAGAAATGCCTTGCCGGCCGAGGTTGTGGTGTCGATGGGCTGTTCGGTCGCCTTCAGGGCGACCCCCTTGGCGCGCAGCTCATGCACGATGTCCTGGAGATCCTTGATCGAGCGTGCCAGGCGATCGACGCGGGTGACCACCAGCGTGTCACCGGGGCGTAGGAACTGGAGGAGCAAGGCGAGCTCCGACCGGCCGGTACGGGTCGTGCCACTCGCCTTCTCAGAGCGGATGACTTCGCAGCCGGCTTGGCGAAGCGCCTCCTCCTGGATCGCCACGTCCTGATCCAGCGTGGAGGCGCGGGCGTAGCCGTAGATCGCCATGAATCGTCTCGTTTGCTTCTAAACCAGCAAACGGTAACGTCTCACTCAGGCGAAATCCATCCAAATGAGACGCTGAGAATTGTCTCACGACGCCGTATCGTATGGGTATACCCTAACATTACATTGAGATGGCGATGACGCTCGCTTGCTGGACGGGTCATCTGGACACTTGGTCATCATGATATTAATGATAACAGCAGCATCATATTCTTCTTGACCGCTGAATATGATATGAATTATACCATTACCGCATGGCGGTGGTAGCGCCTAGCGCGCAGCTGATAGTCGCGCAAGAAACGTCAGCAAAGAGGGCTGCCTTCACCTTGGGCGGTGACCTTTTCCCGAACGCAGGGTGAAGCGTGACAGCCCGGAAAGACGGCACCCACTCACATTCGAGGCCCTCCATCATGTTCTCTTTGGATCGCTCACTCCTGCCTGCAGCCAATCAATTTCTCGCCGATCTTGATACGCAATGGCGAGCCGCGACCGGCCTCAACAACAGGGCCGATTACTCGATCAACTATTCTCCCATTTGCCCTTGCCCTCTGATGGTCCTCGGCCTCAATCCGGGCGGCTCCGCCGACAATTTTAAATTGGTCGACGTGGCCGCGGGCGGCAGCGAGTACATCGAGGGCTATGGGCCGACATCGCAGAACATTGGTCGCCTGCTTCAGCGAGCACTGGGTGTTTCATCGCCCGAGGGAATTCGGACCGTGCAGGGCAGCAATGTGATCTGGCGCCGGTCCCCCAACATGCAAAGCCTGGGCATCCGTGTTCCTGTAGCCGCCAAGGAAACCGCTCCGCATCTGGCTCGGCTGATCAGCTATATTGGCCCTCGCGCCATCTTGTTTGGCGGCAAGGCCGCCTACGATGCTTTCCTTGGTGCCCACAAGGCTCGTGTCGTGACACAAGGCGAAACCATCCTGGGGCCGAACGGCAGCAGCCAAGCCGTTTACTTCGGCCACAGCGCCTTGTCGCTGCCGTACCTATCAGGCAACGTCGAGGCATTCATCGTCCTTCATCCCTCCAAGGGCCTTCGAGACCCCGCCGTCAACCGGTTGAAGTTCCACTTTGCTCGCCTATTTGCCGCCTGAGGAGACAGCCGCAATGATCCGCCGCGAAGACTATGTTCGCGAGTTGCAGCAGGGAATTCTCCTGATCGCTGACCACCTCGCCCGACTGAAAGGGGAGGATGCCGCCGTTGCTTTCGCGGGCTTCTCGGCCGAAGGGGATTATGCAGACGATCAGCCGGAAAAGGTCGACCTGACCCAGTTTGGGAACGGTATGCCCCTGTTGCTCATGTACGACTTCGCCATGGGGTTGTGCGCCCTGGAGCCCAGTGGGGACTTTGAGGAATCGGCTTTGGCGTCTTTCATCGATCTGGTTCCACGGACCAATGCTTACGGCGAGCCCGCGGCCTGGCCCGAGGACCCACTGACGACCCAAGTGCTGGACATGTTCCGGGCTCGGCAAAAGCTATCGGACCCGAACCAGCGATCAACTGCCGTGTTTTCCGTCCGAGAACTGGCGCTACTGGCCGATATGAGAGAGGGCGCCGTTCGAAATGCCCTGAGTGCCAAAGAACTGGCATCCCACCGCGAAGACGGCAAGGTGGTGGTCAATTGGGCCGAAGCTGCGGCTTGGCTACTAAAAAAGCGGGGTTTCAGACCAACGCCTGACACCACTTCCCATTATATCGAGTTCGAAACGGCTTCATCGCTCACACAGTTGCTGGCGGCTCTGGCGGCGTTCCCTGGTGCTGAAGCCAACCTGCCTACGGAGTGGCTGTCCGGACGGTGGTCTGGAAATTTGAGTGAGGTGCAGGCAGTAGCGCACGCCCTCCGCATCGACCCGGAAAAGCTGGCCATCCATATGAGCCGCCTTTGGGTGCGCGAGCAACAGTGATCGGGTGATATCAGGCGGCAGTGTAGTGGCAGAGCAAGCAAGGGTCTTCGCCTAGGGCAAACTCCGACTGTGCCTCAGGGAAAAGCTCCAGATGCCAATAATACCCCTTACCTAGGTTTTCTGTTCCGCTGCTACTCGCATCCCTCGGACGCTGCCTTTCCAGGACTATTTCGTCCGTCTGCGCTGCGAGCCGACACTGGACTCCCTTGAGTATGCGGGAGGGCAGGGCGCGCGTCCGTCCCCGTCCTTCCTCGATCTGATGGAACGGCCGGACCTGGAGGGCGTCGTTCTCTGCCCTTCAAACCCATACCTGTCGATCGGCCCCATGCTGGCGATGCCCGCCGTCCGCGGCTGGCTGGAAGGCCGGCGCTCTCCCGTGGCCGCCGTGTCGCCCATCGTCGGGGGGCAAGCCATCAAGGGGCCGGCGGCCAAGATTTTGCGGGAACTCGGACAGGAGGTGTCGCCGGTTTCCGTCGCGCGCTTCTACGAAGGCCTGATCGATGCGCTCGTCATCGACGAGGCGGACGGAGGGCTGACGGCCGACATCGCGCGGCTCGGCATCCGGCCGGTCGTCACCCGCACCATCATGCGCGATCACGACGACAAGGAGCGTCTGGCCCGAGACTGCCTCGCGGCGGTGCGGGGAGTGTGACCATGCGCTGCCTCACGGTGATCGTACCGGTGAAGCCGCTGGAGGAGGGCAAGAGCCGGCTTCGCCCTCTGCTCTCGCCCGAAGAAAGGCGCACTCTCAACGGGATGTTCCTGCGGCGCACCCTGGCGGTGGCGGAGGAACTGGCGGGGACGAGCGCGACGATCGTGGTCAGCCGCAGTGAGGAGGTTCTGACGCTTGCCGCCCGTCGCTCCATGGTTGCGCTGCCCGAGGAACCGGGCTGCGACCTCAACGGCGCGCTGGAACAGGCGAGCCGCGTGGCCCGCGGCCGCGGAGCGACCGGCGTTCTCATCCTGCCTGTCGATCTCCCGCTGGCAACAGCATCGGCCATCCGGCGCGTGATCGCGGACCATCGCAGCCGGGCCGAAACGCGTTGCGTCTTGGTCTCCGATCGCACGGGTTTCGGAACGAACCTGCTGTTCCAGACCCCACCGGCCCTGGAACGATACTCCTACGGTGCGGGCAGCCTTCAGCTTCACCGCGGGGCTGCCGAGCAGGCGGGGTTGTCCACGGTGATCCGTCGCGATCCGGACCTCGCCTTCGACATTGATCGTCCGGAGGACCTTATCGGCTGGCGTGCGCGGACATCGAGGTAGCCCCAACGAGCTTCCCCTGGAGCAGTGGTCGGCTCGAAAATTCATGCGATCGGGAGCGGCACTTGGGACGCGCCCGCACGCAACGGAGCCGGCATTCAGGCGACGCTGCGCGGCGACATCCGGGGCGGGCGCGGTATCTGGAATTCTGTGGCGGAGAAAATGCTTGACCAGCCAATTTATCAGAAATACGGTTTGTATGCATCCGTTGACGTAGGCCGCAACCAACAAAGCAGCTTGGCCTTGCGATCCGCGCTGTCAACGGACGACACTTCAAGAGAAAAGCCGGGCCATCAGGCCAACATCGCGCGGGAGAGACCGGCCACGCCGGCGCCGAAGGAGCAACCGCCCCGGAAACTCTCAGGCAAAAGGACCGCGACGATGTATACGATCTCTGGAAAGAGGCGCATTCTGCGTCCGCCGACGGGATAACGCTCTCAGGCGAAAAGACAGAGGGGCACCAAATCGACTGGCTGCAAGGGCCACGTCAGGAGGAGCGCCTTGTCGAACGCAAACACCACATCAGCTTCCGGAAAACCTCTCCGTTCGGTATCGGACGCCCCGATCAGCGTTACCGAATGTTTTTCGATCGGCATCGGGCCATCGAGTTCGCACACAGTTGGCCCGATGCGGGCGGCGCATCGGTTCGTAACGGAGCTGCTTGCCTCCGACGAGGCGACGAGGGTGACCGCAGTATCCGTGGAACTGTTCGGCTCTCTTGCGCTGACCGGCAAGGGACATCGCACCGACATCGCGGTCCTGTTGGGATTGTCCGGGTGCCTTCCCGACACCGTCGATCCGGATGCGGTCGACCTCATCGTTGAACAGATCCGCAGCAGTGGGCTTCTGCCGATCGGTGGACGGTTCCCCATCCCCTTCCGTGAAGAAGAACACCTTGTCTTCCGCTACGACCAGATCCTCGACGCACATCCGAACGGCATGCGCCTGAAAGCCTTTGATCGCGCCGTCCCGCTTCTCGAGCGCGAATACTGCTCGGTCGGGGGCGGCGCCATCGTCTGTCGCGACGACGCCCTGCAGCCGGCGGCCGACCACAACTTGCGGACCCCCCACCCGTTCGCGTCGGCGGCGGAACTGCTGGATTGCGGACGGCGGACCGGACGGTCCATTGCGGAGATCATGCTGGAGAACGAGCGTTCGCGGCGTGACGACACCGAAACCTTTGCTTTCCTTGACCGGGTCCGCGACGCCATGATGGCGAGCATCGAACGTGGCTGCGGCAGCGAAGGGATATTGCCGGGCGGGCTCAACGTCCGACGCCGGGCACCGGGTCTGTTCCGCGCCCTGTGCGCCGCCGGGAACCAGCTCGCCGATCCGTTGCACGCGCTCGATTGGGTCAGCCTTTACGCCCTCGCGGTCAACGAGGAGAACGCGGCCGGCGGGCGCATCGTCACGGCCCCGACCAACGGGGCTGCCGGCATCATCCCGGCCGTTCTCAAATACTACGAGACGTTTCACCCCGGCGCGAACCGCAACGACTCCCGAACCTTCCTCCTGACGGCGGCCGCCATCGGCGCGCTGTACAAGAAGCGGGCTTCGATCTCTGCGGCCGAAATGGGGTGTCAGGGAGAGGTTGGAGTCGCCTGTTCGATGGCGGCCGGCGCGCTGGCCGCCGTCCTCGGCGGTACCGCCGAGCAGGTCGAGAACGCCGCCGAAATCGGCATGGAACACAATCTCGGCCTGACCTGCGACCCGGTGCGTGGCTTGGTCCAGGTGCCGTGCATCGAACGCAACACGATGGGTGCGGTGAAGGCGATCAACGCGGCACGCCTCGCGTTGCGCGGCGACGGAACGCATCTCGTGCCGCTCGACGCCGTCATCGAGACCATGCGCCAAACCGGTGAGGACATGCGCTCTAAATACAAAGAAACCAGCCTGGGCGGACTGGCCGTGAACGTCGTCGCCTGCTGAGAACAACCGCCGGCTTGCCGGCTTTCGGGAGACTCCACAATGACTGGCCTTTTTGACCGTGCCCTTGGCACGGACGACCCGGTTGTGTCCGCAGCGATCCAGGCGGAACTGAAGCGGCAGCGCGATCAGATTGAGCTGATCGCCTCGGAGAACATCGTCTCGCCGGCGGTCATGCAGGCGATGGGAACGGTTCTGACGAACAAGTACGCCGAAGGCTATCCCGGCCACCGCTATTACGGCGGCTGTGAGCACGCCGACACCATCGAACGGACGGCAATCGACCGCGTCAAGCAACTGTTCGGCTGCGGCTACGCCAACGTTCAGCCGCATTCCGGGGCGCAAGCCAACGGAGCGGTGCTGCTGGCGCTCCTCCAGCCGGGCGACACCATCCTCGGCATGTCGCTGGAGGCCGGCGGCCATCTCACGCACGGTGCGCGCCCGACGCTGTCGGGAAAATGGTTCAAGGCGGTGTCCTACGGCGTGCGCCGGGACGATTGCCTGATCGACTATGTTGAGGTCGAAGCGCTGGCGACCGAACATCGTCCAAAGCTGATCATCGCAGGCGGATCAGCCGTTCCGCGGGTCATCGACTTTGCCCGCTTCCGGGCCATTGCGGATCGCGTCGGTGCTTACCTGATGGTGGATATGGCGCATGTCGCTGGTCTCGTCGCCGGCGGCGTCCACCCAAACCCGCTGTCGCACGCTCATGTCGTGACGTCGACCACGCACAAGACGCTGCGCGGGCCGCGCGGCGGAATCATCCTGTGCAATGACGAGGCAATGGCGGAGAAGATCAATTCGGCCGTGTTCCCTGGCCTCCAGGGCGGGCCGCTGATGCACATCATCGCCGCCAAGGCCGTCGCGTTCGGCGAAGCGTTGATGCCGGAGTTCAGGACCTATGCCGCCCAGGTGGTGACCAACGCGCGGGTTCTGGCCGAGACGCTGAAGGCGCGGGGCTACGATCTCGTCACCGGTGGCACCGACACCCATCTGGTCCTTGTTGACCTGCACTCCCACGGGGTGACCGGCAAGGCGGCGGAGGCCAGCCTCGAGCGCGCGCATCTCACCTGCAACAAGAACGGCATCCCTTTCGATTTGCAAAAACCCGCTATCACCTCCGGCATCCGGCTGGGAACGCCGGCCGGCACCACGCGCGGGTTCGAAGCGGCCGAGTTTGCCCGCATCGCGTCCCTGATCGCCGACGTGCTGGACGGTCTGGCGCGCAACCCGGACGACAACAGCACCGCCGAGACCATCGCCCGCCAAGGCGTCCTGGAACTCTGCCGTGCCTTCCCGATCTATGCCCGTTGAAGAATGGAGCCCATCGCAAAACGGCGGCAATTGCAATTGGCGTCGGCCCGAAGCGCGCCCCCGACCGCCTTGGACGAGGTGAAACCACACACGCCGCTCGGTTCCAACGAGACATCGATCCCGGCATGGTGGTGCATGGCTATCCCCCTTGATGCTTGGGGCCGAGCCGCTCGGCCGCCGTTGCCACACCATCCCTGTGGGGACGGCCGCCTGCCCAAGCCGGAGTTTGAGCTAAGGCCTGTTACGGCATCCAACGCGGCCGGTACCGGCGACGGAACCGGCCACCGGCGGATCATCGTCCAGTCCAGGCACCGCGATGCCGGGATCCTTTTCGTGAAGGTCACGACGCATGCGGGCGTGGCTGGCTCCGCTGAACAGTGTGCCGACCGTCTCCATCTCAAATCGAAACGATGGCCTTCGGGTCGTAGGATGCATCCAAGACATCGGCTCTGCCGATCCGATCGACACTCAAGGAAGCCGGATCGAACGAGAAGAGCACCCGGTTCTGTTGAAGATCGAGAGCGCTGTAGGCAAGCCGGCCGCCAACATCACTGAGATCGCCTGCCGCTGTCCAGCCTGGGCCTGAAGCGATGTCCTTGACCATGCGCGTACGAGACCGTCGCAAACCTGGGGGGCCTTCACGCCGCGGGGCGGAAGGGGCGGCCGGCGTATGGCTCGGCGGCGGCGTGATCCGCGGCGAATGTCCCGTTCATCACTGCGGTGCGGACCTTCAGCATGCGGTGAGCGCCACGCGGGGACCAGCGCATCTGCTGATTGGCGCCCATGCGCCGGTGCAGCAGGCGCTGGACCGTGCTTTCGGTCGTCGCCGTGGAGATGGGATCGCCCCGGCCGCGGGCGGCCGCATAGTCGATGATCAGGTTGGCCTGTCCGACGACATAGATCTCCAGAGCGCGCAGCAGCGTAGCCACTTTCCGGACCTGCCGGTCGTCGGCGGTATCCAACAGGGCGTCGAGGTCGGTCAGGGTGTCACCGATCAAGCCCAGCGCCCGCTCGGTCTGGCCATGCCAGAGCCGCCAGCGGACGCGGGAGACAGCGTCGGCCAGGGGCACCGTCCGCTCCGCGGCGGCCGGCTCCGCCGCTGTCCAGCCCTTGACCGCTTGCGCCACATGCTGGACCCGCATCGACAGATGAAACCAGTCGAGGACGTGGCGCACCGGGCCGCAACTGGCCGCCCCGGCCAAGGACCGGGGGCCTTCCGCGCCGTCGCTGAGGATGGTGACCGGCGTGCTCGCCGTCGCTCCCAGACGGCGCAGGACGTGATGAAGCTGCTTCACCTGGCGGTCAGCCTCGGCCGGCATGCTGCCGAAGACCACCTCCTGACCCTCATCTTTGGCCGCCCGGGCGATCATCACCTCGAACGAGCGCATCTGGTAGGTCCGCACCGATTTCACGTGCCCCGCGTCGATGGCCAGCGTGATCGCCTGCGCCGGGGCCGGCGATCCCTCGTCCGGCGGAACCAGCGCCGCCCGTTCGAGCCGAGCCCCAACCTGGAGTGTGCGCCGGCGGATCGTCTCCACATCCGGAGCCGTATCCAAGGGCAGCAGATCGGCCAGCAGCGCCCGCGCCCGCCGGTACGGCAGCGCGCTGCCCATCTCGGCCAGGACGCGTTCGTACTCCGGAGTGCAGCGATCGGGCATCATCTCCGCGACCGGGGTCAGGCTGCGCCGGCAGGCCACACCACAGTGGCAGGGGCCGAAGCGGGGCGCGCGCACCTCCACCGTGCCGAACAGCGACACCAATGTGCGGGTGCGGTGGTCCTTGAGCGGGCGCAATGCCCCACAGTGGCTGCACTGGCGACGGCGGCGACAGTGCGTGTCGGCCTGGGCGGTGACCAGGACGCGCTGCAGGCCGGACAGGGTTGCCTTGCCCTCAGCCAAGCTCAGCCCGAGCGTCGCCGCCTGACCGACTTCGGTGCGCTCACCCTCGGAGATCACGTGACGCGTCACCGCACCATCCTCGCCCGTGACCTCAGCCATGACCCGCCACTTCATCGTGCCCCCGACCGCGGCCATCCGGACACGCCGTACCATTCTCCCCCCAGGTTTGCGACGGTCTCGGCTCCCTTATGCGTCTGCTCGGCCTGGAACTGCCAGTCCCGGATCACACGACTCTCTCCCGGCGCAGCGCCAATCTGGAGGGCGCGTCAGCGCTGGCCAGGACGGACGGCCCGCCTGCGACAGCTATGGAGAGCACACCGGCGGGGCGGCCTCACGTCTCGGACACCACCTGGCGGGACACGGCCGCCCCGAAATCAAGGCTCTTTTCTGCCCTCAATGTTGATGGGCACGAGACTTGGCGCAATCAACCCGTTCGACAGAAGCTGGAGATAGACTGTGACCGCCTCCTCCGGCAGATTGACCACACCATTCTCGTTGGTGTAACGCAAGGCAAGATAACCGCGCGTGGCGACCAGCATGTAGATGAGCGGCTCCAGGGAATCGTCGCTGAGATCGGCGATCTCGCCGGCGGCGCGGGCCTTCTGCAGGAAGCGCAGGTAGCTGGCGGTGATGTTGCGGAAATGCTGGCGGTGCGCCTTGGGCGCAAAGATTTCGGCTTCGTTGAGGATGCGCAGGAAATAAGGCATCCGCTTGAGAAAGGAGAAGAAGGCACGGAACGACAGCTCCTCCTTCTCCAGGAAGGTTCTGGCGCCGCCGGCCTGCTGGCGGATGTGGGCCAGCATCTTGGCGCCGAGCACCGGCAGCAACTCGTCGAAGATTTCCTGACGCGAGGCGAAGTAGTTGTAGAATGTGCCCTGTGCCAGATTGGCCCGCTGGGTTATCCGGGTGATTGATGCGTCGACGTAGCCATATTCGCCGACCACTTCGGCTGCGGCCTGGAACAACGCATCGCGCACCTCTTCCGACCGCTGCACCCTGGTCTTCTTTCCTGTCGCCGTCCGGGCCATTGCCATCCTCGTTCCTACCTCTTGGTTCCTGATCCGGATCTAGCTGTTCCCCGCCCGCTTAACGAGAGAAACTAGCGTGCGGAGTGCGGCAAATAGGAGAAGGCCGCCAAGGGATCTCCGATGTTCGCGCGGGGCAAGGCACGGGCGAAGCCTTCGATCCGGTCGTAGGCCTCGGATGGCACCCCGGTCTCGCCCCCGATGCGGCGGACCAGCGCGCCGACCTCGTCCCAGGAGAAGGCGAAATCGTCGGTCGTCATGTCCTGCCGCCGGGTCAGGACCGTGCCGTCGTCCAGCGTCGCCTCGATGGCGCAGCACAGGCGGGCGACGCTCTCGTCCGCGATCAGGTCGACGCGGGCGACCAGGGCGTTGACCGCCGCGTCGTCGTAGCGGGTCATCGTCCGCATGGTCGGCACTCCGCGCAGCAGCGTCAGCGCGATGCAGAAGGGGATGCTCATCAGCGTGCCGGAGATGCTGGCGAAGGGCCCCTTGGAATCCATCCCGGCGTAGCCGGTCTCGAACGGATTCATGCGCACGGTCACGGCGCGGACGGCGCGTCCCGCCAGTTCGTCCCGCAAGGCTAGGGCGGCGGTGACCGGTGTCTGGTTGAAGGCGCAGACCGGGTAGGGCTTGAAGGTCACCCGGCGGATCGACCAGACTGTTCCGAGCTTCGCCGCCAGCGCCGCGACGTCGCAGCCGGTGCGGGCGAAGGCGCGGACGAAGCCGGCCCGCCCCTCGAACGCGCCCGGGGCGGACACCGAGCCGTTCGCCGCCAGCTGCGCCGCCGTCAGCCCGTTCACGGCGGCGACGCCGACCTGATAACGCCACTCGTCGGTGCCGTCGTCGAAGGATTGCAGGAGGCCGCCGGTGAAGGAGGCGGCGTTGGCGAGCGCCGCCGCGATGCGGTCCTCGGGCAGGTCCAACAGATACGCCGCCGCGGCGGCCGCCGCGACCGTGCCGTAGAGCGGCGAGGCGCGCAACCCGGCCGGCGTGGTCAGCGGCGAATAGGCGGTCTCCAGCAGGCCGCCCGCCTCGTAGCCGGCGACCAGCGCCGGCAGCAGCCGCTCGACCGGCCCCTGTCCGGCCTCGACCATGGCGGTCAGCAGCGGGATCAGGATGGCGCCGATGTGGGCGGCGCCGCAGGTGTCCTCCTGGGCGCGGCCGTGGAACAGCGCCGAACCGGCCAGCGCCGCGCCGGGCACGCCGGTCCTGCGCCCATCGCCGAGCATGGTGGCGCCGCCGCCACCGCCGTCATGACGTTCGCCGTGCATGGCCAGCGCCGCCGCCCGCGCCACCGGGGCGTAGGGCGTGTCGTGCCCGCCGAGGGCGATGCCGTAGCCGTTCAGCAGGCAGACCCGCGCCTTCTCCACCACGTCGGGCGGCAGTGAGTCCAGGGTCAGGCCGGCGACGAATCGGGCGATGGCGGAGGCCAGGGGAAGGATCGCAGGGTTGTCGGAAGCGGTCACGGCGCGTCCTCCTGGGAGGTGGGGATCAGTTCGTCGCGCAGGACCCGCTTCAACACCTTGCCGGACGGGTTGCGCGGCAGGGACTCGCGGATCAGCAGGCGCTTGGGGAGCTTGAAGCCGGCGAGGTGCTGGCGGCAGTGGCGGTCCAGCGCTTCGGCGTCCAGGCTTTCGCCCTCCTGTAGGACCACTACGGCGGCGGGAACCTCGCCCCAGCGCTCGTCCGGGACGGCGATGACGGCGACCTCGACGACCTGGGGCAGCAGGAAGATGACGCGCTCGATCTCCGAGGAGGCGATGTTCTCGCCGCCGCTGATAATCATGTCCTTCTTGCGGTCGGTCAGGAATAGGAATCCGTCTTTATCCAGATACCCCACGTCGCCGGTGCGGAACCAGTCGCCGAAGAAGCTGCGCGCGGTCTTTTCCGGATCCTTCCAGTAGCCCTTGGTGATCTTCGGACCGCGCAGGCAGATCTCGCCCGCCTCGCCGGGGGGAAGGGGGGTGCCGGACTCGTCGCGGATCCCGATCTCGACATGAGCGAGCGCCCGACCGGTCGAGCCGATCTTCTCGATCTCGCGGCCCGCCTCCATTAGGGTGTCGCCGCTGCAGCTCTCGGTCAGACCGTAGCCGTCCACGTAACGCGCGTTGGCGAACAGTCCGGTGAAGTCGCGGATGCGCTGTTCGGGCGTGCGCTCGCCGCCGCCGACCGCCCATCGCAGGCTGGAGACGTCGTAGCGCTCGCGACCCGGATGGGACAGCACGCGGCCCACCATGACCGGGGCGAACCATGCGCCGGTCAGCTTTTCCCGCTCGATGGCGGCCAGCACGGCGTCGGGGTCGAAGTCGCGCAGGACGCAGATCATGCCGCCCTGCCACAACACCGCCACGCCCGGCAGGTCGAATGCGCCGACATGGTACATCGGCCCGACCGCCAGCAGCCGGTCCTGCGCCGACAACCCCAGCGCCGTCACGTGGTCCATGCATTTCCAGTAGAAGTTCTCGTAGGAATGCATGACCCCCTTGGGGTGATCGGTGGTGCCCGACGTGTACATCAGCCGGAACAGATCCTGCGTGCCGCGCACCCGCATCGGCGGGACCGGAGCATCCTTGCCGGCGCCGGCGGTTCCGGCAAGGACGCGCCCGTCCAACTGGGCCGCCGTGTCCACCAGCACCGCGCGCGGGTCGTCGGCCACCGCCGCCGCCAGTTCGGCGTCGGCGAAGATCAGCTTGGCGCCGGCGTTGCCGGTGATGAAGGACACCTCGGCGGCGGCCAGCCGGTAGTTGATCGGCAGGAACACCGCGCCGATGTGGCTGGCCGCGAAGGCGATCTCCAGGAAGGCCGCACTGTTCTTCATCAGCACCGCCACCACGTCGCCCTCGCGCACGCCGCCCCTGTGCAGGAAGCCGGCCATGCGTTCGATGCGGTCGAGGAAACCGGCGTAGGTGATCCGCCGATCGCCGTAGACCAGCGCCAGCCGGTCAGGCGTGCGCAGCGCGTGGAAACGGATGAAGGCGCTGAGATTCACCACGATGTCACCCTCCCTCGGGACGTGAGCGGCCGGCGTTGTCCGCCAGCTCCGTTCGGAAGATTTCCGCTCAATAGGATTTCGGCATGCCGAGATCGTGCATGGCGATGAAGTTCAGCACCATCTCTTCCGACACCGGGGCGAAGCGGAACAGCCTTGCGTCGCGCCACAGCCGCTCGACGTGGTATTCCTTGGCGTAGCCCATGCCGCCCATCGCCTGCATCGAGCGTTCGATCGCCTGGCCCGCCGCCTGCGCCGCGATCAGCTTGGCAATGTTGGCCTCGCTGCCGTAGGGCTGCCCCTGGTCGCACAGCGTCGCGGCCTTCAGGTTCATCAGCCGGGCGCATTGCAGCTCGGCGTGGGCCTGGGCCAGCGGGAACTGGACGCCCTGGTAGGACGCCACCGGCTTGTCGCCGAACACCTTGCGGTCCTTGGCGTAGTCGACGCCGAGCCGGATCGCCAGGGTGCCGGCGCCAACCAGACCGGCGGTGGTGACGATCCGCTCGGTGTTCAGCACGTCGAGCAGCTGGTGCCAGCCCTGGTCGAGCGTGCCGATCAGTTCGTCCGGCTCGACCCGCACGTCGTCGAAATAGACGGTGCTCGACGCCAGCGTGTGGGTGCCGACCTTGTCGATGGCCTGATGGTCCAGGCCCGCGCGGTCCACGTCGATCAGGAACAGGCTGATGCCGGCGGTGCGGCGGGAGGATTCCTCAAGGCGGGTGGTGCGGGCGACGACCAGCATCTTGTGGGCGTCGGGCACGGCGGTGATCCAGATCTTCTGACCCTTGAGGCGCCACCCCTGCCCGTCGGCGTGGGCGAAGGTGCGGATCTCCAGGCTGTTGGAGCCGGCGTTGGGCTCGGTCAGCGCCATGCAGAAGTTCATCCTGCCCTGGATTAGGGCGGGCAGCATCGCGTCCTTCTGCGCACTCGTGCCGAACTTCGCCAGCGCCACGCCGCCGAAGATCGGGTTGATCATGAAGAGCTGGGCCAGGGTGGAACCGCCGCCGGCCGCCGACAGCGCCTCGATCACCAGGGCCATGTCGAGCATGCCCAGCCCCGAGCCGCCATACTCCTCGGGCAGGGCGACGCCGCCGAGGCCGGCCTCGCAGAAGGCGATCCAGGCCTCGGTGGGAAAGCTCTTCTTCGCGTCCTGCTCGCGCCAATAGTCGAGGCCGAATTCGGTGCCGACGCGCGACGCCGTCTCGATCATCAGGCGCTGTTCTTCGGAAAGCTGGAAATCCATGGGAGTCTCTTCTCCAGGTCAGGCGTCGTCGGGTCAGGGTGCGCGAAGCAGGCGCAACGGCCGCTCCAGCCCGGCGATGATGCGGTTGAGGAAGGCCAGTGCGGCGACGCCGTCGAACAGCCGGTGGTCCGCCGACAGCACGAGGCCGAGTTCACGTTTCAACACCGGGGCACCCGACTCGTCGGGGCGGAACACGGAGCGCACGCTGCCGACGCCGAGGATGCTCGACTGGCCTGGGTTGATGATCGAGGACATGAAGGTGACGTTGTGCATGCCGGCGTTCGACACGGTGATGGCGCCGCCCTGGAGGTCCTCGCCGGTCAGCCGTCCGTTGCGGGCGCGCTCGGTCAGCGCCGCGGCTTCCCGCGCCAGCTGGTCGAGCGGCAGATGGGCGCCGCCGCGCAGCACCGGGGCGACCAGCCCGCGCGGGGTGTCAACCGCCATGCCGATGTCGCCCTGGCCGAGCGAGAGGATCTCGCCGCCGGGGGTGGCATCGTCCCACACGCGATCCATGTCGGGCGTCGCGGCGAGCGCCCGCCCGACGGCGGCAAGCACGAGATGGGTCATCGAGATGCGCGGCAGGCCGGGTTCGGCGTCGGCGTTCAGCCTTTCGCGCAGGGCCATCAGTTCCGACACCTCAGCCTCGGCGGCGAGGTAGAAATGCGGCACATCGCGCTTGGCGGCGGTCAGGCGGCGGGCGATGGTCGCCTGCGTGGCGCTGGGCTTCGACCGCCCGCCCGCCGGTGTGGCGATCGGGTCCGCCGCCGGGGTGCGGATCGGTTCCGGCATCGCGGCGGGCGCTGACGCCTGCCGCTGCGCCGCCGCCTCGACGTCGGCCATCTTGATGCGGCCGCGTGGGCCGCTGCCGGTCACGGTTGTCAGATCGACGCCGAGAGCCTGGGCGCGGCGGCGTGCCAGCGGTGTCGAGAGGACGCGTTCGCCGTCTCGGACTGGGGCGGGCGGGGGGCCGCTCCTCGTGCCCGCTGTGGTGCCGCTCTTCGCGGGAGGCGCGGGAGTCCCGACCGTCGGCGGAGCGGCGCCGTCCGCCGGTGCGGGCGCCGCGCCCGATCCATCCGCAGACCAGCGGGCGATGAGGGTGCCGACCGCCACCGTCTCGCCGGCGGGGATGGTAGTCTCGATCAGCACGCCGTCACTGTCGGCCTCGACCTCCGAGGCGATCTTGTCGGTCTCGACCACGACCAGCACGTCGCCGGTCTTGAAGGGCTGGCCCGGCAGCACTCGCCATTCGGCAAGTACCCCCTCGGTCATCGTCAGCCCCAGTTTGGGCATCACCAGATCACGGACCATCGGTCAGCGCCCCGTGAAGGCGGCCTTGCGCTTCTCCAGGAAGGCCTTGCACCCCTCGTGCGAATCCTCGGTGTCGAGCACGAGGCCGATCATCGCCTGCTCGTAGGCCAGCGCGGCGCCCAGCGGCATCTCCGCGCCATGGCGGAGCGTGCGCTTGATCATCTTGAGGATCAGCGGCGACTTGGCGGCGATCTTGTTGGCGGTCGCCATCGCTTCCGCCATCAGATCGGCCTTGGGCACGGTGCGGTTGATCAGGCCCCAGGCCACCGCCTCGGCGGCGGTGAACTGGTCGCCGGTGAAGACCAGTTCGCGCGCCCGGCAGGACGGGATCTGGCGCAGGATGCGCTGGGTGCCGCCGGCGCCGGGGAACAGACCGAGGTTGATCTCGGGCAGGCCGAACTTGGCGGTCTCGGCGGCGATGCGGATGTCGAGCGACAGCAGCAGCTCGGTCCCGCCGCCCAGCGCCCAGCCGTTGACGGCGGCGATGGTCGGCTTATCGCAGGTCTCGAAGCGGCGGAACACCCGGTGGATGACCTCGGCGAAGTCCAGGTAATGGGCGAGGCCCTGGCGGCTGTCGAGGTCGGCGATATCGCCACCGGCCACGAAGGCGCGCTCGCCGGCCCCGGTCACGACGATGACATGGACGCCGTCGTCGGCTTCCAGTTCGGTCAGCGCCCGTTCCAGCTCCAGCAGCGTCGGGATGTTCAGCGCGTTGAGCGTGTCCGGACGGTTGATGGTGATGGTCCCCACGGCGCCGTCGCGGGTCGTCAGGATGGCGTTGTTACCGGCGGTGGTTTCAGCGGTCATGGTCTTGGTTCCTCCCGTGGGTCCGTCAGGCGAGCGTGTCTTTGACCGCCGCGACGATCCGGTCGGCGTCGGGCAGATAGGCCGTCTCGAGCGATTTGGCGAAGGGGATGGGCATGAAGGGCGCGCCCACGCGCAGTACCGGGGCGTCCAGTTCGTCGAACAGGTCCGACGCGATGCGCGCGGCGATCTCCGCGCCCACGCCGAAGGCCTGCACCGCCTCGTGCGCGATCACCACGCGGTGGGTCTTGGCGACCGAGGCGAAGACGGTCTCCTCGTCCCAAGGCTGGATCCAGCGCAGATCGATGATCTCCGCCTCGACGCCGTCCTGCGCCAGCCGGTCGGCGGCGGCGCGGGCGGCGTAGAGGGTGGCGCCGTAGGTGACGATGGTGACGTGGCGCCCTGGCCGGTCGATCCTTGCCTTGCCGATCTCGCGCGGGGCGTTCACGTCGATGTCGCCCTGGAGGGCGTAGAGCGCCTTGTTCTCGACGAACACCACCGGGTCGGGCGCCTCGATGGACGCGCGGAGCAGTGAGTAGGCGTCGGCGACGGTCGCCGGGCAGACCACGCGCAGGCCGGGGATGTGGGCGAACCACGCCTCCAGGCATTGCGAATGCTGCGGCCCTGCGTTCAAGCCTCCGCCGTGCGGCGTGCGCAGCACCATCGGCACGCTGCATTGCCCGCCGAACATGAAGCGCGCCTTGGCGGCCTGATTCACCACGGCGTCCATGGCGAGCGCCACGAAATCCATGAACATGATCTCGACCACCGGCTTCATGCCGGTCAGCGCGGCGCCGACGGCGGCGCCGACGATGGAGGCCTCGGAAATCGGCGTGTCGCGGACCCGGTCGGGACCGTGGGTGTCCAGCAGGCCGCGGGTCGCCTTGAAGGGTCCGCCGGCGGCGGCGACGTCCTCGCCGAAGAGCATCACCGAGGGGTCGTCCGTCATCGCGTCGGACAGGGCCTGGGCGATGGCGTTCACATAGCGCAACGGCTTCGACATGAGACTTCAGGCCCCGGCGGTGAGCGTGGTTGGCGTGTAGACGTCGCGGAAGGCGGCGTCGAAGTCGGGCAGGACGTCGGCGCGGGCGGCCTCCAGGGCCGTGGCGATGTCGGCGTCCACGGAAGCGACCAGGGTGGCCAGCGCCTCCTCTTCGATCCCAGCGGCGAGCAGCGCCTCGGCGGAGCGGCGCAGCGGGTCGTTCTCCGGCAGGGCTGCGATCTCGTCGGCGTTGCGGTATCGCTGCGGGTCGCCCTCGAAATGGCCGTGCCAGCGGGTGGTGATGCATTCCAGGATGCGCGGGCCGCCGGTGCGGGCGGCTTCCACCACCTCGGTCGCGGCCTCGGCGACGGCACCGAGGTCGTTGCCGTCGATTTGGCGGTGCGGAATGCCGAAGGCGCCGCCGAGCTTGTCGAGGGTGGCGGCGAACTGGCGCGAGGTCGGCGAGAATTCCGACCAGCCATTGTTTTCGCAGACGAAGACCATCGGCAACCGCCACAGCGCCGCCATGTTCAGGCATTCGTGCAGCGCGCCTTCCGCCATGGCGCCGTCGCCGAAGAAGGCGACGGCCACGCCGCCGCTGCGCCGCGTCTGATGGGCCAGCGCGCTGCCGGTGGCGAGCGGCAGCCCGGCGCCGACGATGCCGTTGGCGCCCAGCACGCCGAGCGTCAGATCGGCGACGTGCATGGAGCCGCCGCGTCCGCCGCAGATGCCGCCGGCCCGTCCCATGATCTCCTTGAAGAAGAGGTCGAGCGCCACGCCGCGCGCCAGGACGTGGCCATGACCCCGATGGGTAGTGGCGAAAGTGTCGCAGGGGCCCAAAGCGCCGATCACCCCAGCGGCCACCGCTTCCTGCCCGACGCTGAGATGGATGAAGCCGGGAATCTCGCTGTCGGCGAACAGCTTGGACAGGGTGGTCTCGGTCGCGCGGATCAACTGCATGGTGCGGTGGAGCGCCAGCAGCCGGTCGGGCGGGAAACGGTCGTTGCGTGCGGCGGATGACGGCATGGGTGCCTCCCTTCGCGTCTTGTCGCGGAGACGATGCTCCGCTTGTTGAGCAAACAATGAACCATGAACCGGCATTCAGTCAAGCAACTGTTTTGGAGGGGCTCGCCCCTCTCTAGCCCTCACCCATTGATCCGGAGAGGGGAGCGAAGGAGCCGCATGGACGGTCAAGGAGTTGATCAATTAGGCTGCGCCAGCCCTTTTCCCGCTTGGTAGATGAGGATGAGCGGGACCAAGTGCAGATTTCCCAATTATGCCGTTGCGCCTACAGTTCGCTCAGGATACAGTCTCCATGAAAAATGACTCACAGTTCATTTCATAAGGCGTGCAACGTACAGCTCGCCGCTCATGGGAGGAAAGGACTGACATGCACCGCCGTTCCGTCATTGGCCTAATCGGGGCCGCCGCCCTGACCACCACCGTCGCCGCCACCATCGCCCTGTCGGCCGGCACCGCCGCCGCGCAGGACAGCGTCAAGATCGGCATGACCTCGGCCCTCACCGGCCCCTACAACGAATATGGCGAGGGCGGGCGGCGCGGCGTCGAACTTGCCATCGAGAAGTGGAACGCCAAGGGCGGCATCAACGGGAAGAAGATCGAGTTGGCGATGCTGCTCGACGACCAGCTGGTGCCCGACCGCGCGGTGCAGAACATGCGCCGCCTGCTCGACAACAAGGATCTGGTTGCCTTCATCGGCCCGGCGGGCAGCGGTCCGACCCTGGCGGTGATCGAGATGGCCGCCGCTGACGGGCGCCCCTACATGAATCCGGTGGCGCAAACCCCGACCGTCACCTACCCCGACGGTGGCAAGCCACGCCCGAACGTCTTCTCCTTTGCGCTCCAGAACGACGTCGAGTCGATGGTGCTCGGCCGTTACGTCGCCAAGAATTTCAAGAAGCCGGGGCTGGTCCACGAAAGCACCGCCTACGGCGTGTCCGGCGCCGACATGATCGGCAAGGAGTTGAAGGCGGCGGGCAACGCCGCCCCCGTCGCGGTGGAAACCTACAACCAGCGCACCCAGGACATGACGGCCCAGGTCGCCCGCCTGCAGCGGGCCGGCGCCGACGTGGTGGTCTGCGTCGGGCTGGGCGCCGATCTGGCGGTGATCCGCCGCACCATGGCGCGGCTGAACTACAACGTGCCGCTGGTCGCCTCGAACGGCGCGCTGTCGATCCCCTACCAGGAAGCGGCGGGCGATCTGGTGGTCGGCACGCGCGGGTCGATGGTCTACGTCTTCGGCGAGGACACGCTGAACCCGGCGGCGCAGGGCTTCGCCGACGCCTACAAGGCGAAGTACGGCACCGACCGCTGGTGGGGCAAGGACCCGCAGCGCCCGCAGATCTTCATGTCGCTGTCGGTCAGCAACGCCTACGACGCCGCCGACGTGCTGTTCGAAGGCATCAAGCGCGCCAACTCGACCGATCCCAAGGCCATCGCGACGGCCATCGAGGGCATCCAGGGCCTGCGCGGGGTCAACGCGACCTACTCCTTCTCGGCGGCCAAGCACCACGCCATCGCGCCGGAGGACGTCGCGATCTTCGAGTACGCCAAGTCCGGCGACAACATCGGGCTGAAGATCGTCAAGGACTGACCCAGGGACTGACCGGTTTCCCTCTCCCGCCCGGGAGAGGGATAACGAGGACGACGCCATGCATTTCGTGCTGCAACTCATCTTCGCCGGCGTCTGCGTCGGCGCGGTCTACGCGCTCATCGCCATGGGGCTGTCGCTGACCTTCTGGACCACGCGCACCCTGAATTTCGGCCAGGGGTCGCTGCTGATGACCGCCTCTGTCGGCACCGTGGCGATGCTGGGGGCCGGGATGCCGGCGGCTGTCGCCGTGCCGCTCGGCGTGCTGCTGGCCGGCGGGCTGATGGTGATTGCCGAGCGCATCGCCATCCGCCCACTGTTGAAGGCGGGCGACAGCATGGGCTGGGTGGTCTCGACGCTGGGGCTGGGGATCTTCCTCCAGGGCTTCGTCTCGACGGTCTTCGGGTCGCAGGCCATCGCCTTTCCGTCGCTGGTCTTCGACAGCATGGATTTTGTCGATCTGGCCGGCGTCCAGGTGTCCTCGCAGTATCTCGCCGTGCTGGGCCTGTCGCTGACGCTGATGGTGGCGATGGAGCTGTTCCTGCGCCGGTCGGCCTGGGGCCGCGCGGTGCGGGCGGTGTCGCACGACGCCGACGCGGCGGCGCTGGCCGGCATTCCGGTGCGCCGGGTGATCGTGCTGTCCTTCGTCGCCAGCGGCGTGCTCGCCGGCATCGCCGGCGTGATGGTCGCCCAGATCACCGGCACGGTCGATCCCGGTTTCGGCTTCAACCTGATGGTGCTGGGCTTCGTCGCGGCGGTGTTCGGCGGCATGGGCAACACGGCCGGCGCGCTGGTCGGCGGCATCGCGCTCGGCGTCATCGAGAAGCTGGTCGGCGGCTACGTCTCCACCGCGGCCGAACATGGCATGGCCTTCGCCATCCTGATGGTGATCCTCGCCATCCGCCCGCAGGGCCTGTTCGGCCGCAAGGAATTCACGAAGGTGTAAGGCGCCAGCGATGCGGAACTCCCTCACGTTTCTCACTCGGACCCCGGTGGTCGCGGCACTCCTCGTGGCGCTCGGCGTCGCGGCGGAATTCGCCAGCGGCTCCACCGTGCAGATCTGGTCCTTTCTTCTGGTCAATATCCTGCTGGCCCAGAGCATCAATGTGCTGACCGGCGTCGCCGGGCAGATCTCTCTGGGGCACGCAGGCTTTCTCGGCATCGGCGCCTACGGGTCGGCCCTACTAATGAAGAACCTGGGGCTTCCCCTGCCGCTGGCGCTGGTCGCCGGGGCGGGCATGGGCGGTGCGGGCGGCTGGCTGCTGTCCTTCGCCGCCGGCCGGGTGCGCGAGTTCTACCTCGCCATGATGACGCTCGGCTTCGGCATGATCTTCTACGAGGTGGTGCGCGAGTGGACCTCGCTGACCGGCGGCGTCGTCGGCCTCAGCGGCGTGCCGTCGCCGGGCCTGCGCACGCTGACCCTGTTCGGCTGGCGCATCGACCCGGTGGCCTATTTCCAGATCACGCTGGCGGTGGTCGCCGGGGTGGTGTGGCTGCTGCGCAACTTCATCACCAGCCCCTACGGCCGGGCCTTCTTCGCCATCCACGTCAGCGAGGTCGCCGCCGGCAGCATCGGCGTCGCCCGTGCCGCGACCAAACGCAACGCCTACACGCTGAGCGCGGCGCTGGCCGGGCTCGCGGGCGGTTTCTACGCGCATCTCGTCGGCTATCTCGGGCCGGAGACCTTCGGCCTGCACCGGTCCGTCGAGGCGCTGGTCATGGCGGTGGTCGGGGGGCTGGGCACGCTGACCGGCCCGATCCTGGGCGCCGTCGTCTTCACCTACCTGCCGGAAAAGCTCCAGGTCTTCGCCGAGTACCAGTTCATGGTCTACGGCCTGATCCTGCTGCTGTCCTTCGTGCTGCTGCCGCGCGGGCTGGCCGGGCTGCTGCTGCCGCGCCCACGCTTCTCCAAGGACGTGGAGGCGCTGCCGCCGCCGCCGCCGGCTCACCGCGCCGCGGCCGGAACCGGGCCGCTGCTGAGCGCCGAGGGCGTGTCCATCAGCTTCCTAGGCCTGCGCGCGCTGGACAACGCGTCGGTGACGCTGGGGGCCGGCGAGATCCTCGGCCTCGTCGGGCCGAACGGCTCGGGCAAGAGCACGCTGGTCAACATCATCAGCGGCATCTACCGCCCGACCGACGGCAAGGTGTCGTTCGATGGCGGAATCCTCACCGGCCTGCCCGACCACGCGGTGGCGCGGCGCGGCGTGCTGCGCACCTTCCAGGACCCGCGTCTGGTGCCGTCCTTCACGGTGCGGGAGAATGTCCTGCTCGGCGGGCACCGGCTCTACCGGCAGAATCCGCTGGCGGCGTCGCTGAACCTGCCGGGCGCGCTGCGTGAGGACGCCGAAATGCTGGGCCGGGCCGAGGCGATCCTGGCGATGGCCGGGTTGTCGCACCTCGCCGACACGCCCGTGCGCGACCTGCCCTACGGCGACCAGCGCATGACGGAACTGTCGCGCGTCATCCTGGCGAATCCGCGCCTCGTCATGCTCGACGAGCCCGCCGCCGGCCTTTCGGAAGGCGAGCTGCACAAGCTGGGCGGTCTGGTCCGCCATCTGAAGGAGCAGGGCGTCGGCGTCATCCTGATCGAGCATCACATGGACTTCCTCAACGAACTGGTCGACCGCGTCGTCGTGCTGGACAGCGGGCGGGTCATCTACCAGGGCGCCATGGCCGGCATGTACCGCGACCCGGCCGTGGTCGCCGCCTATCTCGGCACCGAAACCCATCCGGGGGAGACCGTCCATGCCTGAGAACACGGGTCTCGACATCCAGGGGCTGGAGGTCCGCTACGGCCCGGTCCAGGCGGTGCGCGGCGTCTCGCTGCGGGCCGAGCCGGGGACCATCACCGCCATCCTGGGCGCCAACGGGGCCGGCAAATCCTCGCTGATGAAGGCGATCTCCGGGCTGGCCCCGGTGGCGGCGGGCAGCATCCGGCTCGACGGCGAGGACATCACCCGGCTGTCCCCGCACGAGCGGGCGCGGCGCGGCCTGTCCCACGCGCTGGAGGGACGCCGGCTGTTCCACCGCATGTCGGTCGAGGAAAATCTGCGGGTCGCCTGGGATTTCCGCAACCGGGGCGGCAGCTTCAAGGCGGTCGCCGACCGGGTCTACGACCAGTTCCCGATGCTGACGGCGCGGCGCGACACGCCGGCCGGCATGCTGTCGGGCGGGCAGCAGCAGATGGTCATCCTGTCGGCGGCGCTGATCCACGAGCCGCGCTACCTGCTGCTCGACGAGCCGTCGCTGGGGCTGGCGCCGGTCATCGTGCAGCAGATCTTCGGCTTCATCGAATCCGTCTGCCGCGAGCGCCGCACCACCATCCTTCTGTGCGAACAGGTGGCGGCCATCGCGCTGCGCGTCGCCCACGCCGGCTGCGTGTTGCGGCGCGGGCAGGTGGTGCGCAGCGGTGAGGCGGCCGATCTCGCCGCCGATCCAACGCTGTCGGCGGCCTATCTGGGCGGGTAGCATCGTAGAAACTGGGAGGGAAACGGCATGCAATCGGGTGTCTATGAGTTCCTGGCGCAGGATCGTGTCATTTATGGTCGCCCGGCGGCCGAGGCCGTGGCGGAGACCGCCGGGCGGCTGGGCAAGAGCCGTCTGCTGATCGTGGCGAGCCGGACGCTGAGCCGCTCGACCGGCGTCGTCTCCGCCATCCGCGAGGCGCTGGGCGACCGCTGCATCGGCGTGTTCGATTCCTGCGTCGAGCATGTGCCGCGCGCCTCCGTCCTCGCCCTGGCCGGGGAGGTGCGGCGGCTGCAGCCGGACCTGATCGTCACGGTCGGTGGCGGCACCCCGATGGACACGGTGAAGGTGACGCTGGTGGCGCTGGCCGAGGGCATCGCCGACGAGGCCGGCTTCGACGCCGTGCGCATCCGCGTGGCGGAGGACGGCACTCGCATCGTCCCGGCGGTGAAGGACCTGCCGCTGCGCCAGATCATCGTGCCGACCACCCTGTCGGGGGCCGAGTTCTCCAACCTCGGCGGCGCCACCGACGTGACGCGCCAGGTGAAGGATCTCTACACCGGGCGCCACATCGGTGGGCAGGTGGTCATCCTCGACCCCGCCGTGACCGTTCACACGCCCGACCGGCTGTGGCTGTCCACCGGCATCCGCGCCGTCGACCACGCGGTGGAGACGGTGTGCTCCCGCAAGCCGCAGCCCTTCACCGACGCGACCTGCCTGCACGGGTTGGGCATGCTGGCGCGTTCCCTGCGCGTCAACCAGGCCGAGCCGGACGACCTCGACGCCCGGCTGGAGAGCCAGCTCGGCGTCTGGCTGGCCTCGACCGGGCTTGGCCGGGTGGAGTGGGGCGCCAGCCACGGCATCGGTCACCAGCTCGGCGCGGTCGCCAACGTGCCGCACGGTCATTGCTCCTGCGTCATGCTGCCGAGCGTGCTGCGCTGGAACCGGGAGGTGAACGCCGACCGTCAGGCGCTGGTGGCCCGCGCGCTGGGGCGCGAGGATGGGGACGCCGCGGCGGCGGTCGCCGGTCTCGTCCGCGACCTGGGGCAGCCGGGCAGCCTGCGCGAGGTGGGCGTGACGCGCGACCACTTCGCCGCCATCGCGGCCGGGGCCATGCAAAACATGATGGTCCGCAGCAACCCGCGCCCGATCACCGGGGAGGCCGACATCCGCGACATTCTGGAGTTGGCCTGGTGAGGGGAGCCGGTCCGTCCTGAACCGGACCGCGCCACCGCCGTCACGGAACGAATGGCCCTGCCTCCCGGCAGGGCCATTCGTCTTTTCCGAGGTCCGCTTGAGGACTGCTTGTTTCGGGCCCCTCGGCTCCCAGCTCTGCGAAATGACTATGGTGGTATGCGTATCAAGCAGTCCTCGCAGCGAACGATTGTTTTGACTAACAATAAGATCGGAGGCACAATCTTAATACAGAATGAAATTCTCAATAGAGAATGGAGAGCGCGCCATGCTCGCCGATCATCAGGATCAGGACAAGGATAGGGACATCGCGGCGCTCAACATCGGCAAGCCGGTCGGCGCGGTGGTCAGCGCCTTGGCGATCCTGCGTTATCTGGCGTCCCAGGACGGCGCGGTGTCGAGCATCCAGACCGCCCGGGCGCTGGGGCTGAACCCCAGCACCTGCTTCAACATCCTCAAGACCCTGGTCGCCGAGCGCGTCGTCCATTTCGAGGAGGCCGGCAAGGCCTACCGGCTGGGCGCCGGGCTGGTGGAGTTGGCGGGCAGCGCGCTCGATCAGGTCGGTTACGCCCGGCTGATCCACCCGGAGCTGGAGCGGCTCGCCGCCGCGTGGCAGACGCCGATGACGGCGTGGCTGCGCGTCAGCAACGCCCGCGTCATGCTGGTGGACCGGGCGGAGGCGACCTCGACCATCCAGATCCACATGCGCATTGGCCACCGCCTGCCGCTGCTGGTCGGCGCGCTCGGCCGCTGCATGGCGGCGCACGCCGGTTTCCCCGTCGACGAGATGAGGCGCCAATACGCCAAGGTCCGGCAGGACGGCCCGCCATCCTTCGAGCACTTCCTGGAAGAAGTCGAGGCGGCGCGGGTCGACGGCTATGCGGTGGACCGAGACGGCTTCGCGCGCGGCGTGACGACCGTGTCCAGCCCGGTGCTCGACGCCGAGGGCACGCCGTTCCTGGCGCTGTCGGCGGTTGGGCTGACGGCGCAATTCTCCGATGAGCGAGTCGCGGCGATGGCCGCCGACCTGCGAGACACCACGCGGCGGATCAGCCGGCAACTGGCCGGCTCGTTCAGCCCCCTTCCTCATCACCGGGAGAGCACGCGATGACCCCCGTCATCTCCGGGGTTGCCGACACCGCCGTCGGCCGGCTGGACGGAACGAGTTGCATGGCGCTCCATGCCGAGGCGGCAACGGCGGCGCTGGCCGACGCGGGCCTGCGGGCGGACGAGGTGGACGGCGTGCTCTGCGCCTATTCGCTGGCCGAGCCGCATCTGATGCTCTCGTCGGTCTTCAACGAGTATTTCGGCATCACGCCCTCCTACAGCGCCGCCATCCAGGCCGGCGGGGCGACCGCCTGCGCGCTGGTGATGCAGGCCGCCGCCCTGGTACGGGCGGGGATCTGCCGCAACGTGCTGGCGGTCTGCGCCGACAACCGCCTGAGCGGCATGGGCCGGGGCGGGGCCGTCGCGGCGCTTTCCGAGGTCGGGCACCCGCAGTTCGAGCGCCCCTACGGCCTGTCGATCCCGGCGGCCTACGCGCTGGTGGCCCGCCGCTGCATGCACGAGCGCGGCGTCGCTCCCGATGTCTTCGCCGAGCAGCTCGCCGCCATCGCCGTGACCCAGCGCGGCCACGCCCGCCGTCATCCCAAGGCGCAGGCCCGCGACCCGCTGACCATGGAGCAGGCGCTGTCCGCCCGCATGATCGCCGACCCGCTGCGGCTGTTCGACTGCTGTCTGGTGTCGGACGGCGGGGCCGCCATCGTGGTCAGCGCCGCCGATTCCGCCGCCGACCACACCGGCCGGCCCGTGTCGATCCTCGGCTACGGGCAGATGAACACGCACGAGCACACCTTCGCCATGCCGTCGCTGACCGATTTCGGCTGTCGGCAATCGGCGGCGCAAGCCTTCGCCATGGCCGGGCTGACGCCTGCCGACATCGACGTCGCCGAGATTTACGACAGCTTCACCATCACCCTGCTGGCCGAGCTGGAATCCATCGGCTTCTTCCCGAAGGGGGAGGCCGGTCCGGCGATCCTCGACGGCGCGCTGGAACTGGACGGGCTCCTGCCCTGCAACACCCATGGCGGCCTGCTGTCCTACGCGCATTCCGGCGCCGCCGGGGGCATGTTCCACATCGTCGAGGCGGTGCGGCAACTGCGCGGGGAGGCCGACGACCGGCAGGTGGCCGGAGCAGGAACCGCCTTCGTCCACGGCGACGGCGGCATTCTGTCGGCGCATTGCTCGCTGATCCTGGGGAGGGCCTGAGATGACCGCCGCCGTGAAGCCCGCCCCGCTGATCACCGCCGACACCCGTTCCTTCTGGGACGCCTGCGCGCGGGGGGTGCTGACCTACCAGCGCTGCGCCGCCTGCGGCCATGTCCAGTTCCCGGCGCGTCCCTTCTGCACCGTTTGCCGGGCCGCCGGTCCGGTGGAGGAGCGCTCCGCAGGGGTCGGCGCCATTCACAGCCACACCACCGTCCACCGGGCACCGACACCGGCCTTCAAGGACGACGTGCCCTACGTCGTCGCGCTGGTCGATCTCGACGAAGGGTTCCGCCTGATGGCGAACCTGCGCGATTGCCCGCCCGCGGAGGTCCGCATCGGTCTGCGGATCCGCGTCATCTTCGAGCCGCTGGCCGGCGGCGGCGCCTTGCCGCAGGTCCGGCCGCTGGAGTGAACCCTTCTGGAGGGACATCCATGTATGTGTTCGACTCGCTTCCCGTGGGGGCCGCCTTCGGCGCCCAGGAGCTTCACCTGTCCGATGCGCTGATGCGGCGCTGGGCCAGCCTATACCCCGATGACGCGGCGGACGGGCGGATGCCCGCCGGGATGATCGCGGTGGCGTCCATGCGGGCCTACTCCGATCTGGTGGCGCCGCGCCCGCCGGGGAACGTCCACGGCTCGCAACGCTATGAAATGCTGCGCCGACCCGCCTTGGGCGAGCGGTTGACCACCACCATCGCCTGCGCCTGCAAGGAGGTGAAGCGCGACCGCCGCTGGGTCCATTTCGACACCGAGACGGTGGGAGAGGACGGCACGCCCTGCTTTCGCGGCCGGATGATCGTGCTGTGGGCGGCATGAGGGGGGATGTCGCCATGACGGATACGCTGGCTCCGGTCTCCAAGCGCATCGACCGCACGGCGATCCGGCTCTACGCCGAGCTGACCGACGATTTCAACCCGATCCATCTCGACCCCGATTTCGCGGCGAAGTCGCCGATGAAGGGCATCATCGCCCACGGCCTGCTGTCGGTGAATCTGTTGTGGCAGTCGGTGCGGATCAGCCTGGGTGAGGCGGCGGTGTCCGACGCGACGCTCGACATCCGCTTCCTGCGCCCGGTGCGCGAGGACGACGTGGTGACGGCGGGCGGGCGGCGGCGGGCGGATGGCAACGGCTACGACGTGTGGATCGCCAACCAGCACGGCGAGACGGTGATTTCCGGCCGCATGGCGCATCCCGCGGAGGGGAGGGCGGCGCCATGACGGACAGCCTGCTCGTCCGCGACGACGGCGACCTGCGCCGGGTGACGCTGAACCGGCCGGAGAAGATCAACGCGCTCGACACCGCGATGCTGCGGGCCCTGGCCGCCGCCATCGACGGCGCGCCGGATGCCGGGGCCGCCCTTGTGGCGATCGATGGCACCGGTCCGCGCGGCTTCTGCGCCGGCGGCGACGTCGCCGAGATGGGGCGCGGGGCCGAGGCCTTCGCCGCGCAGGAGGAGGCGCTGCGGGCCGCGATGCAGGCGCTGTACGGGTCGGCGGTGCCGGTCGTCAGCGTTGTGCATGGCCGGACGCTGGGGGCGGGATGCATCGTGGCCTGCCTCAGCGATCTGGTGCTGGGCGCCGACAGCGTGCAGTTCGGCTTTCCCGAGATGCGCTTCGGCCTCTACCCGGCCTTCGTCCACGCCGCGCTGACCGAACGGCTGCCGGCGGCGCTCGCCTTCCAGATCCTGGCGGGCGGGCGGATGATGACGGCGGCCGAGGCCTACGGCTTCGGTTTCCTGACCGAAATCCTGCCGGACGGCGGGTTCGCCGAGTCGGCCGAGGCGCGCATCGCCCATTACCGTGAGCGGATCGACGCGCTTGTCATCGGCCGCCGCATCCTGCGGATGGAGGACCGCCCGTCGATGGCGGAGAAGACCCGGCGGCTGGCACCGCTGCTGGCCGAGAACCACGCGGCCCCGTCCGTCCGGCGGCTTCTGGCCGATCTGTCCTTCGCCCGCTGAGGCGCGGGCCTCGAAACGACAACGAGTCCCGTCAACGGGACCGCGTCACCCCCAACACCCGATTCCTGGGAGGGAACGATGTCGATACGCACCAGTTTCGCCGTTTTGGCTCTGGGCACCGTCTTCGCCGGCAGCGCCTTGGCCGCCGACCCGGAGGTCTACAAGATCGGCGGCATCTTCGCGATGACCGGCGCCTCGCCCCATTACGGCAAGGTGATGAGCGGCGGCGCGCAGCTCGCGGTGGACGAGATCAACGCCAAGGGCGGCATCGACGGCACCAAGCTGCAACTGGTCATCGAGGACCACAAGAGCGGCAGCGCCCAGGCCGCCGTCGCCGGGATGAACCGGCTGATCGACGTCGAGGGGGTGAAGGCGGTGCTGCCGTCCTTCTCCACGGTGACGCTCGCCACCATGCCGATCGGCGACCAGAAGAAGATCCTGATGCTGAACGGCGGCGGGGTCAGCGCCCAGACGGTCGGCACCTCGCCCTACATGTTCAACATCCGCTCGATGGCGTCGGATCTGGCCGGCGGCATCGCCCACCGCGCGGCGGAGCAGGGCGCCAAGAAGCTCGCCCAGATCGCCATCAAGTCGGAGTTCGGCGACGCCACCATCGCCGCCACCACTAAGGCCTGGGAAGGCATGGGGCTGAAGATGGTCGCCGCCGAGCAGTTCCAGGCCGACGCCGCCAACATCGACACCCAGGTCGCCAAGCTGCGCGCCTCGCAGCCCGACGCCATCGCCAACTGGCCGACGACCCCGCAGGCCGGTCTGGCGGTGAAGCGCCTGCGCGAATTGGGCATGAAGCAGCCGGTCTACTGCATGGAATGGACCGCCGAGGACACCAAGGTCGCCGGCAAGCACGCCGAGGGCGTCGAGGTGGTCACAGACTATTTCGCCGCCACCGACGAGAACCCGTGGTCCAAGCGCTTCGCCGAAGCCTACAAGGCGAAATTCGGCGACATGCCGGACTTCTACGCCGCGAACTACTACGAGGGCGTCTACGTGATTGCCGAGCTGATCCGGCGGTCGAAGGCCAAGGGCGGCGACTACTACACCGGCGAGCGTCTGGTGGAGGCGCTGTGGGAGAATCCGACCTTCGACAGCGTCTACGGCAAGACGCTGACCTTCCGCAAGAACGGTGTCGCGCAGAAGCCGGTGGCGGTCTTCCGCCTCGAGAACGGCGAACCGAAATTCGTGAAGTTCACGTCGGCCGAGTGATCGCCGTTCCGATGCGCCCTCTTTTTCAACCCTCTCCCCAGGGGGGAGAGGGTTTCCGCCGGTGCCTCAAGCGCCCGCAAGGGGGCGTCTTCGCCCAGGAGCCCATCCCATGGATCTGCTCATTCAACTGACCCTGAACGGCCTGTTCAACGGCGCGCATTTCGCCCTGCTGGCTATGGGCTTCGCGTTGATCTTCGGCACCACCGGGGTCGTGCATTTCGCCTACGGGCCGGTCTACGCGGTCGGCGCCTACGTCGTCTGGGCGCTGGTGGCGCTGGCCGGGCTACCCTTCTGGGTGGCGGTGGGGCTCGGCGTCGCCGCCACGGCGGCGCTGGGGGTTGCGAGCTATCTTTTCATCTACCGCCCGTTCGAGATCGGCGGCAGCCCCCCCTTCGTCGTGCTGGTCGCCTCGCTCGGCCTGTTCATCGTCATCAAGAACCTGATCGGCATCGTCTTCGGCACCGACGTCAAGACGGTCGACGTCGCCTACGACGTCCATTTCGTCGGCAACGCCTTCTTCACCACGGTGCAGGTAGGCCAGGTGCTGGCGGCGCTGCTGGTCGGCGGCGGCATTGCGCTGTTCCTGCGCACCAGCCGCTATGGCAAGGCCATCCGCGCCATGGCCGACAACCGCGAGATGGCGACCGTCATCGGCATCGACACCACGCGGCTGTCCATCCTGGTCTTCGCGCTGGGCTCGGCGGTGTCGGCGGTCGCCGGGGCGCTGGTGCTGCTGCGCGACGGGCTCAACCCCAACATGGGCTTCGGCGCCGTCTTCGTCGCCTTCGTCGCGGTGATCGTCGGCGGGGTCGGCTCGCTGCGCGGCGCGGTCGTCGCCGGTTTCCTGCTGGCTTTCGTGCAGAGTCTGGGCATGTGGCAGATCCCGACCGAGTGGCAGAACACCATCGTCTTCGTCGTGCTGTTCGGGTTCCTGCTGGCCCGGCCGTCCGGCATCGTCCGGCGGGCGTGAGGAGGCCCGGAAACCATGGAATACCTTGCCCACGTCCTCGTCATGGTCTGCCTCTACGGCATCCTGGCGACCTCCTTCAACCTGCTGATCGGCTTTGGCGGCATCTTCGCCCTGGCGCATGCCACCTTCTACGCCAGCGGAGCCTACGCCGCCGGCATTCTGGCAACGAAGCTCGGCATCGGCTTTCCCTTCACCATGCTTGCCGGGATCGTCGTCACCGCCGCCATCGGCCTGCTGGTCGCCTTCCCTGCCATGCGGGTGGGCAGCCATTATCTGGTCGTCATTACGCTGGCGCTGCAGGCCATCACCATCGACGTGCTGATGAACAGCAAGCCGGTCACCGGCGGACCGGACGGCATCGGCGGCATTCCCCCGGTGTCGCTGTTCGGCACCGCTCTGAACAATCCGGTGGCCTTCCTGCCGTTGGCGGCGGTGATGGCGGCGCTGTGCTGCGCGGTGGCCTGGAGGCTTGGCGCCTCGCCTTTCGGCCGCTCGCTGCGCGCCATGCGCGAGAACGAGGCGGCGGCCCTGGCGGTCGGCAAGAACCTCGTCCGCATGAAGCTGGTGGTCTTCGCCCTGTCGGCCGGGCTGGCGTCGGTCGCGGGATCGTTGGTCGCCCACTACATCGCCTTCGTCAACCCGGAATCCTTCACCATCGAGGAGACCATCCTCATCCTCGCTATGGTGATCCTCGGCGGCATGGGCAATCTGTGGGGCTCGCTGGCCGGTGCCGCGATCCTGGTGCTGCTGCCCGAGGGGCTGAAGTTCGTGCATGTGCCTGGCGACATCGCCGACATGGTGCGGCAGGTGATCTACGGCGTGGTCCTGATCGTCATCCTGCGGCTGCGTCCCGAGGGGCTATTCCCCGAGACGGTATTCCGTCCGCCGACCGGCGCGGTTCTGCCGACGGTTCCCGCCAACGGTCCCGCGTCGACGCTGGTCCGCGCCGAGGGCACGCCGGGCGAGGTGGTAGTCTCCGCCAAGGCGCTGGCCAAGAACTTTGGCGGAATCAAGGCGGTCAAGGATCTGACCATCGATCTGCGGCGCGGCCAGATCGTCGGGCTGATCGGCCCCAACGGTGCCGGCAAGACGACCGCCTTCAACCTGCTCTCCGGCTTCCTGCGGCCGACGAGCGGCACCATCCTCTACCGGGGCCGCGACCTGACCGTGCTGAAGCCGCACGAGGTCGTCGCCGCCGGGCTGGCGCGCTCCTTCCAGGATCTCAAGCTGTTCACCAAGCTCAGCGTCGCCGAGAACATCCTGGTCTCGCTGCCTAAACAGCCGGGCGACCGCCTGTTCGACGTCTATCTGCGGCCCGGCCGCGTCCGCTGGGCCGAGCGGGAGAACCTCGCCCGAGCGTTGGAGATCGCCTCCTTCGTCGGGCTGCTCGCCAAGGCCGACGAGGTCGCCGCCAACCTGTCCTACGCCGAGGAGAAGCTGCTGGTCATCGCCCGACTTCTGGCGACTGGGGCCGACGTGCTGCTGCTCGACGAACCGCTGTCGGGCCTCGACACCGGCACGGTGGAGCGCATCTGCGGTGTGCTGCGCGATCTGGCGCGGGCCAACAAGGCCATCTGCATCATCGAACACAATCTGGAGGTCATCCGCGGCGTCTGCGACGAGATCGTCTTCATTGACGAGGGCCGCGTGCTGACCAAAGGACCGCCGGAGACGCTGATGCGCGACCGCGAACTGGCCGAGAGGTATTTTGGATGACCGAGATTCATGCGATGCCGATTGCCGAACCTCTGCTTGAGGTGCGGGGCTTGAGTGCCGGGTACGGCAAGCGGGCCGTGGTCCATGACATGGACCTGACGGTGCGGGCCGGGGAGATCCGCGTGCTGCTGGGCCACAATGGGGCCGGCAAGACGACGCTGGTGCGTTCGGTCTTCGGGCTGATCCGGCCGTCCTCCGGCAGCATCCGCTACCGGGGCGAGGACATCACCAAGCGGCGCTGCGCCGACAACGTCAAGGCGGGGATCGCGCTGGTCCCGCAGGGGCACGGCATCTTCCGCAGCCTGACGGTGCGCGAGAACCTGGAACTCGGCGCCTACACCGCCGACGACCCGGCCGCCACGCGGACCAACCGCGACGCGGTGATGGATCTCTTCCCGATCCTGCGCGAGCGCGCCGGCCAGATCGCCGGCACCATGTCGGGCGGGCAGCAGCAGATGCTCGCCATGGGGATGGCACTGATGCACCGGCCCGACGTGATGATCCTCGACGAGCCCTCCATCGGCCTCGCCCCCAACCTCGTCCAGCGCGTCATGGAGGCCATCGCCGAGGTGAACCGGGCGCTGCGCATGGCCGTGCTGATGGTCGAGCAGAACGTCGTCCACGCCCTGCCGATCGCGCAGAGCGTCACCGTGCTGCGCACCGGCCGCAAGATTTACGAAGGCGCGCCCGAACCGCTGGGCGACCGCCAATACCTGATGACGCTTTTCTAAGAAACTTCCCACACAAGGATCGACTTCATGGCCCGTCAGAAGATGCTGATCGTCGGCGCTCTCGGCACCGTCGGCCGCCCGATGCTGGAACATTTCGAGGCGTCGCCCGATTGGGACGTCTGCGGCGTGTCGCGCCGCACCCCCGATTTCGAAACCACGGCCGAATGGGCGGCCATCGACCTGCGCAACCCTGACGACTGCCGCAAGCTGCGCGAGATCAAGGGCGTCACCAACATCTGCTACACCGCCGTCTACGAGAAGCCCGACGTGACGCGCGGCTGGTCGGAATGGGACCATGTCGAGACCAACCTCGCCATGCTGAAGAACGTGGTGGAGAACGTCGAGGCGGTGTCGCCCAACCTGCGCCACGTCACGCTGTTGCAGGGCACCAAGGCCTATGGCGGCCATCTCGGGCCCTTCCGCCAGCCGGCGCGCGAGAGCGACAAACGCTACATGCGGCCGAACTTCTACTACGACCAGCAGGACTGGATTGCCGAGCGCCAGCAGGGCAAGGACTGGAGCTGGAGCGTGCTGCGCCCGCAGATCGTCTGCGGCCTCGCCATCGGCAGCCCGCTGAACATCATCACCGCCATCGGCGTCTTCGCCGCCGTGTCGCGCGAATACGGCCTGCCGCTGCGCTTCCCCGGCGGTGCGTCGCGCATCGGCGAGGCGACCGACGCGCGGCTGATCGCCAAGGCCGCCGAATGGGCCGGAACCAGCCCGCAATGCGCCAACCAAGTCTTCAACATCGCCAACGGCGACGTCTATGTCTGGGAGAACGTCTTCCCCAAGGTGGCCGAGCTGTTCCGCATGGAGCTGGAACCGGCGCAGCCCTTCTCGCTGGCCCGCATCATGCCGCAGAACGAACCGATCTGGGACCGCGTCGTCGCCAAGCACCAGTTGAAGCCCTACAAGTATGGCGAGGTGGTGCCGTCCTGGCAGTTTGCCGACTTCCTGTTCGGCTACGGCCAGCGGCCCAACCCGCACCACATGAGCACGATCAAGGCGCGCAAGCTGGGCTTCCACGAGTGCGTCGACACCGAGGAGATGTTCGTCGATCTCCTGCAGGAGCTGCAGAAGCGGCGCATCCTGCCGGAATGAGGAGGGCCGCCGCCATGACGACCAAGCGCAGCGTTCACGGCGTTCCGGTGGAGTGGGAGACTCTGCCGGCGCTGGTCGCGGCCCGCGCGGCGCAGCACGGGGACCTTCCCCGGCTGACCGTCGCCGGGCGGGCGATGAGCTACCGGGATCTGGACGACGAGTCCTCCCTGGTGGCCGCCAACCTGCACCGGCTGGGGGTGCGCCGGGGCAACCGGATCGCCTGCTTCCTGCGCAACGCGCCCGAGCATCTTGTGACCTGGGTCGCCGCCGGAAAGCTGGGGGCGATCTGGGTGCCGCTGAACGCCGGTCTGGTTGGCGAGGATCTCGTCCACACCCTGACCGACGCCGCGCCCGCCGTGCTGGTGGTGGACGGGGAGTTGGCGGAGCGGGTCGCGGCGGTCGAGGACCGGCTGCCGCCGATGCGGGTCTATCAAGTGGCAGAGGGGCAGACGGCAGAGGGGCAGATAGGGGGCGGCGGGCGCCGTCCCGCCTTCACCGAACTGCTGGAACCGGGCTCTACGCCGCCGGTGGTCGAGGTGTCCGGCGGCGATCCGGCGGTGATCATCTACACCGGCGGCACCACCGGCCTGCCCAAGGGGGCCCTGCTGCCGCATTTCGCCTGGATCGCGGCGGGGATGCGCTATGTGGAGGCCTTCGAGACCAAGCCGGACGACGTGCATTACTCGATCCTGACGCTGTTCCACGTCGGCGGGCTGATGCTGGGGGTGGTCGGGCCGATGGTCGCCGACATTCCGACCGTCATCGACCGCCGCTTCAGCGGCAGCAACTTCTGGGCGCGGGCGCGCGAGACCGGGGCGACCATCGTCGATCTGATCGGCACCATGATCACCGTGCTGGTCGAACAGCCCGAAGGGGCGGGCGATCGTGAGCACCGGGTGCGGGTTTCGCTGGGCGTGACCGGGCAGATCCCGCCCGCCGTGGCCGACCGTTTCGTCGAGCGCTTCGGCGTCGGCTTCGTCAATGTCTATTCGCTGACCGAGACCGGCGGCGTGCTGATCGTCAACAACCGGATGGACTCGCCCAAGCCGCGCGCCAACGGCCGGACCCATGGCTGGGCCGAGGTCGCCATCCTGGACGACGGCGACCAGCCCATGCCGCCCGGCTCCATCGGCCAGATTGCGTTGCGCCCGCGCTACCCGCACATTTTCATGTCGGGCTATTTCAACGCGCCCGAACGCACGCTGGAGTGCCTGTCGAACCAGTGGATGCACACGGGCGATCTGGGATACCTGGACGAGGATGGCTTCCTCTTTTTCACCGGCCGGCAGGCCCACTGGCTGCGCCGCCGGGGCGAGAACATCTCGGCCTACGAGGTGGAAAGCGTGCTCAGCCATTGCCCCGGCGTGCGCGAGGTGGTGGTGGTCGGCGCACCTTCCGAGAAGGGGGAGGAGGACGTGAAGGCGTTCGTCATCCGTGAGGCCGGCTGCGACGTGGCGCCCGCCACCATCGCCGCGTGGTGCGAGGGCCGCATGGCGGCCTTCAAGATCCCGCGCTTCATTGCCTTCGTCGACGATTTCCCGCGTTCCGTCACCAAGCGCGAGATCGAACGCCACAAATTGCGGGAGTTGCCGAACGACCGTGTCTGGGACCGCGAGCGCCAAGCCGGATAAGGTGTGATGATCTTGCCCCGGTTTGGTGGCTCTTGCGCACTTTGCGTAGATGGTCCGGGTTACGGTGGCGAGGAGACTGAGAAGCTGTTCGTAGGCGGCACGTGTCGCCTGCGAACAGCTTCTCACGGCACTACTACAATCTCGCTGTGCATCGGCCTGCAACACTGGCCCAGTTTCAGGGGTGATCGGCGTCGCCGCTGCCATGAATTTGGTCAGGATCGGCAACTGGATGGCTGACGTTCCGATCGCGCCAACCTAGCGCTCGCACTTCGGCCAACTCGTTGAGTTCGCGCGCACCTCCCCACTTCTTGAATTCGCCAGCAGTATCAAGAATGCGGATGGGCCAGTATCCAGCCGGCACTGACACCGTTCCAGGGCCAGCCGAAGAGTCAGCGCGAGATGACCGAGAAAATGAGCGTCAGCAGCAGCCTTGCCCGGATTGATCCCGATAGCTTCCAGAGCTTGCTCATGGGTTCGGTTCCGCCACCTTGCGCGCGCGTTTGGCTTCGTACATGCGCAAGTCGGCCAGATGCAACAGGCCGGCCGGGTCTACGCCTTCGTCTGGGCAGTGTGCCGCGCCCAGGCTTCCGCGCATGGCGAAGTCAGCCCCCTCGAAACGCCAGGGACGCTCGATGTTACCGTTGATCCGATGCATTGCGGCCTGGAGATTGCTGTCGGAGGCCAGCGGAGAGAGCAGCAACGCGAATTCGTCGCCACCGATGCGGGCTACCAGATCGGTCTGGCGCACGCTGGCGCGCAAGCGGCGGGAGAACTCGACGATCATCGCGTCGCCCTGGCGGTGGCCATACTGGTCGTTGACCTGCTTCAGTTCGTCCATGTCGAGCACCAGCACTGCACAGGCACACCTATTGCGCACGCTGCTGTCCACTAGGCTGCGCAGGCGGTCCATGAAATACGACCGGTTGGCCAAGCCTGTCATGCTATCATGCGTGGCTTGGTGATAGAGGCTGTCTGCGTCGTAGCGCGTCGCAAAATACATGGCGGACGCAATCATTTCGACTACGAGTTTCAGCAGCTCGACCGTGGTCTCGGTGTAGGCCTGGGGCGAGCGCCACATGGCCTTCATGATGCCCACCGTCACTTGGCGGAAGGTCAGTGGCAACACTACCATGGAGCGCAGCCCGACGCGGCGACATGCCTCGCGATACACATGCGGATCGGTTTCCGAATCATGGCAATGCTGTAGCTGGCCCGTCCTGACGGCCAGCCCGGACATGCTGCCTTCGCGGGGAATGCGCAAGCCAAGTTGTGAATGTGCAATGCCGGAGACTGCGCGATAGACCATCTCGTCACCTTCGACCAACTCGATGGCGAGGCCATCTGCGGCGGTCAGTGCCAGGGCGTGTTCGACCACTATGGCCATCACGCCGCTCAGGTCGAGGCCCTGTCGGGTGATTTCTATCTGCATGTCAATAATGCGTCGAAGTTCATCAGCGGTAAGCACGATGCGGGGCTCTGGAACGATGCAGGCAATCCGAAAGGATTGTATCATTCTGCTGCGATGTTCCACAAATGATTCGTCAGATTTTCTGTACGAGACGCAAAAAAAATCTAACAAGTATCAATCTTGCTGGGACTAGGCGGTAAACTCATAAATCGTCTTGGCCTAGAGAGTAGTGTCGTGATTCAAGGGTTTCCCGAAGGAGCCCTTGATGACAAGCCGCCGCTACGAACTCACGGACCAGGAATGGTCGATCCTGTCGCCGCTACTGCCGAACAAGCCGCGCGGTGTGCGGCGTGTGGATGATCGCCGGGTTCTGAATGGTATTCTGTGGCGGTTCCGCACCGGATCGCCCTGGGCGGAGATACCGGAACGGTATGGTCCTTCGACGACCTGTTACAACCGTTTCGTGCGATGGCGGAAGGCCGGGGTCTGGGATCGGCTTCTGGAAGCGGTATCGGCAGCCTACGACGGCGACATCGTGATGATCGACAGCAGCTGTGTTCGCGTGCACCAGCACGCGGCCACGGGAAAAAGGGGGCTGGAGACGATGGCGGCATGGGACGTTCCCGTGGGGGCCTCACCAGCAAAATCCACGCGCTCGTCGATGCGGAAGGCCGCCCCGTCCGTCTGCGCCTGACTGCCGGGCAGGTTGCCGACTGCATCGAAGCCGACGCCCTGACGGAGGATCTTGGCGAGGGGGCCATCCTGTTGGCCGACAAAGGCTATGACAGCAATGCCATCCGCGCCAAAGCCGCCGAGTGGAAGGCTTGGGCCAACATTCCGCCCAAAACCAACCGCAAGGGCAGCTTCGTCTTCTCGTCCTGGGTCTATCGTCAGCGGAACCTTGTCGAAAGGTTCTTCAACAAGATCAAGCAGTTCAGAGGTATCGCCACCCGATACGACAAACGACCCGAAAATTTCCTGGCGGCCGTGAAGCTCGTCGCCGTCAGGCTATGGTGCCAGGGATTATGAGTCTACGGCCTAGTGTGAGGTCGTCTGGTTCTAATGCTCCTGAATGCAATACCGGGACGTCCATAAACTCCTTTGTACCTAGCCGCTACAAGGGCCGCGACATCACCCGCACCAAGCCGGCCGACATCGCATGCAAGGGGCTGGTCCGCTCCTTCCAGATCTCGGCCGTCTTCCCGCATCTGAGCGTGCTGGAGAATGTCCGCGTTGCGCTCCAGCGGCCGCTCGGCACCAGCTTCCATTTCTGGAAGTCCGAATCGTCGCTCCACGACCTGCATGACCGGGCGTTGGAGCTGATCGAGGCGGTCAACCTCACCCCCTGGGCCGGCCATCTGGCGGCCGAGCTGCCCTATGGCCGCAAGCGCGCCCTGGAGATCGCCACCACCCTGGCGCTCGACCCGGAGGTGATGCTGCTCGACGAGCCGCTGGCCGGCATGGGCCATGAGGACATCGAGGGCACCGCCGCTCTCATCAAGCGCGTCGCCGCCGACCGCACCGTGCTGATGGTGGAACACAATCTGTCGGTCGTCGCCCACCTGTCGGACACGATCACCGTTCTGCGCCGCGGCGAGATCCTGGCGGAAGGGCCGTACGAGGTGGTCTCCAAGAACCCGCAGGTGATGGAAGCACGCTGCCGCCGGTGGTGAAGGAGGGCGGGATGACCGTCCCGCAGATCCACGAGCTGTTCCCCAACCTGAAGGGCCGCGGCTCGACCCAGGGCACGCGGCTGTCGGGCGGCGAGCAGCAGATGCTGGCCATCGCGCGCATCCTGCGCACCGGCGCCACCCTGATCCTGCTGGACGAGCCGACCGAGGGGCTGGCTCCCGTCATCATCGAGCAGATCGGTGTCGCGGTGCGGGCGCTCAAGGCACGCGGCTTCACCATCGTGCTGGTGGAGCAGAATTTCCGCTTCGCCGCCACCATCGCCGACCGCCATTACGTGATGGAGGAAGGCCATGTGGTGGACATGATCCCCAACGACCAGCTCCACGCCAACATGGACAAGCTGCACACCTATCTCGGCGTGTGAGCGGGAGAGCCCTCATGTTCCAACTTCTTGGCATTCCGCCCCAAGTGTTGTTCGGGCAGCTTCTGCTCGGTCTGATCAATGGTTCCTTCTATGCGCTGCTCAGTCTCGGGCTGGCGGTGATCTTCGGCATGTTGAACGTCATCAACTTCGCCCATGGCGCGCTTTACATGGTCGGCGCCTTCGTCGCGTGGCTGCTGCTGACCTCTGTCGGCGTCGGCTATTGGGGCGCGCTGGTGCTGGCCCCGCTGGTGGTCGGGTTGCTCGGCATCCTGCTGGAGAAGACGATGCTGTCGCGGCTCTACAAGCTCGACCATCTCTATGGGCTGCTGCTGACCTTCGGGCTGGCGCTGATCTTCGAGGGCGCCTTCCGCCACCAGTATGGCGTGTCGGGCCAGCCCTACCCGATCCCCGACCTGCTGAAGGGCGGCACCAACCTCGGCTTCATGTATCTGCCGACCTACCGGGGCTGGGTGGTGGCGGCGTCGCTGCTGGTGTGTCTCGGCACCTGGTTCGCCATCGAGCGGACCAAGCTGGGGGCCTATCTGCGGGCGGCGACGGAGAACCCGACGCTGGTGCAGGCCTTCGGCATCAACGTTCCGGTGATGGTGTCGCTGACCTACGGTTTCGGCGTGGCGCTGGCCGGTCTGGCCGGGGTTCTGGCGGCGCCGATCTATCAGGTGTCGCCGCTGATGGGGTCGAACCTGATCATCGTGGTGTTCGCGGTGGTGGTGATCGGCGGCATGGGCTCGATCCTCGGCGCCATCGTCACCGGGCTGGGTCTGGGGCTGCTGGAGGGGCTGGCCAAGGTCTTCTACCCGGAGGCCTCCAACATCGTCGTGTTCGTGATCATGGCCGTGGTGCTGATGGTGAAGCCGGCCGGACTGTTCGGACGGGAGAGATAAGCCATGACCATGCAAACCCGCGACACACTGCACGAAGGTATCGTCATGTCTGGCGGCTCGCCGAAGATCCTGCTGGCCGGAGCCGGGCTGCTGCTGGCAGTCCTGGCGCCCTATGCGCTCTACCCCGTCTTCCTGATGAAGGTGCTGTGCTTCGCGCTGTTCGCCTGCGCCTTCAACCTGCTGATCGGCTTCGCCGGGCTCCCGTCTTCCTGATGAAGGTGCTGTGCTTCGCGCTGTTCGCCTGCGCCTTCAACCTGCTGATCGGCTTCGCCGGCTTGCTCAGCTTCGGCCATGCCGCCTTCTTCGGCGGGGCGGCCTACATCGCCGCCCACACGGTGAAGGTCTGGGGCTGGGCGCCGGAGTTCGGGCTGATCGCCGCCACCGCGGTCGCCGGCCTGATGGGCCTGGTCTTCGGGCTGATCGCCATCCGCCGGCAGGGCATCTATTTCGCCATGATCACGCTGGCGCTGAGCCAGATGGTGTTCTTCCTGGCGCTCCAGCTTCCCTTCACCCATGGCGAGGACGGCATCCAGGGCGTGCCGCGCGGCACCCTGTTCGGGCTGTTCGACCTCAGCCAGCCGCTGACCATGTACTATACTGTGCTGGCGATCTTCGTCGCCGGCTTCGCCCTGATCTGGCGCACCGTCCACTCGCCCTTCGGCCAGGTGCTGAAGGCGATCCGCGAGAACGAGCCGCGGGCGGTGTCGCTCGGCTACCGCACCGACCGCTACAAGCTGGTCGCCTTCGTGCTGTCGGCCTCGCTGGCAGGGCTTGCCGGCGGCACCAAGGCGCTGGTGTTCCAGCTCGCCAGCCTGACCGACGTGACGTGGCAGATGTCGGGCGAGGTGGTGCTGATGACGCTCTTGGGCGGCATGGGCACTTTGTTCGGGCCGGTGGT
>NZ_PDKW01000040.1:513375-513482 GCF_002573965.1 Azospirillum palustre | reverse complement strand
GGCGGTCCTGTCAGTCGTGGATTTCGGTCCGCGATCTGAACCTGAGAGTTTGATCCTGGCTCAGAACGAACGCTGGCGGCATGCCTAACACATGCAAGTCGAACGAA
>NZ_PDKW01000040.1:511037-511296 GCF_002573965.1 Azospirillum palustre | reverse complement strand
ATCGGGGGCATAGCTCAGTTGGGAGAGCGCCTGCTTTGCAAGCAGGAGGTCGTCGGTTCGATCCCGTCTGCCTCCACCAGTTTTTCTGGTGTCGAGCGTGGATGATCGGCCGCCCGATTACGAGGACCGTTGGAAGGAACCACAACACGGCAACGTGAACAATAACGAGCGCTTCGCGCTCGTTATTGTGTCCCGCAAGGGACGGGATCATGGACAAGTGAAGATGAAGTGCAAGTGACCGAGGACGCTCCTCGGCCGG
>NZ_PDKW01000040.1:510814-510937 GCF_002573965.1 Azospirillum palustre | reverse complement strand
GTGACCGAGGACGCTCCTCGGCCGGCTCAAGCTCACAAGGCGAAGGCTGGCTGGGAGTAGCATCGAACGGCGGAAACAGCTGGCCCTGTTGGCTAGCTCGCGAGCAGGCTTGTTCCTGCGCGT
>NZ_PDKW01000040.1:442977-510714 GCF_002573965.1 Azospirillum palustre | reverse complement strand
GCGAGCAGGCTTTGATCCGTGAATTTCCGAATGGGGAAACCCACCGCGCAAGCGGTATCCCATGCTGAATAAATAGGCATGGGAAGCGAACCCGGCGAACTGAAACATCTAAGTAGCCGGAGGAAAGGACATCAACCGAGACTCCGCTAGTAGTGATGGGAAGCGAACCCGGCGAACTGAAACATCTAAGTAGCCGGAGGAAAGGACATCAACCGAGACTCCGCTAGTAGTGGCGAGCGAACGCGGACCAGGCCAGTGATTGCTTCTACATAACCGGAACCGTCTGGAAAGTCGGGCCATAGCGGGTGATAGCCCCGTACGGATAAACCGGAAGCAATCCTCGAGTAGGGCGGGGCACGTGAAACCCTGTCTGAACATGGGGGGACCACCCTCCAAGCCTAAGTACTCCTCAGTGACCGATAGTGCACCAGTACCGTGAGGGAAAGGTGAAAAGCACCCCGACAAGGGGAGTGAAACAGTTCCTGAAACCGGATGCCTACAAGCAGTCGGAGCCTCTTCATGGGGTGACGGCGTACCTTTTGTATAATGGGTCAGCGACTTAGAGTATGCAGCGAGCTTAAGCCGGTAGGTGGAGGCGCAGCGAAAGCGAGTCTGAATAGGGCGACCGAGTTGCATGCTTTAGACCCGAAACCTGATGATCTAGCCATGGGCAGGTTGAAGGTGCGGTAACACGCACTGGAGGACCGAACTCACGCCTGTTGAAAAAGTCGGAGATGACCTGTGGCTAGGGGTGAAAGGCCAATCAAATCAGGAAATAGCTGGTTCTCCGCGAAAGCTATTTAGGTAGCGCGTCGGATATCACCTGCGGGGGTAGAGCACTGGATGGGCTAGGGGGGCGCGAGCCTTACCAAACCTAACCAAACTCCGAATACCGCAGAGTGCAGTCCGGCAGACAGACGGTGGGTGCTAAGGTCCATCGTCGAGAGGGAAACAGCCCAGACCGCCAGCTAAGGTCCCCAAATCACGGCTAAGTGGGAAAGGATGTGGGAAGGCCATGACAACCAGGAGGTTGGCTTAGAAGCAGCCATCCTTTAAAGAAAGCGTAATAGCTCACTGGTCTAGTTAAGCCGGCCTGCGCCGAAAATGTATCGGGGCTCAAGCCGTGTACCGAAGCTGCGGATGCGATCTTTGATCGCGTGGTAGCGGAGCGTTCCGTAAGCCTGCGAAGGGTGCCCGTGAGGTCGCCTGGAGGTATCGGAAGTGAGAATGCTGACATGAGTAGCGACAAACAGTGTGAGAAACACTGTCGCCGAAAGTCCAAGGGTTCCTGCGCAAGGTTAATCCACGCAGGGTGAGCCGGCCCCTAAGGCGAGGCCGAAAGGCGTAGTCGATGGGAACCACGTTAATATTCGTGGGCCTGGCGGAGGTGACGGATTGGAAAGCGTGTACGATCTTATCGGATTGATCGTGCTGTGGACCGGTTCCAGGAAATAGCCCCGCCATATAGACCGTACCCCAAACCGACACAGGTGGACTGGTAGAGTATACCCAGGCGCTTGAGAGAATGGTGTTGAAGGAACTCGGCAAATTGCCCTCGTAACTTCGGAAGAAGAGGGCCCCGTTTGTGCGCAAGCGCAGGCGGGGGGCACAGACCAGGGGGTAGCGACTGTTTACTAAAAACACAGGGCTCTGCGAAGCCACACAAGGCGACGTATAGGGTCTGACGCCTGCCCGGTGCCGGAAGGTTAAGAGGAGGAGTGCAAGCTCTGAATTGAAGCCCCGGTAAACGGCGGCCGTAACTATAACGGTCCTAAGGTAGCGAAATTCCTTGTCGGGTAAGTTCCGACCTGCACGAATGGCGTAACGACTTCCCCGCTGTCTCCAACACCAACTCAGCGAAATTGAACTCTCCGTGAAGATGCGGAGTTCCCGCGGTCAGACGGAAAGACCCCGTGCACCTTTACTACAGCTTTGCAGTGGTGCTAGGGACTTCATGTGTAGGATAGGTGGGAGGCTTGGAAACATGGGCGCCAGCTCGTGTGGAGCCAACCTTGAAATACCACCCTTGAAGTCTCTGGCATCTAACCGTGGCCCGTTATCCGGGTCCGGGACCCTGCATGGCGGGTAGTTTGACTGGGGCGGTCGCCTCCCAAAGTGTAACGGAGGCGCGCGATGGTGGGCTCAGAGCGGTCGGAAATCGCTCGACGAGTGCAATGGCATAAGCCCGCCTGACTGCAAGACTGACAAGTCGAGCAGAGACGAAAGTCGGCCATAGTGATCCGGTGGCTCCACGTGGACGGGCCATCGCTCAACGGATAAAAGGTACGCCGGGGATAACAGGCTGATGACTCCCAAGAGTCCATATCGACGGAGTCGTTTGGCACCTCGATGTCGGCTCATCACATCCTGGGGCTGGAGCAGGTCCCAAGGGTTCGGCTGTTCGCCGATTAAAGTGGTACGTGAGCTGGGTTTAGAACGTCGTGAGACAGTTCGGTCCCTATCTGCCGTGGGTGTCGGAGTTTTGCGAGGATCTGTCCCTAGTACGAGAGGACCGGGATGGACATACCTCTGGTGCACCGGTTGTCACGCCAGTGGCATGGCCGGGTAGCTAAGTATGGACGGGATAACCGCTGAAAGCATCTAAGCGGGAAACCCACCTCTAAACCAGAGCTCCCTTGAGAGCCGTGACAGACCATCACGTCGATAGGAGGCATGTGGACGGGCAGCAATGCTTGAAGCTAAGCCTTACTAATCGCTCGATCGGCTTGATCTCCGCGGGGTGGAGCAGCCCGGTAGCTCGTCAGGCTCATAACCTGAAGGCCGCAGGTTCAAATCCTGCCCCCGCAACCACCGATACTTGACGCCCCGGTTCGAAAGAGCCGGGGCGTTCGTGTGTCTGGGCCTTGCCCATCCGGGCGGCGCCCTCACGTCCTGCCAGGACGCCGGCCAGTTCGCCATGCAGATCGGCGTCCAAACCCGCCCCGGCAGGGGAGGGCGTCAGGACGACACGGTCGATCATAATCCGCACCATCTCCATCGCCTCGGCGCTGTCGTCGCCGCCAGCGAGGGCTGCCTCCAGCGCTTCCACCTTGCGGCGGTAGAGGTCCGGCAACTGGGGGTGTAGCAGGATCAATGGCAGGTCAGCATCGGACTCCTCGGCCGCGGCGAGCAGCCGGGCCTTGTCCGCCTCCAGGGCGGTCAGGCGCTCCTTCATCGACTCGTGGTACAGCCCGTCTTCGATCGCCTTGAGGATACCGGCGATCTTGCGTTCGACCGCCGCCAACTCGCGCTCGCGCGTGCGGCGGTTGGCTTCGCGGTAGGCCGTTGCCGCTTCGACGCTGGCACGGAAGCTGTCGACGAACTCCTGGATCAGCTCGGGTGCCAGCAGGCGCTCCTTGAGCCCGGTGAGGACCCGCTGCTCAATGTCGAAGCGGGTGATGGTGCGGTCGTTGGGGCAGGTGCCCTTGCTGCGGTGGGCGGCGCAGCCATAGCGGTCCTTGGCCATGATGGCGTAGGTGCCGCCGCAGCACCCGCAGGTCAGCAGCCCCGACAGCAGGAACTTGCGGCGGTGCGCCCGGTTCAGCGCGTTGCCCTGGTCATCGCGACCGATGTCGAAGCTGATCGATGCCTGCCGGGCCTTCACCCGCTCCCACAGTGCCGCGTCGACGATACGCATCGCCATAAAGGATGGACAGGAACTTACCCGCTACGAACCCACCGGCAACATGGGGGAGGGCAGGGTGTTTGCGCCAGAACAACCTATCGGCTGATGGACGACCGCATGATCTATGTGTCCGAAACAGGCGCACCCTCCATGCCGTGACTTGTGGAAAAGGCGGCTTTGCATGCAGGTTGATCCATCGGGCAGCGCTCTGACCGCCCGGTTAACCGCATTCACCTGCCGATCGAGCCAGGGTGGAGCGTGTTGCTGTCAATCTGGTCGATCGCCCGGCGGTGGAGCACCAGGGTGTGTGTGGCTGTGATGTTCAAGACCTCTGAGGCTTTCCCCGTCGCGCACGGGTATCACGACCGTGCTTCCGTGACGGACACCGCGCTCGGCGATCACCCGCTCGGCCATGCGGCGCACCGCCGCCTCCTCTCCCTTCAGCACCGCCACTTCCATACAGCTTCCATGGTCCAGGTGGACATGAAGTGTGGTCAGCGTCAGTTCATGATGCTCATGGAAGGTGTTGGTCAGCCGCTTCGACAATTCTCTTGCCGCATGGTCATAGACATACACCAGCGCGGCCACGCAGGCGCCCGTCTCCCCCTCCGCCGCGGTGGCCTCCGCCAGTCCGTTGCGGGCGAGGTCGCGGATTGCCTCCGACCGTCCTTGATAGCCTCGCCGCTCGACCAGCCGGTCGATGCCTGCCAGCAGATCGTCGTCCAATGTGATCGTAACCCGTTGCATGTCGCCTCCCCCGTATCGGCCGGGACAAGATGCCGCTGCGATAAAAGTATGATGAATCATGATAGACATCATACTGCGCCGGCCGTATCGTCCCTGCCGTGACCATAGGACCGGACGCTTCCACCGTCCATCCGCAACCGGCGGGTGGGCGAGGGCGCACCATGCCGCGAACGTGGCCGGGCACCGTGGCGGGCCGAACGGAAGGGATGATGTGATGGCGCAATGGCGGAAAAGACTGGCCGCGACGGTGACGGCCAGCTTTTTTCTGGCGGCGGCGATGGCCGGAGGACAAGCGGCGGCGGCCAGTTCGCAAGGCACGCTGACCTACTCCTGGAGCGCCAATGTCGGGCCGCTCGACCCACACCGTTATTCGCCCAACCAGATGTTCGCGCAGGCCATGGTCTACGAGCCGCTGGTGCATTACCGCGAGGGCGGCACCATCGAGCCGTGGCTGGCCACCGCCTGGACGATCTCGCCGGACGGCCGTACCTACGACTTCACCCTGCGCGAGGGCGCTGTCTTCTCCGACGGCACGCCGTTCGACGCTGCGGCGGTAAAGGCCAACTTCGACGCGGTTCTGTCGCAACGGTCCAGGCATGACTGGCTTGAACTGATCGGGCAAATCCAATCGGTCGAGATGCTGGACAGCCGGAGGATCCGTCTGAGCCTGAAAGATCCCTATTATCCGACGTTGCTGGAGTTGGCGTTGATCCGCCCGGTGCGCTTCGCCTCCCCGTCGGTGCTCACCCCCGAAGGCGTCCGCTCCCCGGTCGGCACCGGCCCGTGGATGCTGACCGAGACGAAGAGGGGCGAATACGACGTCTTCACCCGCAACCCGTCCTACTGGGGGCCGAAGCCGGCCTATGAGCGCATCGTCGTCAAAGTGATTCCCGATCCGACATCCCGCGCCGTGGCCTTCGAGACCGGTGAGATCGACCTGATCTACGGCGGCACCGGGCAGATTTCCGCAGACAGCTTCACCCGCTTCAAGGCCCGCGGCACCGGTCAAACCGCCGTATCGGCGCCGCTGGCCACCCGGACGATGGCGATCAACAGCGGCCGCGCCCCGACCAGCGAGCTGGCGGTGCGCCGGGCCGTCAACCATGCGGTGAACAAAGACGCGATCGTCGCCAAGCTGCTCTACGGGCTGGAGCCGCGGGCGGACATGCTGTTCGCCGCGAACTTCCCCTACACCAACCTCGGGCTTGTACCCTACGCCTTCGATCCGGCACGGGCCGCCAAGCTGCTCGACGAGGCCGGTTGGACCGTGCCGGCCGGCGGGACCGTGCGCATGCGCGACGGCCAGCCGCTGCGGGTGGAGCTGTGCTTCATCGGCAACGACGCGCGGGAGAAGGCGCTTGCGGAAGCGATCCAGGCCAATCTGAGGGCGGTCGGTTTCGACGCCGTCCTGATCGGCGAGGAGGAGAATGCCGTCCAGGCCCGGCAGAAGGACGGCCGCTTCGGCCTGATCTTCGGCGATACCTGGGGTGCTCCTTACGACCCGCATTCCTTCGTAAGCTCGATGCGGGTGCCGGCCCACGCCGATTACCAGGCGCAGCGCGGCCTGCCGATGAAGGCGGAGATCGACGCCAAGATCAGTGCCGTGCTGGTGACGACGGACGAGACGGCGCGGCAAACGCTCTACCGCGATATCCTGACCATACTGCACGAGCAGGCGGTCTATCTGCCGCTGTCATACCTGACCGCGATGTCGGTCAGCCGCGGCGTGGACGGGGTGGGTTTCGGCGCCAGCGTCTACGAGATCCCGTTCGGCGCCATGCGTCCGGCACCGTGACGAGGGAGACCGGAGGATGCTGCGCTTCATCGTCGGCCGTCTGCTGACCCTGCCGCCGCTGCTGCTGGCGGTGTCGGTCGGCGTGTTCCTGCTGCTGCGGCTGGGGCGCGGCGACCCGGCGCTGGATTACCTGCGCCTGTCCAACATCCCGCCGACCGATGCGGCCGTCGCCGCGGCCCACCAATTGCTCGGGCTGGACCGTCCGCTGGCGGAACAGTACCTGTCCTGGCTGTGGCAGGCGCTCCATCTCGATTTCGGGCTGTCCTACGTCACCCGCCGGCCGGTGCTGGACGATTTGCTCTATTACCTGCCGGCCACCTTGCAGCTGGGGGCCGCCGCGCTGGTCGTCACGCTGGCGGTGAGCCTGCCGCTCGGCATCTGGGCGGCGCGGCACCGCGACCGTCTGCCCGACCATCTGGTTCGGGCGCTCGCCTTCGTCGGCGTGTCGATCCCGAATTTCTGGCTGGGCTTCCTGCTGGTGCTGTTGTTCGCGGTGACGCTGAACTGGCTGCCGCCGCTCGGCCGCGGCGGCTTGAGCCACTTGGTGATGCCGGTGGTCGCCGTCGCCTTGATGTCGCTGTGCATCAACGCCCGGCTGCTGCGCGCCAGCATGCTGGAGACGGCGGGGCAGCGCCACGTCCTCTATGCCCGGCTGCGCGGCCTGCCGGAGCGGCGGATCGTCCAGAACCATATCCTGCGCAACGCCTTGCTGCCCATCGTCACCGCGACCGGGATGCATATAGGCGAGCTGCTGGGCGGCACGCTGGTGATCGAGAATATCTTCGGCTGGCCGGGGGTCGGGCGCTATGCCGTCTCCGCCATCTACAACCGCGATTATCCGGTGTTGCAGTGCTTCACCCTGCTGATGACGGTGATTTTCGTGCTGTGCAATCTGCTTGTCGACGTGCTGTACGCGTGGCTCGATCCGCGCATCCGGGTGTTGCGGGAGGTCGGCCGATGAGCGTGCTTGTCCAAGAGGACGGCCTTTCGGTCGCCCGCCGCCGGCTTCGCCCTCGCCGCACGACGCTGGCCGGGCTGACGCTGGTCGGCGTCATCGCCCTGGCTGCCCTGGCCGCTCCCCTGCTTCCCTGGGATCCGGAAGCGGTCGACCTGCTGGCCCGGCTGGAGGGGCCGAGTGCGGCCCATTGGCTCGGCACCGATCATCTCGGACGCGACCTGCTGGCCCGGCTGCTGCACGGCGCCTCGGTGTCGCTGGGGGCGGTCGCCGTCATCATCGCCCTGATCCTGACATTGGGCATCGGCATCGGTGGGCTGTCCGGCTTTCTCGGCGGACGGACGGACCGGATCGTCATGCGATTCTGCGACGGCTTCCTGACCGTGCCGACCTTCGTGCTTGCCATGTTCATGGTCGGCGTCCTCGGCACCGGCCTGACCAACGTGGTGCTGGCGATCGCACTGTCCCACTGGGCCTGGTACGCCCGCATCGTCCGCGGCATGGTGCTCTCGCTGCGCGAGCGCGACTTCGTCGCCGCCGCCATCGTCTCCGGCGCGTCACGACCGCGCGTGTTCGCGGAGCATATCCTGCCGGGCGTTCTGGCGCAGCTCGTGGTGCTGGCGACGCTCGACATCGGGCACATGATCCTTCATGTCGCCGGCCTCTCCTTCCTCGGGCTGGGGGTGACGCCGCCGACGCCGGAGTGGGGGGTGATGATCAACGATGCGCGCGAATTCATCTGGACCCAGCCCATGCTGATGCTGTGGCCGGGGCTGATGATCCTGCTGACGGTGATGGGATTCAACCTGCTGGGCGACGGCCTGCGCGACCGGCTCGACCCGACGCTGGCGGGAGACGATCATTGACCGCACACCGTCTGAGCGTTGAGGGACTGCGGTTGTCCGCCCGCCGCGACGGCCGTCCGGTGGAACTGGTGCGCGGCATCGACCTCGCCGTGGAGCGCGGGCGCGTCACCGCGCTGGTCGGCGCCAGCGGGTCGGGCAAGTCCCTGACCTGCCTGGGGATGCAGGGATTGACGCCGCCCGGGGTAGAGCGGCTTGGTGGCCGCGTCCGCCTCGACGGCGAGGCGGTCGAACCGGCGACGCTGCCCGGCCGGATGGTGGCGACGGTGATGCAGAACCCGCGCAGCGCCTTCAATCCGGTTCTGACCATGCGCGCCCATGCCCGCGAGACGCTGGCGGTGCGCGGCGATGCCGGCGCGTTGGAACGGCTTCTGCCGGAGGTTCTGGCGGAGGTCGGTCTGCCGGAGCCCGAGCGCATCGCCCGGCTCTACCCGTTCGAGATGAGCGGCGGCATGCTTCAGCGCATGATGATCGCCCTGGCGCTGCTGGCCGGGGCGCCCTTCCTGCTGGCCGACGAGCCGACGACCGACCTCGACCCGCTGGTCCAGGCCCATATCTTGTCCCTGATCGGGCGTCTGGTCGCCACGCGGGGCCTGGGGGTGCTGATCGTCACCCACGACATGGGTGTGGTTGCCCGGCTCGCCGACGACGTGGCGGTGATGGAAGCCGGCCATATCGTCGAGACGGCTCCGGTGGCCGCGCTGTTCGCGGCGCCGCGTTCCGATGCCGCCCGCGCCCTGCTCGGTGCCCACCGGGCGCTCTATCCGGAGGTGTTCGCGTGACGATCCTGCTGGCCGCCGAGGCGGTGGAGAAACGGTATGGCGGGCAAGGCGTCTTCGGTGCCGGCCCGGCCAGGACGGTGTTGCGCGGCGTCAGCCTGTCGGTGAGGGAAGGGGAGAGCGTAGCGCTGCTTGGCGCCAGTGGGTCGGGTAAAAGCACACTGGCCAGACTGATGCTCGGCCTCGAACGGCCGGACGGCGGCACGGTACGCTGTCTCGGCCGGCCGATCGATGGATTGGACACCGCCGGCCGCCGCACCTTCCGCCGGACGGTGCAGGCGGTGTTCCAGGATCCGCTGGGCGCCGTCAACCCGCGCCATCGGATCGGCCGGATCATTGCCGAACCGCTGCGCCATCTGACCGGCCTCGACGCGCAGGAACGGGCTGCCCGTGTGGCGGAGCTGCTGCGGCTGGTCGGGCTGGCACCGGAGGACGCCGACCGGCTGCCGGGGAGCCTGAGCGGCGGTCAGGTCCAGCGTGTCTGCATCGCCCGCGCGCTCGCCCCGCAACCCCGGCTGATCCTGCTGGACGAGGCGGTATCGAATCTCGATCTCGTGCTGCAACTCCAGATCCTGGATCTGCTGGCCGGGCTGCGCGAACGGCTCGGCACCGCCTTCCTGTTCATCACCCACGACGTCCGGCTGGTCCGTCGGTTCTGTGACCGAGTGGCGGTGCTGCATGACGGGGAACTGGTGGAAGACCGGCCGGTCGCCGCCCCGTTCACCTTCGACCATCCGGCGGCGCGGGCGCTCTTGGACGCCATGTTGCCCGCGGCTCCGTCACCGGCGTTGCGGAACCGGTCAGCGGAGTCACGGATCGCACCCTGATCGGGACTCCCACGGCGTCGCGAAGATTAGGAACGGCTCGGCGCCATTGACAGGCGTACGGCCAGCCTCTATCACCACAGGCATTGTCGGCGGTTCTCCCAGGCGCAAGCCGGGAGATTAAAAGGGAACGACGGAAGCGACAGGCGTCCAAGCCTGATGCGAGCCGTGGCTGTCCCCGCAACTGTGAGCGGCGAGTCGGCGCCAAAAAGCCACTGATCGGAGATCCTTTGATCCCGGTCGGGAAGGCGGTGCCGGATGACGACCCGCGAGCCAGGAGACCTGCCTCCGACAGCGTCACTCTGCCTTCGATCGGGGTGTGTCGAAGGTGCGGAAACCCGTCGTGGTGACGCGTCCATTGGCGTTGCCGCGGCCGGAGTCCGGGACGGTTCATCCTCCCTGAAGCATGTCGCAGCTGAATGGTTCTCCAGACGCGGGGCCTCGCGTCGTGGCGTCCGTTCGGCAACGCCCGTTCAACGGCTCCGGTTTCCGGGGCCGGCATGGATGTGTGGCCCCGGACGGGCGGCTTTGCGGCCGCACCGCTTGTCCGAACACGCCCCCATGCCTGCAGCAGGACGTGGCAGAGCATGCAGACAAGCCGTTCCATCAAGTATTTCCAACTTCGGTTCGCCCTGGCCGGTTTGGGGGCCGGTCTCGGGGTTGCAGCAGACGCGGTCGCAGCATCGGCGGACAACCTTCAACTCACCCCTCTGGAGGTCACGGCACCGAAGGGCGTGGCGGTGCCGCAGGAGCAGGCGACCACCGCCTCCAGCGTGATCGGCGGCGAGGAGATCGAGCGTCAGCAGATCCGCCGTCTCGATGATGCCTTGCTGCTGGTTCCCGGCCTCAGCCTGTCGGGACGGCAGGCGCCGGGCGGCGCCCAGACCGTGCGTCTGCGCGGACTGGGGCCGCGCAACACCCGCTTCTTCATCGACGGCGTCGAGATGAGCGACACCAGCCAGTCGCAGTCGCAATATCCGGCCGGCGAGATGGACACTACCGACATCGAGCGCATCGAGGTCCTGCGCGGGCCGCAGCCCGGCCGCTTCGGGCCGGATGCCGGCGGTGGCGTGGTCAACATCGTCACCCGCCGTCCGGCCGGTCCACTCGGCGGACAGGTCGGTGCCGAGTACGGCAGTTTCGACACCAAGCGGGCGAACGCCTCGGTGTCCGGGGCGCAGGACAGGGTGGATTACCGCGCCTCCCTGTCCGGAACCCACTCCGGTGGCTATTCGGACTTCAGCCGCTGGCGTGGCGGTCAGGAGAAGGACCCGTTCCGGCAATGGGCCGCCGCCGGCCGGGTCGGCGTCCAGGCGACCGAGGAGCTGCGCCTGGAGGCGACGGCGCGCTACCAGCGCAAGAGCCTGACCTATGATCCCGCCACCCGCGACAACGACTGGTCGCGCGACGAGACCGAGCGGTTCCTGCGGCTGGGCGGATCGCTCGACAGCCTGGGCGGCAGGCTGGTCCACAGCTTCGGTGTCGCCAACACCACCAACACCCGGCAGTACTGGGGGGAGGGGACCAGGGGTGACACCTACGACGGCCACAAGACCCGTCTCGACTATGCGGCGAATGCCAAGCTGTCCGACCGTGTGACGCTGGGCTACGGCGCCGATGCGACCCGTGAGAGCATGGAACAGCACACGCCGGGCTTCGCGCCGCTTGCGCCGGACATGCGGTCGCACAACTGGCGCGGCGGGGGCTTCGCCACCGTCGGCGTGACCCCGGTGGCGCCGCTCGATCTGTCGGCGACGATCCGCGGCGACCGCCACAGCGACTATGGCGGGACGGGAACCTGGAGGCTCGGTGCCGCCTACCGGATCGAGCAGACCGGAACCACGTTGCGGTCCAGCTACGGCACGGCTTGGCAGCCGCCGTCGCTCTACGAACGGTTCGATCCCTGCTATGGACGGGTCGACCTGCGGCCCGAACGCAGCCGCGGCTGGGACGCCGGCGTCGAGCAATCGCTGCTGGACGGGCAACTGACCGCCGGGGCGACCTATTTCCAGGCCAGCACCCGCGACCAGATCAACTGGCTCTACGGTCCGGCGGCCAGCCCGGCCTGTTCGGGCGGTGGCTATGTCAACGTCGATCGCACCAAGGCGCAGGGGGTGGAACTGGAACTGGCCGCTCGCCCGACCGCGACCACCGACCTGCGCGCCGCCTACTCCTGGCAGAGCGTGGTCAACGCCAACACAGGGCAGCGCCTGCGCAACCTGCCGCTTCATCAGGGCAGCGCGTCGGTCGGCTGGCGCTTCCTGCCGGCGGCCTACGCCAATCTCGGCCTGCGCTATCGCGACATGATCGAGAATTACGGCACCGGCGGCGCCTTCCTCACCGCTGATCTCCGGCTGTCCTACGAGCTGACCGATGCGGTGACGCTGCATGGCCGCGTCGAGAACCTGTTCAACCGCCGCTACGAGGAAGTCTACGGCCACGCCGCGGAGAGCCGCTCGGCTTATGCCGGCCTGTCCGCACGCTTCTGACCCAGCCCTTCCCAGGAGGTTCGTTCCATGAGCACTGCGTCTTCCGTGGCCTCGCAAATCGTCGAGGAACCCGGCATGGGCCGGGTCGAGATCTTCACGCTGCCCACCGATCAGGATCTGCTGCTGGCCCTGCTGAAGGATGCCTTCGAGGTCTGGTGGCGGGACATCGTGTTCGGCTCGCTGGTCCAGGGCGCCGTCTTCGAGATCCGCGCTCCCAACGCCCCGCGCAAGGTGTCGCTGTTCGACGGATACCTGACCGTCGATTTTGGGGCGTGGCATTTCCATGTCTGCATCGGTTCCCACCGGGGCACGCCGCGCAACCCGGTCGATCCGGAGCTTGCCCGCATCCGTCGGACCGCACGGGCCGAGATGTACCGTGTCCTGGGGGCCGACGGCGCACCGCGGAGCTGGGGCCTGCGGCTGTTCAACGGCCAGGGCGACCAGCAGATGACGCTGTTCTTTCCCAACCCCTTCCTCGACGAAAACGACCGCATCCTGAAGGAGCCGGACTGGAGCCGCCTGTCGATGTGGGACCGGTTCCGTGAACGCTATCTCGGGCTGATGCCCGATCCGCTCGACCGCAGCGGGAGGGGGTTCCGGTGCGCCGGCTGACCCTCCGCCTGACAGCGGCCTGCGTTCTGGCCGCGGCCGTCCCGATGGGGAGGGCCGATGCCGCCGGTCCGCGGGCGGCATCGGCCACCGTGTGCGGCGACCAGTATCTTCTGGCGCTTGCCGATCCCGGCCAGATCGCCGCTCTGTCGCCGCAGGCCGGCGACCCCTGGCTGTCGCTCCTGGCCGGCGAGGCGGCCCGTCACCGGCAGGTCCGGCCGAGTGCCGAGACCTACCTGTCGCTCGGCGTCGGGGTGGTTCTCGCCAATGCCTGGAGCGACCACAAGACCGTGGAGCTGCTGGAACGGTTCGGCGTGCGGGTGGTGCGCATCCCGCTGGTCGAGCGGTTCGAGGACATCGAGACGGTGACGGCCACAATCGCCGAGGCTCTGGGACACCCCGAACGTGGCGCGGTCCTGAACGACGCGGTCCGCCGGCGGCTGGCCGCGCTGCGGGCGGAGAATGCCGGTGCCGGCCGACCAGCGCTCTACCTGCGTCCCGGCGGTGGCAGTGCCGCTGCCGGGACCTTCGTCGACGCGGTGATGACGGCAACCGGTCTCACCAACCAGGCGACCGCCGACGGGCGGTCGGGCTGGACCGGCTACGACCTGGAACGTTTCGTCCTCAACCCGCCCGAGATGCTGGTGACCAGCTTCTTCGAAAGTCCCGACCGGTCGGTGCGGCGCGCCTTCGGAGAGCATCCCGCCTTCCTCCGCCGGGCGGCGATCACCCCGACCGTGGCGGTGCCCGGCAAGACCTGGGTGTGCAGCGGCTGGTTCCTTGTCGAGGCGGCCGAGGCCCTGGCCGGCGGGCTGCGTCGGCTCCCACCGTCCTCTTCAACCAACCGGGGGCCTTGATCGATGCGCACTCTGCCTCTGCTGTCCAGCCTGGCCGCCGCCCTGCTGGTGGTCTCCGTGGCCGGTCTCGCCATCGGCTACGCGCCACTTCCGCCGACCGGCGTGATCGCCGGCGTCTTCGGCAACGGGGATCCCCTGACGGTCGCCGTCGTCCGGGAAATCCGTCTGCCGCGGCTTCTGCTCGGGATCGAGGTTGGGGCGGCGCTGGGCATCGCCGGCGCGGCGCTCCAGGGATTGCTGCGCAACCCGCTGGCCGAGCCGGGACTGATCGGCGTATCGGCGAGCGCCGGGCTGGGCGCGGTCATCGCCTTCTATTTCGGCTTCGCGGCGCTGTCGCCCTATGCGCTCCCCGCCATGGCGATGGCCGGCGCCCTGGTGGCGACCGGCATCGTGCTGGCGGTCGCCGCCCGTGACGGCGGCAGCCTGACCCTGATCCTGGCCGGGATCGCTCTGTCCAGTCTTGCCATTGCGCTCACCTCTCTGGCGATGAACCTCGCGCCCAATCCCTATGCGGTCACCGAGATGCTGCTGTGGCTGATGGGATCGCTGAAGGACCGGACGCCGGCCGATGCGCTGACCGCCTTTCCCTTCATCCTGGCCGGCGGCGGCCTGCTGCTCGCCACCGGCCGCGGGCTGGATGCGCTGACCCTCGGCGAGGATGCCGCCCGCAGCATGGGGGTCGATCTAAATAGGCTGCGGCTGGCCGTCGTCGGCGGCAGCGCCGCGGCGGTCGGGGCGTCGGTGGCGGTGGCGGGGTCCATCGGCTTCGTCGGTCTGGTGGTGCCGCATCTGCTGCGTCCCCTGGTCGGGCATGAACCCGGCCGCCTGCTGCTGCCGAGCGCGCTGGGCGGGGCGGTGCTGGTGACGCTGGCCGATCTGGTGTCCCGCCTGATCCCCACCGCGCAGGAGGTGATGCTGGGCGTCCTCACCTCGCTGGTCGGCGCGCCCTTCTTCCTCTTCCTCATCCTGCGCGTTCGCCGGGAGGCATGGTGACGATGCTGTCCGCTTCCGCAATCACCTTGCGCCTGGGCGGGCGGCCGATCCTGGACGGTGCCGGCTTTACCGCCCGGCGCGGTGCCGTCACCGGCCTGATCGGACCGAACGGCGTCGGCAAGTCCACCCTGCTCCGGGCGGTCGCCGGCCTGCTGCCCCATGGCGGCGACGTCCGCTTCGAGGGGCAGCCGCTGCCTGCCGAGAGCAGGGCGCGGGCGCGCCTGCTCGGCTATCTGCCGCAAGGCCATCACGTCCATTGGCCGCTGAGCGTCCGCCGCACGGTGGCGCTTGGGCGGTTGCCACATCTTGGTTCGCTCGGCCGGCCAGGACGAACGGACGAGGACGCGGTCGAGCGGGTCATGGCGGCGACCGGCATCGCCGGGCTTGCGGCACGGACGGTGCCAACCCTGTCGGGCGGCGAGCGGGCGCGCGTGATGCTGGGGAGGGTCCTGGCGACGGACGCCCCGGTCCTGCTCGCCGACGAGCCGACGGCGGCCCTCGATCCCGGCCACCAGCTCCGCATCATGGCGCTGCTGCGGGCCGAAGCGGTCGAGCGGCATCGTGCCGTCGTCGTCGTGCTCCACGACCTGTCGCTGGCCGCCCGCTGCTGCGACGACCTCGTCCTGCTGATGCCGGATCGTCGCGTGATCGCGGGGGACGTGGCGGCCGTTCTGACGCCCGGCCTGCTGCACGAGGCCTATGGCGTGTCCTTCGCGGTGACGCGGGCCGACGGCATCCCGGTGGTGCTCCCCCAATGCGCAACCACAGCGCCCAACATGATCCAATTCGGAGACTGACCAGCCATGACCATCGACGTGATCGTCTGTGAAACCTGCCGCCAGCCCGACACCGGACAAGAGGCGGGTCCGGAGGCCGGGTGGACTGGAGCGATGTTCGCGGCCCTGCTTGAGGGGGTTCTCGCATCCGCCGGCGCCGAAGATGTCCGCGTCGGCACCATGCGCTGCCTGATGAGCTGCCGCCGCCCTTGCGCCGTCCACATCCGCTCGCCGGGGCGCATGGGGTATGTTCTCGGCGACCTGACGCCCGAGCGGTCGGCCGTCGAGGCGCTCGTCGGCTATCTGCTGGCCTATGGTGCGACCTACAACGGTGTCGTCGCGTATCGGGATTGGCCGGACGGTGTCAAAGGCCGCTTCGTCGCACGGATTCCCGCCCCGGACATGCAACCTTTGGGAAAATGACGCTTATCCTCGGTGTGGCACTTCGGCTATTGTGCCGCACTTGCAACGGACGGATCCACGGACCGGCATGAGCGCGACCCAGGACAGACTGCGACCCGTGCGACGGGCCGGCCTTGCGGCCGGTGCGATTGCGCTGCTGTTGCAGATCGTCGCCTGGGCGTGGATGCCGGCCATGATCGCATCCGCCAACGCGGCCGAGAGCGGCGGGATCGTCATCTGCACCCCGGATGGCTTCAAGACCGTGGCGCTGGACGATCACGGTGCGGCGGGCAATCCGGCCCGGTTCGAACCGATCAAGTCCAAATCGGTCGAGTCCGACACAGGCAAGAGCGATCCGACGATGTCCGGCGGCTCCTGCCCACTCTGTCCATTGGTCGGCGGGCTGGCGATGCCGCCGCCGGATCTGCGGATGGCGCAGGCGTCGGTCGGGCGCCACAGTCCGGAATCTTTGCCCGGCGACGTGATCGCCGCCGGTTGGTTCCTGTCCACCCTCCAGGCCCGCGCGCCACCGGTCTAAGGCCGGAATTTCCGGATCGCCGCGCGAGACTGTCGCGCCGCGATCCGCCCCTGCCGACATTGGAACACCGGCCGGACAGTTGGAGCAGCGCCGCCGAGCCGTGCGCGACTGCCGGGTCACGTCTTGGTCAAGTCGCGGACTGGATTGGGTTGGGCGGCTGCGGGTCGATGGCGGTGTCCAGACCCTGTTCGACCGGCGTTACCCCCTGCCTCCCGGCGGCGCCGATGATGCCGATTTCCGGTCAGGGGAAGCCGGGGCACGGTCGGCGCACTGCCGGGGGCAGGGCGGGCCGTCATCGCCGGCATGACGGTCAAGTTCCCAGACCGGGCGTCTGTCGCACCGCACCTTATTCTTCCGAAGGTCCGCTCCATGCACGAGCAATGGCTGATCGCCACCCAACGTCTTGCCGTGGAGGCAGCGCCTGTTCTGGCCACCCGGACAGAGGCGGCGCGGTGGTCCTTGCCGCTTTCGTTCGCCTTGCATGCCGGGATGATCGGGCTCGTGACCGGCCTCCATGCACCGCCGGAGCCCCCGCCGTCGGTGGTGTCGGTGGAGCTTTCCTTTGTCGCGGTTGCGGCGGAACCGGCATCACCATCGGAACCGGTCGCGGATTCGACTGTGGGAGCGGACACCGGCGCACACTCCGAACCGGCTCCGGAACCGGCGGCGGAGCCGGAGCAGCCATCGGATACCCGGAGCACCGAGCCGGAGATGCCGCCCGATGTCGCGAGGCCGCCGGTCGCCGAGCCGCAGGCCGAGAAGTCGCCGGCTGAGGAGCCGCCAATTGACGAATCGCCTGTCACGGAAGTTTCCATGCCGGTCCCGTCGGAGCCGACGAAAGTGGAAACGCCACCGCCCGCTCAACCACCCGTTCTCGCCCGCCGGCCACCGCATAGCCCCCTGCGCCGCACCCCATCTCCCACCAGGCCGACGCCGGCTGCGGTCCCCCCGGCGGACAGGGCCGGAGCAACGAAGGAACAGACGGCACCGGCTCCCGCAGTACCGGCGGTCCAGGCGGCCGCACCGGCGCCGCCATCCTCGGACGCGCCCCCGAAATCCGACAGGGAGGCCGCCGATTATTTCGGCGCGATTCAGGCAAGGCTGGCCCGTCACAAGGTTTATCCACCAGCCGCGCGCCAGAGGCGTCAGGAGGGCATCGTGCTGGTCCGCTTCACCATCGTCGCCGACGGCACCATCACGGGCTGGGCGGTCGTCGAAGGCTCCGGACACGGCATCCTCGACCAGGCTGCGGAGGAGATGATCCGGCGCGCATCTCCGCTTCCTCCTATCCCTGTGGAGATGGGCCGCACCCGCATCGACATCACGCTTCCCGTTCGCTTCGCGTTGCAATGACAAGCCTGTTCCATGCCGGCCCAGTTCCCTCGGCGGCTGGGCGCTCTCTATTCGGAGATGCCATGACATACCTGCACGCACCGGCCGCCGGCACGCTTGCACGGGGAACGGCGGCCGTATCCGGTCTCTCCCGGGCGGCGTGGCGATTCACCCGCGCGGTCCTGTTCGTTCTGGCGACCGTCCTGTCCGCCGCGGCGGTGGGCGGGGAGGCAGCCGCTCATGCCTTTCTGACGGATACCGAACCGGCGGACAGCAGCCGTCTGGAGTCCGCGCCGTCCGAGATCCGGTTGACCTTCAACGAACCGGTCACGCCGATCCTTGTGCAGCTGCTCGATGCGGCAGGCCGCCCGGTCGCCGGGGAAAAGCCGGTGACGGGGCCGGGCGGCAGCGTCCGGCTTGCGCTGCCGACTCCCGTTCCAACCGGCCTCTACACCGTCAGCTACCGCGTGACGTCGGCGGACGGACATCCGGCGGCCGGCACGCTGCTGTTCGGTGTCGGGGTCACACCGCCGGCCGAGGAGGTGGCCGACAGGGCGGAGGCAGGACCGGCGGGGGCGCCGGCGCCGGCCCTTGCCGCGGTCGCGGTGCGGGCGCTGCATTTTGGCGCTTTGCTCGCTGCGACCGGCGGCGGCCTGTTCCTGGTGCTCGTCTCGGGGCGCTGGTCGCCGTTGAACCGGCGGCTGCGGCCAGGGCTGGGGCTGATCCTGTTGACGGCAGGACTGTCGGCTGTCCTGCTCGTCGTTCTGAACGGCATCGTTCTGAACGGCTCGGCGCCGGACACGCTCCTGTCTCCGGCCATCTGGGCGCAGGGATGGACGACGGGATGGACCAGCTCGGCCGGCGTCAGCGCGGCAGTGGCGCTGCTCGCCCTGCTGGCCGTCGCGGTCGGGCTGGCCCTGGAGGCGGATCACGCTGCCGGTCCCGCCCTGCTCCTGTCCGGCGCGATGATCGGTGCCGTGTCGCTGGCGCTTACCGGTCACGCCGCGACGGCGCCGCCGCGGTGGCTGAGCGCTCCGCTGGTGGCGCTGCACGGGCTGATGGCGGCGTTCTGGGTCGGCTCCCTCTGGCCGCTGGCCGTCGCATTGCGGACCGAACCGGCCGGTGAGGCAGCGCGCCTGATCCAGCGGTTTTCCCGGCTGGCGCTCGGGGCCGTGGCACTCCTCGTCGCTGCCGGTGCGCTGCTGAGCGTCCTGCAGATCGGCCTCCTGCAGATCGAACAGCCGGCGGCGGTGCTGGCGACGGGTTATGGCTGGCTCTGGCTGGCAAAGATGGCGGCCGTCGGCATCCTGCTTGCGTTGGCCGCCTGCAACCGGTTCTGGCTGACGCCGGCTCTCGGCATTGCAGGCGGCAGGGGAGCGGTGGCGTTGCGGCGGACGATTCGGGCCGAAGCGGCCGTCGTCATCGCCGTGCTTGTCGTCACCGCCGCCTTCGCGTTGACGCCGCCGCCGCGCGCCGTCACCGCTCCGGCGGGACCGGCGACCGAGGCCATGGCGGACGTCGTGCCGGCTCGCGATGCCGGATACGCGACATCCATTGGCCGGGGTGACCTCGTCGCCCTGATCGAGGTGATACCGGCCCGTCCCGGCCCCAACCGGGTGACCGTGCGCCTGTCCCGTTCCGACGGCCGCCCGGTCGATCCGGCCGGCGCCGACCTGCAATGGAGCCTGCCGGCTGCGGGTTTGGCGCCGGTCCGCCGTTCTCTGACGGCTTCGGCGGCCGGCGTGTTCGGTGCCGGCGATGTCGACCTGCCGATGGCTGGGCGCTGGTCGTTGCTGCTGGAGGTCCGGGGTGGGGAGACCGGGCCTGCGACATTCCGGACGGACGTGCCCGTCCTACCCGAAGACCAATCGAAGGAGGTCAAGCCGTGACGCCGAACAAGATCGGACGCGGGTTCTTTTGGAGTCTTGGCGCGCTGGCCATCGTTGCGCTGGCCGGACTGGTCGGCTGGCAGATCCAGCGAGTCGGCAGCGGCCACGGGGTCGCGGCGGAAGCGCTGACCAAGCTCGGCGGTCCCTGGACGCTGACCGATCAGACCGGCCAACCGCGTACCGACCGGAGCTTCCCCGGCAAACTGCAGGTGATGTTCTTCGGCTACCGTTATTGCCCGGACATCTGTCCGACCGAACTCCAGGCCATCGCCGAGACACTCGACCTGCTGGGCGCCGACGCGTCGCAGATCCAGCCGCTGTTCATCAGCATCGATCCGCAACGCGACACGCCCGCCGCGCTTGCCGAATACACCGCCCTGTTCGATTCCCGCATCCTCGGCCTGACCGGAACCCCCGATCAGGTCACGGCGATGGCGGCGGCGTTCCGCGTCTATCATGCGCGGATCGAAGCGAAGGACGGCGGGGCGGACGACTATCTGATGGATCACTCGGCCTTCGTCTACCTGACGGACCGCACCGGCGCCGTTGCCGGTGTCGTGCCGCCGGGCACCAAGCCGGCGGAACTCGCCGGCATCATCCGTACCCGACTGAAATCCTGACCCTCGTTAGAAGGACACGACGATCATGCGTATTCCGACACTCGCGGCCCTGATGATGTTCGCCGCCGGCACTGCGCTGGCCCATGGCTACAAGGCCGGTTCCGTGGAGATCGAACACCCCTGGGCCCGCGCCACCGCGCCGTCCGCCCAGAACGGGGCCGCCTATCTGGTTCTGAACGGAACGGGCAAGGAGAGCGACCGGCTGGTGTCCGCCGCCACCCCGGTCGCGGAGAAGGCGGAACTGCACACGCACCTGATGGACAATGGCGTCATGAAGATGCGCCCGGTCGATGCCATCGAGGTGACGCCCGGGTCCCCGACGGCGCTTCAGCCCGGCGGTCTGCACATCATGCTGCTCGGTCTGAAGCAGCCGCTGGTCAAGGGAAAGGCCTTCCCGCTGACCCTGACCTTCGAGAAGGCCGGTCCGGTCACCGTCCAGGTCGACGTTCAAGGCGCCGGGGCTGCGGCACCGGCACATGAAGGCATGGGGGATACCCACAAGTCCCACTGAGACTGGGCAGGGGCGCCGGCCGGCTGTCGGCCGGCGCCTCCCCTTTCGGGGTGGCGGTCACTCCGTCGTCGCGTTTCCGGTTCCATCTCCGCGGGCGCAGGATTGCAGCATGGTCCTTGCCGAGGGGAGGTGGCCTGTTGCAGTGGAGTGTCGTATCCGTTGCCGTCATGTTTCTGGCGCTGTCGGTCCTTCCGTCCGGCGGAAGTGCGGCTGCGTCCGATCCTTCCAGCTTCCTGTTCGTCGTATCGCCTTCTGCTTCCGACATCGCGGTGATCGACAGCGGAACCGATGCGGTCGTTTCGCGCATCCGCCTGTCCGCCTTGCCTGGGCCCGTCGCCGCCCTCGATCGTGGCGCGAAGCTGCTCGTCGCCAGCGGCACCGGACATCGCTTGACCGTGTTCGATACCGTGACCGGTACCGTCGTGGCCGAGTATCCAACCACGGTTTCCCCAACTCTCCTTGAAATGGCGCCGGACGGCCGGACCGTGGCAGTGGCCGATCCGGCGGCGGGCGCTGTGGAACTGGTCCGGCCCGGCGCCTCGGCCATGGTCGTCGAGGGCCTTTCCGGTCTTGGGGCGATGTCTTTCGAGGCGGGAGGGCGGCTGATGGTCGCCCACGGCAGTTCGGTCGCGCTGATCGACGGCAGGACCGGGCGGTCGGGACCAGGCCTGGGCATCATGGAATCCGATGGTCCGGTCACCCACCTCGCCGCAACACCCGGTGGCGATCTCGCCATCGTCGTTCAGGGCGAGCGCGGCGTGCTGTCGCTGTTCGACCTGCGGACGCTGACCAGGACCGTGCGGCTCGTCCTGCCGGCGCCGCTCGGGCGGCCTTTTCCGAGCCCGGACAACCAGTTCGTTCTGATTCCCGTCGATGAGGGGCGGGCCTTGTCGGTCCTGTCGACCTGGACCTACCGGGAAAGCGGGCGCTTGCCTTTGACGGCGCCGGTCAGCGGCTTCGGACTGGGCGTTCTGCAAAGCGTCTTCGTCGGCCTGAGCGCGGTGTCGCGGTCGATCCAGACCGTCGATCTCCGGGACCGTCGCAATCTCGCCGTTCTCGACCTGCCGGGAATGCCCAAGGCCGGAGCCCCTTCGGCGGACGGAACCAAATTCTATGTAGCACTCGACGATGGCGGGCGGATCGCGGTCGTGGATCTGCTGCGACCGTCTGTTATCCGGATCGTCGAGACGGACATCGGCGGACCGGTCGCCGTCGTTCCTGCACTTGACAGCGGCTTCTGCCATTGACGGGCGGAAACCACACGGGGACCGGCGGTTCGCGCGGCACCACCGGTTTGAACCGTGTATCGGCTGCAAAACGGTTGATAGACCTCGCCATACCCACAATGGACATGGTATTACTCCGCAACGGACGATAGCGATTTGACGACGGCGATTTTGGCAGGCCCCGCGACGTGAAGCCGGACATGGCGACAACCCCGGACAGGATGCGGCGAATTGCACGGCACGGCCTGTTGGCTGCGGCCGTCGCACTGATCGTGCAGTTGTTCGCCTGGGCGTGGATGCCGGCATGGAGTGCGCCCGGCGGTGGGAACTCCACCCAGTTTGCGGCCATCTGCACACCGGACGGTGTGAAGGTCGTGGCGCTGGACGATGACGGCCTGGTCGCGGAGCTTCAGCCGTCTGCGTTGCCGACGGAAAAAGCGCCTGCAAGCAAGGCCGAAGGCCAGTGTCCGCTGTGTCCGTTGATCGGCGGATTGGGGGTGCTTCCCGTGCAGGCGGTCGTCATGCCGTCGGATGTCGAGCGTCATGGCCCGACTGCGTTGCCGGGAAACCAGATCGCAACCGGCTGGTTCCTCGCCACCCTCCAGGCCAGGGCTCCCCCGTCGCTGGGGTAAGGCGCCCCTTGCGGCCGCCCGGTTGCCGGAACGATCCGGCCGGGCCGGCCTGACAGCGAACGCACAGAGCCTGTCCATCGCCGAACCGTCCGGAACCGCCCCGGCCGCTCGAACGCCTTTGGCGCGAGCGGATCTTTTGGGCGTGACCGGCCGACCGGGCAGACGGCTCGAAGCCCGCTCGCGGGGTGCATCGGTGACGTAATCGCGACGTGACGCCGCCGGGTTCCACCGCCTGTGGACCGGCGATCCATGCCGCTTTTCCAATAAACCGCCAGTCTTCAAGGATCGCAATTCGTGACGACCCTTTCGGTGCGCCTGCGCGCGTCCTGCCTCATCGTGCCCGGCCTGCTCGCCATCGCCTGTCCCGTCACTGCCGTCGCCCAGCAGCAGAGCCCAGCGGCACAGGCGGGCGCCTTCCAGTTGGAAGCCGTCACCGTCACGGCGACGCGCAGCGAGAATAACAGTTTCGACGTGCCGGCATCGGTGTCCGTCATCACCCGTGAGCAGCTGGACGACGACCAGGCCTCGAACCTGTCGGTCCTGCGCAAGGTTCCCGGCGTCGATCTCGGCGGCGGCGCGCGCCCGGCCGGCCAGATTCCGACGATCCGCGGCCTGCAAGGACCGCGCGTCATCCTGTCCGTCGATGGCGCCCGGCGCAATTACGCCGACAACATCCGCACGCCGCTGCTGATCGACCCGGACATGGTGCAGCAGATCGACATCGTGCGCGGCTCCGAATCGGCGCTCTACGGCAGTGGCGGCATCGGCGGCGTCATGGCCTTGCGCACTCTGGAGGCCGACGACATCCTCGCTCCCGGCCGGACGGCCGGAGGCCGGGCGAAGATCGGCTTCCGCAGCGCCGACCACAGCGTTTCGACCAACCTGACCGGCGCCGCGCGCAGCGGCGGTTTGGACATCCTGGGCAGCGCCACCCTGCGCGACGCCGGACGCATCCGCACCGGCGAGGGGAACGGGCTGACCAACGACGAGCAGCTGAAAAGCGGACTGTTCAAGGTCGGCGCGACGCTGAACGAGGGCAACCGGGTCCAGCTTTCCTATCAGAAATTCGCCGACACTCTGGTCACGCCCAGCAATCCCGGCGGCAGCGACGCCTTCGGCCTGTTGCAGAGGCTGAAGCGGCGCCAGGACCAGTTCACCGGCAGCTACGCCTTCCACGATGACGGCCGGAAGTGGATCGACGGCAGCGCCACCGCCTATTACACCAAGCTGCGCTTCGCGACGACGCCCTACACCGCCGGGGTGACGGCCACCGACATCGAGATGGCGACCGCCGGCGTCGCGTTGCAGAACAGCACCCACATCGAGATGGCGCCGTGGCTGCGCCACCGGATCACCTACGGCGTCGACGCCTACCGCGACCGCGCCCGCAACCGCGACGGCGGCGTCGCCAACGCAGTCCAGCCGGATGGCGAGCAGATCTCGCAGGGCCTGTTCCTGCAGGACGAGGTGACCATCGCCGAGGACTGGACGCTGACCGGCGCCATCCGGCACGACCGCTACCGCCTGGAGCCGGTGGGACAGGCGTCGTCCGACAACCAGCGCCTGTCGCCCAAAATCGCCCTGAAATGGCAGGTCCAGCCCTTCCTCGGCCTGTTCGTCGGCTATTCGGAGGCGTTCCGTGCGCCGACGCTGGGCGAGACCTACCAGAATCTCGGCACCACCCGCGCCCTCTTCAACTTCCGGCCCAATCCGGGCCTGAAGCCGGAGACCAGCCGGACCAAGGAGGCGGGCTTCACGCTGGCCTTCGACGACGTGTTGACCGGCGGCGACGCGATGCGGCTGAAGACCACCATTTTCACCGAGACGGTGGAGGACATGATCACCTCGGCCACTGTCGGCCGCTACACCCGCGCCGCGCCCTTTTCCGGCACCGGCCTGATCTTCCAGAACCAGAACGTCGCCAAGGCGGAGCGCCGCGGCGGCGAGCTGGTTGCCAGCTACACCGCCGGCGGCCTTGACCTCGGCATCGGCTATTCGCATCTGCGGGCGAAGGACGCCTCGACCGGCGCCGGGCTGTTCGCCCCGCCCGACAAGGTCACGGTCGGCACCCGCTACCGCTTCGAAAATGGTTGGGCCGTCTGGTGGACCGGCCAGTTCGTCGACGAGCAGCACCGCGATGCGACGGCGTTGCGACGGCGCGACGGCTACGGGCTGCACGACATCGGCGCGACCTACGGCCGCGATTGGTACCGGGTCGATCTCGGCGTCACCAACCTGTTCGACAAGGCTTACGCCACCTACCAGCAGTCGCAGACGACGACCTACACCTACGAGGAAGGCCGCAGCGTCAACCTGACGCTGAGCGCGCGCTTCTGACCCGGTCACCATCCTGCCTTATCCCGAACGAGGAGTTTCCCCGATGACTGTTCAGCGCGCCGCTTTTGCCGGCCTTGCGATCCTCGGCCTTGCGGCCTGTTCCACCACCACGCCGGCACCGGACAGCATGCCGGTCACGGTGACGTTCGCCCTGACGGCCAACGGCAAGCCGGCACGCTGCGGCGAACCGCTCGGCCCGCTCGGGTCGGGCGGCACCCCGGCGACCCTGCACGATGCGCGCTTCTACGTGGAGGACGTCGCCCTGATCGATGCGGCAGGGCAGGCGGTTCCGCTGGCGCTGGAACGGAATGACTGGCAGACGGCATCGGTCGCCCTGCTCGATTTCGAGGACGGTACGGGCGGATGCGCCGGCGGCACGCGGGCGACCAACGCTACGGTCACGGGCAGTGTGCCAGCCGGCCGCTATGCCGGGCTGTCCTTTACCGTCGGCGTGCCGCCCGCCCTGAACCACAGCAGCACCGAAAAGGCGGCCCCGCCGCTGGACATCGCCGCCATGGGATGGAGCTGGCAGGCCGGCCGCAAATTCATGAAGGTCGAGGTCGATCCGAACGGCGGGGTCGCCAAGTCCGCCGGGGCGAAGGCCCGGACCTGGTATGTCCATCTCGGCTCCAACGGCTGCACCGGCAACCCGGCGGACGGGGAAAGCGTGTCCTGCACCAACGCCAACCGTCTGCCGGTGACCGTCGCCGCCTTCGACCCGGCGACGCAGGCGGTGGCGCTCGACCTGTCGTCGCTGTTCGACGGCAGCGCGCTGGGCCGGGACCGCGGCGGGGCGGTCGGCTGCATGAGCGGCCCGACCGACCCGGAATGCGGCCCGGTGTTCCGGCAACTCGGCCTGTCGCTGGAGAGCGGGCGGCCGGTGACGCCCGGCACCTCTCCGGCCTTCGTGGTGGTTGCCAAACCGGTCGCCAAGCCATGACCGGCCGGTTCCGGCGCATCCTGGCCGCGGGCGTCGCCGTGCTTGGATTGGGGGCGGCGGCGCCGGTCCTGGCGGCGGATTGGACATGGTCCCTGCCGGGCCATGTGCCGGAGCCGCGCGTGCCCGCCGACAACCCGATGTCGGCGGCGAAGGTCGAGCTGGGCAGGCGGCTGTTCTACGACACCCGCCTGTCCGGCAACGGGACCGTCGCCTGCGCCTCCTGCCACATCCAGGCGAAGGCCTTCACGGACGGGCGGGCGCTGTCGCCGGGATCGACCGGCGGGCTGACCCACCGGAACGCCCAGCCTCTGGCCAACAGCGCCTGGAACGCCACCTACACCTGGGCGAACCCGGCGCTGGTGTCGCTGGAGCGGCAGATGGAGGTCCCGCTGTTCGGCGACGACCCCGTCGAGATGGGCGTGACCGACGCCAACCGGGCGGAGATTCTGGGTCGGCTGCGCGCCGACCCCGCCTATCCGCCAATGTTCCGCCAGTCCTTTCCCGAGGAGGCGGAGCCGCTGAGCATGGCGGCGGTCATCAAGGCCATCGCGGCCTTCCAGCGCAGCATCGTCTCGGTGGACAGCCGCTATGACCGCTATCTCCAGGGCAAGGCGAGCCTGAGCGAGGCGGAGACGAGGGGCATGACCCTGTTCTTCGGCGAGCGGGCCGAATGCCACCATTGCCATGGCAGCTTCAACTTCAACGATCAGGTCGTCCATGCCCGCAGCCGGGAGGTGGAGACGCCGTTCCACAACACCGGCCTCTACAATCTGGACCGCGCCGGGGCCTATCCCTTCCCCAACCGCGGCCTGTTCGAGTTCACCGCAAGGCCGGAGGATATGGGGGCCTTCCGCGCACCCAGCCTGCGCAACGTGGCGGTGACCGCCCCCTACATGCATGACGGCAGCATTGCCACGCTGGCGGCGGTGATCAACGCCTATTCCGATGGCGGCCGGGCGGTGCGCTCGGGGCCGCAGAAAGGCGACGGCCGCCTCAACCCGCACAAGAGCGGCCTGATTTCCCGCATCGGGCTGACGCCGCAGGAAAAGCGCGACCTGCTGGCCTTCCTGGGAGCGCTGACCGACGAGACCCTGCTGACCGATCCGCGCTGGTCCGATCCCTGGCAGGCGCTGAGGTGACGAACAGGTGACGGAGAGAGGAAAGCCCGGCCGTCCGTTGCGGCGGCCGGGCCTCCGGGCGCATCACATCCTGGCGGTCAGGGCCAGCATGACGTTTCGCGGCGTGCCGTAGGTGTTGTAGGTGTTGGTGGACCGTCCGAGAGCGGCGAAGTATTTCTCGTCGAACAGGTTGTTGCCGGTCAGCGAAACCGACAGGGTCTTGCTGAATGCGTAGCCGATCTGGGCGTTGACCAGAGCGTAGGCATCCTGGACCAGCGCCGCGTTGCTGCCGTTGCCGCCGGTGCGGGTGACCGCCGTGACGCCGGCCCCATAGTTGAAGCCTTCCAGCGGCCCGTCCTGGATGCGGTGCATGGCCAGCAGCTTGACGCTGTGCTTGGGGAACCAGTTGCTGAAATTCATGCCCTGGCTGGTCGCGTCCTTCACATAGGTGTTGAACAGGTAGCTGTAGCCGGCGGTCAGTTCGACGCCGGGCAGCGGGCTTCCCGTCACTTCGGCATCGACGCCGCGCGAGCGGACCTCGCCCATCTGCAGGTAATAGCCGGGGTGCGCCGCGTCCGCAAAAGCGCGGTTGGTGTCCTCGATCTGGAAGACGGCGAGGGAGGCGTTGAGCCGTCCATCGAGGAAGGCTCCCTTGACGCCGGTCTCGTACTGGGTGCCGTAGCGCGGATCCAGCGTCCGGCCGGTATGATCGGTGGTGGTCTGCGGGATGAAGATCTGGGCAACGCTGGCGTAGAGCGCGACCTCCTTGGTCGCATCGACGATGACGCCGCCATACGGCACGAACTCGCCGTCGCGACGGGCGCCCTGGACCCAGCCGGTGGGGCGGGAGGGCGGAATGCTGCGGCTCTTGGTGGTGAAGTACGCGAGCCGCCCGCCGCCGACCAGCGTCAGCGGTTCGGCGATCTTCAGCCGCAGCTGACCATAGCCGCCCTCCTGGAAGGTTTCGCTCTTGCCGCCGCTGGTCGCGGCGATGGCCGGTTCCTCCCAGGCCCTGGAGCTTTCGATCCCGAACAGCGGAATGCTGGTCAGCACCGGAGCGGTGCCGCCGGCATTGTTGGACAGGTAACGCTCGCGGTTGTAGCCGACCACCGCATTGTGGGTCAGGCCGAACAGCGTGAAGGGGCCGCCGACATACATGTCGAGGTTCTGGCGGACGTAGTTGTAGGTGCTGTCCCGTTTCGAATAGCTGATCGTGTCGGTCGCCGGGTTGATGGAGGAAGACGCATAGCCGTCGTTGAAGCGGAACTTGCGCTCCCACCAGCGCGCCTGGGCCTTGGCGACCCAGCCATTGTCGAAGCGGTGTTCCAGGCCGATGTCCTGCTCGTAGCTGTCGGTATGGTTCTTGGCCCAGGGAGCGACAGGGTTGAAGGAGCGCGGCGTGTTCGGGATGACCAGATTGCTGTAGACGGGGATGCCGTAGAAAGGCGAGGCCCGGTCCTGCTGGACGATGGCGGTGACCGACAGGGTGGTGTCCGGCGTGACGTCGTACTCCAGCGTGCCGTAGGCCAGCTTCCGGTCGCCGCTGGCGTGATCGTAGAAGTAATTGTTGTGCTGGCTGGATATGACGGCACGGCCGCGCAGCGATCCGTCGGCGTTGAGCGGGCCGGTCACGTCGGCGACGCCGCGCGTGTTGGCCCAGGAACCGTAGGAGGCGGTGGCGCTGGCGCCGAAAGCCTTGCGCGCCCGTTTGGCGACGAGGTTGACGGTGCCGCCGGGGTTGGGGTCCGTTCCGGTCAGCATGCCGGCGGTGCCGCGCAGGATTTCGATGCGGTCATAGACCGACAGATCGAACTGCTGCGATCCGCTGAGCGCGTTGTAGGACGGGATGCCGTTGAACATGACGTTCATGCCGTAGGACCGGCTGTTGTACTGGGCCTGGGTGCCGTCGTTCGGAATCGCGGTGACGCCGGTGGCCTGGGACAGGGCGTCCTGGAGCGTGATCATGTTCCAGTCGTCCATCACCTGCCGGGTGATGACCGAGACGGAGCCGGGGATCTCCTTGACCGCTGCGGGCAGCTTGCCGAACAGGGTCGCCGCCGGGCTGGTGTAGGATCCGGTGCCTTCGGTCTCGGCGTTGAGCGTTTCGCCGGTGACGGAGATTTCCGGCAAGGATACCGGGGGTTCGGCCGCCTGCGCATGGGCGACGACCAGCAGGGTCGCCATGGAGACACCGGCAAGCATGACGCGGCGCAAGGGAACAATCGCGGACTGATCGCACTGCATTCTGAAACGATCCGATTGGGAGATGTGGGGGGAAATGCCGGTGCATGCGCGGCCAGCTTCGATGGGACGGGGCCGTGATTGGGATCGGCGTGCGGCGGCCCGGTTGAGGGGGCCGGCCGCAGGAAGGTTCGGCCCTGCGGCCGGCGGATGCTCAGTCCACCGTGTCGGTGGCCGGCAGGTGATGTTCGTGCCAGACGGCGTTCAGGATGCCGCAGGCACAGGCGAAGCCGACGCCGAGGACCCAGGCGAAATACCACATGGCCGATGTTCTCCTTTGTTGGGGACGGCTCAATAGAGGCCGGAGGGGTTGCGCTGGATGTCCGCCGGCCCGACCCGTCCGCGCAGGACGCGGAAGATCAGGCTGGTGTAGGCCAGGATCAGCGGCAGGAAGATCAGCGTAGCCACCAGCATCACCAGCAGCGTGCGGTGGCTGGAGGAGGCGTCCCACACCGTCAGGCTGGCCGACGGGACGAGGCTGGAGGGCATCAGCATCGGGAACATGCTGACCCCCGCCGTTGCGACGATGCCGGCGATGCCGGTGGCGCTGGCGATGAAGGCGGCGCCCGGCCTGTCCTTCAGGGTGGCGATGAGGGCGCCCGCCGGGCCGAGCACGCCCAGGATCGGCGCCGCGACCATCCAGGGATGGGCGGCATAGTTGGCGAGCCATCCGCCCGGCCGCAGCTCCACCTGCTTGAACAGCGGGTTGGACGGCCCGTCGGTCACCACGGTCCCGACCAGGGCGTAGCCGGGCAGCCCCAGCGCGACCCACAGCCCGGCGAGCAGGAACAGCAGGATGGTGACCGGTGCGCCGGCGCGGACATAGACGGCGGCGCGTTGCCTGACCGGACCGTCGGTCTTCAGGGCGAGATAGACGGCGCCATGGGTCGTCAGCATGGCAAGGGATACCAACCCGGCCAGCAGGCCGAAGGGGTTGAGCAGTTCCAGCAGCCCGCCGCCCTCGTAGAACACGCGCATGTCGCCGTCGATGCGGAAGGGCACCCCTTGCAGCAGGTTGCCGAAGGCGACGCCGAACACCAGCGACGGCACCACCCCGCCCGCCACCAGTGCGGCGTCCCAGAAGCCGCGCCAGCGGGAATCGGCGAACTTGTTGCGGAACTCGAACCCGACCGGGCGCAGGATCAGCGTGACCAGCACCAGGAACAGCGCGATGTAGAAGCCGGAGAAGGCGGCGGCATAGATCGCCGGCCAGGCGGCGAAGATGGCGCCCGCCCCCAGGATCAGCCAGACCTGATTGCCGTCCCACACCGGGCCGATGCTGTTGATGGCGACGCGCCGCTCAACGTCGGTGCGGGCGACCAGCGGCAGCAGCGCGGCGACCCCGAGGTCGAAGCCGTCCATCACGGCGAAGCCGATCAGCAGCACGCCCAGGAACAGCCACCAGATCAGGCGGAGATGCTCGTAATCGAACAGGGTTTCCATGGTCGGATCCTCAGGCGGCGGGGATGGGCTGCGCGGCGGCGGAGGGAGGCCGCAGGGCGTCCGCCGGGCCGATGCGGATGTATTTGCGCATCAGGATCACGTCGACGATCAGCAGCGAGGTGTAGAACAGGACGAATCCGGTCAGCGAGAACAGCACCTGTCCGGCCGACAGCGCCGAGGAGGCGAGGAAGGTCGGCAGCACGCCGTCGATGGCCCAGGGCTGGCGGCCATATTCGGCCACGACCCAGCCCAGTTCCGCCGCCAGCCAGGGCAGCGGCAGCGACCAGACGCAGATTTTCAGGAACAGCGGATGGTCGAAGTCACGGCGGCAGGAACGCCAGAAGGCGACGGCGAACAGGCCGATGAAGAAGAAGCCCAGCCCCACCATAATGCGGAAGCTCCAGAACAGCGGCGGGACGGCGGGGATCACGTCGTTGGCCGCCCGCGCGATGGTGGCATCGTCCGCCGTCCGCGGATCGGCCACATAGCGCTTCAGCAGCAGGGCATGTCCCAGGTCGTCGGCCCGTGCTGCGAGCGTGGCACGGGCCTCGATGTCGCCGCGGTCGGCGCGCAGCCGCTCCAGCGCGTCATAGGCGACCAGGCCGTTGCGGATGCGGGCCTCCGCCCGCCGGACCAGATCGTCGATGCCCGGCAGCACCGTGTTGGCCGAGCGGGTGGCGATCAGCCCCAGCGCCCAGGGAACGGTCACCGCGGCATGGTTCTCCCGCGCCTGCTGGTCTGGGATGGCGAACAGGGTGAAGCCGGCCGGGGCCGGTTCGGTCTCCCACATCGCTTCGATGGCGGCCAGCTTGACCTTCTGGTGCTCGCCGAGGGTGTATCCGCTCTCGTCGCCCAGCACGGCGGCCGACAGGGCGGCGGCCAGTCCGAAGGCCGAGGCGACGATCATCGAGCGGGTGGCGAAGGCCCGGTGCCGGCCGCGCAGCAGATACCAGGCGCTGACCGACAGCACGAAGACCGAACCGGTGACGTAGCCGGCGCTGACGGTGTGGACGAATTTCGCCTGCGCCACCGGGTTGAACAGCAGGTCCCAGAAGGAGGCCAGTTCCATCCGCATGGTGTCGGGATTGAATTCGGCACCGACCGGATTCTGCATCCAGCCGTTGGCGATCAGGATCCACAGAGCCGACAGGTTGGAGCCGATGGCGACCAGCCAGGTCACTGTCAGGTGGCCGAGTTTCGACAGCCGGTTCCACCCGAAGAAGAACAGCCCGACGAAGCTGGATTCCAGGAAGAAGGCCATCAGCCCTTCGATGGCCAGCGGGGCGCCGAAGATGTCGCCGACATAGTGGCTGTAATAGGCCCAGTTGGTGCCGAACTGGAACTCCATGGTGATGCCGGTGGCCACCCCCATGGCGAAGTTGATGCCGAACAGCTTGCCCCAGAACCGGGTCATGTCGCGCCAGATCGGCCGGCCGGTCATGACATGGACGCTTTCCATGATGGCCAGTAGGAAGGACAGCCCCAGCGTCAGGGGCACGAACAGGAAATGGTAGAGCGCCGTCATGCCGAATTGCAGGCGTGACAGGCTCATCGGATCGAGATCGAACATCGCGGGTCTTCGAATCCTCAACGCGGCGGCGCCGACAGCGTCAGATGGCGGTCCATGGCGGACGCATCGACGACCGGGCGGTGCGCGCCGTCGAACAGGAACATCCGCATCGCCACGACCACGCACAGCTTGACCAGCAGGGTCGCCGTGATGGTGCGGGAGAGCGGGGAGGGGAAGAAGCGTGACCGGGCCGCCGGGCGGCAGGGATCGGAGGGCGGAGCGGATGCTCCGCCGTCGCCTCGCATGCTCATGTCGGGTCCTTTCGGACAAGGAGAAGGCGTTCGGCCCGATGGGCCGGCGCGGCTGTCTGGATGGCGGCTCGGTCAGATCGCTGGAGACGGGGGCGGGAACGGGGGTGGTCCGCGCGGCCAGGCGCTGCCCGAAGGCCGACCTGGGAGCGGGGCGGAGGACGCGGGAATGGGGCGCCACAGGACGGGACGCGACGCCGGCACCGGACATTCGACGGGGGGCGGAGTCTGGCTGTTGCCGTGCAGCAGCGGCAGGCAGAACAGGCAGAAGGCGCCGTCATGCCCATCGCCGGCGGGTGCCCCGTCGCTGCGCCGGCCTGGCGCGGTTTCGGCGGTGATGCGCTCGCCGGTCCGCCGGTCGATGACGACGAGGCCGGCGGAGGTGCAGATGACGATGCGGTCGCCGAGCAGGTCCTGCGCGAATGGCAGTGTGAAATCGGCGGACGCGGAGCCGGCGGACGGCTGCGGCTGGCCGGCGGCCAGGATTTGCAGGGTCAGCAGAGCCAGACAGGCCAGGGCGCCGATGCGCAGCCGTGTGAAGAGGCTGGAGCCGCCATCCCGCCATGCGTTGCGCAGCCGTGCCTTGCGCAGCCGGCCGGGCGCGGCGCGGCCGATGGCGGCGCGCGGCGGTCGGTCCGGAAAGGGCAGGGCGTCGGTCATGGCGGATGGTTTCGCGGACAAGGCCGCGCGAATGGGTTCAATGAGCGGGAGGTGGCGGCCACGCCATCCTTTCCGTTTGTATTGAGTCCGCACGATGGCGGATCCCCGGCACGGAGGAGGCTTGGTTTGCTCGGACGGGCCGCAGGCGACCGCGGGAGAGATGCCGGGGCTTTCTGACCGTCACGCGGGAAATCCAGGCAGGTCCATGGACCGCGGCATCGGGATGCCACGCGGTGGACGCGCCGTCAGGATTGCGGACGGAAAGGGAAGGGAGCGCCGGCTCAGCCGGCGGCAGGCGGTGCGCGGGCCTGGAGGCTTGACAGGAACCAGCCGGCCGCGATCACGTCGCCGGGCAGGGTCCGGGCATCGGCCATCGCCATGCTCTCGGCGGGACCGGCCGTCTGCACCTGCGGCGGGAGCCCGGCGCCGGTGACGGTCGGGCAGAGCGGGCAGTGATCCTTCGCGGCACTGCCGGAGCCGGAGCCGTCTTCAGGGGCGACCGGCTGGCCGTCGGACCCGATGAACACCGTCTTGAAGCCATCCACCGAACAGATGGTGACGGCTTCGGCACCCGCCGGGGCTCCATCCAGCGCCATCGCCGGCATCACCATGCTCCACACCATCATCTGCAGCACAAACGCCAGCGCGCCGGCCATAAGGCCAGCCCGGCGGATGCGGTCGATGAGGGGGCGTAGACGAAGCACGGGACCCGTTTGCTCCTGGGGGGCCGCCATCGGGCGAGACGGTCAAGTCATTGCACGGAACACGGATCCGGGCAAGTCATTACTCCGGAAAGGGACATCGGGCTGTCCGGCAGGGCCGGCCCCGCAAGGCCGGCGCCGCCATCCGGTGCCTGTCTTTTCCTCAGAAGGTCTTGGTGACGTTGAGAAGGATTTTCCGGCCTTCGCCACGCGCCGCGCGTCCGTCAAGATACCTGTAATACGGCGTGAAGTAATTGCGGTCGGTCAGGTTCTTGGCGAAGAGCCCGACCGAGAACCGATCGCCGGTGTAGCTGGCCGACGCGTCGATCGTGGCATAGCCGGCGGTCTTGTAGAGGTTCATCTGGTCGATGTTGGCCGACGACACCGCATGGATCCCGCCGCCCACGCGCCAGCCCTCACCGTCTGCGGTGCGGGTGTCGTAGTCCAGCCACAGGCCGCCCGAATGGCGGGGAACGCCCGGCAGCGTCGATCCCGCGGGCGCGCCATTGGGAATGTCCGCCGTCAGTTCGGCCCTGGTGTAGGCATAGTTCGCGATCAGCTTCCAGGGGCCCGACGGCTGCCAGACCAGATCGGCCTCGAAGCCCTTCGACATCTGCTGGCCGTCAGGAATGCTGGTCAGCATGAAGGGGTCGGCCGGGTTGGTGACGGGGACGTTCTCGCGCTCGATCCGAAAGACGGCCAAGCTGCCGGAAAGCCCCGTCCCGCTGTCGAACTTGACGCCGACTTCGGCCTGACGGGAATATTCCGGTTTGGGGCTGCCGGCGTAGAAGGTGAAGGGATTGGCCTTCATTCCTTCGGAATAGCTGGCGAACGCCGAAATCTGGTCGGTCAGATCATAGACGGCGCCGATGCGGGGCAGGATCCGCGTCTCGTTGAGCGTGTCGCTACGGGCATAGTTGATCGATACCGAATCCATTCCCAGATAGGCCAGCCGCAGGCCACCCAGGAGATGGAGCTTTCCGAGCGTGGATTGCAGCTGGGCGAAGCCGCCAGCCGTCGTGTAGGTGGCGTCGCCGTCGGTCATGGCCAACCCCTGGGGCATGGCCCATTTCGGCCATGCCCCAGGGGTCAGCAGATCGACCGAGCCGACCGGCATCATGTCCATGTACATCAGCGACCAGTCGCCGATACGCGAATAGTCCGCGCCGACCAGAAGCCGATGCTCCATCGCGCCGGTGGTCAGGCGTCCTTCCACCGAGGACGAAAGGCTGAGTTCGCTCTGCCTGCCGGGAACGAAGGAATTGTACAGGTTCCACGAACTGCGCCCGGCGTCCGGGGCGTTGGCGATGATGATCTGGGTCGTCTGGTTCACCTCGTTCCTGCCGTAGCGGAACTGTGTCTTGCTGGACCAATCGTCGTTGAAGTCATGGTCCAGCGTCACCGTTACCTTGCGGGTGCTGGTGTGGCTGTCCGGGACGTCCGGATCGCCGATATAAAGATCGCGCGACAGGCGGAAATCTCCCGCCACCGTTCCCCAGGCGGGAAGCGCCTGATACTCCTGCTGGCTCCACCGCGAGACGTAGCCGTCGACCGTCAGCCGGGTGTCCGTTCCGTTGCCGAAGGTCAAGGATGGGCTGAAGGAGTATCGTTTGGTCTTGATCAGATCGACGTCGGAACCCGACCGGACGTAGCTGCCGTTCATCCGGAACAGCACTGTCCCGTCCCCGCTCAGGCGCCGGTTGATGTCGAAGGACGGCTCCGTGTAGCCGTTGCTGCCATAGCTCAGGCCGACGGTGGCGAAATCGCGGTCCTGCGGTTTTTTGGTGACGATGTTGACCACACCGCCCAGAGGCGTGCCCACGCCGCCGCCGTAGAGGATCGCGTTCGGGCCTTTCAGCACTTCGATCCGCTCGATGCCGGCCATCGCATTCGGATCGCCGGTGTTCAGATAGCTGGTGATGCCGTCGCGATAGATTTCCGCCTGGAAGCCGCGCAGGATCGTCGATTCATAAGCGGGGGTTTGCAGAAGTGCGGAGCCCTGCGCGCCGCTGACGTTCTTCAGGCCTTCGGCTATGGTGGTCACGCCCTGGTCGCGCAGCAGCTGTGGCGTCACGACCACGACCGATTGCGGCGTTTCCTTCAGCGGGGTTTCCGTCTTGGTTGCGCTGCTCGTGGTGACGGCCCGATAGCCGTCGATGACAGCGCCGCCATCGCCTGCATACAGCGTGATCGGGTCCAATTGCACAGCGTCCTGAGCCGAGACGGTGCCCGTCGAAAGCACGGCACCGACCAGCAGGAGCGCGCCCTGTCCATGGGAGAGCGTCATGAGGGAGAATGCACTTTCAAAAAGAATGGGTCAGATCCGATCGTCGAGCAGCCATTTCCCGACAGGCTGCCGTCCCGCCCGCCTGGAATCACGGCATGGCGATGGTGCAAGCGCGCAGGAAGGAGCCGGCGTGACGGTCACGCCGTGTCGAAGGCTTCGCTCGTGATGCGGACGGAAAGGGAAATGGAGTGCCGGTTCAGCCGGCGGCCGGCGGTGCGCGGGCCTGGAGGCTGGACAGGAACCAGCCGGCCGCGATCGCGGCGCCGGGCAGGGCCCGGGCGTCTGCCGCCGCCATGGTCTCGGCAGGAACGGCTGTCTGCGCCTGCGGCGGAAGCCCTGCACCGGTGACGGTCGGGCAGAGCGGGCAGTGATCCTTCACCGGGCCGGTTGACCCGGAGCCGTCGTCAGAGGAAGGCTGCCCGTCGGACCCGATGACGATCGTCTTGATGCCATCGGCGGAACAGATGGCGATGGCTTCCGCCCCCGCCGGCATCCCGTCCAGCGCCATCGCCGGCATCGTCGCGCTCCACACCATCATCTGGACAACGAACGCCAGCGCCCCGGCCAGAAGGCCGGTTCGGCGGACGCGGTCCATGACGGAGCGGGACAAAAACACGGTGGGATGGTCGCTTACGGCTGGCACCGCCGAAGGTTGCGGCAGCCAAGTCATCGCACGGAAGCGGAAGCCGGGCAAGCCACAACGGAGAGCCGGTGATCCAGGCCGGAAGGCTTTACACCGGGCGGCCGGGCGCTGCCGCGGCCGTCCGGTGGGATGAGGCCGGTCAGGCGCCCTGGTGAAGGCGCTGGTTGAACAGTGGTCCCTGGCTGTAACGGTGCAGCGCCTTGGCGGCGGCAAGGACTGCCAGGTCCGCCAGCGGCTCGATGATGATGACGCTCATGTAGGCGACGCCGAAGCTGCCGACCTCCGCGAGGTTTTCCGCTGTGAAGCCGTGGCCGTAGATGGCCCAGAAGGCGACCCAGGCGACGATGCCGCCCTGATAGGCGGTGGAGAGCGCGAGAGCCTGCGAGTATTTCAGTTCGACATAGGGGGTGGCGGCCGGAACGATGCGCTTCGCCAGCAGGCTGATGCCCCACAGCGGCACCAGCAGCGTGGTGACGTTCATGCCGTACTGCGGCAGGTCGAAGGGAGCGAAGAATACCCCCTGGATCAGCAGGCCGGCGGCGAGGCCGATGGCGGCGGCACCAGACCCGAACAGCAGAAGCAGGGTCGAGCCGAGGATGAGGTGGACCTCCGACACGCCCACCGGATGATGCGGCAGAACCTCGAAGAAGCAGAAGACGAGAGCCGTGGTGATCAGGCTGCGCAGTCCCAGCGAAACGGCCCCGCCGTTGCTGTGGATGGTGTCGAGCGCCATTTTCCCGGCAAGGGCGAAGGCGCCCGCCGCCGTTGCGTAGCTGAGGAGAATCTTGGCGCCGTCGACGACGCCGGGTTCGATATGCATGCCGCTTTCCCTTTCCGAACCTGCCCTGAATTGAGTCGGGAGCGCCGCGGCGGGGGCAGCCGCGCGCGTCATTCCCCGATCCTTCGGGGCGGTATGCCGGCTGGATGGCTTGCGGAAAGCGGAACGGTCGGGGCCGTGCATCGGCAAGCGATCACCGGGGCACCCCGCCCGAGGATTTTCGTTCGGTTAGGGCAGGTCTCCTGGCTTGCGGGTCGTTGCCACGCCGTCCGGCCTTCCCGGCGCGGTCGGTCTCCCGAGGGGAGCCAGGCGCCAGTGACACGGATTTGGACGATGCGGCTCGCCGCTCACAGTTGCGGGGGCAGCGCCGGACTTGCCACCGATCCCTGACGGGGGCGGCGCACCGGCTTCCCTCTTAGCCCCACAGCTTGGCGATGCGGGGAACCATAACCATCGCCACGGTAGGGTGAACCGCCGCCGCCGTCAAGAGCGGCTCCCGGTCTTCGAGGAATGCCGGGCCGGAATACTGGAGGACCGGCTTTCCTGGAAAGGGCCATGATCGATGTCGGGGCGACGATCCGCTTTGCAGTGACCGACGTGAAACTTCGTATAAAAAGCGTTCGTCCAGAGTATCGCGCCTGGGCTATGGTGGTCCGCATCGTGCCTTGGGCACGGTTTCAAGGTCGGCGGAGCGGGATGCTGCTGAAGCGGAACGGACGGGGACGGGTGTGGCGGACCGGCTGCTTGGCCGGAGCGGTCGCATTGCTGTTCCAGATCGTTTCCTGGGCCTGGATGCCCGCCTGGATTTCGACGGCCAAGGCCGAAACGAACCGGATCGTGATCTGTACGGCGGACGGGTTCAAGACCGTGGCTCTGGACGATCACGGCGTCCCGGCCGACCCGGACGGCGCCCCTTCCGATGCGGGCGTCGCCGATGGCTCCTGCCCCTTGTGCCCCCTGGTCGGCGGTCTGGCGATGCCGCCGCTCGGCCTGCTTCCGGTGACCGTCGGATACGTCCGGCATGGGCCCGAGTTCCTGCCCGGACGCCGCATCGCCGCCGGATGGTTCCTGTCCTCCCTTCAAGCCCGGGCGCCGCCGGCCAACGGTTGATCCGTCTTCGGCATCGGTGGGTTTTCAGACCCGCCATTGCCGCACCGTGACCGATTGACCGGAGCTTCCGCATGCCCGACGCCTGTTTCGGGGAAGCGGCCGTCGCACCCGTGTTCGCCCCCGTCGTCCCGTCCGCTCGCGCGGCGAAGACGGACGAACCGCTGTTCGACGCCGTCGCCACCCCCAATGACAGCGGCACCCGCAATGGCCGCCTCATCTTCGTTGCCGTTCTGACCGCTTACTTCGCAATCACCCTGTTCGCCTGGCTGCGCCTCGGGGCGTGGCCGATGGCGCTCTATTCCCTGATCGTCCTTGCCTTCGCCCTCTGGTCGGTGATCGGCGATGCACGGCGCCGGCGGCAGTCCGAGCGTATCCGCGTCTGGCCGGACCGCACCCTGGTCGAACGCATCGACGGGGCAGGGCGGTGCACGTCCAGCGAGTGGCAGACCGGCTGGCTGCGGCTGACCGTCGAACACGGTCAGCCCGGCGGCCCATGCCTGCGCCTGACCAGCCATGGCCGGTCGGAAACGGTCGGCGCCTTCCTGACCGGCCGCGAGCGGCTGGATCTGGCGAACGCGCTGGCCCGCCACCTCGGTCCGGCAGCCGCAGTGCGCTGATCGCATTGCGCCGATCCGCCGGTTCGCCGGCGGCGGCTCCCACTGAAAATCCCAATCGCACCGACACCGCAGGGCGGAGCCGGCGGCTCTTCTGCGCTACCCTGGAGAACCTCGATGTCAAGACCATGTCCGCGGCGCACCTGCCGCCCGGCCCTGCTGACCGCGCTGATGGTGAGCGCGGCGCCGGCGGCGTTCGCGCAGGATGCCGTATCTCCGACGCTGCTGCCGCAGGTCACCGTGACGGGAAACTCCGCCGGATCGCTCACCGTGCCGACGACGGAGGACGCGGACCAGCGGATCCGGCAGACTCCCGGCGCTGTCGAACTGGTACCCGACACGGCTTTCAAGAACGGTACGGCGAACACGATCAGGGACGTTCTCGGCTGGGTGCCGGGTGTCGTGACGCAGCCCAAGTCCAACATCGACAACCGGGTGTCGATCCGCGGTTCGGGGCTGACGCGCAACTACGGCAATCGTGGCGTGAACCTCTTTATGGACGGCATCCCGATCAACACGTCCGACGGCCTGTTCGACGTGTTCGAGATCGATCCGAGCGCCTACCGCTATGTCGAGGTCTACAAGGGCGCCAACGCCCTGCGCTACGGCGGCAATGCGCTGGGCGGCGCCGTCAATTTCGTCACCCCGACCGGCCGCGATGCATTGCCGTTCGACGGCCGGATCGACACGGGAAGCTTCGGTTTCCTGAAGGGGCAGTCCAGCACGGGCGGCGCCTCCGGGGCCTTCGATTACTTCGCCAACCTGTCGGTCCAGCGCGAGGACGGCTATCGCGACCACAGCGAGGGCCATATGGGGCGCGGCAGCGTGAACCTGGGCTACCGGCTGTCACCGGATGTCGAAACGCGCTTCTATCTGAACGCGAACAGCTGGAGGCAACGCCTTCCCGGAGAACTGACCAAGAGCGAAGCGCTGAACGCGCCGAAGTCGGCGGATCCGGAGTTCGTGCGCCAGGACCAGCAGCGCAACATCGATTCGATCCGGATCGCCAACAAGACCACGCTGCGTTTCGACACCACCGAGGTGGAGTTCGGCGTCTTCAACCACCGACGCCATGTCGACCATCCGATCTACCGTTATCTCGATTACACCGTGAACGACTATGGCGGCTTCGTCAGCGCCACCGACGACCGGACCGTCGGCGGTTTCCGGAACCGCCTGACCGTCGGGGCGAACGCTCTCAACGGCACGATGGATTACAAGGAGTTCAACAACCTGAGCGGCGCGGTCAAGGGTGCGCTGGCTTTCTCGACGCGGGACAAGGCCGAGAACTATTCGGCCTATGCGGAGAACTCGTTCTATGTCCTGCCGGACGTCGCCCTGATTGCCGGCGTCCAGTTTCTCCATGCGGTACGGGATCGCACCGACCGGTTCCTGACCGACGGCGACCAGTCGGGCCGCCGCACCTACGATCTCTGGAGTCCCAAGGTCGGGATTCTGTGGGACGTCGATCCGGATTGGCAGGTGTTCGGCAACATCTCGCGCAGCGCGGAGGTGCCGACCTTCGACTCCAACAGTTTCGCGACCCCGGCGAGTTCGAACCTCAACGCCCAGACGGCAACCACCTACGAGATCGGCACGCGAGGCCGCAGGGCCGACGTCACCTGGGATCTGGCGCTCTACCGCTCCGAACTCCGCAACGAGCTGCAATGCGTCACCACGTCGCCCTACAGCACCTGCACCGTCCGCAATGCGGACAAGACGGTGCATCAGGGGGTGGAACTGGGCTTCGGCGTCGCCGTTCTGAAGGCGCTCGCCGCCCGGGAGGACCGCACCTGGCTCAACCTGACCTATAGCTACAACGACTTCTTCTTCGACGGTGCGACCTATCATGGCAACAGCCTGCCCGGCGTGCCGCCGCATTCCGCCCGCGCCGAGCTGCTCTACAAGCACCCGAGCGGCTTCTATGCAGGTCCCAGCGTCGACTGGATGCCGAAGAGCTTCTATGCCGACAACGCCAACACCCTCAAGGTCGATCCGTATGGGCTGATGAACGCCAAGATCGGCTTCGACCAGGGTTCGGGCCTGTCCGGCTATCTGGAGGGACGGAACCTGCTGGACAAGCGCTACATCTCGTCCACTATCACGGCGGAAACGGCCAGTGCCGGATCGGCCCTGTTCAATCCAGGCTATGGCCGCGCCGTCTATGCCGGCCTGCGCTTCGCCTGGTGAGGGCGGTGACGGTGAGAGCGAAGCAGGGGCTTCCCTGAGGAAAGCCTACTGACCGGTTCGCGATCCTGCTGCCACGGATCGGTGCGGGCGGATCGCGAACCTGCCCGGATGCTCCCCGGTCACTTCAATCGGGTCGTCGGATCGCCATCCTCGGGCGGTCCGCGGGGAGCCATACGGGAAAGCCACCTGTTGCGGAAGACCGAAGACATCGGCCACGCGCCGCCCCATTCAATCAAGCAGTTCGGCGGTGGCAGGGTGATTCGCCCATACCCTCCTCAATGGAGGATCTGATGCAGGAAGCTGCGGGTCCGCTCATGGCGCGGGGAGTCGAAGAACTCGTCGGGCCCGGCGCATTCGACGATCCGTCCCGTATCCATGAAGACCACCCGGTCGGCGACGCGGCGGGCGAAGCCCATCTCGTGCGTCACCACGATCATGGTCATGCCGTCCTCGGCCAGCGACACCATGGTCTCCAGCACCTCCTTCACCATCTCCGGATCGAGCGCCGAGGTCGGCTCGTCGAACAGCATCACCTGCGGCTCCATGCACAGGGCGCGGGCGATGGCCACCCGCTGCTGTTGCCCCCCGGAAAGCTGGCCGGGGAATTTCGCCGCCTGCTCGGCGATGCGGACGCGCCGCAGCAGTTGCATCGCCCGGTCCTCGGCCTCCCGGCGCGGGGTGCCGCGCGCCAGCATCTGCGGCAGGGCGCAGTTGTCGAGGATCGACAGATGGGGAAACAGGTTGAAGTGCTGGAACACCATGCCGACGCCGCGGCGGACGGCGTCGATGTTGCGCACGCTGTCGGTCAGCTCCACCCCGTTGACGGCGATGCGGCCGGCCTGATGCTCCTCCAGCCGGTTGATGCAGCGGATCAGCGTCGATTTGCCGGACCCCGACGGGCCGCAGACGACGATGCGTTCTCCCGTCGCAACCGTCAGGCTGACCTGATCGAGAACCTGGAAGGTGCCGTACCACTTGTCGACCGCCTCAATCAGGATGGCGGGGCTTGTGGCAGCGGGAGCAGTAGCAGAGGTGGTCATCAGCGGAGGTCCTTTTCCTGAACGCGGCCTTCCAGCCAGCGGGCGTAGAGCGAGATGGCGAAGCAGATGAGGAAATAGACCGCCCCCACGAACAGGTAGCTTTCCGCATAGGGAGCCGGCCAGACCGGATCGGAGGCTGCGGTGCGCGCGGCGCTCAGCATGTCGAAGACGCCGACGATCAGCACGAGGCTGGTGTTCTTGACCATGACGATGGCGGTGTTGGTCAGCGGCGGGATGACCTTCTGGATCGCCTGGGGCAGCACGACATGCCACACCGCCTTCCACACCGGGATGCCGAGCGCGCGGGCCGCCTCCATCTGTCCGCCGGGAACGCCCTGAAGGCCGCCGCGGATCACCTCCGCCAGGTAGGCGGCGGCGAAGATGGTCAGGGCGGCGAGCGTGCGGCCCAGCTTGTCGACCGACCAGCCGGCCGGCAGCAGCAGCGGCATCATGATCGAGGAGATGAAGAGCAGCCCGACCAGCGGCATGCCGCGGATGGTCTCGATCACCAGTACCGACAGGAAGCGCGGGACCGGCACCCTGGAGCGGCGGCCGAGCGCCAGCGTGACGGCGACCGGAAACCCCAGCCCCAGCGAGAGGATCGCCAGCAGCAGCGTGACCGGCAGGCCGCCCCAGTTGGCGGTGGAGACGAAGGGCAGGCCGGCGAATCCGCCCCACATCAGCGCCAGCATCGCGCCGATTGCCACCGCCCAGCCCGTCAGCAGGCGGCGCCCCCAATGGCGGGGCGGCAGCGACACCAGCACCATCGCCAGAACCAGACCGATCACGGCCAGCGGCCGCCACTGCTCGTCGGCGGGATAGACGCCGAACAGGATGAAGCGGATCTTGGCGGCGACGAAGGCCCAGCAGGCGCCGCCGGCACCGCAGCGGCCGGGATCGGCCGTACTCCACACGGCATCCAGCACGCCCCAGCGCAGCGCCGGCAAGAGCGCCAGGACGAGGGCGCCGGTCATCACGGTCAAGCCGGCCGCGAGCAGGTCGCCGAACAGGATTTGCAGGATCGGGGTGCGGCGGCGCTTCGGCGGTCCGTCCGCTGCCGCGGCGGGAATGGCGGTCGTCATGGTCATGATCGGAAACTCTCCCAGCGGCCAGCTCATCGCGTGACACTCATCGCGTGACCAGTGCGGTTCTGGCGTTGCACCAGTTCATCAGCAGCGAGACGGCGGCGCCGATGGTCAGGTAGACGGCGAGCAGGATGGCGATGCTTTCCAGCGCCTGGCCGGTCTGATTGATGACGGTGCCGATCACCAGCCCCAGTTCCGGGAAGCCGACGGCAAGCGCCAGGGTGGAATTCTTGACCGTCGAGAGATATTGCGTGGTCAGCGGCGGGATGATGACCCGCAGGGCCTGCGGCATGACGATCCGCATCAGCGTCTGCCGCTCGCTGAGGCCGAGCGCCCGCCCGGCCTCCCACTGGCCGCGGCCGACGGCGTCGATGCCGCCGCGGATGATCTCGCCGATGAAGACGGAGGTGTAGAGCACCAGCCCGACCATCAGCGCCGCGAATTCCGGCGACAGCCGCATCCCGCCGCTGAAGTTGAAGCCGCGCAGTTCCGGCAGGCTCGCCGCGGCGCCGATGCCGGTGATCCAGGCGAGGGCGAGGACAGCCGCGGCCGCTCCGACGGCGGGCAGGGCAGGGGCTGTCCGGCCTTGCCGGCGCAGCCGCCGGGCCAGCATCGCCGCGGCCACGAGGATGCCCGCCGTCCCGGCCGCGAAGCCCCAGCCGTTGCCGCTCCAGTCGATGCCCGGCAGATAGAGGCCGCGCTGCGACAGATAGATGTAGGGCAGGGGGTGCAGCGCATTGCGCGGGGCCGGCAGGGCCGTGGTGACGAGCGCGTACCAGAACAGCAGCTGCACGATCAGCGGCGTGTTGCGGACCGCCGTGACGAAGACGCCGGCCACCCCCGACAGCATCGGGTGCCTGGCCCGCCGGGCCAGCCCGACGAGCAGGCCGAGCAGGGTGGCGGACAGGATCGCCATCGCCGAGATCATCAGGGTGTTGCCGATCCCGACCACATAGGCCCAGGCGAAGCTGTCCATCGGGCTGTAGGGAACCACGCTTTCCGAGATCGGAAAGTTGGCCGGGCGGGCGAGGAAGTCGAAGCCGACGCGGATGCTGCGGACGGCCAGATTCTCCACCGTGTTGGCGGCGAGCCAGACCAGGGTCCCGACGAAGAGGAACAGCAGAAGCGCCTGGCCGGCCCAGGCCCGGAGGCGCGGGCTGTCCCAAAGGGCGGCGAGCATGGACCGATCTCCCGGTTGCCGTGCGGATGCGAGGGGCTTACTGGAAGGCCAGCGGGAACATCAGCCCGCCGTCGCGGAACAGGCGGTTGTAGCCGCGGTCGATCTTCAGCGGGCTGCCGGCGCCGAGGTTGCGGTCGAAGATCTCGCCATAGTTCCCGAGCTGCTTGACGATGTTGTAGGCGAATTTGTCGTCCAGCCCGATCGCCGTGCCGTTGCCGGGCTCCACCCCCAGGAAGCGGCGGATGCGCGGATCGCCGGAGCCGAGCTTCTGATCGATGTTGGCCTGGGTGATGCCGAACATCTCCGCCGCGGTCAGCGCCTGGAACGACCAGGTGACGATGTCCATCCACTGGTCGTCGCCATGCCGCACCGCCGGGGTCAGCGCATCCATGTAGGGGGTGGCCGGGAAGATGACATAGTCGGCCGGGTTCTTCGCCTGGGTGGCGCGGATGGAGGCGAGTGCCGCCGCGTCGGTGATCAGCGCGTCGCAGCGGCCGGAGAAGAAGGCCTGCCGCAGCGCCGACACGCTGTCGAAGACCACGGTCGTCAGCCCGAGCTGATGCTCGCGCGACACGTCGTTCACCACCACTTCGGTGGTCGAGCCGGTCTGGACGCACACCGACGCGCCCTTCATGTCCTGAACCTTGGTGACGCCGAGGTTTTTCGGCATCAGGAATCCGGTGAACTCGTAATAGTTGGGGGTGGTGAAGTTGATGCCGTTGCCGTCGCGCTGGATCGTCCAGGTCAGGGTGCGGGGCAGGATGTCGATCTCGCCGCTCTGTAGGGCCGGGATCCGCTGCTGGCCGCTGAGCGGCACGAATTCTGCCTTTTCCTTGTCGTTGAACACGGCGACCGCCACCGCGCGGCAGGTCTCGACGTCCAGGCCGCGCCAATAGCCCTTGTCGTCCGGCGCGCTGAAGCCGATGGTGCCGGAACTGGCGGCACAGATCACTTTGCCGCGCGCCTTCACGGCGTCGAGCGTGGTTCCGGCCTTCGCCGGAAGCGTCGCAGCGGCGAGGGCCAGGACTGCCGCGGTCGTCGCGATGGTGAGGCGGGCGGCGCGGCGCCGGCCCGGTGTCTGTTCGGTCATGCGGGAAACCCCTGTTCGTCGTCTTGCTTGTTGTCCGCCCGCCATTGCCGGCGGTGCGTGTGTGTCGGCCGCCGTCAGGCGGCCCGCGCCCCGGCCGTCCGTGCGGCGATGTCGTCGAGGAAGGCGGTGAGGTCGTCGTGCAGGTCGGACGGATCCTCCAGCCCGACGCTGATGCGCAGGATCAGATCCTCGCCGGTCCATGGCCGGGCGGTGCGGTTGCGCCTGACCGGCATCGGCGCCATCAGGCTGCGTGTGCCGCCCCACGAGGCGCCGATGGCGAAGGTCCGCAGAGCGTCCAGCGACGGCGAGACGTGGGGAGTCGCCGCGGGCGTGAATACGACGCCGAAGACGCCGCTGGCCCCCAGGAAGTCGCGCTTCCACACCGCATGGCCGGGAGAGGCGGGGAGCGGCGGATACAGCACCTCCGCTACCAGCGGATGAGCGGCCAGCCGTTCGGCCAGGGCCATCGCCCCGTCGGATGCCTGCCGCATCCGAACGCCCAGTGTCTCCATCCCCCGCAGCACCAGCGAGGCATCGTCGGGCGAAACGCCGATCCCGTAGCGGCCGAGGGCGCTGCGGATCGGCGCGATCAGGGCCTCGTTCCGTACGGTGAGCGACCCCATCAGCAGGTCGGAATGGCCGCCGATATACTTGGTCAGCGCTTCCGTCACCAGATCGGCGCCATGGTCCAGCGGCTTGAAGTTCAGCGGGGTGGCCCAGGTGTTGTCGCAGCCGACCAGCGCGCCGTGACGGTGTGCCACCGCCGCGATGGCCGGCAGATCCTGGACCTCCATGGTGGTGGAGCCGGGCGATTCGCACCACACGACCTTGGTGCGTCCGTCGATCCGCCGCTCCAGATCGGCGACGGAGGTCGGGTCGTAATAGTCGACCGCGATGCCGAACTTGACCAGATCGCGGTTGGCGAAGTCGCGCACCGGCGGATAGGAGGTGTCGGCGATCAGCATCCTGTCACCGGCTTGCAGGAAGGGCAGCACGGCAAAACTGTTGGCGGCCTGCCCCGACGGCAGAAGGAAAGTCCAGGCGCCGTTCTCCAGCGCCGTCAGCTTGGCTTCCAGCGTTCGGGTGGTGGGCGTTCCGTAAAGGCCATAGGTATAGCCGGTGTGCCCGCGGTCCCCGCGTGTCGCATAGCCTTCGGCATTGGCGAAGACGATTGTCGATCCACGGTGAACGGGCACGCTGAGGCTATCGAATCCTTCGGCGGCGACCGAGGGATTCACCACGCATTGGGTGAGATCTTTCATGGGAGGCGTCCTTTGACTGACGCCCCCGATTTGATGGCAACGGGCCTATTTCGTCCAATATTGATTTCCAGCTACTCTATTCTCCTGGGTTATAGGGGGGTGCCATGAATCTGCGGCAGGTCGAGGTGTTCCACGCGGTGATGACCAATGGCACCGCATCGCGTGCGGCCGAGGTGCTGCGCATTTCGCAGCCGGCCGTCAGCAAGGCGATCCAGGAGCTGGAGCGGGAGATCGGCTTCCCGCTGTTCCACCGCGCAAAGGGGCGCATGATCGCGACGGAGGAGGCGCGCCTGTTCTTCCAGGAGGTGTCCTCGTCCTTCTCCGGCCTGATCCATCTGCGCGCCGCCGCCGCCCGCATCCGCGATTTCGGCTCGGGCGAAATCCGGGTCGCCTGCCAGTCGGCGATCAGCACAACCGTCCTTCCGAAGGCGCTGCGCGCTTTCCAGCTGCGGCATCCCGATGTGTCGATCACCGTGCAGGCGCGCATGTCGTCGGTGGTGAAGGACCTGATCGCCTCCGGCCAGTTCGACGTCGGGCTGGCGGCCGACGAGATCGACGTGACCGGGGTGGATGCGACGCTGTTCATGCAGCAGCGCCTGGTGATCGCGGTCCCGGCCGGCCATCCGCTGGCGCAGCGCCGGGTCCTGCATCCCGCCGACCTTCACGGCACGCCCTTCATCGCCCTCGCTCCGGAAGACACCGCGCGCCGCCGGCTCGACGGGGTGCTGGCCGCCCACGGCGTGATGCCGAAGATCGTGCTGGAGACCCCCTATTCGACGACGGTCTGCGCCATGGTGCAGGCCGGCATCGGCTGCGGTCTGGTCAGTCCGCTGACCACCGAACCCTATCTCGGCCGCGGTCTGGTCGCCTGCGCGTTCGAGCCGGTGATCCGGTCGCGCACCTTGCTCCTGCTGCCGCCGAACCGCCGTCCGTCACGCATCGTCGCCGACTGCATCGAGGAATTGATGGCCTTCTCGTCCACCGGGGCGGGCGCCTTTGACTGAAGGCGGGACGTCTTGTGCGGCGCACACGCGCAATATATTCTATCGGATATAACGTATGTCGGGCTCGACCCTGCGCCGTCGCCTGGATGAGTGGCACAGGACCGCGCCGCTTCGGCGGGTTCATGCTGTCCTTGTCTGTATGGCGCGCTCTGGTCTCGACGCCGCCATCGTCATCATCGCTAACCGCATCAGGGCATTCTGAAAACCGCCTCTGAGGGGTTGCAGGATTCGATCCTCGAATTTCCGGTCCTCGACCTGCTCCGGCAGGCGCGCCACGTCCGCCAAGTGCAGATCGTGAACGGTCTCGCCCCCGCGTGAACGGCCTCGTCCCCGGCAATCTCACCCGCGCGCTCACCAGAGAGCATGTTCACCGGCGAGCATGTCGGCACCATCATCACCGCGAACTGAGGACCGCCACCCATGCCCGACACCAGCGCCAGCATCAAGCATGCGGTCTCGCCGCTCGCGCACCAGACCCTTCTCGATAGCGAGCTGACACCGTCCGGTCGCCGGCGTGCGCCCGGTCCGGTTGCTGCCCTGGCTGCAGGTCGTCAAGATCGGTGGCCGCTCCATCCTGGATCGCGGTGCCGAAGTCATCTTTCCGATCGTGAAGGAAGTCCGCGAGCTGCTGCCTGAACATCATCTGCTGATCCTGACCGTCGCCGGGATTCGTGCGCGCCACCTCAACAGTGTCGACCTCGACCTCGGACTGCCTGTCGGGTCGTTGGCACCGCTCGCCGCGAGATCTGCGTCACCTTGAGCGCGTCCAGATCGTGAACGGCCTCATGCCGGGCGGGCCAATGGCCGGAGCATTCGAACAACATTGCATCCGGTCAAACAGCGACTGCCGGCAGCCTCAATTCTCGGTGGTTGCGCGCCCCCGCAACCACCATTACCGAACGCACCTGCTCGCGAAGGCCGGCCGCTCCCGCAGCGCCGGCCTTCGCTGCGTTTGGGCTCAGCCCGAGGTTGAGCAGCGCCTCCAGATCGCGCCCTCCAACCCGATCTCGATGCCGGTCCCGGCGGCGCGGAAGCGAATCGTCACCCGTTCGATCAGCGGGCGCAGGCGGTCGCGCGCTTCAATCCGGTGGTCCGAATCCTCCAGTGTCGCCGCCAGATCGTCGATCCGCTCCCGGTAGAGGGCCGCCAAATTGTCAGGCAGGGGTACCGGCGGCGGGGGAGGGGAGGCCAGCGCCGTTTCCAATGACCCGACCTTCTCCTCCAACTCGACCATCAACCGATGCAGTCGATCGGTCACCCGCCCCGGCAGAAAATCCTGGACCCGATCCCACTGGTCGTCGCGCAAAGCATAGCGTCGCATCCGGCGGCCCTCCTGCCAGCCGACCCTCTATGAATCACGCATTCCTACCGCTGGGAATCCCCTAACTGATGACACGCCCTAGGGCAATCTCTTGCCCCACTTGCCTCCCTGCAACACGCCGGCGTCCAGCCCGAACAGATGGGCGGCGAGCGCCTCCGGCAGTGCGGCGGGGTCGGCGAGATGTCGCACACCTTCGACCATGGCGGCGCCGGCCAACCCGAAGACGGTCTTGCCCAGGCGCAGACCCAGCGCCACCTCCGACAGGGTGCCATAGCTGTCGCCGACCGCAATCAAACAGTGGCTGGCCTGGGCGATCAGCGCGTTGCGCGCCTCGCCGATGCCAGACGCCAGCACGATGCCGGCATAGGGGTTGGCGGTGGCGGGATCGGCGCCCGGCAGCAGGGCGATGCTCAGGCCGCCCGCCTCCGCCGCGCCACGGCAGGCCGCCTCCATCACCCCCTGGCGACCGCCACACAGCAGGGTCAGGCCACAGCGCGCGAGGATGGCGCCGGTGGCACGGGCGGCGGCCAGGGCGGCGTCGGTCGCCTCGTTCGGACCGATCACCCCGACCGGCGCCCGCAGGGGATGGCCGCCCCGGGTCTGGAGCCAGTGCAACGCCTGTTCCGGGTCGAGCGAATCCGCCCTGGTGAGCGCCGGGCCGGCGCTCCAGCCCCGGGTGGCGGGATCGAAGAGACGGCCGGCGTGGTGCAGGCGGTTGGTGTCGCGGTCAAGTTCGAACATGGTGATCGGCCTCGGAACGGGCGGCGGCGATCTCCGCCACCGCCATCAGGAAGGAACAGACGGCCAGCAACAGCACCGACAGGGCGGCGGCCAGCGGAAAATCGGCGCCGGCGTCGGCGATCAGGCTGTAGAGCCGCAGGGGAAGGATGTTGATCTGGGTGCCGACCAGCGCCAGCGCCGTTCCATAGGCGCCGAAGGCGACGGCCGTCGCCAGGGCGAAGGAGGCGAGCACAGTGGGCGCCACCTGCGGGGCGAGGATGTCGATCAGGGCGCGCAACCGGCTGGCCCCCATCGATTCCGCCGCCTCGGTCTGGCGATGGTCAAAATTGGCGAAGACCGGCAGCAAGGTCAGGATCACGCGCGGCGTCAGGAAATAGCTGTAGGCCAGAACCAGCCCCGGCGTGTCATAGAGGAAGGCGGCGATCGCCGCCGGATCGGCGCCCAGCTCCGCCAGCAGCAGCGTGGCGAAGCCGGCGCGGCCGAGCAGCAGGATGAAGCCGTAGGCGACGATCAGGCCGGAAAAGGTCAGCGGCAGGGCGATGACCACCTGAAGCAGGGCGCGGCGGCCCGGCGGCAGGCGGGCGAGATGCAGGGCGACGGCCACGCCCAGCACCACCGAGGCCAGTCCCGCCTCCAACCCCAGCAGCAGCGAGTTGCCCAGCGCCGCTAGCAGGTCGCCCTGGGCGAAGACGCGCTGGATGGCGTCTCCGGCCAGGGACTGCCACGCCACGGCGCCCAGCGGCAGCAGGAAGAAGAGGATTAGCAGCGCCAGCCCCGGCACCGCCAGCAGCAGACGGAGAATGGGCGATCCGCTCATGATCCGGACCCTGGGCAAGCGATGCCGGGACGGTTGGCGGTCATTTGCCGAGCGCGGCCTTGGTCCAGCCGGCATCGACCGCCGCCTTGCGGTCGGCCGCCAGCTTGACGTCGAGCGGACGGACCTGCGGGGCCGGCGGCAGCTTCGCCGCGATGTCGGCCGGCAGGGCGACGCCGGGCACCGACGGCCGCACATAGCCCTCGGCGAAGATCGCCTGGCCTTTGGCGCTCATGATGAAGTTCAGCCACAGCTTGCCGGCATTCGGGTTGGGGCCGTTCTTCACCAGGCTGATGCCATAGGGGGCGGCGGCCGACGCCTCGGCCGGGATGACGACGGAGACGGCGTCGCCCAGCCCATCGGTGTGCTTGGCCTTCAGCCCATCGTTCTCGTAGGAAATCCAGATCGGAATCTCACCCTTGATGAATTTGGCGTAGGGGGTGGTGCCCTCCACCCGCATCACGTTGCCGGATTTGTGCAGGCGGGCGAAATAGTCGAAGCCGGGCTGGAGATTGTCCATGTCGCCGCCATTGCCGAAATTGGCGGCGAAGCTGATCACCTGCCCGATGCCGGTGGAGCGCGGGTCGAGATAGACGACGCTGTTCTTGTATTCGGGCTTCAGCAGGTCGGCCCAGCTCTTCGGCACGTCCTTCACCAGCTTGGTGTTCACGACGAAGGCGACGGTCAGCGAATGGATGGTGAACCATTTGCCGTCGGGGTCGCGGAACACCTCGGGCAGCGTGTCGAAATTCACCGGCTTGAAGGGGGCGACGACATCCTTGGCCATGGCATCGAAGGCCGACGCGGCGAAGTAATAGGCGGTGTCGGCCTGCGGGCGGTTGCGCGCCTTGTCCAGCGCCACCACCGTCGCGGCGGAGCCGAGATCGTTGTAGGTCATCTCGACGCCGGGATAGCGCTTCTTGAAGGCGGCGAACTCCGCCGCCCAGTTGGCCCAGGTCGGGCCGGTGTCGAAGGAGACGACCAGCCCCTCTTTCAGGGCCTGCTCGTAGAGGGCGCGTTCGCCCCGATAGAGCTCGTCGCCGGCGGTGACCGCCTCGACGGCGGTGGCTTGGGCCAGCGCGGTGCCGGCGGTCGGCGGGGCGGCGGTCATCAGGCCAGCCGCCGACAGGGCGACCGCGGTGATCAGGCGTTTCATCAGGTCAGGCCTTTCCAGGGAGGCCGGCGGACGGGGCCGGCGGGGGGAAGGGAAAAGTGCGGGTCAGGCGGGAAGGATGCGCAGACAGCCCGGCGGGATCTGAACCGAGCGGATGTCGCCGCGGGACAGGGTCTCGCCCAGGATCGTGCCGCCCGGCACCGCGAGGTCGTAGCGGCGCAGCGAGCCGAGGAAGCGGTCGCGGACCAGCGTCCCGGTGAAACAGTTGACGGTGCCGTCGGGCGGATCGGTGCGGACCGCCTCCGGACGCGCCAGCAGGGTGACGGCGGTTCCGGCCGGCAGGCCGCCGGTGGCGCAGGCCAGCGGGCCGATGGCGGTCTCCACCAGATCCGGCCCGCGCACCGTGCCGTCGAACAGGTTGGCATGGCCGACGAAGCCGGCGACGAAGCGGTCGGCCGGACGGTCGTACAGCTCCTGCGGGCTGGCGAGCTGGAGCAGGGCGCCGTCGCGCATCACCGCGACCTTGTCGGCGATGGACAGCGCCTCCTCCTGGTCGTGGGTGACATGCAGAGTGGCGATGCCATGTTCGCGCTGCACCGCGCGGATCTCGTCCCGCATCGCCGCGCGATGGGCGGCGTCCAGCGCCGACAGCGGCTCGTCCAGCAGCAGCGCGCCGGGGGCGAAGACCAGGGCGCGGGCCAGCGCCACCCGCTGTTGCTGGCCGCCGGAGAGCTGGCGGGGGTAGCGGTCGGCCAGCCCCGACAGACGGGTGCGCTCCAGCGCCTGACCGGCTCGGCTCAGCCGCTCCGCCCGGCCGACGCCGCGCAGCTTCAGCGGATAGGCGACATTCTCCAGCGCCGTCATGTGGGGGAACAGGGCGTAGTTCTGGAAGACGATGCCGAGATTGCGCAGCCGGGGCGGCACGCCGGTCATGTCGGTCCCGGCGATCCGGATCCGCCCGGCCGCCGGGCTGAGAAAGCCGGCGATCAGCTTCAGCAGGGTGGATTTGCCGCAGCCCGACGGTCCGATGACGGCGCAGAACTCGCCCGGCGCCACATCGAGGCTGACGCCGTCGAGGCCCGCCCCGGCGGCGGGATAGCGGAAGGCGAGGGAATCGACGACGACGCTCATGACGGCGTCCCTTTTCTGGAGGGGAGCCCGCGCCCGGCCGAAGCCGAGGCGAGGGCGGACAGAACGGCCAGCAGCAACAGCAGCATGGTGCCGGCGCAGGCGAAGCCGGTGGCGCCGTAGAAGGCCTGGAGCAGAACCACCGGATAGGGGCGGGAGAGGAAGCCGGCGATCAGGTTGGACAGCTGGAATTCGCCGATCGACAGGGCGGCCACCATGATCAGACCGGAGGACAGGCTCTGGCGCAGGCTTGGGATCACGATGCCGAACAACCGCTGGCGGAAGCCGGCACCCAGCGATTCCGCGGCCGTTTCCAGCGTGACGAGATCGAGATGGCGCATGTCGGCCACCAGCGCCTGCATCAGGTAGGGCAGGGTCGAGACCACATGGCCGGCGACCAGCAGCCAGCCGCTGCCGAGGAAGGGCAGGCTGTCCGACGAGAAGACCAGGATGAAGCCGAACCCCAGCACCAGCGGCGGTGCCGCCACCGGCAGCAGGAACAGCACGCGGGCGGCAGCGCGCACGCCCCGGCGGGAGGCGCCATAGATCGCGTAGGCGAGCGGAACGCCGATGAGCGCCGTGACGGCGCAGGTCGCGGCGCAGACGGTCAGACTGACGGTGAAGGCCCGGCGGAAGCTGGCGTCTGACCAGAGCTGTCCGTACCATCCGGCGGTCAGGCCGCTGGGCAACAGGCTGTTGGTCCAGGACTGCCCCACCGACCCGATGGCGAGCAGGGCGATGGGGGCGGCCAGATACAGCAGGTAGAGGGCGGTGACGATGGGCATGAGGTGCCGGGTCTGTAAGATTTCGATCACGCTCTGATCGTTTTCTTACATAGCACGGCTCCATGATCCTTTTGTGACCGTCCGGCTGCAATTCCTGGACATTTCGACGGGAAACCGGCGCTGTCGCCGGTGTGGGCAACCGTGGCGGGCGATGGCTCCCGCTTGTCAGCGCCGGGAGCCTGCTGTAAGGATCTGATCGTTTTCTTCCACAAGCATCCGGCATGGGGTTTGGGCGGCATGATGGCGCACGGGAAAGGGCACGACCCGGAACAGAGTCTTCCGCTGCGCCAGCGGGAAATCCTGGCGCTGATCCGCGACCGGGGCTTCGTGACGATCGAGGCGTTGGCCGATCATTTCGCGGTGTCCGACCAGACCATCCGGCGGGACATCATCCGGCTCGACGGCGTCGGTCTGCTCCAGCGCTTCCATGGCGGCGCCGGGGTGCGCGACCAGTCGGTCCGGCTCGGCTATGTCGAAAAGCAGGCCATCGCGCCGCAGGGCAAGGAACGGATCGCCGCCGCCGTCGCGGCGCTGGTGCCGGAAGGGGCGTCGGTCTTCCTCGATGTCGGCACGACGGCGGAGGCGGTGGCGCGGGCCTTGCGCGGCAAGCGGCGGCTGCATGTCTTCACCAACAGCCTGTCGGCGGGAAGCCTGCTGGCCGGCCGGCCCGGCATCGACGTGTTCGTCACCGGCGGCGTCGTGCATGGCGCCGATGGTTCGCTGGTCGGTGACGCGGTGATCGCGACGTTGGAGCGCTGCCGGCTGGATCTGGCGGTGATCGGCATTTCCGGTTTCGATGAGGACGGTGCGCCGATGGATTTCGACATGCAGAAAATCGGCATCAAGCGGGTCGCCATGGCCGCCGCGCGCCGGTCGGTGGCGGTCGCGGACGCCGGCAAATTCGCGCGTTCCGCCATCGTCCGCATCGCTCCGGCCAGCGATTTTGGGCTTCTGGTCACGGATTCGCCGCCGCCCGCCGCGCTGGGCCGCGCGTTCGAGATGGCGCGTCTGGCCGTGCAGATCGCCGACGGCGAGGAGCGGTAGCGGTAAGCGGCTGCCAGTCGGACCGCCATTCCGGTTCGCTGGCGACGCTGCCTTCGCGGTTGTCATGTAACACGACCGTCGCCGCCGCTTCATCATAGAGTCGCGTATCTCGGGCATGACTGAGGAGGAATGAACGGGAGGATGGCACTTGGCCTCGTGGACTCTGAACGTCGTGTCAGCCCCCATAGCGTCCCCAGTTGCGGCGCGCTTCGAGGTGCGGCTGGCCACCAGCGCCCGGGAAATTGACGCCGCACAGGCCTTACGCTACCGCGTCTTCCACGATGAACTCGGAGCCACGCTCGCGAGCGTGGTCCCTGGCCGTGATGTGGACGCCTTCGATGCCGTCTGCGACCATCTCGTAATCCTCGACCATGCGCTGGACCATGAGATGGGGGGCGCGATCGTCGGAACTTACCGCCTTCTGCGGCGATCGGTGGCGGAACGGTGCGGCGGCTTCTATTCAGCCACCGAATTCGACATCGCTCCACTGTTCGATCATCCAGGCGAACTGCTGGAACTTGGGCGGTCCTGCGTCGACCCTGCTTACCGCAACGGGGCGACCATGCAGCTGCTGTGGCAGGGCATCGCCGCCTACATCCTGCAACATGATATCTCCTTGATGTTCGGCTGCGCCAGCCTGCCTGGTACGGACATCGATGCGCTTGCGCCAACGCTCGCCTATCTGCACCGCCATCATCTTGCGCCGCCGGCTCTCCGGGCACGGGCCCTGCCGGACCGCCGCGTTGCGCTGGACCGCTTGCCGATGCCGGCAGCGTCGGGAGATGCGGTGGTGATGCAACTGGGCGCTCGTGCGGCCGTGGCCGGGCTTCCTCCACTGCTCAAAGGATACCTGCGGGTCGGTGGCTGCATTGGCGATGGCGCCGTCATCGACCAAGAGTTCAACACGACCGATGTCTGCCTCATCGTCCCGATGGATGACCTGTCGGGCAAGTACGCCAAGCATTTTCTGAACCGCGCCCACTGACGCTCTTGTCCAAGGGTGGACCAATGTGCGGGAAGCGGAACATCGACAGGATCCAGAGCTTCAGCACCAGCTATTCGGAAGCGCGGGCCAAGTTCCGGGCGGCGGCGGACGCGGTTGAGGCCGACGTCGAGTGCTTGGCCAGTCCGATGCTCGGACCGGATGGCGAGGCTCTGTCGACCGACGTCGCCTGGATCGGACCGCGTGAGGCCGCGCGTGTGCTGACCCTGGTCTCCGGAGTCCACGGCGTGGAGGGGTATTGCGGCTCTGGTGCCCAGGTCGACTGGATGCGAAGCGGCGAAGCGGCGAGGATGTCGGAGGGCACGGCCGCGCTGCTCATTCATGCAGCCAACCCCCATGGTTTTGCCTGGACCCGCCGCGTGACCGAAGAGAACGTCGACCTCAACCGCAACTGGGTCGATTTCCAAACTCGCCTCCCGCAGAACCCGGACTACGAGATGCTGCGCGAAGCCTTGGTGCCCAGGACGTGGACGCCGAAATCGCGGGCGGCCAGCGCCAAAGTCTTCGGCGCGTACATCGGCGCGCACGGGTTCCCCATGTTCCAGGCCGTCGTTTCCGGCGGGCAATACACCGATCCTCGGGGATTGTTCTACGGTGGTCAGGAGCCAACCCGCGCACGACGCACGCTCTCCGACATTCTCACCGGCCGCCTGTCCGCCGCTCGCCGGGTGGTGGTCATCGACTACCACACGGGGCTGGGGGCGTGGGGTGTCGCCGAGGAGATCGTAAGCGAGCGGCGCGACACCGCAGTCTTCACACGGGCAGCCCGTTGGTTCGGCGCAGCCGTCACATCCAGCGCAGACGGCAGTTCCGTTTCGGCCGACCTGTCGGGCGATTGCTTGATCGGCATCCTCCGCCTGCTGCCCTATGCGGAGGTGACGGCGATCGCGCTCGAATTTGGCGTCTGCGCTATTGAAGACACGTTCGACGCCTTGCGTGCGGATGCCTGGCTGCACCGGTATGGAGAGCCCATCTCGACACAGGGTCAGCGCATCCGCACCAAAATGCTGGCTGCCTTCTACGACCAGTCCGCGGTTTGGAAAGGCATGGTCCTCGGTCAGTCGCGGTCCGTCATCCGGCGGGCTCTGGGGGGCCTCAATCAGTCCGATTAGAGTGTGATCGCTTCAAGCGTGAATCACCCGGAAAACCAAAAGCTTAGAGTCTGTCTGATGCTTCAATAAGCATCAGACAGACTCTAAATCGGCGCCGGTGTCGGTGCTGACACGTTCCGGCGAAACGATTGACCGATCCGGCCGTCTACGCGACGCGGCCGCGGGCACGGGGAATTTTTTACCAACCCGGCGTCACCAAAGCTTAACGGGAGTGAACGGGCGCTTGGGCGTAGAGAGGCTTCCTGTACCGGGGCGGCGAATGGCCGCTCCGGGACGCCTCCAGACACCGCCGATCCGACCACGGGAGCTCCCTGATGATCCGCCGCACCACTCTGCCTGGGACTTGTGCGCTTGCGCTGCTGACCATTGTCGCGTCCGCCACGGGGGCCGGGGCCGCAACCCGCCTGACCGTCTACACCGCGCTGGAAAACGAACAGCTCACCCCCTACAAGAAGGCGTTCGAGGCCGACAATCCCGGCATCGAGATCGAGTGGGTGCGCGATTCCACCGGCGTCGTCACCGCCAAGCTGCTGGCCGAGAAGGACAACCCCAAGGCCGACGTGGTGTGGGGTCTCGCCGCCTCCAGCCTGATGATCCTCGATGCGCAGGGCATGCTGATGCCCTATCAGCCGAAGGGCGCCGAGGATCTCAAGCCCAGCTTCCGTGACGCCAAGACCCCGCCGGCCTGGGTCGGCATGGATGCCTGGATGGCGGCGATCTGCTTCAACACGGTGGAGGCAGAGAAGAAGAAGCTGCCGAAGCCGACCTCCTGGGCCGACCTGCTGAAGCCGGAATACAAGGGCCAGATCGTCATGCCGAACCCGGCTTCCTCGGGCACCGGCTTCCTCGCCGTGTCGGGCTGGCTGCAGACCATGGGAGCGGACAAGGGCTGGTCCTATATGGACGGGCTGAACGACAATGTTGCGCTCTACACCCATTCTGGGTCCAAGCCCTGCAAGATGGCGGCGGCCGGCGAATACCCCATCGGCATCTCCATCGAATACACCGGCGCCCAGCAGAAGACCAAGGGCGCGCCCATCGACGTCATCCTGGCCTCCGAAGGGGTGGGATGGGAGATGGAGGCGACGGCCATCGTCAAGGGCACCCAAAAGGCCGAGGCCGCGAAGGCGCTTGCCGACTGGGCGGCCAGCCGCAAGGCGAACGAGCAGTATGTGAACTTCTATCAGGTCACCGCCCATCCCGGCGTGACCAAGGAGACGCCGAACTATCCGAAGAACGCGGAGGCGGCGATGAACAAGGCCAACGACTTCGTCTGGGCCGCGGCCAACCGCGACCGCATCCTGGCGGATTGGGAAAAGCGCTACGGCGCCAAGTCCGAACCGAAGAGCTGAGGCTGGCCGTAGGCCGACCGCAGGGGCGGGCGCCTGGACGCGCCCGCCCGCCCTTTCCGTTTTTCGCCGGGACACATTGCCGATGACCGCCGAGATAGCAGCCGCCCCCCATCTCCGCCTGGACTCCATCGTCAAGTCCTTCGGCGCCTTCACCGCGCTGAAGGGCGTGTCGCTCGACATCCGGCGTGGCGAGTTCGTCTGCTTCCTCGGGCCGTCCGGCTGCGGCAAGACCACGCTTTTGCGGGTGATCGCCGGTCTCGACCCGCAGAACGGCGGGACGGTGTGGTTGGGCGACCGCGACGTGTCACGATTGCCGCCCTCGGCGCGCGATTACGGCATCGTCTTCCAATCCTATGCGCTGTTCCCGAACCTGACGGTGTACCGGAACGTCGCCTATGGCCTGAAGCTGGGCCGGGCCGCCGAACGGGCGCGGGTGGAGGAGTTGCTGGCGCTGGTCGGCCTGCCCGACGCCGGCCCGAAATACCCGGCCCAGCTTTCCGGCGGGCAGCAGCAGCGGGTGGCGCTGGCCCGCGCGCTGGCGCCATCCCCCGGCCTGCTTCTGCTGGACGAGCCGCTGTCGGCGCTGGACGCGCGGGTGCGGCTGCATCTGCGCCGCCAGATCCGCGAGCTGCACCGCCGGTTGGGCATCACCACCATCATGGTCACCCACGACCAGGAGGAGGCGCTGACCATGGCCGACCGCATCGTGGTGATGAACAACGGCGTCATCGAGCAGGTCGGCGCCCCCGACGAGGTCTATCGCCGGCCAGCCAGCCCCTTCGTCGCCGATTTCGTCGGGGCGATGAATTTCCTGCCGGGCGTGCTTGAGGCGCCGGGACGGGTGAGGCTGGGCGAGCATGGCTTCGAGTGCGGCTTCGACAGCGCCGACGACCATCTGTCTGCCACGGCCCCCGGTGCCGCCGTCACCGTCTGCCTGCGGCCGGAGGATGTGCAGGTGCGCGCGGCCGGCGGCGCCAACACGCTGGACGCGGTGATCGAAAGCCTGGAATTCCTCGGTCCCTTCCACCGCGCCCGGCTGGCCGCCGACGGTCTGGGCGATGCCCGCGTCACCGCCGACCTGTCGGCCAATCTGGTGCGCGACCTGTCGCTGGAGTCCGGTTGCCGGCTGGCGGTGACCCTGCCGCGCGAGCGGCTGCGTGTGTTCGAGGCTGTGCGATGATGAGCACGCTGAAGGTGGCCGCACCGAAGCCTTCCTTCTTCACCGTTCGCCAATCCGGCCGGCCGGTGGAGCCGGGCGAGCGCTGGCTGTTCGGGCTGGGGATGGGCGGGATCGCGCTGTTCCTGGCGCTGTTCGTTCTGCTGCCGCTCGGCATGCTGTTCCTGCGCAGCGTCTATGACCGCGACGGCGCCTTCGTCGGGCTCGCCAATTTCACCGCCTTTCTTGAGGCGCCGACGCTGGTGCGCTCGGTGGTCAACAGCCTGACGCTGTCGCTGCTGACCACGGTCATCACGGTGGTGCTGGCCTTCCTCTACGCCTTCTGCCTGACCCGGACCTGCATGCCGGGCAAGGGGCTGTTCCGTCTGCTGGCGCAAATCCCGCTGCTGGCACCGTCGCTGCTGCCGGCCATCGCACTCGTCTATCTGTTCGGCAACAAGGGCATCCTGCGCGGCCTGCTGATGGGCGAGAGCATCTATGGCCCCATCGGCATTGTGATGGGCGAAGTCTTCTACGCCTTCCCCCATGCGGTGATGATCCTGACCGTGGCGCTGTCGACCTCCGATGCCCGGCTGTACGAGGCGGCGGAGGCGCTGGGGGCCGGTGCCTGGAAACGATTCGTCACCATCACCCTGCCCGGCGTGCGCTACGGCCTGATCTCCGCAATCTTCGTGGTGTTCACGCTGGTGGTCACCGATTTCGGGGTGCCCAAGGTGATCGGCGGCTCCACCAACATGCTGGCGACCGACGTCTACAAGCAGGTGGTCGGCCTGCAGAATTTCGGCATGGGGGCGGTGGTCGGCATCGTCCTGCTGCTGCCGGCGGTGCTGGCCTTCATCGCCGACTGGTTCGGCCAGCGCCGGCAGACGGCGCAGTTGTCCGCCCGCTCGGTGCCGTTCCAGCCGCGGGTGAATCCGGTCGGCGACCGGCTGGCCCTGCTGTTCTGCACGCTGGTCGGTGGCCTGCTGCTCGGGCTGCTGGGGGTGGCGGGCTTCGCCTCCATCGTCACCTTCTGGCCCTACAACCTGACGCCGACGCTGGCGAACTATGATTTTGCCGAGTTCGATGCCGCGGGCTGGAGCAGCTACGCCAACAGCCTGACCCTGGCCTTCTGGACCGCGCTGGCCGGCACCGCCATCGTCTTCACCGGCGCCTGGCTGGTGGAGCGGGCGCCGGGGCGCGCGGCGATGAAGGGGACGGTGCGGTTGCTGGCGATCCTGCCGCTGGCGGTGCCGGGGATGGTACTTGGGCTGGCCTACATCTTCTTCTTCAATGCGCCGTGGAACCCGATGGGCTGGCTCTATCACGGCATGGCGATCCTGGTGCTGGCGACGGTGGCTCATTTCTACACCGTCAGCCACCTGACCGCCGTCACTGCCCTGAAGCAGCTGGATGCCGAATTCGAGGCCGTGTCGGCCAGCCTGAAGGTGCCGGTATGGTCCACCTTTATGCGGGTGACGGTGCCGCTCTGCCTGCCTGCCATCCTCGACATCGCCATCTATTTCTTCGTCAACGCCATGACCACGGTGTCGGCGGTGGTCTTCCTCTATGCGCCGGAAACCAAGCCGGCCTCGGTCGCCGTGCTGAACATGGACGATGCCGGCGAGGTGGCGGGAGCAGCCGCCATGGCGATGATGATCGTCCTCACCTCCGCCGCGGTGCGGGTGCTGCATGCCCTGCTGTCGCGAGCATTGCAGGCGCGCACCCAGGCGTGGCGGCGGCGCTGAGGCCGGATAGGGGCCCGCCGGCCTCGGTCGCCACCTCCCGCGCCAGATCGAGGAAGGCGCGTACCACCGCCAGCCGGCGGCGTTCGCGCAGGCAGACGACATATTCGTCCATCTCGATCTCGGCCCCGGCGATGGGGAGCAGAACCAGCCGCCCGTCGCCGGTGAATTCCGCGGCCGAGGTGAAGCCGATGCCCAGCCCGGCCGCAACCGCCTCCACCACCGCCTCGCGGCTTTGAATCTCGATGACGGCGGCCGGCGTGACCTCCGCCGCCGCCAGCGCCCGTTCGACCAGCCGGCGGGTCATCGAACCCGGTTCCCGCAGCACCAGCCGTTCCGCCGCCAGATCGCTCAGCGACACCGCCCGGCGCCGTGCCAACGGATGCGTCTTCGGCACCAGCACCCGCACCGGATCGCGCCGCAGCGGCAGCACGAAAAGCCGTGAATCCCCCGGCACGTCGGCCAGCACCGCCACGTCGATGCGCGTTTCCATCAGCCCTTCCAGCATGGTCCGGGAATTGCCCACCGCCAGTGTCACCGTCGGTCCCGGATGGGTGCGGGTGAAGCGGGCGATCAGCGGCACCGCATGGAACGGACCGTCTGCGCCCACCGCCAGCGTGCCGCCATCCAGATGCCGCACCCTGGCCAGCAGTTCCATCGCCTCCTGCTCCGCCGCGAACAGGCGGCGGGTGACGGCGAACAGCGCCGTGCCGGTCTCGGTCAGCGCCACCTGACGGTTGCCACGGTCGAACAGGGTGACGCCATAGGTCTCCTCCAGCGCCTTCACCTCCTGCGAGCAGGTCGGCTGCGTCACGTTCAGCAGGCGGGCCGCCTTGGTGAAGCCGCCCTCCGTCGCCACTGCATGGAAGGCACGGATCTGGGCGAAGTTCATTGATTTCATCTATGGACCCATAGGTCGAATGGATTGGCTTTATGGTAGGCGAACCGGCGTCATGAAGCCATTCCGACCGTCACGGTTCCCTTCCTTCCTTCGGGATTCTTCCCTGATGTCCGACCTTGTGCCCTATCTGCTGACTCCAGGTCCATTGACCACCTCCGCCACCGTCAAGCAGGCAATGTTGCGCGATTGGGGATCGCGCGACGGCCGTTTCATCGCGCTGAACGCCGCCATTCGCGACCGTCTGGTGCGGCTGGCCGGCGGCAGTGCCGACAGCCATGTCGCGGTGCCGGTCCAGGGCTCCGGCACCTTCGCGGTGGAGGCGATGATCGGCACGCTGGTGCCGCGCGCCGGCCGGCTGCTGGTGCTGGTCAACGGCGCTTACGGCACCCGCATGGTCCGCATTGCCGAGGTGGCCGGCCGATCCGTCACCGCGCTGGAAACGGCGGAGGATCTGCCGGTGTCGCCCGCAGCGCTCGCCGATGCGCTCGACGCCGATCCGGCGATCACCCATGTCGCCGTCGTCCACTGCGAAACCACATCCGGCATCCTCAACCCGATCGAGGCTGTTGCCGAAATCGTCCGGTCCCGTGGCCGTGCCCTGCTGATCGACGCCATGAGCGCCTTCGGGGCCCTGCCGCTCGACATGGCGGCTCTGGGCGCCGTCGCGGTCGCCGCATCTTCCAACAAGTGCCTGGAGGGGGTGCCGGGCATGGGCTTCGTCATCGCCCGCCGCGATGCGCTGGAGGCCGCCAAGGGCAATGCGCATTCCCTGTCGCTCGACCTGCATGACCAGTGGCGCGGCTTCGAGGCGAACGCGCAGTGGCGCTTCACCCCGCCGACCCATGTGGTCGCCGCCTTCGCCCAGGCGCTGGACGAGCATGAGGCGGAAGGCGGCATCGAGGGGCGCGGCGCCCGATATCGCGCCAACGCCGCCATCCTGATCGACGGCATGCGGGCGCTGGGGTTCGAGACGCTGCTGCCCGACCATCTCCAGGCTCCGATCATCGTCACCTTCCGCATGCCGGCCGACCCGGCCTTCGTCTTCGCCGACTTCTACGACCGGCTGCGCGAGCGCGGCTTCGTCATCTATCCCGGCAAGCTGACGGTGGCCGACAGCTTCCGCATCGGCTGCATCGGCCGGCTGGGCGCGGAGGAGATGACCGCCGCCATCGCCGCCATCCGCAGCACCCTGTCCGAGATGGACGTCGCCACCGGCGCACCCTGACCGTTTCACCTGCTCGAAAGCCCGATCCGATGAGTTTCGTCTACTCGCGCCGCTACACCGGCCCGCTCCAGGCCGTCATCCTCGACTGGGCCGGGACCACCGTCGATCATGGCTGCCTCGCCCCGGCCGGCGCCTTCATGGAAGCCTTCCGCCGCTCCGGCGTCTCGATCACGCTGGATCAGGCGCGCGGTCCGATGGGCATGGCCAAATGGCACCACATCCAGGCGATCACCCGGATGACGCCGGTGGCAGAGGCCTGGACCGCCGTCCACGGCGCCGCCCCGGACGATGCCGATGTCGACCGCATCTATGAGACCTTCCTGCCGCTTCAGGTGGAGGTGGTGGCGCAGCATTCCGACCTGATCCCCGGTGCGGCGGAAACCGTCGCCGCCATGCGGGCGCGTGGGCTGAGGATCGGCTCGACCACCGGCTATCCGCGTCCGGTGATGGATGTGGTGCAGCGGGTGGCGGCGGCGCAGGGCTACACGCCCGACATCACGGTCTGCGCCGGCGAAACCCCTGCCGGCCGCCCCGGTCCCGCGATGGCTCTGCGCTGCGTCGTCGAGCTGTCCGTCTCTCCGGTCGAGGCCTGCGTCAAGATTGGCGACACCGTGGTCGATGTCGAGGAGGGGCTGAACGCCGGCATGTGGACCATCGCGGTCGCCGACACCGGCAACGAGGTCGGCCTGCCCCTTGCCGATTGGCAGGCGCTGGCGCCGGCGCGGCGCGGCGCGCTGCATGCCACGGCATCCGACCGGCTGGCCCGCGCCGGCGCCCATTACGTGGTGCGGTCGCTGGCCGAGGCGCTGCCGCTGCTCGATGCCATCGAGGCGCGGCTGGCGCGCGGCGAGAAGCCGTGAACACAGCCCCGGCCGCCATCGACAGCGCCGACATCGTCGTGGTCGGCGCCGGTATCCTGGGGCTGGCCGTTGCCTGGGCCCTCGGGCGGGCGTTGGGACCCGGCGGGGGCCGGTCGGTTCTGGTGGTTGATCGTCATCCACCCTCGACCCAGGCCACAGCACGGGCCGCTGCCCTGCTGACACGCGCCCGCGGCGATGCGGCGACGGCGGCGCTGGTGCGGAACACCTATGCCGCCATCGCGAGCCTGGAGCAGGAGTTGGAGGAGGATCTGGGCCTGCGGCAGGTCGGTACCCTGCATGTTGCTGCAAGTACGGCGCGTGTCGAGGCTCTGCGTGCCCTGGTCGCCGGCAGCGGCGATCCGGCCGGATGGCTGGACGGGGAGGGGGCTGCGCAGCTTGCCCCCTGTCTGTCGGCCGAGGCCGTCGGGCGTGCCGCCTTCATGCCGATGGACGGCTTCATCGATCCGGTCCGGCTGGCCGACGCCTATCGCCGCTCCGCCCGCCGCGCCGGTGTCCGGATCGGGGCGGGCCTGTCCGTGCAGTCGATCCGGCTGGAGCGTGGCCGCATCGCCGGGCTGGAGACCGACCGGGGCTTCATCGCCGCACCCGTCGTGGTGAATGCCGCCGGCGCCTGGGCGGCGGGACTGGCCTGGACCGCCGGGGTCGGACTGCCGCAGGCGCCGGTGCGCAGCCAATATTGGATCACCGAACCACGCCCCGACCTGTTTCCCCGCGATTTGCCGGTGCTGGTCATGCCCGATGCCGGCGCCTATGCCCGACCGGAACTGGGGGCGCTGCTGTTCGGGCTTCGCGGGCGCCGGTCGCTGGCGCTCGATCCGGCGCTGCTTCCTGCCGACACCGCCGGGCTCGATCTCGGCGATTCCGACGGCGGCCTGGAAACGCTGGAGGATGGCTGGCAGGCGTTGGCGCGGCTCTGTCCACCGCTGCTCCAGGCCGGGATCGCCCACTATGTCTCCGGCCTGTCCACCTACACCGCCGACGGCCGCTTCGTGCTGGGGCCGGTTGCAGAGGTGGAAGGACTGTTCATGGCGACCGGCTGCTGCGGTGCCGGCATCGCAGCATCGGGAGGCATCGGCCGGGCGGTGGCGGCGGCCGTGCTTGGACGGCCGGGAGCGGTGGACCTCGCTCCCTTCGCGCCCGGTCGGCTCGGTCCGGTCGATCCCTTCTCCCAGGCGCTGCGCGCCGCCTGCGCAGCCGCAAGATCCGGCAAGACCGCCGGCTGATGGGCCAACCAACCGAAAGATGACACGATGCAGCCGGACCGTTCCGAAGGCGACGTCAATCTGGGGCCGCGACGGGCACGCTGGATGGCGGACGCGCTCGGTCCCAAATCCCGGGCGCTGGTGGAGCGCGATGCCGGTGCCTTTCTGAGACAGTCCCTGTCCACCCCCTGCCTGTCGGCGATCCGCCGGGCCGAGGGCATCTGGATCGAGGACATGGACGGGCGGCGCTTCATGGATTTCCACGGCAACAGTGTCCATCACATCGGCTACGCCCACCCGCGGCTGGTGGCGGCGCTGAAGGCGCAGATGGACGAGTTGTCCTTCGCCCCGCGCCGCTTCGCCTGCGAACCGGCGGCGGAGTTGGCGGAGCGGCTGGCCGCAATCGCTCCGACCGGTCCCGGCAGCCGCGTGCTGTTCGCGCCCGGCGGGTCGGAGGGGATCGAGATCGCGCTGAAGCTGGCCCGCGTCGCCACCGGCCGATTCAAGACCGTCTCCTTCTGGGACGCCTTCCACGGCGCCGGCTTCGGGGCTTCCGGGGTCGGCGGCGAGGCTCTGTTCCGCTCGCACGGGATCGGGCCGTTGCTGCCGGGGACCGAACATGTGGCACCCTTCGCCTGCGCTCGCTGTCCCTATGGCTTCGACCCCGCCCCCGGCGGCGGTCCCGACCTCGACACCTGCCGGATGACCTGCGCGCGGATGCTGCGCTATGTGTTGGAAAAGGAGGGGGATGTGGCAGCGGTGGTGGCGGAGCCGGTGCGTGCCGTGCCCTATGTGCCGCCGCCGGGCTTCTGGGCGGAGGTGCGGCGGGCCTGCGACGCAGCCGGTGCCTTGCTGATCTTCGACGAGATCCCGACCGGCCTCGGCAAGACCGGCAGTCTGTTCAGTCACGAGCCCTTCGGCGCAAGGCCCGACATTCTGGTGTTGGGCAAGGCGCTCGGCGGCGCCATGCTGCCGCTGGCCGCGGTGATCGCCCGCCCCGGACTGGACATCGCCGCCGACCGTGCGCTCGGGCACTACACGCACGAGAAGAACCCGCTCCTTGCCCGCGCCGGCCTGACCACCCTGGACATCGTCAGGGACGAAGGATTGGCGGAGCGTGCCGCGACATTGGGCGCCCATGCGCTGGATCGCCTTCGCGAACTGACTGCGGCCCTGCCGGGGATCGCCGACGTCAGGGGCGCGGGGCTGCTGATCGGGGTGGAACTGGCCGATCATGACGGCCGCAGCGGTACCGATCGGGCGGAGGCGGCCTTCTATGCGGCACTGGCCGCCGGGGTCAGCCTGAAGATCTCGCAGGGAACGGTTCTGACCCTGTCGCCACCTCTGACGATTGCCAAAACCGATCTGGAGCAGGCATTGGCAATCGTCGCCCGGGCGATCACGACAATGGCATGATGACGCTTTCTTGAATTTTCAATAGCTTAAGCAACCATTCCATCGCGATGGTGGTTGTTCGGCCAGCCACTTCGGACCGGATTTTGGCTGATGCTGGCCGCCCCTGGCATGCCCTGATAGGCTCGGTCATCGGGGTCGGCCTCGCCAACCAGCTGATGGCGCCGGATGGGCAGGCGACCTCCGGCGTCGAGTGGGGCAGGACTTCGGCGTCTTGCAGGCCCTGCTGTTCAGCCCGGTGATGGGTTTCGTCCTCGCCGCTGTGCTGCTGGTGCTGAAGGCGGCACGCGCTTCCCGGCGCCAGTCGAACACCTGCCAGGGCTGCAATCCGTGACGCCGGGCCATTTCGGAGACCACGACACCGGGTATTGCCGCCTCGGCCAGGATCCGCGCCTTCTCCTCCGGCGACCAGGTCCGGCGCCCTACATCGCCCGTGATCACCTCCATGCGGCGCACCCGCACAGGCTCCTGGTCAAGCGTAAGGTCGAGCATAGACACAAACCGTTCTCCCGATCATGCGATCCGGGAGATTCGCTCCGCCCTGATCCCGTCGAAAGGTGGAGCCAGAACACCGCTTACCGTGGATCAGCTTCCGGCATCGGAGTGCGAAGCATCGTCAGGCCGTGCGCCGGGCTACAGCCGACTGTCCGCACAAAGAGAAAGGGGGCGCCCCTGCGGGCGCCCCCCCTCTTTTACCATGCTTGGGCTCACGCCCCCAGCCATCAACCGAGGTTGATGTCGGAGAGCGAGAGGACCGTGCCGTTGTACACGCCGAGCAGCCGGACCTCGGTGGCGGC
>NZ_PDKW01000040.1:0-442877 GCF_002573965.1 Azospirillum palustre | reverse complement strand
CGCGCCAATGGTACTGCGTCTTAAGACGTGGGAGAGTAGGTCGCCGCCAGGTCGCTCAGGCACAAGAGACGCTTCAATCCGAAAGCATGCATGCTTACATCTTCACGACATCCATCGTCCGACATGACAGACATCCGCGGGGTGGAGCAGCCCGGTAGCTCGTCAGGCTCATAACCTGAAGGCCGCAGGTTCAAATCCTGCCCCCGCAACCACCATTACCGAACACACCTGTTCCCGAAGGCCGGCCGCTTCCGAAGCGCCGGCCTTCGCTGCGTTTACGCCCAGTCCGAGGCTGAGCAACGCCACGAGATCGCCCTCCAACTCGATCTCGACGCCGCGGGTACCGTTGGTGGTGGAGCGCGATTTTTTGCGCAAGGCCTCCGGTCGATGAGTGCCGCCCCTTCAAGTCGGCATGGATCGCCACCTCGCGGCCGGCATAGAGAACCCGCACCGTGCCGGCTTCCACCACCCGGACCCGCTCGCCGATCAGCCGCCAGGGCGCCGAGTAGGCGTTGCCGTCGACCTCCACCGCGCAGTACGTGCCGACCCGGCGAACCAAGTCCCGCGCCGTGGTAAAGGGTGGGATGCCGGCCAGCGGTTTCAGCGCCTGGACCTCCTCCCGCCGGTAACGCTCGATCGGTGCTTCGCCGGTCGTGCCGTGACACCGCTGATCGGCAATGTCCCTCGTCCAGGCCTCCAGATGCGCTTCCAACTCCGCCCAGGTCGCAAAGAACCGGCCGGCGATGGCGTTGCGCTTGACGTAGCCGACGCCACGCTCGTCCTTGCCCTTGGTCCGCGCCCGGTATGGCGCGCAGGCCTGCACCCGGAAGCCCCAGTGCCGGGCGAAGGCGTGCAGGCGCGGGTGCAGCACCACTTCCCGGCTGGCCACGTCGTGGTGCAGAATCAGCGCCCGCGCGTTGTCGAGCAACACCTCCTCGGCCACACCGCCGAAGGCCCGGAAGGCGCTTTCCAGGCCGTCGAACCAGCTGTCCTGCTTCTCATGCCCGTAGGCCCGCACATGCAGCCGGCGGGAAAAGCCCAGCGTCGCCACGAACAGGAACACCACCGTCGCCACCCCGCCGATCTCGATGCGACGGACGCCGAAGTCGATCTGCATCTGCTCGCCCGGCCGCGTCTCGAAGCGCACCGTCGCCCGCGCCTGGGCGACCAGCTCCCGGCGCAACGGCGCCACCGCCCGCTCCACCGTCCGCAGGCTGACCACGATCCCTTTCTCCCGCGCCAGTTCCTGCCGGATCACGTCGGCATTCCCAGCGTGTCGACGGAAGCGCTCGGCCAGCCAATCACCGTGATCATCCCGCCGTTTCGACCGCGACGGTGACGCGCACGGACGCCAGCCTCCCAGACCAAGTCACCGTTTCACCGTGTGCTTGGAGCAGCCCAGTTCCGCCGCAATCCACTTCACGCCCCAGCCCAGCGCCTTCAGCTTCAGCATCGCCGACACGTCATCCGGCGCCTTCATCACGTCCCTCCGCGGTTCAATGCCCCGCGGAAAAGCCTCGTTCAAGCTCGCCATCCCTCAAGTCCCCTTCTCTCAAGGGGGCAATTCCTTATGGCGCCAGGGGGCAGTTTGACGTGTCGCCTGACACGCCGCCACCCGTGCTTCAATGAGGCCCAGGCGTTTCCGCCCAGGAAAGTCTGGAGCAGCCGTACAATCCTGATCTTGATATTGGGCTTCAATGAGGCCCAGGCGTTTCCGCCCAGGAAAGACCCATCACTCTACCCTGTTGTTTTATAGTCAAAAATGACGCCGGTTTCGAGGGGTATCTCATTTCCTGGACGTCAGGCCGGCTTCCGATCCGTATTCGTTCTTCACGATGTCAAAGAACCAAGCGCCGACAACCATTTGGGAGATTCGAGCGGTGCCGGCATTTCGACAGGTACCGGACCCCTCGCAAAAGGATCGGCGAACCTCCACAATAGCATTCTCCGCCGCCCTCACACCACGATCGCCTCGCGTTGGATCGTGTCGAATGGACGGCCAAGGCTTTCGATCCGCAAATCCACCGTTTCAACCGGACCGATGTCCATGATCAGGACGTGATCCTCCGACGGCTTGATCAGGCCGTCCAGCCGGGCGCCCAGGGCCGCCCGGCGGCGCGGAGTCAGGCGGCACTGGAAAACCGAAAGCTGAAGCCAGCGGCCATAGCCCTCCATCGCCTTGAAAACCCGCCGTCCCCGTTTCGGGTCGCCAATGTCGTAAGTCACGATGTAAAGACGCTCGTTGCCGGCCATAGGCGGCTCCTCTCGCTCATCGCGGGCAGTAATGCGTGTAGCGGTCGAACTCACCCAGCAGGTGGCGGGCCAGCAATCGTGCCTGCACATGCAGCATCCGCCGCATCGAGATCTGATAACCGAAATCCGGATGGGAAGCCTCCTGATCCAGCCGCCGCTCGAAGGCGCGGATCAGGCTCCGCCGCCCCGCGACCGTCAGGTTGCAGCCCGGTCCCACGGTGATGAAATCACTGGGCGAGAGTTCCCCATTGTTCAGCGCCATCAGCACGGTGGAATCGGCCAGGATCGGCCGCAAGGGTTCCATCAGATCCAACGCCAGCGCAGGGCGGCCCGGCCGGTCGGCATGGTAAAGGCCGGCCCAGGGATCGAGCCCGGCGATCTCCAGCGCCGTGGCGCAGCTGCGCGCCAGCAGCGAATAGCACAGCGACAGGCAGGCATTGGCCGGGTCGGCCCGCGGACGCCGCGATCGCCGGTCGAAGCCGAACTCCGGCAGTCCTGCCACCTTGTCGGTGAACAGAGAGGGGAAGGCGCGAAAATAGGCCGCCGCCCCTTCGCCCTCGACGCCCAGAAGTTCCGGCAGCGAGGCGACCTTCGCGGTGCGCTCGGCCAGCCGCTTCAGCGTTTCAGCGGCATGGTCGCGCTCGGCCTCCGTCGCCCGCCAGTTGCGGCGCAGGATGGTGCGCTGGTTGCGCAGCTTCGCCCGGACGAGGTCGCGGGCGAACAACAGCCGGCGAAAGGCGTCGCCGCGCACGGCATATTGCGCTTCGCGCGCATGTGCGCTGCGTGGCCCGCGGCCGCCGGTGGTGGCCATGAACCAGAAGCCGCTCGACATCCAGGCGATGGGGGTTTCCTCCCGCACCAGCGCGTGCAGAGCCGGCGTGGACAGCGATACCGGACCGGCGAGCACCAGTTCGGACACCTCGCCGATCGGGACCTCGCGGTCTGGCTCGTTCTCCACCGTGATGACCAGCAGGTCGCCTTTCTTGCCGACCCGCGCTCCAGGCTGCTGAACATACAGCGGCATGGTCGAATCGGCGGCCGGCGGTGGCGTACGCGGCGGGCCGCCGCTGCGGAACAGGTTGACCTCGTCCGGCAGGCAGATCGGCAGCAGCGAGCATTTTGCGCATTTGCGGCTGTTGTCCAGCGGTGACGGGATGCGCCGGGCGGCCGCGGCCAGATGCAGGCCGGAAGCCGCTTCGGAGGTGCGGGCGCGCAAATCCTCGCCGAATGCCACCGGCACCCGTTCCCGGCTGCCGGAAAACCACAGGAAGCCGTCGCCCACCCGGTAGCCGTTGTCCTCCAGCACCAGTGCCTGGGCGCAGAGCTGGACCTTTTCCGGCTCATAGGCACCGCCCTCCACATGGGGGCGCTTGCCCTTCTTGAAGTCGATGGGGGTGAGGATGCCGTCGTCACCCTCGATCACATCCATCTTGGCGACGAGCCCCAGCCGTTCGGACGACAGCTCGATGGAGCGGACCTCGAAGGGAGGAGCCTCGTCGGCTTCCTCCGGCGGGGGCAGGGTGCCGCGTCCGGCATCGACGCGGGCATGGACCCGCTTGCCTTCCTCCGTGTCGGCGCTGGCCGCCCAGCTGCCTTCGACCCATTCGAGATAGGCGAGGCGCGGGCAATAGACCCATTCGTTGACCATGCGCGCCGGCACCAGCAGGTCGGGATCGCTCTCCGGTGGCGCGGGAAGGGAAAGGCTCAGCTGTTCGGTCATCGGCACCACTCCCTGACGGATGGCTCGTTCCATAGAGCCCGTAACCAAAGGAGGAATATTTCTCTATTGAAACACGCAAAGAAATTGAACTTCACTATCGGACAATTAAAAAAATTGAATGTGGAGATTTTTCAACCTTTTGTTTATATTGCCGGACAATGGTCGTGCATGGGGTTGCGGCGGGAGGGGACCATGCGCGTTCAATTCGGCTGGCACCTGGACGGCGCCCACTGGCCGGAAACGCTCGACGGTGCAATTCATGGGCTCGGTGATGCGGTGGTCGGACCGGAGGGGCTCCTGGGGCTGCTTGAAAGCTGCCTTGGTCTTGGCCGGCCCGATGTGCCGCCGGTGCTGCGCGTCGCCCAATTCCTGGCGCGGTTGCGGGCTGTGGACGATGGCGCGCGCTTCTTCAGCGCATCGCTGGCCGCCGATGGCTGGGCGGTCGCCGCCCTGATCCTCGGCTGGCGCGATGCATTGGTCGAGGCCGGCTGGAGCGGTGAGGACCCCAACGGTGGGGAGCGGCTGTCGACGCTCGCGACGGCGGAGAGGTCGGCCGCCGGACCGCTGGCCCCCGGCCGAGCCGACCGTCTGCGCGCCCTGCTCGATGAACTGGCCGGCTTGCTGCCCCAGCCCCCGGCCCTGCCGATTTCGGAACTGCGCCTCGCCACGCCGGCGGGATTGCTGCCGCCGGGCTGGCGGCTTCTGCTGGAGCGGCTGGCGGGGGCGGGCGTCCGCATCCTGCCCTGCAAAGAGGGGGGCAAGGAGGGGGACGCGCTGGGTGACGGCGATCTGGCGGCTCTCGGACGTCGTCTTGCCGGCGACCGCAGCGCCGGGGCCGATGGCGACGGTCGCGTGACGGTGCTGGAGGCCGACGACGAGTGGATGGCGGCGGAGGTGGTGGCCGGCTGGCTCGCCGCCCGGCCGGACCTCAATCATCAGGTGGTGATCGTCAGGGACCAGCGCACCACTCTGCTGGACGAGGCCTGCCGCCGTCTCGGCCTGCCGCGTGCCGGCGGGGCCGGGCGCTCGCCCTGGCGAGGGGCGGCGCAGGTGCTGCCTTTGGCTTTTGCCGCGCTATGGGAACCGCTGGATGCCCATCGCCTGATGGAGCTGTTGACTCTGCCGCAATCGCCGATCCCGTCCGGGGTGGCGGAAACCTTCGCCGATGCGCTGGTCGAGGCGCCGGGCATTGGCGGTCCGGCCTGGCAGGAGGCGTGGCGCACCGCACGCGAGCGCCGCCGCGGCAGGCTGGAAGCGCGCGGCCTGTCGGGCAAGGAACTGGAGCGTCGGCTGGCGGCGGAGGAACGGGACTGGCGCGGCTGGCTGGATAGTGCCCGCTTTCCGGAGACGGAGGGGGTGCCGGTGCCGGCCGCGGTGGCGTTGTGCGGGCGGGTCGCGGCCTGGGCACGCGGGCGGGCGGCACCCCGCCCTGGAACTCGGCCGGGAAACCGGGACGCCGGCCGCGACGAGATGCTGGACACCGTCGCCGATCAGGCGGAAACGATGGCGGCGGTGGTCGCCGCCTGCGGGATGCCGCGGCTGTCCCGGCCGCAGCTGGATCGCATCCTCGACATGGTGATCGCCGACGGCGTCGCCATGCCGGCCGGCGGAGCCGAGGCGGCGGCTTGGGCGACGGTCGACGATCCCGGACAGCTTTGGGGTCCGGCCGGCACCGTGCTGTGGTGGGGCTTCGTCGATCCGGTAGCCGCCCAGCCCGCCATCCCCTGGAGCAATGCGGAACGTCTGGCGCTGGCCGGTGTCGGTTGCCTGCCGGAACCCGCGGGCGCGCGTCTGGCCCGCGAGGCCTGGGCATGGCGCCTGCCGCTGCTGAATGCGGTCGACCGGCTGATCCTGGTCAGGCCGCGCCGGATCGCCGGTGAAGTGACCGCTGCCCATCCGTTGTGGCACGAGATCGAACCGGCGCTGGCCCGCTGCCCGCCGCTGTCCGCGAGCGCCGCTCTGGCGGTGGACCGCCTGACCTTGGCTGGACGAACCCTCGTTCGAAAAGAGATGGAGCCGGGAGCACCACCGCTGCCGCGGGCGCGCTGGGGGATTCCCGCCGGTGCGGTTGCCGTGCCGGACCGGCTGTCGGCCACCAGCCTGGAGCGTCTGCTCGGCTGTCCGTTCGCCTGGGTGCTGCACCATGTCGCCGGTATCAGGCCCGGCGTGCTGCGCGCCATCCCGGATGGGTCGCGTCTGCTCGGGTCGCTCGCCCATGCGGTGCTTGTGGAGCTTCTGACCGAGCGGCCCGATTGGACGCCGGAGGCAGCCGCGGCCCGTGCCGCCGCTCTGTTCGACCGTCTGCTGCCGGCTCTGGCGGCGCCGCTTCTCCGTCCCGGCCTGGGGCTGGAGATGGAGCGTGCCCGCGTCGGGGTGGCGGAGGCGGCCCGCCGGCTGGTGGCGCTGATCGTCGAGGCCGGGCTGCGGGTGCGTGGCTGCGAGGTTGCCGTGGAGACCGAACTGGACGGCGTGACGCTGGAGGGGCGGATCGACCTGCTGCTGGAAACGGCGGCCGGCGCGCCTGTGGTTCTCGATCTGAAATGGAGCGGCAGCGACAAGCGCCGCCGGCAGGAGATCGCCGAGGGGCGGGCGGTCCAGCTTGCGGTCTATGGCCGACTGGTCGGCGGAGAGATGGGCCCGGCGGTTCCTGCCGGCTACATGATGCTGGCGCAGCAGCGGCTTCTGGCCTGCGCACCGGCCCCTTTCCCGCCGCACCTGCATGTGCCGGGCAGCGACCTGCCGGCGGTCTGGCGCGCGGCCTGGAGCGGTCGCTTGGCGGCGCTGGAACGTCTGGCCGACGGTGACATCCGCGCAGCCGGAATTCCCGATGGCGACGGCCCCGGATCGGACGAACCGGTCGGATTGACCTTGGAACCACCCTGCAATTTCTGCGGATACGGGCGCCTGTGCGGCGTCGGGAGCGTCGGCGCATGAACGGTTCATCCCATGACGGAACGGCTCCTCTTGGAATGGCCCCCGTCGATCTGGTGACGGCCAGCGCCGGCACCGGCAAGACCCACCGGCTGACCCGCGCCTACCTCGACGCGGTGGCGGCGGGCACCGCGCCGGAGGCGATCCTCGCCACCACCTTCACCCGCAAGGCGGCCGCCGAATTGCTGGAGCGCATTCGCGGCGGGCTGTTCGAAGCCGGCCTGGGCGAGGCGGCGCGCGATGCGCTGGCCGGCCGGATCGGCACCGTCAACGCCCTGTTCGGCCGCATCGCCGCCGACTTCGCGCTGGAGGCCGGCCGCTCCCCCGTCGCCGAGGTGATCGCCGAGGAGCGCGCCGCCGCCCTGTTCGCCGCGGCGGCCGATGCGGTCATCCTGCGCCATGGCGACGGTGTCGAAGCCGCCGCCTGGCGCCTGCGGCTGCCGGAGTGGCGCGGTCTGGTGCAGGAGGTCGGCGCCAAGGCGCGGCTTAACGGCATTGCGCCGGACGATCTCGCCGTTTCGGCCGAGCGCTCGCTCGCCGGGCTGTTCGCCCTGCTGCCGGCGGCGGCGGATACCAGCGAACCGCTCGACCGCGCCCTGGCCGATGCGGTGTCGGCCGCCGTCGGCGCCATCGAGGCGGCGGGCGACACCGGGGTGAAGAAGACGGCGGAGGCGCTGGCGGTCCTGAAGGATGCCGCCGCCCTGCTGGATGACGGACGCCCGCTGCCCTGGGCGGAGTGGGTGCGGCTCGGCAAGATCGATGCCGGCAAGCGCTGGACCGCTGAGGTCGATCCGGTTCGCGAGGCGGCCGGCGCCCATCTCCGTCATCCCCGTCTGCGCGCCGATCTGCGCGCCCTGGTCGACGGGGTGTTCCGCTGCGCCGCCGAGGCGATGGAGGCCTATGGCCGCTTCAAGCGCGACCGCGGCCTCGTGGATTTCGTCGATCAGGAATGCGAGGCGCTGGCCCTGCTGGAGCGACCCGAGCCCTGCGCCCTGCTGGCCGAGCGGATCGAGCTGGCGCTGGTCGACGAGTTCCAGGACACCAGCCCGATCCAGCTCGCCCTGTTCCTCCGGCTGGCCCGCGTGGTTCGCCGCTCCGTCTGGGTCGGCGACGCCAAGCAGGCGATCTACGGCTTCCGCGGCACCGACCCGGCGCTGATCGACGCGGTGACCGCCACGGTGCCGGTCACCATCGGCTGCATGACGGAGCGGCTGCCGACGAGCTGGCGGTCTCGCCCCGGCCTGATCGCCTTCCACAACGACCTGTTCGGCGCGGCATTCCCGCCGCTCGGGATCGCGCGGGAGGATGCGACGGTCGGCGGCTGCGCCCGCAAGGACGGTGCCGACCAGCCGCCGCCGCTGGCGTTGTGGACGCTCGGCGGCAAGAATTGGGATCTGGCGCTGGCGGCGCTCGCCCGTGGCGTTGCGAGCGTGCTGGCGCTGCCGGAGGCTTGGCCGGTCGGGCGGCGCGGCGACCGCGAGGGCCTTACCCGTTCGATCCGGGGCGAGGACATCGCCATCCTCTGCCGCAAGAACGACCGGTGCGCCGCCGCGGCGCGGGCGCTGGCCGCCGCCGGGCTGAAGGTGGCGGTCGGGCGGCAGGGGCTGGTCTCGACCCCGGAGGCCGGGCTGGCGCTCGCCGCCTTGCGTTACCTGGTCGATCCGGCCGACACGCTGGCGATTGTGGAATTGGCCCATGCGGATGAAGATCTGCCGGATGGCTGCGGCCAGCCGTCCTGGCTGGAGGACTGGCTGCGGCCCGACGCCGCCCGGCGGGCGCGGGAGGAGACGGCGGCGCTGCGGGCGCTCGACGCCGCGCGCGGGCTGCTTCTGCACCTGACGCCGGTGGAGGCGCTGGAGATCGCCATGATGGCCGGCGGGGTGGTGGAACGGGTGAAGCGTTGGGGGGACGCTGCGGGGCGGCTGGCGAATCTCGACGCCCTGCGCGGCCTGGCGCGCGATTACGAGGAGGACTGCCGCGCACGGCGCGGGGCGGCCACTGCCGGCGGGCTGATCGGCTTCCTGGCCGATGTGGACAAGGGGGGCGACCAACCGCCCGCCACTGACGCCGCCGCTGTGCGGGTGATGACCTACCATCAGGCCAAGGGGCTGGAATGGCCGCTGGTGATCGCGCTCGACCTTCAGGACGGGCCGGACCCGTCGCCTTTCGGCCTGTCGGTGGAAGGGCCGGCCGATGGCGTCGATCCCTGGAATCCACTGGCCGGGCGCTGGCTGCGCTGGTGGCCCTGGCCCTACGAGAAGCAGCGCAAAGGCGCCGGGCTCGATGCTCCCGCCGACGCCAGCCCGGAGATGGCCGCCGCCGGTGCCCGCGAGCAGGCGGAAGCCGTGCGCCTGCTTTATGTCGGGTTGTCGCGGGCGCGGGATTATCTGGTCCTGGCCCAGAGCCGGCACGGGGCCGCGTGGCTGACCGCGCCCCGCGACGCGGACGGCGTGCCGGTGGTCCAGTTGCCGGCGGCCGGCGGCGAGGCGGAATTGCGCGTCGCCTCCGCCAGTCATCCGCTCATGCTGGCGGCTTTCGAACCGCCGGAGGACACCGACCAGCGGTCGTCCGCCGGTCCGGAGCCATCCGCTTTCACCCTGCCCGTGGCGGCGGCGGTGGACCATCCGCCCCTGCGGATCGTGCCCAGCCGCTGGCGTGCGGCCGCCGATGCGCCGCCCCCCGTCCTGCTGCGAGAAACGCGGCTGGGAGACCGCCTGCCGACCCCCGGCGGCGCCGACATCACCCGGCTGGGCGAGGCGATGCATGGCTTTCTGGCGGTGGACCGGCCGGAAACGCCGGCGGCCCGCCGGCTGGCGCTGGCCGCCGGGCTGCTGGAGCGCTGGGGACTGCCGGGGATGGAAGCGGCGGCGCTGGTCGAGGCGGGCGACCGGCTGTGGCGGGCGCTGGCAACCCGCTGGCCGGGAGCCGGCTGGCGCTGCGAGGTGCCGGTGCAGGGGCGGCTTGGCCTGCAACGGGCGTCCGGCCGCATCGACCTGCTGGTCGATGCGGGAACCGGCTGGGTGATCCTCGACCACAAGGCTTTCCCCGGCCCGCATGAGCGCTGGGGCGAGCGTGCCCTGGAGCACGCCCCCCAGCTGGCACTTTACGCCCGGCTGGTGGCGGAGGCGAGCGGCCGCCCGGTGCTGGGATGCTTCATCCACATGCCGGTGGTCGGGCGGCTGCTGGAGGTCGGGTGAGTGGCGGTCAGGATGGCGTGTCCGGCGCTTCGATCGGCTGGGCACGGGTGAAGTTCATGAATTTGCCGACCGAGATGCGCCGGGCGGCGAAGACATGCTCGACGCCGAGATGGGACAAACCGCCCGGCTCCCGCAGCTTGGGATGGCCGAGCAGGGAGCGGATCGCCGACAGGCTCGCCGGATCGCGCCAGACCGGCCACGCGAAGGAGAAGCCATCCTTGTTCCAGGCGCCGCCGGGCAGGGTGGGGCGCACCCGCCCGGCGCGCGTTTCCGGTGCCAGCGTCAGTGCCGTCAGACCGACCGCCGCCAGCCGGTTCGCCCCATGCTGGGTGCCGAGCTTGTAAGCCGGGTCGGTGGGGTTGCCGGCCATCAGGGCGTAGCGGACATCCTCCTCCGGATCCCAGCGGAAGGAGGAGGTGGGATCGTCGCGGTGCCAGGGCGCGAACAGCGCCTCGGCCAGACAGTCCGCCGCCGACAGGGTGACGGCCTTCTTACCGCGTCCCCGTGGCGGTGGCGCCGGTTCGGTTGGCACGCGGGCCAACCGTTCGAGGAAATGCTGATGCCCCTGGCCGAACAGCAGGCACAGCGGCGTCGGGTCGATGGCGGCCGTGTCCGGCTTGTCCTCGTCCTTTATGGCGGCGTCGGTCATCAGGGCTGCCAGCAGGGTCGCGCGATCCGCTCCGGCATCGGCCGCCTGCTCGAGCAGGTCGCGGGCCTCCCGCCGGGTGTAGTTCAAATCCTTCCGTTTGCCGAAGTCATGGGCCTCGGTCAGCAGGTCGATCCCCCGCGCTGCCTCACCCGCCACCTCCTCCGGCGTGAACGGGCGGGCCAGATGCAACCTCGGGCGCAACGGCGGTTCGTCCAGGCTCCAGGACGCGCGGGGGTGCAGGCGGTCCGTCGTCTCCCGCGCCCGGTCGGCGGCCTCAAGTGCGCGCAGCAGGCCGAGCAGGGCCAGGAAGGCCAGCAGATTGTCCGGTTCCAGCCCGTCCAGCCGGTGGGTGGTGGCGGGATCCTGTCGGGGCATGGTCATGCCGCGTCTCCTTCGGTCTTGTCGGCCGTCTTGCCGGCCTCGCCGCCCCGCCGTTTCGCCGCCGCCGCCGAGGCTCGCTGATCGGCGAGCCGCAGGATGGCTTCCATCCGGGCCAGCTCCCACAGGCCGTATGTCGCCTTCAGCCGCTCGAACAGGCCGGGCCAGTCCAGCCCGTCCAGATCGAAGCCCAGCGATTGCGGGCCACAGCCCGGAGCCAGTTCGGTCGGGTTGCCGAGAACCGCCGGCAGATTTGCCCGCTCCTCGGCGTCCTTCCCGTCGCTGTGCGGGAACAGCGGGCGGCCGTGACCGTGGTGGGTGCCGACCAGCCAGAGGACGAGCTGAGGGTCCTTCGCTTCCTCCAGCCGGGGCGTTTCCCGTGCGAGCCGCACCGAAAGGGCTTCATGTCGCCAGTGGCGTGGCAGACCGGCCCGCTCGCGGGCGTCGCGCGGCAGTTTCCGGCCGGATTTCGCAAGGACGCGGTCGGGATCGGCCAGCGGGTCGCCGGCCAGCCAGCGTTGGAACCGCGGCTCGATCTTGCCAAGATCGTGCAGATAGCCGGCGATGGCGAGGTCCGCGACGCGCTCCTGCGGCAGCCCGGCGGCATGGGCGAAGCGGGTGGTCATCGCCTCCACCTCTCCGCTGTGTTCGAGCAGGGGCTGGGCATAACCGGTCAGCGATCCGGCGATGTCGTCGTCGGTCGATCCACCGGCGGCGGCATCCTCTTCGGCTGTCGCATCCCTCAGGCCCAGCGGCGCGACGAAGACGATGCCGCGCGGCTGTTCGCCCTGATCGCCATACAGGTCGCGGTGCATCTCCACCCGCCGATGGCGGCCTTTGGCATGGTCGAGCCGGTTCAGCGCCTTTTCCAATTCGTCAGGCAGGCCGAGCGCAAGGAGGGTTTCCCGCACCCGTACCCAGTCGGTGACGCTGCCGGTGTCCGCCAGCGCCTGACGCAGGCGGGCAGCGACATCCGCCTCCAGCTGCCGGCGCTCCTCCTTGTCGAGGAGACCTTCCAGGTGGGGCAGCAGCAGGCCGGGGGCGACGCGCACGTTGAAGCGGCGCCCGGCGAACGGCTCCGCCACATCGGCGGCGACATCCCGAACGGGGCCGGCGGCCTCGGGATTCCAGCCGAAGAGGTCCAGGCCGCCATGGCCGGCGGGGACGACGATGGTATCGCCGGGGCGCAGAGCCGCCGGCTCGATCCAGCCGGACCGCTCGTCGTCCCCCGACCAGCGGAAGACCCGCTTCGCCGGGGCTTTCGACCGATGGGAAGCGGACTCGTCCGGTTCCGTGGCGGGAAGATCGGCCAGCGCGGCGGTTTCCCATACCCGGTTGGTCAGCCAGCGGCGCACCGTCCACACCGGCAGTTCCACCGCTTCGCCGGAGCGGGGCGGTACCAGCAGCAGCAGGCGGCGCAGGTCGGCGTCGGGACGATCCGGCTCGACATCGGCCCGCCAGATCACCGACACCGCGTCGGGCTGGCGGCGGGGGCCGTGCAGATAGAGGGCGACCTCGGGATCGCAGGCCGGCACCGGTGCGGTCTGGCTCAACAGATCGAGATGGGCCGGCATCAGCACCGGCGCGTCGGCATGCGGCGAATAGGGCGAGGGGCTTTCCACGGGCGGAGCCTCCTTCACCAGCGCGTCGAAGGCCGCCGGCCCGAAATCGACGGTGCCACCGACGGCTGCCCGTTCGCAGAGCCAGTCCCAGGCCGCCTTGATCGAGCGGCCATAGACGGGATCGTCATGGCGCGTCGACAGTTCCGGCTTTCCGGCGACCACCGCGCCATGCGCGGCGAAGGGCCGCCCGGCCCGGTTCAGCCGGCCGAAGCGCTGGCGCAGCGCGTCTAGCGGTGCCGCCTCGCTGATCAGCCCGTCGAAATCGAGGTCGGCGCCGGCCTCAAGGCACTGGGTGGCGACGACGATGGTCGTGCGTTCCAGCGGCCGTGTCTCGCCCTCCGTCCAAAGACGGGTGCGCAGCGGAGCAAGCTCTTCGACCGCCTTCTCGCGATCCGGGGCGCGGGTCGGGCCGATCATCAGGATCGGCTCGGCGTCGACGCCGGGCTCCGCCTTCAGCCGCTCGAACAGCTGGCGGGCGCGGACGATGCGGTTGACCACGACGGCCACCGCCGGACGGTCGATACCTTGCGCGCGCAAGTCGGCGATGGCGGCCGTCACCGCTTCGGCGAGGGCGCCGACACGCTGCCTTTCGGCGGCGGCGTCCGCCTTCGCGCCGTCCTCCTCCTCGGCGGCGGCGTCCGCCTTGCCCTTGGGCGGAGCGATCAGGCGCACCGGCTTGGCGGCGGTTTGGCGGGCGGCGAGGATCGGGTTGTCCGCATCCGCCGAATCCGGCTTGAACAGCGTCGCTCCTTCCTCCGGGCGTGGCGTGGCCGACAGCAGGGCCACCCGCCAGGGGGCGGAGGCCGCCTCGGGGCCACCGCCCTTGTGCTGTGCGATGCGGCGGAGTGTCTGGCGGAACGGCTCGGCCAGATGGGCCTCGTCAAGCAGGATCAGGCAATCGGCGCCGATCAGCCCGGCATGAATCGGCTTGGCCGCGTCGGACACGCCATAGCCGCGGAACAGCAGACGCGAGCCGACCTGATCGACGGTGGAACACAGGATGGTCGGCTGGGCCGGGCTGCGCGCCCAGCCATCCTCGCGCGGGATGCCGCCGCGCAGGCGCTGGACGACCAGCGGCGGCGCGTCCGGTTCGTCGGTCAGCCGGCGTAGCCGTTCGGCGACCAGGGTGGTGATGGGGCCCTTCGGTTCGATCAGGGCCTTTCTGATTTTATCCGCCCGCTCGAAGGCGTCGTCCACCACCAGACGGCGGTCGACGACGAAGGCGATGCGCATCGGCGCCCGCCGTTGTGACAGCCGGTCGGACTCCAGCGCCAGATGGAAGACGGCGATGTCGATGGCCGCCGTCTTGCCGAATCCGGTGGGCAGGGCGAGTTGGTCGGGCCATTCGCCGTCCGCCGCCACCTGGGTTGCGAGGCGCTGCTGCCAGGGAAATGGTGGATGGCCGTGGATCTCGGTGAAGAAGGCGGTGAAGTGGTCGGCGGTGAGAGACGTCATGACCGCTCCTCCGTGCTGTCCAACGGGCGGCACAGGCCGAGACCGAGGAAGCGGCCGGCGCCGAGCAGCACCGGCCCCCGCACCGGCTCGGGAAAGCGGATCACCGCATGGGTCAGCTGGCGGCTGGCGAGCGCGCCGGGCAGCTTCCAGCGCATCCAGGCCGGGGCGTTGCCGGACGGGTAGGCCGACGGCGCGCCTTCCAGGGCGGAATGCTTGTCGGGCACGATGTCATCCCGCCCCGGTTCCGGCAGTCCGGCGTTGCGGCAGGCAGTGGCGATCTGGTCGGCGATTTCGATCTGCCGGGCCTCTCCCCGTTCCTTCAGATGGCGGTCGAGGACGATCGGGGTCACGGTGGCGAAGGTCGTCGCCTCCGCGGTGTAAAGCGCGGGGTCGAGCGAGCGGCGCTTGTCCGGCGGGTCGAAGGCCGGGGCGAAGGTCAGGCCGAAGCCGTCCAGGTGCATAAGCCGGCGTTCGCTGTCCTCCTCCTTCGGCGCCACCATCCGCAGCGCCTTCAGGAAATCGGGATCGTCGAACAGGTCGCTGCCGCGCGGCGGAATGACCGCGAAGCCGAGCGCGTGGCCGTCGGCATGGGGAAAGCCGGTGAAGCTCATCGGCACGATGGCGATGTGCGGCGCGCGGGACGGCTTGCGGTCGGGCTGATGGCCGCTGACCATCTCGGGGATGGCATCGTGCAGGCCGCTCTTGTCGTAGCCGCTGAGCAGGGTCTTGTGGATTTTCTTGGCGACCAGGGCGGCGGCCCGCAGGTCGGGCATCTCGGCACCGCCCTGCTTGGAAACCACATGCTCCAGCAGCAGCCAGCGGTCGGCGAAGACGCCGGCCGTCTCCTTGCGCTGAACCGCCGGCGGCTTGAACGGATTGCCGGGGCCGGGCCGTCGGTTCGCGTCATAGGCGCGACGCAGCTCGTCGAACCGTCCGCGATAGATCGTGCTCGTCGGCCAGCGGGCGTTTTCCGGCGCAGCCCCCTCCTCACGCAGGAAACGGCAGCGGGTCAGGCTGGTCGAATGGCCGACATAGGCGGTGTCGGCGGCCAGAGCCTCCAGCGCCGCCATCGTCCGGTCGTCCGGGGCGGTGTCGGGCCAGTGCAGGCGCACCTTTGAGTCGAAGGGGCGGGTGGCCGGAAAGCGGCGCGGCTGGCGGGCGCGCAGCGACGGCAGCACTGCCTTGTCGCCGGAGCGCCCGCTTTGCGCGTCGTTGGGCGGAACGAAGCGGACGGGGGCGGAGCGTGCGACGTGGCCGGACGCGACGATGCGCGGCGTCCGCTGTTCCTCCAGCCATTTCAAGGCCGCGGCTTCCTCCGGGCGCTGGCCGCGCGCCGCCCAGGAGGCGACCAGGGCGGAGAAGACGCGCGGCGGCTGGGGCGGCCAGTCCGGCTGGTCGGCGTGGGGGCCGCTTGTCGCGAAGGCGACGCCCAGCAGATAGTCGATCTCCAGCACCAGGGTCTTGGAGGGTGAGGCGGTCGTCATGACCCGGCCCCATCGCCCTCGCCGTCCTCCTCGCCGCCCTTGCCTTCCAAGGCGAGTTCCTGGCTGCGGCGGACGATGGCGACCAGCTTGTCCTGCGGAACCAGCCGGATCGGCTCGTCGGGCAGGGCGAAGCCTGCCTTGATCGCCGCCGCCACGGCGTCGCGGTAAAGCGCGCGGGCGCCCGCGCGGTCGATGTCGATGGCGGTGGTGGTGCCGTCGGGATGGACCAGCTCCAGCGGCGCCCGGCCGTCGCAGACCAGATCGCAGCGCGAGCGCAGCGCATAACCCTGGGCATCCTGTTCGACGATGGCGAGCAGGCCGAGGGCGGCCAGCAGCGCCCGCCCTGCGGCGTCCCGTTCCGGCGCGCCGAAGCGCAGCCGCCGCAGGGCGGCGAAACTGATCACCACCGTGTGTTCGAGGTGGTCGCAGGTGATGCCGAGGGCGTCGATCGACGGGGCGATGTTGCCGTGGTTGATCTCGGAGGGGCGGACCTTCTTCGACTTCTTGCCGGCGCCGTCGGCGGTGATGTCCCAGCCGGCCGGCCCCTTGAACACCTCGACCTTGCGCAGTACGCCCAGCGGGTCGATGCGGCTGCCGGTGCGGCGTCCGGCGGTGCGAGGCTCCATCTCGCCGGTCTTCTGGTTCTTCACCCCTTCGACCGGCACGCCGATGGCGACGATCTCCGACACCAGACAGCGGGCGAACTTGGCCCCCAGCCCGCCGCCCTCGCCGGTGGAATGCCAGGCGCCGAACAACAGCGCGTTGGGCGAGGTTTCCAGAAGCGCGCGGGCATCCTCCGCCTTCGCCTTGGCGAGCCGCTTGCCGAGCGCGCTGTCCATGAAGGGCTCGTTGCCCAGCAGGCTGTCGCGCAGGATGGCGTCATAGACGCGGTGCGGCGCGTCGAGTGAGGTCAGTTCCGACAGGCCGGCCAGATCGAACTCTTTGAAATCGACCACAACATGGGGGATGCAGACCACCCCGTCGCGGTGGGCGGCGAGCAGGGATTCCTCCAGCCGGTTGGCCTGGGATTGCGGGCTGTCGACCAGCACGCAGACGATGTCGTCGCTCCCGATGCGGCGCCGTTCATAGACATGGGTCGGCTGCGGACTGCGGCCTTCGCCGGGGTAGGTCGGTGGGAAGATTTTATCATTCTTGCCGCCGACCGGCTGAAGGGTCTGACGACGGCGCAGGGCGGCATTCTCCGCGACCATGCGCGTGAGTTCGGCGATGTCCATAAGCGTTCCCTCAGGCTTCGATTCACTCCCGTGAAGCAGGAGTGTTTAGGTGGGTAGCATTATAATAGGTTGCTCTAACTGAAGCGGTCACCTCAAAAAAGATTGGGTAAAAGCGCATTGAACAGTCATAAGGGAGAACTCATAAGCTGAAAAGCTACCGCACCCTGAACACTGGCCCCCGCGGCGCGAAGGGCAGGGGTCTGCCGGCCGGGATCAGCAGGGCGTGGTCGCGGCGGATGGTCAGCCTGTCGCATTCCCCGTCGGTGATGACCAGCAGCGGGGCGTCCTTGGGGAAATCCTCGGCCTCCTCCAGCAGGTCGATGCCGGGTTGCAGCACGGTGCCGCCGCGTCCGCGCACCGTCAGGCGGCTGGCGATCTCAACCACGTCGAGATAGCCCTGGTCGTAGGCGGCGGCGTCGCAGAACACCACCCGGACATGGCGCACGTCCTTGGCCGTGGCATAGCTGGCGATGGCGCCCAGCGCCTTGCCCAGCAGGATGCGGTCCATCGATCCCGAACTGTCGAGCAGGACGCCGAAGGTGCGGTCCTCCACCGTACCGAAGGCCGGCCGCCGGCTGGGGCGCGGGATGTCTGGGGTGCCGGCCTGCCGGCGGCTGGGCCGGGCGAAGCTGCGCACCGTCTCGATGGGGGAGAAGCGCTCGTCGAACCAGCGGGCAAGCTCGACGTCCCACTCCAGCGGGGGATGGGCCAGTGCCCGGATCTCCTCGATCAGGCCGGCGGGGATGGTGCCGCGTCCGCGCTCGCGATGCAGCTCCAGCCCGTCCATCAGCGCGCGGCGGTAGAAGGCGTCGAGGTCGGTCCAGTCGCCGGAGCCGGGCGGCTGCCCGCTCCGGCGCTCCTCCAGCATGTCGCACAGGCCGGCGCCGCGCAGGGTGGCGAGCTTGCGCGCCCGCCGCAGGTCGCCGCACAGCCGGTCATAGACGGTCTCGGCCGACATTCCCTGCAGTTGCGGATCGTACAGCAGGCCGGCGGGCATCGCGCCGACCGCCATTTCCAGCAGCCAGCCGTTCACGACGTAATCGCAGGCGACGTTCCACAGGAAGGCATCGCGCCCGCGCCGCCGCGCCAGATGGCGCAGGGCCGCATGCAGCAGCTCATGCGCCATGACGAAGCGCAGCTCTTCGGGGGACAGCCCATGGGCGGGATTCACATAGATCTCGCCGGCCATGTCGCTGATGGCGGCGACCGACACGTCGAGCGAGCGGCAGGCCACCGGATCCTCGACGATGCGGAAGGCGGCGGCGATGGCGCCCAGCAGCGGGAAACGGTCGATGAACCAGCGCCGGGCCTCCTCGGCGGTGCTGACCCGCTCGGTCTTGGCGTCCAGTTGCAGGATGCGTCCGCCGGCCACCGCCACCGCGCGCTGGACCGCCTCCCGCATGCCGTCGACGAACAGGTCGGCCCAGCGGATCTTGGCGCGCCAGCGCTCCACCGGCGCATCGACCATGTCCGGATGCGGCCCGGCGGTGCCGAGCGCCCACACGCCGTCGGGGCAGCCCTCGGCGACCATCCAGTCGTAAAGCTCCGCCTCGCCGGCATCGGGGATCAGGGTCAAATCGACAGGCGTGCCACCGGCATCGGACCAAATCCCGAAGCCATCGAGCAGGCGGCGGACCACCACGTCGCAGGCGGCGTTCCACAGCCGGGGATTCGCCTTCTCCTGGAAATGCTCCATGCCGAGATGCAGCAGGGCATGCGCCACCGCCCGCCCCCAATCCTGCGGGCTGCCGCGCCGTGTCGGGTTGCAGACGATGTCGCCCGCCGGGGTGACGACGCACCATGCGGCGGAGCCATAGGGCCAGGGCCGGTCCTTGCTGCGGATGACATGGGCCATGTGCAGCAGAGGCGCGGTCAGCGGATGCGCGGCCAGCAGGGCGACACCCTCCTGGAAGGCGAGTGTCGCGGGATCGGAGACGGCCTTGTCGGCGCCACGGCGCTTGCCCATCGCCGCCTCACCGGGCCTGTGCGGCGAGCCGCGGCAGGTCGCGCACCACTTCGGCCAGGAACCAGCCGGGAATGCCGCGGTCATCCTCGTCGGCGGCGACGACGCCCTGGGCGATCTCCAGGCTGATGGCGGCGAGGCTGCGCAGCAGGGCCTTGGCGGCGTGGGCGAGTTCGCGGTGCGGCGGCTTGATGTTCGCCGGCTCGGCCGGCAGTTCCTTGACCAGATGGGCGCGGAAGGACTGGGACAGGAAATAGAGGATGTCGCGGTCGCCGGGCGCGTCGGGCCAGCGGATGTCGCCCTTCAGCAGCTTGGCGACGTCATAGCGCAGCCGCGACTGGCGCAGGAAGGCGCGGAACTGGATGGCATGGGCGGGCGACAGGCAGCCGGCGGCGAGAACGCCGACCCATTCGTCGGTCAGGGCGTCGCCGAAGGCGGCCATGGCGTCGGACAGCGCGTGCCAGGATCGCGGGGTGGAGAAGGGCTCCTCGCTGCGCGGCGGCCGGCTCCACAGATGGTCGGGGCGGGCCTCGACATAGCGGATGACCTGCTCGTGCACGGCATTGCGTCGCGCCCAGTCCAGCCACTCACGCGCCGACACCCGCAGCTCGACGACGACCAGCCGGTTCAGCAGGGCGCTGGACAGCGGGTTGACGAAGGCGGCGTCCTCGGCCCGGTTGCCGGCGGCGATCACCACCGACCCGGCGGGCAGCACGTAATCGTCGATCCGCTTCTCGAACACCAATGGATAGAGCGCCTTCTGCACCTCCTTGGAGGCGTTGGGCAATTCGTCCAGGAACAGGCAATAGGGGGTGTCTCGCGCGATGCGGGCCGGCGGACAGAAGCGGGTGCGCCCGTCTTCGATGCGGGGAACGCCCAGCAGATCCTCGGGCAGCATTTGGCTGCCGAGCAGGGTGACGCAATCCAGCCCGACGGCGGCGGCGAAGTCGGTGACCAGACTGGATTTTCCGATGCCCGGCGGCCCCTTGATATAGACCGGGCGCACCGGGGCGACGGCCAGCAGGAACTCGGGCAGGGTGGCTGGGGTCAGGGCGATGGGCGAGCCCGGGGAAACCCCCGGCGATGGGATGGACATGGATATGAAGGTTCCGGATCAGAAAACGGGATGGTCGGTGCTGTCCGCCGGCTCTTGCGGGTGGGAGTCTTTTTCTAAGGGACCGCGCACCAGACAGCGGAACAGCCGGTCGGCTTCGGCGGCGAGGGCCGCCTTTTCGGTGGGTGTCGGGCCGGGGATGACCGCCGCCGCGATCTCGTCGGCGATGAAGGCGTCGAGCACGCCGATCCGCGGGCCTTCGCCCAACTCGGACAATTGCTGCTTGCGCGCCAGCAAGCCGTCGATGGCCTCGCGAATCTCTGGCGTGAGGGCCAGACCGTCCATCAGCGCGCCAAGCGCCATCGGCAGCGGGTCTTCCGGCCGTGTGCGCAGCCAGGCCAATGCGCAGGCCGGGCGAACGGCATAGAAGTACTTCTTCAGCCGGCCCCGGTCCCGGCCGTCGATGTGACGCCTGAGGTTGCCGGCGGCCAGACTCCGGTAATGGTGGATCGCCGCCGTCCGATGGGCGACCCGGCCGGCGAACGCCTGCACCAGCCGAACGGAGTCTTCGTCCGCGCGGTAGCGGATTGGGGAGGACAGCCATTCGAACAGGACCGGATTCGCCTTGCCCAGCAGGGTGAGCGCCTTGGCGATGTCCCAGCCGTTGATGTCGAGATCGTCCTCGATGGGCAGTTCGATGACGTCCCGTTCCCTCGTCAGGGTCAGATAGCGGTCGAGCGGCCGGACATACAGAAAACGCACGTCATAGTCGCTGTCGGGGGAGGCGAAACCCCAGGCGCGGCTGCCCGATTCGACCGCCAGCAGGATGCGAACGCCGTTGTCCCGTTCGATCCGGTCGAGCTTGGCGCCGATGCGCTGGCGGACGGTGGCGGGGATGCGGTCAAAAGTCATGGATAGACTCTGCGGGCTGGAAACGATCCGATGGCACGTCTACCGCGTCGAGGTGTCTGATTCGGTCAGGTCCCCTTGCGAGATACACGGACGGGTGGCGTGTGGAGGCGGATAAACCAATCCGATATCGGATGCAATTATGCCGATGGTCAAGGGTGACCGATTCTGTCCATGGTTGCCGTCATCATGGCGGTGACGATGATGCATGATGGTGGACGCGATGGCGAAGGCGCATGCCGACCGGACCTGTTCGGAACTGGAGGATATGATCTGCCGTCTGACGGCACAGGCCGAACGGGTCGAACGCACCCTTGAGGAGGCGAAGCGGGACCGCGAATCCCTGCTTCGGGATTTGCATGTCGCGCGTCAGGCGCTTGCATCGCGTCAACGGGCGGCCAAGGAGCCTGCGGTCAGCAGCCATGCTCTGCTGCGCTATGTGGAAAGGGTTTTGGGGATCGACGTCAAGGCATTGGAGCGGACCCTGCTCAGCCAGGAGGTGAGGAACGCGATCCGCGCCGGGGCAACCCGCGTTACGGTCGACGGACTCAGTCTTGTGGTGAAGGACAATGTCATTGTCACCGTCGTCGATTGACCGTTCAGCGGTTGTGTGGAATGTTGGCGGCAATCTTCGGTTTATAAGCCTCCGGCTCTCGTGATGTTTTGGAGTGTTTGGTTGTTCCATACCTATCTTCTCATGGAACCATGAGAGCATGAGACACGAAAAGGCTCAGAATCTGTTTCAGCTTGCGCTTGAGATGCAAGCCAATCGGCAGGGCATGTCGCTGGCCGACATCGAGGAGCGGTTCGGCGTTGGCCGCCGCACCGCGATGCGGATGAGGGATGCCGTCGCCAGTGTCTTTCCGCAGGTTGAGGAGATGGCGGCTGATGACCGTTCCAAACGGTGGCGGCTTCCCAAAAGCACGGTGAGCGGCCTGATAGACATCAGCGTCGAGGAGCTTGCGGCGCTGGAGTCGGGCGTCCGTCTGATGCGGCAACAAAATCGCGCCGTCGAGGCCGACGAACTGACCGGACTGATGGCGAAGCTGAAGGCCATGATGCGTCCGGACGCCGTTCGCCGGGTCGAGCCCGATCTTGACGCGCTGCTCGAATCCGAAGGGCTGGCGATGCGTCCCGGCCCGCGGCCACGCATCGCGATGGGAGTCGTCACAATCCTCCGCGAGGCGATCAAATCCTGCCGCAAGGTGCGCATCGGCTACCGCAACCGGAAGACCCGGCAGATGAACGAACGGATCGTTCATCCCTATGGCTTCCTGCATGGCCACCGGCATTATCTGGTGGCTTGGCATGAGCACCCGAAGGCGGAGAAATTCGTCCTTTTCAGCTTGCCCGGCATCGAAACGGTGGATTTGCTGACGGACAGCTTTGCTCGGGATTCCGCCTTCAATCTACAGGGTTTCGCAGCCCGCTCCTTCGGGCTGTTCCAGGAGGAGCCGTTCGATGTCGTGTGGCGGTTCGCTGCCGACGCCGCCGATGTCGCCGCCGACTTCGTGTTCCATCCGACCCAGACGCTTGAACGGCAGGAGGATGGCTCCCTGATTGTGCGCTTCCGTGCCGGCGGCGATCTGGAGATGGCTTGGCATCTCTGCATCTGGGGCGACAAGGTTGAGGTTCTCGAACCGGCGCGACTGGCGGAGCTGGTGAACGGTCAAAGACGGGCTTGGCCGGCCTTGCCATGACAAGACGGTGGATCCGTTCTCCGATCAACTGAACCGCGCCAAGCGAACGAGATCCTACGCAAGGCATCGGCGTATCTTGCCCAGGCGGAGCTCGACCGCCCGCGTGGCGCTGGCCGGCCCGGTGGCGCCGTTGTCGCCGCGCCTGCACGCCTATGGCATCGACGCGCTGGCGGGCTTCGTCGTGACCGATGCGAACGGGCTGGCCCAGGCCGTCGCTCGTGGAGCGAAGGCTTGGGCCTTCGCGCCGTTCGGGCGGATCGTCCACCGGCGGCGGGACGGCGGTGACGATGCGATCCGGTGAGCCACGCTCACTCCCGCCGGGCCAGTCCGCGCATCGCCAGGAGCATCAGCAGAGCGACGGCCAGCAGGATCAGCGCGCAAGCGATGGCGACACCGGTCTCGCCGGTCGCGATGTTGAGGAAGACCGCCATCGGCAGGGTTTCCGTGTGGAAGCGGGTCGCTCCCGCCACCATCAGCGTGGCGCCGAACTCGCCCAGCGCCCGTGCCCAGGCCAGCACGGCTCCCGCCGCGATGCCGCGCCCGGCAAGGGGCAGGTCGATCTGCCAGAACACTTCCCATGCGCCGGCACCCAGCGTCCGCGCGGCGGCACCATAGCCGGGATCCACTGCCCGGAAGGCCGCCGCCGCGCTGCGCAGGACGACGGTGGTGGCGATGAAGGCCAAGGCCAGCACCACGCCCGCCGGCGAGAACAGCAGTTCGATCCCGAGCGTGGCGAGCGGTCCGCCCAGCATCGGCCGTCCGAACAGGAACAACAGCCCCAGCCCGGCCACCAGCGGCGGCATGACCAGGGGCACGTCGAGCAGGGTGTCGAGCAGTGCCCGTCCGGGAAAGCGCCGCCGCGCCATCAGATAGGCGGCGGGCAGCCCGAGCAGCAGCGCGATGGCCAGCGCCGCTGCCGAGGTCAACAGCGACAGGCGCAGGGCGAACAGCGTTTCCGGCGCCGTGACGGCGGCGGCCAGTTCCCCCGGCCGCAGCCGCAGAGCCAGCGCACCAAGCACGCCGACGATCATCAGGGCGATGAGCGCGAGCGGCAGGACGAGCAGACGTTCGAAGCGCGTCACGCGGCGCCTTATGGTTTTGGTGCCGGCGGGAACCCGAAGCTCTGCAAAACGGCCAGCCCGGCGTCCGACGCCAGGAAGACGGCGAAGCGCCGGGCGGCGTCCGGCGCGGCGCTGGTCTTCAGGACGGCGACCGGGGCGTATTCCGCCTGATACCAGGACGGCGGAATCGCCAGAACGGTGAGCTCGCCGGGATTCTGCGCCACGTCGGCGGCGCCGATGATGGCGGCGTCCACATTGCCGTCCAGCACATAGAGGGCCAACTGCTTCACCGTCGCCGCGCGGACGGTGACGTTCTTGCGGATCGCCTCGCCTTGGCCGGACTTGTCGAGGATCTCCTCGGCCGTGCGCCCCAGCGCCATCGCCTGCGGGTCGCCGAGGCCGAGACGCACACCGGGCTTGGCAAGGTCGGCGACGCTGCGGATGGCGTCCGCCCTGGCCGGCGCCACGGCGAGAACCGGGCCATGCACCACCAGAACCTGCAGGTCGGCGACGGCGTCCTGCTCCTTCAGCTTGTCGGTGTAGAAGGTGGTGCCGGGAATGAAAAGATCACCCTTCCGCGTTTCGGCGAAGCGGGCCAGCAACTGGCCGGAACCGCCGTACTCGGCGCGCACGACGATGCCGGTGTCCTTCTGGAACGCCGCGATCAGGGCGTCCACCGGAGGCCGCAGTCCGGCTCCGACATAGGCGTACAGTTCCTGCGCCGAGACGGCGGCAGCCTGGACGGCGAGGAGGCCGAACGCAAGGACCAGGGTTTTCAGGCGCATCGGAAACGTCCCTTCATCGCAATCGCATCGGCGACCAGCATCGTTATATCCAATCCGATATTTCCGATGCCGGGTCAAGACCGCAATATGTGAATGGACATTGCCGCGTCGACAGCGCTGGCATCCTCGGCCGGTCGCCGCCGGCTGCATCGTGGCTTCGATGTTCCGCACCCGACCACCGCCTGACCGGTTCCTGCGCACCGTATCCATCGCCGGCCAGCCGGCCAGCCGGTCGAGGGCGACGCCGACAGGGCCGGGGGCAGGGGCGGGGCGGTGTCGGCAGCGGGGGAGGACATCCGATGCCGGCACCGCCCGACGAGCGGCCCTGTCGTTCAGCGGGACCGGATCACGCGGGCACCGCCGCCTTGAACCGCTCGGCCTCCTCCGACCCGCCGGTGGCGTTGCCGGCGCTGTAGGAGTGGGCGCCGACCCCGGCCAGCCTGCCGCCATCGACGATCAGATACTCGTCGCGGATCGGCCGGCCCTCGAACCAGCATTCCAGGATCTCACGGGTGCCTGCAGCGTAGCGGGTCTGTGCCGAGAGCGAGGTGCCGGAGATGTGCGGGGTCATGCCGTGGTGCGGCATCGTCCGCCAGGGATGATCCTGCGGTGCCGGCTGCGGGAACCACACGTCGCCGGCATAGCCGGCGAGCCGGCCGCTCTCCAGCGCGCGGGCGATGGCGTCGCGGTCGCACAGCTTGCCGCGCGCGGTGTTGACCAGATAGGCGCCGCGCTTGAACCGCTTCAGCGTCTCCTCGTTGATCATGTGCTCCGTCTCGGGATGCAGCGGGCAGTTGAGCGTGACGACGTCGCAGACCTCGAACATCTCCTCGCGCGTCGCGTGCCAGGTCAGGTTCAGCTCGGCCTCCACCGATTCCGGCAGCCGGTGGCGGTCGGTGTAGTGCAGGTGCATGTCGAACGGCTTCAGGCGGCGCAGAACGGCCAGACCGATGCGGCCGGCGGCGACCGTGCCGACATGCATGCCCTCGACGTCATAGGAGCGCGCCACGCAGTCGGCGATGTTCCAGCCGCCCTTGCGCACCCAGTCGTGGGAGGGCAGGTAATTGCGCACCAGCCCGAGGATCATCATCACCACATGCTCGGCGACGCTGATCGAGTTGCAGTAGGTGACCTCGGCCACGGTGACGCCGCGGTCCATCGCCGCCTGGAGATCGACATGGTCGGAGCCGATGCCGGCGGTCAGCGCCAGCTTCAGCTTGGGCGCCTTGGCGATGCGCTCGGCGGTCAGGTAGGCCGGCCAGAAGGGCTGCGAGATGACGATCTCGGCGTCGGCCAGCTCCTTCTCCAGACGGCTGTCCGGGCCGTCCTTGTCGGAGGTGACGACCAGCTCGTGGCCGAGGCTTTCCAGGTAGCGCCGCAGCCCAAGCTCACCGCTGACGCTGCCCAGCAGGGTGCCGGGCTGGAAATCGATGGCCTTGGGCGTCGGCAGGGTCTGGCCGCCGGCATAGCCGTCGATCTTCGGCAGATCGTCGCGGGCGTAGGAGGTCGGATAACCGGTCACGGGGTCGTCGTACAGAACACAGACAATCTTGGCCATATCGTCGTTCTCCTTGGTTGAAGGAAAGGAGAAAGCACCATCTCGTTGCGCAAGGCCGGGCATTCCTGTGAAGACGGCGCTTGCAGCTGAAGAGGATTCCCGGCGTCTTCACCGGTAATCACGTTCTTCCCGTGGCGTTTCCTCATCCCGATTTCTTCGGCATCGTCTTTGCCGTCATGCTTGGGATGAGCAAAATGTGTCATCTGCTGATTGTTCTGTGAAATGAATGTTTTTGAACGATCAATAGGAAACGCCGATCAAGCCGTCGCTTCGATGTCGGCGAACTCCTCCTCCAACCGCAGCTTGGCCGCCGCCAGGGTCAGCGCCCGGGCCATCGGCGACAGAGGGTCGCGATTGGACAGAACGAGCCCGACGAGCTGGCTGGCGGCGGGATCGATCAGATCGATCAGCACCAGATCCGCAGGCCGGCCGAACAGCCGGGCAAACCCCAGTGGCACGATGCTCGACCAGCCGCCCTGCATGAGATGCGAAAAAATGCCGAGGAAGGAGTCGCTTTCCACCGAGGCCGTCATGGTCAGGCCCGCCGACGAGGCGATGCGGTTGAGGATGCGCCGGTTCTGCATATCCTCGTGCAGCAGGCAGAGCCGCTGGTCCACCGCCTCCGCCCAGGAGAGGGCTGTGCGTCCGGCCAGCGGATGGCCGCACTGCGCGACGAAGGCGTAGCGTTCGCGGTAGAGCGGAATGCGACGGACATTCTCCAACGGATCGCTGTCCAGATAGGTCAGCCCGCCGTCCAGCTCGAAGCTGTCCAGTCCCCGCTGGATCGCGCGCGAGGTCATCGACCGCACCTCCACCGTCGCCTTCGGATGAGCTTCGGCGAATTGAGCGCTGAGCGACGACACCGCCGGCATGGCGGTGGGGACGACGCCGAGCCGCAGCGTTCCGGTGAGGCCCCGGCGCAGCCCGGCCAGATCGGCGACCAGACTGTCATGATCGGACAGGATCTGCCGGCCCCAGGCCAGCACCGTCTCCCCCTCCGGCGTCAGGCCGAGAAAGCGATGGCCGCGCACCACAAGCGGAACCTGGAGGTCTTCCTCCAGCTTGCGGATGGCGGCCGACAAGGTCGGCTGCGCCACGTTGCAGGCTTCGGCTGCGCGCGCGAAGTGCTGCTCACGCGCCAGCGTGACGAAATAGGACAGGTGTCGGACCAGCATCGCATGTTCCCGGCGGCGGCAGCGAAGCCGCGTTCATTTGTCTCGTTCGCAGATCATGGTGCCGGGTGGGTGCGGCTGCCAAAGCGACCGCCACCAGCTGTCCAGCTTGGCCCGGTCGCACGGCAGCCTGACCGACAGCCCACCGGTCAGGTCCAGCCAATGTGCGAACAGCGGCTCCGGCACTGCGATGACCACCGGCACCTCGCGGACCAGTGCCCTTGCCAGAACGTCCAGCAAGCCGGCCCCATTGGCCTCCTGCCAGCCGAAGCGGTTGAGGACGAGGATGTCGGGCCGCTCCTCCAGCAATTCCACCAGCCGACGAGCCCGGTCATCCAGCTCATCTCCGACCCTGCCGTACCGGGGGGCATCCGGCGGATCGTCCGGCGGGAAGAGGGCGAAGGCGGCATCGCCGCAGCCCGACGTCCGGCTTCGCTGCAACAGACCGACGGCATCGAACCCCTGACCATGCAGGTCGCGCAGGAAGCCTGCCAACACCCCGTCGGGATTCTCGCCGGCACGATAGACCAGGGCGGCAACGTCGGAGCGGTCATCGAAGGTGAACGGCGGGTTCATCGGCGGCATTCCTCTCCTATCGCGGCGAACGAATGTCGAGGAGGTCGAGCCGCTCCACGGCGGCGAGGAAACAGGCCAGGCTGGCGGTGCGCAGGGGAAGGAAGGGCTTGCCGGCATCGCGGCACAGCGCCTTGATCCGTTCGGCGGCATGATGGCTGATGCAATCCACCGGGAACAGGGCGATGTCCGCCCGGCCCAGCAATCCCGGAAGCAGGGTCGGACTGTCCTCGATCCCACCGTCATGGGTGAGCAGGACAGCCCCGCGTCGTTCAGCCATAGACCTCACCTGCCTGACCAGGGACGGCCGCCCGCCGGCATAGAGGAGGGTGTAGCCTTCGAGCGTGCGGGGGGCATCTTCCGAAGGACCATGCCCGGCCATCGCCCGTTCCTGCGCGGCAAGTTCCGCTTGCAAGGCGTCGGCATGCTTCTCCATCGCAGCGAAAGCTTCACGGGTTTCGGCCAATGCGCCCTCCGTCTCGGCCATCCTGGCCGCAAGGCTGGCGTATCGCGCCCTCTCATCGTCCAGCCGGCGGCGAAGCAGGGCAACTTCACTGTCCCGGCCGGCAGGATCGGGTGCCGTCCGGTCTGCCTCGGCTGCCGACAGGCGGGCGCAGATGGCATCCAACACCTCCAGCCGTCCGCGCAGCTCCGCCTTCTCGCGGCCCGCCGCCTGCAACCGTGCCTGCTGGCGCGCGATGGTGTCGTCGCGGTCGCCCAGCGCCTGTTCGGCCCGCCGCAGCCGGGCAAGGTCCAGCCGATTGGAGGAGCCGACCATATGCGACAGCATATGCACCTCGCCGAAGGCTTCCTGGACGAGAGCGTCGTCGGTCGCCGGGTGGGTCAGCACCGCCCAATAGGCGCCGGGAATGTCGCCATCCTCCAATGATCGACGCCACAAGTCGCGCACCGCATCGGCGGTGGTGGCACGGGAGAAACGGCGGATCGCGGCCTCATGGCGCCTGTCCAGCGTCTTGTGCAGCAGTTTCCCTTCGGTGCCGCCCTTTCCCGCAAGGATGACGCCGCGTTTGTGCAGAGCATGGTCGCTCAGGGATCGGGCGGTCGCACCATCCAGCTTCACGAGCAGGCGACGCAGTTCTGCCGCGCTCAGGCAGGTGCCGACGATCGAGCAGTGAAGGCTCGGATGAATGTCCCAGATGCGGTCGCGCCGGCTGGCCACCAAACCGGAGGACGGGCCGGATGAGGCGGCGGCGTCCAGCGGCAGTGGCGGCCTGTCGGTGGGCAGCAGGGGCGCCAGCCCTTGTCCCGGCAGGCTCAAGGCAGGAAGCGTCGCCATGGTGCGTCCGTTTCATTATATCTTATCATATATAGCGTAACAGCCATGATTGGGGCTGACAACCATCTCGACAGGCCGATCTCGGTCTTGGTCTTGCGCACGACGAAGATACCGCGGCGCGGTTGCAGGCGGATGAAGCCGTCCTGCTCCAGCAGGGCCAACGCCTCGCGGATCGGCGCGGCTGACGCCGAGCTTGCCGCTGAGCTGCCGCTCGTCCAGCCGGATCTCACGGTCATGGTCGTAGATGTCCATCTCCGTGATCGCCTGTTTCAGCGCGTGGTAAGCCAGACTGCGGAAGGTCGATTCGGTGCCAAGAGATTGGACATTGAGGGCGGGAACGGCCATGGTGTGGCAATCTTTATATCTGGCTGTATATATCGAATGACGCCATCGAGGTGACGATGCTTGGATCGCACCGAATGGTTGGCCGGACAGATATTTCTTGTATACCATATACAAAATGCGAACAAGATGTTGGCGCGCCGTCGTTTTGCGTCATGCCCGCTCACGACCGGCTTCATTGGTAAAGCGATGACCGTGGCAACGGATGCCGCTCGGGCGCCTTCCCGCTGATCGACGGAACCTATTGATCGATCAAAGCTATTCGTTGGATTTCAATCGGCTCCACCCCTGAAACTGTCGTGGTCGCGAGCATTCCGTTCCAGGGATGATATCGGGGCGCTCCTGTGAAGGTTCAGCCGGTCCGGCATCGGCATCGCAGCCTTCCTTTCCGTCCACTTGAAATGGCACCGGCATTCCGGTGCTGCTGAAGGTCCGCCATGTCCACATCGGAACGGGCTGTCCCGTCGTCGCGCACGTCCATAACCGGCACCCGCCTTTTCGATGCGGCGAAAGCCGGATTGGGCAGTTCCCTCACCATCCTCGCTCTGGCCAATCTGGGAACCTCGCTCGGATCCCCTCTGCTGATCGCCCCCTTCGGGGCAAGTTGCGTGTTGGTCTACGCCTTGCCGCAGAGCCCGCTGGCGCAGCCGCGGAACGTTATCGGCGGCCACTTCGTGTCGACGGCCATCGGGTTGCTCACCCTGGCCCTTCTGGGAAATGGACCGGAGGCTGTCGCCGCCGGAGTAGGGCTGGCGATCGCCGCCATGGTGCTGACGAGAACGCTGCACCCGCCGGCTGGTGCCGACCCGATCGTGGTGGCTCTGGCAGGGGCCTCCTGGCCCTTCCTGTTCGTCCCCATCCTCTTGGGAACACTCGTTATCGTTCTGCTGGCAAAGCTGTACGGACGGATAGCCTTTCGCAGGTCATGACCGGCGTGTTGCGGCTTCCTGTGCAAGGTGGTGTCGTCGCTCGCCGCCGGCTGCACCAGGATGCTGAAGCCGGGCGAAGCGGCAGTATCGTCCAGCGCGGCATCCCGTTCGTATGTGCCGACCCGCGGTGGGCAAGCTCACGCAGGCACCAGCAGCCGTTCATAGAAGCCGCCATAGGTGCGGTCGCGATCCACCAAATGGATTTCGAGAATCCAATGCTTCTCCTGCCCCAGCTCATCGGGGTCCCGCATCCGGCTCGGGTTCTTCGGAGAGATGCGATAGAGGTCCTTGTCGCCGGGAATGCGCGCATGCGGGAATTCCCCAACCAGATGTCCGGCGATGTCGCCGCCGAACAGCCAGCCGTTCGCCTCCGCGATCCGCTGTGCGTAGCCGTAGAGATCCGCTCCGGTCACGTCCGGGGTCGCGTCGAAGTGCTGCTTCACCGTCTCGAAAATTCGTTCGAGATCGGCACCGAGCCGCCGCTTCTCCGGGGCCGTGCCGAGCGCGTAGGTGCGGCCCACGTCCGCTTCCCACTCGTCGAACACCGGGCCGAGATCGATGAACACCAAGTCGTCCTCGGCGATCTCCCGCACGGGCGGATTGTCCGATGCCGTGCAGAGAGTGTTTGGCCCGGAACGGACGATGCGCTTGTGCCAGTGCTTGGTCACGCCGAAGGAGCGCTCCGCCAGAGCATAAATCTCCTTCTCGACAGCACGTTCGGAACGGCCGGGCGCGATCAGGCCGGCTGCTTCGATTGCGTCGAAGAGGGCCATGGCCTTGGCTTCGGCCGCCAGCAACGCGGCAAGGCGTGTGTCAGGATGCACTCGACGTCTCCATTTTCCAGGCTGCAGCATCACTGTAACGGCATCGCGGCACAGGCCGATGGCAAGCTGCCGTTTCCGTCATATTCGATGCTGGCTGTTCAAATGCTCTATGCTCCACTGTATATAGCGTCCAGCGATCTCCCGTGCCAAGCCGATGCTTCCGGGACCGGCGCCGCTCCGCCGCGGGGATGCCAATGTCGCCGATTGTGGCTGATGGACGGTCTGTGAGGAGCCGTGACAGCAATCATCCAATTGTGATCGACCGATGCATGAGCAGGGCTGCCGGAGGCAAGTCATCCTGCCGGCTATTGGAAAAGTCAGCTGACCGCCTGATGATTTTGGGGTTATATAGTTCAGATATACATCTGCTGTTCACGAGGTTTTCCATGCCGGTTCGCGCCCAGCTTTCCTTCGCTGCGGCCAACGCGTCGCCGGTCGGGGCCGACCGCATCCGGCTGCTGGAGGCGGTGGCGCGGGAGGGCAGCATCTCAGCCGCGGCGCGGTTGATCGGCATCACCCTACAAGGCGGCCTGGGACGCTGTTGACGCCATGAACAACCTGTTCGGCCAGCCGCTGGTCGATGGCAGGGCCGGCGGGCGCAAGGGCGGCGGCGCTGTCCTGACACCGGAAGGCATGCGGTTCGTGGCACTCTTCCATCATCTGGAAGGCGAGATGGCGCGGGTGCTGAACGCGATGCAGCCGGGACCGGACGGCACCGGCCTTTCGGCCACGACATTGATGTGGGGGCTTTCCATGCGGACCAGCGCACGCAACGCACTCGCCGGAACGGTCAGCGCCATCACCTGCGGGGCGGTGAACGCCGAGGTGACGCTCGCCCTGTCGGACCGGGTGCTCTTGACCGCGGTCATCACCCGCGACAGCGTGCGCGAGCTGGGGCTGTTCCCCGGACGGGAGGCGACGGCGCTGATCAAGTCGTCTTTCGTCATCCTCGCCCCGGCGGACGAGGCGCGGCGCACCTCGGCGCGCAACCGGATCGAGGGCGTCGTTGCCCGCAGAACGGTGCCATCAACAGCGAGGTGACGCTCGACATCGGCGACGGCAAGACGCTGGTCGCCATCGTCACGCTGGCGGCGGCAAAGGACATTGGCTTCTCGGTCGGCGACCGGGCCTGTGCGCTCGTCGACGCCTCGCACATCATCCTGGCCGCGAACTGACCGTCCTCCATGGTCGGGGGAGAGGGCGACGGGGTCGGGAACGCCGGCGACACAGCGGGGGCGTTATAATCAATGAATTTATAACGTGATGAAATATAAAGATATTTTCCGTTTATCTATTGACGGCGCGGGTGAAATGGGGCGACTTTGCGCTGGTTCCTGGTGCGGATGAACCATGCCGTCTTACTGTTCGGCGGGGGAGACGGCCAAGGCGCCGACACGAATTGACGAAAGGGAAGCCCCCTGATGACCGAGACGACGGCCGCGCTCGAAGCGCTCCTCATGCAACGGTCCCTGACCGACGCACAGCTTGAAACGGCAGCGGGAGCGGCTGCGGACTTCCGCATCCTGCCGGACGCGACGGTGCTCAAGATTGGCGGCCAAAGCGTCATCGACCGTGGCCGCGCGGCCGTCTATCCGCTGGTGGACGAGATCGTCGCCGCCCGCAAGTCCCATAAGCTGCTGATCGGCACCGGCGCCGGCACCCGCGCCCGTCACCTGTAATCGATCGCCGCGGGGCTGAACCTGCTGGCCGGCGTGCTGGCGCAACTCGGCGCCTCGGTGGCCGACCAGAACGCCGCGATGCTGGGGCAGCTCCTCGCCAAGCACGGCATCTCGGCGGTCGACGGCGCCGGCCTGTCGGCGGTGCCGCTCTATCTGGCCGAAGTGCACGGCGTCGTCTTCAGCGGCATGCCGCCCTACAAGCTGTGGATCCGCCCGGCCGCCGAGGGCGTGATCCCGCCCTACCGCACCGACGCCGGCTGCCTCCTGGTCGCCGAGCAGTTCGGTTGCAAGGCGATGATCGACGGAATCAAGCTGAAGTGCGACAACACGCTTTTGTTGATCTGGCGGCCTGCTTTTTGGCTATTGGCGCAGGGGATGAGAGTTCGTGCCGGTAGTCCACAGGCTTGATCCGCGCGCCTCCATCGCGAAGGCGGATCAAGTCTGTGGACCCACCGATGCGAGCGACGGGGCAGGGGAGACTTGCTGGTTTCTCGGCCTCTCACACGGTCCGGCCGTTGCCGGTATCTACCGCCCCGTCTTTGAAGCCGCCAGGTTGGCTGCAAAAACTTCCGCTGGGGTGCTGTAGTCAAGGCAGCGACGTGGCGTATCGTTGAGCCGCTTCGCGAGGGCGGCAAGTGCCGAGCCAGTGCGCTCCGCCACGGGAGCGCCCAGAGGCAAATACCGCCGCAAACGTCCGTTGGCATTCTCGACGCCACCTTTCTGCCAAGGACTGTGCGGATTGCAGAAGTAACTGTCCAACAACAACTTCCTGTAGGACAGGAACTCCGTTCCCCGGTCGAAGGTAATGCTCTGACAAGCTCGACGGGGAAAATCTCCAAGTGCTGCTGCAATCCGGCTGATCACTTCGGTCGAGCGGCGATCCTCATTGGCAATGAGGATGTGATAGCGACTCTGACGCTCTTGAAGAGACGTGATGTTGGATTTGCCAAACTGCCGACTGAAGATCACCAAGTCACATTCCCAGTGCCCGAAACTCTGCCGGGTCTCCACCTCGGCCGGACGATTGGCGATCGAGCGCTCGGCGGGGATCGGACTGCTGCGTGGCTTGCGACCCATGCGCTTGCAACGTCGACGCCGGGTGACGGTTAGAGTTTCGAGCGTTTAATCTGACGCATATCCTGCGTGCCTGAGGTGGTTCCAGCATTCTTCGGATGTGTATAGGTTGCAGATTGAACCGACGGCTTTCCACAGTTCGTCGATGGTGCGGGCGCCGATGCGCCGGAGATGGGCCTTGAGCTTGGCGAATGCCATCTGGATGGGATTGAGGGCGGGACTGTAAGGCGGCATGAAGAGAAACCAAGCTGCACGCTCCTTGAGGGCGGCCTTGGCCTTTTCGCTCTTGTGGCAAGACAGGTTGTCGAGAATGACGACGTCGCCCGGCAAGGTCGGGGCGAGTTGGGTCTCGACGTAGGCCTCGAAGAGCACCCGATTCATCGCCCCCTTGATGATCCAGGGGGCGGTCAGGCCATCGCAGCGCAGGGCGGCGATAAAGGTCTGGGTGCCCCAGTGGCCGAAGGGCGCCTTGGCCGTGAACCGTTGGCCGCGCTTGGCCCGCCCGCGCAGCCGGGTCATCTTCGTGGTGGTGGCCGTTTTGTCGAGGAACACCAGCCGATCCGGCTCTTCGCGCATCCGGGGCTGACGGTGGCTGCGCCACGTCCGACGGTCTTCGGCAACGTCAGCGCAACCGGCCTCGCTTGCCAGCAGCGTTTTGTTTGACGCTGTAGCCGCGGGCGAGCAGGAAGCGTGACAGCGAGGCGGGGTGGACCGTCACTCCGCGCTCGGCCTCGGCTTGGCCGCCAATTCCGGCATGGTGATCTCGCCTTGCTTCTCCACCCAGCCGATCAGAAGGGCGGCATGTGGGGCCAGCTTGCCGCCGCCCGGCGGGCGTCCCTGCCGGGCCGGTTCCAGCGTGCCCGTCGCCGCCATCCGCTGGGCAAGCCGCACGCTCGTGCTCGCGCTCACATCAAACCGGCGCGCCGCCGCCCGACGCGAACCGCCTTGCTCGATCTCTCCGTAAATCCGAACCCGAAGGTCCGGCGAATAGCTGCGACCCATGATCCACCTCCAACGACGGTGAATCACGCCAGACGCCCAAGCGCAACTCTCGATTCAGATTTCACGCGGGATGCTCTAGGCGCTCGGTGTAGCGAATCGCAACGTATTGCGATCCCCTGTCTGCGTGGTGGATGAGGCCGCTGCCCTTGGTCGGTCGGCGGTCGTGAAGTGCCTGTTCGAGCGCATCCAGAACGAAGCCGGCGTGGGCTGTGCTGGACACCCGCCAGCCGACGATGCGGCGGGCGAAGGCGTCGATGACGAAGGCCACGTAGACGAAGCCCTGCCATGTCGATACGTACGTGAAATCGGCCAACCACACGGCGTTCGGATGCGGCGCCTGGAACTGCCGGTTCACCCGGTCAGCCGGCTCTCGCGGTTCCGTTCCGGAACCGCTGCCGCCGCAAGGGGGGCACGACGCCGCCCGATCGCTGATCGTGGTGCGGACTGTCTTGCCCCGTGTCGCCCCCTTCAGGCCCATGTGTTTCATCAGCCGGGCAACCGTGTAGCGCGTCACATCGATGCCCTCCCGCCGCAACTGCCGCCACACCTCGCGGACCCCATAAACCTGGAAGTTCGCGTCCCAGACCCGCCGGATAGCCAAGCTCACCTCCGCGTCGCTTCGTGAGCGGGCTGGCGCCTTGGACGGATCGGCCTGCCGGTCGGCATGGGCGTGGTAAGTCGACGCGGCAATCGGCAGCACTCGGCAGATCGGCTCGACCCCGTGGACAGCGCGATGCGCGTCGATGAAGGCGATCATTTCCGAAACGGGCGGTCGCGCACTTCAGGGGCGTATTTGGGTGATGCCTGCTTCGTCATGTCGACCCCACTCTCTCAGATGATGGGGCCTCTTGGAAACCTGGGGCGGTTCAGCCGCCGCTGCCAGCGGTTGGGCGGGTGGCTGGTCAGCATCTCGAAGACGATGTCGAAATCGCTCACGGAGGCATCCTGTATGAGGGACGGCAGATACACGTAATGCAGGTTTTATGGCGCATTAAATCTCCTTAAGAGTGTATTATGAAAAGATAAAGCCTCTTTTGGTCGCGCAGCCGATGCTGCCCGTCCAGGCTCGTCTACCTGGGCGGAATGCCGAGGGGTCAGAAGGTCATGGAGAAGGCCAGCTCCGCCGAGCGCGGACGGCCGAGCACCCAGCTGCCTGTGCTGCCGGCCACGGCATAGACCTCGTCGAACAGGTTGAAGGCGCGCAGGCTGAGCTTGGTGTTGTCGGTCGGCCGGTAATCCAGCCCGGCGTTGACCACCGTGTAGGAGGGCCGGACGCTGGTGTTGGCGGCGTCGGCGTAGGTCTTGCCGACATACTGCACGCCGGCCCGCACCTCCCAGCCCGGCAGGAAGGCCCAGTTCGCCCAGACATTGGCGGTGCGCTCCGGTACGCCGGTCGGCACGTTGCCGGCATAGGACACGGCGCGGCCCGACACCGTCTGGGTGAAGTCGTCGTATTTGGCCCGCAGCAGCGCGCCGTTCACGTCCACCCGCACGCCTTCCCACAGGCCGAGCGACAGGGAGGCTTCCAGCCCGCGCGAGGATTGCTGCCCGACCTGCACCGTCACCGCCGGCTGGTTGGGGTCGGTGGTCAGCAGCTTGTCCTTGACGATGCGGTAGGCGGCCAGCGTCCACTCACCGCGCCCTTCGAGGAAGGAGTGCTTGAGGCCGATCTCGATCTGCCGGCCAGTGGACAGGTCGAAGTCCTTCTGCGTCGGCGACAGCGAGATCAGATTGCCGACCGGATCGACGGCGGTGGCGTATTGGCCGTAGAAGGCCAGACCGGGAACGACCTCGTACACCGCGCCAGTCCGCCAGCTGGTGGTGCGGAAGTCCTTGGTGTAGGCGGTTCCCGCCGCCAGATCCCAGCGCTCGACGGTGGGGGCGTCGTAGCGGATGCCGCCGACCAGCGACAGCTGCGGCGTCACCGCCAGCCGGTCCTCGGCGAACAGGGAATATTGGCGGGTGCGCGACCGGCTGCGCGGAGAGGTGCCGGCGCTGTTGAGGAACAGGCCGGGCGCCGGGTCGAACGGATCGACCGTGCTCGACCCGCCATAGGGCGAGTTGTTGGTGTGCTTGAACTCGATCCGGTTCAGGTCGAAGCCGCCGACCATCTCGTTCTTCATGCCGAAGACGCTGTTGCGCCAGGTCGCGTCGAAGCGGTCGCCGACCTGCCGCTGGTCGTGGTAGATCTCGATGTAGCTGCTGCGCTGGATGCGCCGGGTGGCGGCGGTCCAGGCGTAGCTCTCCACATCCTTCCAGTGGCGGTGGCTGGTCAGGTGGTAGGCGGTGTTGCGCAGGGTCAGCGCGTCGGACACCGCCCATTCGGCCTTGAGCTGGGTCCAGTTGTCGCGATAGCGGATGTCGCTGTCGGCCACGTTGAAGTTGCGGTGCCGCAGCGCGCGGTCGAGGCTGCCCGCGATCAGCGGCGTTCCGAAATACTCCTGTGGCTGCTGGTCGCCATAGTCGTTGGACAGGGTGAAGGCCAGATCCGGTGTCGCCTGGAGCTTCACCGCGCCGGAGAGCGCGAGATTTTTCGTGTCGCCGCGATCGACCCAGCCGTTGGAGCGGTTGCCGCTGGCGTCCAGCCGGTAGGACAGCTTCTCCCCCAACGGACCGCCGCTGCCGAAGGCGGCGCGCCGGGTGCCGTCGGTGCCGATGGCGACGGTCGCCTCGTTGCGGACATCGGTGGTCGGGCGCTTGGGCACCACATTGACCACGCCGCCGATGGCGCCTTCGCCATAGAGGACGGAGGCCGGACCGCGCAGCACCTCGATGCGTTCGGCCGACCAGGTGTCGAACGGGAAGGTGACGGTGCCCGACCCGACATAGAGCCGCGTCCCGTCATATAGCTGCATCACCGAGCCGTGGCCGGCGAAGCCGCGCGTCGCCAGCGACGAGCCTCCGTTGCCGGGAGCCGCCAGCGAGGTGAAGCCGGTGGCGTTCTGGGTGACGGCCTCCGTCACGCTGGTCTGGCCGCGGTCGCGGATGGTCCGGCCATCGATCACCTCGACGCTGGCCGGGGTTTCCAGCGGCGTCAGGCCGAGGCGGCTGCCGCCGGTGTTTGGCCGGTCGAGCGCCAGCCCGGCGGCGGCGTCCGCTGCCCGGCCGGTGACGGTGACCGGGTCCAGCGTGACCGGCGGTTCGGTTTCAGCGGCTCCGGCCGCCGCGGGGCCGAAGGATGCGGCGACCAGGAGCAGCGTCGTCAGCGAACCGGAGCGCCGGCAATTGCGCCGGCCGGAAACGATGCGGGCGGGATAGGCAGGAAGCATGGACAATCCCCCAGGATGGAAAAGGACGAGAGAGAGCGTTCCGCGAAGTCGGTGCTTCGCGGCTGACGGGTGGGCGGGTGGAGGCGCCGTTCGGTCGGGATGGAAAAACCGGACGGCTGGATCAGGGAGGCCGGATCACCCCATGGGGTCGTCCTCCGCCCGCTCGGCCGGGCGGTTGCGGTGGAGGATGTCGGCGGCGGGCGGGGTGTCGGACAGCAGGTGGCCTGCGACGATGCGGTCGATCTTCCCGGGCGTCAGGTCGCCGTACCAGACGGCGTCGGGCTGGACGACCAGCAGCGGTCCGCGGTTGCAGGGGTAAAGGCAGCTCGTCCGCGCGCACATCGCCCGGCGCGGCCCGGCGTTGAGGGCGCGGTGTCCCTTCATCGCCGCGCGCAGATGGTGGTACAGCGGCTCGGCACCGCGATGCAGGCAGCGGGCGCCGACACAGACGAAGACCTGCCGGCCATGCTCGGGGATCGCCGACCAGCCGGGCTTGCCGAGGCTGGGCTCGGTTCCGCGGACATCCTTCGCAAGGGCATCCGCCGGCCCGCCGGCATTGGAGTTGAGGGCGATGCGGTCGAGGGCGGCGGGCAGGTCGAGCGCGCTTTCCACCGGCGGCGCCAGCCGGACGGCCATCGCGGTGCCGGCCATCGCGGTGCCGGTCGTTGCCGCCCAATGGCTGAGCGCGCCCGGCAGCCACGCCGACAGGCTGGGATCGGCCGGCACCATGGCGGGAATGACCAGGGCCTCGGTCACGCCGTCCCGCTCCAGATCCGCAAGCACGCCGGGCAATGCGGGGCCGGACAGGTCGGCATGGGCGGTCGCCACCGTGACGGCTTCGCCGCGCGCCGCGTGCCGGGCGGCAAGAGCCGATGCGAGCGCCTTCAGGGTTTGCCCATGGTCGAAGGACGCGCGCCCGTAAAGGACGATGGCGCGCCTGGATGGCGGGTTGGCCGGGAATTGCGTCATGGCGTGCCTCTCCGCCGCATCAGCCACAGGAAGAAGGTGCCGCCGACCAGTGCCGTGACGATGCCGACCGGAATCTCGCGCGGGGCGAACAGGGACCGGGCAGCGACGTCCACCCACAGCAAAAGCAGCGCCCCGCCCAGCGCTGCCACCGGCAGCAGCGCCCGCAGATGTCCGCCGACCAGCATCCGCGCGATGTGGGGCACCACCAGCCCGACGAAGCCGATGCCGCCGCAGGCCGACACCAGGGCCCCGGTCATCAGGGCGGTGACGAGGAAAAGCTCCAGCCGCAGCCGCCCCGGATCGGTGCCGAGCGAGCGGGCCGCATCGTCGCCCAGGGCCAGCGTATTGACGGTCTCCGCCCGCAGCCACAGCCACAGCAGCCCGCCGACGACCAGACCCGCCGGGACGGGCAGCACGCTCCAGCGCGCGGTGCCGAAGCCGCCCATCATCCAGAACAGCGCGGCGTCGGCGCCGCGATCCGTCGCCATGACGATCAGGATATTGGTGACGGCGTGCAGGATGAAGGCGACCGCGACACCGGTCAGCACCAGCCCTTCACTGGTCGTAGCACCCTCTCGCCCGCGCGCTGCGGCGAAGACGATCAGCATCGCCGCGAGCGCGCCGAAGAAGGCGGCGGCCGGCAGCCCCAGGAGTGGAAGTCCGGGCGTTCCGGCGAGCGTGCTTGCGTAAAGAAGAACGGTCACCGCCCCCACCGAGGCGCCGGCCGACACGCCGAACAGATAGGGGTCGGCCAGCGGGTTGCGCGTCAGCACCTGAAGCACGGCACCCACCGCCGCCAGCCCGGCCCCGGCCAACGCGCTCAGCAGCACGCGCGGCACCCGCAATTCCCAGACGATGTTGCGCTCGGCCCGGCTGGCGTCGGCGGGCGGGGCCAGTGCCGGCCACAGCTCGTGCAGGACGACCGCCCACACCTTGGGGATGGGGACGCGGGCGGCGCCGAAACCGACGGCGGCCACCGCGGACAGGGCCAGCACGGCGGCCAGCATCAGCGACAGGCCCAGCAGGCGGGAGCGGTTCATGGTGTGAAGCGCTCCGGGTGCAGGGTCCGCGCCATCCGCTCCAGCGCCTCGACATTGCGGGTGGAGGGCGTCTGCTCGGCATAGGTCAGCACGATGAACTGCCGTTTGCGCACGGCCTCGACGTCGGCCAGCTGCGGTGCCGAGGTCAGATGGCGGATGGCGTCCTCGGCCGGGATCCGGTGGGCGCTGACGATGATCCATTGCGGATCGCGCCGCACCATCTCCTCCCAGCTCACCCGGACATAGCTGTCGGGGATGTCGTCGAAGATGTTGCGCCCGCCGGCCAGCTCCATCAGCAGGCTGGTCATCCCTTCGCGCCCGACCGACAAGGGGGCCGCGTCGGTGTGGCACTGGTCGCAATACATCACGCGCGGCCGGTCGGCGACGGCGCCGACACGCTCGGTGACGGCGGCGACCCGGCGGCGGAACTCGGCGACCATGGCCTCGGCACGCTCCGTCACGCCGAAGATGGCGCCCAGCGCCAGCAGATCGGCATAGAGCGTATCCATGCCGATCGGCTCGCGCGGGCCGATGCGGATGCAGCTTTCCCGCAGCGTGTAGGTCGCCACGCCCATCTCGGCCAGCCGGGCCGGGGTGAGGCCGCGCGCCTCGCTGAAGCCATAGCTCCAGCCGGCGAACAGGAAGTCTGGATTGACCGACAGCACCGCCTCCAGCGTCGGCGCGCGGTCGGGCAGCCGGGGCAGCGCCGCGACCACGCCCGGCGGAGCGACCAGCCGGTGCTCCACCCCCTCGATGCCGGAAACGGCGACCAGCCGGTCGGCGAGGCCGAGATCCAGCATGGTCTGCGTCATGTTGGTGTCGTGAACCATCGGCCGCTTCGGCGCCGCGGCGAAGCGGGCGGTCTCGAAGCAGTTGGCCACCTCGACCGGGTAGGATTGGGCGAGGGCGCCGCCGGCTTGCAGGGCGAGGGCGAAGGCGAAGACCGGGGCGAAAGGCGGAACGCCGCGCAGAAAGCGTCTCATCGTGATGGCTCCGTCCGGGGTGACATCAGGGGCGACAGGTCGATGCGCAGCAGGCCATCTTCTGGGCGGCGGTCCACCGCCGCGGCGACGCGGTAGACGGCGGTCAGCCGGTCGGGGGTCAGCGCGTCCTCCGGCGCGGCATCGGCCTGGAGCCGTCCGTCGGCCAGCAGCAGGATGCGGTCGCACCAGCGTGCTGCCAGCTCGATGTCGTGCAGCGTCGCCACCACGGTGATGCCGAGCGAGCGCACGAGGTCGAGCACGGCGAAACGGTGGTGGATGTCCAAATGGTTGGTCGGTTCGTCGAGCAGCAGGATGCGCGGACGCTGGGCCAGGGCGCGGGCGATCATCACCCGCTGGCGTTCGCCACCCGACAGCTGTTCGACCGCACGCCCGGCCAGCCCGGACAGTTCCAGCCGGTCCAGCGCGTCCTCGACGATGGCGCGGTCCTCCGCCCCGGCCCCGGCGAAAGGGGAGCGGCGGTGGACGAGCCGCCCCATGCCGACCACGTCGCGCACGGTGAAGCCGAGTGCGGCGGTGGAATCCTGGGCCTGGAGCGCCAGCCTGCGGGCCAGTTCGACCGGCCGCAGGGCGCGCGGATCGTCGCCGTCGATGAGGACCCGGCCGGCGGATGGGGTTTGCAGGCCGGCGACGCAGCGCAGCAGCGTGGTCTTGCCCGAGCCGTTGGGCCCGAGAATGCCGAGGATTTCACCGCCGGGAACCGAGAAGCCGATGTCCGACAGGACCATGCGGCCGCCCAGCCGGCAGCCCAGCCGCTCCACCGCGATGGCGGGGGGAGGGACCGATTCCTCTGTGGGGAAAGGCGCTGACGCCATCCGTGCTTCCTGTCTTTGCGGACGGGGAGGCATGGCGGACGTCTTGCGGATCATGCGGCGCGACCGGAGCGGACTCCAGGCACACGCATGGCAAGCGTTCCACCGGGACACCCCGCCCGAGGACGTTTCGTTGTGGTACTGGCAGGTCTCCTGGCTTGCGGGTCGTCGCCGTTCCGTCGGGCCTTCCCAGCGCCGATGGGCGCCAGTGGCTTGAAATGACGGTACGGCTCGCCGCTCACAGTTGCGGGGGCAGCCCCGGCCTCACCGCATTCCCCTTCGCAGGGTCGGCGGCTCACCGGGTTCCCTCTTAGCTTCCGGCGGCGAACCGACGGAAGAACCAGAACCGGGACCAGTCATGAGCGATGCGGCGCCCCCGGTCAAGCTTTGCGAACGAACGAGAGCATCGGAGATTCCATGTCCAAAATGTTATGTTATAACATTACATATCGTGCCATTCTGCGGCCTGCAAGGAGAAGTTCGCCGTCGGAACCGGGCATCGGAGCCGGGCATCGGATCTGGATCCTGCGGGAAAATGCCGCTGATCCCGAGTGCGGCACTTCGGTTAATGTCCCGCACCCAATGCGTGCGATTGCACGCAAGATGGATCGATACACGGATTGGCATGAGCGCGAGCCAGGACAGACTGCGACCCACGCGACGGGCCGGCCTTGCGGCCGGTGCGATTGCGCTGCTGTTGCAGGTCGTCGCCTGGGCCTGGATGCCCGCCGTCATCGCATCCGCCAATGCGGCCGAGAGCAGCCGGATCGTCATTTGCACGCCGGACGGGTTCAAGACCGTGGTTATGGACGACCACGGAATGGCAGGCGATCCGGCAGGCGACGGGAGCGATTCGGCAATCGGCGATTCGGGCCAAGGCGATCTGCTCCAAGGCGATCTGCTGGTGTCCGGCGGTTCCTGCCCGCTCTGTCCGTTGATCGGCGGATTGGCGCTGCCGCCGCCGGATTTACGGATGACGCGCGCGTCGGTCGGTCGTCACAGCCCGGAAGCCTTGCCCGGCGACGTGATCGCCGCCGGCTGGTTCCTCTCCACCCTCCAGGCCCGCGCGCCACCGGTCTGAGGCCGCAGATGCGGGATCGCCGTGCGGGATGTCCCTCGCGGCGATCCGCCCTTGCCGACCTTCCCAGTTCGCAGCCTTGCACATCCTTCGCGCCGATGGCGCGGGGCCGTGTTCGGCTGGCCTCAGATCGAGATATCTCATGATGTTGCGTTTCGCCGCGGCCGGCGCCCTGCGCGCCGCCCTGCTGTCCGGTGCTGCCCTCACCGCACTGTTCCCCGCCGCCGTGTCCGCCCAGACCGTTCCGCCGCTTGCCCAATCGCTTCCGGCGATTTCCGTGATCGCAGGCCCGGACGATGCCCTGGCCGCCGGCACCGCCCTGGGCGGGGATGGGCTGGCCGCCCGCCGGCCCGCCACCGGAGACGTCGCGGCCCTGCTGCGCGGCCTGCCCGGCGTCAGCCTCTACGGCAATGGCGGCGTGTCGAGCCTGCCGGCGCTGAACGGGCTGGGCGCCGACCGCGTCAATGTGCTGGTCGACGGCGCGCCCGTCGCGCCCGCCTGCCCCAACCAGATGAACCCGGCGCTGTCCACCATCACGCCGACGCGCCTGTCCAAGATCGAGGTGCTGGCCGGGATCACGCCGGTCAGCGCCGGTGGCGACAGCATTGCCGGCACCATCGTCGCCGAAAGCGCGCCTCCGGTCTTCGCTCCGGCGGGCGAGGCGGTGCACAGCGAGGGCAAGCTGTCAGCCTCCTACCGGTCCAACGGCCGCGGCGTGACGGGGGCCGCCGAGGCGTCCGTCGCCACCGACAGCCTCAGCCTGGGCTACAGCGGATCCTGGAGCCGGGCCGGGAACTACAAGGCCGGCAACGGCCAGACCGTCCGCTCGACCCTCTACGACGTGCAGGACAATGCGGTGACGTTCGGGGTGCGCCGCGACGGGCATCAGGTCACGGTGCAGGGCGGCATCCAGACCATGCCCTACCAGGGCTTTCCCACCCAGCGCATGGATCTGACCGACAACCGCACCGTCTTCCTGAACGGCCGGTACGAAGGGGCCTTCGACTGGGGAACTCTCGACGCCCGCGCCAACTGGCGGCGGACTCGGCACACCATGAATTTCCTGGAGGACAAGGGCGGCAGTGCCGGCGGCGGCATGCCGATGGACACGCTGACCACCGACGCCGGCTATTCGGTCAAGGCGACGCTGCCGCTGTCGGCGCGCAACACCCTGCGCGTCGGCAACGAGTTGCGCCACACCCATCTCGACGACTGGTGGGACCCGGTGGCCGGCAGCAGCATGATGGGTCCGCTGACCTACTGGAACGTCAAGGACGGCATCCGCAACCGCCTCGGCACCTTCGCCGAGTGGGAGGCCGCTTGGTCGCCGGCCTGGACGACGATGCTCGGCGTGCGCAACGACGTGGTGTGGATGGACACCGGCGCGGTGCAGCCCTATTCCTGGCAGAACAGCCTCGGCATGGGCATGATGCGGATGGCCAACCCCGATGCGACCGACGCGCGCGCCTTCAACGCCCGCGGCCGTGGCCGCACCGACGTCAATTTCGATGCGACGGCCCTGGTCCGTTACACCCCCTCCGACACCAGCGCGATCGAAGCCGGCTATGCCCGTAAGACCCGCTCGCCGAACCTCTACGAGCGCTACGCCTGGGGCACCGGCGGGATGTCGAGCAGCATGAACGGCTGGTTCGGCGACGCCAACGGCTATGTCGGCAACCCCGACCTCAAGCCGGAGGTCGCCAACACCGTCAGCACCACCCTATCGCTGCACGATGCCGCCCGCAAATCCTGGGAGGTCAAGCTGACCCCCTATTATACCTATGTGCAGGATTTCATCGACGTCGAGCGGATCGGCACGCTCAGCAACGGCTTCGTCAAGCTGCGCTTCGCCAACCATGACGCCATCCTGGTCGGCGCCAACCTGTCGGCGGCGGCCGGGCTGTACGAGGATGACAGGATCGGCTCCTTCCGCCTGTCCGGCGTGGTCGGCTGGGTGCATGGCCGAAACCTCGACACCGGCGACGCGCTCTACCACATCATGCCGCTGAACGCCCTGCTGACGGTGGAGCACCGGCTGGGCGGCTGGAACAGCGCCGTCGAGTTGCAGGCGACCGCCCGCAAGGACCGGGTGGAAGCGGCGCGCAACGAGCCGAAGACACCCAGCTATGCGCTGGTCAATCTGCGGACGGGATATGAGTGGGGCAATGTCCGGGTCGATGCCGGCGTCGAGAATCTGTTCGACCGGCAGTATTATCTGCCGCTGGGCGGTGTCGACTATGCCGATTTCCGGGCGGGGGGAAGCCGGGGCACGGTCGGCGCGTTGCCGGGGGCGGGGCGGTCCTTCATCGCCGGCATGACGGTGAAATTCTAAGGCGGACCGTTCGTCGCACCGCGCCTCACCCTGCCGAAGGTCCGCTCCATGACCGAGCACCGGACGATTGCCGCCCCGCCCCGTCTTGCCGCGGAAACGGCCCCTGTTCCATCGGCCTCCCGGACCGGGGCGGCGCGGTGGAGCCTGCCGTTGTCGCTCGCCTTGCATGCGGGGGTGATCGTCCTTGCGGTCGGTCTGCAACCACCGCCGGCTTCCCCGCCGGCGGTGGTTGCGGTGGAGCTTTCCTTCGTCGCGGCGGCGGCGGAACCGCCGTCGCCGTCGGAGCCGGTTCCGGACCCTCCGTCCGAGCAACTGCGGCAGCCGGAACCGGAGCCGCCGGCGACACCGGTTCCGCCGCCGCCCGAACCCGACACCGGCGACGCCGCTGCGGAACCGCCGCCCGACGCTCCGATGCCGCCGGTCGCCGATACCCCGGTCACGGAGCCGTCCATGCCGGCCCCGGCGGAGCCGCTCAAGGAGGAAACGCCGCCGCCCGTCCGGCCGCCGATTCCGGCACGCCGGCCATCTCCCGGCCCCCCGCAGCGCATCCAGTCTCCCGCCAGGGCCCTGCCGGCCGCAATCCCCCCGACGGACAGGTCCGGGCGCGTCGAGCAGCCGGCGGCGCAGGCGTCATCGGCACCGGCGACCCCGCCGGCCGCTCCGGCGCCACCCTCGGACCCGCATGCCAACTCCGACAGGCAGGCGGCCGATTACTTCGGCACGATCCAGGCAAGGCTGGCCCGTCACAAGATCTATCCGCAGGCCGCGCGCCTGAGGCGGGAGGAAGGCACCGTGCTGGTCCGCTTCACCATCGTCGCCGACGGCACCATAACGGGCTGGACGGTCGTCCAGGGGTCGGGGCATGGCAATCTCGACCGGGCCGCGGAAGAGATGATCCAGCGTGCGTCGCCGCTTCCGCCGATCCCCGCCGGGATGGGCCGCGCCCGGATCGACATCACGTTTCCCGTTCGCTACGCGCTGCAATGACGGCCTGCCGCTCACCGTGACAGGGCGGCGCGTCCGGCGCCGGTCAGGATCATGTCGTTCTGCGGGGCATGGACGCGGGCGCACAGGACATCGCGATGATGGCGCTCCAGCGGGTTGTCGCGCGACAGGCCGGGATTGCCGGTGACCTCCAGCGCCCGCGCCACCGCGTCGATGGCATTGCTGGTCACCGTGTATTTCACCAGCAGCGCGTCGCTCTGCGACGGTGGCGTGCCGCCGTCCACCGCCGCCGACAGGGAGCGCAGAAGGATGCGGTTGGTCAGCAGAAGCGCCTCGATCCCGCCCAGGGCCTCCTGCAGGCGGGGGACGGTGGCGAGCGACGCACCGTTCAGCCCCGTCGGCTTGCGGGCGTGCAGGAAGCTGACCAGCCAATCGCGGGCGGAGCGGGCGATGCCGTCATAGACGCCGCTGAACAGGGTGGACATCCAGGCGGTGGCGACCGCATCGGGGGCAGCCCAGCCGGCGGGCGGGCGCAGCTCGCCGGCATGGCCGTCGGGAACGAAGACGTCGCGGAACACCACCTCGTGGCTGCCGCTGGCCCGCATGCCGATGTGGTTCCAGCTTTCCCGCACCTCGATCCCCTGTTCGGCCAGCCCGGTGCCGCGCGGAACCACCCAGGTGCCGACCAGCGGTTCCGCATCGTCGGTGCGGGCCCAGACGCCGAGCCAGGACAGCGCCGGAATGCCGGTGGAGTAGATCTTGGTGCCGGAAAGGCGCCAGCCGCCCGGCACCTTGCGCGCCACCGTCGCCGGCAGCCCGCCGCGGTGCGGGGTGCCCAGTTCCGGCTCCACCCGCAGAATGTTGATCAGCGCGCCGTCGGTCGCGGCGGAGCGGGCGATTTGCTCGCGCAGCGCCTCCGGCCAGGCGGACCCGCGCCAGAGCTGGTTGTGGATGACATATTGCAGCACCAGGACCAGCGCGGTGGACGGTTCGCCGGCGGCGATCCCGTTGACCACCGCCAGCGCATCGCGCAGCCCGCCGCCCTTGCCGCCCGCCGCTTCCGGGGTGACCAGCGCCGGAAGCCCGACTGAGGCCAGCCGCTCGAAATTCTCGAAGGGGAAGCTGGCGGCGGCGTCATGCTCCGCGGCGCGCGTCGAGAACTCCGCCGACAGGGCGGCGATCAGCGACGGATCGACCGCCGGGGCCGGGGCGGTCCCGGCGAACGGAGAGGCCGGAAAGGGCAGGTCGTCAAAGGGCATGGCAGGCAATCCCGCTACAATGGAACCGGTTCAGGCGAGGTCGACCGTGATGCGCCCGGCGAAGCGCTGGCTGTCGGTCGAGCGCTTGATGACCGACACGCTCTTCAGCTCGTCGGTGTAGAGCGCCAGCTGCTGGCGCAGCTCGTCGCCGATCGGGGTGACGTTGTGGGCGTGGCTGCGCAGCATCGCCTCCAGCTCCTCCACCGGGAATTTGGGGGCGAAGGGGGCATAGGCCGCGGCGGCGGCGCGCAGGTCGGCGTATGCCGCATGCTGCGCCTCGATCAGGGCGGCGGTCAGCGCCTTTGCCGCCGGGCGGTTGTCGCGCAGCAGGCTGCCGCGCACGCCGACGAGGCAGCAGGTGCGGGTGGCGAACTCGCCGCAGACGTTGTTGGTGATCTCCACCATCTGCGGGTTCTTGGTCTGGCTCCACACCAGCGGGTCGCCGTCGGCGATGGCGTGGATTTCGCCCTTCTCCACCGCCAGCCCGAGCAGGTCGGCGGGGAACTGGCGCCATTCGACGTCCTTGTTGGGGTCGAGGCCGAACTTGGTCAGCACGACCGAGAAGAAGTTCTTCGACGGGCTGGCCATGTCGCTGACGCCGATCACCTTGCCCGGCAGGTCCAGCACCGTCTTCACGCCCGCTGTCTTGGCCCCGAACAGCCGCATGCAGCCGCCATGCAGGCCGGCGGAGATCTTCACGTCGAAGCCCTGCTCCAGCGGCTTCAGCCAGCGCAGCGCCATGCCGACGCCGGCATCGGCCTTGCCGGTGGCGATGGCCTCCAGCAGCTGGTCGGTGGAGCCGGTGAAGTTGACCAGCTCGACCTCCAGCCCGTGCTTCTTGAACAGGTCGAGCTGGAAGGCCAGCGGCACGGCCGAGAAGCACACGGCCCCCGCGTTCCACGACAGGCGCAGCGGCTCCGCCGCCACCGCCCGGCGGCGCAGGACGAAGGGAGCGGCGAGGGTGACGGCGCCGGCGGCGATCAGGCCGCGGCGGGACAGGGGGCGGGCCAGGGGGCGGGCCAGGGGGCGGGAAAGGGGAGGGGCCGGTTTCGCGGTCATCGTTTTTTGCCTTCGCGAAGGATGGGAAGAAACAGGGTCAGTCGAGCAGGTCGGGTTCGGCCGCCACGATCCACTCCCACAGCGGGTGGAAGTTGTAGGCGCCGCCCTGGTGGGTGCCGACCTGGGAGCGGGTCAGCAGGGCCGTGTCATGGTCGATGGGCTGGGGCCGGCCGGCGGCCTCGGCCAGCAGCTGGGTGTGGGCGGCGTTGTCGGCGCTGATGAACCACCAGGCGGCGGCTTCCACCGTCGGGCCGACGGTCAGCAGGCCATGGTTCTTCAGGATCGCCAGCTTCCGGTCGCCCAGCGCTTCCACCAGCCGCTTGCCCTCGCCCACGGTCAGGACGACGCCGGAATAGGGATCGAAGATGACCTGATCCTCGTAGAAGGCCGCCGCATCCTGGCTCAGCGGTGCCAGCGGCTGGCCGAGCGCCGACCATGCCTTGCCGTAGGTCGAATGGGTATGGGCGGCGGCCACCACGTCGGGACGCGCCCGGTGGATGGCGGAATGGATGGTGAAGCCGGCCTGGTTGATGGCGCGGTCGCCGTGCAGGATGGTGCCGTCGCCGTCGACCAGATGCAGGTCCGACACCCGGATGGTGCGGAAATGCTGGCCCAGCGGGTTGATCCAGAAGCGGTCGGGATGCTCCGGATCGCGGGCGGTGACATGGCCGGCCAGTCCCTGGTCGAAGCCATAGCGGCCGAACAGGCGGAAGGTGGCGGCAAGCCGCTGCTTGCGGTGCTGCCGCTCCTCCTCGACGCTGGTGTAGCTGACCGGATCGACCGGCGGCCAGAACTTGCGCCCCTCAGATCTAAGGGGTCTCGGCTGGATGTGGGTCATCGGGCGGGGGCTCCGTCGGGAAAGGGTCAGTAGCCGGTGGCGGCGTCCACCACGTCGCGCAGCGGTTCGCCGCGCGCGTAGGCGTCGAAGTTGGCGAGGATGCGGTCGGCCAGCCGCCGGTCGAAGTCCGGGGCGGACCACGAGACGTGCGGCGTCAGCCGGATCGCGGGATGGCGGTAGAAGGGATGGCCGGCGGGCAACGGCTCGGGGTCGGTCACGTCCAGCGTGGCGTTGGCGACCCGGCCGCTGTCGATGGCGGCGAGCAGAGCGTCCTGATCGACCAGCGCGCCGCGGGCGACATTGACCAGATGCAGCCCCGGCTTGGCCAGCGACAGCAGGTCTGCGCCCACCAGCCCGCGGGTGGCGGCGGTCAGCGGCAGGGCGAGGACCAGATGGTCGCTGACCGCCGCCAGATCCTCCAGCCGGTCGAACGGCTCGACACCCGGTTCCGGTTCGGCCCAGCCGGAGCGGCGCACCGCCCCGACGGTCATCCCGAAAGCGAGCGTTCGCTCGGTCACCGCCCGGCCGATGGCGCCGAAGCCGGCAAGCCCAAGCCGCTTGCCGGATAGGCTGCCCAGCGTCTCGCGCCGCCAATCCTCCGGTCCGCTGAGGCGGATGGCGTCCCACCGCTTCTCGACGCTCAGGATCGCCGTCATCACGTAATCGGCGATGGCGACCGCCGACACGCCGCGGGCGCAGGTGACGACCGGGGCGCCGTCGAGCAGCCAGGGCGGGTAGAAATCCATGCCCGTAGAGGCCGACTGGATCCAGCGCAAGCCGTTACCCCAGCCGGGAGGAGGGGCGGCGGGCGCCGCCTCCCACCCGATCAGCGGACGGGTCAGCAGGACCTCGACCCCGGCCGGAACCTGCCACGGCGAGCGGCCGGCCTCATGCATCAGCACTGTGGGCCGGGAGGGGTGGGCGGCGATGCGCTCCCCTACAATGGGGCCAAGCTGGTTGAGGATGACCGGAGACCGCGCCGGCACGATGCCTCACTCCGCCGCGACGGCCTGGGCGCGCTGGCGTTCGGCCACCAACTGGCGGACGCGCGGCAGCAGGTCGCGGCCATAGGCGATGGCATCGGGCAGCGGGTCGAAGCCGCGGATCAGGAAGGTGGTGACGCCGAGGTCGTAATAGTCGAGCAGGGCGTCGGCGACCTGATCCGGCGTGCCGACCAGCGAGGTGGAGTTGCCCTTCGCCCCGGTCAGGGCGGCGATGGCGGTCCACAGGCGCTTGTCGTGGCGGTGGCCCTTGTCCGCGATGGCGAGCAGGCGGCGGGCGCCCTCGTTGTTCGGCAGGTCGCCGCGGGTGAAGCCGGTCTTCTCCAGCAGCGCCTTAGCCTTCTCGTAGATGGCCTCGGCCTTGGCCCAGGCGGCGTCCTCGGTTTCGGCCAGGATCGGGCGCAGCGACAGGCTGAAGGCCGGCTGCGGACGGCCCGCCTTGGCGACGGCGGCACGCACGCGGGCCAGCAGCTCGCGCACCTGATCGTGGGTCTCCCCCCACACCGCATAGGTGTCGGCATGGCGCCCAGCCACCTCGACCGCCGCCGCGGAGGCGCCGGCGATCCACACCGGGATGCCCGACGCGTTGTAGGGCTTCACCTGCGAGAAGGCCTTCTCGACCTGATAGAAGCGGCCCTGATAGTCGAAGGGCTTGTCGGTGGTCCATTCGGCGCGGACGATGTCGAGGAACTCGGACGTCCGGGCGTAGCGGTCGTCCTTGTCGTCCACAATGTTGCCGTCGCGGGCAAGCTCGCTGCGCTCGGCGCCGGTGATGACGTTGATGGCGACGCGGCCGCGGCTCAACTGGTCGAGCGTGGCGAGCTGGCGGGCGAGGATGGTCGGCGCCTGGAAGCCGGGGCGGTGGGCGATCAGCACGCCCAGCCGGTCGGTGACGCCGGTGATGTGCTGGCTGACCTGAAGGCTGTCCGGCGCATCGGCATGGAAGGCCTGGAGCACCGAATCGAAGCCGCCAAGCTCATGCGCCTTGGCGACCGTCTCGATGTAGTCGCGGTCCACCACCGGACCCTGGCGCGGAATGATCTCCGACGCATTGTGGTTGCCGACGAAGCCGACGAAGCGGAGCGGATGGGCCGACGTGCTGTGGGAGGCGGTCATGGCGATGGTCCCCTTTTTGTGGCTGGCGAGGGTTCAGGGTGGCGGCAACCCGCTGATAGGGCTCAGCTGAGCGGACGCGACAGGATGTCGGTGAAGCGGCGGTCGAAGGCTGGGGCGATGTCGATGCGCTTCGGCAGGACGCCCAGCTGGTGGAAGGTGTCGGCGACGTTCTGGGCCGAGGCGATGTCGGCATCGGCGATCGGCGCCAGATCGCGCTGGCGGGAATTCTTGCGCAGGATTTCCAGGTCGGTTTCGACCGGCACGCCGATGGCGGCGGAATGGACCTGGGCCCAGCGCTCCAGGTTGGCGGCGCGCCAGGCGAAGGCGCGGCGCAGCCGCAGGAAATAGTCGCCGATGGCGGCGGACTTGCCTGGATCGGCCAGCGCGTCGGGCGAGGCGAGATACAGGTAGTTGCCGGACAGATAGCCGTTCGAGGTGACGAGGACCCGCGCGCCCTTCTTGATGGCGAAGGGCACCGAATAGCCGTAGATCGCCCAGGCATCGAGCGCGCCCTGCTCGAAGGCGGCCTGTCCTTCCGACGGGGTCAGGCTGATCGCCTGGATGTCGGTGAAGCGCAGTCCGGCCTCGCCCAGCATCCTGGCGAGATAGTACTGGGTGGTGGTGGCGCGGACATAGCCGACGCGCTTGCCCTTCAAATCAGCGACCGACTGGATCGGGCTGCCGGGCGGCACCAGCACCACCTGCCAGTTCACGTCGTCCTTGACCACGGCGACGATGGACAGCCGGGCACCGGCGGCAATGCCGAAGGCGGGCGGGATCTCGCTGCTGGAGCCGACGTCGATGGAGCCGGCATTGATCGCCTCGACGATCAGGTTGCCCGACGCGAACTCGGCGAACTGCGACCGGAAGCTGGACCCGGCATTGCCGGACGCGTCCAGCGCCAGCCCGTCCAGCGCCTTGTAGTCGGCGATGCGCAGGACGGTTTCGGAGGCCGGGCCGGAGGCGGCCTGGGCAAGGCCGGGCAAGGTGCCCAGCGCCAGGGCTCCGCAGGCTCCGCGCAACAGGCTGCGGCGGTCGAACGGGGCGGCGGGGCGGCGGAGAATATCGGTCGTCATGGCGGCGGGTCCGTCGGCGTCGAGGGTCAGAGGCTGGGCGCTGCGGCGGCACCGGCGGGCAGGCCGTAGCCGCCGGGCCTCGCACCGGCTGTCCTGGTGTCGGTTGCCGTGACGTCGGTGCGCTGCGGTTCCCGTGCGGCCAGATGCTCCTCGTCGACGCCCAACTCGGCCAACAGGCGGGAGCGCAGCGCGATGAAGCCGGGGTCGCCATGGCGGCGCGGGCGGGCGAGGGGGATCGGGATGTCGGCGGCGATCTTGCCGTCCGCCATCACCACGGCGCGGTCGGCCAGCAGCAGAGCCTCGTCCACGTCATGGGTCACCAGCAGGACGGCGGGGGCATGGGCGCGCCACAGCGTCTCCACCAGACCCTGCATGCGCATCCGGGTCAGGGCGTCCAGCGCCGCGAAGGGCTCGTCGAGCAGCAGCAGGCGCGGTTCGCGGACCAGGGCGCGGGCCAGCGCCGCCCGTTGTGCCTCGCCGCCCGACAGGGTCAGCGGCCAGGCACGGGCACGATGGGACAGCCCGACCTCCGCCAAGGCCGCGAGGCCGCGGGCTTCGGCATCCAGACGGCGCAGGCCCAGCGTGACGTTTCGCAGCACCCGCATCCAGGGCACCAGCCGCGGCTCCTGGAACACCACGGCGCGCTCCTCCGGCAACTGCACGCTGCCTTCCGGTGCCGGATCCAGCTTCGCCAGGGTGCGCAGCAGCGTGGACTTGCCGCAGCCGGAGCGGCCGAGCAGTGCGGTGAAGGAGCCCGGCTGAAGATCGAGCGACAGGCCGTCCAGCACGTTGCCGTTACCGAAATTGCGGACGAGGCCGCGGACGCTGACGACAGGCTTGCCAATAGTGGAGTGGTCAGTCGTGGACTGGGAGGCGGAGATGCGGGGAAGCGCGTGGCTCATGGAGGGTCACTCCTTGATGAAGGCCGGACGCCAGACCAGCGCCCTGCGTTCGATGACGCGGACGATCAGGTCGGCGAGCAGGCCGAGGATGGCGTAGACGATCAGGGCGACGATGATCACGTCGGTGCGCAGGAACTCCCGCGCCGTCATCGCCAGATAACCGATGCCGCTGGAGGCGTTGATCTGTTCGCCCACCACGAGGCTGAGCCACGCCACGCCGAGCGCGTAGCGCAGGCCGGTCAGGAAGGCGGGCAGGGCGCCCGGCAGGATGACCTGGGCGATCATCTCCCACCGGGTCAGCCCGAGGGTGGAGACCGCCTCCACCACCTTGGCGTCGACGGTGCGGATGCCGGCGAACAGGTTCAGGTAGATCGGGAAGGCGGTGCCGAGTGCTACGAGCGCGATCTTCGGCGTCTCGCCGATACCGAACCACAGGATGAACAGCGGCACCAGCGCCAGATGGGGCAGGGTGCGCAGCATTTGCAGGAGCGCGTCCAGCGCATCCTCCCCCCGCCGCGACAGGCCGGCGATCAGCGCGCAGACGGTGCCGGCCGACACGCCGATGGCGAGCCCGGCGCTGACCCGGCCGAGCGAGACCAGCAGATGCACCGCCAGCTCGCCGCTGACCGTCAGGTCCCAGAAGGCGGCGAGGATCTGGCTTGGCGAGGGGATGGTGCGGGTGGAAATCCAGCCCAGCCCGACGCTGGCCTGCCACAGGACCAGCAGCGCCAGCGGCACCGCACAGCGGCGCAGACCTGCCGGAAGCGTCCCCGCCGGAAATGTCCATCTCCGGGATCGGGTTCCCGTCCGTTGGGTCGCGGTGGCTGCCGTCATGATCCCTCCCGAGGCCGTTCGATTGCGGTGGCTACGGGAGAAAGCCTATTCCTATTGCGTGAATAGGAAAAACAAAAAACACAAACTACACTGTTGAGAAAAACTTAAGTAACGTGAAATTTGTGTTGTTACTGTGCGCCCGCGTCGCGCAGGACCGCCGCCAGCGAGTCCGCCAGAATCCCGTGCAGACGATCGACCGCCGGGTTGGCGGCGGACGGCGCGCGATGCAGTTCCAGCGGGACCGACCCCAATTCCGGCAGGTCATGATGCGGCTCAAGGGGCGCCAGCGTGTCTGGCAGGCCGAGAGGCGTGCGGATGGTGACGCCCAGCCCGGCCTCCACCGCCGCCCACAGGCCCGACAGGCTGGGGCTGGTGAAGGTGATGCGCCACGGGCGCCCGCCACCGTCCAGCCGCTCGATGCCATGCTGGCGGAACATGCAGGGCGCGTCGAGCAGGGCCAGCGGCAAAGGGCTTTCCCGGTCGGCGCGAAAGCCGTCCGGTGCGACCCAGGCCACCGGCAAATGGGCCAGGGTGGCTGCCCCGGCCGTCGTCTTTGCGGACTCGCCGCCGATCTCGCCGAAGGCCAGGGCGAGATCGAGCGCCCCTTGCGCCACCCGTTCGCGCAGCTCCCGCCCGCGGCCGACCTGGGCCTCGACATGGATGCGGGGATGGGCGCGGTGGAAGGAACCGAGCACGGATGGCAGCCAGCGTTCCGCCAGATCCTGGGGAAAGCCGACCCGGACGGTGCCGTCCATCGCCCGGCCGCGGGCCGCCGACAGGGCTTCGTCGTTGAGCGCGACGATGCGCCGGGCATAGCCGAGCAGCAGGTCTCCGGCATCGGTCAGCGCCACCGTGCGGCCGGCCTTGCGGAACAGCGGCTGGCCGACCTGCTCCTCCAGCTTCTTCATCTGGAGGCTGATCGCCGACTGGGTCCGGCCCAGCCGTTCGGCGGCGCGGGCGAAACCGCCATGCTCCATGGCGATCACCAGCGCCCGCAGCACATCCATGTCGAGGTTGGTCGGAAGCATCGCCATCCCGCATCGCCTTCCTGCGGTTCGCCGCCGTCAGGCCGGCAGCGCGCTGTTGAAGCCGGGATCGAAGATCGCCGCCGCATCCAGCCGCTTGGGAATGATGCCGAACTCGCGCCAGACGTCGGACGTCGCCTGTTGGTCGGCGATGACCGAGGCGTCGATGGCAACCGGCCGCGCCCGCTCGACGCCGAAGGTGTGGCGGGCGATGGCGGGGTCGACGCCGACCGTCCTGGCCCAGATGCCGGCATAGGCGTCGCTGTTCTCCAGCGCCCACAGCCGGGCGGCGGCGAAGCGGCGGATCAGGTCGGTCAACGCCTCGCGCTTGGTGGATATCGCCTCCAGCGTGGCGGACTGATAGGACAGGCCGCTCATCAGGCCAGTGCCGGTGACGACCGCGCGGGCGCCGTCCACCAGCAGCGCCTGCGAGACATAGATGCCCCAGGTCGACCAGGCGTCGATGGAGCCGGCGGCCAGCGCCGACTTGGCGTCCGACGGCAGCAGGAAGGCGATCTTCACGTCGTCCGGCTTCAGCCCGTTCGCCTTCAGCGCCGCCAGCACGAGGTAATGGCCGATGGAACCGCGCCCGGTGCCGATGGTCTTCCCCTTCAGGTCGGCGACGCTGCGGATGGGGGAGGCGCCCGGCACCAGGATGGTGGTGCTCTGCGGGTTGGACCGGACGGCGCCGATGATCTTGGCCGAGGTGCCGGCGGCCAGCGCGAAGGTGGTCGGCGCGTCACCGGCATAGCCGACCTCGATGGCGCCGGCATTCAGCGCCTCCAACAGGGGGGCGGCGGCCGGGAACTGGCTCCATTCGATGCGGTAGGGCAGGTCGGCCAGAAGCCCGGCCGCCTCGATCACCGATTGGACGCCGCCCTTCTGGTCGCCGACCTTCAACACGGTGCCGGCGGGAATGGCCGCACGTGCCTGACGCAGGGGTGCGAGCCCGGCGGCGAGCGCACCGACACCGAGGCCGAGGGCATGGCGGCGCGACAGGGAGAACGGTCGGTCAAGGCTCATGATGGTCTCCTGCGGAGCGGGGCTCCGGAAAAAGGGGGGATGGAGTCCGAGCCGCCAGCAGCGCGTCAGCCAGCTCGACGAAGCCGTCGCCGCCGGGGCCGCGGGTGATCCAGGCCGGCGGCCGGGGGATGTCGGACAGGAAGTCGACGACCGTGCTGACGCCGACGGAGGTCGGAAAATGGGCGAACATCGGCGCGTCGTTGACCGAATCGCCGGCATAGGCGACGGCCTCCGGTGTGGTGTCGATGTCGAGGCCGTGAACCTCGCGCATCACCCGGCGCGCCATGCCGAGCTTGTCGTAGCCGCCGAACCAACCGAGCACCCACAGCGAATTGACCGTCACCTCCGCTCCGGCGTTGCGGACGTGACGGACCAGCGCCGTTCGCAAGGCGGGATCGGAGGGCAGGCGGAAGGCGAGGCTGCACAGGCGGAAGGGCTGGTCGCTCGCCAATTTCACCTCGGGCAAAACGGCGTGGATGGCCTGACGCAGCCGTTCCAGCCGCCTTGCGGCCACCGTGCGCTCCTCCTCCCCGTGCCAATGGCGGCGCTCGACATCGCCATCGGCGGTGCGATGCAGGAACAGGCCGCCATTCTCGGCGATCACCCCGTCAACCGGCCACATGCGCGCCATCTGGTCGGCCCAGCCCGCCGGGGCGGCGGTGACCGGCAGGACCGGAATTCCGGCATCGCGCAGCCGCTCCAGCGCTTCGTAGGTGCGGGCGGACAGGCGGCTCCGGTGGGTGAGGGTGTCGTCCATGTCGGTCAGGACGAAACGCACGCGGGCCAGGGCTTCCGCCGGTGCCTCCGCCAACGGACGCAGGGCGGCGATGACGGTCATGCGGCCACCGTCCGCCGCGGGTCCTGCCGACGGTCCGCCGGCACGGCGATCTGGGTGCGGTGCATGCGGCGGCGCTGGTCGTCGGGGAAGGGATCGCGGCGATGCATGGTCCAGCGGTTGTCCCACATCACCAGATCGCCGACCCGCCAGCGATGGTGCCAGGCAAGCTCCGGGCGCACCGCCGCCGCCCAGATTTCATCCAGCAGCGCCTCGCTGTCCGCCACGGACAGGCCGGGGATGTGGGCATGGGGACGGCGGCCCAGCAGCAACGCCCTGGCGCCCGTCACCGGGTGGGCGATGACCAGCGGATGCACCGTCCCGGGCGATGTGGCGACATCGGCCGGCGGGGCGAAGCCCTGACGCAGATAACCGCCGCTGTTTGTGGTGCTGTCATGCTTGATCGACAGCCCCTCCACCCGCCGTTTCAGCGCCTCCGGCAAGGCGTCATAGGCGGCGAACATGCTGAGGAAGCCGGTGTCGCCGCCCGCCGCCGGCACCTCCAGCGCATAGAGGCTGCTGGCGTAGGGAGGGGTCTCCAGATAGGTCATGTCGGCGTGCCACACCGACTCCCCCGCCCCCAGCGCGCCGATGGGCCGGCCATTCTCCGTGATGTTGGAGATGACGTAGACCTCCTCGTGGCCCGGCGCGTGCAGCCGCCCGTTCTCGGTGATCGGCGCCTTGTCGAGCGGACCGAAATGGCCGGAAACGCGGACGAGGTCGGCGTCCGACAGGGTTTGGCCGCGGAAGACCAGCACCAGATGACGGTCCAGCGCGTTGGCCAGGGCCGTTGCCGTCGCCGGGCGGAGCGGTTGCGACAGGTCGAGGCCGCGGATTTCAGCGCCCAGCGTGGGCGAGACCGGATGGATGGTGAACTCCGTTCGGGGCATGGCGGGACCTCAACTGCCGGTGCGGTCGTGGATGTCGGCGAAGAACAGGTCGCGCCAGTCGGCCGGCCGGTTGCGGATGGAGCCGATGCGCGCCATGAAGTCGGTGAAGGTGCCGATGCCGCGCGGGGTGAGATCGTAGGAGATCTCCGGATGCGCGATCATCGCCGCCACCTCCTCGACGCCGAGCCTGGAGTTCTCGATGCGGATGTAGGCGCGTGCCGCGTCCTGCGGGTCGGCCTTGATCAGTGCGACCGATTCCTCAAGCGCCGCCAGCACCGCCTTGGTCAGCTTCGGGTTGGCATCGTGGAAGGCGGTGGAGGTCCACAGCGCGCTGAAGGAGGCGGGACCGCCCAGAACGTCGTAGCTGCTCAGCACCTTGTGAATCTTGGGATCGCGCAGCTGCTGGTCCTGGAAGGGCGGGCTGGTGAAATGGGCGGTGATCTCGGTCTTGCCGGACAGCAGGGCGGCGGTGCCGTCGGGGTGGGCCAGCGAGACGGTCTGCGGGTCGAGCCTCGCATGCTGGCCGGGGCCGAAGGTCTGCTCCGCCGCGATTTGGAGGACGATGGCCTGATAGGAGGCGCGGACCGACGGCACGACGATGCGGTCCTTGTCGGTGAAGTCCTTGAGGGTCTTCACCTCGGCCCGGTTGGTGTTGAGGTAGGCCGGCTGGGCGTTCAGCGCCGCCAGCCCGCGTAGGTTGGCGTTCCCCCTCGTCTTATCCCCCCTCGTCTTGTCCCAGGCGATGATGAAGGCGGGCACGCCGGCCGCGCCGAAATCGGCGTTGCCGGACAGGGTCGCCTCGGTGATCGTCGTCGGGTTGCCGAGCGGGGTGTAGCTGGCCTTCACCTCCCCCAGCCCGGCGGCGCGCGCCTGTTTTTCCACCAGACCCTTGTCCTGCATGACATAGAGCGGCAGATAGCCGAGGCCGAGATTGCGGGCGAAGCGGACCTCGGTGGCCTCCGCCCGCGCCACCTGTGGCATCGAGGCGGCGATCCCGCCGGCGAGAAGCAGCGCCGTGCCCAGCAGGGTCCGCCGCCGAATGGAAAAGGGCTTGGTCATGAGCTGTCCCATCCGGTGCATCAGATGACGTGGAAGTTGTGGGCGCCGTCGCGCTTCAGCTGGTCGACCAGTTCAAGCTCCCAGTCGATGTAGCCTTGCATGGCCGCGGCGCTGTTGTCGGTGCCCTCGTAGGGGCGCTTGTAGACGTCGTCGGGTTCGCCCCCCAGCCGGTCGAGATCGGTGCTGAGCGGCAGTCCGGCCGCCACCCAGCCCTTGGTGCCGCCCTCCAGCAGCAGCGGGCGTTGCCCGCCAGACAAATGGGGAAGGGGAAAGTCGGCGACGGCGTAGCGGGTCAGCGTGCCGTCGCCGCAGGTCAGCACCGGCCGGACCCCCTTGGGCAGAAGCGCAATGATGCCGGCCAGCCGGGCGCGGGTGGAGAAATACGCTCCCGGAATGTGGCCGGCGCGGTAGCGCGGGCTGCGGGTGATGTCGATCACCGCCGCTTCGCCGTTCTCCAGCAGGGCCAGCAGGTCGCGCGGCGCGATGGTCTCGGCCCCCACCTCCGGTTCCGGCGGCAGGCGTCGGCGGTCGGGGCCGCTCTCGCTGCCCAGCTCGGACACGTCTCCCTCCAGCACATGGACCTCCCAGCCCAGCTGCGAGAGCCAGGAAGCGGTCATGTCGGCGCGCGGACCGCCGCCGCCGGCGGGATCGTCGGCCAGGACGATGCGGGCGCCGCGCACCCCGACATACTCGTCGGTCGCCTGGACCAGCTGGCCGCCGGCAGCATGGCGGAAGCCCGGCAGGTGGCCGGCCTCATACTCCTCCGGCGTGCGCACGTCGAAGAGATGGAGCGTCCGGCGTTCGTCGCCGCGGAAGCGGTCGAGCGTTGCCGCGTCGATCCGGCCGACGCCGGCCCGGTCGGCAACCGCGCGCGCCGACCGGCGGCCGGCGGTGTCGCCCTCTGCCGAGACCTCCGGGAAGCGGCTCTCGCGCCCGCTGTCCAGCGTCAGCCCGGCCAGGGTCCACCCGATGGTGCCGTTGCGCAGGGCGGCGACCCGGTTGGGGATGCCGGCATTGACCAGCGACTGGGTGCCGATGATCGACCGCGTGCGGCCGGCGCAGTTGACCACCACCAGCGTCTCGGGGTCGGGAGCGATGTCGTGGACGCGCTTGACCAGTTCGGCCCCCGGCACGCTGATGCCGCCGGGGATCGACATGGTGCGGTATTCCTCGAAGCGGCGGGCGTCGAGGATGACCAGGTCGGCCTTGGCGTCGATCAGCGCCTTGACCTCCGCGGCCGGCAGCGAGGGGGTGTGGCGATGATGCTCGACCCACTCGCCGAAGGCCTTGCTGGGTACATTCACGTCCCGGTAGACCTCGAAGCCGGCGGCGATCCAGCCGGCCAGGCCACCCTCCAGCAGGGTCACGTCGCCGTAGCCCAGCGCCTGGAGCCGGCGGGCGGCCGGCTCGGCATAGCCTTCGCCATCGTCATAGACGGTGATCGGCACGTCGCGCCGCGGCAGCAGGTCGTAGGCGAGCAACTCCACGCGGCTCAGCGGGACGGAGACGGCGAACAGCGGGTGGGACAGCGAATAGGGGCCTTCCTCCCGCGCGTCGAGCAGGGCGACCTCGTCGCGCTCGATCCAGGCGCGGCGGATGTCGGCGGGGCGGCGGGTGGCGAGCGGGGCAGTGACTGCTGCGGTCATGGCGGTGACGGATCCTCAGGCGGCGTGGGGAATGGGCTGCGAGCGGTCCCACAGGTTGGGCAGGGCGCTGTTGGCGTAGCCGGAGATGAAGGGCTTGCGCTGGCCGGTCAACGGGTCGAACACCGACCGCCGGACGGCGCCGATGTTGCCGCCATAGATGTGGATGCTGATGGACGGCCGGTCGGCCAGCGCGTTGGAGATGGCATGGACATCGCCGATGCGGGGCGACACCGCCTCGACCGACCCGGCCTTCAGGATTTCGGGCGGAGAGGCGATGGGCGGGCCGCCCTGGGACTGGAGGTCGTAGCGTTGCGACCGTTCCGCCCCGCGCAGGATGCCGACGAGGCCCCAGACGGTGTGGTCGTGGATCGGTGTCCGCTGCCCCGGTCCCCAGACGAAGCTGACGACGGAGAAGCGCTCGTACGGGTCGCAATGCAGCAGATACTGGCGGTAGTGCACCGGGTCGGGCTGGGCATAGGCGTCGGGCAGCCAGTCGTCGACGGCGATCAGCCCGGCCAGCAGGGCGCGGCCGGCATCGAGCACGGCGGGCTCGTCGTCGCCGTGCCGCTCCACCAGCCGGGTGAAGTCGGCGATGAAGCCGCGCAGGCGTTCCAAATTGGGGGCGGCGGTATCGGGTGGGAGGCTGTCGGGCATGGTCGGGTGTCCTCACCAGGTCTCGGCAAGGCCGAGCAGTTCGAGAATGCGGTGGCGAAGCTCGGTCAGGACCGGATCGCCGCGGTGGCGGGGATAGGGGCGGTCGATGGGCAGGTCGGCCTTGATGCGGGCCGGGCGGCCGCTGAACACGATCACGCGGGTCGCCATGAACAGCGCCTCTTCGATGTCGTGGGTGACCAGCAGGCCGGTGAAGCCGCTGCTGCGCCACAGCTCGACCAGCTCGCTCTGCATGGCGAGGCGGGTCAGGCTGTCCAGCTTGCCCAACGGTTCGTCGAGGATCAGCAGGCGGGGGTCGTTGACCAGGGCGCGGGCCAGCGCCGCGCGCTGGGCCATGCCGCCGGAGAGCTGGTGCGGATAGGCCTTCTCGAAGCCGGTCAGTCCGACCAGCGCCAGCGCCTTGTCGATCCGGTGCCCTTGCGAGCGCAGCAGGCCGCGCGCCTCCAGACCCAGGGCGACATTGTCGCGCACGGTGCGCCAGGGATAGAGCGTCGGGTCCTGGAAGACGACGACGCGGGACGGGTCGGGACCGGCGATCGGGCGGCCGTCGGCCAGGATGCGGCCCTGGCTGGGCGGTTCCAGTCCGGCGACCAGCCGCAGCAGGGTGGACTTGCCGCAGCCGCTCGGCCCCAGCAGGGCAACCAGCTCGCCCGGCTCGACCCGCAGCTCCACCCCGTCCAACACCGGCAGCGGCGCGCCGTGCAGTTCGAAGCTGTGGCTGACCGCCTGCACGTCAATCGTCATGCCCGCGGTGATGCCGGCAGTGTCGGTGTTTTCGAGCGCTACCATTTCAACATTCCCTTCTGCCAGGCGAGCAGGCGGTCGCGGACGCGGAACAGCAGCGTCACCAGACCGGAGCAGAGCAGCGCCATCACCAGCAGGGCCGCGTACATGTTGCCGTAGGCCGCCCAGCCCTGGGCCCATTGCAGGTACCAGCCGACCCCGGACTTCACGCCCAGCATCTCCGCCACCACCAGAACGGCGAAGGAGGCACCCAGCCCCATGAACAGACCGACGAAGACATGCGGCATCGCCGCCGGGACGGCGACCTTCAGCACCAGGAAGCGCGGGGAGGCGCCCAGCGTGCGGGCGATGTCGTAATAGGCGCTGTTGACCCCGGCCACGCCGGACCAGGTGAGGACGGTCACCGGCACGCCGCTGGCCAGCGCGATCAGGAAGACGCTGGCGCTCCAGCTGGTGGGGAAGGCGAAGAAGGCGATGGGCAGCCACGCGGTGGCCGGCAGCGGGCCGATCAACCGCAGAACCGGGTGCACCCAATAGCCGACCGCGCGCGACCAGCCGATGGCGACGCCGGTCACCACGCCAAGGATCGAACCCACGGCATAGCCGGTGACCAGCAACCTCAGCGAAGCGGCGAAGCAGTCGAGCAGCCGCGGCCAGTCGTCGAGATAGACCTCCAGCAGCGCCTGCGGCGGGACGAAGAAGGGCCGCGGCAGCAGATTGAGCTTGGCGGTCAGGATCTCCCAGCCGGTGACGCCCAGCGCCAGGGCGATCAGCCAGGGAACGGACGCCGACAGGCTGGCGATGGCCGCCTCCAGCCGGCTTCGCGGCGCCGGGCGGATCGCCGCGGCCAGCAGGGCGGCCAGCACCAGCAGCCCGGCAGCGACCACCAGCAGGCTGGCGAACTCGCCGGTCCGCTCCCACTCCTGGGCATCGGCGGCGTCGGGCCACAGGGCCGTCACGCCGGAGGCGGCGAACCACAGCAGGGCGGCGGCGGAAAGCCGCAGGAGGAGGTTGGACGGGAGGCCGCCGCCGATTGGCAAGGCTCCGCCGTTGGCCGCCGGCAGGGCGGCGGCCGTGTCGTTCACGCTCATGATCGATCTCCCGTTCGGCCGGATTTACCGGCCGTTACGGCGTTGGGCTCAAAGGATCACCACCGCCTTCGACGCGTCCAGCCGCGGCGCGCGCGGGCGCGACGGCGGGCCGTCGGCATGGCCCAGAGCCACCAGCAGGTTGGTGCGCAGCCGGCCGTCGGCGAAGAACTCCGCATCGACCGCTTCGGCATCGAAGCCGGACATCGGCCCGGCATCCAGACCCAGCAGCCGGGCAGCCAGGATCAGGTAGCCGGCCTGGAGGCTGCCGTTGCGGAAGGCCGTGGTCTCGGCCAGTGACGGCTCGTCGACGAACATCGGCGAGGGGTCGTAATGCGGGCTCAGCAGCGGCAGATGTTCGAAGAAGCGGCGGTCATAGGCGACGATGGCGATGGCGCCGGCCGCCAGCTTGGACTGGTTGCCGCGGCTCAAGGCCGGCCGCAAACGCTCCTTCGCCTCCGGCGTCGTCAGGAAGACGAAGCGCGCCGGGCTGCCGTTGAAGGCGGTCGGCGCCAGCCGGACCAGATCGTAGAGGCGGTGGAGCGTCTCCACCGGGACCGGCCGGTCGGACCAGCTTTGCGGCGTGCGGGCGTTGTAGAACAGGCGGTCGGCCGCTGCCTGGGCAAAGTCATCGGAGAACTGTGCGGCGACGGGATTATGGGTGTCCGGCATGGGAGCGGGCTCCGTCAGGGGATTGGGTCACGACCACACATGCTGGCGGCGGTCGTCGATTCGCTTGGCCTTGTGGACGGCACGGGGCAGCGTGCCGGGGGCGAGCAGGGCGACCTCCGCCCCGACGCCGGTGGCGGCCTTCAACTGGCGGCGCAGCCGGCCCCGCAGCTCCTCCGGATCGCCGTTGAAGCCGTGGGTGTGTTCCGCCTCTACCGTCAGGCAGTCCAGCCGCTCGACCCGGTCGAGCACCAGCCGGTATTCGCCGGTCAGCGCCGGGTCCTGGCGCACCACCGCCTCCACGTCGCCGGGGAACAGGTTGACGCCCTTGATGATCAGCATGTCGTCGAGCCGCCCATGCACGCCCTTCAGCCGCAGCGATGTGCGGCCGCAGCGGCAGGGCTCCGTCGTCACCGACACGATGTCGCCGGTGCGGAAGCGGATGATCGGGCGGGCGCGCTTGCGCAGCGTGGTCAGCACCAGCTCGCCGCGCTCGCCCTCCGCCACCGGTTCGAGGGTTTCGGGGTTCAGCACCTCGACCAGGATATGGTCTTCGGCCCAATGCAGCCCGTCCTTCTCCACGCACATGCCGGCGCAGGAGCCGAAGATGTCGGACAGGCCGTAATAGTCGTAGACCTCCGCCCCCCACAGCGCCTCGATCCGTTCGCGCGTCTCGGGGATCGAGCCGCCGGGCTCGCCCGCCACGAACAGGCGGCGCACGGCGAGATCGCGGGCGGGGTCGATGCCCTCGCGCTGTGCGGTCTCGCCGAGATGCCAGGCGTAGGACGGGGTCGTCCACAGTGCCGTTGCCTTGAACTGGTTCAGCACCGCCAGCAGCCGTTCCGACGGCAGGGTGCCGGCATGGATGCTGAGCGCGCCCAGCTTCTGCGCGCCCAGCACGCAGGGTCCGCCGACGAACAGCGAGAAGTTCAGCGCATGGGCGTAACGGTCGGCCGGGCGCAGACCGCTCGACCAGAACTGCCGCGCCTCATAGTCGATCCATTCCTCGAAGTCCTTGGCGGTGAAGGGCGAGGCGGTCGGCACCCCGGTCGATCCGCTGGAGGCGGAGATGTAGACGATCTCCCGTTCCGGCACGGCGACCAGATCGCCGAAGGGCGGCACCGCGGTCTGTCGGTCGCGGATGGTCGCCTTGTCCAGGAAGGGGAAACGCCGCAGGTCGTCCAGCGTGTGCAGATCCCCCGGCGACACCCCCTGCGCGTCGAAGGCGGCGCGGTAGTAGGGCGAGCCTTCGTAGGCGTGCCGCAGATGGTCCTTCAGCAGGTCGAGCTGCAATTGCCGCCAGTCGGCGCGGCTCTGGGTTTCCAGACCGGGCTGCCAGTATGCGTCATGGTCCTGAACCGCCACTTTTTCTTATCCTTCGAGAGTTTGGCGGCCGCTGCCGGCCGGATCAGGCCAGCGCCGCCAACGATGCCAGGAGAATGGCCGAGACGATGCCGAGGCCGAGGGGGAGCAGGCCGCGATCCGGGCGCTCATCGCCGCGGAACCCTTCCGCCGGGTCTGCCATCTGCCCGTCGGGCGGCAGGAGCGGCAGAACCAGCGTGCCCGAGGGGCAGAGGGACGCCATCACCATCCGGTCGAAATCACTCAAACCCTGCATGGCGGAACTCCTTAGGTCAGATGGTTTGGGGTCAGGTGGCTTTGGCGCGCGGCGCGTCCCATCGGCTGCCAGATATAACAAACAGGGCCTGTTCAAATATCTTATTGTCTATAGGAAAGTGGGAAAAGACGCTGAGGTCAAGCGTCTGCTTCGTATCGTCCGATATTTTCAGCGGAATCGGTACCGTCCTTGGCGAGCCGATGGTGGGAAAGCCTTGCGTCCAGCACCATCCGGACGGCAACGCCCGCAGAATTTCACATCAACAGTTAGTGTTTATAATCTATTTCCCTGTAGGAATGTAGATTTTGTGATGACAACGGCGCGGGCGTCGCTTTAGAGTTCACGGGACATTCGGATTTCCGGCCCTCGCAGGCCGGCATTCACACCGTGACGGGGGAAACGACGATGAAGCCCACTCTGCCCACCCTCCTCTCTGCCGCGCTGGCGGCGGTCGTCCCCTTTGCCGCCTTCACCATCGCCGAGGCCGCGTCCGGCAAGGTCGTGGTCGGCTATCAGACCGACGCGCTGCCCTCCTCGGTCGCCATCGCCAACGGCGATTTCGCCAAGGCGACCGGCACCGAGATCGATTTCCGCAAATTCAACTCGGGTGCCGAGATCTTCGCCGCCATCGCCTCGGGCGACGTGCAGGTCGGCTATGTCGGCTCCAGCCCCTTCGCCGCCGCGGTCAGCCGCGGTCTGGACGTGAAGGCCTTCCACCTCGCGACCATCTCCGGTACCGACGAGGCGCTGGTGGTGCGCAACGGCTCCGGCATCGAAAAGCCGTCGGACCTGAAGGGCAAGAAGCTCGCCGCCGCCCCGGTCTCCACCGATCATTATCAATTGCTCGCCGTGCTGAAGCAGGAAAAGCTGACGGAACGCGACGCCCAGGTCTTCGCCATCCCGCAGCCGGACATCGTCGCCGCCTGGAATCGCGGCGACCTGGATGGCGCCTTCGTCTGGGATCCCGCCCTGACCGAGCTGAAGAAGACCGGCAAGGTGCTGCTGACCTCACGTGAGGTGGCCGACCGCGGCGCCCCGACCTTCAGCGCCTGGGTGGCGACCGCCGCCTTCGCCAAGGACAATCCCGCCTTCCTCAAGGGCTTCGCCGGCACCATCGAGCGCTACAGCGCCTCCTTCCGCAACGACAAGGCGGCCTGGGGGCCGGATTCTGAGAATGCGAAGACGCTGGCGAAGCTGCTGGGCGGCACGCCCTCCGATCAGGCGTCGGCGCTGACCAACCTGTCGCTGGTCCCGGCGGAGGTGCAGGCCTCCACCGCCTGGCTGGCCGGCGGCGAGGGAAGCGGTGCGGGCAAGATCCTGAAGGACACGGCGGAGTTCCTGAAGGAGCAGAAGAAGATCACCACCGTGCTGCCCAGCTACGGCGGCTTCGTCACTGCCGATTACGTCAAGGACGTCCGCTAAACCAGCCGCCGACAGGAGAGCGCCCATGCTCCAGGTCCGCAACGCCAGCGTCTTCTTTTCCGCCCGCGACGGCCGGGTGGTGCATGCGCTGGACCGCGCGTCGCTCGACATCGACGCCAACAGCATCGTCGTGGCGCTGGGGGCTTCGGGCTGCGGGAAATCGACGCTGCTGAACGCCATAGCCGGCTTCCTTCCCCTGTCGGAAGGATCGATCACGCTGGACGGCCAGCCGGTCGGCAACCCCGGCGCCGACCGCGGCGTGGTGTTCCAGAAGGACACCCTGCTGCCCTGGAGCAGCGTCGCCGACAATGTGGCGCTCGGCCTGCGCTTCGCCGGGGTTCCCGCCAGGGAGCGGCGCGAGCGGGCGGAGGAGCTGCTGGGGCTGGTCGGGCTGGAAGGCTTCGCCGACGCTTTCCCGCACGAGCTGTCGGGCGGCATGCGCCAGCGCGTCGGCATCGCCCGCGCGCTGGCGACCGACCCGAAGATCCTGCTGATGGACGAGCCGTTCGGCGCGCTCGACAGCCTGACCCGCGAACAGATGCAGGAACTGCTGATCGACGTCTGGGCGCGCACCGGCAAGCGCATCTTCTTCATCACCCATTCCATCGAGGAGGCGCTGTTCCTCGGCACCACTGTGGTGGTGATGTCGCCACGGCCGGGCCGGATCGTCGCCCGCTTCGATCTCGATTTCGTCCGCCGCTTCGCCGCCGAGCGCGACGTGCGCGCCATCCTGTCGGCGCCGGAGTTCGCCGATCTCTATGACGAGATCCGGTCCCTGGTGCATCGCCCGCATGCCGAGGCGGACTCCCGCCGGACGGTGCTGCAATGACCGACATCGCCCGCCCCGGAAGCCGCGCCTCCGATCCGGCGGACCGGCCGAAGATCGTCCGGCTCCACCCCTTCGGGCTGGACGGGGCGCGCACCGGCCCGATCAGCCTCGCCACCGCCCTGCTGCTGCTGGCGGCGTGGTTCCTGGTGACCCATTACCGGCTGGTGCCGCCGCTGTTCCTGCCGACCCCGCAGGAGGTGGCGACCCAGTTCCTGGCGGTCCTCGAGGACGGCTATGCCGGCGCCACCCTGTGGGAGCATGTGTCGGCCAGCCTGTTCCGCATCTTCTCCGCCGCCGTCATCGCCGCCTCGCTCGGCATTCCGCTGGGGCTGACGATGGGGTTGAACCGCTGGGCCAAGGGGGTGTTCGACACGCCCATCGAGTTCTATTGGCCGCTGCCGCCGCTTGCCTATCTGCCGCTGATGATCATCTGGCTCGGCATCGGCGAGGTGTCGAAGATCGTCCTGCTGACGCTGGCGATGTTTGCGCCGGTCTGCCTGTCGGCGCAGGCCGGGGTGCGGTCCCTGCCGATCGAACGGGTGAACGCCGCCCTGTCGCTGGGTGCCGGCCGCTGGCAGCTGTTCCGTACCATCGTTCTGCCCAGCGCCCTGCCGGAAATCCTGACCGGCCTGCGCATCGGCATCGGCGTCGGCTGGAGCACGCTGGTCGCGGCGGAACTGATCGCCGCCACCCGCGGCATCGGCTTCATGATCATGTCCGCCTCGCATTTCCTCGCCACCGACGTGGTCTTCGTCGGCATCGGCATCATCGCGGTCTTCGCCTTCGCCTTTTCCTACGGAATGCGCCTGCTGGAAGCGTGGCTGGTGCCGTGGAAGGGCAAGTCCTGAGGGCGGCCGGCCGCCGGACTTCCAAAAACCGCCATACAAAAAGATTGGGGAACCGCCATGCCAGACATCGCCTTGTCCGCCCTGACCGTCACGCCCGTCAGCCCTGCCATCGGCGCGCGGGTGGAGGGGGTCGACCTCTCCCGCCCGCTGTCGGACAGCGAAGCGGCGGCGCTGGAGCGGGCGCTGGTCGCCCATCAGGTGCTGTTCTTCGAGAACCAGCCGCTGACGCCGCAGGCGCAGCGCGACTTCGCCGCCCGTTTCGGCCAGCTGCACGTCCATCCGATCTATCCGAAGGTGCCGGAGCAGCCGGAGATCATGGTGCTGGACACCGGGCCGCACAACCCGACCGACAACGATGTCTGGCACACCGACGTCACCTGCATCGAAACGCCGCCGGCCATCGTCGCCCTGTCGGGCAAGTTGATTCCGCCCATCGGCGGCGACACGGTGTGGGCCAGCAACATCGCCGCCTACAACGGCCTGTCGGAGCCGATCCGCCGCCTGCTGGAGCCGCTGAAGGCGCTGCACGACTTCACCCGCTCCTTCCCGGAATGGCGGCACAACGGCGATCCCGAGACCCATACCCGCTGGAAGACGGCGCGCGACAAGCATCCGGCCGTGGTGCATCCGGTCATCCGCACCCATCCGGTCAGCGGCGCCAAGGCGCTGTTCGTGAACGAGAACTTCACGTCGCGCATCGTCGGGCTGAGCGACCGCGAAAGCGCCGCGATCCTGGAGTTCCTGTACGACCACATCAGCCGCCCGGAATTCACCGTGCGCTGGCGCTGGAAGGCGGACGATCTGGTGCTGTGGGACAACCGGTCGACCCAGCACTATGCGGTGAACGATTATTCACCGCACCGGCGCATCATGCACCGCGCCACCGTGCTGGGCGACAGGCCCTATTGAAGATTGGAGAGGGGGCGGTTCGCCGCCTCCGCCAAATCCCGGCGCGGGTTCAGTCCGCGCCGGGTTCGCGCACGACATAGGTGTAGAAGCGGATCGAGCCGTCGGGCTCCGTCTCGCGGTACAGGCCCTGGATCTCGTTGTCGAAGCCGGGGAAGCGGTTGGCGCCCTCCTGGAAGACCTGGAGATATTCGATCATCGGTCGGGCATGGTCGTCCAGCCGCTCGCCCGGGACGATGGTGGCGATGCCGGGCGGGTAGACGACCCACAGGGTGGTGGCGATCCGTCCGGCGATACGGTCGATGGGCAGGTAATCCACGTCGTTGCGCACCAGATGCCGCACCGCTTCGCGCGGCGGCATCACCATGGCGGGCAGATGGTCGGGGCGGAACATGCGGCGTTGCAGGTCGTTGGTGCCGCGCTCGCGGTAATAGGCGTGCATCTCCGCGCACAGGTCGCGCAGCCGGCGGCCGTTGTAGCGGGCCGGGCGGCGGGCGACGAATTCCGGGATCACGTCCTCCAGCAGCGCATTGTCGTCGTGCAGCCGCTTGAACGCCACCAGCGCGCTCAGCAGCGTGCCGGCCTTGCTCGATTCCACGCCTGGCGTCAGCAGGAAGAGGATCGAGTTGAGGTCGTTCTTCTCCGGAACGATGCGGTTCTCGCGCAGATACTGCGCCACCACCGGCGCCGGGATGCCGTGGTCCTCATAGGCCCCGGTACGGCGGTCGAAGCCAGGGGTGAGCAGGGTCAGCTTGTTGGGGTCGGTCATCGCATAGCCGGCCGCCACATGGCGGAAGCCGTGCCAGTCTGCCCCCGGCACGAATTCCCAATGCCGCACGTCGGAGGCCAGCGCGTCGGTCGGCACGTCCTCCCACGCCGCCGTGGTGCCGCCGACCTCCACCCGGTCGGGCACGAAGGGGTCGAAGAACCAGCGGCGCGCCGGGTCGCTCTCGCGCTCGTCGAACTCGCGGCGGATGGCGCGCAGCTTCTTGCGCAGCTCGATGCCGAGCCGGATCGTGTCGTCCCACAGCACCTCGCCGGACCGGCCCTTCATCATCTGCGCGCCAACGTCGAGCGAGGCGAACAGCGGGTAGAAGGGCGAGGTCGAGGCGTGCAGCAGGAAGGTCTCGTTGAAGCGGCGATGCTCCACCCGGCGGCGCTGGCCCTTGATGTGGCTGTCCTTCACATGGATCTGCGAGGCCTGCGAGAAGCTCGCCAGCTGCTTGTGGGTCGACTGGGTGGCGATGATGCCGGGATGGCCGTCATGCAGGCCGTCCAGCCCCATGGCGAAGCGGCCCTTGAACAGCGGGTGGAACTTCAGGAAGCCGGCCCACGCCTCGTCGAAGAGGATGTAGTCGCAGAGATGGCCGATCTTCGCCAGGATGGTCTCGGCGCTGTAGATGGTGCCGTCGTAGCTGCATTGCTGGATCACCGCGGCGCGGAAGGGCCGCTCGCGCTTCCAGGCGTCCGGATCCCTGACCAGGGGATTCCTGCGGATCTTCTCGCGGATGCGTTCCTCGTCCAGCGCCTCGTGGTCGATGGGGCCGATCAGGCCGTAGGGGTTGCGGTCGGTCTCCAGGAAGATCGGGATGCCGCCGCCGAGGAACAGCCCGCCATGGTGGGCGGCCTTGTGGTTGTTGCGGTCGAAGAGGACGAGGTCGTCCTCCGCCACCAGCGCCGACAGCACGATCTTGTTGGAGGCGGACGTGCCGTTCAGCACGAAATAGGTGCGCTCGGCCCCGAAGATCTTCGCTGCCTCTTTCTGGGCCTTCAGCGCCGGCCCCTCATGGACCAGCAGGTCGCCCATCTCCAGCACCGAATTGTCGATGTCGTCGCGGAACACCGCCTCGCCCAGATGCTCGACGAAGATGCGGCCGATGGGGCTGCGGCTGTAGAAGATGCCGCCGTTGTGGCCGGGGCAGGTCCACAGCTGGTTGCCTTCCTCGGCATAATCGACCAGCTCGCCGAAGAAGGGCGTCTTCAGCGTCTCGGCATACTGCTTGAGGCGGGAGACGAGGTTCTTGGCGATGAATTCCGGCGTTTCCTCGGCCAGGAAGACATAGCCGTCGACCTGATTGAGCACATCGACCGGGATGTCTTCCAGCCGCTGGCGGCGGACCAGCAGGATGATCGGCATCTCCAGCCCGCGCTTGCGCGCCAGCGCGATCAGCGAGGCCGGCTTGCCTTCCAGCCCGCGCTTGCCCCAATCGACGATCATGCAGCCGATGGCGGCATCGGTGCGGATCGCCAGCTCGGCATCCTCGACGCGGCGCGTCCGCACCACCTCGAAGCCGATGCGCTCGACCTCGGCGACGATCTGCTGCACGCGCACGCCTTCCAGCTCGTCGGCGTCGAAGGCCGGGGCGCAGACGAGGAAGGAGAAGCGTCGAAAGAAATCCATGGGGGAACTCCGGGGGATGGAAGGCTGTCAGTCGCCGGCCTGGACGGTGCCGCCGCGATGGTCGTCAGGCAGCGCGCCGTCGGCTGAGCCGAGCGCGCGCTGGAGGAAGACGCTGTCGGTCCAGCGGCCGAACTTGAAGCCGACCGAGCGCAGAACGCCCGCCTGCTCGAAGCCGCAGGACTCATGCAGGCGCAGCGACGGGGCGTTGGCGCTGTCGACCACGGCGACCATCTGCCGGCAGCCGGCGGCGGTGCAGGCGTCGACCAGCGCCGACAGCAGCCGGCGGCCGATGCCGAGGCCCTGGAAATCCTTGTGGACATAGATCGAGTGTTCGACCGTGTAGCGGTAGGCCGGGCGCTTGCGGAAGGGGGCCGCATAGGCGTAGCCGGCGATGGCGCCGTCGAGATCGGCCACCAGATGCGGCAGGCGGCGCTTCAGCATCGCCTTGCGCCGGCGCTTCAGCTCTTCCGGATGCAGCGGCTCGATGTCGAAAGGGCCGAGGCCGTGCTGGATGTGGTAGCCGTAGATCTCCAGCATGGCCGGCACGTCCGCCTCGGTGGATTGGCGGATTGCGGGATGCCGCGAGTCGGAGCGGATGCGGCCGATGGAAGCGTCGTGTGGGTGGATGTGGCTGGCGAAATCGCAGGCGTCCATGTCGTGGGCGCCGGCGGCGGTCTCGGTCCTCACGGTCATGCCCCTGTCGAATGATGACGCCCGCGCGTTGATGCCGCAAAACGCGCGACAGGGTGATGACGGTTTCAAGACGGTCTTGTTGCAGTTGCTCCGGGCGCCCAAGGACGAGGTTGCGCCACACGTCCGCCGGCGTATCCTGCCCGCCGGCCGGCACCCAGCCGGCGCAGAGGCAATGGAAGGTCGCCGGGCATGGCAGTTCCAATCAAGCTCGATACCGGGACCGACCTGATCTGCGGTTATTTCCTCACCCCCGATGCGCCGCCGGTGCCGGTCTCCTTCGAGGAGATCGACGCGGCACAGCAGCGCAGCGGCGGCGTGCTGTGGCTGCACTTCAACCTCGCCTCTGCGCGTGCGCGCGACTGGCTGGACCGCAAGAGCGGGCTCGACGAGTTCGCCCGCGAGGTTCTGCTGGACGCCAACGACGACCGGACGCGGCTTGAGCCGTTCGACGACGGCTTCCTCGCCGTGCTGAGCGACATGCATTACGACTTCAACTTCGAACCGTCCGACATCGGCACCCTGCGGCTGTTCATGGACGAACGCCGCATCGTCAGCTGCCGGCGGCATCCGTTGAAGGCCATCGACCGGCTGCGCAAATCCCTGCACGACCAGGGCCGCTATGGCAGCACCGCCGCCCTGATGGCCGAGCTGATCGACATGCTGGCCGACACGCTGGGCGAGGTGGTGACGCGCGCCGAAGCCGATCTGGACAAGGTGGAGGACACCGTCCTTGCCGAACGCTACCAGCTCGCCCGGCAGCGGCTGGGCCAGCTGCGCCAGCTGATCGTCCGGCTGCGCCGCCATGTCTCGCCGCAGCGCGCGGCGCTGGGCCGGCTCGCCACCGGCAGCGTGCCCTGGATCGACGACGACGACCGCGCCCGCCTCGGCCATTCGGTCGAGAAATTCGGCGGCGTGCTCTACGACATCGAGGCGTTGCAGGACCGGGCCAAGGTTTTGCAGGACGAGCTTCTCGCCCGCGTCGCCGACCAGCAGAACCACAGCCTGCATGTGCTGGCTGTGGTGACCGTGATCTTCGCGCCGATGACCCTGATCTCGGGCATCTTCGGCATGAATGTGGCGGGGGTGCCGGGGGTCGGCAGCATCGAGGACCACGTCTCGCCGCACGCCTTCTGGTGGGTGATGCTGTCGATCCTGCTGTCCGGTCTCGCCATGCTGTTCTTCCTGCGCCCGCGCAAGTGAAACCGCAGACTTGCCCGCGTGCGACCGTCATTTCCTATTGCTCAAAGCGGCAATCGGCTTTGTAAATCCAGCCCAGCGTGGGAAAATGACGGCCACTTGGTTCGAACAGTGACGGGAGCGATGGGGATGGGTCAGCAGAGCGCCGGGCGGTTGGTCGTTGGGATCACCGACCACATGATTCCGCCCCCCGATCTGGAGGCCGCCGTGCTGGACGGGTTTGCGGAGGTCGATTTCCTCGATTGCCGGCGGGAGGAGGATCTCGACCCGGACCGCCTCGCCCGCCTGGATGCCCTGCTGGTGTGGAGCACGCGCATCGGCCCGGCCACCGTCGAGCGGTTGAAGCGCTGCCGGATCGTCGTGCGGTTCGGCGTCGGCTATGACCGGGTCGATGTCGCGGCGCTGCAGGCCGCCGGGATTCCCTTCTGCAACAACCCCGATTACGGGACGGAGGAGGTCGCCGACCACGCCGTCGCCATGATCCTGTCGTTGCAACGCCGGCTTTGGGAGCATGATGCCCGTGCCCGCGCCTATACGACGACGTGGCAGGCGAACACCTTGACCCCGCTGCACCGGTCCAACGCCGCGACGGTCGGGGCGGTCGGGGTCGGGCGGATCGGCACCGCGGTGGTGAACCGGCTGAAGGGCTTCGGCCACCGCATCCTGGGCTACGATCCGTTCCAGCCGGCCGGGCACGAGAAGGCTGTCGGCTATCGCCGCGTCCGCCGGCTGGAGGAGCTGCTGGCCGAGTCCGACATCGTCACTTTCCACTGCCCGCTGAACGGCGAGACGCGCGGCCTGCTGAACGAGGCCACCCTGGCGGCGATGAAGCCGGGCGCCATCCTGGTCAACACCGCGCGCGGCGAACTGTTCGCCGGGCTGGATCCGCTGGAAGCGGCCCTGCGCAGCGGCCGGCTCGCCGCCGTCGGGACCGACGTGCTGCCGGTCGAGCCGCCGGCGCCGCATCCGCTGCTGGATGCGTGGCGGGCGCGGGAGGATTGGCTCGCCGGGCGGCTAGTGGTGACGCCGCACAACGCCTTCCACTCCGATCAGGCGGCGGTGGAGATGCGGCGCAACGCGGCGGAGACGGTGCGGCTGTTCCTGGAGGACGGGATCTTGCGGAACCGGATTACCGCCTGACCGGAGGGGTCGGAGCGTGGGGCAAGGGGCAGGGTAGGGCCCCACCCCCTGTTCAGCCCTCCAGCAACACCGTCACATCCAGCCCGAGCCCGCCGCCGATGCGGTGCAGTGCCGCGACGGTATCGGGGTCGAGCGCGATGCCGCGGTCCATCGCGGCCATGCGGTGCAACGCCTCCGGCTCGCCGGGGATGCTGACGCCGTCGCTGCCGGGGGCGATGGGCGTGTCGGCGACATGGTCGAGCACGGCGTCGGTCAGGGTCTGCCATTCCGGCCCGGCCACCCGGTTGGGGTCGATGAGGAAGGCCAGCGCGTTGTTGACCACCCGTCCCGGCTGCAGGTTTTCCGGCAAAGCGGGCAGGCCGCCGGCCAGGGCACCCGCCAGGATTTCGCAGGCCAGTGCCAGGCCGTAGCCCTTATGGCCGCCGAAGGGCAGGATGGCGCCGGTCGGCTCGGTGAACATCACGGCCGGATCGCGCGTCGGCCGGCCCTCCGGATCCAGAAGCAGGCCGTCCTCCACCTCCTTGCCCAGCGAGGCGGCGACCCGGCATTTGTTGGCGGCGATGGCGCTGGTGGCGAAATCGAGCAGGAAGGGCGCATAGCCGGGCGTGCCGGGAACGGCGATGCAGACCGGATTGGTGCCGAGCCGCGGCCGTCCGCCGCCATGGGGCGCCGCCAGCGGACGGCTGACCACATTGACGAAGTAGAGGCCGATCAGCCCGGCGGCGATGCACTGCTCGCCGTAGGAGCCGACGCGGCCGATATGGTGGGCGTTGCGCAATGCCAGGATGCAGGCGCCGCCGGACTTGGCCCGCTCGACGGCAAGGTCGGTCGCCTCCTTCGCGATCACCTGCCCATAGCCGACATCGCCGTCCACCACCAGAAAGGGCGCCTCGTCGCGGACGATGCGGGCATGGCGGTTGGGTTGGAGATGGCCAAGCTCCAGGCTGCGGGCATAGACGGCGATCTGGCAGACGCCGTGGCTGGCATGGCCGCGGGCGTCGGCCTCCACCAGATTGGCGGCGACGATGGCTGCCTCCTCCGCCGAGCTGCCGCTGCGGCGGAGAATGGCGTCGAGCGTCGCGACCAGCCGGTCCGGGCGGTAACGCAGCTCGCTCATCGTCTGCTGTCCTGAAAGAGCGAATAGTCGATGGGGCGCGTGCGGTCGAGCGTGCGGTGCACCGGCGGCAGCGGGTATTTCAGGCCGGTGGCGCAGTTGAACAGGACGGCGCGCTCCTCCTTGCCGACCCGGCCATCGGCCAGGGACTGCTTGTAGGCAGCGTAGGTCGCGGCACCTTCGGGACAGAGCAGGAAGCCTTCCTCCCGCGCCACCTCGTTCAACGCGGCCTGGATGGCGTCGTCGGGCACGGCGATGGCGAAGCCGCCGCTCTCGCGCACGGCGCGCAGGATCAGGAAATCGCCGACCGCCTGCGGCACCCGGATGCCGGAGGCCACGGTGTGGGCGTCCTCCCAGCGCGGGGCGTGCTCCTCCCCCTGTTCCCAGGCGCGGACCATCGGCGCGCAGCCGGCGGCCTGGACCGCCACCATGCGCGGACGCTTCGCGCCGATGAAGCCGATGGCCTCCAGCTCGGCGAAGGCCTTCCACATGCCGATCAGGCCGGTGCCGCCGCCGGTGGGATAGAAGATGACGTCCGGCATCTCCCAGCCCAGCTGTTCGGCAAGCTCCAGGCCCATCGTCTTCTTGCCCTCGATCCGGTAGGGCTCCTTCAGCGTGGAGACGTCGAACCAGCCGACCTTGGCCTTGCCCTCGCCGACGATCTTCCCGCAATCGTCGATCAGGCCGTTGACGCGGTAGACGGTGGCGCCTTGCAGTTCGATTTCCGACACGTTCACCTCCGGCGTGTCGGCCGGGCAGAAGATGGTGGTGCGGATGCCGGCGCGGGTGGCGTAGGCGGCCAGCGCCGCCCCGGCATTGCCGTTGGTCGGCATCGCCATGTGCTTGATGTTGAAGGCCTTCGCCATCGACACCGCCATCACCAGCCCGCGCGCCTTGAAGGAGCCGGTCGGCAGCCGCCCCTCGTCCTTTACCAGCAGCTCCGCCGCACCCAGCCGCTTCGCCAGCCGGGGCAGCGACACCAGCGGGGTCACCGCCTCGCCCAGGCTGACGATGTCCTCGATTTTGCGGACGGGCAGAAGCTCGCGGTAACGCCACAGATCCTGCGGGCGTTCGGACAGCGAGCTTTTGGTCAGCGCCTGTTTCACGCCGTTCAGGTCGTAGCGGACCAGCAGCGGCTTGCCGGCGCGCGACAGGTTGTGGATTGTATCGGCCTCGTACCGCTCGCCGGTGTAGGCGCATTCCAGATGGGTGACGAAGGTCGGGCGCTCGACCGTCAGGTTGGAATCGAAGCGCACCGGGTTGATGTCTTGGAAAGCCATTTAGCGGACCATGCCCCATTTGCGGACCGTGTGGATCTCGATCCACCGGAAGACGACGTTTTCGACCAGCAGGCCGATCAGGATGACGGTGACGAGTCCGGCGAAGACCTTGTCGATGTACAGCTCGTTGCGGTTCTGGAAGATGAACCAGCCGAGCCCACCCTTGCCGGACGACACGCCGAACACCAGCTCCGCCGCGATCAGCGTCCGCCAGGCGAAGGCCCAGCCGACCTTGAGGCCGGTGAGGATCGCCGGGAAGGCCGCTGGAATCAGCAGCGTGACGACATAGCGCAGGCCGCCCAGCCCGTAGTTCCGCCCGGCCATCCGCAGCGTTTCCGACACCGAGGTGAAGCCGGCATGGGTGTTCAGCGCCAGCGGCCACAGCACGGCATGGACCAGCACGAAGATCAGGCTGACCTCGCCCAGCCCGAACCACAGCATGGCGATGGGCAGCAAGGCTATGGCCGGCAGCGGGTTGAACATCGAGGTCAGCGTCGACAGCAGGTCGTTGCCGATGCGGGTGGAGACGGCGACCGTGGTCAGCAGCACGGCCAGCACCACCGCCACGGCGTAGCCCTTCAGCAGCACCGCCAGGGAGGTCCAGGCCATCGACAGCAGATTGTCGCGGCGGATGCCATCCCACAGAGCCGCCGCGGTGTCGGTGAAGGTCGGGAACATCAGCGGGTTGTTCTGCCAGACCGCCGCCGCCTGCCACAGCGCCGCGACCGCCGCCAGGACCAGCAGCCGGCGCAGCGCGGTGACGTTGCCGAGCCGCTCCCACGGGGACAGCGGGCGGGCGACATCGCCGATGGGGCCTGTGGCGGTGACGGTGCGCTCATACTCCGGGCGCAGCGGCGGTTCGCGCCTGCTGTTGGGGGGGCCGCCGGGTGGACGGGGACGCGGGGAAAAGGACAGGTCGGTCATGCGTAGGCCCCTTTCCCGTCGGATTGGCCAGGGCCTTCGACATCCTCGGCGAACAACATGGTGTGGATGCGGTTGGCGAGTGCCTGGAACTCGGCGCCGCCGACGGCGCCATGATCGTAGCCGTCGCAGTTCACCTCCGCCTTCACCTGTCCCGGATGGGGCGACAGCACCAGGATGCGCGATCCGACGACCAGCGCCTCCTCGATGGAATGGGTGACGAACAGCACGGTGAAGCGCAGGTCGTCCCACAGTTGCAGCAGCTCCTCCTGCATCTTGCGTCGGGTCAGCGCGTCGAGCGCCGCGAAGGGCTCGTCCATCAGCAGGATGTCCGGCTCCATCGCCATGGCGCGGGCGATGGCGACGCGCTGCTTCATGCCGCCCGACAGCATGTGCGGGTGGACGTCGGCGAACTTGGTCAGGTTCACCCGGGCGATGCAGTCGAGCGCCTTTTCCTCCGCCTCCCGCCGCCTGGCCTTGCCGCTGGCGAGCAGGGGGAACATCACATTCTCCTTGACCGTCTTCCAGGGTGGAAGCTGGTCGAATTCCTGGAAGACCATCATGCGGTCGGGGCCGGGCTTCGTCACCGTGCGGCCGTTAAGGCGGATCGCCCCCTCCACCGGCTGGAGGAAGCCGCCGACCGCCTTCAACAGCGAGGACTTGCCGCAGCCCGACGGTCCCAGCAGGACGTAGCGTTCGGACTGGAACACCTGGAAATCGACGCGGTAGGTCGCGGTGACGAGGTGGCGGCGCGTCTTGTATTGCAGGGTGACGCCGGAAACGTCGAGCAGCGGCCTTTCGGACTGGGCATCGATGTCGATGCTGTGCGGGTAGGTCAGCGCGTTCATCGCGTCAGCTCCCGGTCCCGTCATGCAGGTCGTCGAAGAAGTAGTCCTTCCACGAGGCCGGCTTGTTCTTGATCGCACCGACCTTGTGCATGAAGTCGGCGAAGGCCTCCGTCCGGTTGGGCGTGACGGTGAAGCGGATGTCTGGGTCGTTCAGCAGGCGCAGGATGTAGGCCTTGTCCAGGCTGCCCTTGTTCTGGGCCAGATAGGCATCCGCCGCCGCGTCATGGTTGGCGTTGATGAGGTCCATCGCTTCCCGGAGCGCATTGAGGAACGCCCGGTAGGTCTTTGGGTTCTCGTCGCGGAAGGACTGCTTGCTCCAGATCAGGTTGAAGCTGTGCGGGCCGCCCAGCACGTCGTAGGAGCTGACGACCTTGTGAATCTTCGGGTCGTCCAACTGCTGGTACTGGAAGGGCGGGCTGGAGAGATGGGCGGTGATGCCGCCGCTGCCCGACAGCAGCGCCGCCGTGGCGTCGGGATGCGGCATCGACACGGTCAGCTTGTCGAGCGCATCGAATTTGCCGGCGCCAAGCTCCTTCTCCACCGCCATTTGCAGGACGCGGGCCTGAACCCCGACCTTCACCGCCGGCAGCGCGATCCTGTCGGCATCGGTGAAGTCCTTCAGCGTTCTGACCTTCGGGTTGTTGGTGGTCAGGAACAGCGGCATGTCGTTCAGCGACGCGATGGCCTTGACGTTGGCGCTGCCCTTGGTGCGGTCCCAGATGGTCAGGAGCGGCCCGACCCCGGCGGACCCCAGATCGATGCTGCCGGACAGCAGCGCATCGTTCATCGCAGCACCGCCGGACAGCTGGACCCAGTCCACCGTCACGTCGAGGCCAAGAGCCTTGCCGTGCTTCTCGATCAGCTGGTTGTGGCGCAGCACATGCAGCGGCAGATAGCCCAGGCCATATTGCTCGGCGATCCGGATGCGCCCTTCGGCCGAAGCGGGCGTCGCGATGGCCGACGTCACCAGCAGCCCCATCACCGATGCGGCGACCGCCGCTAAGGCACGGCGGTTGAGGCGTCCTGACTGTCGCATGGCGATGCTCCCCTATCTCCATAAATCTACTAGAAAATATGGGAACATGATTCTGTTGCGTGGTCAACAGTGTAGAAAGCGGCCGCGCTTCGGCGAAAATAAACACAGCACGAATGGATTTTTTAACGGAGTGTGGCAGGCTCCCGCAATCAAGGCTTTGCCAATAAGGTGCTCGGCGCTCATTTCCGGAAGCAGGGCGGGATATCGCTGTGAGCAATTTTAGTAAAATTCCCTTAATACCATTAAGGGAATATCATCTTAGGTAGAGAAGGTTGCCGCGATAGCAATTTATCTTGATTGCAACGCAACCGCTTTGCTATTTGGTGGTATTAAAGTTTCATACGCTCGTAATAAGACGTTCCGTGCCGAATGAGCGCGCGCAGATCGGGTGAAGAAGCAGGTCAACCCTCCGGAGTTGTCCGCCCCCATGACGCGTCCGCGGATTCAGTCCGGCGCCGGTATCCAGATCAGGAAACGAGGCATGCCGCGTCTGGTTGAGGACAGCGTGACTCCGGACACCGGATTGTCATGCCTTATCTTCATGTTGCGCCTGATGGGCCATCCCGCCGATCCGGAGCAGATCCGTCACGATCATGCCGTTCGTGGCCGGGCGATGGAGACGCTGGACATCCTGCGTGCCGCGAAGCGCTTCGGCCTGAAGGCGCGATCCGTGACAACAAGCTGGGATCGGCTGGCCGCCACGCCGTTGCCGGCCATCGCCAAGCGCCGTGACGGGCGCTACTTCATCATCGCCAAGATCGACGGCGACCGGGTGCTGATCCAGGACCCGCTCGAATCGAAGCCGCTGGCCTTGCCGCGCGCGGTGGTCGAACCGGCCTGGGCGGGCGAACTGGTGCTGATGGCGCGCCGGGCCGGGCTGGATCTGGCGCAGGTCCGTTTCGGTATCGGCTGGTTCGTGCCGGCGCTGCTGAAATACCGGCGGCTGTTTTCGGAAATCCTGCTCGCCTCCTTCATGCTACAGGTGTTCGGGCTGATCAGCCCATTGTTCTTCCAGGTCGTCGTCGACAAGGTGCTGGCGCACCGCAGCCTGACCACGCTGGACATCCTTGTCGTCGGCCTCGTCGTGGTCTCGCTGTTCGAAACGGTGCTGGGCGGCCTGCGCAGCTATCTGTTCTCGCACACCACCAGCCGGGTCGACGTCACGCTGGGCGCACGGCTGTTCGACCATCTGCTGGCGCTGCCGCTGCCCTATTTCCAGGCGCGCCGGGTCGGCGACAACGTGGCGCGGGTGCGCGAGCTGGACCGGATCCGCGATTTCCTGACCGGATCGGCCCTGACCCTGGTCATCGATCTGGTCTTCACCGTTGTCTTCCTGGCGGTGATGTGGTGGTACAGCCCGGCGCTGACCGGGATCGTGCTGGCGTCCCTGCCGGTCTATGCCGCGATCAGCCTTGCCGTGACGCCGGTCCTGCGGCGGCGGCTGGAGGCCAAATTCGCCCTGGGGGCGGAGAACCAGGCCTTCCTGGTCGAGAGCATCTCCGGCATCGAGACGCTGAAGGCGATGGCGGTGGAGCCGGAGATGCGCCGCCATTGGGAGGAAAGGTTGGCCGCCTATGTCGGCGCCGCCTTCCGCGCGTCCAGCCTGGGGGTGGTCGCCGGCCAGGGCGTCCAGCTCGTGTCCAAGTTGACCATGGCGGCCCTGCTCTATGTCGGTGCGCAGGAGGTGATCGACGGCGCGCTCACCATCGGCGCGCTGGTGGCGGTGAACATGCTGGCCGGCCGCGTGTCGTCGCCGGTGCTGCGGCTGGCCCAGCTGTGGAACGATTTCCAGCAGGCCCGCGTCTCCGTCGAACGGCTGGCCGACATCCTCAACACCACGCCGGAGCCGGCGGCCAAGCCCGGCCGGCTGCCGTTGCCCACCATCCGCGGCCGCATCCGCTTCGACCGGGTCGGCTTCCGCTATCGCCCCGATGCCTCGCCCACCTTGCAGGGCATCGACCTGACGGTGGAGGCGGGGGAGACGGTCGGCATCGTCGGCTCGTCGGGGTCGGGGAAAAGCACGCTGACCAAGCTGGTGCAGCGGCTCTATGTCCCGGAATCCGGCCGGGTGCTGATCGACGACGTGGATCTGTCGCTGGTGGACGTGGCGTGGCTGCGGCGGCAGATCGGCGTCGTCCTCCAGGAGAATGTGCTGTTCAACCGGTCGATCCGCGACAACATCGCGCTGGCCGATCCAGGCATGCCGATGGAGCGGATCGTCGAGGCGGCGCGGCTGGCCGGGGCGGACCGCTTCATCCTGGGCCTGCCGGAAGGCTACGACACGGTGATCGGCGAGCGCGGCTCCAGCCTGTCGGGCGGACAGCGCCAGCGCGTCGCCATCGCCCGCGCGCTCGCCACCGATCCGCGCATCCTGATCTTCGACGAGGCGACCAGCGCGCTGGACGTCGAGAGCGAGGCGGCGATCCAGGCCAATATGCGCCGCATCTGCGACAACCGCACGGTGCTGATCGTCGCCCACCGGCTGTCCACCGTGCGCGGCTGCGACCGCATCGTCACGGTGGAGGAGGGGCGGATCGCCGAGCAGGGCACCCATGACGAGCTGATCCGGCTCGGCGGACGCTATGCGGCGCTGTGGCGGATGCAGGCGGGCGGACAGGCGGAGGTCGATCATGGCGTCGCCTGAGAGCGCAGCCGAAGCGGTGCCGGCTCCCGGCGCTCCGGCCGCATCGCCGCCACAGCCACCATCCGCGCCTCTTCCAACGCCGCCGCGCCTCCGTCCGCGCCGCGGGCACGAGCTGGAATTCCTGCCGGCTGCGCTGGAGGCGATGGACACGCCGCCGTCGCCCTTCGCCAGGGCGGTGTCGCTGCTGATCGTCGCCTTCGCCGTCATCGCCGTCGCCTGGGCTTGGATCGGCCACATCGACATCACCGCCGTCACCCGTGGGCGCCTCATTCCCAGCGACCGCAACAAGCTGGTCCAGACGCTGGAGCCCGGCATCGTCCGCGCCATCCGCGTTACCGAAGGGCAGCAGGTGGAGCAGGGCGCGGTCCTGCTGGAACTCGACCCCACGGACAGCGCCGCCGACGCCGGCCGCGCCGAATGGGAACTGGCGGTGGCGGAGACCGAGGCATCCCGCCTGCGGGCAGCACTGGCCGACCGGCGCAGCTTCGACCCGTCACCGGCCGCCGATGCCGCCCTGGTGGCGCTCCAGCGCTCGATCCTCGTCAACCAGCTGACCGCCCGCGACGCGGCGCTCGACGCCATCGGCAGCCAGGAACGCCAGCGCCGGGCGGAAATCGCCGCTCTGGCCGCCGAGAAGGCCCGGCTGGGCGCCACCCTGCCGCTGATCCGGGAACAGGTGCAGGCCAAGCGGAACCTGTCCCAGCGCGGCTACAGCCCGCGCTTCGACCTGCTGGAGCTGGAGAAGGAGCTTGCCGAGGTCGAATATGGCGCGGTCGCCGCGAAGAGCCGCGAGGCCGAGGCCGAGGCGGCACTGAAGGGGCTGGCGGACGAGAGGCGGCGGGTGACCGCGGAGTTCGACGGCAAGGCGATGGCCGATCTCGCCGATGCCGAAAAGCGCGCCGCCGCCTTGCGCCAGGAGCTGACCAAGGCGGCGCGGCGGCGGGAGCGGCAGCTTCTGACCGCGCCGGTCGGCGGGATGATCCAGCAGCTTGCCGTCCACACGGTCGGCGGCGTGGTCACGGCGGCGGAGCCGCTGATGGTGATCGTGCCGGCGAACCGCACCCTGATCGTCGAAGTGCAGGTGGAAAACAAGGACATCGGCTTCCTCCATCCCGGCATGCCGGCGGAAATCAAGGTCGATGCCTTCCCCTTCACCCGCTATGGGCTGCTTCCCGGCACTGTCCTGTCGGTTTCGCACGACGTGATCCTGCCGCCCGACGGGGCGGCGGCACGCACCGGGGCTGCCGAACCGGTGGCCACGGCCGAGCGGGACGGCCCCAAATTCTCCGCCCGCATCGCGCTGGAGCGCACCGCCATCCGCGGCGAGACCGGCGAGGACATCGCGCTGGCGCCCGGCATGGCGGTGACGGCGGAGGTGAAGACCGGCCGCCGCCGCGTCCTCGACTACCTGCTCTCCCCGGTGCTCGCCCATGTCCACGAGGCGATGCGCGAGCGATAAGACCCAAGTCCTAAGCATTAAGTCCTAAACGCACTCTCCCTTTTTCCGATCCGACCCACCAGCCGCGAGGCCCGGAACAACCGGGCCGACATTTCCGGAGGACAAGCCGATGACCAGCACCGTGACCACCGACGGCGACGATCTGCTGACCGGTGACTGGCGCGCCGACACGCTGAGCGGCGATGCCGGCAACGACACCCTGATCGGCGGCGACGGCAACGACTGGCTGGACGGCGGCGACGGCAATGACCGGCTGGATGGCGGAACCGGCAACAACAGCCTGTTCGGCGGTGCCGGCAACGACACGCTGCTGGGCGGCAGCAACAACGACACGCTGGACGGCGGCGCCGGCAACGACGTGATCTCCGGCGGGACCGGCAACGACCTGATCCGGGGCGGCGACGGTACCGACAGCATCGACGGCGGGGAGAACGACGACAGCATCGACGGCGGCAGCGGCAACGACACCATCGTCGGCGGCGGCGGCCGTGACGTGGTGACCGCCGGCGACGGCGACGATCTGGTGACGGACGGCGCCGGGGTGTGGAGCGACGACCGCTTCGACGGCGGCGCCGGCAACGACACGCTGGAGGGCGGATACGGCAGCGACACCCTGATCGGCGGGGCGGGCAACGACCGGCTGACCGTGGGCGACGATTACAGCGGCGATTATCTCGACGGCGGCGACGGCGACGACACGCTGACCGGCGGGATGGGTGCCGACCGGCTGGCCGACGGCGCCGGAACCGATCTCGTCCGGGCCGGCGGCGGCGACGATCTGCTGGACCATGTCCTGTCGGATCAGGCGGGCAACGACACGCTGGACGGCGGTGCCGGCTATGACCGGCTGCGCGTGGCGCTGACCGCCGGTCAGGTGACCGCCGCCGTCGCCGCCGACCTCGTCCAGCTGGCGGACTTCATCCGCCGCCATGGCGACGACGGCCAGAGCTTCACCGGTCAGGCGATCCGGCTTGTCGCCAACAGCTGGAACGCGCTTGAGGTGACGGTGGACGGCCGGGCGGTGGCGGTCGCCGATCTGGCCGGGATGGTCGTGGCGGCCCCCAACCGGGCGCCGGTTGCCGCCGATCAGGCCTTGAGCGGGACGGAGGACATGCCGGTCACCGGTTCGGTCGGCGCGGTCGATCCCGACGACGACGCGCTGTCCTATGGCGTCGGCGCCGGGCCGGGCCATGGCCGGCTGGTGCTGGAGGCCGACGGCCGCTTCACCTACCGGCCCGATGCGGATTATGCCGGTACCGACAGCTTCCGCATCGAGATCGCCGACGGCCGGGGCGGGGTGACCAGCCAGACGGTCACCGTGACGCTGGCCGGCGTCAACGATGCCCCGACCGGCGTGACGCTCGACGGGGCCGTCATTGCCGAACACGCATCGGCCGGAACCGTCGTCGGCACGGCCCGCGGCAGCGACCCGGACGGCGACGCGCTGACCTACAGCCTGGCCGACGATGCCGGCGGGCGCTTCGCAATCGACGCGGCGACCGGGGTGTTGTCCGTCGCCGCCGGGGCGGAGCTCGACTATGCGCAGGCTCCCGCCCATGCGGTGACCGTCCGCGTCACCGATGCCGGGGGGCTCAGAACCGATCATGTCTTCCACATCGGCGTCACCGCGATCCGAAACGACGGGGCCGCCGACATCGACGGGCTGTCCCCGGCCGACGAGCAGGCGCTGGAGGCCGGCGAGGCGCAGGTCGGCGGCAATGACGCGCTGACGGGCGACTGGCGGGCGGAGACGCTCGATGGCGGCGCCGGGAACGACACGCTGGGCAGCGGCGGCGGTGGCGGCACGCTGCTGGGCGGGGCCGGCGACGACCTGCTGAACGGCGATTGGGGCGAGGACAGCCTGCGCGGCGGATCGGGTGCCGACACGCTGCGGGGCGGATCGCAGAGCGACCGGCTGTCCGGCGGCTCCGGGAACGATTTGCTGGACGGCGGCAGCGAGGACGACACGCTCGACGGCGGGACCGGCAACGACAGCCTGTACGGCGGCAGCGGCGCCGACCTGCTCTATGGCGGCATGGGCGACGATCTGCTGGACGGCGGCACCGACGCCAACCGGCTCTATGGCGGCAGCGGCAACGACACGCTGCTGGGCGGCGACGTGAGCGACACGCTCGACGGCGGCAGCGGCGACGACGTCATCAAAGGCGGCACCGGGGCCGACGTCATCAGCGGCGGTGCCGGCAACGACAGCATCGACGGCGGCGAAAACGACGACAGCATCGAGGGTGGCAGCGGCAACGACACCATCGTCGGCGGCGGTGGCCGCGACATCGTGCTGGCCGGTGACGGCGACGATCTGGTCAGCGACGGTGACGGCGTGTGGAGCGACGACCGTTTCGACGGTGGAGCCGGCAATGACACGCTGGACGGCGGCCTCGGCAGCGACACGCTGATCGGCGGGGCCGGCAACGACCGGTTGACGGTGGGTGCCGATTACAACGGCGATTGGCTGGACGGCGGCGACGGCGACGATACGCTGGTCGGCGGGCTGGGCGCCGACACCCTGCTGGGCGGCTCCGGCAACGACGTGCTGAAGGGAGGCGGCGGCAACGACGTCCTCGACGGCGGCGACGGCATCGACATCGCCGATTATTCCGCCGAGACCGGCGCGATCTCCATCGATCTTGCGACCGGCGAGGTGCGCCATGGCGGCTGGATGGCCGACCGCGTGTCGGGCATCGAGACCATCCTGGCCGGTGGCGGCGCCGACACGCTGGCCGGCGACGGCGGTGACAACAGCCTGTCCGGCGGGGCCGGGGACGACAGCCTGTCGGGCGGGGCGGGGGACGATCTGCTGGACGGCGGCAGCGGTGCCGACCGGCTCGACGGCGGGGACGGCATCGACACCGCCACCTATGCGGCGTCCGGGGCGGGCGTGACCGTCGATCTGGCGGCCGGCACGGGCACCGGCGGCGATGCCGAGGGCGACCGGTTGACCGGCATCGAGACTGTCGTCGGCTCCGCCCACGACGACCGGCTTACCGGCGACGCTGCTGCCAACCGCCTGGAGGGCGGCGACGGTGACGATCTGCTGGCTGGGGCCGGCGGCGCCGACACGCTGATCGGCGGCGAAGGGATCGACACTGCGGATTATTCCGCGTCCGAAGCCGGCGTGACGGTCGATCTCGCGGCCGGCACCGGCCTGGGCGGCGATGCCGAAGGCGATGTCCTGTCGGGCGTCGAAATCCTCACCGGCTCGGCCCAGGGCGACCGGCTGACCGGCGACGGCGGGGCGAATGTTCTGGATGGCGGTGCCGGGGACGACACGCTGGCAGGTGCCGGCGGCGGCGACAGCCTGATCGGCGGCGCCGGCACCGACACTGCCGATTATTCGGCTTCGGCTGCCGGGGTGACCGTCGATCTGGCTGCGGGCACGGCGGCCGGCGGCGATGCCGAGGGAGACGTTCTGTCGGACATCGAGAACCTGACCGGCTCGGATCACGACGATCTGCTGGTGGGAGATGCCAACGGCAACCTGCTCGACGGCCGCGGCGGCAACGACACGCTGATCGGGCTTGGCGGTGCCGACACGCTGATCGGCGGCGACGGCGTCGATCTTGCCGACTATTCGGCATCGGCCGACGGCCTGACCGTCGATCTGTCCAGCGGCGCCGGCATTGGCGGCGACGCGGACGGCGACCGGCTGTCCGGCATCGAGAATCTGACCGGCAGCGCCTTCGGCGACCGGCTGACCGGCGACGCCGGGGCCAACCGCCTCGACGGTGCCGGCGGTGACGACACGCTTGCCGGATTGGGCGGCGCCGACACGCTGATCGGCGGCGATGGCATCGACCTTGCCGACTATTCGGCCTCCGGTGCGGGCGTGGCGGTGGATTTGTCGAGCGGTGCCGGGCTTGGCGGCGATGCCGAGGGCGACCTGCTGTCCGGCATCGAGAACCTGACCGGTTCCGACCATGACGACACGCTGACCGGCGACGGCGGCGCGAACCTGCTCGACGGCGGGACGGGCGACGACCTGCTGGCCGGCGGCGCCGGTGCCGACACCCTGATCGGCGGCGAGGGGGCGGACACCGCCGACTATGCCGCATCGGCCGGCGGTGTTGCCGTCGATCTGGCGGCGGGGACCGGCACCGGCGGCGATGCCGAAGGCGACCTTCTGTCCGGGATCGAGAATGTCACCGGCTCGGCCGGCGCCGACCGGCTGACCGGCGATGCCGGCGCCAACCGGCTGGATGGCGGCGGCGGGGACGACTGGCTGTCCGGTGGTGTGGGAGCCGACACGCTGATCGGCGGCGATGGCATCGACAGCGCCGACTATGCGGCCTCTGCTGACGGCGTCGCGGTGAATTTGGCCGGCGGCACCGGATCGGGTGGCGATGCCGAGGGCGATGTGCTGTCCGGCATCGAGAACCTGTCCGGCTCCGACCATGACGACCGGCTGACCGGCGATGCGAGCGCCAACCGGCTCGACGGGCGCGGCGGCAACGACACGCTCGCCGGGCTGGGAGGTGCCGATACGCTGATCGGCGGCGATGGCATCGACACCGCGGAGTATCTGGCCTCCGCCGCCGCGGTGAGCGTCAGCCTGGCGAGCGGCACCGGCAGCGGCGGCGACGCCCAGGGCGACCGGCTGAGCGGGGTCGAGAACCTGACCGGCTCCGCCTTCGGCGACCGGTTGACCGGCGACGGCGGGGCCAACGTCCTGGACGGTGCCGGCGGCAACGACACGCTGGTGGGCGGGGCGGGCGCCGACACGCTGATCGGCGGGGCCGGCAGCGACACCGCCGACTATTCGGCGTCCGGCGCGGCGGTGACGGTCGATCTGTCTGCTGGCACCGGGATCGGCGGCACGGCTGAGGGGGATGTGCTGATCGGGGTCGAGAACCTGTTCGGTTCGACCCGTGCCGACCTGCTGACCGGCGATGCGCAGGACAACACCCTGCGCGGCGGCGCCGGTGCCGACACGCTGATCGGCGGCGCCGGATCGGACACCGCCGACTACACCGGCTCGGCCGCCGGGGTGACGGTCAGCCTTGCCGATGGAACGGCAACCGGCGGCGACGCCACCGGCGACGTGCTGTCGGGGATCGAGAATTTGACCGGTTCCGCCGCCGACGACCGGTTGACCGGCGATGCCGGTGCCAACCGCCTGCGCGGCGGCAGCGGCAACGACACGCTGATCGGCGGGATCGGCGCCGACAGCCTGAGCGGCGGTGCGGGGATCGACACCGCCGACTATTCGGCGTCGGATGCCGCGGTGTCGGTCAATCTCGCCACCGGCATCGGCCGCGGCGGCCATGCCGAGGGCGACCGGCTGGACGGGGTGGAGAACCTGATCGGCACCGGTCTTGCCGACAGCCTGACCGGCGACGGCGCCGCCAACTATCTGGACGGCCGCGGCGGTGCCGACAGCCTGTCCGGCGGGGCGGGCGACGACACGCTGCGGGTGCTGGACGACGGCTTCGCCGGCATCGACGGCGGCAGCGGCTTCGACACCCTGCGCTTCGAGGGCGAGCGGCTGGTGGTGACCGGCGCCGACGCCGGCGGGGTCCATGGCGTCGAGATGATCGACCTCGGCCATCCGGGCCGCCAGACCCTGATCCTGAACGAGCAGGGCATCGTCGCCGACACCGGCGGGGCGCCGCTCTACGTCACCGGCGACCGCAACGATCTGGTGACCTTCAAGGAGTCCGGCTGGCGCCGCGGCGGCAGCCAGACCATCGGTTCCGTGCTGTACAACCTGTACAGCCGCGGGGCGACCACGGTCTATGTGCAGGACGGCGTGCGCATGTTCGGCGACCTCGTGGTCACCGGCACGGCAGGGGACGATGTCCTGACCGCGCCGTCCGGCGCCGGCCATGTGGTGGTATTCGGCGAGGGCGGCAACGACACGGTGCGGCTCGGTTCCGGCTTCCGGCACGAGATCGCGCATCTGGTGCGGATCGACGACGACCTGCACATCCTGTTCGACGCCCAGGGCGGCCCGGCCGGGGAGGACGGCTATGCCCGCGACCGCATCACCATCATGGGCCATTTCGCCCCGAACGGCGCCGCCGGGGCGGGGGACGGCAGCGTCCGCCAGATCCAGTTCGCCGACGGCGTGGTCTGGCCGGTGTGGGGCGACGACCTGCTGCTGGGCAGCACCGGCGACGACACCGTCGCCATCGAGCCCGGCTTCGCCAGCCACAGCCTGCATGCCGATGCCGGAGTGAACGTCATCCGCTTCGGCGCCGATGTGGGCGCCGACGATCTGCGCCTGTCGCGCAAGGGCGACGACCTGGAGATCCGCATCGCCGGCACCGACCGGTCGATCCTGCTCTTCAACCATTTCTCGGCCGAGGCGCTGGCCGGTGCCGGCAATGGCGGGGTGGAGGCCATCGAACTGGCCGACGGCAGCTACTGGCGCGTGCGCGGCAACGACATCCGCATCGGCAGCAGCGGCGACGACCGCATGGTCTTCGGGCTGGATGGCGGGCAGACGATTCTCTACGGCAGCGCCGGTACCGACACCATTGCCTTCGCGCTGACCGTCGATCCCGACCGCATGCGGCTGACACGCGAGGGCGACGACCTGCGCGTCTCCTATGACGGCAGCGGCGCGTCCTGGCTGATCAAGCAGCATTTCGACGGCAATGCCGATGGCTATCGGACCATCCGCTTCGGCGATGGAACCGAATGGTCCATCGACAATACCCGCCTGATCGCCGGCACCGCCGCCGACGAGCGCGTGGAGGTGGCTGCGGGCCTGGGCGAGCGTGTGCTCGCGACCGGCGGCGGCCGCGACGGGCTGGTCCTGGCCGCCGGCATCGTCCCGTCGCAGGTGGCGCTGCGCCGGGACGGCGACAAGCTGGTCATCCAGATCGGCAATGCCGACGACCGGGTGGTGGTGCTCAACCATTTCAACGACGCGGGCGCCGGCAACGGCGTGCTGCGCAGCCTGACCTTCGCCGACGGGACGGTGTGGCCGCTGGACGGCGGGGCCGGATTCCGCATGGGCGGCGACACCGCCGACGTCTTCGCCTTCAAGCCGGGCGACGGGGCGGTCACGCTGTTCGCCGGCAAGGGCATCGACACGCTGAATCTCGGCTCGGCCATCGGCGCCGACAAGCTGGAGTTCACCCGCGTCGGCGACGACCTCGTCATTTCGGTGAAAGGGTCCGCCGACAAGGTGACGGCGCTGAACCATTTCGCCAGCGGCTGGGGGGCGTCGCTGCTTGAGAATGTCTATGCCGGCGGGCGCTTCTGGAACCTGTCCGATCCCGCCCTGCTGATCGGGGGAGCGGGCGACGACAGCTATACCCTGACGGTCGGCGGCGGTTCCAAATCGATCCTGCCCGGCGGCGGCAACGACCAGATCGTCATCGGTCCCGGCATCGACAAGGCGAGCGTGACCATGCAGCGGGTCGGCGACGATCTGGTGATCGGCCTGCGCACGCTGCCCGACAAGCTGACCGTCCTGAACCACTTCTCCGGCGGGGCGAGCGGCGGCGTGCACACGCTGCGCTTCATCGACGGCGACACCTGGAACATCTGGGGCGCCAGCATCATGGTCGGGACCAGCGCCACCGACACCTTCACCGCCGCACCGGGCATCGGCCATGTGTCGCTCTACCCCGGCGGCGGCAGCGACCGCCTGCGGCTGGGGACCGGCTTCGACAGCCTGGACACGCTGGTGCGCCGGGTCGGCGACGATCTTGAGATCGTCATGCGCGACGGCAGCGACACGGTCAAGGTGCTGAACCATTTCCTGGGCAACGAGGCGCGCGACATCGCCTTCGCCGACGGCAGGATCTGGACGGTCGGCGGTCCCGGCGCCCGCATCGGCACCGACGGTGCCGACCGGTTCGTGCTGTCGCCCGGCTCCGGTGCCGTCGTCGTCTATGGCGGCGGCGGCCAGGGCGGTGGCGACCGCATCGAGGTGGCGCCCGGCATCGACCCGTCCACCGTCCGCCTGACCCGTGTCGGCAACGATCTGCGCGTCACCGCCGGCACCGACAGCATGACCATCGTCAACCAGTTCGCCACCGGCGGCGTGGTGGCGATTCCGGAGATCGTCTTCGCTGGCGGCGTCGTCTGGCCGATCATCGGCACCAACATCTTCATCAGCGGCGGCGGGGCGGAGACGATTCCCGCCGGGCCGATGTACATCTATCCCGGCGCGCCCGGCCAGCATCTGGCCATCGACGCCGATCCGGGCAAGACCCGCATCGTGCGCGTCGGCAACGACCTGCATCTGACCATCGTCGGCCAGCCGAACGAGATGGTCATCGTCAACCATTTCGCCATGAACGGCATCGGCGATCTGGTCTTCAACAACGGCACCACCTGGAACATCCAGGGCGGCAAGGTGCTGATCGGCGGCACCGGCCACGACCAGTTCGTGATCCAGCGCGGCATGGGCGACGTGATCGTCTACCCCGACAGCGCCGGCGACGACACCCTGCGCTTCGTCGATACGGTGGACGGATCCAAGATCCGGGTGGCGCGCATCGGCGACAATCTGCGCATCACCATCGACGGCACCACGGACGCGCTGACCATCGTCAACCATTTCGCCGGCACGCCGATGGACTCGCTGACGCGCCCCGACGGTTCGGTGCTGCCGCTGACCGGCGACAACCTGCTGATCGGCGGCCAGGGCGGAACGGTCTTCCTGGTCGGTCCGGACAGCGGGTCGAAGACCATCTATGCCGAAGGCGGCGACCGCGTGGTGTTCGAGGACATCGACAGCACGGAGGTGCGGCTGATCCGCACCGGATCCGACCTGCAGGTCTTCATCGACCGCACGCAGCAGGTGGTGACCGTCCTCAACTATTTCGGCGGCGTCGGCCAGCTGGACTTCTCCGACGGGCGGGTGTTCGACCTCAACTCGCCCTACACGCTGATCGGCGGTGGGGGCGGCGACCGCTTCACCATCGGCAAGACCGGGCCGGCCACCCAGATCGTCCATGCCGGCGGCGGCGGCAGCCAGATTGTCTTCGGGCCGGACGTTTCGCCCGGCGACGTGACCCTGCGGCAGGACGGCGTCGATCTGGTGGTCGCCTTCATCGGCAGCGGACGCGTCGTGCGCGTCGTCAACCACTTCACCGCTCCCACCGATGGGCTGGCGCGCGGGTTGGACGCCATCACCTTCTCCGGCGGGCTGACGCTCAACCTGCAGGGCGACAGCGTGATGTTCGGCCAGCAGGGAACCGACGATTTCACCATCCTGCCCGGCCAGGGCCAGCGCTATCTCTTCCCCGGCGGCGGCAGCGACCGGCTGTATTTCGGTCCCGGCATCGACCCGGCGCTGGTACGGATGGAGCGCGACGGCGTCAACCTGCACATCTTCACCGACGACGGCAGCGTCGACCTGACGGTGGTCAACCATTTCGGCCCCACCGGGCTGGCGGGCAGCGGGTCCGGCCTGTCCACCGTCCGTTACGACGACGGCCAGAGCTGGGCGGTTGCCGGCAACGGCATCCTGATCGGCAGCCGCGGCAACAACAGTTTCAGCGTCGGTTCCGGCAGCGGCCCGGTGACGATCCATCCGGCGGGCGGCGACAACCGGCTGGTCTTCGGCGCGGGCATCCCGCCGGCCAACCTGCGCTTGGTGCGCGAGCATGACGATCTGCGCATCGTCTCGGCCGACGGCACGATCAACGTGCTGGTGGTCAACCATTTCCTGAACCAGCTCGATGAGATCAACTTCGCGGCCGGGATTCCGTGGGTGCTGGGGGCCGGCAACGTCTTCATCGGCGGCGACGGCCCGTCGGTCTTCCGCTTCGGCAGCATCGACACCGACCTGATCGTCTTCCCCGGCAGCGGCGACACGGTGGGCCTGCCCGACGGGCTGGACTGGAAGGACGTCGTGCTGACGCGGTCCGGCGGCGACCTGATCGTGCAGGTCCGTGCCACCGGCCGGCAGATCCGCGTCGTCAACCATTTCTCGGCCAGCGACGGCACCAGCGGGCTGGCGGGGCTGACCTTCGCCGACGGCACCACCATGCCGCTGGGCGAACTGGCGATGCTGGGCGGCACCGGCGGCGACCTGCTGACCGGGGCGGCGACCGACGACCTGCTGCTGGGCCAGGACGGCGATGACCGGCTGAGCGGCGGCGGCGGCAACGACACGCTGATCGGCGGCATCGGCAACGACACGCTGGACGGCGGGACCGGCAACGATGTCTATGTCTACCGCATCGGCGATGGGCGCGATTACATCCTGGACAGCGCCGGGCTCGACCGCATCGAGTTCGGTCCCGGCATTGGCCGCGGCGATCTCTATTTCGCGCGGTTCGGCAACGACCTCTACATCCGCTTCCGCGGGCGGCCGACCGACGAGATCGTGGTGACCGGCCGCTTCAACGGGGCCGGCGACGGCACCTCCTTCGTGGAGCGGCTGGCCTTCGCCGACGGCACCAGCTTCGACCTGACCCGCACTGACATCGCGCTGGAGACGGTGGCGAACGCAGCCGCGGAGTATCTGCAGGGCTACAATGTCGGCGACCGGATCGAGGGGGCGGCCGGCAACGACACGATCCTCGGCTATGCCGGCAACGACACGCTGATCGGCGGCACCGGATCGGATTCCATCGATGGCGGTACGGGCGACGATCTGATCGACGGCCGCGACGATCCCGGCACCGACGGCGCGAGCGACGTGATCTATGGCCGCGACGGCAACGACACCGTCCTGGGCGGCGGCGGTTCCGATGTCATCTTCGGCGGCACCGGCGACGACAGCCTGTCGGGGGGCGGCGGCAACGACAGCATCGACGGCGAGGACGGTGATGACACCATCGACGGCGGGACCGGTGCCGACTCCATCCGTGGCGGCGGCGGCAACGACGTTTACGTCTACCGCATCGGCGACGGGCGAGACACCATCATCGATGCCGCCGGGTTCGACCGCATCGAGTTCGATCCCGGCATCGGCCGCGGCGATCTCTATTTCGCCCGTTTCGGCAACGACCTCCACATCCGCTTCCGTGGGCGGTCCACCGACGAGATCATCGTCGCCAGCCGCTTCAACGGGGCGGGCGATGGCGCGTCCTATGTGGAGCGGCTGGCCTTTGCCGACGGCACCGGTTTCGACCTGACCCGCACCGACATCGCGCTGGAGACCGATGCGACCAATGCCAGCGAGTATTTGCAGGGCTACAATGTCGGCGACTGGATCAACAGTCGAGGCGGCGACGACACCATCTACGGCTATGGCGGCGACGATACGCTGATTGGCGATACCGGCTGGGAGGTGATGTATGGCGGCGACGGCAACGACCTGATCGATAGCCGCGGCGATTCCGGTACCGATGGCCGTTTCGATCGTTCTTACGGTGAGGCCGGCAACGACACCATCCTCGGCGGCGGTGGCTCCGACGCCCTGTCCGGCGGCACCGGCGACGACAGCATCGAAGGCGGCGGCGGCAACGACAGCCTCTATGGCGACGAGGGCACCGATACCCTGTCCGGCGGCACCGGCGCCGATTTCCTTTCCGGGGGCGATGGCAATGACAGCCTGTCCGGCGGGGTGGGGGCCGACACGCTGGATGGCGGGGCCGGCAACGACCTGCTGGAGGGTGGCGACGGCGACGACAGCCTGCTGGCCGGCGATGGCGACGACACGCTGATTGGGGGCGGCGGCACCGACAGGCTGTTCACCGGAGCGGGCGACGACACGATCCGCTTCGACGGCGGGCGCGAGACCATCACCAACGAAGCCGGCGCCGACACTCTGGAGATCGGCGGCGGGCTGACGCGGGCCGACATGTATTACGCCCGCTTCGGCAATGACCTGTATCTGCGTTTCCGCAACCGAAGCGACGAGGTGGTTCTGACCGGACGCTTCGACAAGGCCGGCGACGGCGTGAGCTATGTCCAGACCGTGCTGTTCGCCAACGGCGACCGCGCCGACCTGTCAGATCCTGCGCTGGTGCTGGAAACGGTGGCGCACGAATACGACGAAACGCTGGAAGGCTACGGCGCCAACGACACCATCAGCGGCCTTGGCGGCACCGACACCATCCTCGGTTATGGCGGCGACGATCTGCTGGATGGCGGGGCCGGCAACGACGTTCTGCTCGGCGGCGCCGGCAACGACCGGCTGCTCGGCGGTGCCGGGGCCGACCGGCTGGAGGGTGGCGACGGCGACGACACGCTGGAGGGCGGCGACGATGCCGACCTGCATTATGGCGGTGCGGGCAACGACCTGATCGTCGGCGGGGCCGGGACCGACTACATGGAAGGCGGAGAGGGTGACGACCGCCTGTCCGGCGACACCGGCAACGACACGCTGTACGGCGACGCCGGCAACGACAGCGTGCAGGGTGGTGACGGCGACGACTTCCTTTCGGGCGGCGATGGCGCCGACACGCTGGAAGGCGGGACGGGGGCCAACACCATCCTGAGCGGCCTGGGCGACGACGTGATCCGCCATGCCGGCGGCCGGGACACCATCACCAACGAGGGCGGCAGCGACGTCCTGGAAATCCGCAGCGGCCTGCGGCGGGAGGACCTGTATTACGCCCGCTTCGGCAACGACCTCTATCTGCGCTTCCGCGGTGCGGCCGACGAGATCGTGCTGAAGAACCGCTTCAACGGTGCGGGCGACGGGGCGAGCTATGTCCAGACCCTGCTGTTCGCCGACGGGCAGCGGGCGGACCTGACCGACCCGACGCTGACGCTGGAAACGCTGGCGACTGCCGGTTCCGAAAAGCTGGAGGGCTACAATGTCGGCGACCTGATCCAGGGCGTCGGCGGCAACGACACGATCTATGGCTATGGCGGGAACGACACGCTGGACGGTGGGACCGGCAACGACCAACTCTATGGCGGGTCGGGCGACGACACGCTGATCGGCGGTGCCGGCGACGACCGGCTGAACGGCGACGATGGCGACGACCTGCTGCAAGGCGGCGACGGCAACGACAGCCTGACCGGCGGGGCCGGCGATGACACCCTGATCGGTGGCGTGGGAGCCGACCAGTTCTATGGCGGCGACGGCAACGACCTGATCGACAACCGGGACGATGCCGGCACTGGGGCGTCGCTGAACGTCGCCTATGGCGAGGCGGGCAACGACACCATCCTCGGCGGCGACGCGGCCGAGACCTTCTCCGGCGGGGATGGCGACGACCGGCTGGAGGGCAACGCCGGCAACGATTGGCTGGAGGGCAATGCCGGCGACGACAGCCTGCTGGGTGGCGACGGCAACGACAGCCTTCAGGGCGGTGACGGCGCCGACACTCTGGAAGGCGGGGCGGGCGCCAATAGCATCCTGACCGGCTTGGGCGACGACGTGATCCGCCATGCCGGCGGCCGGGACACCATCACCAACGATGGCGGCAACGACATCCTGGAGATCCGCACCGGGCTGCGGCGGGAGGATCTCTATTTTGCCCGTTTCGGCAACGATCTCTATCTACGCTTCCGCGGTGCGGCCGACGAGATCGTGCTGAAGAACCGCTTCAACGGCGCCGGTGACGGGGCGAGCTATGTCCAGACCCTGCTATTCTCCGATGGACAGCGGGTAGACCTGACCGACCCGACGCTGACGCTGGAGACGTTGGCGACCGCGGCTTCCGAAAAACTGGAAGGCTACAATGTCGGCGACCTGATCCAGGGCGTCGATGGCAACGACAGCATCTATGGCTATGGTGGGAACGACACGCTGGACGGTGGGACCGGCAACGACCAGCTCTATGGCGGGTCGGGCGACGACACGCTGATCGGTGGGGTCGGTGCCGACCGCCTTGAAGGCGGTGACGGGCTCGACACGCTGGATGGCGGTGAGGGGGATGACACGCTCTATGGCGATGCCGGAGACGACACCCTGATCGGCGGGGCCGGCATCAACACGCTTTATGGCGGAACCGGGAGCAACGTCATCCGGTTCGACGGCGGTCAGGACATCGTCTACAACACTGGCGGCAACGACGTCATCGAACTGGATGCGTCCTTCGACAGGAGCACGCTGTATTACGCCCGCTTCGGCAACGACCTTTACGTGCGCTTCACCGGGCGGACCGACCAGATCATCGTCAAGGACCGCTTCAACGGTGCCAGCGACGGTGCCGCCTATGCCCAGACCTTGCGCTTTGCCGACGGATCGCTGGAGGATATGACGCGGCAGGATCTGGTGATCCAGACGATCGGCGGCGCAGGAAGCGAGAAGCTGGAAGGCTACAACGTCGGCGACACCATCGACGGGCAGGCTGGCAACGATACGATCTATGGCTATGGCGGTGAGGATACGCTGACGGGCAGCGCCGACCAGGATTACCTGGATGGCGGCGACGGTGAGGACGTGGTCGACGGCGGGGACGGCAACGATATGGTCTTCGGCCGAAACGGGAACGACACGGTTGTCGGTTCCGCTGGAGAAGACCGTTTGTGGGGCGACGAGATATCGACTGCCGGAAACGAGGTGATAACCGTTCGACTGAGGCTCGGTGGGCATACCGTTAATGGCTGGCCTCGCGTCATCGTGACGCTCGACGGCAACGTCGTCATGGACGAGACAATCAATGTTTACTATTCGCACCTCGATCCGACGGGAAATTACATTCAGTATGTCGGTCAGCTAAGGGACTACCGCCTCACCATACGGGACGTGAGCGAAGCCAGCCGTCTGAAAATCAGTATTGTCAATAACAACTGGGGGCAGTGGCGGGCCAGCAACGCGGTCTTCATTGCCGGTGTAGAGGTGGATGGATATCCCATATCCGCCGGCTTCTATATCTGGGAGAACTATTCACCGGTAGAGTGGTCTCTGAATTCGCTTCTACCGTCTCCTTCCGCGTCTCCCGAAATTGGCAACGACGTCGTTGACGGCGGCACTGGCAACGATGCGCTCAGCGGCGGACAAGGCAACGACAGCTTGTCAGGCGGTGCCGACAACGACACCATCCTCGGCGGGGCCGGCGACGACACCATTCTGGGCGGCGCCGGGTCCGACGAGATGCACGGTGGTGCCGGCGACGACCTGATTGACAATCGCGATGATCCGGCCGCAGGCGGCGTAAACGATGCGTCCTATGGCGGGACTGGCAACGACACCATTTATGGCGGCGGCGGGGTCGATGTCGCTTATGGCGGCGCCGGAAACGATCTGATCGACGGCGGTGGCGGCAACGATTACCTCTATGGTGAGGACGGCAACGATACGTTGGACGGCGAGGCCGGCAACGACACCATCGACGGCGGGGCCGGCGACGACGTGATCCGCTTCTCCTCCGGTGACGGCGTGGACAGCATCACCGGCGGTGGCGGCAACGACGTGCTGGTGCTGGGTGCCGGACTGAACCGGGACCGGATGTACCTCTCGCGCATCGGCACCGACCTGCATCTGAACTTCCGCGACACCGGCGACCGCATCGTCCTGGCCGGCCGGTTCAGCGGCGAGGGCGACGGTGCGAATTTCGTGCAGACCGTGACCTTCGCCGATGGCAGCACCATCGACCTGTCCGCCCAGACCATCGTGATGGAAACCCATGGGCAGCCGACGGCGGAAACCTTCTACGGATACAGGGCCAACGACACCATCGACGGTGGCGGCGGCAACGACACCCTGTACGGCTATGCCGGCGACGACCTGCTGATCGGCGGGGACGGCAATGATGCGCTGTATGGCGGAATCGGTGCGGACCGGCTGTATGGCGGTGCCGGCGCCGATTATTTCGAAGGCGGCGACGGCGACGACAGCCTGTCCGGCGGCACCGACAACGACACGCTGTACGGTGGTGCCGGCAACGACACGCTGTTGGGCGGCACCGGTGCCAATTCCATCGACGGCGGTGCCGGCAACGACAGCATCGTTTATGAAGGCGGCGCCGACACCGTGGTCGGAGGCGGCGGCAATGACGAGTTGGTCTTCGGCGAAGGCTACGACCAGGCTGGCCTGCGGCTGGAGCGGTTCGGCAAGGACCTCCATCTGGTCTTCGATGCTCTCGGCAAGCGGATCGTCGTCGCCAACCGCTTCAACGGCAATGGCGAGGGGGCGAGCTATGTGCAGACCCTGCGCTTCGCCGATGGCGGAACGGTGGATCTGTCCAGAGCCGACCTGTTCATCGCCACGCGCGACAGCGACGTTGGGCATGTGCTGGAAGGCTACAATGCCGGCGACGAGATCCGTGGCAACGGCGGCACCGACGCGATCTATGGCTATGGCGGCAACGACACGCTGTATGGCGGCACCGGCGCCGATGCCCTTTACGGCGGCGATGGCGACGATCTGATCGACAGCCGGGACGACACGGCCAGCGGCGACAGTGCGTATGGCGAGGCGGGGAACGACACGCTTTATGGCGGTGCCGCCAACGATGCGCTCTATGGCGGCGATGGCGACGACCTGATCGAGGGCAATGCCGGCAACGATTCCATCAAGGGCGATGACGGCAGGGACAGCCTATCCGGCGGTGCCGGTGTCGACACATTGTATGGCGGCGCCGGCAACGACACTCTGAATGGCGATGACGGCAACGATATCCTGTATGGCGACGCCGGCGACGACAGCCTGCTGGGCGGGGCCGGGGTCGACACGCTGTATGGCGGTGCCGGTGCCGACATCCTGTCGGGCGGGGACGATGCCGATTCACTTTACGGCGAGGACGGCAACGACACGCTGGCCGGCGGTGCCGGCGCCAACTGGATCGTCACCGGGGCCGGCGACGACCTCGTGCTTTACCAGGGCGGCGCCGACACGGTGACCGGCGGCGGCGGCAACGACACGCTGTCCTTCGGTGAAGGCTATAGCAGCGACGATCTGCGGTTCGAGCGTTACGGCAACGACCTGCATGTCCGCTTCAACGGCAAGACCGACCGGATCGTCGTCGCCAACCGGTTCAGCGGTGCCGGCAACGGCACCAATTACCTGCAAACCCTGCTGTTCGCCGATGGAAGGACCGTCGATCTGAGCAATCCGGGCCTCATCATCGACACTTGGGACGATGCCGCGGCCCGCACGCTTGAGGGCTATGCCGCTTCGGACACCATCCGTGGCGGTGGCGGCAACGACAGCATCTATGGCTATGGCGGTGACGACATCCTGTATGGCGGGGCGGGAAGCGATCAGGTGTTCGGCGGCGCCGGCAACGACCTGCTCGACAACAGCGACGACATCAACGGCAACGATACGCTTTCCGGCGACGATGGCGACGATACCCTGCGCGGCGGTGGCGGCGGCGAAACCCTTTACGGTGGCACCGGCGACGATCTGCTCGACGGAGGTGCCGGCAACGACGCCCTGTCGGGCGGTGACGGCGCCGACACGCTGCTGGGCGGCACCGGCAACGACGCCCTGGCGGGCAACAACGGTTCCGACGAACTGTATGGCGGCGACGGCATCGACACGCTCAACGGCGGGGCCGGCAACGATTTCCTCTATGGCGAGGCGGGCGACGACAGCATCCAGGGGGGCGACGGGGACGACATCATCCAGGGCGGTGCCGGCAACGACCTTCTCTATGGCGAGGCGGGCAACGACACCATCCAGGGCGGTGCCGGCGACGACAACATCGATGGCGGCGCCGGCGACGATCTGGTGATTTACGATGGCGGCCGGGACACCATCATCGGCGGCGGCGGCAACGACACGCTGTTGTTCGGCGAGGGGTTTGCGGCCGACCAGCTTCAGATCGCGCGTTTCGACAACAATCTGGTGCTGCGCTTCCGCGACCGGCCCGAGCAGGTGGTCATCTCCAACCGCTTCAGCGGTGCTGGCAACGGCAGCAACTATCTGCAGACCGTCCGCTTCCAGGACGGGACGGAGGTGCTGCTGTCGGATCCGGCCCTGCGGTTGGAAACCATCGGCGGCGCCGGCAACGATGCGCTGTTCGGCTATGCGAACGGCGACCTGCTCGACGGACGGGGCGGCAACGACGTGCTGGCCGGCTATGCCGGCAACGACACGCTGATCGGCGGCACCGGCCGCGACGAACTGCATGGCGGCGACGGCGACGATCTGCTGGACAGCCGGGCCGACGTTGCCGGTTCCGGCGACTTCGACGTCGCCTATGGCGAAGGCGGCAACGACACCCTGCTGGGCGGCGGCGGCAACGACAGCCTGTCGGGCGGCGTCGGCAACGACACCATCGACGGCGGCGATGGCGACGATGTGCTTGCCGGCAATGCCGACGACGACCGGCTGACCGGCGGGGCTGGCGCCGACACGCTGGTCGGCGGCACCGGACGGGACGTGCTGGAGGGGGGCGACGGCAACGACAACCTGATCGGCGATGCCGGGTCGGGAAGCGGCACATACCTGTTCGATTCGATGTCTACGGTGTTCAATGGCGCTTTTTCAGTCACCTGGACGACGCAGGACTATGTTCCACGCTTGACCGGCGACGTGAATGGCGACGGCCGGGCGGACATCGTCGGTTTCTCCAGCACTTCGGTTCAAATTGCCCTTGGCAAGGCGGATGGCAGCTTCGGGCCGGTCCAGGTCGCCTACAATGGGGATTTCACGCCCGGTTATAACGGCTGGAACAGCCAGAACGTCACTCCCCGAATGCTGGCCGATGTCAATGGCGATGGACGAATGGACATCGTTGGCTTCGCCAGCAACGAAGTGCGGGTGGCTCTGGGCAAGGCGGACGGCACCTTCGCAACCGCACAGAGGGCGCTGACCGGAAATCTCACCTATGGCACCACCTGGACCAGCATGAGCCAATATCCCCGACTGCTTGGGGATGTGAACGGTGACGGCAGGGCGGACATTGTAGGCTTCTCCAGCGTCGGCGTGGTGACCTCCCTGGGGCAGGCGGACGGAACTTTCGGGGCCGTCAATCTCGCCTACAACGGCAGCTTCACCACCGGCTACGGTTGGACCAACGGCAACGACTATCCCCGTCTTCTGGGCGACGTCGACGGCGATGGCATGGCGGACATCGTCGGTTTCGGTGGCGATCAGGTCTTTATTGCGCAGGGGCGGGCCGATGGCACGTTCGCCCCGATGAAAGTCGCCTACAGCGATAACTTCACCAAAAACACCGGCGGGTGGACAAGCCAGGACCAATATCCCCGTGAACTGGCCGATGTGAATGGCGACGGCCGGATGGACATCGTCGGCTTCGCCAGCAACGGGGCTTACGTGTCATTCGGTCAGGCGGACGGCACTTTCAGTCGGATGCGCATCGGCACAAGCGACTATGGCTACAACGGCTGGAGCAACTACAATACCTACCCCCGTCAGCTCGCCGATGTCGACGGCGACGGACGGGCCGACATCGTCGGGTTCGCCTCCAACAGCGTCGTGGTTTCCAGGTCGGTGCTCAACGACGACACCTTGAGCGGCGGTGCCGGGGACGACACGCTGGCCGGCGGGCTGGGCGACGATGTCTACCGGTTCGGACGCGGGGATGGGCGCGACCGCATCGTCGAGAACGATGGCGACATCGACCGTGACCGGCTGGTGTTCGACGCCGGCATCGATGCCCACCAGCTCTGGTTCACGAAATCGGGCACCGATCTGGAGGTTCAGGTGGTCGGTACGGCCGACAAGGTGACCATCGCCGGCTGGTACAGCGGCGTCGAGCATCAGATGGACAGCATCGAGACAGCCGACGGAAGCGTGCTGCTGGACTCCATGGTGGACCGGCTGGTGCAGGCCATGGCAGGGTTCGCTCCGCCGGCGGCCGGCACGATGAGCATCGATCCCGATGCCTTGCCGCAGGTCGAGGCCGCCATCACCGCCGCCTGGCGGTGAGAGGCCTCTGACGGAAGGGAAAGACGGGCATGGATCTCGGTCAGATCATCCGCAGTCACCAGCAGGGCGATCTGACACAGGCGGAGGCGGGATACCGTGCGTTCCTGGCGGCCATGCCCGGACATCTCCAGGCGCTCCAGATGCTGAGCCTGTTGCTGATGCAGACCCGGCGTCCGGGCGAGGCCGCCTGCCATTTCCGCCAGGTGGCGGCGGCCCAGCCCGACAGCCCCGATCAGTGGGCCAATTATGCCAGCCTACTGCGCGGGGCCGGCCGGCTGGAGGATGCCGACCATGCCTGCCGGCGGGCCCTGGCACTGGCGCCGGCCCATGCGGCGGGGGCCTACAATCTGGCGAACCTCCTCGCCGCCCCGCCGCCGGCCGGCACCGGATCGCCCCTGGAGTCGGCCGCCTGGTACCAGCGCATCCTGGCCGTGGTGCCCGACCACAAGCAGGCGCGGAACAATCTGGAGGTTCTGCGCCGCAAGGAGGCCGGCCGGCTGGAGGTCGCCGCCCGCCGTGTTGTGGCGCTCGACCCGCAGTCGGTGCGCGGACATGACGCCCTTGCCCGGTTGCACCAGTACCGCAGCGGGCTGCTGGACTGGACGCCGGGGAAGGCGATGACGCTCGATCTCGATCTGGCGGTGAAGGCCTTCGATCATCTGCACCGGGTCCAGACGATTCATCCCGACGAGCCGGGAAGCCTGCGTCTGTCGCTGGCGCTGGCGCTCGACCTGTTCCAGTTGGGTGCGCTTGACGACCGCCGGCTTTCATGGGCGGCACGGGCGGCGTGGCGGCGCCTGCGCGGCGATCCCAAGGATGCCCTGGCCGCCTCGATTGTCGGCTATCACGTCTATCGCCGGGGACGCCTGACCCTTGCATCGAAGCTGCAGATGAGATTCGCCGCCCGTTTTGCCGCTGCCGACCTGCGGGATGCCGGCGAACTCGGCTCCTGGTCGATGCTGCGGGCGGACGATGCGTTCTTCGAAGGCTTGGCTTCGCTGGACAGCGTCATCGCCCGGCTGCCGGAGATGAGCATTGTGGCGGATCTGCCGGAAGGAGACGGCCCCGTCATCATGGTGAGCGGCGATGAGCACTATGTCCGCCGCTTTGCGCCCGACCTTCTCCGTTCCATCGGCCAAACCAGTCCGGGTGCATCGGTCGTCCTGAACGTGGTGTCGCCGACGCCCTCGCTGTTGGGGATGCTTGGGGAATGGCGGCGGCTCTATCCGCTGTCCATTGGCCTGTCCACCGAGCAGCCGGACCTGACCGCCTGTTCACATGCCCAGCGCGTCACCTATTACGCCTGCGCGCGTTTCATCCGCGTCCAGCAATGGCACCGGCATCTTGGCCGGCCGCTGATCCTGGTCGATCTGGACGCCACCACCCGGAGCGATCTGCGGACGCTTGCCAGGGACATGACCGGCTTCGATCTCGGCGTCCTGCACGACCGGCGCCGTCGCGGACCGTTTCGCGAGATCGTCGTCTGCTTCGTCTATTACAACGACACCCCACTCGCCGGGCAGTATCTGGCGACGGTGGCGGCCTATATCGGCCATTTCCTGCTGCAGGGCCGGCCGCAGTGGATGCTCGACCAGACCGCCCATCTGGCCGTGCTGGACTGGTTGGGCCGCCACCGGCCGGACCTGCGCATCCACTGCTACGACTTCCAGAATTTTCCCCACTGCGCCTTCATCGGCGAGAAGTAGCCCCGGCGCCTCACGCCGGAATGCGGCTCTTCAGCGCGCAGCGCGCGGCGGCGAGGTCCCAGGCGGCGCAGCCGACGCTCTTGAACAGGCGGGGGCGATCCGTCATGCCGACCGCATCCAGCGCATCGGCCAGCGAGCGTCCGCTCGTCCAGTCGAAGCCGGCCTGGATCAGGTCGCCGGCCTCATGGCGCGCGCCGGCCGGGTCGTCGATGAAGACGTCGCTGCCATGGATGGAGGTCGGGCCGAATTCGGCCATCTCCGGTTTGAAGGCGCCGACGCCGACCAGCAGCCGGTCCGGCCGCGGTGCTTCGTCATAGACCGGCACGAGGCTGGTCGTCAGGGTGATGACGACATCGACGGCGGGGTCCACCGCCCCGGAGGCCGGACGCAGATCGATCCCAGCCACGCCGGAGGTCCGCCAGAAGGACTGGCAGGCCTTTTCCCGCCGACCATGCACGTCGACGCGGATGCCGGGATGGAGCGATGCCAGCGCCTCGACATGATACGCGGCCTGCTTGCCAGTGCCGAACAGGGCGACCCGCTGCGGAGGACGCCGGGCGAGCGTCCGGATCGCCAGCATCGACACGGCGGCGGTGCGGCGGCCGGTGACCGTCGGCCCGTCGAGGATCGCCAGCGGGGCCCCGGTGGCGCCGTCATAGGCGGCGACTACGCCATGGATGGTCGGCAGCCCGAGCGTTCCATTGCCGGGGCAGACGTTGACCAGCTTGTGGATGCCGATATCCCCGGCCGTCGCCGGCATGGACAGCAGGACGCCATTCTGCGGCAGCGGCAGGACCTGCCGTTCCGGGCTGTGGATCCGGCCGGCGGCATAGTCGCGGGCGGCATCGGCGATGGCATCGCACAGGGGAGCGAAAGGCAGGAGTTCGGCGGTTTCCGCGGGCGACAGCATGGACAGGGCGGCTGTGGTCAAGGCGATGCTCTCCTCGCGACGGATGGGCGTCAGGGACCGTCACGCTATATCCGCTCCGGATCATACGCTACAAAATTTTCGTATAAGAAAAATTTTCGCCGGCTATACTCCGTCGGCCGGCCGGGCCGGTCGCATCAAGTCGGGAAGACAGCGTGGGCGGATCATCACAGCGAACCGGACGGGACGGGCCAGGGCCGAACGGCGCCACGGGCATGCTTGCGCCGACGCTGAAGCGGCTGCGGGCAGCCTCACGGCTCACGCTTCAGCAGCTGAGCGAGCGGTCCGGCGTCTCGGTATCGACCCTGTCGAAGATCGAGAACGGGCAGTTGTCGCCGACCTACGAGAAGATTGCCGCACTGGCCTCCGGCCTGGGGGTTGAGGTGGGAGAACTGTTCGGTCAGGTTCCGAAGCCGACCCCGCTGGGCCGCCGCAGCGTCACCAGGGCCGGCGGCGGTGCGGTGCACGAAACCGACCAGTACCGGTATGAGGCGGTGAACGCCGACCTGCCCGGCAAGCGGTTCGTCCCGCTGGTGACCACGATCAAGGCACGCAGCATCCAGCAATTCGGCGAGCTTTCCCGCCATGATGGCGAGGAGTTCATCTATGTGCTGGACGGCGAGGTGACGGTTCACAGCGATTACTACACGCCCCTGACCCTGTCCAAGGGCGATTCCTGCTATTTCGACAGCGCCATGGGGCATGCCTGCATCTCCGGCGGCGAAGAGGATGCACGGGTTCTCTGGGTCTGCTCGCACAGCTCGCTCGCCTGATCCATCGGGGCCCGGCTCATAAAAGTACGGAGGGCAGCGGAAAAGTTGCAGGCCCGCGCAGGAGTCCGATGTCGGCACCGTAACAAGGAACAGACGCGGCCCCGGATGCCCCAGGATGCCGCTGACCAGTTCATTTGACGGAACGGCGACGACATGGACGGGAACGCGACACGGCGTACCGACGGATTGCTGCGCCTTGCGGTCCAGCACCACAATGCCGGACAGACCGAGCGGGCGGAGCGTTTCTATCGCGAGATCCTGCGGATCGACCCGACGCATGGCGACGCCGCCCATCTGCTGGGCCATATCGCCTTTCAGGATGGGCGGCGCACCGACGCCACCCGTCTGTTCGACACTGCGGCGCGCTCCAACGCGCTGGTCGGCTCCTATCATCTGGCATTGGGGCAGGCGCTGATGGAGGAGGGGCGGGTGACCGCGGCGCTTGCCAGCGCCCGCCGGGCTCTCGCCGTCAACCCGGACGACGCCGATGCGCTGTGCCTGCTTGGCGCCATCGCCGGGCGGCAGGCGCGGCCGGGGCCGGCCCTGCGCTGCTACCGCGCGGCGGCCCGTCTGGTGCCGGGTGCGGCCGAACCGCGGCTCGGCATGGGCCGCGCGCTGGAGGATTTGCGGCAGGCCGGTGCCGCCATCGGCTGCTACCGTCTGGCGGCGAGGCTGCGGCCTCAGGATGCCGCCACCCGGATCGCGCTGGCCAACGCATTGCGCCGCTGGGGTGCGGTGGCCGAGGCCGCCGCCGCGTATCGGGAGGCCATCGGGCTGGGCGCCGATACCGGATCGGTCTGGGCCAATCTGGGTGCCGCGCTCCAAGGAACGGGCCGGCTGGCCGAAGCGGAAAACGCCTATGGCGAGGCGTTGCGTCGCCAGCCCGACCATGCCGAGACACGCAACAATCTGGGCCTGCTGCTGCATGCGCTCGGCCGTCATGCGGAGGCGCGCGAACGGTTCCGGACCGCATTGGCTCTCGATCCCTGCCATGTGCCGGCCCTCGTCAATCTCGGGCTGGCGGAGGCCGCGCTCGGGGAGTATGGCCGTGCTGAGCGCTGGCAGCGCCGCGCCATCGCCCGCGATCCCGGCCAGGCGGAGGCCTGGAACAATCTCGGCAACGCCTGCAAAGCGCAGGCGCGTCCGGTGGAGGCGGAAGCCTGCTGGAAGCGGGCGCTGGCGCTCAACCCCGCCTTCGCCGATGCGCTGGGCAATCTCGGCGCCGACCTGTCCGACCGCGAAGACTTTGCCCCGGCGACGGTGCAGGTGCGCCGCGCCATCCGGCTGATGCCCGGCCATGCGCCCTTGCATGCCGTGCTGGCCTATGCGCTGAACGGCGCCCAACGGCCGGGCGAGGCCGCCGCCGCCTGCCGCCGGGCATTGGCGCTGGCACCGTCGCTGGCCGATCCGCTCTGCACCCTGGGTTTGGCGGAGCAGCGGCAGGGGCGTGCCGACGCCGGCCGCTGGTTCGAGCGGGCGGTCGCCGCCACCCCCGGCCATGCGCTGGCCCGCTTCAACCGCGGCCTGCTGTCGCTGGAGCGCGGCGCGCTGAGCGCCGGCTGGGCCGACTACGCCTTCCGCTTCAAGGCCGGCCGCGTCCGCCCGGAACGGCGCTTCACCATTCCCGAATGGGCGGGCGAGCCGCTGGCCGGCAAGCGCCTGTTCGTCTGGCGCGAGCAGGGGGTGGGCGACGAGTTCCTGTTCGCATCCTGCTATCCCGACCTGATCAAGATGGCGGGGCATGTGGTGATCGAGTGCGAGCGCCGGCTGGTGCCACTGTTCGCCCGCTCCTTCCCGAAGGCGACCTTGCGGGCCGAACAGCCGCCTTGTGGGCTGATGGAAGCCGAGACGGTCGATTGCGATTATCACATCCCCGCCGGCTCGGTCCCCCGTCTGCTGCGGGACCGGCTGTCGGCCTTCCCGACGCGGTCCTGCTGGCTGTTCGCCCAAGGTGGCCGCGTCGCAGATTGGCGCGAGCGGCTGGACGGTGCCGGCGACACCCTGCGCGTCGGCATCAGCTGGCGCAGCCAACTGATGACCGCCGACCGCCGCAGCGCCTATCTGCCGCTGGACGCCTGGGGCTCGGTCTTCTCCGTGCCCGGCGTGACCTTCGTGAATTTGCAATATGACGAGTGCCAGCGCGAAATCCTGGCGGCGGAACGCCGGTTCGGACAGCCGATCTATGGCTGGAGCGGGCTCGACCTGCGCGACGATTTCGAAGAGACGGCGGCGCTGGTCTCGACACTCGACCTCGTCATCGCGCCGGCGAATTCGGTAGCGGAGCTTGCCAGTGCGCTGGGCGTGCCGGTCTGGCGTTTCGGCCATCGCGACTGGACGCAGCTCGGCACCGCCGGGCGGCCCTGGTATCCGTCGATGCGCCTGTTCCAGCCGCTGGGCGGCCAGGGGCTGGAACAGGCTCTTGAGCGCATTGCGGTGGAACTGCGCCGGGTGACGGCGAAGTGACGGCTACATCAGCCGGCTACATCAACCGGGGCGGCTGATCGCCATCCTCGTCAAAGCCGCGGTCGGACGGCGGCAGACGGAAAGCCGCGGCAAAGATGCGGTCGGCGAGGCCTGGCGGCGGGCGGTCTTCGGAATGGCCCAGCGCCAGCTCCATCGTCACCATCTCGTCCAGCATCGCCTGCGCCTTGACCGAACGCAGAAGAAGGCGCCGCGCGTCCCTGGCCGCGTCGGCCGGCCAAAGGGCGAGGTCGCCTCCGTGACGATCGAGCCGATCGCGAAACTCCTCATCCGTCATCGAAGGAATCCCTGGCCGCCTGCGCACTGGCGCGCAGAAGCAGCCGAAGCTGCTGGCGCGCGCGTTTCAACAGCGACTCTACAGCACCTATGCTGATTTGCATAACGCTGGCGATGTCGGCGTTGCTTAAATTCTCGTAATAAAACAGGGTCACGGCCGCGCGCTGCTGCGGGGTCAGCCTGTCCTGGGCCTCCAGCAGCCGGGCGGCGACCTGCCGGCGATGGATGGTGCTGACCGCATCGGGCGCGCTGTCCGACGGCTCCGCCACGGTTTCCAGATCCTGGCCGACCGGCCGGCGCTTGTGGTCGATGCAGCGGTTCACCACCACCCGGTAGAGCCAGGTTGTGAAGCGGGCGCCGCCGTCGTCGTTCCATTGGCTGCGGCGCTGCCAGACCTGGAGGAAGGCATCCTGCACCACATCCTCCGCCTCAGCCTCGTTGCCGGTCAGGCGGCGGGCCAGGGCGTAGGTGCGCTTCAGGTGGCGATGAACCAGCGTCCGGTAAGCCGTCTGGCTGCCGGAGCGGATTTGCGCCATCAGTGCTTCGTCGCTGTCCTCGTCCACAGGGATGATGACGCCGGAGGCTGATCCCCGGCTCAGATCCCTGGACATGGAGCGCCCGGCACCGGAATCCTCGCAAGGACGGTCAAGCCGAGAGTCCGCCATTTGCATGATCCATCGTTCTCCCGACGACGGATGCATGCGGCCCTTTGGCCGTGGCACCGACGACAGTGGATGGCCCGCCGCGTTCTGCGGCGACGGCCTGCCAAGCCTTCAGCATGAAGGACGTCTGGCGGATGAGCGAGTCACAGGCCGCCACCGGATCCTTCCGGCTGGCGGCGGCGCCGGCCTGCGCGATCAGCCGGTGGTAGAACCGGCGAAGCGTCAGCGCGACATCCTCATTTTTGTCGAAAACCAGAATGGAATCAAGGCCCGCGAACACCATGACGGCGTTTCGGATCGCGGTGTGGTGCGCTTCGAACCGGCGCTCCGCGGCGGCGTCGCGGGCGGCGTACAAATGGGTCATCGCCCGCTCGTACAGCCGCACCACCGCCGTCAGCGGCGGCACCGCGCTGTTGGCGACGGCATAGGCGTTCAGGGCCTTCGAATAGGCGGAATTGCGCATGGCGCCAAATCCTCGTCATTGGATGGACATCGGCCGGTGTCAGCTATCGTCGCTGCTGTCGGTGTAGGTCAGCTGTTTCAGCAGCAACGCCGCCTGTTCCGCCGCCGCCTCCAGCCTGGCGTAATAGGCGGTCAGGGTGCTGCGGTAGGTCTCGGCCTTGGTCTTGATGTCGGTGGACCGGCTTTCCAGCTCGGTGTCGCGGGTTTCCAGATCGTCGATGGCGGTGGCGAGGTCGCTGCCGTAGGTGGCCGACGCATCGTCGATGACGCCGAACAGCTTGTCGGCAAGCCCTTGCGAGAAGTCGATGTCCACGCTGCCGCTGTTGCCGGAATAGACCAGCACGATGCCGTCATAGGCCGTGCCGGCCGCGCCGATGATGCGGTTGCCGCTGACGGTGAACAGGCTGCTGTCGCCGCCGACCGATGCCGAGCTGAGCGTCCCGTCGTCGCCGCGCACGATGTCCAGCGTGAAGGACAGCGCCGAGGCGCTGCTGGTGTAGCGCAGCAGCGACATCTGGCTGGACGACGAGGTCATGTTGAGGCCGAGCAGTTGCTTGACCGAGTCGATGTCGCTGCTGAGGATGCTGTTCAGCGTGTCCTCGTCCAGTTCCAGCTCGTTGGAGCTGTTGAAGCTGATGCCCAGCGAGGCCATCGACAGAACCGTGCCGTCGTCGGTGGTGATCGACGTGTTGAGCGCGCTGTTCACCGACCGGACGATCTGCCGCAGCAGGCTGTCGGAAAACAGCGTGGCGTCGCTGGACGCCGTGCCGTCGCTGGTCGTCGCCTGCTGCGTCACCACGAAGTCGCGGTATTCGTTGTAGGCGTCGACGAAGCCGGTGATCGCCGACTTGATCGAGGACAGGTCGGTCGACACCTCCATCGAGATCGCCGTGTCGGGGCTGGCGCTGTAGAGGGTCAGCGTCACGCCTTCGATGGCGTCGTCGATGGTGTTGGAACTGCGGGTGATGGTGACACCGTCCACCTCCACGATTGCCTTCTGGACCGCGACCAGCTCGTTCTTGACGGCGCCGTCGCTGTCGGTCAGCCCGAGCGACGAGAGGACGCCGTCGCCGCCGTCGGTCATCGAAATGGTCTGGCCGGTGTTGTTGGAGGTCAGGATCAGCTGATAGCTGCTGTCGCTGACCTGCACGATGCTGGCGGTGACGCCGCTGGTCGATTTGTTGGCGTTGATGGCGTCGCGCAGGTCGGTCAGGCTGTCGTCGCTGTCCATCGCGATGCTGACGGCGCTGCCGTCGGCCGCCTGGAGCGTGAAGCTGCCGGAATAGCCCAGCGCGCTCGTCTTGCTGGCGACGCCGTCGGCCGCGATCTTGTGCTTGGTGGCGAGCTGCTGGACCACGACCGAATAGGTGCCGACCTCCGTATCGTCGTCCACCGTCGCGCTGAACACGTCGTCGTCGCCGACATAGGCGGTCCGCTGACCGAACAGGTTGGAGGACGCGCCGGTGGAGACGCTGCGGTTGCGCAGCCCGTCGATGGCGTCGCTGACCGCCTGCAGCTTGTCCTGAAGGTCGGTGTAGGCGGTGATCTTCGCCTCGTTGGCGGTGATCTTGGTGTCGATGCGGTCGGCCTTGGCCAGCCGCGCGTTCACCTTGGCCTCGATCAGCAGGGAATAGTCGATGCCGGTGCCGGAATCGCTGGAGGACAGCGCCGAATAGCCCGTCGTCGCGGCCGTGCTGGAGGTGGTGGAACTGACGGTGGTCATGGCAAGGCTCTCCCGGTTCCGGCCGCGGGGGATGCGGCGGATGGCACGGCGATGCGGGTTTTGCGGCGTTGACGATGGAAGGAAACGGCCGCCGGCGGGGCGCGCCCCACGAGTTTGTGAGGCTGTGCGGGACGCGGCACCCGTGCCCGGCGGCCTTGCGAACCGTCAGCGGAGAAGGGAGAGCAGATTCTCGGGCATCTGGTTCGCTTGGGACAGCACGGCGATGGCGGCCTGGGTCAGGACCTTCTCCGATGCCAGTTTGGATTGCTCCTCGGCCACGTCGACGTCCATGATCTTGGACTGGGCGGCCTCGGTGTTCTCGATGGTGGTGTCGATCATGTCGCTGCGGAATTCGAAGCGCGAGATCAGCGCGCCGACATCGGCGCGGGCGTCCGACAGGGTGGTGACCGCGGTGTCGAGCGCCGTCAGGGCGGCGGCGGCGGTGGCCGACGTGCCGACATCCAGCGTGTTGATGCCAAGCCCCGTCGTGGTGACGCCGGCGATCTGCACCGTGATGTTGTCGTTCGAGGTGGTGCCGACGCGGAAGGAAACGCCGGTCGACCAGTTGGTCGCGCCGTCGAGCAGGGATTCGTCGTTGAAGCGGGTGCCGGACGCGATGCCGTCGATTTCGTCCTGCAACTGCTGGAATTCGGCGTCGAGGTAGGAGCGTTCGTTGTCGGTGACCGAGCCGGACAGCGACTGGGTGGCGAGCGAGCGCATGCGCTGCACGATATCGGAGATGCTGGACATGCCGCCGTCGGCGGTCTGGAGGATGGACGATCCGTGCGAGGCGTTGGTGGCCGCCTGGTTCAGCACCGTGACGTCGGATTTCAGCGAGGTGCCGACGGCGAGACCGGCGGCATCGTCCGAAGCCTTGGTGATGCGCGAACCGCTGGCGATCTTCGAGACCGAGTCCGACTGGTTGGTCGAGTTGATGTTGAGGTAACGAAGGGCCGAGTTGGAAGCCGTGTTGGTCGAGATGACGGGCATGATGTGGTCTCCTGATCGAACCGGGCCGTTTCGGCGACCCTCACTGGGACTCACGGGGCAGGCGGCGAAAGCTGGCGGACTTTTTCGATGGGAGTAGCGCTTTTTTGGCTAAGCCCCCGACCCTCACAGATATTTGGACAGGTTGTTCTCTTCGAGGATCTTCATCAGGCTCATGGTCGCCTCCAGCGAGGCCTGGAGCTGCGAAAGCTTGGTGGTGGATTCGGCCAGATCGACGCTGCGGATGTCGTCCACCTGGGTTTGCAGCACCAGCTGCTCGTCCACATGGCGGTCGATGGTGTTCTCCAGCGAGGAGCTGGCGGCACCCAGCTTCGCCTGCGTGATCGACAGCCCGTCGGTGGCGTCGGAGGCGAGTTGCGTCGCCTCGGCCAGCAGATCGGTGTCGACCGGATCGGTCGACATGTTGGCGATCAGGCTGAAGGCGCGCAGGGCTTTCTCGAAGGCCGGCTGGTCGGCGGTGACGCCGTAGGACAGCACGAAATCGTCGGCGGCCTGGAAATGGGCGACGGTGGAATCGCCCTGGTAATAGCCGGTGTCGGCACTGGAGGGATAGGTTGCGGCGCTGTAGCTGTCGAGATCGACCGCCGGCTGGTCGGTGCGCCCGCCGGCGAACAGATAGCGGCCGTCCTGCCGGGTGTTCAGCAGCCCGCCGAGTTCCTCCATCAGCTGGCCGGCCTCCGCCACCACGCCTTCGACGCCGGCCGCATTGTTGCCTTGCAGGCCGGTGATCAGAGCGCTGAGGCGGGAGGTCAGGTCCGACATCCCGCCGACGGCATCGTACATCGACTGGATGCGGCCGTTCACGACCTCGCCCTCGTCGATATACTGTTCCAGCCGGCGGTAATGGCTTTCGAGATTGACCAGCCGGCCGCTGTCCGAGGCGATGCCCTTGTAGTCGGTGGAGTTCAGCCCCGATGCCGAGCGGACCTGTTCCGCGGCCACCTTGGCCTCGGCCTTCATCATGTATTGGACGAGCGTGTTCTGATGGTTGTAGGTCGCGACCCGTTCCATCGCGGTCTCCTCTACTGGACCATGTCGAGCGCCGTGCTGAACATCTCCTGCAACGTCTTCATGACCGCGGCGGCGGCCTCGTAGGCGGATTGCAGGGTGGAGATCGCGGCGGTCTCCTCGTCGACATTCACGCCGCTCTGCGACGAGAAGGTCGATTCGAGGCTGCTGGTGTAGGTTTTCTGGCTGTCGTAGGCGGTGGATGCCTTGTCGGCGAGCGTCGCCGCCCCCTGGATCACCGCACCGGCGTAGCCGGCGAAGCTCGTGCTGCGGGCGCTCAACGACCCGACGGCATCGAAATCGTGGCTGGCGGAAAAGGCTGCCGACAGCGCCTTCGCCACCGATCCCTCGCCGCTGGTCAGCGCCGTGTCGCCGGCGGTCAGTCCGCTAGCGGAGGACAGGGCACCGGTGGCGAGCAGGCTGCTGTCGTTGGCGATGCGGGTCGCGACCTTGATGTCGGAGGCCCCGGTGCCGGTCAGCAGGTCGTTCAGGCCATAGGCGTCGGAGAAGGCGCCGGTCGTGCCATCGTTGGCGTCCCCGCCCAACGCGATGCCGGTGCCGGTGCCGGTGGCGGAGATGACCAGCTTGCCGTCGGCGGAGATCGAGGCCGAGGTGCTGCTCATCGTGTTGATGGCATCGACGACGTCCTGAAGGGTCGATTTGGTCGACAGGTCGATGTCGAGAACCTCCGCCGCCGTGCCGGAACTGTCGGTGACGGCGACGCGGAGCGTGCCGCTTGTCACCTTCAGCGCATCGGTTGCCGAGACGGTTTCGGTACCGGTCAGGCTTTGCGGAGCGGGATAGGAGGTGCCCTGGTTCTGGATGGCGTTCAGCCTGTCCATCAGGGTGGTCGCCAGCTCGTCCAGGCCGGCCTGCTGCGCCGGCAGGTCGGTGTCGCGCAGCTGAACCAGCGCGCCCAGCGAACCGCCGAGCGACGAGCCGGTGACGTCCACCCCGTTCAGCATGATGCCGCCGAAGCCGCTGCTGCCGCCGGTACTGTAGACGGTGCTGGCGCTGACCGAGGCGGCCGGCGTGTAGGACAGCTCGTGCACCTTGGTGTCGAGCAGCGACTTGCCCGACGCGGTGGAGATGCGCATCAGCCCGCTGTCGTCGACCTGATAGGTGACGTCGATGGACTTGGACAGGCTCTTCAGCGCGGTGTTGCGCTGGTCCTCCAGGTCGGTGACGTTCTGGCCCAGCGCCTTGCCCTTCACGATCCGGTCGTTGAGGGAATCGATGCCGCTCAGCGTCTCGTTGATGGTGTCGACGGTGGTGGCGATCCCGTCGTCGGCCTGTGCGCGCAGCGACTGGATGGACGAGGAAGTGCTGCGCAGTGTCTCCGCCAGATCCGACAGGTCCTGCACGGTGGCGGCCTTGGCGCTCTCGCTTTCGGGGGAAGTCGCCAGCGTGCCCAGCGTGTCGGCCAGCGCGTCGATCATCGACCCGATGTCGGTGCCGCCGCTGTCGTCGCTGCTGACGCTGCCGAAGGCCGACTGCATCTGGTCGAGATAGCTGTTGCGGGTGTCGGTGTAGCCGAGGTCGGACTGGGCCGAGACGAGCGTCTTCAGCAGATAGCGGTCGACGTTGCTGCTGACCGCGGTGACATCGACGCTGGCGACGTTGACGCCGGTGCTGCGGGTGACGTTGGACGCGGTCTTGCGGGTGTAGCCGTCGGTGTCGGCGTTGGCGACGTTGGATGAGGCGACGGCGATCCCGACCTCGGACGTGCGCAGAGCCGATGAGGCGATGGAACTGGCGACGCGAAGCGACATTGCGGGCTTCCTTTCCGGCTATCCGCGCCCAAACGGTCAGGCTGTCAGCCCGACGACATGGCCGGTGGTGCGCATCGCCACCCGCGCGCCATAGCGGGCGCCGGGGCCATAGGCGACGCCATAGACGCCGGCCGGTGCGGTGGACGCGGCGCGCAGGGCGGCGCCGATGGCGTTCTGGCGGGCGCGGTGGACCTTGATCTGCGCCTCGATCTCCCGCATGCGGGCGGCCAGCGCCGGCAGGACCCGGTCGGCGGCGGCCTTGGCGGCGCCGCGCACGGCGGGGGCGACGCGCTTGCTGCGCGTCTGCGCCAGCGCATCGGCCAGCCGGTCCTTCCAGCTGCGCAGCAGCGTCTGCATGTCGCCCGCCGCCAGCAGCGCGTCGCGCGGCCGTCCCTCGCGCACCGCCGCCTCGGCGCGCGTTGCGGCGCGGTCCAGTTCGGTGACGAAGGCTTCCAGAACCTCCACCGCATCGACGCGGAGGAAGACGGTGGGGTTTTCCGGCGTGCCGGTCTGGGCGGGGGGCTGGGCCTTGGTCAGAACGGGCTTCGGCGGGGCCGGCTTGCGCAGGGTCTGCTTGAGGGCCATGGCGATAGCTCCGGGTTTTGGATGTCTGGTTCCACGGCGGGTGGACCGAAAACTGGCGGGGATTTTTGGGGGGAGCGTCGGCTTCGGTTGCCCGCTGTCCCTACCGGCGCGCCGCCATCGCCCGCCCATAGGCGCTCATCGCGGCATTGGCGACCCGGCCGCGGTTGATCCGGGCTCCCAGCGCCCGCTTCTCCACATCGAGCCCGTCGATCAGCGCGATCAGATCGTCGGCCATCGCCAGCCGCTCGGCCTGCGTGGCGGTCCTTGCCAGCAAGGCCCGCGCCTGGACTGTCAGCCGCCGGTGTTCCATCAGCAGGGTCTCGGCGCGGGCGAAGCGTTCGTCGGGCGCGGCGGCCATGGCGTCAGCGCTTCATCGAGATCAGCGTGTCGATCATGTCCTGCGCCGTCGTCATCACCTTGGACGCGGCGGAATAGGCCTGCTGGGCGACGATCATCCGGCTGAACTCGTCGGTCAGCTCCACCGTGGAGCTTTCGAGCGAGCTGGCCTCGATCTCGCCGGCCTTGCCGTCGCCGGCGGTGCGCAGTTGGTAATTGCCGGATTCGTAGGTCTGGGTGAAGGTGGTTCCGCTCTCGCTCTCCAGCCCGTTGGAATTTGCGAAGGTCGCGATGGGGATCTGGTAGATCGCCCGCGTCTCGCCATTGTCGAAGGTGGCGCGCACCACGCCGCTGCTGTCGATGGTGGTCCCGGTCAGGGTGCCGGGCTCGTAGCCGTTGCCGGTGGCGGTCCAGTCGCCGATGGCGGCGGTGCTCTCGCCCGATGCGTATTGCGTCAGCCCGGTCGTGCTGTTGGCGCTGCCGAGCGACATCGTCACCGTGCTGTCGCCGGCGCCGGTGGTCCAGCCGCCGACCGAAAAGCCGATGGCCGACGGATCGACGCTGGTCGTGGTGCCGCTGCTGTCGGTCCGGGTGGCGCTGGCGAGCGAACCGTCGCTGTTGAAAGCGATGGAGATCGGGAAGCCGGAGATCGTGCCGGTCGTGGTCGTGCCGTCGGCCGAGCTTGTCGGGTCGGAGGCGTTGAGCGACCATGTGTTGTCGGCCGTCTTGCTCCAGCTCATCGTCACCGAATGGCTGTTGCCCAGGGCGTCGAACAGTTCCACGTCGGTGGTGAAACTGTCGCCGGTCGCGGCGTCGGACGGCAGGTTGGCCTCGATGTCCAGCGTCGAGGTCGCCTTGGGCGTACCCTTGATGCTGGTCAGGTTGATCGCCTCCAGGCTGTCGGTGGAGGTCTTGTTGCCGGCCTTGATGGTGCCGTCGTCGCCCACCGCCCAGCCATAGAGGTAATAGCCCTCCGAATTGACCAGATTGCCGTTGGAATCGGTGGAGAAGGAGCCGTTGCGGGTGAAGTAGGTGCCGCCGCTCGCGGTCTTGTCCGACACGACGAAGAAGCCGTCGCCGTTGACCGCCATGTTGGTGGTGGTCGCCGACGACTGGATTTCGCCCTGGCGGCTGACGCTGCGGGTGTTGGACGCGATGACGCCGCCGACCTGCTCGTCCACCGTGGTGGTCTTGTTGATGTAGGAGGTGAACTCCGTCACCGTGCCCTTGAAGCCGGTGGTGCTGGAATTGGCGATGTTGCTGGAGATGCTGGCGAGCGCCTTGCTCTGGGCGGTCAGCCCGGACGTGGCGCTGTACATTGCGCTGGTGAGGCTCATGGCGGCACCTGTCTTTCGAATTGTCCGGGGGGAGGGGTCAGGAGACCGTCAGCACCTTGTCGGCCGACAGGCTGACGCCGCCGACGCTCAGCACCGCCGTGCCGGACGAGCTGTCGACGGCGGTCACGGTGCCCTTGAAGCGGGTGGCGGTGTCGATGGCCTTGCCGTTGGCATCGAGCGCGGTGACCGACAGGGTGTAGGTGCCGCTGCTGTAGCTCTTGCCGTCGGTGCCGACACCGTCCCAGGTCACCTCGTGCGTGCCGGCGGCGGTGGAGGAGCCGACGTCGCTGTAGACGGTGTTGCCGCTGGAATCGGTGATGGTCAGCTTGACCGAGGACGCCGCGGACTCGAGGTCGTATTCCCAGCTCGCCTCGCCGTCCTGCAATGGCGTGGTGGATCCCTCGGCCTCGACCGTCTTACCGTAGTAATTGACGGCGCCGCTGCCGGACCCGAGGGAGGACGACAGGGTGCTGCTGAGGTCGGACACCGTGCTGTTCAGCTCGTCGAGCTTGTCGTTGATCGACATTTGCTGTTCCAGCCCGGACAGTTGGACGAGCTGGGTGGTGAAGGTGGTCGTGTCGACCGGGTTGGTCGGGTCCTGGACCTCGAGCTGCTTCATCAGCAGTGTCAGAAATGTCTGATAGCTGTCGGTCGCGCTCGTGGCTGACGAGCTGCTCGACGTGGACTTCGTCGACGTCGTTGACGTCGTTGCGCTGACGGAATCGACCAGCATCGCCTTCTCCACCCAATCGCGGCCCGTTCGCGGAATCCGGGCGGGATTTCGCGGCGATTCAGGCCGATGGCTTTTCGGGATGGGCGGCGGGCTGGCGCCGCCCCGTTCGTTCTGTGGCTATCCACGGAACGGCGGGAGAAAGCTGGCGCAGATTCTTTCGGGAAAATTCAGATGGACATAAAAAACCCCGGCGGGACGGGTCCGGCCGGGGCGAAAAGGCAGTTGAGACGACGACGACTGCGGAAATGAAGCGGTTACGGCAGGACGGTTACGAGGCGTGGCGCAGATCGGCGGAACCGGGGGAGGTCGGCCGCCTGTGCGCCACGGTCGCGGGGAAGACCAGGACCGACGGACGGCGGTCGGACACCAGAAGGGCATCCGCAGGCTCCCGCCCGTTCAACAGCCACTGGTAGGCGGCGGCGATGGCGACCCGGTCGCGTCCGTCCGCGGACAGCACGCGCAGGCCGGCAGCCATTTCTCCGTTCGAACCGCTGCGGCGAACCGCATCGCACAAAGCATGGCCGAGCCGGAGGTCCGACACCAGAACCGCACTGTAACCGGCCTGTGCGACGACCGATGCCAGGGCTCCCAGATGGGACGGCGGCAAGGGGGGATTGCCGACCTCCCGCAGATCCAGGAACAGGCTGCGGCCAGTGCCTGCACCGGACAGCGCGTTGCGCAACGTCCCGAGCCAGACGGAGGGAGGAACGTCACGAAGGCCGCTGCAGGCGACGGCGTGGAGACCCCAGTCGGTGGCTGCGACGGTCATGTCCTTCATGCTTTTCCCCTTCGGTGTGGTCCGGGTTCCTCGGGTCAGGTCCGCTCCGTCGATCCCGTCGGCTGGGGGGCCGGTCGGGGGCAGCGGGGCATCCCTGACGACAGAGTATAGGGGAGATTCCTAACAATCAGTAACAGAAACTAGTTTCTGGTTTGAAATCCACATTCCGGATTCAGCATCCGATGGCCCGGCCTTCCGCCGCACATTGCAGGAGCAAAGCCGACGGCCGCCATTGCGGGCCGCCGATGTCGCGATGGTAACGCTGGACCGCCTCGGCGATCTTGCCCAGCCCTTCCCGGTTGGCCCAGAACAGCAGGCCGCCGCGCCAGGAGGGGAAGCCGTAGCCGTGCAGCCAGATGGCATCGATGTCCACCGGACGGGCGGCGATGCCTTCCTCAAGGATTTTGGCCGCCTCGTTCACCATCGCATAGAGGCAGCGTTCGCGGACCTCCCCGTCGCTGACCGGACGCGGGGCGATGCCGCGGCGGCGGCGGTCCTCCTCGATCACTGCGGCCACCTCCGGATCGGGGATCGGGGTGCGGCTGCCGGGTTCGTAGCGGTAGACGCCAGCCGCGGTCTTCTGGCCGTAGCGCCCACGCTCCGCCAGGATGTCGAGCCAGTTGGGCGACTGCGCCTCCGGATCGCCGGCCTTGCGCCGCTCCTCGCGGATGCGCCAGCCGACATCGATCCCGGCAAGGTCGGTCATCGAGAAATGGCCGAGCGGGAAACCGAACTCCGTCAGCACGCGGTCGACCTGTTCCGGGCTGGCGCCTTCCTCGACCAGGGCCATCGACTCCCGGCCGCGCTGGTGCAGGATGCGGTTGCCGACGAAGCCGTAGCAGACGCCGACCGCCACGCCGACCTTGCCGATCCGGCGCGCCAGCCCCATCGCCGTCGCCAGCACCGTGTCGGAGGTCTTCGCCCCGCGCACCACCTCCAGCAGGCGCATGACGTTGGCCGGGCTGAAGAAATGCATGCCCAGCACGTCCTGCGGCCGGCCGGTCGCCGCGGCGATGGCGTCCACGTCCAGCGTCGAGGTGTTGGTGGCGAGGATCGCCCCCGGCTTGCAGGTCCGGTCCAGCGTCTGGAAGATCGCCTGCTTGACCTCCATGCTCTCGAAGGCCGCCTCCACCACCAGATCGGCGTCGGCCAGTTCGTCGTAGGACAGGGTGGGATGGATCAGCGCCATCCGCTCGTCCAACTGTGCCGCGGTCAGGCGGCCCTTGCGGAGGGTGGAGTCGTAATTGCGGCGGATGGCGGCCATGCCGCGCTCCAGCCCGTCCTGCGCGCTGTCGACCAGCACCACCGGAATGCCGGCATTGGCGAAGCACATGGCGATGCCGCCGCCCATGGTGCCGGCGCCGATCACACCGACCTTGCGGATGTCGCGCGTCGGCGTGCCGGCCGGCAGGCCGGGGACCTTTGCCACCTCGCGTTCGGCGAAGAAGGCGTGGATCAGGCCGGCGCGCTGCGGCGAGTCCATGCAGGCGAGGAACAGGTCCCGCTCGCGCGCCGTCCCTTCGTCGAAGGGCAGGGTGACGGCGGCTTCCACCGCGTCGACGATGCGGTGGGGGGAGAACAGGTGCGGCTGCCGCTTGGCAAGCTCGGCCCGCTTCGCCGTGAACAGGGCGGGATCGGTGCCGGCGATGCGGTCGGTGCGGGCACTGACCGGCTGCGGGCGACTCCCATCGGACAGAAGCCGCTCGGCGGTGCGCAGGCCGGCCTCCAGGGCGGAGGCGCCGTCCTCCACCGCATCGACGAGGCCGAGGGCCAGCGCCTCTTCGGCACCCACCGGATCGCCGGACAGGATCATGTCCAGCGCCTTGGCCGCCCCGACCAGCCGCGGCAGCCGCTGCGTACCGCCGGCGCCCGGCAGCAGGCCCAGCTTGACCTCCGGCAGGCCGAGCTTGGCCGACTTCAGCGCGATGCGGACATGGCAGGCCAGCGCCACCTCCAGCCCGCCGCCCAGCGCCGTGCCATGGATGGTGGCGATCACCGGCTTGGTGGCCGCATCGAGGCGTGCCACCACCTCCGGCAGGGTCGGCGGGGCGGAGGGCTTGCCGAACTCCCGGATGTCAGCCCCGGCCATGAAGGTGCGGCCGGCGCAGACGATCAGCAGCGCCTCCGCCCCGTCGTCGGCCAGCCCGGCGTCCAATGCCGCAACCAGCCCGCTGCGCACGCCATGGCCGACGGCATTCACCGGCGGGTAATCGACGGTGACGACGCCGATGCGTCCCTGGCGCGCATACTGGACAGGATTGGGCGGAACCGTTTCAGTCTGGGCCGGCGACGGCATCGGCACTCTCCGAAAAGCCAAAGGTCCGGGCCGATCCGATCACAGACGGCAGGGTGGATCGGAGGCCCGCGGACCGTCAGTTTAGCAGACGATCCAATCAAATCAAGTTTTCGGAATAAAGTTTCTCTATACGAAATTTACGTACCATGGTTCGCCCATCGGGAACCGAACGGCGCGGTCACGGGTTGGCACTCGCGTCGAAGGTCACTGGCTGGAGTTGGGTTATGGATTTGACGGGGAAGGTCGCGCTGGTCACCGGTGCGGGGTCCGGAATCGGCAAGGCGTCGGCGATACGCTTCGCCCAGTCCGGTGCCTCGGTCGGCGTGCTGAGCCACACCGCGGACGAGATCGCGAAGACCGCCGAGGAAATCCGTGCCGCCGGTGGACAGGCGATCCCCCTGACTGCGGATGTCGGCGACGACGCGGCGATGCGGCAGGCGGTCGAGCGGTTGGTGGAGGAGTTCGGGCGGCTCGACATCGTCTTCGCCAATGCCGGCATCAACGGCGTCTGGGCGCCCATCGACGACCTGACGCCGGACGAATGGGACCGCACCATCAACACCAACCTGCGCGGCACCTACCTGACGCTGCACCATGCGGTTCCGCACCTGAAGAAGGCCGGCGGCGGCTCGGTGATCGTTACCGCGTCGATCAACGGCACGCGGGTGTTCAGCAACACCGGCGCCACCGCCTATTCCTGTACCAAGGCGGCACAGCTTGCCATGGTGAAGATGCTGGCGCTGGAACTGGCGCCGAGCCGCATCCGCGTCAACGCCATCTGCCCCGGCATCATCGAAACGGACATTCCCGACAACACCAGGATGCGGAATATCGAATCGGTGAAGACCCCCATCGAGTATCCGCAGGGTAAGGTGCCCCTGACCGGCGGCAAGTCCGGCGACAGCTTCGACGTGGCGGAGCTTGCGCTGTTCCTGGCGTCGGACCGCGCGAAGCACATCACCGGCACCCCGGTCTGGATCGACGGTGCGGAATCCCTGATGGTCGGCTGACGATCCGCAATCCCGCGGCTCGGCCGCCCAACCGAACAACCAAGGCGAAGGACACCATGAGCTTGCACGAGACGGTGCGGAAGAACGAGGAACTGGGCCGCTATGAGCTGACGGTGGCGGGCTCCACCGCGCTGGTCACCTATGACATGCGCGACGGCAAGATCGCATTGACCCACACCGAGGTGCCGGGCGCCCTGACCAACCAGGGGGTGGGGTCGGAACTGGCGAAGGGCACGCTGGACGACATCCGGGCCCAGGGCCTGAAGGTGCTGCCAATCTGCACCTTCATCGAGGCCTACATCAAGCGCCACCCGGAGTATCAGGACCTCGTCGGCTAAAGCGGATTGCCGTCCTTGTCGAGGAAGATCAGATCGCCGTCCAGCAGGAAGAGGCAGATGCAGTCTTCCTCGCTGGCGCCGAAAGCGTAATGGTCGGTACCGTCGCCATAGTGGGCGACATCGCCGAGCCCGTAGGTGCCATATTCGTCGCGGAAGGCGCCGCGCAGGACCAGCAGCAGTTCGTCCGCGGTGTGGCGGTGCGTCGGGACCGGGGCGCCCGAGGCCATGCGGAGCAGGCGGATCGTCGTGCCGGATAGGGTGCGCTCCCAGCCCGACAGCCAGACCCCCTTGGAGATCTCCCGCCAGGATCCGTCATCGGTCGGCGTGTCGATGGCGTCCGGCAGCCAGCTGCGCAGCGGTTCCGGCACCATCCGTCCGCATGTCCGGCCGGCTGCGACCGGCTCAATGGGGGGCAGCTCGATGGGGGCCGGCTCCGGCGGCGTCCGCGCGGCGGTCAGCAGGCCGTCCATGCGGTCCAGCAGCCCATCCAGCCCATCGTCGCCGGCGCAGGGCAGCTCTTCGAACCAGTTCCCGCACAAGGCTTCGTACGATGCGACGCGCCGGCGGCAGTCCGGGCAATAGGCGAGGTGGGTCGCCACCAGCAGGGACTTCCCGGCCCGCTCCTGCCCGCTGGCATAGCCGATCAGAAGCTGGTCGTCCGGATGGTGGAGCGGCACCGTCACGCCTTGTCCCTCATGCTGCGTTTCAGATGGCTGAGCGCGAGGCGCAGCCGGGTCTTGACCGTTCCCAAGGGCACCTCCGTGTCCTCGGCGATCTCTTCATGGGTCTGTTCGAGAAAATACGAACGGCGCAGCACCTCGGATTGGTTCTCCGCCAGAGTTTCGATCGCGTCCTGAAGCTGGCGGCTGCTCTGGACCATCTGGGCGGTCTCCTCCGGCGTGGCGAGGGAGGAGGGGATCATCGCCGGATCGTCCGGGTCGGGGGCGGGGCGCATCTCCTTGCGCAGGCGGTCGATGCGCCGGTTGCGGGCGATGGTGAACACCCAGGTGCCGACGGTCGCCTGGGCCGGATCGAAGCTGGCGGCCTTCAGCCAGACCGTCAGCATCACGTCCTGGACCAGTTCCTCCGCCGTGCTGCGGTCGGCGCCGAGCTTCAGGCAATAGTGCAGGATCTTCGGCGCGAAATGGCGGAACAGCGCAGCGAAAGCCGTGCGGTCGCGATCCTGCGCCACAGCATGGACCAGCCCGCCGAACCGGTCGGCTTCGGGGCTTCCTGCCCCGTCCTTGTCCAACGTCCCCGGTACTTGGGGCTCCCGCGAAAACGGCATTCAACCACCAGCCAGCATTCCAACGGGCGGCAGTTTATCCCGAACTTCTTAACGGAGCATTCCCGAAAAATCGTCAGTGTACCATTGGCGCATTCAGCGTGCTCTCAGCGCACTCATGGGATCCAGGGGCGAGACGGTGGGCGTGGTCTGCGGCAGCGGGCGGAAGGCGGCCTGCGCCTCGGCGGGCAAAGGCGGACGCATGCGGGTCCGCCACAGTCCATAGAGGGCGGCGCACAGCGCGCTGCCGGTGACGAAGCTGAAGAGCCCGGCCGGCCCGGTGGTGGTCATCAGCGCCGACGCCACCGGCGGACCGATGATGGCGCCGACGGAATTGGCCAGGATCAGGCCGCCGCTGGCCGATACCATGTCCTCGCGCCGGACGTAATCGTTGGTATGGGCGAGGCAGACCGGATAGAGCGTGAAGGCCAGCCCGCCGAACAGCGGCGCCACCAGCATCAGCGCCAGCGGCTGGTCCATCCCGGCGGCGGCGATCATGCCCAGGCTGGTCAGCGACAGCGCGGCCGACAGGCCGATGATGACGCTGCGCCGGTCGAAGCGGTCCGAGAGCCGGCCGAGCGGCCATTGCAGCGCCATGCCTCCGAGGATCAGCGCCGACATGAACAGCGCCGTGCCCGACACGCCGAAGCTGGAGGAGGCGCCGAACACCGGGGCCAGCCCATAGATCGACCCGGTGATCGCCCCGCTGATGAACACTCCCGCCACCCCCAGCGGCGAGCTTCGATAAAGCCGCTTGATGCCGAAGGAGGAGACGTTCGGCAATTGCGGCGGCGTGGTCCGCGTCAGGGCCACCGGCACCAGCGCCAGCGTCAGCAGGATCGACACGATCATGAACAGCCGCACGCCGGTCTCGTCGTCCAGGCGCAGCAGCTGCTGCCCGACGCCGGAGGCGCCATAGAGCGTCACCATGTAGGCCGACAGCAGCTGCCCGCGGCTTTCGTTGGTGGCGGTGCCGTTCAGCCAGCTTTCGATGCACATGTAGAGTCCGGCCATGCAGAACCCCTGCGTCAGCCGCAGCAGGGCCCAGAGCGGCGCATCGACGAACAGCGCGTGCGACAGTGCTGCGACCGACACGACGGAGGCGAAGGCGGAGAAAGCCCTGATATGGCCGACGCGGGTGATGATCCGATGCGCATAGAGCGATCCCAGCGTCAGCCCGCCATAATAGGCCGCGGTGATCATCCCGACCGCCGTCGCACCGGACGCCGTCGCCGACAGCCTCAGCCCGATCAGGGTCGACATGGCTCCGTTCGCCAGCATCAGAAAGGCGACGCCCAGCAGAAGCGAGGCGACCGAACGCACAACCGGTGGCATGCCTTGACTCCTCCGCTGCCGTCAGTGCGTCAGGGCCGGAAGGCCGGTCGGGGGGCGATGATGCATGGCGATGCTCCGAATCTCGTTTGCGTGCGGTGATGCGACCTGTCGCAAGGTCCAACAGCCAAGCCATGGATTAGGTCCGTCGTCGGGGCGGGGAGCAGGGATGCGGCCCAGGGATGTGGTCGGGGGACGTGAGTGACCGTTGGGTCAACCGGACCGTTGACAGGTCATACCGATCGGTAACATACCTTCCGTCAGGTAGAGCTTCGGGAGACGCCAGGATGTCCGACACCGCGCCCGCCACCCCATCGCCGGTCCAGCTCGTCCGCGAGGGGGCGGTGTCCTGGATCCGGCTGAACCGCCCCGGCGTGCTGAACGCGCTGGACGAGCCGACTGCCGCCGCCTTCCTCGACGCCTGCCGCAGCGTGGCGGATGAGGACGGGGCGGGGCCGACGCGGGTGCTGGTGATCGCCGGCAATGGCCGCGGCTTCATGGCCGGCGGCGATGTCGGCCGCTTCAACGACGATCCCGCCGCCGCACCGGCGGTGGCCGGCGCCATCATCGCCCATCTTCACGAGGCTTTGCGCGTTCTCGACCGGCTGGATGTGCCGGTCCTGGCTTCCGTCCATGGGCCGGTGGCCGGGGCGGGGATGAGCCTCGCCAGCGCCGCCGACCTCTGCATCGCCGCCGACGACGCCAAATTCACCATGGCCTATGCCCGCATCGGCGCCACGCCGGACGGGTCGGGCAGCTTCCATCTGCCGCGTCTCGTCGGTCTGCGCCGCGCCATGGAACTGGCGATGCTGTCGGAGGTGATCGATGCGGCGGAGGCGCTGCGGATCGGGCTGGTCAACCGGGTGGTACCGGCGGCATCCCTGGCGGAGGAGACCGCCAAGCTGGCCGAACGGCTCGCCGCCGGGCCGACCGTCGCCTATGCCGGCATCCGCCACCTGATGCGCCAGTCCTTCGATCAAACGCTGGACCGGCAACTGGACGCCGAGCGCGACCGTTTCCTCGCCACCGCCGCGACCAGCGATTTCATCGAAGGCGTCAACGCCTTCATCGCCAAGCGCAGGCCGGACTTCACCGGCCGCTGACCGTCCTATTGTCCGAGAAGTGGACCGAACCATGCAGAACGACATCGTCATCGTCGGCGCCGCCCGCACCGCCATCGGCGGCTTCGGCGGCAGCCTCAAGGATGTGCCGCTGACCCGGCTCGCCACCGTTGCGGTCAAGGCGGCGCTGGAGCGGTCCGGCGCCGCGCCCGACGCCGTCGGGCATCTGGTGATGGGCAACGTCATCCCGACCGAGACCAACGACGCCTATCTCAGCCGCGTCGCCGCCATCGATGCCGGCATCCCCATCGGTACGCCCGCCTTCAACGTCAACCGGCTCTGCGGCTCCGGCCTTCAGGCCATCGTTTCGGCGGCGCAGTCCATCGCGCTCGGCGACTGCGATGTCGCCATCGGCGCCGGTGCGGAATCGATGAGCCGCGGCCCCTATTTCGTGCCGAGCGCCCGCTGGGGCACCCGCCTGGGCGATGGGGCGCTGGTCGATTACATGAACGGCATTCTGCATGATCCCTGGCAGAAGATTCATATGGGGGTGACGGCGGAGAATGTCGCCGCCCGCTACGGCATCGACCGCGAGGCGCAGGACGCCCTGGCGCTGGAAAGCCAGCGCCGCGCCGCCCATGCCATCGCGGAGGGCCGTTTCAAGGACCAGATCGTCCCGGTGGAGATCGCCTCGCGCAAGGGCACCATCGTCTTCGACACCGACGAGCATGTCCGCGGCGACGTCACCCCGGAAGGGCTGGCGAAGATGAAGCCGGTCTTCAAGAAGGACGGGTCGGTCACCGCCGGCAACGCCTCCGGCCTGAATGACGGCGCCGCCGCGGTGGTGCTGGCCGACGCCCGCCGCGCCGAAGCGCTGGGTCTGAAGCCGCTGGCCCGCCTCGTCGGCTATGCCCATGCCGGCGTCGAGCCCGATTACATGGGCATCGGCCCGATTCCGGCGACCCGCAAGGTGCTGGAGCGGACCGGCCTGTCGGTCGGCGACCTCGACGTCATCGAATCCAACGAGGCGTTCGCGGCCCAGGCCTGTGCTGTGATCCGCGAGCTGGATTTCGACCCGGCCAAGGTGAACCCCAACGGCTCCGGCATCTCGCTCGGCCATCCGGTGGGGGCGACCGGCGCCATCATCACGGTGAAGGCGATCCACGAACTGCACCGCACCGGCGGCCGCTATGCCCTGGTGACCATGTGCATCGGCGGCGGCCAGGGCATCGCCGCCATCTTCGAGCGCGTCTGAGGTTATGGGCAGGTACGGGCGGGCGGTTCCGCCCGTACCCAAAATTCGCATCCGGTTTTTCATTGAACGATCAATCAAAATAAAATCGGCGTCCATCTGCGGCCAATTGCGCAACGGCACCATCAAAATGCAGGATTCGTGAACGCAGCTATCGACCGCGCCCCTCGTCTCGGGGCAATCTACGGCCCGATTGCCTTCACCCTGGTCTGTTGCGTTCCGGAAGCCTTGCCCATGACGACGATTCTGCCCGCGCCCACCGGTTCGTCTTCGGCGACGATTGGACAGGTGCGTCTGGCGGTGCGCGGCCTGCGCAAGGTCTTTGCCGACGATCCCCGCCCGGCGCTGGAGATGCTGCGCCGGGGAGCGACCAAGGCGGAGGTTCTGCAGCGGCTGAACGTCAATGTCGGCGTGGCCGAGGCCAGCTTCGACATCCGGGCGGGCGAGATCTTCGTCATCATGGGGCTGTCGGGGTCGGGAAAATCGACCATCATCCGGCTGCTCAACCGCCTGATCGAACCGTCGGAAGGGGAAATCCGGCTCGATGGCCGCGACCTGACCGCGCTTCCCTACGCCGCCCTCGTCGAGGTGCTGCGGCGGGACATGAGCATGGTCTTCCAGTCCTTCGCCCTGCTGCCCAACCGCACCGCGCTGGAGAATGCCGCCTTCGGGCTGGAGGTGGCCGGGGTGAAGCGGGCCGAGCGGCGCCGGGCGGCGCTGGCCGCCCTGGAGCGGGTCGGTCTGGCGGATTATGCCGACCGCTATCCCGACGAGCTGTCCGGCGGCATGCAGCAGCGGGTGGGTTTGGCCCGCGCACTGGCCAAGAATCCGACGATCATGCTGATGGACGAAGCCTTCTCGGCGCTCGACCCGTTGATCCGCACCGACATGCAGGACGAGCTTCTGCGGCTCCAGCGCGAGGATGCCCGCACCATCGTCTTCATTTCCCACGATGCCGAGGAGGCGATGCGCATCGCCGACCGCATCGCGGTGATGGAGGATGGCCGGATCGCCCAGATCGGCACCCCGGCGGAAATCCTGCGCTCGCCGGCAGACGAGTATGTCCGCGCCTTCTTCCGCGGTGTCGATGCCTCGCGCGTGCTGCGCGCCCGCGACCTCGCCCGGCCGCCCGACGATGGAACCGCGGGGGAGCCCGGACGGTTCCGTTACCGCACCGATGCCGCCGGCTGTTTCCGCGGCGTACTGGCCGGCGACGGCGCATCGGCCCTGTTCGGGCTGGAGCCGGTGGCGGCCGACACGCCGATCCATGCCCTGCTCGGCCGGGTCGCCGCAGCCCCCTGTCCGCTGCCGGTCGTGGAGCCGGACGGCCGGTTCATCGGCGTGATTTCCCGCGCGGCGCTGCTGGCGGCGCTCGACCGCGGCGAGACCGCCGGGCGCGAGGTGCGGCATGGCTGACATCGCCCTGCTGGACATCGAGTGGCTGAACGAGACCATCGGCGGCGGCATCGCCCGCGGCGCCGAATGGCTGGTGACGACGATCCTCGACCACGGTCAGCCGGCACTGACGGTCATCGCCGCGACGGTGGACGGGTTGGGCGAGGCATTGGACGGGCTGCTGCTCGGGGTACCGCCCTGGCTGCTGGCGCTGGTGCTGTCGGCGGTTGCGCTCTGGCGGGTCGGGCGCGCCTTCGCGCTGTTCACCCTGCTGTCGCTGGGCGGGATCTTCGTGATGGGGCTGTGGGAGCCGACGGTTTCCACCCTTGGGCTCGTTCTCGCCTCCACCGTGCTCAGCCTGATCGGCGGAGTGCCGCTCGGCATCTGGATGGCGCGCAGCAAGATCGCCGACGGGGTGGGCAAGACCCTGCTGGACCTGATGCAGACCATGCCGGCCTTCGTCTATCTGATCCCGGCGGTGCTGTTCTTCGGCCTGGGACGGGTGCCCGGCATCATCGCCACGGTGGTCTTCGCCATGCCGCCGGCGGTGCGGCTGACGGCGCTCGGCATCCGGCAGGTGCCGGTGGAACTGGTCGAGGCCGGGCGCGCCTTCGGCTGCCGTGACCATCAGCTCCTGTTCAAGATTCAGTTGCCGAACGCCCTGCCGTCGATCATGGCCGGGGTGAACCAGACCATGATGATGGCGCTGTCGATGATCGTCGTCGCCTCGATGATCGGCGCCGGCGGGCTGGGCAACGTGGTGCTCCAGGGCATCCAACGCCTGGACATCGGCCTCGGCGTGCAGAGCGGTCTGGCCGTGGTTCTGCTGGCCGTCGTGCTCGACCGCATCACACAGAGCTTTGGCCGGGCGGGCGGTCGCGGCGCCGGCCGCCGCCGGGCCGCCGCCGGGACTGCCGGACGGCGCTGGTGGCGGCGGTGAGGTCAGGCGTTCAGTTCGGAATCGAGATAGCCCAGCGCCACCGCCCGGGCGGCGCTGCCGTCCATGGCGCCGGTCAGGGCGAAGCGCAGCCACAGACCGTCGATCATCGCCGCCAGCCCGACGGCCACCCGCTCCGCCCGGTCCGGCGGCAGCAGCGGGCGCAGGGCGTGCAGCAGGTTGGAATGCAGCCGGCGGGCATTGATCCGTTGCAGCCGGGCCAGCGCCGGGTTGTGCGGAGCCTGCGCCCAGAAGCCGAGCCAGGCCGCGACCACCCGCGGCTCGAACTGGCCGGGGGCGAAGTTGCAGTCGACGATCGCCTCCAGCCGGGCGCGCGGCGAATCGGCGGTCGCCAGCCGCTGGGTCGCGTCGTCGCGCAGCTGTTGCAGCATGCTGCGCATGGTGGCGGACAGCAGCTCGTCCTTGCCGCCGAAATAATGGTGGATGATGCCCGGCGAAACGCCGGCCCCCCGGCTGATCGTCTGGACCGTGGTGTCGGCCAGACCATGCTCGCCCATCGAGGTGATGGTGGCGTCGATCAACTGGCGGCGGCGGATCGGTTCCATTCCGACTTTGGGCATGGGGCTGGCGGTCTCCTGTCCTGTTCAGCCAAGACGGATTCAACCGGGACCTTGGCCTGTACCGCAACAAATGCGCCATTTTCGCCGGTCCGTCGATGGCGAAATCGGCAGAGCCGGTAACGCAGGCCGGATGGACCGGACCGGCAAAGCCCGAATGACAAGCCTGAACGACAAGAAAGAGGAGTTGAGGATATGAACGGATGGAAGGCTCTGGCCAAGGGGATCGCGGGTGCCGGCATCGCCGCGGTCGTGTCGCTGGGCGCCGGCGGGGCGCTGGCCGCCGAACCGGCCTCCTGCAAGGCGGTGCGCTTCGGCGACGTCGGCTGGACCGACATCGCGGCGACGACGGCGCTCGCCTCCGTCACGCTCGACGCGCTGGGCTACAAGCCGACCACCACCATGTCGTCGGTGCCGCTGGTCTACACCGGCCTGAAGACCAAGTCGCTGGACGTCTTCCTCGGCAACTGGATGCCGACGATGGAGCCCTTCGTGAAGCCGGTGCTGGAAGACGGCTCGGTCGAGGTGACGCGCGTCAATCTGGAAGGCGCCAAATACACGCTGGCCGTTCCGAAATACGCCGCCGAGGCCGGTCTGAAGACCTTCGCCGACATCGCGAAGTTCAAGGACAAGCTGAGCGGCAAGATCTATGGCATCGAGGCCGGCAACGACGGCAACCTGATCATCGACAAGATGCTGAAGGCCGACGCCTTCGGCCTGAAGGACTTCAAGCTGGTGGAATCCAGCGAGGCCGGCATGCTGGCCGAGGTGAAGCGCGCGACGCGCAACAAGGGCTGGGTGGTCTTCCTGGGCTGGGAGCCGCACCCGATGAACAAGAGCTTCGAGCTGACCTATCTGGAGGGCGGCGACGACTGGTTCGGCCCCAACCTGGGCGGCGCCACCGTCAGCACCAACGTCCGCAAGGGCTATGGCGCCGAATGCCCGAATGTCGGCAAGCTGCTGTCCAACCTGTCCTTCACGCTGGCGATGGAAAACGCCGTGATGGACGACATCATGAACGGCAACAAGAAGCCGGACGCCGCCGCCAAGGCCTGGCTGAAGAAGAACCCCGACGTTTTGAAGAGCTGGCTGTCGGGCGTCACCACCATTGATGGCAAGGACGGTCTGGCTGCGGTGCAGGCCAAGCTCGGCGTCGCAACCAAGTCGTAACGGCCCAAGTCCTGACCGGCCAAGTCGCAGACGGCATCGGATGGGGCGGGATGGGGCGGCGTTTCGCCCCATCCCGCCTATCGCTTTCTTTCCGGTGGCTTTATCCCTTTGCCACGGTCCATTGCTCTGCTAAGGCCCATTAGGTCCTGAGTGCGGAGCGTTCGTGGCGGATCGCCATTCACCCTTTTCCGGGAGCCTGCCCCTCTCCCGGCACTCTTACCGGGCAGCCGGCGCGCGTGATTGCGCGGCGGGACGCGCATGAGGATTCGCTCGCGCATCGCGGTCGTCGGGGGCGTGCCGGTCATGGTCGCGGCGGTCATCGCGGTGGCCGGCGGGCTGCTGCTGGCCCGCAGCGAGCGGGTTTACGAATCGGCGGTGCTCGCAGGTTCGGTCTATCGCGACGTGCTGGCGGCGACCGCCGCCCGCATCGACTATCTTCAGGTGGCTCCCGCCGACCGTGCCAGCCGCGCCGACCGCTTCGAGAGTATGTCGGACTCGGCGGCGGCCGAGTTGCGCCAACTGGACAAGGCCGGATCGGCCAACACCCATCGGGCGGAGGTGGAGCGCGCGACCGCCGTGCTGGCGCGCTATGTCGACCAGATGCGCAGCTTCATCCAGGTGACCGCCGCAAACGACTCCGCGGTGGCCGACATGGGGCTTCACGCCTCCACCCTGATGGCGCTGACCGACCGCGCCCGCGAACGCCAGCATGCCGCCAACGTCGATTCCCTCGGATCCCTGACGGAGGCCGACCAGCGCCTGCGGGACAGCCGCGACGTGGTCGACAGCGCCCATGAGTTGCGCGAGGCGATGCTGGATTTGCAGCGGGCGGAGGCCCAGCATGTCGCCGCCCTCGGGTTCGGGGTCGGACTGTTCGGCAGCGGCCGCCCGCTGACCCTGGCCGATTTCCACATCGCCATCGACAGGCTGATTGGAACCGCCGACCGGTTGCAGTCGGCCCTGGATCGGACCGACCCTCTGGTCGATCGCTATCCGGCGAAGCAGTCTGCCGCCCGCTATGCCGCCACGGTGGACGGGTTGCAGGCCGCCGTCACCCAACTGCGTGCGGCCCAGGCCGAACGTGACGCGGCATTGAGCCGCTTCGAAGCGGCTGTGCAGGCGGCAGCGGGGTTGGGGGGCGACGATGCCGAGCGGCCGGCCATCAGCAGTCCCCTGGGCGAGCGGATGCTGGCCGAGCAGGCCATCCGCACGCTGCCGGTGGTACGGGCGCTGGTGCTGACCGGAACGCTGAACCGCCAGCCCGACGTGACCTTCCTGTCCTCCATGCTGCCGTCCCTGCGTGCGCCGCTGGACGGGCTTTACCGGGTCCAGGCCCGTGCCGCCGCAGCTCAGCAGGCGCTCGAAGCCGCCCAGCGCGCCGGGGCTGAGGCGGCCTCCGCCATCGAGGCGCTGACCGCCCGCATCCTGATGGTGAAGGCCACCGGCTACACCGCGATCCAGGACGAGGTGGTGCAACTGATCGCCTACGCGATCCAGGCCAACGACACCGAGCAGGAGACGCAGAACGTCGCCGTCGTCGCCCTGCGTCTCGGCCGGCGGGCCGCCGACGCGGTGGCGGTGCGCGACGCGGAGGAGGCCGACCGCATCGTCGCCGATGCCGGCGCCCTGCTGGAGACGGTGCGCGGCCTTCCCATGTCGCCGCTGTTGCAGGACGAGGTGCTGTCGGCCATCCGCAACTGGCGCGACAGTCTGCGCCGCACCGCCGAGGGGCTGCGCCGCCTCAACCAGCTGCTGATCACTATGGACCGCGATGCCGGCGCCTTGGTCGAAACTGCGCGACAGCTGGACGAGACCTTCCGGGACGAGGCCGCGCGCATCGGCGAGCTGCTGACCCGTATCCTGGTCATCGGAGCGACCATCGGCCTGCTGCTGGGCGGCGGTGCCGCGGCGGTGGTGGCGCGGTCGATCAGCCGGCCGGTGCTGCGCCTGCAAAAGCAGATGACCCGGCTGGCCGAGGACCCGCTGGCCGGGCCGATCGACGGCACGCGCCGCCAGGACGAATTCGGTGCGATGGCGCGTGCCGCCGCCTTCTTCATCCGCGAGATCGGCCTGCGCGAACAGGCTGCCCGGCAGGCGAAGGACCGCGCCGACCGCGCTCTGGAAGACCTGCGCCGCACCCAGGCCGACCTGATCCAGGCGGAAAAGATGGCGTCGCTGGGTGGCCTGGTTGCCGGCGTGGCGCACGAGATCAACACGCCGCTGGGCAATGCCCTGATGGGAGCCACCCATCTGGAGGACCGGCTGGCGATCCTGGCGCGGCAGGCGGGCGGGAGCAATCTGCGCCGCAGCGACTTCGCCGAGTTCCAGGAGACGGCGGACGAGATCGCCCGGCTGCTGGTGCTGAACCTCCAGCAGGCCTGCGAGCTGGTGCAGAGCTTCAAGCAGGTCGCCGCCGACCAGACCAGCGGCGAGGAGCGGCTTTTCCTTCTGAAGCCTTATCTGGAGGATCTGGCGACCAGTCTCAGCCCGTCCTGGCGCCGGGCGGGCCACAGCCTGCGGGTGGACTGTTCGGAGACCATCGAGATCGATGGCTTTCCCGGCGTTCTGGCACAGATACTGACCAATCTCGTGATGAACTCCATCACTCACGCCTATCGCGAAGGACAGCGGGGGCAACTGCTGATTGCCGCCGCGGCGCAGGGCGCCGACATGGTGACACTGGTCTACTCCGACGACGGCCGCGGGATTGCGCCCGCCGATCTGGGGCGGGTGTTCGATCCGTTCTTTACCACCCGACGCGGTGCGGGCAGCACGGGTCTCGGCCTGCACATCGTCTACAACCTTGTGGTCAATCGGCTGGGTGGAAAGATCGCGGTGGACAGTCTTCCCGATAGAGGCGTGCGGTTCACCATTCGCTTTCCACGACGATTTGCTACTGATAACATGACCTTGGTCGCCGCAGTGCCATCCCCGCAGGAGCAGTGAATGCCTTTGCCGCTGAAGAGGTTGACGGGGAGTCTTGCAAGGGGGGCGGCTGTTCTTTTCGGGCTTGCGACGATGCCCGGCGCGGCGTTGGCGGAGAAGTCTCTCGTCTACTGCACCGAAGGAAATCCGCAGAGCTTCAATGCGCAGTTCTCGACCTCCGGCACCACCGTGAATGCAGTGACGCCGCTGTTCAACAATCTGGTTGAAATGGCGGCGGATGGGCAAATCACGGGCAGCGGGCTGGCCGAATCCTACACGATCTCCGCCGACGGCCTGATCTATGATTTCCATCTTCGCCGGAATGTGAACTTCCATTCCAACGATCTGTTCACCCCGAGCCGGCCGCTCAATGCCGACGACGTTCTGTTTACCTTCGAACGTCAATGGCATGCCGACCACCCCTACCATAATGTCGGGCCGGCAACCTATGATTACTTCAGGGATATGGGGCTGCCGACCCTGTTGAAGTCGGTGGAGAAACTGGACGACCACACCGTCCGCATCACCCTGGATCATCCGGAAGCGCCATTCCTCGCCGATCTGGCGATGCCGTTCCTGTCGATCCAATCCGCCGAATATGCGAATTTTCTGCTGAAATCCGGCCGCCAGACGTCGTTCGACGAGATGCCCATCGGAACGGGACCGTTCCGGCTTGTGTCCTACCAGAAGGACGTGGCGATCCGTTACAAGGCCTTCGACGGCTATTGGCGTGGGCGCCAGCCGCTGGACAATCTGATCTACTCGATCACGCCGAACATCGCGGTTCGCTTGAACAAGCTGCGGTCGGGCGAATGCCACGTGATGATTTTCCCCAACCCGGCCGAGTTGGGGAACATCGAGAAGGATCCGAATCTGGTGCTGGAACGGCAGGATGGGCGGAACGTCGCCTATATGGCGCTCAACACCCAGAAACCACCGCTCGACGATGTGCGGGTGAGGCGGGCGATCACCCTGGCGATCGACAAGCGCACCCTGGTCGATGCGGTCTATCAGAATGGCGGGATGCCGGCCAAGAACCCGATTCCGCCCGGCATGTGGTCCTACAATGACAGCATCGAGGATCACCCGTTCGATCCGGCCGAGGCCCGTCGTCTGCTGGTCGAGGCGGGGCATGCCGAAGGCTTCACCCTCGACCTGTGGTATCCGCCGGTGACGCGCCCCTACCTGCCCAACGGCAAGCGTGCCGCCGAAATGATCCGGGAGAATCTGGAGCGCGTCGGGATCAAGCTGACCCTGAAGACCGAAAGCTGGGGCAACTACCGCCGGCAAGTGACTCAGGGCGAGCAGGACATGGTGCTCTACGGCTGGACCGGCGACAATGGCGACCCCGACAACTTCCTGTATTTCCTGCTGAATTGCGGAGCGGTTCGTCCCGGCGGCGCCAACATCGCGAGATGGTGCAATCCCGATTTCGAAGAGCAGATCACCAAGGCCAAGGTGACCAGCGATGTGTCACGCCGGACTGCCCATTACCGCACAGCCCAGCAGATCTTCCATCAGGAAGTCCCGTGGTTTCCCATTGCGAACTCGATCATCGTCGTCGCCCATCGCAAGGAAGTGAAAAACTACACGAACAACATTTTCAATCAGGATTTTTCTGGTGTCGACATCGAGGCCCGGTGAGTACAGGCTTATGCAACCCTCAACTGGGCAACTCCCGGCAGGTGACATGTCGCCCGACGATCTGATGTTCGAGGATGACGAAGCCGGCACGGTGCCGGAGCGGCTGACGACGACGGCCGCTCCATGGCCGGTGCTGGTGGTCGACGACGACGAGCAGGTGCATGCGATGACGCGCGTGCTGCTGAACGACTTCGAGTTCGAAGGCCGCCGATTCGCCATCGTCAGCGCTTTTTCCGCAACGGAGGCGCGGATGATCCTGGCCGAGCGGCCGGACCTGCCCGTGGTCCTTCTCGACGTTGTGATGGAAACGCAGGATGCGGGCCTGCGTCTGGTCCATCACATCCGGCGCGATCTGGGCAACCGCCACATCCGCATCATCCTGCGCACCGGCCAGCCCGGCCAGGCGCCGGAACGCGACGCCATCGTCGCCTATGACATCAACGACTACAAAAGCAAGGCGGAGCTGACCGCCCAGAAGCTGTTCACCAGTCTGGTCAGCGCCGTGCGCGGCTGGCGCGATCTGGTCACCATCGAGACTCTCAACCAATCGCTGGAGCATCGCGTCGCCGAACGCACGGCACAGCTGGAACGGCAGACCGCCCTGGCCGAGGAGCAGCGCCGCTTCATCGAGAATCTGGTGGAGCTGATGCCGAGCCCGGTCTGGTACAAGGACTCGGCCGGCCGCTATGCCCTGTGCAACCGTGCCTTCCGCGAGCTGTTTCCGAACGCTGCCGACGGGGTCGAATGGTCATCCCAGGATCAGGAACTTCCAGGCCAGGATCTCCTTGAACAGGGTCTTACGGAACAGGCTACGTCCGGCACGACGGCCTTTTCCTTCGAAACCAGTGTCGCCGGGCCGGACGGCGATGCGCGCGAGCTGCTGGTGGTGAAGCGTCCGCTGACGTCACCGGACGGTGCCGCGACCGGCGTGATCGCCATCGCCACCGACATCACGGAGCGGCGGCGGATGGAACGCGAACTCCAGCGCCTCGCCACCACCGACCCGCTGAGCGGTGCCCACAACCGCCGGCATATTCTGGAGCTTCTGGAACGTCTGCTGACCGGGCTGGACGTCGCCCCGGAGGGGCGTCAGGCCGTCGGCATGGCCTGCCTGATCATGCTCGACATCGACCATTTCAAGCGCATCAACGACGAGATGGGCCATGGTGCGGGCGACATCGCGATTCGCCGGGTGGTCGAGGTGATCCGCGGCCAGATGCGCGCGACCGACCAGATCGGCCGCATCGGTGGAGAGGAATTCGCCATCCTGCTGCCGGACAGTTCGCGTGCCGACGGGGTGGCCATCGCGGAGCGGCTGCGCAGCGGCCTCGCCGCGTTGGCGATCGAGCTGCCGGATGGCCGGAGCTTCCAACTGACCGGAAGCTTCGGTCTGACGGAGGTGCGGACGCTGGGAGATACAGTGGAAAGCGTGCTGGGGCGGGCCGATCAGGCACTCTACCGCGCCAAGGCGCTCGGGCGGAACCGGGTCGAGGTGATGTGAAGGGATGTATCGGCCTGCGACAATTTGAACCAGGGGAATCGCATTTGAGAAAAGACGGTAGCGCATCGATCTGAAAAGGATTCTGTAGGGAGGCTCTGACGGTCAGAGGAGGAGCGCCCGATGTCGTGGTACGCCAAAGTGTTTGCCGCATTACCAGACCCTTGCACGGGGAATGCCAAGCGGCACGACCTCCTGGAGGTTCTCACGATCGCGCTGACGGCGTCGATCTGCGGGGCTGAGAGCTGTTCGGACTTTGCCGATTTTGCGGTGGATCGGGAGGCTTTGTTCCGGGACTTCCTGCGTCTGGAGAACGGGGTTCCGAGCCACGACACCTTCTCGCGGATCTTCCGGCTTCTCGATCCGGCCTCCTTTGCGGCGTGCTTCGGGCGGTTTCTGGACGAACTGGGGGCGGCAGGCGCGGGCGTGCTCGCCATCGATGGCAAGGGCAGCAGCGAGGCGAAGGCGCCGCCGACATAGCGGTAGAGCGGCAGGCCGGCATCCTCGGCGGCGGCGCGGGCGACAGCCAGCGACACGCCCAGGATGGCGTTGGCGCCGAGACGGCTCTTGTTCTCGGTGCCATCGATCTCGATCATGGTCATGTCGAGCACGCGCTGGTCGGCGGCGTCCATGCCGACCAACGCCTTGGCCAGGTCGCCGTTGACCGATTGGACGGCCTTCAGCACGCCCTTGCCGCCGAAGCGGCCCTTGTCGCCGTCGCGCAGCTCGACCGCCTCGTGGGCACCGGTGGAGGCGCCCGACGGCACCGCGGCGCGGCCGAAGGCGCCGGTCTCAAGGCTGACGTCGACTTCGACGGTCGGGTTGCCGCGGCTGTCGAGGATTTCGCGGGCGCGGATTTCGGTGATGGCGCTCATGGGAAGGGATGTCCCGTTTCTTGAGGGAATGACAGTTCGCGGAGGTGTTGGGAGAGGTTTTGAAAGGCCCGCGCTCAGCGCAGCTTGGGACGCCGGTAGATGAACCAGTAGACCGCCCCCACCATCACCGCTCCGCCGATCCAGTTGCCGAGCGTGACCGCGGCGAGGTTGACCAGATACTGGCCGACCGGGATGGATGGGGCGGCGCGGCCGAGGTCGTGCCAGAAGCTGTCCGGAGCGCCCCATTCGATCAGCAGGCCGAGCGGGACGAAATACATGTTGGCGACGCAGTGTTCGAAGCCGGCGGCGACGAAGGCGGCGACCGGGAAGGTGATCGCCAGGATCTTGTCGCCGACGCTGCGGGCGCCCAGCGCCAGCCAGACGGCGAGGCAGACCAGCACGTTGCAGAGAATGCCGAGGAAGAAGGCCTGGGTCGTCGGCAGCGAGCTCTTCGCCACCGCGAAATACAGCGCCGAGGCGCCGACCGCGCCATGGCCGAAGGTGTATTGTCCCGACAGGAAGACCAGCAGGGCGGTGCCGGCGGCGCCGACGAAATTGCCGATCCACACTGTGGTCCACACCCGCATCATCTCGCGGGCATGCAGCCGGCCGCTGGCCCAGGCCATCACCATCAGCGCATCGCCGGTGAACAGCTGCGCGCCGCCGACGATCACCAGGATCAGCCCCATGGAGAAGACCAGACCGCCCAGCAGCCGGGTCACACCGTAGGGCAACATGCCTTCGGCACCCGACATGGCGACGGTGGCGAACAGGCCGCCCAGCGCGATGAAGGCACCGGCCAGGACCGCCAGGGCGAACAGGGTGGGAGTGTCGTAATGTGCCTTCTTGACGCCGAGATTCTCGGCGGCGAGCGCGATGGCGTCGGGCATCAGTGCGTCGAGGGTTTGCGTGGTGGGCTGGCTCCAGCCTCCCACATCCTTGCTGTCCATGTTCATCGGTCGATGTCCTCGCTGCCGCGCATCGGTGCAGGCCCGTCGGCGGGTTTTGCGCCCGCCATGTAGCTTTACTACATACTCCTGTCGGGAGGACGCTGGCAAGGTCGCCGCCTGAGCAATTCCGTCGCAGGGGCGCGCGGAAAACGAGGGGGAAGACGCAGGAAAACGAAGGATTTACAGGGGAAATGCGGCTGCACTGCGCCGGTTGCGCGTCTGTAGCGTTGCTACATCATGGCGCCGTCAGCGCCGGGCCGGCTTCGGCCCCAGCACGCAGGCGACGGCGGCCAGGATCAGCACCAGCGCCGCGGCCAGCCGCGGCGTCACCGGATCGCCCAGCAGCAGCACCGCGCCCCCGACCCCGACGACCGGGATCAGCAGGGTGCTGACCGCCGCCTCTCCGACCGTCAGGCGGCGGACGGTGACGTACCACAGGGCCTGCGCCACGCAGATCGAGCAGACGATGTGCCAGGCGAAGCCGACCCAGACCGCGGGGTGAAGCTCGGCCAGGGCCGGCCGCAACTCGGTCGCCGCCAGCCCGATCATCGGCAGGGCGCAAATCACATATTGCCAGCCGGTGATGACCATCGGGTGGGTGCGCCAGACCCGCCGCTTCATCACGATGGTGCCGAGCGCCCAGGCCACCGCCGACACCAGCATCACCGCCGGACCGGCCAGCGCGGAGGGCGGCGCCGACAGCGCCTCCGGCCCCAGCAGCACCAGCAGGCCGGCCAACCCGCAGGCCAGCCCGACGATCTGGCGCGGCCCCGGCCGCTCGCCCAGCAGCGGGATCGCCAGCAGGGTCGCCCACACCGGCATGGTGAAGGCGACGATTGCCGCCTGCGAGGTTGCCATCAGGCTCTGGCCCAGCGCCGTGCACAGGTTGAAGATCAGCACGTTGCACAGCCCCGCCGCCACCAGCGCCGGCCATTCCCCCCGTTCCACCCGCAGCTGGTGCCCGGCCAGCCGCGCCGCCCCCAGCAGCAGCACCGCCCCGGCGGTGAAGCCGATGGCGCGCAGGCTGAAGATCGGCATCTGCGTCAGGATCGTCTTCACCGCCGGCCAGTTCAGGCCCCAGAACAGGCTGATGACGGCGATCAGCAGGTATTTGACGGGATCGCGGCCTGTGCCGCTGGCGGTGACGGCGGTCATGCGACGGTCTTGCCCTCACAACCGCCCTGGAACCCATCCAGGAAGCTTGACAGGTTGGCCGACAAATCGTCGATGGCGTAACCGCCTTCCTGAACCAGGACCGTCGGCAGGCCGGTGGCGGCGAGCAGCGCGCCCATGCGGGCGAAGCCCGGCGTGGTGACGCCGAAGGCGGCCAGCGGGTCGTCGATGAAGGTGTCGAAGCCCAGCGAGACGAACAGCATCTCCGGCGCGAACCGCCGGATCGCGTCCAGGCCATGGCCGATGGTCGCCAGTACCGTCGCCTCGTCGCTGCCGATGGGCAGCGGCAGATTCAGGTTATAGCCCTCGCCGCGCCCGGTGCCGCGTTCCTGCGCATAGCCGGCCATGTGCGGATAGAACTCCGCCGGGTCGCCGTGGACCGAGACGAAGAACACGTCGTCGCGCTCGTAGAAGATATCCTGCGTGCCGTTGCCGTGATGGACGTCGACATCGATGATCGCCACCCGCGCCGGCCGCCCCTGGGCGCGCAGAATCGGCAGCACCGACTCCGCGGCGACGGCGACATGGTTCAGGTAGCAGAATCCGCCGGCCATGTCGCGGGTGGCATGGTGCCCCGGCGGCCGGCACAGCGCGTAGGCCGCGGTATCGGCTCCAGTGGCGACCAGCTTCGCTGCGTGGATGGCGGCATTCGACGCGGCACAGGTGGCGGCCCAGGTTCCTTCGCCGATCGGGCAGGCGGTGTCGAACATGTGCCAGCCGGCCTGACCGACGATGCCGGTGGGGTAATTGGGGGCCGCCTGCATCCGGTGGACGTTGGGCAGCACCACGTCGCCCATGTCGCCAGCCGCCACCCAGCGCGCATGCGCCGTCTCCAGGAAGGCGAGATAGGCGGGGGTGTGCACGGCGGCGCGCGGGGCGGAGCCGTAATCGTCGGGCAGGATCAGCGTCTCGCCGCGCTTCTCGATCAGCGAGGCCAGCGCCCCGACCCGTTCCGGCTTCTCCGGCAGGGCGCGCAGCAGGCCCTTGTTGAAGTAGGTGGCGGGACGGTGCAGGGCGGCGTCGGGGTGATGGACGAACTTCATCGGGTGGACTCTCCGGAGAACGGACAGGCTCAGGGCTTTCCAGCCGTGGCGACCAGCGTTTCGAACAGCACGGCGGCGCCGCGGGCGCCGTCGGCGGGGGAGATGTTCTCGACCTCGTTGTGGCTGATGCCGTCCTCGCAGGGGATGAAGATCATCGCCGTCGGCACCTTGCCCGCCACATAGACCGCGTCGTGGCCGGCGCCCGACACGATGTCGCGGTGGCTGAAACCGAAGCCGCCGGCCGCCTCGCGCACCCGGTCGACCAGCGGCTTGGCGAAGGGCGTCGGCGGGAAATGCCAGAAATCGGCGATTTCGGCGCTCACCCCGTTCTGTTCGGCAATCGCCGCGACGGCGGCACGGAAGCGGCGGTCCATGTCGGCCAGCGTGTCGGCATTCGGATGACGCAGATCCACGGTGAAGAAGACGCGGCCGGGGATGACGTTGCGCGAATGCGGATGGACGTCGAGGATGCCGACGGTAGCGCAGGGATCGCCCGCCGTCTCCAGCCCGACCCGCTGCACCGCCTGCACCATTGCCGCTGCGGCGACCAGCGCGTCGCGGCGCAGGCGCATCGGCGTCGGGCCGGCATGGGCCTCGACACCCGTCACCGTCACCTCGTACCAGCGCTGGCCCTGCGCGCCGGTGACGACGCCGATCTCCTTGCCCTCGACCTCCAGCACCGGCCCCTGTTCGATGTGGGCCTCAAGGTAGGCGTGCATCGGATGATCGACCGGGGCGTCGCCGGCATAGCCGGTGCGGACCAGCTCGTCGCCCAGCCGCGCGCCGTCCTGCGCCACCTTGTCGAGGATCTCGTCCAGCGTGAAGACGCCGGTGACGACGCCCGATCCCATCATCGGCGGCGAGAAGCGCGAGCCCTCCTCGTTGGTCCACACCGCGACCTCGACCGGGTGCAGGGTGTCAACCCCGCGGTCGTTCAGCGAGCGCACCACCTCCAGCGCCGCCAGCACGCCGAACACGCCGTCGAAGCGCCCGCCGGTCGGCTGGGTGTCGAGATGGCTGCCCATCACCACCGGGGCCAGGCTGTCGTCATGGCCTTTGCGGCGGGCGAAGATGTTGCCGATGCGGTCGATGGTCACGGTGCAGCCGGCGGCCTCGCACCAGGAGACGAACAGGTCGCGTCCGGCCTTGTCCTCGTCCGACAGGGCGAGGCGGCAGCTGCCGCCCTTGGCGGTCGCGCCGATCTTCGCCATCTCGGCGAGGCTGTCCCACAGGCGCTGGCCGTCGATGGGCAGATTGGAGGGGAAGGACATGGAAACTCCACGCAGGATTTTTTGGTTGATGGCAGGGGGAGCAAGGGAGCGGTCAGGCCGCCTCGCGCCTTTCCCGTGCCCGTAGGTCGACCATTGCCAGCACGGCGCGCAGCATCGGCACGTCCACGCCGCAACGCTCCGCCAGCTCGATCACCGATCCCAGGATCGCGTCCAGCTCCAGCCGCCTGCCGGCCTCATAGTCCTGGAGCATCGAGGTCTTGAAGTCGCCCACACCGGCGGCCATGGCGATGCGTTCGTCCACGCTGGTGGTGAAGACCACGCCCAGCTTTTCCGCGACCGCCTTGGCCTCCAGCATCATGGCGCGGCCGGTGTCGCGCGTGCCGGGGTCGTTGCACAGCCGGCCCAGCGTCGATCCGGTCAGCACGCTCAAGGGGTTGAAGGCGAGGTTGCCCCACAGCTTCACCCAGATCGCCTGCCGGATGTCGGCGGTCTTCGCCGGCTGGAACCCCGCCTGCCCGAACAGCGTCACGATGCGGTCCACTGCCGGACTGTCGCGGTCGCCGGCATCGCCGAACACGAAGCGCTGGTCGCTGACATGGCGGATGCGGCAGGGACCGTCGCCCTCCACCGCGACGAAGCTGGTCGCCCCCACCACCCGGTCGGGGTCGATGGTGCGCCACAGCAGCCCGTCGGGATCGACGCTGGCGAGCGGCCGGTCGGCCAAAGGGGCCGGCTGGCGGTGCGGATACCACCAGGGGATACCGTTGACCATCGGCACGATGGCGGTCTCCGGCCCCAGCAGCGGCGTCAGCGTGTCGATGGTGCCGCGCAGCGCATGGGCCTTGACGCAGAGGAACACCAGATCCTGCGGCCCCAGCGACAGGCTGTCGTCGGTGACGCGCGGGCTGAGCCGGGCGACCCGGTTCAGCGGCGTCACCATGGTCAGGCCGCTGCGGCGGATGGCGGATGCGGCGTTCGGCCGGGCGACCAGCGTCACCTCGGCGTCGGTGGCGCCCAGCCGTGCGGCCAGCAGGCCGCCGACCGCGCCGGCCCCGATGATCGCGACCTTCATTCAGTGCGCTCCTGCAGGGGCTTGCTGGAGATCCACCGGGATGTGCCAGGCCTTGCCGGGGATGGCGTCGAGCAGGCTGCGGGTGTAGGTGTCGCGCGGATGGGTGAAGACCTCCCGCGCGGTGCCCATCTCCACGATCTTGCCGCGGCGCATCACCGCGATGGTGTCGCAGACCTGGGCCGCCACCCGCAGATCGTGGGTGATGAACAGCATGGCGAGGTTCAGCCGCCGGCGGATGTCGTCCAGCAGATCCAGCACCTGTCCCTGCACCGACACGTCGAGCGCCGACACCGGCTCGTCCGCCACCAGAAGCTTCGGCTCCATGGCGAGCGCGCGGGCGATGCCGATGCGCTGGCGCTGGCCGCCGGAGAACTCGTGCGGGAAGCGGTCGGCGGCCGAACCGTCGAGCCCGACCATCGCCAGCAGCTCCCGTGCGCGGGCCAGCGCCCTGTTGCGGTCCTCGCCGAAGGCGACCGGGCCTTGCGCCACGATGTCGCCGACGCGGTGGCGCGGGTTCAGCGAGGCATAGGGGTCCTGGAACACCATCTGCACCGCCCGGCGGTAGGGCCGGAAGCCCTTGCGGTCGAGTGCCAGCAGGTCGGTGCCCTCGAACAGGATGCGGCCGGAATCCGGCTTGATCAGTCCGACGATGGAGCGGCCGAGCGTCGACTTGCCCGACCCGGATTCTCCGACCAGACCGACGGTTTCGCCGGGATGGATGGTCAGCGACAGGTCGTCGCCGGCCACCACCTGCTTGGACTTCTTGAACAGCCCGCCGCCGACGTTGAACACCTTGCGCACCTTGTCGGCGACCAGCAGCGGCGCGCCCGTCTTGGCATGGTCGTCGCGATGTTCGATGTAGTGCGGGACCGAGGCGATCAGCTGCCGGGTGTAGGGATGCTGCGGCCGGTTCAGCACGTCCGACGCGGCACCATATTCCACCAGCTTGCCGTGGCGCATCACCGCGACCCGGTGGGCGATCTCAGCCACCACGCCGAAGTCGTGGGTGATGAACATCATGCCCATGTGGCGTTCGGCCTGGATCGAACGGATCAGGTCGAGGATCTGTTTCTGGGTGGTGACGTCGAGCGCGGTGGTCGGCTCGTCGGCGATCAGGATGTCGGGCTGGCAGGCCAGCGCCATGGCGATCATCACGCGCTGGCGCTGGCCGCCCGACAGGCGGAAGGGATAGGCCTCGGCCAGTTCGGCCGGGTTGGGCAGCCCGACCTGGGCCAGCAATTCCACCACGCGGGCGCGGCGGGCGGGGGCGGGCAGGTCGGTGTGTTCGCGCAAGCTCTCGCCGATCTGGCGGCCGACCCGCATCAGCGGGTTCAGCGCCGTCATCGGTTCCTGGAACACCATGGCGATGCGGCCGCCGCGAAGGCTGCGCTGCTCCGCCTCCGGCATGGCCAGCACGTCCTTGCCCTTGAACAGCAGGCTGCCGCCGGCAACGCGGACATGGGGAGCCGGCAGCAGCCCCATCATGGCGTGCGCGGTCATCGACTTGCCGGAGCCGGACTCGCCGACCACGCAGAGGATCTCGTCGGGATTCAGGGTGAAGGTCAGGTTGTCCACCGCCAGCGGGCGGTCGGCGCCCGGCGGCAGCGCGATGCTGAGGCCGCGCACATCGAGAAGCGGCGTGGTCATGGCTGCGGTCTCCGTCGGGGTACGAAGCAGGTCGAGTTCGCTCATCGGATCACCCCCGCGACCGGGCGAGCTTCGGGTTCAGGGCGTCGTTCAGCCCCTCGCCGACGAGGTTCAGCGCCAGCACGGTCAGCACGATGGCGAGGCCGGGGAAGACGCTCATCCACCAGGCCTGCCGGATCACCGTGCGGGCGGCACCGATCATGTAGCCCCAGCTCATCGCATTGGGATCGCCGAGGCCGAGGAAGCTGAGCGAGCTTTCCAGCAGGATGGCGGTCGCCACCATCAGCGAGGCCGACACGATGATCGGCGACAGGCTGTTCGGCAGGATCTGGCGCAGGATGATGGTGCTGTTGCTCTGGCCGGTGGTGATGGCGGCCTGGACGAACTCGCGCGAGCGCAGGCTGAGGAACTCGGCGCGCGCCAGACGGGCCAGCGGCGGCCAGCTGACGATGGCGATGGCGAGCACGATGGTGGTCAGGCTGGGGGTGAAGATGGCGACCAGCACCACGGCCAGCACGAAGTTCGGAATGGTCTGGAACAGCTCGGTGAAGCGCATGATGGCGTCGTCCACCTTGCCGCCATGGAAGCCGGCCAGCGCCCCCAGCGTGACGCCGATGGCGAGAGCCGCGGCGGTGGAGGTCAGGCCGATCAGCAGCGACACCCGCGCCCCGTGGGCGATGCCGGATGCGATATCGCGGCCCAGCATGTCGGAGCCCAGCAGCGCATCCTCCGACAGCGGCGGCTGGAAGGGCGCCGTCGCCATTTCCCACGGGTCGCCGGGGAAGAAGACCGAGGCGAAGGCGGCCAGCACGACGATGGCGATCAGGATCACCAAACCCAGGACCGCGCCCTTGTTGCGGGCGAAGGCCCGCCAGAAATCCGAGTTCATCATTGCGACACCTGGATGCGCGGATCGACGAGGCCGTAGAGGATGTCGGTCAGGATGTTGAAGAGGATCACCATCACCGACGTGACCAGGAAGATGCCCAGCAGCACCTGATAGTCGCGCTGAAGCACCGCCTCGAAGGCCAGCCGGCCGATGCCGGGCCAGGCGAACACCGTCTCGATCAGGATGGAGCCGCCGACCAGCTGGCCGGCCTGGATGCCGGCCACGGTGATGACCGGCAGGATGGCATTGCGCAGGACATGGCGGGTGACGATGCGGCCCTGGGTCAGCCCCTTGGCCTTCGCCGTCTTGACGAAGTCGAGGCTGCGCACCTCCAGCATCGAGGCGCGGGTCAGGCGCGCATAGCCCGCCATGTAGAACAGCGCCAGCGTGATGACCGGCAGGATCAGGTGGACCGCCACGTCCGCCACATGCGCCAGTCCGGTATAGCCGGCGCCGATGGTCTCGTAGCCGAAGGCCGGCAGCCAGCCGAGCTGGATGGAGAACAGCAGGCTCAGCATCAGCCCGATCCAGTAGATCGGCGTGGCGTAGGCGAGGAGTGCGACGACGGTGATGGCGCTGTCGGCCCAGGTGCCGACGGTGACCGCCGCCAGCGTGCCGAGCGCCACCCCGGCGGCGAGCGCCAGGATGAAGGCGGTCAGCGTCAGCACCAGGGTGGCCGGCAGCCGTTCCGCCAGGATGTCCCAGACAGGCCGCTGCTGGCGGTAGGAGAAGCCGAGATCGCCCTGCACGACCTTGCCGATATAGGTGCCGAGCTGTTCGTAGAGCGGCCGGTCGAGCCCGAACTGCTCGCGCAGCTGCGTCACGAACTTTTCGTCGGCGGCCCCCGCCTCGCCCGCCATCACCATGGCCGGGTCGCCGGGGGCGGCATGGACGAGGAAGAAGTTCATCACCACGATGGCGATCAGGATCGCGGCGGCCTTGACGAGGCGGCTCGCGAAGAGTTGGGCGAATCCCAGCATGGGCAGGTTCCTAATTCTGGCCCTCTCCCGCCCCGGGAGAGGGAGGGGACCCGCCGAAGGCGGGGAGGGTGAGGGGTGATCCAAGAGGCCATGCGGCTTTGGATCCTTGAATTACCCCTCACCCGCCCGCTTCGCGGGCACCCTCTCCCGGGTCGGGAGAGGGAAATCAACTCACTTCGCCAGCCAGACGCTTTCATAGGTGTCGTTGACACCGATGGCCGTCGTGTTGGCGTTCTTCACGCGCTTGTCGAGGAAGGTCGGGAATTCCATCTCCAGCAGCCAGACCACCGGCAGGTCGTCGGACAGGATGCGCTGGACCTCGCTGTACTGTTCCTGGCGCTTGGCCGGGTCGTTCTCGCGCGAGGCCTGGTCGAACAGCTCGTCCACCTTCGGGTTGGAATAGCCCATGGTGTTGGTGAACAGCACGCCCTTGCGGATGTTCGACGAGATGTAGGTGCGGGCCACGCCCAGCGCCGGGTCGCCGTACTGGTAGAGGAAGTTGGTGGTGATCTCGTAATCCCAGTTGGCGACGCGCTGCGCCCAGCCGGCGGCGTCGGTGCTTTCCAGAACCACGGAGACGCCCACCTTGCCCAGCGCCTGCTTCAGATATTCGCCCAGGCGGGTCCAGGTCTCGCCATAGGGCATCGGCATCAGCTTGACGGTGGCGCGCACGCCCTTGCCGTCGGGCTTCAACCCCATCTCGTCGAGCAGGGCCTTGGCCTTGTCGAGGTTGGGCTCGTAGGTGGTGACCTTGGGATCGTAGAACTTGACCACCGAGTTGATCGGGCCGGTCGGCACGCGGCCGAGACCGAACCAGATCTTGTCGCGGATGAACTTGCGGTCGATGGCGTAGGCGATGGCCTTGCGGAAGCGCTTGTCGTCCAGCGGCTTGACGCGGTGGTTGATCTCCAGCCACGCCATCGGCGCCACGAACTCGTAGCCGGCGGTGGTCAGGGTCACGTTCGGCAGCGTCTTCATGCGCGGAACCTCGAAGGGCTCCAGGTCGCTGTACTGGGTCTGCTGCACCTGACCGCTTTCCAGCGCCAGCGAGCGGCTGGCGGCGTCCGGGATCACGCGGAAGGTGATGCCGTCGAGGTAGGGCAGGTCCTTCTTGTAATAATCCTCGTTGCGGACGAGCTGGATGTAGCTGCCCTTCACCCATTCCTTCAGCTTGAACGGGCCGGTGCCGATGGGCGTGTTGTTGGCCGGGTTGGTGCGGTAATCGCTGCCCTCATAGATGTGGGCCGGCACGATGGGGGCCGACGACACCTCGAAGGCCTGGATGAAGGCCGGGAACGGCTCCTTCAGCTTGAACTCGACGGTGTTGTCGTCCAGCGCCTTGATCGACTCGCAGCGGCTGAACGCGGCGCGGGCGCGCGGGTGGACCTCCATCAGGAACTTGGAGGTGGAGAACACCACGTCGTTGGCGCTGAACGGCTTGCCGTCGTGCCACTTGACGTTCTGGAACAGCTTGAAGGTGTAGGTCAGGCCGTCCGGCGACACCGTCCAGCTCTCGGCCAGCGACGGCAGCGGGTTGAGCTTGCGGTCGTAGGTCAGCAGGCCCTGGTAGATCTTGCCGGCGACGGTCTGGGTCGGACCCTGCTGGTTCAGGCCCAGCATCAGGGTCGGCGGTTCCGGCTGGACGATGGAGTTGAGGACACCGCCGCGGACCGGCGTCTCCTGCGCCATGGCCGGGGCGGCGATCAGGGCGGCCGTGCCGGGGATGGCGAGTGCCGCGGCCAGCAGGCCGGCGGCGGCGGCGCGGTGGACATTGCGGCGGAAGCCGCGCTGGATGCTGGCGGGGATACCGGAAAGGCGTCGTGTCATGCGGGTGTCCTCGTCTCCAGAAGGTGTCGTTGTGGGATGCGACCCTGTCGTCTTCGTTCTTCTTTTGAAAAAGGCGGGCGGATCAGCGCGGGCCGGTCGGGCCGGTGGTGCCGTCCAGCCAGCGCAGCAGCGAGTCCCATTCCAGGACGCCGGCGCGCGGATAGGCACGCTCATACTGCTGGGCGGTGTGCTCGCAGACCTCCGGCGACGGATAGATCAGCGGCCGGCCGCCGGCCATCGCCATGATCTGCTGCTTGCAGGCCTGCTCCAAGTAGTACATCAGCACCGCCGCCTCGGCGACGTCCTGGCCGACGGTCAGCAGGCCGTGGTTGCGCAGGATCATGCTGTGGTGGTTGCCGAGATCGGCGACCAGCCGTTCCCGCTCCGCCAGATCCAAAGCGATGCCTTCGTAGGTGTGATAGGCGATGCGGTTGTACCAGCGCAGCGAATGCTGGGTGATCGGCAGCAGCCCGTCGGCCTGGGCGCTGACCGCCATGCCGGCGTCGGTGTGCAGGTGGATGACCGCGCCGACGTCCGGGCGGGCGTGGTGCACCGCGCTGTGGATGGTGAAGCCGGCCGGATTGATGGCGTCGCCGTCGCGGCCGTCGACCAGATTGCCGTCGATGTCGACCTTCACGAGGTTGTCCGGCGTCACCTCATGGAACATCAGTCCATAGGGATTGATCAGGAAATGGTCCGGCGTGTCCGGGATGCGGGCCGACATGTGGGTGTAGATCAGGTCGGTCATGCCCAGCCGGTCGAACAGCTTGTAGGCGGCGGCCAGATCGGTGCGCGCCTTCCACTCCACGTCGGAATAGGTGCTGCTGGCCTGCGGGGCGTGGGCGGCGTTTGCTCTCAGGGTGGCGGCGATCATCGGGCGGGTCTCGTCAGGCTAAGGGGTCAGATGGGTTCCAGGCCGCACCAGCCGGCGATGAACAGCGCCAGCACGCGGGTCACGTCGCGCAGGCTGTCCAGCGACACCGATTCGTCGATGCCGTGGATGCGCGTCGCCTCCGGCCCGTAGCAGGTGGCGGGCGTGTCGCCATAGAGCTGGAAGAAGCGGGCATCGGTGGTGCAGGTCAGCGCCACCAGCTCCGGATCGCCGCCGCGCACGGCGCGATGGCTGTCGGCCAGCATGGTCACCAGCGGGTGGGCCGGGTCGATCTCGCAGCCGGCGGCCTGGAAGCCGTTCCACTGCAGCTCGATCCCGACGCCGGACAGGGCCGGGTCGGTGGAGCGCGCCTGCTCCACCGCCCGGGTCACCTCGGCGCGGACCGCCTCCGGCTCCTGCCCGGGGAAGAAGCCGAGCCGGAGGTCGAGCGCGCAGCGCGTCGGGACTGACGACGGCCACTCACCGCCCTCGATCCGGCCGAGATTGATGTTGACGGGATGGGCATGGCCGCAGAAGGCGGGATGGCGGCAGGACGGCTCGTTCCACCGCACCTCCAGCGCCTTCAGATGCGCCGCCAGCGCATAGGCCGCCTCGATGGCGTTCACCCCGGCCGAGGTGTCCAGCACATGGGCCGGCGTGCCGGTCAGCACCAGCCGCACCCACATCACGCCGACCTGGGCGATGGAGATGGAGTGGTTGAACGGCTCCGGGATCACAGCGGCGTCGGCGCGGTAGCCGCGATGCAGGCAGGCAAGCGCGCCGTTGCCGGTGCACTCCTCCTCGATCACCGACTGGAGATAGACCGGGGCGGCCGGCTGGTAGCCCAGCGTTCGCAATGCTGAGAAGGCGGCAGTGTAGGCGGCGATACCGGCCTTCATGTCGCCGGCCCCGCGGCCATAGAGGCGCCCGTCGGCGATCCGCGGCTCGAAGGGCGGGGTGGTCCACAGCTCCGCCGGGCCGGTCGGAACCACGTCGATATGGCCGTTCAGGATCAGAGAGCGGCCTTTCGCGTCACGCGGCCTGTGCACGCCGACGATATTCTCGCGGCCGGCATAGGCGCCGGGAAGGACCGGGGGCGAGAAGCCCGGCATGCGGGAAATCGCCTGCTCGTCGATGTCGAAACGGTCGACCTCCAGACCCAGTGCGGCGAAGCGGTCGGCCATCAGCGCCTGAGCCCCTGACTCGTCCCCCAGCAGCGACGGCTGGCGGACGAGGTCGGACAGGTGCGACACGCAATCGCCCTGCGCCGCGTCGGCGGCGTCCAGGATCGCGGCGCGCAGGCCGGGGTCCGGCAACACATGGTCGAGACGGTCTGCCGTATCTCGTGTCATTCTAAATCCTTTGCCCGAATCCATTTCGCTGCTGCGGCAGGGATGCACGGGCGGGTGGAAAAAGACGAAGCTGTTGCGTTGCGGCACATCCCAAATGGATATGGCCGCCATAACGGGGCATTATGCGGTGTCCGGCATGGCGATGTTTGAAGGCCGCCATGTGTCGATTAGGAAGGCATCCAATCGATCAGGCAAATAAGCATTTTTCATTTCGCCCATGAATCTGATTTATGCCGCAGTTGCTCACAACGCATTCATGTGCGTAGAATTTGGGCGACAGGATGGATGCACCGGAATCGGGCAAAGATCGAGGGGGTGGGACGGTGAACGAAACCGAGGCGGAACGGCAGGCGCTGGCCCGGCTGGGCCAGCAGATGGACTGGAACCTGCTGCGCACCTTCATGGTGATCGTGCAGGAGGGCAGCATCACCAAGGCCGCCGTCCGCCTGTTTTTGACGCAGCCGGCGGTCAGCCTCGCCCTGAAGCGGCTGGAGGAGCAGCTTGGCCGCACCCTGATCGACCGCGGCCCCGGCCGCTTCGCCGTCACCGCCGCCGGCGAACAGGTCTATGACGAGGCGGTGTCGATCCATGCCACCGTGTCCCGCCTGGGCGCCCTGGTGCGCGACGCCAAGGACGAGGTCAGTGGCCATGTCCACATCCTGATGACCAGCCGCATCCAGACCCCGCTGCTCGACCGCTCGCTGCGGGAGTTCCACCGCATGTACCCGCTGGTGACCTTCCGCATCGACGTCATGGCGTCGGCGGACGCGCATATCGCATTGCAGCAGCGGGTCGGCGCCATGGCGATCTGCCTGCTGCGCGAGCCGATCCCCGGCCTGTCCAGCCAGATCTTCCTGCGCCAGACCTACCGTCTCTATTGCGGCCCGGATTTCCGCCTGTTCGGCCAAAGTGACATCGACATCGCCGAACTGCGCCACGAGAGTTTCGTCTCCTTCACCTCCGACCAGATTGACGGCGCCCTGTCGCCCCTGACCCTGTTCCGTGCGCGGGAGGGCTTCGCCGGCCGCGTCGTCGCCTCGTCGGCCAACCTGGAGGAAGTGCGGCGGATGATCGTCTGCGGCCTGGGCATCGGCCCGCTGCCCGAACACATCGCCGCCCGCGACGTGGCCGACGGGCTGCTGTGGGAACTGCCGCCCTATGAGGGCATCGCGCCGGTCAACGTCCACCTGATCTGGAACGAGCAGGCCAAGCCGAACCGCGCCGAGCGGGCCTTCCTCGATTATCTGCAGACGGCGCTCGCCGCCGCGCCGCCCCGGGAGCTTGCCGGGGTGGCCGAGGGGAATTCCGACAGCCACCTCCTTCGGGGCTGACGATTGGACAGCTAGGCCGCCGCCCTTGAGTCGTGTGATAACGGAATTGTTTCGACGCTGGATTTTTTCGACTGCTTTGATGAACGTCCAAGGTCTTCCGTTTCCCGCCGGTGTTGGACGATGCCGGTGAACAAGTCACCCGCCGCGGCGTCTCCGCCCGCCTGTCTGACCGGGGCGGGGGATGTGGCCTCTCTCATGCGCGGCCATGACTGGACGGCGACGCCGCTCGGTCCGCCGGCGGGGTGGCCGCAGGAGCTTCGGGCCATGGTCGGCCTGATGATGCGGTCGCGGCAGGCGATGTTCATCGGCTGGGGCCCTGAGGTCACTTTCCTCTACAACGACGCCTATCTGGACATTCTGGGATCCCGCCACCCGGCGGCGCTGGGCCGGCCGATGAGCGAGGTCTGGCCGGACGCGTGGCCGCAGGTCCGCGATTTCGTCCGCCGCGCCTATGAGGGCGAGGCCCTGCTGCACGAGGATCTGCTGGTCCCGCTGGAACGGCGCGGATCGGGTGAAGACTATTATTTCACCTTCTCCTACACGCCGATTGCCGGCGAAACGGGCTGCATCGGCGGTTTCCTCTGCATCGTGGCGGAGACCACGCTTGCCGTGCGGGGCCGGCAGCGCATGGCCTTCCATGCCGAACTGGAGCACCGGCTCCGCGAACTGACAAATCCGCTTGGTGTGGTGACCGTGGCGGCGGAGGCGCTGGGCCGGCATCTCGGCGCCAGCCGGGTCGGCTACGGCGTGATGGACGAGAGCGAGCGCTTCTTCACCACGGAGCGCAACTGGACCGACGGCACGGTCGCTTCCCACATCGGAACCCACGATCTGCTGGCCTTCGGCGAGCCGGTGCTGGCGACCCTGCGCAGGGGACAATCTCTGGTCGTCGACGATGCGGCCACCGATCCACGCACCGCAACGCCGGACCTGCTGGCTGCCTTCGCCGCGTCCGGCTTCTCCTCCGTGGTCACCGCCAGTCTGGTGAAGCAGGGCCGGATGGTCGCGGCACTCTACGTCCATGACCGCCGCCCCAGGCATTGGCGCGAGGACGAGATCGAACTGATCGAAGAGGTTGCGGAACGCACCTGGTCGGCGGTGGAGCGGGTGCAGGCGGAAGAGGAGGTGCGGCGCGCCAACGAACGGCTGCGGGCGGAGGGGGAGCGGCTGCGCGCCCTGTTCCGGCAGGCGCCGGGCTTCATGTATGTCTGGCGCGGGCCGAACCATGTCTTCGAGATGGCGAACGACGCCTATTTCGAGCTGATTGGCCGGCGTGACGTCATCGGCAAGCCGGCGCGGGAGGCTTTGCCGGAAATCATCGGGCAGGGCTTCTTCGAACTGGCCGACCAAGTCTACCGGACCGGCGAGCCCTTCGTCGGCGAAGGCATGCCGGCGCGGATCGCCCGGCGGCCCGGTGCGCCGCTGGAGGAACGCTTCGTCACCTTCGTCTTCCAGCCGATCCGTGACGACCAGGGGCAGGTGATGGGCCTGTTCGTCCAGGGCAGCGACGTCACCGGCATGAAGCGGACGGAAGAGGCGCTGCGCGAGAGCGAGCAGCGGCTGCACATTGCCCAGGATGCCGGCGGGGTCGGCACCTTCGAACTGCGTGCCGACGGCCTGCTGGCGGTGTCGCCGCAGTTCTGCCGCCTGTGGGGCATCGACGAGAGGCCGCTGGTGCGGCTGGAGGAACTGGTCGGGCTGATCCATCCGGAGGACCGGCCCACCCTGAGCACGCTCCAGCCGGGGCAGGTGCCGACGGACGGTCTGGGCTATGTCGAATACCGCATCCTGCGGCCAGACACCGGCGCCGTGCGCTGGATCGCCCGGCGTGCCCAGGCGTTCAAGCGCGACGAGGACGGGGATGGATGGGGCGTGCGGGTTCTCGGCGCCTGCTACGACATCACCGACCGCCGCTGTGCCGAGGACGCTCTGCGTGCGCTCAATGCGACGCTGGAGCAGCGGGTGGCGGAGCGGACGGCCGACCGCGACCGCATGTGGCGGCTGTCGACCGACATCATGCTGGTGGCGCGGTTCGACGGCACGATCGGCGCGGTCAACCCGGCCTGGACCGCGCTTCTCGGCTGGCAGGAGGCGGATCTGCAGGGTGCGGTCTTCCTCGATTTCGTTCATCCCGACGACCGCGCCGCGACGGTGGCGGAGGTCGGCCGGCTGCAATCGGGCCTGACCACCCTGCGGTTCGAGAACCGCTACCGCCACAAGGACGGGTCCTATCGCTGGATCTCCTGGACCGCGGTGCCGGACGACCGCTTCATCCATGCGGTGGGGCGCGACGTGACGGCGCGCAAGGAAGCCGCCGCCGCCCTGCGCCGGGCCGAGGACCAGCTGCGCCAGGCGCAGAAGATGGAGGCGGTCGGCCAGCTGACCGGCGGCGTGGCCCACGACTTCAACAATCTGCTCCAGGCGCTCAGCAGCTGCCTGACCATGATCGGCCGCCGCAGCGCGGAGCCGCGGCTCGCGCCTCTGCTGGAGGCCGGCATGCAGGCGGTCGACCGCGGCGCCAAGCTGGTCCAGCAATTGATGGGCTTCGCCCGCCGCGACAGCCTGCGTCCCGAGCTCATCGACGTGCGCGACCGTGTCCTCGGCATGGCCGGACTGCTGGAGCGTGCCCTGCGCGCCGACATCCGGCTGGAAACCCGTTTCGCCCCCGGCCTGCATCCTATCGAGGTCGATCCGACCCAGTTCGAGCTGGCGCTGATCAACATGGCGGTCAACGCGCGGGACGCGATGCCCGGCGTCGGCACCCTGACCATTGAGGCGGAGAACCGGACGCTCGGCCCCGGCGACGCAACCGGTCTGGACGGCGCGGGGCTGGAGGGCGAATTTTTGCGGCTGACGGTCGCCGACACCGGAACCGGCATGCCGCCGGAGGTGGCGGGAAGGGCCTTCGACCCCTTCTTCACCACCAAGGAGGTCGGCAAGGGCTCCGGCCTTGGCCTTGCCCAGGTCTATGGGTTGGCGCGGCAGGCGGGCGGCACGGTCTGGATCGAAAGCCGGCTGGGGGAGGGGACCCGCATCGTCCTGCTGCTGCGCGCCGGCACTGGCATTCCGAGGTCACCGGCGGCTCCCGCCCAGGCCGCGTCCGGCCTCGCCCGGGGCGCGCGGGTGCTGATGGTGGAGGACGATCCGGTCGTCGCCTCCTCCGTCGCGGCGGCGCTGGAGGAAAGCGGCTGGACCGTGCTGCGCGCCGCCTCGGCCGACGAGGCGCTGCCGCTGCTGGCAGGGGACGAGCGGATCGACCTGCTGTTCTCCGACGTGGTGATGCCCGGCCGGCTGAGCGGCATCGACCTCGGCCGCAAGGCCTCCCTCCTGCGCCCCGGCCTGCCGGTGGTGCTGACGACCGGCTACAGCGAGGACGTGGCGCGCACCGAAGGCATCGCAGTGCTGTCGAAACCCTACCGCATCGACACCCTGCTCCAGACGCTGAGCGAGGCGTTGGCGAGCAAGCCCTCTCCGCAGCGGTGAAGAGGTTATGGAGGGGAAGTGTTCGCCATCGCCCGCTCCAGAACGCCGTAGATGCGCGGATCGCCCATCTGGGTGACGTTGAAGCGTAGAAATCCCGATGCGGAGTGCGAGACGCTGAACACGTCGCCGGGGGCGAGCACGACATCCTCGCGCAAGGCCGCGCGGGCGACGTCGGCGGCGTTCCGTCCATCGGGCAGGCTGCACCAGAGATAAAAGCCGCCGCGCGGCATCAGCCATGGTGTCAGGCCAATGGCTTCCAGCCGGGTGGCCGTCTCGCGCCGCACCCGTGCCAGACGCCGGCGCAGCCCGTCGAGATGCTTGCGGTAATTGCCGTCGTTCAGGGTGGCGAGGACGAGCTCGGCCGCGGCCGGGCTGGGACCGCCGAAGTTCGTCGCCACCTGCAGATCGACCAGCGCCTCCACCCACTCCGGCCGCGCCGCGATGTAGCCGCAGCGGATCGAGGCGGACAGCGTCTTGGAAAAACTGCCGATCCGGATCACGCGGGCCAGCCCGTCCAGCGCCGCGAGGCGGGGGGACGGCTCAGGCTCGAAGCCGGCGAAGATGTCGTCCTCGACGATGGTCAGGTCCTGTGCCTTAGGATCGTGCGCCGCGGCGGCGCAGAGCAGGCGATGGGCGGTCTGCGGCGTCATGGTGGCGCCGGTCGGGTTGTGAAGGGCGGAGTTGGTGATGTAGAGGCGCGGCCGGTGCGCCGCCAGTGCCTGGGCGAACAGCTCCGCATCCGGCCCGTTGCGCGTATAAGGCACGCCGACGATCCGCGCCCGATGGGCGCGCAGCAGCGCCTGGAAATTGAAATAGCAGGGGTCGTCGATCAGCACCGTGTCGCCCGGCCGCAGCAGCAGGCGGCAGATCAGGTCGATGGCCTGCGTGCCGGAGGCGGTCAGCAGGATCTGGTCGGCACCGGCGGCGATGCCTTCGTCCGCGAACTGGCGGGCCAGCAGCCGGCGCAGCGGCAGCGATCCGCGGGTGCCGCCATAATCCGCCAGCAGCCCGTCATCCGCCCGCGCCAGCTGGCGGATCGCCCGGCGGATCGCCGCGTTCGGCATCCAGTCGGCCGGCAGCCAGCCGCATCCTGGCTTCAGCATGTCCGCCCCGGCATCGAGCGATTGCCGCGACACCCAGAAGGGATCGATGGCACGGTCGCGCTGCGGTTCCGCCTCGGCCAATGCCAGCGGCGGCATGGCGCCGGACACGTAGAAGCCCGATCCCGGCCGCGACTGGATCGCGCCGTCCGCCGCCAGCCGGTCATAAGCCTCCACCACGGTCGAGGGCGACACGCCCATGGTGGCGGCGAAGCTGCGGATCGACGGCAGCTTTTCCCCTGGAGACAGCTGGCGGTTCGCCATCCTGCGGCGGATCGCCTCCATCACCTCGCCGGTGCGCGTGCCGGTCCTGCCCATGATGCCCCGCCGCAAAGAAGTGTATTGCCCTATAGAGCAGTACAGTTTGGCTGAATTGTATGGGACTGTCCCTGTTTCCGCCAGAGGCCACCGCGCTAGGATCGTGCTGCGAATTCTGGGGTGCGGAAGGAAAGCGGGATGCGGACGTCGACGGCGGGATGGGGCAGCGGGCTGCTCGGCGTGATCATTTTCAGCGGTTCGCTGCCGGCGACGCGCGTCGCGGTCGGCGGCTTCACGCCGCTGTTCCTGACCGCGGCGCGGGCGGTCATCGCGGCGGCCCTGGCGGCGGCGCTGCTGGCGCTGCTCCGGCAGAGCTGGCCGGCACGGCGCGACCTGCCCTCGCTCGCCATCGTGGCGGTCGGCGTGGTCGCCGGCTTTCCCCTGCTGACGGCGCTGGCGCTTCAGCACATTACCTCGGCGCAGTCCATCGTCTTCATCGGCCTCTTGCCGCTCGCCACCGCCCTGTTCGGCGTGCTGCGGGGGCGGGAACGGCCGCGGCCGGCCTTCTGGCTGTTCTCGACGGCGGGCAGCCTCACCGTCGCCGGCTTCGCCCTGTGGCAAGGCGGCGGGGCGTCGCTGACCGGCGACCTGCTGATGATCCTGGCGATCCTGCTCTGCGGGCTCGGCTATGCCGAGGGTGCGGCCCTGTCGCGCCGGCTGGGCGGCTGGCAGGTCATCTCCTGGGCGCTGGTGCTGGCGTTGCCGGTGATGGCGGGCGCGGCGCTGGCGACCATGCCGGACGACTGGACCGGCGTCGCCATGCCGGCCTGGATCGGGCTCGGCTATGTGTCGGTGTTCAGCATGCTGGTCGGCTTCGTCTTCTGGTATCGCGGGCTGGCGCTGGGGGGCATTGCCGGCGTCGGGCAGTTGCAACTGCTCCAGCCCGCCTTCGGCCTGATCCTGGCGGGACTGCTGCTGCGCGAACCGGTCGCCTGGACGATGATCGCCGCGACCGGGCTGGTCGTGCTCTGCGTCGCCGGAGCGAAGCGGTTCGCCTGATCGCCTAAACCAGCCCGCCTGCCTTGAAGCCGGTCATCGCGACGATGACGGCCAGCAGGGCGAGGATGGTCGCCAGCCCGATCGGCAGGGCGCGGCGATAGATCGCCCCCTCCGACCGCTCCAGCCCGACCAGACCGGCGGCCAGCACGATGCGGCCGGGGGTCAGCATGGTGCAGATGCTGCCGGCAACCGTCTGGACCGCCGCGATCAGGATGGAGGGCAGGCCGCTCTCGGCGGCAAGGCTCAGTTGGATGTGCATCATCAGGGCGTTCGATGCCGTGTTGGATCCGGTCAGCATCCCTGCCGCGGCGCCGAAGACCGGGCTTGCCAGCACGGCGAAGCGTCCGGCCACCTCGCGCCAGGCATTGCCGAACATCGCCGCTCCGCCGGAGGCCGCCATGAAGGTGGCGAACTCGACGAAGACCAGGGTTGCCGCCATCGGCACCAGGGCGGCGCGAAGGGCGCCGCGCACCACTTTCCCGGCCTCGGCGCCCGGCAGGCCGGCCAGCAGGATGCCGGCGATCAGCACCAGCCAGGTCGCCGGATGGCGCAGCAGAGCCAGCGGGGCAAGGCCGCCGAACGGGTCTAGCACCAGCCATTGCCCGGTCCACTCCGACAGCGGCGGCAGCAGGCGGGTCGCCATCAGCCCGGCGATCAGCAGCCCATAGGGCCAGAGCCGCTCGGCCAGTTGGCGGATGCCGGTACCGCTGCGCAGCAGGCGCGGCCCCTCCACCAGCAGCAGCAGGATTGCGGTCGCCAGCCCGCCGCCGAGTTCCGGCGCGACGAACCGGTTGGTCAGCCAGATCAGCCCGGCCAGACAGAGGAGAAGGACGACGTCGGTCGCCCGCTCGCTCAGGCTGGAGCGCAGCCCCGACGACTGGATCAGCCCCCAGAACACCGGCAGGAGGCAGGGCAGCACGATCGCCATCAAGAGGGCGCTGGCGGTTCCAAGCTCGGTGAAGGACACGCCGATCAGTTCGGCCCCGACCCGGCTGCCGACGCCCATCGCGCCCCAGGCGGCCAGAACCTGACTGAACAGGCCAAGCGCCGCGGACTGCACCGGCGGCAGCCCCAGGCTGCGCAGCATGGCGAGCGCCACCACCAGACCGACGCCGAACCCCGTCACCGACTCCGCGAAGGGACCGACCAGGAAGCAGGCGACGAAGACGGCGCGCCGCCGGTTCTCCTGCGCGACCGCGGCCGTCCGCGTGCCGCGCGCCTCGAAGGCGCGGTGGAACAGCAGGCCGGCGGCGATGATCGACATCGCGTGCCATGCCAGCCATGCCCCTTCCCCCGCCTTGACGGCGGCCAGACCCAGCACCGGAGCGGCCGACGGCTGCGCCATAAGCATCGGGGCGACCATCGTGACGAGCGCCAGCGCCATGCCGGCGATTCCGGCGGACAGCAGGCTGACCCGGCGGGAGGCAAGCAGCAGGATCGTGCCGACGAGCGGCATCATGTGGAAGGCAAGAGTCATGATCGGCCAGACGCGTTCCGGAAGGGAGAGTGCCGGCGCGAATTCTGGCCGGGGCCATTGGATACTAGTATATCTGCGGTGGCGCAATCATTCGGCGCCTGCAACGGCACCGAATGATTGCGCCGGATGGTCGCGGATGCGTCAGGCCGGCGTGTCGCGGTGGATCTTGAACGGCGCCCAGGACTGGCTGACCGGCATGATCTCGACGCTGTTGATGTTGACGTGCGGCGGCAACGAGACCACCCAGCGCACCGTCTCGGCGATGTCCTCGGGCTGGAGCGGGTTGGCCCCGGCATAGAGCGCGTCGTAGGCGTCCCTGTTGCCGCCGGTGCGCACCAGGGTGAACTCGCTTTCCGCCAGGCCCGGCTCGATGGAGGTCACGCGCACGCCTTGGGCCGACAGGTCGCTGCGCAGGCCGAGCGAGAACTGCCGCACGAAGGCCTTGGTGCCGCCATAGACGTTGCCGCCCGGATAGGGCCAGTTGGACGCGACCGACGCGAGGTTCACGATCAGCCCGCGCTGCGCGATCAGCCGGGCCAGCAGCAGCCGGGTGATGGTGACCAGACCGGTGATGTTGGTGTCGATCATCGTGCGCCACTGGTCAAGGTCGCAGTCCTGCGCCGCCCCGGTGCCGAGCGCCAGCCCGGCATTGTTGACCAGGACCGAGATGTCGGCGAAGGCGTCGGGCAGGGTGGCCAGCGCGGCGCGGGTCGCCTCCTCGTCGCGGATGTCGAAGCACAGCGGATGGACGACATCCGGCCCGCCCAGCGCCTCGACCAGGGCGTCCAGCCGGTCCTGGCGCCGGCCGGTGGCGACGATCCGCCAGCCCTCCGCCACCAGCCGCCGGGCGATGGCGTCGCCGAAGCCGGAGGTGGCGCCGGTGACGATTGCAATCTTCGGGGCGGCAATCTTCGGGGCGGTGTTCGACATCCTGTGATCTTTCCTCGTGACGGAAGTGCGTGGCAACCATATAGCCCGAAATCGTCCGGGTCGATGGCCGCCCGCGCTCCAGCCTAAAGCGAAGCGCCGCCGCAGACGAGGATCTGCTGCCCGGTGATGGCCGCCGCGGCGTCGGACAGCAGGAAGGCGGTCAGCGCCGCCACCTCCTCCGGCTTGATGAAGCGGCCGATGGGCGGAAGTTTCGGCGGCAGGCCGGTGCGGTTCGGGTCCTTCAGCATCGGCGTGTCGGTCGCTCCCGGCGCCACCACATTCACCGTGACGCCGCGCGGCGCCAGCTCCAGCGCCCAGGAGCGGGCGAGACCGACCATCGCCGCCTTGGTCGCCGCATACTGGCTGCGGCCGGCGGCCCCCTGCGCGGTGCGGCTGCCGATCAGGACGATCCGGCCACCGCCGTCCGGCATGCGGGGGGCGACATGCTCGACCAGCTGCGTCGCGGCCTCCACATGCTGGCGCCACATCGCCCTCGCATCGTCCCCGGCCAGTTCGCCCAGCCTGCCGACCCGCATGACCCCGGCGGCATGGACCAGTGCGTCGACTGGCGGCAAACCGGCCAGCGCCTTCGCCACGGAGTCCGGTTCCATCAGGTCGGCCGGGGTGAAGCGCAGGTTCGGATGGTCGATGGCGGGGGCCGAGCGGCTGATTCCCTCGACCAGCCATCCATCCTGCAACAGCCGTTCGGCGATGGCGGCACCGATCCCCGAACTGACGCCGGTGACGAGGGCGCGGCGAGGATTTTCCGTGTTCATTCCGGCACTCTCCCTCATGCCACGGTCAGCTCGATGCGACCGAGGCCGGGAAAGTCGGCGACGGCGCGGCTGCCGGGCTCGATGAAGATGGTGCCGGTGCAGGACCCGGTTGTCACCGTGTCGCCGGCATGCAGCCCGCCGAACGGCCGGGCGCCGACATTGGCGAGCCATGCCAGCAGGCGGATCGGGTCACCGGCCTTGTTGCCGCCCACCGTGTCGATCCTGCGCTCGCCGTCGATGTCCAGCGTCAGCGGCTGGTGGACCGGATCGATGCGGCGCCAGTCCGCCGTGGCCGGCCCGACGATCAGCGCGCCGTGGTTGCCCTGATCGGCCAGCGAGGCGAGCGGCCCCTGCGAGCCGTAGGCGGCGAAGCGGGTGTCGCAGATCTCGAAGGCCGGATGGATGGAGCCGACGGCGTCCAGCACCTCGTCCCGTGTCCAGGGCTCGTCACGGGCGGGCAGGTCGCTCTTCAGGCGATAGACGATCTCCGCCTCGATCCCGATGACGCGGAACATCGCGGCGGGCAGCGTTCCGGTGTCGAAGAACAGCGTGTCGGCATGGATGGGCGCGCTCGACGGCTCGGCGTCGGGGGCGGAGGCCCCGACCTTCCAGGCGGTCACCGGGCCTATGCCGCGGGCGACCTCGGCCTGGATGGCGTAGGCATCGGCCTTGTCGGCGGGCATCGCCGCCGGTAGCAGGGCGTCAAGCGGGCGGTTGTCGCGGCGCGCGGCGAGCAGCGCGCCGGCGGCCTCAAGAACGGCCTCGGCGGTCATGGTCATGGGACAAGTCCCCGAAAAATGAGGAATCAGACGGGCGGGGACGCCGGCTGGCGCCCCCATCGCCGGTCAGTTGCCGCCGCCCACCCAGTCGGGGGAGACGCGGCTGTATTTGATGGCCTGCCGGAAATAGGTGAAGGCGACATGCAGGTCGCCCTCCGCCGTCTGCGTGACCGACGGATAGGAGAATTCGCGGTTCAGGCTGTCCTTGGAATTGTTGGTCATGCAGTAGCCGTCGCCGACCTCCAGGTTCCGGCGCAGCGGCCAGGTCAGACCCCCATCCTCCGACAGGGCCAGCGTCAGCGGCGCACGTGGCGCGCCCCAGAAGGCCTTGCGGGCGGGTGCCTGCGCCGGCTTTGCGGCGACCGCAACGGCGGCGCCACCGGCCGGGACGTCGTCCTCGATCTCGTCATAGAGCGAGGCGCGGCGCTCGGTGGCGTCCTCCGCACTGGACTCGTTGAACACGATGGCGAGCCGGCCGTCGGCCAGCGCGGTCACCTGGATCGAGGAGTTGTTGTTGGGCAGCCCGGTCGGAACCGGCGCACTCCAGCTGCGGCCATTGTCGGTGGAGATGCTGCGATAGACATGGTCGGCCCAGCGGCTGCGGTAGAAGGCGGCCAGCGTGCCGTCGCGCAACGGCACTACGCTCATATGGACGCAGCCGACGCTGTCGGGCACCGGATGCTCGGTCCAGCTTTCGCCGCGGTCGGAGGAGATGCGGACGGCGCTGGTGTCGTTGTCGCCCACCCACTTCTCACCCGGCGTGCCGTGGCAGAGGAAGGTCGGCAGCAGCCAGTCGCCGTTCGGCAGCACCACCACCGGCTGGCGGATGAAGATGCCGTCGCCGCCGTTGCCTTCGAACAGGGTGCGGATCGGCCCCCAGCTCTGCCCATGGTCGGCGGAACTGCGGCAGCGCACGACGGCGGTGTCCTGGTTGCCGGAGATTTGCGCGGTGTAGAACAGCCACAGCGTGCCGTCCGGCGCCGGGAACAGCACCGGGTTCTGTTCCGAGCGGGTCGGGTCGTCCGACAGCTTGACCGGATCGGTCCAGCGGTCGGAGCCCTTCGCCAGTCGCGAGAAATAGATCGAGATGTCGGGGATGCCTTCCTGGGTGCCGCCGAACCAGACGCAGCCGAGATCGCCTTTGCCGAGCACGACGATGTTGGCGGCATGGTTCTGGACGCAGGGCGACGGCAGATAGGCGTCGCGGCGCCCGGCGTCCCCGTCCACGGGCGCAACGCGCCCGCGGTCGGTGGTGGAGGGCAGGGTCGAGGGTGTGGTCATGTCGGTCACATGCAAACTGGGGAAGGGGCAAACTGGGGAAGTAGCCGGGCCGGTCAGCCTGTGGCGGTCATCCTGCGTCGGCCTGCGGCGGGGCGGCGACCATTGCCGGGGCGCTGCGGCCGCGGATCAGACGCTCAACCGCCATCACCAGCATCGGCGTCAGCAGGGCGATGTACATGTTGTCGATGCCGTAGGGATTGCCCATCACGTACCAGACGGTGGTGCTGACGGTGGCGCCCAGCAGGCCCAGCGTGGCGCCCAGGTTGCTGGCGAACAGCGGCAGGAAGAAGCCGATCATCGCGACGACCGTGATCGACAGGCGCAGCGCCCGGGTGAAGAAGGACAGCTTCAGGATTTCCGGCACGAAGAAGACGAAGATCAGCGGCAGGAAGCCGATGATGAGAGACAGGATGCGGGTGGTGCGGAATTCCTGCTCCGGCGTCGGCTTCTTCCACGGCACGTAGAAGTCACGCACCGCCAGCGAGGCGATGGCGAGCGCCACCGTGCTGACGCTGACGAAGACCGAGGCGACGAGCGAGGTGGTGACGATGGCGGCCATCAGCGGGTGCATGGCGTCGAGGAACACCGGCAGCGCGTACAGGCTCTTCATGTCGGGATGCAGGTAATGCGCGGTCACGCCGATCAGCGCCAGCATGATGCCGAGCGGCAGGCAGAAGATCGCGGCATAGAAGGCGGAGCGCTGGGCCTCGCCGGCGCTGCGGTTGGACGAGATCGCCTGGATGACGAACTGGGTGGAGAAGATGGCGCCGACGGTGCCGATGACCCAGGCGAAGATCGTCGGCATGCCGATGGTGCCGTCGATGGTGAAATAGTGGGCCGGCAGCTTCTCCACCATCGGGCCGATGCCGCCGCTGAGCGACAGCGCGGTGCCCAGCAGCAGGGCGATGCCGAGCAGCTTCAGTCCGCTGTGCAGGATGGTGACGTAGGCGATGCCCTTCAGCCCGCCGAACACGTAGTAGAAGGTGCTGACCACAGCGATGATGACCATCGCCCAGGTCAGGTTGAGGTTCATGACGGTGGACAGGGCGGCGGCACCGCTGATGTAGTTGCCGACATTCACCAGCAGCAGCGCATACATCATGATGATCGACACCGTCCGCATGGTGGAGGTGCCGTAATATTTCGCGATGGCGGCGGAGATGGTGTATTCGCCCGATCCGTAGATGCGCTTGGCGAAGAACAGGCCGAACAGCAGGAAGCCGATGGAGGCACCCAGCACCGACCAGGCCGACGCCATGCCGGAGCTGAAGGCTTCCTGCGCCGTGCCGACGGTGGATTTGGCGCCGATGAATTCGGACATCAGCAGGACGCCGACGACGGCCGCCGGCATCGATCGCGCGGCATTCATGAACTCGCCGTTGGTGCGGCTGCGCAGCCGGATGGTCAGCCAGGAGGTGAAGAGGATGTAGAGGACGACGATTCCCAGGATGAGCGCACTTTCTCCACTGGTGAAATGGTTCATGGACGGTGTCTCCCTAACGGGCGGATGGGTCCGCCTTCAGTGTTGTTCAGGGGGTTGGCGCCGGCCTGTTGCGTCGCGGCGCCATGCGGCGTGGAACAGCGTCACACCGCTTCGGCGTAGCGTGCCGCGATTGCCTTGACCTGGGCGTCCACCTCGTCGGCGATCAGCACCGGGGCGCGGCTGAAACCGACCTCCGGCATGGCGCTGCGGAGAGCGCGCTTGACCATCGCCGGCGGGAAGCCCAGCGCGTAGAGTTCCTTGCGGAGCGTGCTGAAATGGGTCTGGTGCCTGTCGGCCGCGGCATCGTCGCCGGCCACGAAGGCGGCATGGATGCCGTTGAGCGTCACCGGCGCAATGTTGCCGAGGCCGGAGATGCAGCCGGCCGCACCGTTGCGGAGGCCATGCAGCACCAGCGAATCTGGGCCGACCAGCACGTCGAAATCGTCACGGTCGCGCGCGATGGCGAGGAAGCCGTCCAGGCTCTCCTGCGAGCCAGCGCTGTCCTTGATGCCGATGATGTTGGGGTGGTCGGCCAGGATGCGGGCGGTCTGCGGTTCCAGCGTGTTCCCGGTGCGGGCCGGGATGTTGTAGAGATAGACCGGCACCGTCAGCGCATCGGCGATGCGGCGGTAATGCTCCACCAGCTCGGCCTGCGAGCAGGCGATGAAGGACGGGGTGATGGCGGAGACCGCCTTGACGTCCAGCCGTTCGACCGCCTTGCCCAGCGCGATGGTCTGGTTGGTGGAGATCTCGCCGATATGGGCCAGCACCGGCACCGTGCCGTCGGCGGCCTCGACGCAGGTCTCCGCCACCGCCAGCTTCTCGTCGAAGGACAGGGCGTAGAATTCGCCGTTGGTGCCGGCGCAGAAGACGCCGTTGCCGGCGGACGCCTGCCGCTTCACCTGCCGTCGCAGCGCTGCGAATTCGACGCGTTCGTCGCCGTCGAAGGGGGTGACGATCGCGACGAAGGGTCCGCCGATCTTGCCGCTGGTCTTGCTCATGGGATTGGCCTTTTCACGAACGGGATGAGGGCTGGCGCCGCGCCGTCAGGCGGCGGCGCGGTACATGCCCAGGATGTCCTCGCGGCTGAGATCGCGCGGGTTGTTGTCGAGCAGCCGGCGGATGGCGTGCGCCTCCTCGGCCATGCGCGGCAGATCGGCTTCGGGCACGCCGAACGCCGACAGCCGCATGGTGCAGCCGAGCTTCACGCACCAATCGTGCGCGGCCTTGAACACCGCGGCCGGATCGGCGACCGTCGGCAGGCCCAGCGCTTCCAGAACGGCGGCGGTCTTGGCCGGGACGGCCGGCGCGTTGAAGGCCAGCACATGCGGGAAGATCAGCGCGTTGGCGGCGCCATGCGGGATGTGGTGGCGGGTGCCCAGCGGATAGGCGACGGCATGGCCGGCGGCGGTGTTGACCGGACCCAGGCAGATGCCGCCATAGAAGGACGCCAGCGACAGGCCGGCCCGCGCCTCGCGGTCGTTGCCGTCGGCGATGGCGCGCGGCAGGAAGCGGCCGACCAGCCGGATGCCTTCAAGCGCATAGAGATCGATCAGCGGATGGGCCTTGCGGTTGGTGTAGGCCTCCACGCAATGGGCCAGCGCGTCGACGCCGGTGGCGGCGGTCACCGCGGCCGGCACGCTCAGCGTCAGGTCGGGATCGACCACCGCGACATCGGCCAGCATATGGACGCTCTGCACCGCCAGCTTGCTCATCGTCGCCGGGTCGGTGACCAGCGCGCGGGTGCCGACCTCGCTGCCGGTGCCGGCGGTGGTCGGCACCTGCACCAGGACGGCGCGCTTGCCCGCCACCTTCTCCGGCCCGACCACGTCGCGGATGGTCTGGCCGCTGCCGGGCAGCACGGCGGCCAGCTTGGCCAGATCCATGGCGCTGCCGCCGCCGAAGCCGATCACCACCTGCGGCTCCACCCGTTCGGCGACCGCGAGCAGCGCCTCAAGGTTGGGAACGTCGGGTTCGGGCTTGATGTCGGCGAAGATCGTGACGGCGCCCTCCAGCCCCAGCCGGTCCACCCGCGCCGCGTTGAAGGCGTCGGCGACCACCAGGATGCGGGTCAGGCCGCGCTCGCGCACCCAGCGGCCGGTCTCCGCCGCGGTGCCGGCGCCGAAGACGACGCGGGGCGGACGGAGCAGGTCGATGGGCGTGGTCAGGTCGATGGTGTTCATGATCGGGTTCCTCAGGCGGCGACGCGCACGCGGGTGGCGGCCAGCTTTTCGGCGTAGTCGATGGCCTCGATCAGGCTCAGCTCGTTGGCGATGCCCTTGCCGGCGATGTCGAAGGCGGTGCCGTGGTCGACGGAGGTGCGGATGATCGGCAGGCCGAGCGTGATGTTGACGCCGCTCAGCGCGTCCCAGGTGCCGGTTTCCGGATTGACGTTGAAGCCCAGCAGCTTGACCGGGATGTGGCCCTGGTCGTGGTACATGGCGACCACCGCGTCATACTGGCCGGCGCGCAGCTTGACGAAGATGGTGTCGCCCGGCACCGGCCCCACGACATCCAGCCCGTCGGCGACGCATTGGCGGATCACCGGCTCGGTCACCTCGATGTCCTGGCGGCCGAACAGCCCGCCCTCGCCGGCATGCGGGTTCAGCGCGGCGATGGCGATGCGACGGCGCGGCAGGCCGAGCCCGGCCAGCGTCTCGTCCGTGCGGTCGATGACGTAGCGCAGCCGTTCCGGCGTCAGTTTCTTCGGCACATCCTCCAGCGCGATGTGGGTGGTGACGTGGCTGACCCGCATGTTGCCGTGGGCCAGCATCATCACCGAACCGCGTGCGCCGGTCAGTTCGGCCAGCAGGTCGGTGTGCCCGGCGAAGTGATAGCCGGCCTTGTTCATCGCCTCCTTGTTCAGGGGTGCGGTGACGATGCCGTGGATGCGGCCGGCTTCGGCCAGCCGCACCGCGCGCTCCACCGCCAGATAGGCGAAGCGGCCGCCGTCGACCGACAGCACGCCGGGACGGATCGGCTCGCCCTCCGGCCCGGCCTGGAGGCAGGCCAGCGCCGGCCACTCGCCGTCGATGTCGCCCACCTCGGGGAAGTCGAGGTCGCTGCCGAGCGCATCGCGTGCCGCATGGAGGGCGGGGTTGCTGCCGATGACCAGCAGGCGCAGCGACCCGTCGGCCAGCCGGTCCTTCAGACGCGCGCAGGCCTTCACGATGATCTCCGGCCCGACGCCGGCCGGATCGCCCATGGTGATGGCCAGATGCGGTGTCATGCTTGTTCTCCCTGATGAAGCGGCGCAGCCAGCGCAAGCAGCCGGCGCAGCAGTGACGGGTCGCCGAACGCGCCCGATTTCGAAATGACGCGGACCCCGTGGAAGCGTCCGCCGCGCAGGATGGAGCAGGGCACCCCCGGCCAGACATGGCCGTCGAGGTCCAGCCGGTCGGCCTCCAGGGCGAGGCAGAGGCCGCGCAGGGTCTCGCCGCCCGCCGCCAGCAGCGTGCCGGGCGGGTCGAGCCGGCGGACCAGCCGGGCGAATTCCCGTTCGATCCGTTGCGCCGCGTCGCTCCGCGCCAGCCCGTCGGGCAGGGCGAGGGTGGCGAGCGCGATGCCGTCGCGGTCCAGCCGCTGGGCCAGCACCGTGGCCGAGGTCGGGCCGCCGTCGGGCAGCGCCAGCACATGTTCCGGACAGGCGTCGATCTGCGCCGTCATCGCCGGGTGGTTGGTACCGAACAGCCCGAGAATCGGCCGTGGCAGCCGCATGGCCACGGGATCGCAGGCGGCGGTGCCCATCTGGCGGGCCAGCGCTCCGGCCAGCCCGCTGCTGCCGCACCACAGCACGCGCCCGTTCAGCGCGAGGCCGGCGGCGGCGATGGCGTCGAGATCTGCATCGGTTTCGGCATCCCACAGGCTGACACCCGCTGGCACCGCCGCGCCGGGGCAGCAGGGCTGGACCGCAAAGCCTTCCCGCTCCAGATCGGCGCGCAGGTCGCTGGCCGCGGCTGTCCAACTGCGGGCGTCATCGCCGCGGGCAAGCTGGATACCGCCGCGCGTGATGCGGCCCTGGTAGGGGAAGGCGGGGGCGACGATGACATGATCGGGAGCGGTGGCGGCGATCCAGGCGGCGATTTCCGCCCCGGCATGGCCGCGCAACAGGCTGTCGAGCTTGGCGTAATGCAGCGAGCCGGGGCTGCGCGGCAGGCCGGCGGCGATGGCGGCGACCCGGCGGCGGGCCTCGTCCCGCGTCGCCTCGCGCGTGCCGCTGTCGAAAGCGAGCGCATTCGGCAATGCCGGATAGGGCAGGCTCTGCCAGTAGACGGGGATCGGACCGGCGATGGCGGCGAACTGTGCGGTGGCGAACTGTGCAGCGGTGTCGAGCGCCCCGGTCAGGTCGTCGGCGATCAGGCACGGATGCAGCGTTGCCGATGATCCGGCCGCCGCCTGGATGCCCTGTGGCGATCCGTCCTGTGGAACCATGCTGTCCATGGGTGGTCCCCATCCTTGAGGGCGGCGGTCATCGCAGTGCGACGGCCGGCAGCCGGGCGCTCCCGACGCCCTTGACGATGACCCACTCCATCATAGCGCTGCGGAGATGTCAATATGTTGTAATGTTGTTGAGGGCAAAAATAAGGAATATGGCGGGGAGATCGGGCAATGCAGATTTACATGTTGCGCCAACAAGCCGCGGGCGCGCCGGTCCGCCTGCACCAGCGACGGCCGGGCGGTGCGGTTCTGCCGGAAAGCAATTGCAGGTCAGCGATTTACAGCGAGAGGTCCAGCGCCCGCCCTTCGAACACCCGGTCGCGCGAGCCTTCCAGATGCTTGCGCATCCGCTGGCGTGCGGTTTCGCCGTCCCGCTGGCGGATGGCGTCGAAGATGCCGCGATGTTCGTCGTACACGCCGGTCAGGCCGGAGCTCGGACCCATCAGCGACACGCCATGGAACTTCATGCCGACGGAGATGTGGTCCTTCAGCGCCTGCATCGACGACATGTAATAATGGTTGTTCGTCGCTTCGGCGATGGCGGTGTGGAAGGCGTAGTCGGCATCCTCGCGGTGCCGGTGGGCACGGGTCGCATCGTCCATCAGGCTCAGAGCCGCGGCGATGCGGTCGAGTGCTGCGTCGTTCCAGCGCAAGGCCGCGTGATAGGCGTGGTCCGGCTCGATGGTCAGGCGGAACTCGTAACAGCGCTGGATGTCGGCGATCGTTTCCACCGGCGCATAGCCCAGCACCGGCTGGCTTTCCTCCGCCGCCACCCGGACGAAACTGCCGGCGCCCTGGCGGGAATAGATCAGCCCGTCGTTGCGCAGCCGCTTCAAGGCCTCCCGCACCACCGGGCGCGACACTTGGAAGCGGGCGGCGAGGTCGTTCTCGCCGGGCAGGCGCTCGTCGGGCTTGAAATCGCCGGCGCTGATCTGGGCCAGCAGCAGCTGGTAGATCCGCGTGACCAGCGGCGTCTGGCGGGGGCGGAGCAGCGGCGTGCCCTCCCCGCCGTCCGACACCGCAGCGGTCATCGCGCCGTGTTCACTCGACTCCATCCTGTCACTCCCGCTCCGCTGGCTGCCGTCCCTCGGCTGTCAGGTATTTGTAAACATGTAAGGACCAACTTGCCAGCTTTTAGGGAGCGCTCCGGGCATCAGCCCTGCGGTTCGGCCAGGAACATCCGGTAGGCCGGGTTGCCGGTCTCATCCCAGCAGGGATAGCCAAGCTCGTCCAGGCAGCGCCGGAACCGCGTCCGGTCCTTGTCCGGCACCTGGATGCCGGCCAGCACGCGGCCATAGTCGGCGCCGTGGTTGCGGTAATGGAACAGCGAGATGTTCCACTCCTGCGCCAGGCCGTTCAGGAACTTCAGCAGGGCGCCCGGCCGCTCCGGGAACTGGAAGCGGTAGAGCAGCTCGTCCTTCAACCCGCGCACCCGGCCGCCGACCATGTAGCGGACATGGAGCTTCGCCATCTCGTTGTCGCTCATGTCCAGAACCGGGCAGTCCAGCCCGCGCAGCAGATCGATGATCTGGCGCTTCTCCGCATCGCCCTCGGTCAGCTGGACGCCGACGAAGATCTGCGCCTCGCGGTCGTCGGCGTAGCGGTAGTTGAATTCGGTGATCGACCGCTTGCCCAGCGCCTGGATGAATTGCCGGTAGGCGCCCGGCCGTTCGGGAATGGTGACGGCGAGCAGCGCCTCGCGCCGTTCGCCGATCTCCGCCCGTTCGGCGATGTGGCGCAGCCGGTCGAAATTCATGTTGGCGCCGCTGCCGATGGCCACCAGCCCCTTGCCCTGCAACCCTTCGCGCCCGGCATATTTCTTCAGGCCGGCCAGACCGACGGCACCCGACGGTTCGGTGATGGCGCGGGTGTCCTCGAAGATGTCCTTGACGGCGGCGCAGATCTCGTCGGTGTTGACGGTGATGACCTCGTCCAGCAGTTCGCTGCACAGCCGGAAGGTCTCGGATCCGACCTGACGGACGGCGACGCCGTCGGCGAACAGCCCGACCTGATCCAGCTGCACGCGCTTTCCGGCCGCGATGGCGGCGCCCATGCTGGCCGCGTCGTCGGGCTCGACGCCGATCACCTTCACGTCGGGGCGCAGGAACTTGACGTAGGCGGCGATTCCGGCGGCCAGCCCGCCGCCGCCGATCTGCACGAAGATGGCGTCCAGCGGGTGCGGGTGCTGGCGCAGGATTTCCATGCCGACGGTGCCCTGGCCGGCGATCACGTCGGGATCGTCATAGGGGTGGATGAAGGTCAGCCCCTTGTCGGCCTCAATCTGGCGGGCATGGAGATAGGCGTCGTCGAAGACGTCGCCGTGCAGAACGACCTTGCCGCCGCGGCTCTTGACCGCCTGGACCTTGATGGCCGGCGTCGTCCGCGGCATGACGATCACCGCCTTGATGCCCAGCTTCTGCGCCGACAGCGCCACGCCCTGGGCGTGGTTGCCGGCCGACGCGCACACCACCCCGCGCTCCCGCGCCTTCGGCGGAAGCCCGACCATCTTGTTGTAGGCGCCGCGCAGCTTGAAGGAGAAGACGGGTTGCAGATCCTCGCGCTTCAGCAGGGCGATGTTGTTCAGGCGCTGCGACAGCCGCGGCATCGGGTCGAGCGGGCTTTCGATCGCCACGTCATAGACGCGCGCGGTGAGGATTTTGCGGACATACTCGTGCATGAACATCGGCCTTCCTGAACAAGTCGCGGACACCATAGCAAAGCCGTGGCAATGCTGCCGCCTTTTGACGCTATGGCGCCTGCACCGCGCGGAAGGCGAGGGGCACGGCGACGCGCATCACCTCGATGAAACGGCGCAGGCGGGCCGGCTGGTGGCGGGCGGGATGATAGACCAGACTGACGGGCAGGGTGGGCGCCTGCCAGTCCGGCGCCAGATGCACCAGCCGGCCCGCCGCAAGATCGTCCACCAGCGCCCATTGCGAGGCGATGGCCGCCCCCAGCCCGAGGAGCGCCGCGTTGCGGATCGCCTGCAGCCCGTCGGTGGACAGGCGCGGCCGGATGGGGAAGCCGACCGTCTCGCCGGTCCCGGCATGGGTCAGCGTCACCTCTCCCCGGTAGAAAGTGCGCAGAGCCAGCCAGGGCAGGTCCGCCAACTCGTCCGGATGCTGCGGCAGCGGCCGGCCGCCGAGCAGGGTGGGGGAGGCGACGGCGATCCGCGGCACTTCCGCCAGCCGCAGGGCGACCACCGACGGATCGGCGATCTCGCCGACGCGGATGGCGCAGTCGATGCCCTCGGCGATGAAGTCCGGCATGCGGTCGTGCAGCAGCCATTCCACCGTCATCCGCGGATAGCGGCGCAGATAGTCCGCCACCGGCCCGATCAGCTGCTGCTGCCCGAACGCATGCGGTGCCAGCACCCGCAGATGGCCGGTCGGCTGGTCGTCGGCGCCGCGGACATCGCTTTCCAGCATTTGCCAGCCGGCCAGCAGATCCTTGGCCCGCTCGTAACAGAGGGTGCCGTCCTCCGTCAGGTTCATCCGGTGGGTGGAGCGGTGCAGCAGCCGGACGCCGAGCGTCCGTTCCAGCAGTTGCAGGCGGCGGCTGACCGTCGGCTGGGTGCTGCCCAGCTGTGCGGCCGCAGCCGACAGGTTCCCCGCCTCCACGATGCGGACGAAGGTCTCCAGCAGGGCGATGCGGTCGCTGCCGACCGCCGAGAGGTCATTGCTCATACGTGAAGCGTATAGCAAATCTACACCCGGTCCGGCTACCGTCTCCTGCGCCCCGCCGCCATACTCCCTCTCAACCAAGACACTGTTTGCCCTTGAGGGGATCGAACGATGACAACCATTCAAACCGCGCATGCAACGCCGATGGCAAGTGCAATCCCGCTGGCGCCTGCGCATGACGGAGGGATGAGCCGGCCGCTGGTGTTCCTGATGGCCGCGGGCACCGGTCTGGCGGCGGCGACCCTCTATTACAGCCAGCCGATGCTGGGCGTGCTCGGCGCCGACATCGGGGCGGCGGACCGGACGGTCGGCTGGGTGCCGACGCTGACCCAGCTGGGATACGCCTTCGGCATCCTGCTGCTGGCGCCGCTGGGCGACCGCTTCGACCGCCGCCGCATCATCCTGGCGAAGGTGTCGGTGCTGGTCGCGGCCCTGCTGGCGGCGGGCTTCGCGCCGTCCATCGGCGGCTTGCTGGCGGCGAGCCTCGTGATGGGGCTTTCGGCGACGCTGGCGCAGGACATCGTCCCCGCCGCTGCGACGCTGGCCCCGGCGGAGCATCGCGGCCGGGTGGTCGGCACGGTGATGACCGGCCTGCTGCTGGGCATCCTGCTGTCGCGGGTGGTCAGCGGCGTCATCGCCGAACAGTTCGGCTGGCGTGCCGTGTTCGTTGCCGCCGCCGGCAGCATCGCCCTGCTGGGCGCCGCGCTGTGGCGTGGGCTGCCGCGCTTCGCGCCGACGACCGATCTTGGCTATGGCGAGCTGCTGGGGTCGCTGGTCACGCTGTGGGCCCGTCATCCCGGCCTGCGCCGGGCGGCGATGGCGCAGGGTCTGCTGTCGCTGGGCTTCAGCGCCTTCTGGTCGACCCTGGCGGTGATGCTGCATGGCGCGCCGTTCCATCTGGGCGCCGCTGCGGCCGGTGCCTTCGGTCTGGCCGGTGCGGCCGGTGCGCTGGTGGCGCCGATTGCCGGCCGCATCGCCGACAGCCGCGGCCCGGCGCTGATGACCCGGCTGGGCGCCGGTCTGGCCGTGCTGTCCTTCGCCGCCATGGCGCTGTCGCCGCTGCTGCCCGAGGGTGGCCGCCTGTGGCTGCTGGTGGCGAGCGCCGTCGGCTTCGACCTGGGCGTCCAGGCCTCGCTGATCGCCCACCAGACCATCGTCTACGGCATCGACCCGGCCGCCCGCAGCCGCCTGAACGCGGTGCTGATGGTCGGCATGTTCATCGGCATGGCGGCCGGCGCCACGCTGGGCAGCCAGGCCCTGGCCGCCTGGGGCTGGAACGGCGTGGTCGCCGTCGCCACAGCCGCCTCGGCCGCAGCCTTGGTCCTGCGGCTCCTCACCCGGTCGGACCGCTGAACAATCCATTTCCTAAGATAACTGCACGCCCTGTAGAGCCATGCCGAAACGCATGGCTCTACAGGGCTTTTTGTTGCGATTTCGTCGATTGCCGGACCCAAGGAGCAGGCGTCCGCCCCCAATTGGCCGTCGCCCGCATCGTCGGCGGGGAATAAGCTGAGCGATCCCGCATTTTGAAATGGGGGGCGACATGGCTGACGTGGACAAGGCATTCGCAGGGGCGATTCCGGCACTCTATGACCGTTATCTCGGCCCCCTCCTGTTCGAACCCTATGCCGGCGATATGGCACGGCGGCTTGTGGGGATGGAGGGGCGGATTCTGGAAACGGCGGCCGGAACCGGGATCGTGACGCGCGCCCTGGTCCAGACCCTGCCGGCAAGCGTCGAACTCGTTGCGACGGACCTCAATCAGCCGATGCTCGACCATGCGGCGCAGAAACTGGATGCCTCGCAGGTGATATGGCGGCAGGCGAACGCCCTGAGCCTGCCCTTCGAGAGCGATGGCTTCGATGCGCTCGTCTGCCAGTTCGGCGTGATGTTCTTCCCGGACAAGCCCGCGGGGTTTGCCGAAGCACGCCGGGTGCTGAAGCCGGGAGGCCGCTTCCTGTTCAGCGTGTGGGACCGGATCGAGGACAACGAGATCGCCGCGGTCGTCAGCGCTGCCGTCGCCGCGGCCTTTCCCGACGATCCGCTCGGCTTCATGGCACGGACGCCGCATGGCTACCATGACACCGGGCGGGTCCGCGACGACCTCCAAAAAGCCGGCTTCACCGACATCGCAATCGAGACCGTGACCCTGCGCAGCCGGGCGGCGACGGCTGCCGATCCGGCGACCGGCTTTTGCCAGGGAACGCCCATGCGCCTGGAGATCGAGGCACGGGATGCAAGCCGTCTCGACGAGGTGACGGACCTCGCCGCCCAGGCCATCGCCCGGCATTTCGCCGACGGTCCCATCGACGGCAAAATTCAGGCGCATGTGATAACGGCGGTGGCCTGAGCCGGCGGCACAAAGGTCAGTGTCGGGCCGCCACGACCTTGCCTGGATTCATCAGGCCCTGCGGGTCGAACAGCTGCTTGATGCCCTGCATCAGCGCCATTTCCGCCGGTCCCTTGAAGGCGGCGAGCGCGTCGCGCATGCTCTGGCCGATGCCATGCTCGGCGCTGATGGTGCCGCCGAGCGCGATTGCCTGTTCATGGACCGCCGCGCTGATCGCCTGGGCGATGCGGTCCAGCGGCTCGCCCGATGTGCGGAGGCTGTCCGGCAGGATGGCGACCAGATGGATGTTGCCGTCGCCGATATGCCCCACCGCCACCACACGGGCATCCGGCCGCACTCTCTCGATAGCCATAGTGGCGTGGGCGACGAAGTCGGGGATGCGGGCGACCGGCACCGCGGTGTCGTGGCCGACGACGATGCCGCTCTTGCGGTTGGCCTCCGACACGCTGTGGCGCAGCTTCCACATCGCATTCGCCTGAGCCTGGCTGCGGGCCACGGCCGCATCGGCGACGCTGCCGTCCTCCAGCCCGATTGCCAGCAAATCCTCCAGCCGTGCGGCCAGATCCAGCCCCTGCATCGGGTCGGTGACCTCGACCACCAGATACCAGGGCATGAGTGTGCCGAGCGGCCGGGCAGTGCCCGGCACATGGGCCAGAACCGAGGCCAGCTGCGACTCCGACAGGATTTCCGCCGTGGTCACCCGGTCGCCCAGCGCACCGCGCAGTTGGGCGAACACTTGCAGGGCCGCATCCAGCGAGGGCAGGGCGAGGAAGCCGGTGGCAACGCTCTGCGGCCTTGGGAACAGCTTCAGCGTCGCCGCGGTGACGATGCCCAGCGTGCCCTCCGCCCCGATGAACAGGTGCTTCAGGGCATAGCCGGTGTTGTCCTTGCGCAGTGCCCGCAGCCCGTTCCACAGCGTGCCGTCGGGCAATACCACCTCCAGCCCCAGCACGAGGTCGCGCATCGGGCCATAGCGCAGGACGGCGGTTCCCCCGGCGTTGGTGGCGATGGTGCCGCCGATCTGGCAGCTGCCCTCGCTGCCCAGGCTCATCGGGAACAGCCTCCCGGCTTCCTCGGCGGTGGCCTGGACCGCAGCGAGGGTGCAGCCGGCCTCCACCGTCAGGCTGTCGCCGATGGGATCGACATCGCGGATGCAGGTCAGGCGCGACAGGCAGAGGACGAGGCTCCGTCCGCTGTCGTCGGGGATGGCGCCGCCGACCACGCCGGTGTTGCCGCCCTGGGGCACCAGCGGCGTGCCCGTCTCCGCGCACAGCCGGACGATGGCTGCCACCTGCGCCGCATCGGCCGGCCGGACCACGGCCAGCGCCGCACCGCGGTAGCGCCCGCGCCAGTCCGCCAGGAAGGGCGCGGTGTCGGCCGGCCCGACCAGCACATGGGCTGGCCCGAGGATCGCCCGTGCCCGCTCCACCACCTCCGTGCCGGACATGCCCGTCACAGCCCGAGATAGGCGGTTTTGATGCGGGGATCGGCCAGCAGGGTCTGGGCCGAATCCTCCATCACCACCCGCCCGGTCTCCAGCACATAGGCGCGGTCGGCCAGACGCAGCGCCAGATCCACGCGCTGCTCGACCAGCAGGATGGTGATGCCGGTGCCGTGCAGGTTCCTGATGGTGTCGGCCAGCGTGTCGACGATGATCGGCGCCAGCCCCAGCGTCGGCTCGTCCAGCATCAGGCATTTCGGGTTGGCCATCAGGCCGCGGCCGAACGCGACCAGCTGCTGCTGCCCGCCGCTCATCGTGCCGGCCTTCTGGGTGCGGCGTTCGGCCAGGATGGGAAACAGCTCATAGACCCAGCGCAGCCGCTCGGCGAAGCCCATGCTGCCGGGCCGGCCGCGCAGCGCGCCCAGCTCCAGATGCTCCAGCACCGTCATCTCGGGGAAAAGCTGGCGGCCTTCCGGCACATGGACCAGCCCGCGCTCGATCACCTGGTGCGGCGCCAGCCTGTCGATGCGCTCGCCGTCGAAGGTGATCGTTCCGCCGCTCGGCCGCAGCAGGGCGGAGATCGCCTTCAGCGTCGTCGTCTTGCCGGCGCCGTTGGAGCCGACCAGCGTGACCAGTTCGCCGTCCTCGACGGTCAGCGAGACGTTGTGGACCGCCTCGCGGTGGCCGTAGCGGACCTTCAGACCTTCGACCTTAAGCATCGACCGGCTCCCGTCCCAGATACACGCGGATCACTTCCGGATCGTTCAGCACCTTGGCCGGCGGTCCCTCGGCGATCTTCACCCCATGGTCCAGCACCACCAGCCGGTCGCAGACGCTGGCGACCACGCGCATGTGATGCTCCACCAGCAGAACGGTGACGCCGCGGGCGCGGATGCGGCGGATCATCTCGACCAGCCGCTGGCCCTCCTCCGGATTCATGCCGGCGGCCGGCTCGTCGAGCAGAAGCAGGCGCGGTTCGGCGGCCAGCGCGATGGCGATCTCCAGCCGGCGCTGCTCGCCGTAGGACATGGCGTCGGCCAGCGTGTCGGCGCGGTGGTCGAGATCGCAGAAGGCCAGGATCTCCAGCGCCTTGCGCCGCAGCTCCGCCTCTTCCCGCCGATAGGCCGGGCTGCGCAGGATGGCGGCCCCCCAGCCGGCCCGCGTCGTGCGGAAGGCGGCGCTGCGCACATTGTCGAGCGCGGTCAGGCTGGGGAACAGGCTGGTGATCTGGAAGGTGCGCGACACGCCGCGCTGGCCCATGACGTGCGACGGTGCGCCTGTGCAGTCGGTGCCTGCGAAGCGGATGCTGCCCGACGAGGGCGGCAGCGAGCCGCCCAGCATGTTGAACAGCGTCGTCTTGCCGGCGCCGTTCGGCCCGATCAGCCCAACCACCTCGCCGGCCTGCACCGTCATGGTGACGTCGCGCACCGCGGTCAGGCCGCCGAAGATGCGGGTCAGGTTGCTAACGGCGAGGATTTCACCTGAGTTTGCGGCGGGGCTCATTTCGCACCTCCCTCCGTGCTGGGCAAGCCGGTGGGCGTGGCCGGCAGATTGTTCTCCGACTTGTGGGCGTTACGCCAGCGTTGCCACAGGCTGATCAGCCCGCCCGGCAGGAAGACGACGGTGCCGGTCAGCAGGGCCGCGAAGATGACCATGCGCAGCGGGCCGGCGACGCGCAGCGATTCCAGCAGGCCGATATAGACCAGCGCCCCCAGGATCGGACCCAGGATGGTGCCGCGCCCGCCGATGATGACGACGATGATCAGGGCGGCGACATTGTGGACGCCCATGATGTCGGGGGTGATGACGCGGATATAGTGGGCGTAGATGGCGCCGCCGATGCCGGCGATGGCGGTGGCGGCGACGAAGCCCATCAGCTTGGTGTGGAAGACGTTGATGCCGAGCGAGGCGGCGAGCGGCGCATTCTCCCGCACCGCCAGGAAGGCGCGGCCGGTGCGGCTGCCCACCAGCGCGTGGCAGAGATAGGCGGTCGCCAGCACCAGCGCCAGCACCAGATAATAGGTCGGGCGGGCGCTGTCGAAGGCCAGCGGGCCGATTGCCATCGGCGGGATGTCGGTGATGCCCATGGGCCCGCGCGTCAGATCGACCCAATGGTTGGTGATGGTGAACAGGATGGCGCCGAAGCCCAGCGTCAGGATGGCGAACTGCGGCCCGACCACGCGCAGCGCGGCATAGCCGATGACCAGCCCGAAGCCAGCCGCCACCAGCCCGGCCAGCGGCAGCCCCAGCAGCGGCGGCAATCCCAGCTGCGTCGACAGGATCGCCGAGGTGTAGGCGCCGACGCCGACGAAGGCGGCATGGCCGAAGGTGAGTTCGCCGAGATAGCCGATCACGATGTTGAGGCTGAGCGCCAGCAGCGCATACAGCATCCACAGCACCAGCAGATGTTCCAGATAGGCGTTGCCGGCCAGGAAGGGCAGGACGGCCAGGGCGGCGATGCCGCCGGCGATTGCCAGGGGCTGGCCCAGGGAATGCCCATGAGAGTTGGTGTTCATCGCAGACCCCGCGCCGTGCTGAACAGGCCGTTGGGGCGCCACAGCAGGACCGCGATGATCATCGCGTAGCCGATGGCCTCCATGAAGCCGAGGGAGATGTAGCCGCCGCCCAGCGATTCGATGACGCCCAGCAGCAGGCCGGCGAAGAGGGCGCCGGTGACGCTGCCCAGACCGCCCATGATGACGACGATGAAGCCCTTCAGGACCGCCCAGTTGCCGATGGTCGGGAAGATCATCACGGTGGGGCCGACCAGCGCGCCCGACAGCGCCGCCAGCCCGCAGGCGAGCGCGAAGGTGTAGGTGTGGACCAGCCCGATGTTGATGCCGGTCAGCGCCGCACCGTCCGGGTTCTGCGCCGTCGCCCGCATCATCTTGCCGAAGCGCGAATAGCGGATGAACAGGTAGACCGCGATCAGCGCCACCACGGCGGCGGCGAAGACCAGCACGCGCTGCTGGGTCAGCGTCACCGTGCCGATCTCCAGCACCTCGTCGGCGAAGGGGCTCTCGACATATTTCGGATCGGCGCCGAACAGCAGCTCGCCGCCGTTGGCGATCAGCAGGGCGAGGCCGAGGCTGGACAGCAGGATGGTGAATTCATGGTCGCGGCGCAGCGGCCAGAAGATCAGCTTGTTGGCGGCGACGCCGAGCCCCGCCACCACCACGGCCGAGATCGCCGCCGCCGCGATGTAGTCGAGCCCGAACAGGGTGCCGACGAAATAGGTGATGTAGGCGCCGAGCATGTAGAACTCGCCATGGGCGAAATTCACGATGCGCAGCACCCCGAAGACCAGCGTCAGCCCGGTGGCGATGAGCACATAGGCCATCCCGTTGACCAGGCCGTTCGCGATCTGCTGGGCGAAGACGGTGAAATCCATGTCGAATCTTCCTGTCGGGAGTCTCCCTCTCCCTTTTTGGGAGAGGGATTTTCACCAGCCGCCACTCAGTCCCGGACGCTGACGATCTGCTTCTTCTGGACCTGCACCAGATGGATCGCCTGGCTCGCCTGTCCCTTGTCGGAGAAGCGCAGTTCCCCCATCACGGTCGGGACCGCCTGCGACTTCAGAGCCGCGGCAATCTTGTCGTAGGCGCGCGGATCGCCGCCGGCGGCATCGACGCCGAAGGCGAGGGTCTGCACCGCCTGGGCGCCGAGCGCGGCGATGAAGGACGGATCGTTCTTGTAGTCCTTACGGTATTGGTCCAGCCACGGCTTCAGCGACGGGGCGGCGCCGTCCTCGGTGAAGGGCGAGGCGGAATAGACCTGCTCCAGAGAGTTGCCGGACAGCTCGACCAGCTTCGGGTTCATGTTGCCGGCCGACGCGATGACCTTGCCGCGATAGCCGGTCTGCTTGATCTGCCGGTAGATGGTGGCGCCCTGCGAGGTGTTGATCGCCGCGACATAGATGGCGTCGGCGTTCAGCGACTTCAGCTTGGTCAGCGCGGTGGTGAAGTCCGTGTCGGTGCGGTTGTAGAACTCGTGCCCCTTCACCTCGATGCCGCAGCCGGTCAGCAGCTTGGTGTAGTTGTCCAGCTCCAGCCGGCCCCAGTCGTCGTTGACGTTCATGAAGGCGATGGACTTGGGCTTGATGCGGTCGCAGATCGCCTTCGAATAGAACTCCGACATCATCGCCGAGGTGGCGTTCAGGCGGAACAGGTACTTGTGCCCCTCCTCCGTCACCTTCGGGTGCTGGGAGCTGGTCATGACGGTGATGATCTTGTCGCGCGTCACTTCCTTCATCGACAGGGCGACGGCGCTGAACCAGCCGCCGATGATCATGTCGACGTTGTCCTGCTCCATCGCCCGCTTGGCGGCGCTGACGCCATCCTCGGGGGAGCCCTTGTCGTCATAGGTCAGCAGCTCGATCTTGCGGCCGCCGGCCACACCGCCCTTGGCGTTGATCACCGCGGCCATCGCCTGCGCGCCTTCCAGGCCGAGCTGGCCTTCGAAGGCGCCGGTGCCGCTCATCGGCCCGATGAGGGCGATGCGGACCGGGGGTTGCTGCGCCTGTGCGCCGGTGGTGCCGGCGACGGGAATGATCAGGGCCAGGGCCGCCGCGGCGGCAAGGAGAGTGCGCCTACCGAACATGGGGTTCCTCCGTGGATTGGTCGTCTTTTGCGTTGCCCTTGGCCCCGGCGGGCGGTGCCCGCCGGCAAAGGATCGTCAGGCGGTCTTCAGGTAGCGCTTCTGCAATTCCTCGATCTGCGGGAAGCCGATGAAGTCGATGAAGCTGTTGTGGTCGGTCACCGGGCGCGGCAGGTCGCGGGTGGAGCGGCGTTCGGCGAGTGCGGCCAGATTCTCCTTCAGCGCCGAGGCGACGGTCATCAGCGGCACCAGCGCGTAGGTCGCCATGCCGGCCACCTCCTCGACCTCGTCGGCCGACAGCTTTTCCAGCCAGCCGAGCAGCTGCAACGACAGCGGCACGCCGACCGCCTCGCGCATGGCGCGCAGTCCGTCGATGTTTTGGAAGCATTTGCTGATCGGCTGGATCATGTCGGCGCCGGCGGCGACATAGGCGCGCCCGCGCTCCATCGCGGCAGCCGGATCGACCACGTCGGTGCGGGCGATAATCAGCATGTTGGGATCGCGCCGGGCGGCCACCGCCGCCTCGATCTTGGCGACCGCCTCGTCCATCGGGATCACCTCGACCCCGCCGACGCAGATCGGGCAGCGCTTGGGCGCCACCTGATCCTCCATGATGACGGCTGACACGCCCGACGCCTCGAACTCGCGGATCGTGCGCATCACGTTGATTGCGTTGCCGTATCCGGTGTCGATGTCGGCGATGACCGGCACATTGACCGCCGACACCACGTTGCGGACCACCGTCAGGTTCTCCGACATGGTGTAGAGCTCGGCATCCGGCTGGCCGAGGAAGGAGGCCGAGACGCCGAAGCCCGAGGTCATCAGCGCGTCGAAGCCGGCCGCTTCGATGAAGCGGGCGGACAGGGCGTCATAGGCGCCGGCCGACCAGACGGTCTTCTGCGCCAGCACACGGTTGCGGAATTCAGATCCCCGAGACATTGGCATGGTCCTTTTGTTCGCGTTGCTGGGCCGCCTGCCGCTTCAGGAAGGGGACGAGGCCGCCGGCCTCGATCATCTCGGCATCCGCCTGCGGCAGCGGCTCGAAGGGAATTTCGGTGCCTTGGGTGTGGTTGCGGACCACGCCGGCCGCCCAATCCACCTCGATCTCGTCCCAGCGCCGGACGAAGCCGAGGATTCCGGGGCAGCTGACCTGCGGGAAGCCCATGCTGACCTCGCCGCGCCAGTAGCCGGGCGAGAAGGACTCCGCGATCACCCCGGTGACGCCGAGATGGCGCATCGCTTTCATCGGCGGGTAGTGCGGGTGGCCGTAGCCGAAATTGCCGGCGCCGACCAGCAGGTCGCCCGGCCGCACCGATTTGGCGAAGTCCGGGTCGTAGGTCTGCATGGCGACCTGCGCCAGTTCGGCCACGTCGGTGATCTTGATGTTCTTGACGCCGACGATCTGGTCGACGTCGAAATTCACCTCGTCGAAGATGAAGGCGACGCGGCCCCTCATAACAGGCATCGTCATGGCGGCCCTCACAGGTACGGGCGCGGATCGGCGATCCGGCCTTCGATGGCGGAGGCGGCGACCACCGCGGCGTTGCAGAGGTAGATCTCGGAGTCCGGGCTGCCCATGCGGCCGCGGACGTTCAGCGTGCCGGTCGACACCGCGCGCTGGCCCGCCGTCATCGTCGCGATGCGGCCGAAGCAGTAATCGCAGCTGGGGGAGGAGACGAAGGCGCCGGCTTCCACCAGGGTGGAGACCAGACCCTCGCGCGCCGCTGCCGCCATCAGCTCCTGGCTGGTCGGCACGATGTGCAGCGACACGCCGGTCTTGACCCGCCGGCCCTCCAGCACTTTGGCCGCCGCCCGCAGATCCTCCAGCCGGCCCGACGCGCAGGATCCCAGATAGCCGGCATTGATCTCCAGCCCGAGGAACTCGGTCAGGTCGCGGGTGTCCGCCGGGGTCGGCGGGACGACGACGATGGGTTCCAGATCCGACAGGTCGATGTCGTGAACGGCCGAATAGTGGGCGTCCGGATCGCTCGACGCCGGCTCCAGCTTTTTGCGGGCGCGCGGCAGGGCGTAGTCCAGCCGCACCGGGTCGGGATTGACGATGGCGGTCAAAGCACCGGTGAACATGGCGAGCCCGGTGATGGTCTGAAGCCCCTCCGTCGACATCGCCGCCACCGACGGCCCGCCGAGTTCCAGCACCTGGAAGCGGCAGGAACTCGGCCCCAGCCGGCGCACCAGATGGTGGAAGACGTCGCGCGCCATCACGCCCGGCCGCAAAGACCCACGCAGGTTCACCCGCACGGTGTCCGGCACACGGATCGACACGGTGTCGCTGACGAAGGCCTCCATCACGTTGCGGCGCAAGCCAATGGCGAGCGTGCCGAAGGTGCCGAGCTGGCTGACATGGCCGTCGAAATGGACGACGAAGGCGCCCGGCGTCGCATAGCCGACCTCGGCCGCCACCTGATGGCCGATGCCGTGCCGTTCGAACAGCGGCACATCGTTCTCCGCGCACCAGTTGCGCGTGTTGATGTGCAGCTCCTCCTCCTTGGCGGTGGCGGTCGGCACCATGTGGTCGATGAAGATGCCGAAGCGCTCCGGCTCGGCCACCCGCTCGATGCCGAAATCCTCTTTCATCGTCTTGAAATAGACGTCGGTGTAGCCGGGGAAGTCGTAGGCCAGCACGAAGTCCGGCTTCGCCTTGATGTCCTGTCCGGCGCGGACGGCAGGCAGCCCCGCCGCGCGTGCCAGGATCTTCTCGGTGATGGTGTAGCCCATGGCGTGGATGTCTCCGCTCCCGGTCCTCAGCGGCCGAGGCCGAGGGAACCGGGATTCATCAGCCCCTGCGGATCGACGGCGCGCTTGACGCCCTCCAGCAGCGACCAGGTTTCGGGGGTCACGATCTCGCGGAACGGATAGTCGCGGGCGACCTGCCAGCTGACGCCGCCGAGGCTGCAATAGAGCTCCTGCGTCGCGCGGCGCAGCTCGGCCACCGCGTTGCGCGCCGCCGGGTTGGCCGGGCGGTCGCGCCATGGCTTCACCACCTCGTCGCCCAGGCTGGCGGCATGCAGCGGCGTGATCTCGTCGGTCCAGTAGAAGGCCGGCTCCAGGAAGAAGTCGTTGCCGACCGTCATGGTCATCACCGAATAGATGATGCCGTGCTGCTCCATGAAGCCGCGCTTTTCCGCGAAGAAGGCGTCGTTGGCGGCGACCACCTTGTCGGCGTCGCCCAGCGGGAAGATAGCGTGGATCGGGACCCAGCGCTGGCCCTCGCGCCCCAGCATGCCGCGCACCGGCCCGAAGGGCTTGGAGCGCATGACCTTGGGCACGCTGTTCTCGATCTCCTTGCCGTGGCGGGCGCCGATCTCGCGCACAATCTGCATCGCCTCGCGCAGCTGGGTCTCGCTGCGCCCCTCCACCACCAGATGGAGGGTGAAGTTGTGCTCCTTGAGGAAGGCGGTGCCGGCGGTGGCGACGCTCAGCGCCTCCTTGGCGCCCTGGAACAGCGACTTGCCGGCCTTCGCCACGTTGCCCAGCGTCTTCAGCCCGTCCGACAGCTTGTTGACGCTGGCCGAATGCTCGACCTTGGTGCGGTCGATGCCGAAGCCTTCTGACACGCAGCGCGCCCGCGCCATCTCCACCTGTGCTGCGGCCATCGCCTGCATGGTGGCGAAGCCGAAGGACAGGAAATCGGTGTGCTCCGGCCGGCGGTGCAGCCGCAGCGTCGCCGCCACCTTGAAACCCATGGCGCCGTTGTCGCCGAGGAACAGGCCGGTCAGGTCGGGGCCGCCCGACCGGGTGAAGGGCTTGGTGCCGACGCGTCCGCCCGACCCGGTGGTGACGATGCGCCCGTCGGCCAGCACGACGGTGACACCCAGCACGCTTTCCGCCACGGTGCCGTGCAGGGCGGAGCCGAAGAAGGCGCTGTTCTGCGATAGGGCGCCGCCGATGGTGGCGTTGATGCCCGACAGCGGTCCCCAATAGCCGGTGCGCAAGCCCGTACCCTCCAGCGCCTCGTTCAGCGCCGCCCAGGTGCAGCCGGTCTCCACCGTCACATAGAGGCTGTCGGTGTCGAGATCGACGATTCGGTTCAGCCGGCGGCTGTCGATGACGACCGAATTCGGGCCTTCGGGCAGATAGCCCTTGGTGTAGGACATGCCGCCGCCGCGCGGCACCACCGCCACGCCGGCCTCATGGGCGGCGCGCACAGTGGCGGCGACCGCGTCGCGGTCGCGCGGCAGGGCGATGGCGAGCGGCGCGATGCCCGGCTGCCAGAACACGTCGTTGGCGTAGAAATTCCGGCTCTTCTCGTCATCCAGCAGGCCGTCGGGCCCAAGCGCCGTGCGCAGGGTGTCGATCAGCGTGGCCGGGCCGTCGAGGGCGGCGATGCTCATGAGGGTGTCCCTTTCGGGTATGATCGGGCTGAATTATCAGGCCGCAAGCGGCTCGAACCGGAAAGTCTCGGCGGTCCGGCGGACGAAGCCGGTGTGGGGAGCGCCGAAATGGGCGGGGAAGACCAGGGCGCCGCGGTCGGCGGCGTGGTCCAGCAGCCGGCGGCGGGTCGCCACCGCCTGGGCCTGATCCTCGCAGAAGCGGCTGTTCCAGTCGGGGCGCGCCACCTGCATCGGCTGGTGCAGGCAGTCGCCGGTGAAGTAGGCGGCGTGCCGGTCCGACTCCAGCCGGACGAACATCTGGCCGGCGGTGTGGCCGGGGGCCAGTTCCACCGAAAGCCCGTCGAGGATGCGGTCGCCGTCCTCGATCAGCTCGACCTGACCGGCTTCCCAGACCGGCAGAACGCTGTCCTCCATCACCGGGCCATTGCCCGGCATGCCGATCAGCCCGCCCTCCGGGCTACGCCAGTGCTTGAATTCCTGTGCGCCGTAGATGTAGCGGGCGTTGGGGAAGGTCGGCACCCAGCGCCCGTCGACCAGCTGGGTGTTCCAGCCGACATGGTCGATGTGCAGGTGGGTGTTGATGACCAGGGTCACGTCCTCCGGCTGCACGCCCGCCGCCGCGAGGTTGCGCAAGTAGGGCTTGTCCAGCATGTGGAAGCGCTCGAAGCCGGGCGTGTGGCGTTCCTTGTGATTGCCGCAGCCGGTATCGACCAGGATCACATGGCGGTCGGTGCGGATCAGCCAGCTGTGCATGCTCGACATCAGGCGCTTCGATGCCGGGTCGAGGAAATTCGGTTCGGCCAGTTCGGGGTTCCGGGTCAGGATCGCATCGTCGTAGGCCGGAAACAGGAAGCCGGGGTCGAAGCCCGGCGTCAGCATTTCCTCGATCCGCGTGACCGTGAACGCACCAAGGGCGATGGTGTGCATAGTCCTCCCCTCGTGCAGGATGCCGGCGGCCGGTCCGGGAAATCGGGGGACGGCGGCGTGCCGGAGCATGGGGCGCCGGCCATCCGCGAAGGCGGCGGGGCGCGCTTGTTCTGTTTGTTGGGCAAGGAAACCATTTGCGCCGGATCGTGTCAACAGGCAAAATTGGTGTCACTGTTTGACACGAACGGCGCATCGCGTTAGGGACGGCGGAAAGGGGTTGCGGAACTCCGCGCCTGCCATCAATGCTAGCCGGCGCTGCTACCACGGCGGGATGATGGCGGTTCGACCGTCTTCCGCCGGCTGTGCCGGACAGCAGCGTTTCCGCCTGGACTCGAGATGCGGGACATCCATAAGGGACTTGAACGTATGGACACCGAACAGGACGACAACCAGGGCGCGGACAATCAGGGCGCAGAGCAGGGCACGGAAAAGAACGGTCTCGGCGTCCGCGCGGTGTCGCGGGCCCTGGCCGTGCTGCGCAGCTTCTATCGGGAAGGTCCGACACTGACCCTGACGGAGGTCGCCAGCGCCGCGAAGCTCGACAAGGGGACGGCACGGCGCATCCTGCTGACGCTGGTGCAGGATGGCTTCGCCGCCTTCGACCCTCAGAGCCAGAAATACAGCCTGGGGCTTGAGATTCTGAAGCTGGCCGGGGCGGTGCCGGAACGCCGCGACCTGCGCCAGATCGCCTCCACCATCCTGTCGCGGCTGGCGAAGTCGACGGGCAGCACGGTGTTCCTGTCGGTCTACCACGATGGATCGGCGGTCTGCCTGGACCAGTTCCACAGCGACCGCTCGGTCGAGGTGCGCTGGTGGATCGTCGGCGGGCAGCTGCCGATGAACTGCGGTGCGGCGCCGCGCGTGCTGCTGGCCTATCTGCCGGAGGTGGAGGTCGACCGCGTGCTGTCGCGCGGGACGACGCGGCTCACTCCCCACACCACCACCGACCCCCGCCAGCTGGCGAAGGAGTTGGAGGAGGTGCGGCAGCGCGGATGGTCGGTGGCGGTCGACGACGTGATCGAGGGGCTGGCCGCCATCGCCATGCCGCTGTTCGAGCCGGACGGCCGGCTGATCGCCGCCGTCAGCCTGACCGGCCTGACCCCCCACATCGTCCGCAACGGCCAGCCCAATTTCCTCGACGACATGCGCGATGCCGTGCGGGAGATCTCGGCCAACCTCTATTCGCTGTCGGCCCCGCCGCTGCACCGCGCCGCCCGCGCCCAGTCCGCCATCGGCGGCTGAGCCGGGGCCCGCCATCGGCGGCTGAGGCGAAGCGGCGGCAGTATCGCCTTATGACACCGGGTGCGGATTTGTCGTCCCCGGCTTGCCGGCGAGGAAGGCGGCGTAGCAGTCGATGGTTTCGCGCACCGCCTGGGCACCCTGACCGGGATACCAGACGGTGGCAGGGGTCGGCGTGACCTCCGTTCCGGCCGGGGCGAGCGTCTTCGCCTCCGCCAGCCCTTCGACCAGCATGTCTGCCGGACCGGCGCAGATCAGGGCTGGACGGGTCAGGCGCACCAGGGCCGTCCGCGTGTCGTAGCGGAAGGCGGCGCGGTAGGAGCGGTCGTAATGGCTGCCGCTCGCCAGCAGCCCCATGGTCCAGTCATGCAGCACCGTGGCGGCGGGGACGCCGATATCGCGGGCGGCGGCGCGCTCCTGCCGGTACCACGGCCAGAACAGGAACATGTCGCGCCGCATGTTCCAGGCCTGGAGCAGATGCAGACCCCAGCGGTCGGCGGCCAGTGGCGGGAAGTAATGGTCGAGGATGTCGGCGCTGAAGTCCGCCGGGATCAGCACCGGCGCTTCCAGCACGGCGCGGCCGATCCGCTCGGGATGGCGGACCGTAAGGTCGAGCGCCACCAAGGCGCCGGTGTGGGTTCCCCACAGGTCGAACCCGTCCAGCCCAAGCGCGTCGGCCAGCGCCAGCATGTCGTCGGCAAGCACGCCGATGTCCACCGCACGCTCCGGCTTGTCGGACTCGCCGTTGCCGAGATAATCGGGGGCGATGACCTCCCGTTCCGCCGCCAGCCCGTGCAGCAGCGGCAGCAGCGGTGCCGACGACCCCGGTGCCGACTGGAAAGCCAGCAGCGGCCGACCGCGCCCGGCGCGGCGCAGGTGGATGCGGCCACGGGGCGTGTCGGCATAGTCGTGCCAGACCCGCAGCGGATCGGCGAAGGGCCGGGCCGGCGGCAGCGGAGCGGCGGCTTTCCGGCCGGCGGCCATCGGCGCGAGATGCTTGACGACCTCCGCCAGCCCATCGGCGCGGCTCTCCCCGGCAGCGGCCCTGGTGTCCCCGCGCATGGCGTCCAGGCACAGCGCCCACAGCGCTCCATACCGGTCCGGTGCGACGGCCGCGCTGCGCAGCATCGCATCCAGATCACGTGGGGCGGGCAGGGGAGCACCGTTCCTGGCCGGATGGCTGGCGTCGCGCGGTTCCAGAACATGGGCGTCGCGCAGATGTGCCCACAGCACCGCCAGATGGGTGCCATCCGCACGGGGAGTCAGCGGGGCAGGGCGCAAGTCCCGCTCGCTCCACCCCTCCGCAATGGCGGTGTCGACCAGCAGCACGCCGTCCGGCTGCCATCCCGTTGCCGGCACGGCGCGTGCCAGCGGAGCCGCGAGGTCGAAGGCCAGCAGCGGGCAGCCGGCAAGGCCGAGCCGGCCGGCGGCATCGGCGATCAGGCGGGCCAGTCCGGCGACGTCGTCCGCCCAGCTTGTGACCGACCCGCCGGTTCCCGGCAGGTCGAGCGCAGTGACGGTCCAGCCCGGCAGGGCATTCGCCAGCCGGTCGGCACAGACGGAGGCCGCTTCGATCAGGCTGGGAAGGACCAGCAGGTCGGGGCCCGATCCGCTGCGCCAGACGCGCATCTGGCTGTCGGCGAGGGTCACGTAATGGGGTGTCGACATCGGTTTCCTCCCGATTGGCTGGCGTCCGGCGCCTGCTCTTCGATGATGTGCGGAATTGGGGAATGGTCGCGCGAATCATCGGCTCCGCTCGCGTCGGGCCTTATGTTCGCTATACTGATGGTGTCGCTATTTGACACTCAGTTCGTAGGATGACATAGTTTCCGCAACACCGACAAGCGCGGTGCCGGTGGTGCCGCAGAGGTTCGAGCCCCCGGCATCGCCCGAATCCAGAAATTCCACCAGAAAATCCAATTTCATCGTCAGGGAGGAACGGCATGGCCTGGCCGGACGGGATCGGCGTTTCCAAACGGCGCGAGTTGCTTTTCGGCACGCGCCTCGTACCGTGCTACAGCGAGCGGCCGGCCACCATCGACGCCATGTTCCGCGCCGCCGTCGTGCGCCGGCCGGATGGCGAGGCTCTGGTCGATGGAGAGCGGCGTTACAGCTATGGGCAGCTGCACGCGCTGGTGACGCGCGCCGCCGCGTCCCTGCTGGCGCAAGGCGCCCAACCGGGCGACCGAATGGCGCTTGTCCTGTCCAACCGCGCGGAGTTCCTCATCGCCCTGCTGGCGGCGGCGCGCGCCGGCATCGTCGCGGTGCCGGTCAGCGCGCGGGAACAGCGTCCGGGCATCGCCGGCATCCTGAACGACTGTGGCGCCTCTATCCTGATCCATGACTCAGGTCTCGCCGACCGGATGCCCGATGCCGCGGAGGTGCCGTCGCTCGTCTCGCGCATTTCCGTCGGCGGAGCGGTGGACGGCTGCCGGCCCTTCGAGGCCCTGCTGGAAACCGACGCCGAACCTCCGCAGTCCGCGGAGCCGCAGCGGGAGGAGGACACCGCCGTCATCCTCTACACCTCCGGCACCACCGGGAAGCCGAAGGGCGCGCTGCTGGCCCATGTGAACATCATCCATTCCGCCCTGCATTTCGAGGAATGCTGGGACTATCGCGAGGGCGAGCGGGCGGTTCTGGCGGTGCCGGCCTCGCACGTCACCGGGCTGGTCGCCGTCGTCATGGCGATGATCCGTGTCGCCGGCTGCACCGTGATGATGCCCGCCTTCGACGTCGCCGGTTTCCTGGACCTGGCGAGCCGGGAGCGCATGACCGCCACCGTGCTGGTCCCGGCCATGTACAATCTCTGCCTGCTGCGCGCCGATTTCAGCCGCTACGACCTGTCGTCCTGGCGGATCGGCGGCTTCGGCGGCGCCCCGATGCCGGAAGCGACGGTGGAGGCGATGGCAGAACGGCTGCCCGGCCTGCATCTGCTGAACGCCTACGGTTCGACGGAATGCGCCACCATTATCAGCGTCGTCCCCATCGGCCACACCCGCGCCTGCCTGGATTCGGTCGGCATGTGCGTGCCCTGCGGCGACCTGCGCATCGTCGACGATCAGGGCCGCGAATGTCCGCCGGGGGTGAGCGGCGAGGTATGGATCCGCGGTCCGATGACCATCCGCGGCTATTGGAACCGCGAGGATGCCACCCGCGACAGTTTCGTGGATGGTTATTGGCGCTCCGGCGACATCGGCACGCTGGACGGGCGCGGCTATCTGCGGCTCCACGACCGCAAGAACGACGTCATCAACCGCGGCGGCCACAAAATCTACAGCGTGGAGGTCGAAAACCTGCTGGTCCGCCATGCGGACGTGGTGGAGGCGGCCGTGGTCGCCCATCCCGATCCGGTGCTGGGCGAGAAGATCCACGTCTTCGTCATTTCGAAGTCCGGCAGCCTGACCGAAGACGCTGTGCGCGATTTCTGCCGCGCCAGCCTCGCCGAGTACAAGGTGCCCGATTACGTCACGCTGCTGGGCGACGCGCTGCCGCGCAACGCCAACGGCAAGGTGACCAAGCGGGTGCTGCGCGATCAGGTATCCACGACCTAAGCCCGCCTCAGCCCCACCGCCGCCTCGACGAAGGCGATCAACTGCTCGGCATAGAGGTCGGGCGTGATGCCGCGGCGGCGGTGCTTGGCGCGCTTCACGTACCAGTCCTGCAGCATCGGCTTGATCAGCGCCGCCGTCATCGTCACGTCGGGCATGGCGAACAGGCCGCGGGCGACGCCGTCGGCCAGCGCGTCGGCGATCATGCTCTCCGTCAGCATCTCGCTGGTGACGGCAAGGTCGCGCCCGTCCTTGGGGAAGGACTTTGCCTCCATATAGGCGAAGACGAACCAGGGATGCATGGTCTCGGTCAGGAACAGGTGGGTGCTCAGCAGCCAGCGCAGCCGGGCGGCCGGGTCGTTCGCCAGCCCGTCGGGCGGGTGGCCCAGCACCTCCTCCACCACGCTGACGACCTGGCCCAGGATCATCATCAGCAGCGTGTCCTTGCTGTCGAAATAGGCGTAGAGCGCCCCCATGCTCAGCCCCGACTGTTCGGTCAGGTCGCGCAGGCTGGTGGAGTGGAAGCCCTTGCGGTTCGCCAGCATCAGCGTGGTTTCGACGATGCGCGCCAGATTGCCGATGGCAACCGCCGGCTTCTTCACCCGGATCGTCGCGGCATGCCGCTCCAGGATGCGGGCGCACAGCGCCTCCATCGACAGATCGTGCCGTGCCTGGAAGTCGCGCAAGCTGTTCATACCGGCTGTCCTATCGTTTGCCATGCCGATCGTTCTTGCACATCATCGGCGCCAAGGATATAAAGCGAGCGCTCGCTCGATTTTTCAAGAGTGCCGATCGGGGCCGTGCCCCGCCGCCTCGTCAAACGATCCCGACCATGGGAGGAAGCATGAGCGTCTCCATCGACCTGACCGGCAGGACGGCACTCGTCACCGGCGCCTCCAGCGGCCTGGGCCGCCACTTCGCCGGTGTCCTGGCGAAGGCGGGCGCCCGCGTGGCGCTGGCCGCCCGGCGGACCGAGGCGCTGGCCGAAACGCGGTCCGCCATCGAGGCCGCCGGTGGCAGCGCCGTCGTCGTCGCCATGGACGTCACCGACCCCGCCTCCGTCGCCGCCGCGGTGGGCGAGGCGTGGGGCGCGCTGGGCCGCATCGACATCCTCGTCAACAATGCCGGCGTCACCGCCACCCGCCCCTTCCTCGACATGGGCGAGGAGGAGTGGGACCGGGTGATCGACACCAACCTGACCGGCTGCGCCCGCGTGGCGCGCGCGGTGGCGCAGCGCATGCGCGACGACAAGCAGGGCGGGGCCATCGTCAACATCGCCTCCATCCTCGGCATGCGGGTGGCGGGGCAGGTCTCGTCCTACATCGCCGCCAAGGGCGGGCTGGTGCAGCTGACCAAGGCGATGGCGCTGGAACTGGCGCGCCACGACATCCGCGTCAATGCGCTCTGCCCCGGCTATGTCGAGACCGAGCTGAACGCCGATTTCTTCGCCAGCGATGCCGGCAAGGCGCTGGTCAAGCGCATCCCGCAGCGCCGGCTCGGCCGGCTCGCCGATCTTGACGGGCCGCTGCTTCTGCTGGCGTCGGATGCCGGCGCCTACATGACCGGATCGGTGCTGGCCGTCGATGGCGGCCATCTGGTTTCCTCCCTCTGAACGAACGGAGCGGTTCCATGGATTTCACCCTTCCCGCCGAGCTGGAAGACTATCGCCGCCGCGTCCGCGCCTTCGTCGAGGACGAGATCCTTCCCGTCGAGGCCGACCGCGCCAACTGGGACGAGCACGAGAACATCGCCGAAGCGCCGCTGGCGGCGCTGCGCGCCAAGGTGAAGGCGGCTGGGCTGTGGACCCTGCAATTGCCGAAGGAGGCCGGCGGCCACGGCCTGCCGATGGTCGGCGTCGCCGCCTGCTATGAGGAGATGAACCGCTCCATCTTCGGCCCGGTCTGCTTCAACGCCGCAGCACCCGACGACGGCAACATGAGGCTCTTGAGCATGGTCGGCACGCCGGGCCAGAAGGAACGCTGGCTGGCTCCCATCGTCGAGGGACGGGTGCGCAGCGCCTTTGCCATGACCGAACCGCATCCGGGCGGCGGCTCCGACCCGTCGATGATGAAGACCAGGGCGGAGCGCAAGGGCGACCGCTGGGTGGTGACGGGTCGCAAATGGTTCATCACCGGGGCCGACGCGGCGCAGCACTTCATCCTGATGGCGCGCACCTCGGACGATCCGCGCAAGGGGCTGACCGCCTTCCTGTTCGACAAGGACCAGCCCGGCTGGCGCATCGAGCGCCGCATCCCGATCATGGGGCCGGAGGAGCATGGCGGCCATTGCGAGCTGATCTTCGACGGGCTGGAAATCCCGGACGAGAATGTGGTGATGAAGGTCGGCGACGGGCTGAAGGTGACGCAGATCCGGCTCGGCCCGGCGCGGCTGACCCACTGCATGCGCTGGACCGGCCTTGCCAAGCGCTGTCTGGAGATCGCCGGATCTTACGTGAAGGAACGCGAAAGCTTCGGGATTCCGCTGGCCGAGCATGAGGGCGTGCAGTGGATGCTGGGCGAGACGGCGATGCAGATCGAGATCGGCCGGCTGCTGACCATGAAGGCGGCGCATGCGCTGGACAGCGGCAGCTTCGCCCGCAAGGAGGTGTCGATGGCCAAGGTCCAGGTCGCCGACACGCTGTTCAAGGCGGCGGACACCGCGATCCAGCTGTGCGGCGCGCGCGGCTATTCCAAGGACACGGTGTTGGAATGGATCTACCGCTACGCCCGGCAGGCCAAGCTGGTCGACGGTGCGTCGGAGGTCCATAAGATGGTGCTGAGCCGCAGCTACCTCGCCGAAGGCGACGATTTCTGGGGCTGGCGGTGAGCGGCGGCGGGAAGGCTGGTCTTGCCCCCAACCAAAAGGCCGCTCTTGAAAGCTGGCTGACCGGACAGGCCGGGGCGCGGTCGGTCACCGTGATCGACGAGGGGCGGCTCAGCGGCGGCGCCATCTCGCTCAACCTCGCGGTGACGCTGGAAATCGACGGCGGGCCGCAATCCGGCCGCCATCCTTGCGTGCTGCGCACCGGATCGGCGTCCGGCGTCTCGGCCAGCCTGGGCAAGGCGGAGGAGGCCGCGGTCCTGCGCGCCGTCTTCGCCGCCGGCGCCACGGTGCCGGAGCCGCTGTTCGTCGGCGCCGATCCGGCCATGCTGGGGGCACCCTTCTACATCATGCGGCGGGCGACGGGCGTCGCCGCCGGCTTCCGCATCGTCAAGAACGAGGAGCCGCGGCGCGAACTGGCCCGTGAACTCGGCCGGCAGCTCGGTCTGATCCACCGGGTGCGGCCGGGTACGGAGGGATTGGAGTTCCTGACGCGACCGGAACCGACGGCGGCCTTGCAGGCGGTGGGAGATTTCCGCCGCTGGGCCGGGCGCTACGCCGCCAGCGATCCGGTGCTGGCCTATGGCCTGCGCTGGCTGGAGCGCAACGCAGTGCCGGCCGGCGACCTCGTGCTGTGCCATCGCGACTACCGCACCGGCAACTACATGGTCGATGATGCCATCGGGGGCGGCAGGCTGACCGCGATCATCGACTGGGAGTTCGCCGGCTGGTCCGATCCCATGGAGGATCTGGGCTGGTTCTGCGCCGCCTGCTGGCGGTTCGGCCGCAACGACCGCGAGGCCGGCGGCATCGCCGACCGCGCCGACCTCTATGCCGGCTACGAGGAAACCGCCGGACGCGTGGTTAACCCTGTCGCCGTCGCCTATTGGGAGGCCGCGGCCTGCATGCGCTGGGCGGTCATCGCCATTCAGCAGGCCGACCGCCACATCTCCGGCACCGAGCCGTCGCTGGAACTGGCGCTGACCGGCCGGATGCTGCCGGAGATCGAAATGGATTTGCTGCGCCACCTCGATGCCGTCGAGGCCGCGCCATGATCGGAGACGGGGCATGATCAACGACGATCCCGGCGCCCGCGATCTGGTCGCCATCGCACTGCGCAGCTTTCGCGAGGCGATCCTGCCGGTGGTGCCGGCGGACCAGCGCTTCACCGCATTGATGATCGCCAACGCGCTGGGAACGGCAGAGCGGGAATTGGCTGCCTGCACCGGTGCCGAGCCCGCGCTGGCCGCTGCCGTCGGTGATCTGCTGGGCGAAACCGGCGACCTGCCGACCCTGCTGCCGCGGCTCTGCGCCGCCATCGACGCCGGGCGCTTCGACGCACCGGACCGGCAGTCGGACTTGCGGGCGGTTTTGAAAGACATCACCCTTGCGAGGCTGGCGGTGAGCAACCCCAAGCGGCTGTCGGCGGAACGGCGGGAGCCCGGCCGATGAGCCTGTTTCCGCCCCTGGAAGGAACGTCCGCCCGCCGCCGCCTCTACCTGCTGCGCCACGGTCACGTCGCCTATTACGATGCCGACGGCAAGCCGCTGAATCCGAAGCTTGCCGCGCTGACCGACCGCGGGCGGGGGGAGGCGCGGACGGCGGGCGCCCTGCTGGCCGGTATACCACTGGACCGTGTGCTGTGTTCCGGCCTTGCCCGCACGCGGCAGACGGCCGAACTGGTGGCCGCTCCGCATGGGCTGCCGGTGGAGGACGATGCCGACTTTCTGGAGATCCGCGCCGGCCGCCTGTCGGAAGTGCCGAAGGAGCATCGTGAGGCCGCTTATGTCTATGGCTTCGAAGCGGCGGCGGAGGATGGACGTTTCGCTGGTGGCGATGGCTTCGCCGCCGTGCGCGACCGGGTGGTGTCCGCCATCGAGGCACTGGTGCGGCGACCGGACTGGACCCATCTGGCGCTGGTCGCCCATGACGGGGTGAACCGCATGCTGCTGTCCTGGGCCTGCGGCGCTGGCCTGTCCGCCCTGTCGGCCTTCGAGCAGGATTACGGCTGCATCAACATCATCGACGTCGACCTGACGGCCGACCGGGTGGTCCGCCGCCTGATCCGCGCGGTCAACCTGACGCCCGGCAATCCGGCGAAGATCGGCCTGCACCGCAGCAGCCTGGAGGAGGCCTTCGGCCCGTTGCTGGCGCTGGATTGATGGTCCAGACCGTTATTCGCTTGCTTTCATGCCGTCGATCTGACGCCGCCAGAGCGGGTCAGACAGCCGCTCGATCAGGAAATCGGCCAGCACGCCGACCTTGGCCGGCCGTGCGCGGGCCGACGGCGTTACAAAGTAGAGGCCGCCCTTCGGCAGCGACCAGCCGGTCAGGATGGCGGTGAGTGTTCCATTGGCCAGATGCTCCGCCGCCATGAATTCCGGCAGTTCGGCGATGGCCAGCCCGTCCAGCAGCATCGGCACCAGCGCGTCGGCATTGGTGACGCGCAGCGGGCCGGTCGGGGTGACGCTCTCCTCCTCGCCGTCGCTGTTGGTGAAGTGCCAGATGTCCTGCCGCCGGCGATAGGCGTAGCCCAGGCAATGGTGGCCGTTCAACTCGCGCGGGTGCCGCGGCTCGCCATGGCGGGCGAGATAGCTGGGGGCGGCGAGCACCACCGGCGACACCCCGCACAGACGCCGCGCCACCAGCGAGCTGTCCGGCAGCACCGCGACGCGCAGGGCCGCATCGAAGCCGTCCCCGACCAGATCGACGACCGCGTCGCTCAGGTGCAGGTCGATAGATATCTCAGGATAGAGACGGAAGAAGTCCGGCAGCAGCGGCGCCACCCAGCGCAGCCCGAAGGACATCGGCACCGCGAAGCGGATCAGGCCGCGCGGGCGGCTGGACATCTCGCGCACCGCATTCTCCGCCGCCTCCGCCTCGTCATAGAGGCGGGTCGCCCGCTCCGCCAGGGAATGGCCGAAATCGGTCAGGGCCAACCGGCGGGAGGTGCGGTTGAACAGCCGCGCGCCCAGCCGCTCCTCCAGCCGGCTGACCGCGCGCGACACGGTGGCGACCGAAACCCCCATGGCGCGGGCCGCACCGGCAAAGGAGCGCTCCTCCACCACCTTGGCGAACATCGCCAGCCCTTCGAAATCCGGCAGCCTCGACATCGCCAATCCTGCAACGATGGTTTTCAGTCATTTCTATTTCGATAAGATCATGCCGTCGATAGCGTTGTCTCCAGCGAACAGCCCAATTCCAAGGAGACTTCGAATGTCACGCAAGCTTGACGGCAAGATCGCCCTCGTCACCGGCGCCAACAGTGGAATCGGCCTCGCCGCGGCCAGGCGCTTCGCCGCCGAAGGCGCCACCGTCTATCTCACCGGCCGCCGCCAGACGGAACTGGAGGCCGCGGTCGCGGCAATCGTCGCGGCCGGCGGCAAGGCGACGGGGGTGCAGGCGGACTCCTCCAACCTCGCCGATCTCGACCGGCTCTATGCCCAAATCCAGAGCGAGGCCGGCCGGCTCGACGTGCTCTACGCCAATGCCGGCGGCGGCGGGATGCTGCCGCTGGGCGCCATCACCGAGGAGCAGTATGAGGACACCTTCAACCGCAATGTGAAGGGCGTGCTGTTCACCGTGCAGAAGGCGCTGCCGCTGCTCGGAAAGGGGTCTTCGGTGATCCTCGCCGGCTCGACCGCGGGCAGCATGGGCACGGCGGCCTTCAGCGTCTACAGCGCCAGCAAGGCGGCGGTGCGCAACTTCGCCCGCAGCTGGATCCTGGACCTGAAGGATCGCGGCATCCGCATCAACACGCTCAGCCCCGGCCCGGTCCGCACGCCGGGTCTGGTCGAGCTGGCCGGTCCGGACGCGGCGCAGCAGCAGGGGCTGGTCGATTATCTGGCCGCCCAGGTGCCGCTGGGCCGTGTCGGCGACCCCGACGAGATCGCCAAGGCCGCCGTCTTCCTGGCCTCCGACGACAGCAGCTTCGTCAACGGCATCGAACTGTTCGCCGACGGCGGCATGGCCCAGGTCTGAACGCCCGGTGCTGATCGAGGTCTGAGGCCTCGTCGCATCCGCTCCGTTGCCGGCCACCATGCGCCGGCTGCGGAGCAGACCGGCCGGTCGAATCCCTTCTCCTTGCATGGGTAAGCTGTCATCCTGGGGGACAGGTTCCTCCGGGGAGGCAGATCGCATGCCACCGTTGGCCGACACAGACCCAGGCGTCTCCGCACCGTACGACAGACCGGCTGAAGTTCCCTGGCACGCGCTGGACGCCGCCGAGGTCGCGACACGGTTGGACAGTCCGGCCGACGGGCTCGACAGCGCGGAGGCGGCGGCGCGGCTGGCCCGTTTCGGCCCCAACCGCCTGACCCCGCCGAGGCGGCGGCCGGCCTGGATGCGCTTCGTGGCGCAGTTCCACAACCTGCTGATCTATGTGCTGCTGGCATCGGGCACGGTGGCGCTGCTGCTGCGGCACTGGACGGATGCCGGGGTGATCTTCGGCGTCGTGCTGGTCAACGCGCTGATCGGCTACATCCAGGAGGACAAGGCCGAGCAGGCGCTGGAGGCCATCCGCACCCTGCTGTCGCCCCAGGCGGTGGTGCTGCGCGACGGCCATGCCGTGACCCTGGCGGCGGAAACGCTGGTGCCGGGGGACCGCGTGTTCCTGGTGTCCGGCGACCGGGTGCCGGCCGACCTGCGGCTCGACCGGACCAAGGGCCTGCTGGTGCAGGAGGCGGCGCTGACCGGCGAGTCCGTGCCCACCGCCAAGTCCGCCGCACCCGTCGCCGCCGATGCGGCCCTGGGCGACCGCGGCGGCATGGCCTATGCCGGGACGATGGTGGTGCAGGGGCAGGGCACCGGCATCGTGGTGGCGACCGGCGATGCGACGGAGGTTGGGCGCATCGGCCATCTGCTGGCCTCGGTCACGACGGTGGCGACGCCGCTGCTGGTGTCGATGGAGCGGTTCGGCCGCTGGCTGACCGGCGGCATCCTGCTGCTGGCGGCGGTCACCGTCCTGTTCGGCATGCTGGTCCATGGCGAGCCGTGGCAGGACATGGTGCTGACCGCGGTCGGGCTGGCGGTGGCGGCGATCCCGGAAGGGCTGCCGGCGGTGATGACCATCACCATGGCGGTGGGCGTGACCCGGATGGCGCGGCGCAATGCCATCATCCGCCATCTGCCGGCGGTGGAGATGCTGGGGAGCGTCCGCACCATCTGCACCGACAAGACCGGCACGCTGACCCGCAACGAACTGCTGGTGACCAGCATCGTCACCGCCGACACCCGCTATCGAGCCGGCGGCAGCGGCTATGCGCCGGAGGGGGAGATCGGCCGCGGCGTGAATGGAGACTGGCGGCTGGTCGATCCGGCCGGGGAACCGCTGCTGCTCGATCTGGCGCGTGCCGCCCTGCTGTGCAACGACGCCACCCTGTACCGCGACCCCGGCGGCGCGTGGCAACTGGCCGGCGACCCGACCGACGGCGCGCTGCTGGCGCTGGCGATGAAGGCGGGGCTGGACCCGGCCGGCGAGGCGACGCGCTATCCGCGCCGCGACGCCTTGCCCTTCGAATCCGAACGCCAATACATGGCGACCCTGCATCACGACCATGCCGGCCACGGCATCCTGGTGGTGAAGGGAGCGCCGGAGCGGGTGCTGGCGCTGTGCGGGCGGGAGCGGCGCGGCGACGGCACGGCGCCATTGGACCGGGCGCACTGGTCCGCCGTGACCGCCGAACTGGCCGGGCAGGGCCAGCGTGTCCTGGCACTGGCGATGCGCCGCACGTCGGTGGATTTACCGGAACTGATCGCCGAGGATCTGATCGTCGAGGATCCGGGGGAGGAGGGGCTGGAGCTGCTCGGCCTCTGCGGCCTGATCGATCCGCCGCGGGAAGAGGCGCTGGTCGCGGTCGCGGCCTGCCGGCAGGCCGGCATCACGGTGAAGATGATCACCGGCGACCATGCCGCCACCGCCGCCGCCATCGGCCGGCGCTTCGGCCTGCCGGACGGCGTCATCGGCGGGCCGGAGCTGGACCGGCTGGACGAGTCCGGGTTCGCCGCCGCGGCGCAGGCCAACAGCGTCTTCGCCCGCACCACCCCGGAACACAAGCTGCGCCTGATCGCAGCACTCCAGGCGGCGGGTGACACGGTCGCCATGACCGGCGACGGCGTCAACGACGCCCCGGCGCTGAAGCGGGCCGACATCGGCGTCGCCATGGGCCGCAACGGCACCGAGGCGGCGAAGGAGGTGGCGGCGATGGTGCTGGCCGACGACAATTTCGCCTCCATCGTCCATGCGGTGGAGGAGGGGCGCACCGTCTACGACAATCTGCGCAAGACCATCCTGTTCATGCTGCCGACCAACGGAGCGCAGGCGGTGGTGATCCTGCTGGCGGTGCTGTCGGGCAGCATCCTGCCGATCACGCCGGTGCAGATCCTGTGGGTCAACATGGTGACCGCGGTGACGCTGGGGCTGGCGCTGGCCTTCGAGGCGCCGGAACCCGGCGTCATGGCCCGCCCGCCACGCCCGCGCGACGAGCCGATCCTGACCGGCCGGCTGGTGCGGCGGATGCTGGTGGTGCTGGCCCTGCTGGTGGCCTCCAGCTTCGGCTTCTTCCACTTCCACCGCTTGCAGGGCGACGGCATCGAGGAGGCGCGGACCATCGCCGTCAACGCCCTGGTGCTGGGCGAGATCTTCTTCCTGCTGAGCGCCCGCGACCTGCATGGGCGGGCCGGGCTGCCGTCCGCCCTGGCCGGCAGCCGGCCGGTCTGGCTGTCCATCGCGGTGATGACCCTGCTGCAGCTGGCCTTCACCTATGCGCCGCCCTTGCAGTCCCTGTTCGGCACGGCCCCGGTTGGCGTCACCGCCTGGGCGGCGATGGCCGCCGTCGGCGCCGCGCTTTTCGTGCTGATGGAGCTGGAGAAGCGGCTGAGCGGTTCGCCTACTCGTCCTTAGCCTCGAAGCGATAGCGGAAGTCGCAATGGTCGGCCCCCTGCATGATGGTCTGCGTGCGCTCCATCTTGATGCGCGGGTCGTAGCCGGTGCAGAAGGCGGCGTCGCGGTTGCAGGACAGCAGGTGCCCGATCGACCCCAGCCCCATCTCCCGGTACATCTCGGCGTAGCGGCAGCGCGTGACGTTGTAGTCGAAATGCGTGTCGTCCTGCCGCTTCACGTCCAGCCGCAGCGCGTCGTCCTTGGTCCACAGCGGCTGAAGATCGGCGAAGCTCTTCAGGCTGGTGCCCTCCGGCTCGGTCTCGGCGAAGGACTTGGCGGCGGCCAGGGCCGCCTTGGTGATCGCCGCGCCCAGGATCTCCTGCGCGGTGGCTTCGCCCAGCCGGGCGGCCATCTCCTCATAGACCGGCTTCAGGATTTCCGCCTCGATGCGGCGGCGTTCGAGGATGCCCATGGTCTGGGTCATGACTGGCTTCCTTCCATGAGGTGGCGTCACAATTGGCTTTTAGAGTCTGTCTGATGCTTATTGAAGCACCAGACAGACTCTAGGTCTTTGGTTTCCCGTGTGATTCACGCTTTAAGCGATTCCGCTTGAACCGATCACACTCTAATGGGCGTGGCCGCCGAGATAGGCTTCGGCGATGCGTGGGTCGTCCCGCAACTGGTCGGCCGGGCCGGACAGCACGATCCGGCCATCCTCCAGCACCGCGGCATGGTCGGCGATGCGCAAGGCGGCGCGGGCGTTCTGTTCGACCAGCAGGATCGACACCCCCTCGGCCCGGATGCGGACGATCAGGTCGAAGATCTGCGCCACGATTTTCGGCGCCAGCCCCAGCGACGGCTCGTCGAGCAGAAGCAGGCTCGGCCGGCGCATCAGGGCGCGGGCGATGCACAACATCTGCTGCTCGCCGCCGGACAGCGATCCGGCATTCTGGCGCAGGCGCTCGCTCAGGATCGGGAACATCGCCAGCACACGGTCCAGCTCGCCCAGCCCGACATCGCCGCCGCCCAGCACCAGATTCTCGCGGACATTCATGTTGGAGAAGATCTGCCGTCCTTCCGGCGCCTGCGACAGGCCGAGCTGGACGATGCGGTGGGCCGGCATGTTGGCGATGGGCTGGCCGCGGAAGGTGATGGTCCCCTGTTTCGCCCGGTAGATGCCGGACACCGTGCGCATCAGCGTGGTCTTGCCGACGCCGTTGGAGCCGAGCACGGCGACGATGGCGCCCTCCGGCACATCCAGGCGGACACCGTGCAGGATCTCCTGCGGTCCCATGGCGACATGCAGGTCCGCGATGGAAAGCAGCGGCGCGGTCATTCATCCACCCCAAGATAGGCTTCGAGGACGGCGGCATCGGTGCGGATGGCGTCCGGCGTGCCGTCGGCGATCTTGCGGCCGGATGCCAGCACCAGGATGCGCTGGCAGATGCCCATGACCAGCGTCATGTCATGTTCGACCAGCATGATCGTCAGTCCCTGCCCGTGCAGCCGCTTGATGAAGGCGGCCAGATCGCGCGTTTCGGTGTCGTTCAGCCCGGCTGCCGGCTCGTCCAGGATCAGGAAGCGCGGCCGCATGGCGAGCGCGCGGGCGATCTCCAGATATTTGCGCTGGCCGTAGGGCAGGTTGGCCGCCAGCTCGGCCGCCACATGGGTCAGGCCGACCGCCTCCAGCGCTTCCCAGGTGCGGCGGCTGATCTCGGCGGAGCGGTCCCGGCCGCGCCGGTGGAGCCCGCCGAACAGCGCGCCGAACGCGCCCTGCGGCAGCGCGCCGACGGCGCCGACCGACACGTTGTCGAAGACCGACATGTTGGGGAAGACGCGCAGGTTCTGGAAGGTGCGGCTGATGCCAAGCCGCGCCACCTGATTGGGCGTCATCCCGCTGATGGTCCTGCCGGCGAAGGCAACGGTGCCGCCGGACAGCGGGGTGAAGCCGGAAATCAGGTTGAACAGCGTGGTCTTGCCGGCGCCGTTCGGTCCGATCAGCCCGACCAGCTCGCCTTCGTTCACATGGGCGGTGACGTCGCCGACTGCCTGCACGCCGCCGAAGCGGCGGCTGACGTTGCGGATTTCAAGAAGATGGGTCATCGCCAGCCGATCCCTTCACCCTTGCCATTCGCCGGGCCGGTGGTCCGCCACGCCGCACCCAGCTGTTGGCGGACCAGCCGCAGGGCGGAGACCTCGCCCAGCAGGCCCTTCGGCAGCAGCAGGATGGAGAGGAACATCACCAGACCGACCATGATGTTGCGGAAATCGCCCAAGGCCCGCAGCCCTTCCGGCAGCAGGATCAGCAGCAGCGCGCCGATGACCGCCCCCGGCAGGCTGCCCAGGCCGCCGACCACCACCATCGCCAGGATCAGGATGGATTCCGAGAATTTGAAGTCGCCCGGCGAGATGTAGCCGGTCATGTGCGCCCACAGGCCGCCCGCCACCCCGGCGAAGAAGGCCGACAGGGTGAAGGCCTCCATCTTCAGCCGCACGGTGCTGACGCCCATGGCGTCGGCGCACTGGTCGTCCTCGCGGATCGAACGCAGGGCGTTGCCGTAATAGGAGTGGCTGAGCCGGCCGATGGCGATGACCGACAGCGTCACCACCGTCGCCACCGTATAGTAGGCGGCGAGGCGGCCGGACAGGCTGACGCCGAACAGCTCGAACCCCTTGGAAACGATGACGCCGTTGGGACCCTTGGTGAAGTCCACCCAGTTCAGCATCACCAGATACAGCATCTGTCCGATGGCGAGCGTCGCCACGGCGAAATAGATGCTGACCAGCCGCATCGTCGGCAGCGCCACCAGGAAGGCGACCAGCGCCGCCACCAGACCGGACAGCGGCAGCGTGACGGTGAAGCCCAGCCCCAGCTTTGAGGTCAGCAGCGCCGCGGTGTAGGCGCCGACACCATAGAAGGCGGCATGCCCCAGATGCAGAAGCCCGGCCACCCCCGTCACCAGATGCATGGAGGCCGACAGCAGGACGAAGATCAGCGCCAGATTGGCGATCTGGTAGAAATAGCCCTTGTCGAAACCGGCCAGCAGCGCCGGAAGCGCGGCGAAGACCAGCAGCAGGATCAGCGCCGGGACCAGCAGCCCCCGGCGCCGGGACAGGCCATCGGCAGGTGCCGCAGTCTCAAACGCGTTCACGGCGCGCTCCGAACAAGCCGTTGGGGAAGAAGATCAGGGTCAGGATCAGGAAGCCGTAGGCCACCATGTCGGACCAGCCCGACGAGACGAAGGTCGTCGCCATGCTTTCCGAAATGCCGAGGATCAGCGCGCAGATCACAGCACCGGGGATGGAGGATAGCCCGCCCATCACCATGGCGACGAAGGCCTTGATGCCGGGGGTGAAGCCCATGGCCGGGAAGACCGCGCCATAGTACAGCCCCATCAGGATGCCGGCCGCCGCCCCCATCATCGATCCGACGACGAAGGTGGTGATGATGGTGCGATCCGTGTCGATGCCCACATATTTGGCGCCGAGCGGGTTGTTGGACACCGCGCGGATCGCCAGCCCGACGCGGGTGCGCGTCAGCAGATATTGCAGGCCGATCAGCATGGCGGCGGCGACGCCGAAGATGATGAAGTCGCCGGTCACCAGGATGACCGGGCCGACGCGCACCGGTGTGTTGATCAGGTACTCGAAGGGAACGGAGCGCATCTGCGATCCGAAGACGATCTCCAGCGCCTCGCGCACCACGATGGACACCGCCAGCGAGGAGAGCAGGGTCGATTCCCGCATCGCCCGCGATTTCAGCGACGCCTCGTCGGTGAAGCGGCGGAACGGCTTGAAGGCGATCCGCTCAAGCGAGAAGCCTGCAAGCGCCCCGATTGCCAGCGCGCCCAGGATCACCGCCACGATGGGCGGCGCCGTGGCCGAGATCAGCACCAGCCCGGCGAAGGCGCCCAGCGTGTAGATCTCGCCATGAGCGAAGTTGACGACGTTCAGCACGCCGAAGATCAGCGTGAAGCCGATTGCCATCAGCGCGTAGGTCATGCCCAGCGACAGGCCGATGGCGAGCTGCTGGAGATAATAGGGATCGAACATGCGGGCTCTGTCGCTGAGAAAAGGGGCGCTGGGGATCGTTTGCCGGGGAGGCGTCAGTCGGCGACCGGAACGAAGGCGCCGCCCTTGACCTCGACCTTCACCAGTTCCTTCTCGGCCTCGCGGTCGGCGTTGAAGCTGGTCTTGCCGGTGACGCCGGGGAAGTCTTTGGTCTGGGCCAGCGCGTCGCGCACCTTCTCGCGGGTCGGGTTGGGCGAAGCCTTCTCCACCGCCGCCAGCATGATGCGGACCGCGTCATAGGCCTGGGCCGGGAACTGGCCGGGGACCGCGCCGTCGGAGCGCTTCTTCCACTCGTCGACGAAATGCTGGACGTTCGGCGACGGGTCGGTCGGCAGGAAGTTGGAGGTCAGGTGCACGCCCTCCGCCGCGCCGCCGGCCAGCTCGATCAGCTTCGGGCTGTAGGCCGCCGAGGTCGAATAGACCGGCGTCTTGATGCCCAGCTGCTGCAGCTGCTTCAGGAACTGCGCGCCATCCTCGTAGAAGAAGCCGGTGTAGATCGCGTCGGGCTTCGCACGCTCGATCTTGCTGATCAGCGACCGGTAGTCCTTCAGGCCGCGGTTGAAGAATTCGGAGAAGGCGACGGTGCCGCCGTTGGCCTTGACCGCGTCGGAAAAGCCGGTGACCACCGACTGGCCCCAGTCGGTCTGCTCCGCGATCACCGCGACGTTCTTAATGCCCTTGGTCGCCATCCATTTGGCGTTGTAGGGGCCTTCCTGCGCCTGGGTGGCAATGTTGCGGAACTGGTACTTGGAAACCTTGGTGTAATCGGGGTGCGAGGCGGTCTGCGACAACTGCGGCATCCCGGCCTCCTTGTAGACCTGCGCCGCCGCCATCGACACGCCCGAGGTGAAGTCGCCCAGGACGCCGACGATCTCCTTGTCGTCCACGAACTTGCGGGCGATGTTGGTGCCCTCCTTGGCGTCGGAGCGGCTGTCCTCGAAGACGATCTCGACCTTGAACGGCTTGCCGGCGGCGTTGAACTCGGTCAGCGCGATCTCGGCGGCCTTGCGGAAATCCTGGCCGTACTGCGCGGTGTCGCCGGTCAGCGGCAGCTGGTAGCCGAGCTTGACCGTGTCGGCGGCGAAAGCCGAACCGGCAATGCCGGCGGCGATCCCAGCGGCGGTGAGGGTCGTCAGCGTGAGGAGGCGGAAATTCATGGCGATGTCACCCTCTTCTTGTCTGTCTTTGCAGGCTTTGCGGCGATGCGCGTCTATTCGGAGGCTCCGGCGCCGGGCAGGACCTTCAACCGGCAACAGCCCGCGTCGCCCGGCTTCCAGGTCTCGCCCTTGAAAACGAACCCGGCGGCCTCGAACAGGCCGCCGTCGATGGCGCCGGCCATCTTGCAGAGCAGTTCCAGATCGGCGTCGGACCGGCCCTGCGCCTGCCAGGCTTCCTTCAGCGGGCAGCGGTGGAAATGGATTTCCAGGGCCTCGCCGTCGCAGCGCTTGATCTCCGGCGCGAACATGCTGTCGCGGTTGGGAATGCCGTCGAGGAAGGCATGGCACAGGCCGCTCAGGTCGTCGGGACCGTGCCCGGCAAATTTCACGCCCATCGCCTCGCCGAGGCGGCGGGTCGATTCCTGTCCGACTTCCAGCGCCGTTTCAGTGCCGAAACGCTCGCGCAGCACGTCGAACATGTGGGCGTAGGACGCCGCGCGCATCGCGTAGGCATTGCGCAGCAGGGTGGGGTAGTCGGGGCTGTCGGACATGCTGGCAGTCTCCTCGATCAGACTTCGCGGGCGTCGTTCCAGCGGTATTGCAGGATCTTCAGCGGCCCGATGCGTTGCAGCAGGGCATTGAAGGGCAGGGGCGTCGGTGCGGTGAAGGGCAGGGCGAGATCCTTCGGATCCTGTCCGATGGCGGCGCGGGCCAGTTCCCGTCCCAGCGAGACCGACAGCGCCACGCCGCGCCCGTTGCAGCCGGCCCAGGCGAAGCCGTTCGGCCCCAGCCGGTGGACACGGGGGAAGTAATCGGTGGTCATGGCGATGCGGCCATTCCACACATAATCGAAGGTGACGCCGTTCAGCGCTGGGAACATCCCGGCCAGACGGGCGCCGACGATGCGCTTCAACCGCTCCGCCCCATTCACCGGGTTCAGCAGCGCGCCGCCGGTCACCAGCCGGTTGTCGGCGGTGTAGCGCATGAAACGCAGGTCGCCATGGGTGTCGGACATCGCCTGCCGGCCCGGCAGGACGGTTTTGCGGACGTTGTCGCCCAAGGGAGCGGTCGCCATCTGCCAGGACAGGACCGGCACGACCTCCGTCCGGATTTCCGGGAAGATCGATGCGGTATAGCCGTTGGTGCCCAGCACCAGGGAGCCGGCGGTCACCATGCCCTGCGGGGTGCGGGCGACCCAGGAGTCGCCGCGGCGCTGCACCGACAAGGCGGGTGAGTTGACGTAGACCGCCGCCCCGGCCTCGACCACCTTGGCGGCAAGCCCGCGCACCAGCGCCAGCGGGTTGATGTGTCCGCCGGTCCGATTCATCCAGCCGCCGAAATAGGCGTCCGTGCCGAGAATGGCGGAGACGGCGGCGCGGTCGAGCAATTCGACGTCGGCGCCGAACTTGCCCCATTGCGTTGCCCGGCGCTCGGCGATCTTGATGCGGCCCGGCGAATGGACCGGCTGAACCCAGCCGGTCTGTTCCGCCGCGCAGTCGATGCCGAGGCGGCGCACCAGATCGAAGAGGGTGGAGGCGCTGTCGCGGATCAACCCGACCAGCCGCTCCCCGCTCTCCCAGCCGAAGCGGTCGATGAGGTCGGCGGGGTCGGGGCGGGTCAATGTCGGGATGACCTGCCCGTTGTTGCGGCCGGAGGCACCCCGTCCCAGTTCGGACGCCTCCAGCACCACCACGCGGCGCCCGGCCTCGGCCGCATGCAGAGCGGCGGAAAGCCCGGTGAAGCCGCCGCCGATCACCAGCACGTCGGCCTGCACGCTGTCCTGCAACGCCGGCAGCACGGGCGGCGGCGGGGCGGTGGCCTCCCACAGCGAGTCCGGACGCTGCCAGATGCCGCCCCGTCCCGGAATGTCCTGCGCTTGGCCCGCCGCCTGATGTGCCCCTTGGTTCGTCACGTCGCGCCCGTCCCTGTTCGGCTGAAATCCGCTACGCCCTTATCCCCTTTTGGAGTTAGGGCCATCCGTTTCCCGCCGAACTATGGGACAATGGACACACGTACGCAATTCCCAAGATTTTTCCGCGGAAATTTTTTCATGTCATGCATCCAGATCGGGAAATCTGGACGTATGTACATGATCTGCATCATTTCGGCAGGACGGTTTCCGCCAGCCGAACCCAATAGCTGGCGCCGATCGGCAGCACCGCATCGTTGAAATCATAGTGCGGGCTGTGCAGGTTCCGGCCCTGGTCCGACGGTCCGGCACCAACCCAGACGTAGCAGCCCGGCCGCTTTTGCAGCATGAAGGAGAAATCCTCCGCCCCCATGCTGGGCATCGGATCGAGGTCGAGCGCCTCTTCTCCGACCACGCGTGCCGCCGCCCGCCGGGCCAGTTCCGTCTCCGCGGCGCTGTTGGTGGTGGGCGGATAGCGCCGCTCGTAGCGCAGGCTGGCCTCGACTCCGAATCCGGCGGCGATGGCGGTCGCCACCTCGCCCATGCGGCGCTGCACCAGATCCTGAACCTCCGGCCGGAAGGTGCGGACGGTGCCGCGGAGAACGGCGGTGCCGGGCAGGACATTCCACGTATCGCCGGCGTGGAACTGCGTGACGCTGACGACGGCCGAATCGATGGGATGGACGCTGCGGCTGGCGATGGTCTGGAGGGCGGAGACGATCTGGCTGCCGACCATGATCGTGTCGGTCCCCATATGCGGCATGCCGGCATGGGTGCCCTTGCCGGTCAGGGTCAGTTCGAAGATGTCGTAGGCGGCCATCAGCGGGCCGGGGCGAAGCGCGATACGGCCGACTTCGAGCCCTGGCCAATTGTGCATGCCGAAGACTTTTTCGACGGGAAAGCGGTCGAACAGCCCTTCCTCCACCATCACCCGGCCGCCGCCCTCATTCTCCTCCGCCGGCTGGAAGATGAAGACGATGGTGCCCCGGAACAGCTCGGTATGTTCGGTCAGGTAGCGGGCTGCACCCAGCAGCATGGCGGTGTGCCCGTCATGACCGCAGGCATGCATGCGGCCGGGATTGCGCGAGCTGTGCGGAAGGTTGGTTTCCTCGTGGATGTGCAGCGCGTCCATGTCGGCGCGGAAGCCGACCATCGGCCCCTCGCCATTGCGCAGGATCCCGACCAGACCGGTCTTGGCGAGGCCGCGGTGAACCTCCAGCCCGAAGGAGGTGAGCTTTTCCGCCACGAAGTCGCTGGTCCGCTGCTCCTCGAAGGCGGTTTCCGGATGGGCGTGCAGATCGCGCCGCCAATCCGTCATGTCCGCGGTCAGCCCGTCGAGCCCCGTAACCATCCCGTCCATCGTCTTGTCCTTATGTTCCAGCAAATCCCTGGGACAATCCTGCCCAAAATATACCGGATCCGAAACGGCCTATTTCGCCGGTGGGCATGCATTCCATCGCATGGCACGCGCGGGGTGTCCGGCGGCATGGAGCGGAAAATCGCAGCGGCTCTAAACATCGTTACTGACGTGTTAAACATCATAATATATGTTTCAGATACCGACTTGCATGTATCAGCGGGGTATGCGGGATGATCACGGCTTCGCAGCTGCGCGCCGCCCGGGCGCTTCTTGGGATCGATCAGAAGACGCTGGCCGAACTGGCCGGCCTGTCCGTCCCGACCATCCAGCGCATGGAGGCGAGCGACGGAAACGTGCGCGGCGTGGTGGAGAGCCTGACCAGGGTGGTGGAGGCGCTCGACCTCGCCGGAATCGAACTGATCGGCGACAACGCGCAGAGCGTCGTCGGCGGCCGCGGCGTCCGTCTGAAAGCACCGGCACCCAGGCCCTGAACACTGGCGCCAAACCCTGGCGCCCACCCCATCGACCGCGCGACGGCGACCGCCGACCTGATGCCGACGATCCCGCCGCCTTATTCCAGAAGGCCGCCGGACAGATGACCGCACCGATTTCCCATCGACCGAGCTTTGCCGAGCTGTTTACGCCGAAGCTCGTCACCATCCTGCGCGAGGGCTACGGGCTTTCGAACCTCCGCGCCGACGCCATCGCCGGACTGACGGTCGCCATCGTCGCGCTTCCGCTGTCGATGGCGATTGCCATCGCGTCGGGCGCGTCGCCGGCACAGGGACTCTACACGGCGATCTTCGGCGGCTTCTTCGTCTCCGCCCTCGGCGGCAGCCGGTTCCAGATCGGCGGGCCTGCCGGCGCCTTCATCGTGCTGGTCGCCGCCACGGTGCAGGCGCATGGCATCGACGGGTTGATCCTCGCCACCCTGCTGTCCGGCCTGATGCTGGCGGCCATCGGTCTTCTGCAACTGGGAACCTACATCAAATTCATGCCCTATCCGGTGACGGTCGGCTTCACCGCCGGCATCGCGGTGATCATCTTCGCCAGCCAGATCAAGGATCTCCTCGGCCTGACCCTGAGCGGGCCGGAACCGGGGCCTCTGCTTGAAAAGCTGCCGGTGCTGTGGTCGGGCCTGCCGACGGCCGATCCGGCGTCGGTTGGGCTGGCGCTGGCGTCCGTCGGCATCATCGTCGGGTTGAAGGCGCTGCGGCCCCACTGGCCGGGCATGCTGATCGCGGTCGCCGGCAGCGCCGTGGTGACCGCCGCCTTCGGCCTCGACGTGGCGACCATCGGCACCAAGTTCGGCGGCATTCCATCGGGCCTGCCGATGCCGGCCCTGCCGGCGATCACGCTCGACAAGGTTCAGGCGGTCCTGCCGAGCGCCATCTCGTTCGCGCTGCTCGGCTCCATCGAATCGCTGCTCTCGGCGGTGGTCGCCGACGGCATGACCGGGCGCCGCCACCGCTCCAACTGCGAACTGGTCGGGCAGGGCGTCGCCAACATCGCGTCGGGCCTGTTCGGCGGCATCTGCGTCACCGGCACCATCGCCCGCACGGCGACCAACGTGCGCGCCGGCGCCCATGGGCCGGTCGCCGGCATGCTGCATGCCGTGTTCCTGCTGGTCTTCATCCTGGTCGCGGCACCGCTCGCCAGCTTCATTCCGCTCGCCAGCCTTGCCGGCGTCCTGGCCGTCGTGTCGTGGAACATGGTGGAGAAGCCGGCCATCGCCGCCCTCCTGCGCGCCTCGCGCGGCGATGCCGCGGTGCTGCTGACCACCTTCCTGCTGACCGTCCTCACCGGCCTGACCGAAGCCATCGTCATCGGCTTCGCGCTCGGCTCGGTGCTGTTCATCCACCGCATGTCGACGATCACCGCCATCGAAAGCCAGACGCCCTTCGTTGCGGAGGACAGTGCCGACGGCGCCCTGGTCGCCCGCAAGCCCTACGATCAGGGCGCCGCCGATCCCGAGGTGGTGATCTACCGGATCACCGGCGTGTTCTTCTTCGGGGCGGCGGCGTCCATCGGTTCGGTGCTCGACCGCATCGCCGACACCCACCGGGTCCTGATCGTCGATTTCAGCGCCGTCCCGTTTCTCGACTCGACCGCGGCCAACACGATCGAGGGGCTTGCGCACAAGGCGGCGCGGCGCGGCGTGAAGCTGATCCTGACCGGGACCAGCCACGCTTCGCGGCAGGCGTTGTTCAGCCACGGGCTGAAACCGCCCCTGGTCAGCTATGAGCGGACCATCGACGTCGCCCTGCACAAGCTGCGGCGGGACGAGGCCGCGTCGAATGCCGGGGATGGAGCGGTGACCCAGGACGCCGTGTAGCGGCGCGGGGCAACGCCGATCACCCCAGCAGCGCCGCCACCTCCGCCAGCGTCGGGGCCGAGTCCGCCGCTCCGGCGCGGGTGGTGGCGAGCGCCCCGCAGGCGGCGGCGAAGCGCACCGCGCCAGCCAGATCGTCGCCGCGGGCAAGCGCGAAGGCGAGCCCGCCGTTGAAGCAGTCGCCTGCCGCAACGGTGTCGACCGCGGTCACCGGGAAGGGCGGGATGAAGCCCTGCTGCGCCGGCCCGCGGAAATAGACGCCCTTGGCGCCCATCTTCACGATGGCGATGGACAGGCCGCGCTCGGCCAGCCGCTCCGCGGCGGCGGCGGCCTCGTCCGGGGTCGTCGGCCGCAGCCCGACCAGGGATTCGGTCTCCGTCTCGTTCGGGGTCATGGCGTCGACGGCCCGGAAGACTTCGGCGGCCAGCCCGCCATGCGGGGCCGGCGCCGGGTCCAGGATGATGCGGCCGCCGCCGGCACGCACCGCGCTGGCCGCGGCCAGACCGGCGGCGAGCGGTATTTCCAGCTGAAGCAGCAGCACGGATGCCTCGGCGAACAGCGGGGCGGCCTGCGCCACGTCCTGTTCGCTCACCACCATGTTGGCGCCGCCGATCACGGTGATGCAGTTCTCGCCGGAGGATTCGACGCCGATCACCGCGATCCCCGTCGGGTGGGCCGGATCCTTCGACAGATGGCCGGTCCGCACGCCGAAGCCGGCCAGCCGGCTGCGCGCCATCTCGCCGAAGGCATCGCCGCCGGTCCGGCCGACCATCTCGACCGATCCGCCCAGCCGGGCGGATGCTGCGGCCTGGTTGGCGCCCTTGCCGCCCAGCCCCATGGCATAGCCGGTGCCATGCACGGTCTCGCCGGGACGGGGAAGCCGGTCGGAATAGGCGCAGACGTCGATGTTGACGCTGCCGAAGACGACGATCGGGCGATTGGAAGTCATGAAAGCCTCGCACAGGGCCAGCCGACCGAGGCGCGGAGCACGAGGTCGGGCGGCAGGGACAACAGGTCGGGCAGGGGCCGGCCGTCTTCGAGATGGTCGATCAGCAGTTCCGCCGCGCGGGCGCCCAGCAGGCCCGCGGATTGGCGGATGGTTGACAAGGGCGGGGTGAGGTAGGCGGCCAGTTCGATGTCGTCGTACCCCAGCACCGACAGGCGGTCCGGCACGGCCAGCCCACGCTCCGCTGCGGCGCGCAGCACGCCGGCCGCCATCAGGTCGTTGAAGGCGAAGACCGCCTCCGGCGGCTCCCCCCCGTCGAGCAGCGATGCCGCCGCCGCGTATCCGCCGGCAATGGTCAGGTCGGCCTCGCGCAGCAGCCCCGGCTCCAGCGTCAGGCCGGCCTTGGCCAATTCTTCGACGAGGCCGGCCAGCCGGGCGCGGGAGCGCGGATGGCGCCCCGGACCGGTGATGCAGGCGATGCGGCGGAAGCCGCGCTCCGCCAGCAGCCGTGCCGCCAGCCGTCCGCCCATCACCGAATCGTCGGTCACCGTGCAGGCGCCCGGATGCGGATCGGTGTCGAGCAGCAGCAGCGGCAGGTCGGGCGCCCGCGCCTGCACATTGTCGAGAAAGCCGGGATCGGCGTTGCTGGTCAGCACCGCAAGCCCGTCGATCCGCCGGTTGTGCAGGGCCTCGAAGGCGCGGAGCTGCTTGTCCGGCTCGTCGTCGGTGTTGCACAGGATCAGGCTGTAGCCACGGTCGGAACTGACCGTCTCCAGCCCGTGGATCACATGGGCGAAGAAGGGATTCGAACTGGCGGTGACGATCATCCCGAGCGTGCGGGTGCGGTTGCCCTTCAGCGCGCGGGCGATGCCGTTCGGCGTGTAGCCCAGCCGGTCGATGGCGGCGCGCACCAGCTGTTCGGTTTCCGGCGCCACGAAGCGGGTGGCGTTGATGACGTGGGAGACGGTGCTCATCGACACGCCGGCCTCGCGGGCCACATCCCTGATCGTCACCATGCCGCCGCTCTCCTCAACACGTTCCGCCCCCGCCGGTGCAAGCCCCCTTGGCCGCGCCGGCAGAGGCGGGCCCGTGCTTTACTTCGTCACCATCTTCAACTCAACCGGCGTGAAGGCCGGGACCTTCTCGCCCTTCAGGACCTTGTCGGCGGTCTCGACACCCTTCTCGCCGATCAGGCCGGCCTGCTGGGCGACCGTCGCCGTCAGGGTGCCGGCATTGACCGCGGCGACGCCCTCGTCGGTGCCGTCGAAGCCAACCACCGGGATCTTGCGGCCGGACGCCTGGATCGCCTTGGCGGCGCCCAGCGCCATCTCGTCGTTGTGGGCGAACACCACGTCGATCTTCTGCTGGGCCTGGAGGATGTTCTCCATGACGTTCAGCGCCTTGGTGCGGTCGAAGTCGGCCGGCTGGCTCGCCACCACCTTCAGGCCGCTGGCCTTGTCCACCGCCTCGTGGAAGCCCTTGCCGCGGTCGCGGGCGGCGGACGCGCCCGGCAGGCCCTGCAGCTCGACGACGGCGCCCTGGCCCTTCAGCATGTCCACCACCAGCTGGCCGGCCATCCGGCCGCCGGCGACGTTATCCGACGCGATGTGCGACGCGACCTCGCCGCCATTGGCCGAGCGGTCGAGCGTCACCACCGGAATCTTGGCGCGGTTGGCCGAACGGACCGCCGAGCGGACGGCGTCGGAGTCGGTCGGATTCACCAGCAGAAGCTTGACCTTCTTGTTCACCACATCCTCGACGTTGGCCAGTTCCTTGGCAGGGTCGTTCTGGGAGTCGAGGACCAGCAGATTGTAGCCCAGCGCCTTGGCCTTGGTTTCCGCGCCGTTCTTCAGCGTGACGAAGAACGGGTTGTTGAGGGTCGAGACGACCAGGGCGATGGTGTCGGCCGCCTGGGCGTTGGCCGAAGCGAGCAGGGCGGTGGCGGCGACGGTGGCCGCGGTCAGGAGCTTACGCATGCTTGGATTCCTTCCTCATCGTTCTTGTTCGTCTGATTGGGCCGGGCAACGGGTCAAAAGGGGGCCGGTCCGGGGAAACGGTCGCCTTACGGCGACTTGCGGCTGTCGGCGAGCACCGCGAGCAGGATGACCGCGCCTTTTGCGATCATCTGGTAATAGGAGGAGACGTCCATCAGGTTCAGCGCGTTGTTCAGCACGCCGATGATGAGGGCGCCGACCAGCGTGCCGAACAGGGTGCCCTTGCCGCCGGACAGGCTGGTACCGCCGACCACGACGGCGGCGATGGCATCCAGCTCGTAACCGGCACCGGCGGTCGGCTGCGCGCTTTCCAGCCGGGCGGTCAGGATGACGCCGGCCAGCGCCGCCAGCAGGCCCGACAGGGCGTAGATCGTCGTCTTTTCCAGATTGACGCGGATGCCGGACAGCCGCGCCACCACCTCGTTGCCGCCGACCGCGTAGGTGTAGCGGCCGAAGCGGGTGCGGGTCAGGACGAGGCCGCAGACGGCGAAGACCGCCGCCGCCACGACCACCGGCACCGGAATGCCGAGCAGATAGCCGCCCCCGACGCTCCAGAACGCATCGGCCGCCGCACCGGTCCCGGTGGTGATCGGCCGCCCGTCGGTGAAGACCAGCGTGGCGCCGCGCAGCATCGTCATGGCGACCAGCGTCGCGACGAAGGGCTGCACGCCGCCGGTGCCGATGACGACGCCGTTGATGGCGCCCAGACCGGCGCCGAGCAGCAGGCTGAGCGGGATTGCCAGCCAGATCGACAGGTCGCCCGCCACCAGCCAGGCGCAGACGGCGCCGCAGAAGGCCAGCACCGATCCGACCGACAAATCGATGCCGCCGGACAGGATGACGTAGGTCATGCCGACCGCGATCACCGCGTTGATCGAGGTCTGCCGCAGGATGTTCAGCAGGTTGTCGACGGTCATGAAGCTGGGGCTCATGACCGCGACGGCAGCCATCAGCACGATCAGGCCGACCAGCGGCTTGTTGCGGGACAGGAAGCGTTTCAGCGTGGTCATCGTCGTCTCTCTTCCTGCCCGTCAGCCAATCGCGCAGGCCATGATCTTTTCCTGGGTCGCCTCGTCCCGGCCGAAGCGGCCGGTGATCCGCCCGCCCGCCATCACGAGGATGCGGTCCGACAGGCCCAGCAGTTCCGGCATGTCCGAGGACATCAGCAGGATGCACAGGCCCTTGGCCTTTAAATCGTTGATGAGGCCGTAGATCTCGCGCCGTGCGCCGACATCGACGCCGCGCGTCGGCTCGTCGAGGATCACGATTTTGGGCGACAGCATCAGCGCCTTGGCCAGCGAGATCTTCTGCTGGTTGCCGCCGGACAGCGTCCGCACCTCCGCCCCGATGCCGTGCGCCTTGACGGCGAAGGCGGCCATGAAGCGGTCGACGGCGGACCGCTCGTCGGCCTGGCGGACGACACCGCCGGGGCCGCAGAGCTGTTTGAGCGCCGCCAGCGACATGTTGGTGCGGATCGAATGGCCCTGGATCAGCCCCTCGGCCTTGCGGTCTTCGGGCACATAGGCGATGCCGGCGGCGACGCCGTCGCGGGGATGGCGCAGCCGGACCTCGGTGCCATCGACGCGGACGCTGCCGGCACGCAGACGGCTGGCGCCGAAGATCGCCTTGCCCAGTTCGGTCCGCCCGGCGCCCATCAGCCCGGCAAATCCCAGAATTTCGCCACCGGCGGCGCTGAAGCTGACGTCGTTCACGCCGTCGGCGCTCAATCCCTCCACCGTCAGCCGCTCTGCCCCGGCAGGACAGGGCAGATAGGGATACTGGTCGGTGATCGAGCGGCCGACCATGTGGCGGATCAGGGCCGCCTCGTCGAGATCGGCAACCGCCCCGCGATGGACCATGTGTCCGTCGCGCAGGACCGTGACGCTGTCGCACAGCGCGAAGATTTCGCCCAGCCGGTGCGAGATGTAGACGATGCCCTTGCCGTCGGCCTTCAGGCCTCGGATCACCTCGAACAGGACGGCGGTCTCGACGTCGGTCAGCGCGTCGGTCGGCTCGTCCATGACGATCAGTTCGGCGTTCAGCGACAGGGCGCGGGCGATCTCCACCATCTGCTGCTGCCCGACGCTGAGGCTTCCGACCGGACAGTCCGGATCGATGGTCTGGCGCAACCGTTCCAGCAGGGCCTTGGCTTCGCGCCGCATCCGGCCGCGGTCGATCAATCCCAGCCGGTTGCGCGGCTCGCGCCCCAGCCAGATGTTGTCGGCCACCGACAAATGGGGCAGCAGGTTCAATTCCTGATGGATCATCGCGATGCCGGCGTCGATGGCCTGCCGCGGCGCGGTGAAGCGCACCGGCTGGCCGCGGAACATCATCGCGCTGGAGCTGTCCGGCTGGACGATGCCGGTGACGATCCGCACCAGCGTCGATTTGCCGGCGCCATTCTCGCCGATCAGGGCCATGACCTCGCCGGCGCGCAGGCGGAAATCCACCCCGTCCAGCACCGTCACGCCGTTGAAGCCTTTGCCGACCCCCTGGAGGTCGAGCAGGAATCCGGATCGGGAATCCATCACGCCCTCTGCGTTCAGAAGGTTACGCCGGAATAGAGAAGGATGTTGGCGTAGGGGCTGCACTCGCCCGTGCGCACGACAGCGGCGGAGGACACGGTCAGCCGCTTGAACTCCTCATGGGGGACTTCCTCCACCGCGATCTGCCGGCCCTGCGCCGCGGCCATGCGGTCCAGCCGGACGGACAGCTGGGCGCGCAGCGACGGATTGGCAATCGTCATCTCGGCCGCGATCACCACGCGTTCCACCATCATCTCGTCCGCCACCGCGTCGAGGATGTCGAGGAAGGACGGCAGGCCCGGCGTCACCGCGAGGTCGATCCGCTCCGGCCCGGCCGGAATCGGCAGCCCGGCATCGGCGATTGCCAAAGCCTGCGTATGGCCAAGCGAGGCAATCGCATGGCTGAGCGGGGCATTGAGAAGGCCAATCCGTTTCATCGAAAAGCGGCTCCAACTGGGCGGGACCGGCCGAAGCTAGCGCCATCGAAACGTTTGCGCAAACGTTTGCGTTGCTGCGCCGCATCAATTCCGCGCGCTTTAGCCGACGGCATGATGCTGCGCCGCCGGTCCAGGTCGTTAAGAAATGTCGGTCTTCAGTGACTTATGGGCTGGGCTTGCCTGCGCGTGTCCGGCCGCCGCTCAGACGGCATAGGTGCCGTCGAACAGGTCGCCGAGGGCGAAACGCGTGAGGGCCCGCAGTCGCGCCACCCGTCGATGTTCCTCGCGACCGGTCACGAGGTGGCAGCGACGGCAGAGCCGGTGACTGACCTCAGCGGCCATCCTTGCCGCTGCCGACTGACGGTAGAGACCGACAACGGCACGCGAGTGACGCAGACGGGCGTAGTCGACGACATCCGGCCAGGACGCCTGGTCGCCGTTGGCGTCGATCCACCCGTTGTCGGACGACAGCCAACGGCCGTCGGGCAGGCAACGAAGCATCTGCCCATGTGGGCGCCCGCAATGGTCACAGTGGAGATCGATGGACGGGCTGGAGGTGTCAGCGCTGTTGGCCATGGAATCGAAGACCGTGGATGGCGGGACCGGGCTTGATTCTAGCGAAGGTTCGGGCTCGTGGGAATCCCCTCCGTGCTTGCCCCCTCCGTGCTTGCCGGCGTGTCCTTGATCGGAACCTCCGTCTGGAACACCCGCTTGTCGAAATCGTCGATCAGCACCTCAAGGCGCAACGACCATTGCCCGGTAAGCGGCAGCGTCGTGTCGTCGGCTCCGAAGAAGCCGGGGCCGAGATTCGTCAGGCCATGCCGCAGCGGAGCCACACCCGCCGAAGGAAGCTCCCAATTCATCGTCACCTCACGGGCGGCAACCGGTTTGCCGTCCTCGTTCTGAAGGTGGAGCCGAACGCTGTTGCGTCCAGGCATGGCCGGGCCGACGTCGATGAGGGCGATGAACCCGCCTTTCACCGCGACGGCGGAAAAGCCGGCCGGCGGCTTCTCCTCGCTTGCATGGAGGGCGCGCGGCGGCGGCGTCAGGGCGAAGGCCGCCGTCAGCAGCAGGGCGGTGGCTGCCGCCGCCATCTCCAGGCCGATGCTCCGCCGCAGGGACCTGACGGCGCGGCCACCATTCCGGTCGCCAATCCGGTCCAGGGCGGGGGTCAGGACCTGCCGGTTCCACGCTGCCAGTGCGAGCAGCAGCAGGACCGCCAGAATCTTGCCCAGCCATAGCCAGCCATAGCCGCCGGACAGCACGGCCTGCACCGACTGGAGTTGGATCGCGGACAGAACCATGCCGGCTCCGGCCAGAACGGCCACGGCACCGATAGCGATCCGCGAGAAACGGCGGGTCAGCCTCGCGGCCTCCGCCGGGGATTCCAGGCGCAGTGCCATGGACAGCGGCCAGAAGGCGCCGACCCAGAAGGCAGCCATCAGCCCGTGCAGACCGACGAGCGGCCCGCTCAGCCAGCGGGGAGGAGCTGTGGCGGCGTGACCGGTGGCGGCCAGCGAGGCGGCCCCCAGCAAGGCCCCCGCCACCAGCAACGCCGGCCCCATTGCAGACCGGGTCTCGACGGCCAAGCCGCAAGCCGAGCAGAGCAGGGCCAGCAGTGCGATGCCGGCGCTGAGGCCGACGCTGCTCCCGGCCCCGGTGGTCCAGGGGCCTCCTGTCGCCAGGGCGGCAAGCGGCTGACCGGCAAGCGTCGCCCCGGTCACCCCCACCAGCAGCACGGCTGACAGGCCGGCCACCAGCAGCATCAGGCAGAAAGCGGGTTTCAGGCGGTCGTTGAGCGGTGCCCAGCGTCCGGTCACCAGCACCAGGAACAGGCCGCCCCCGGTGCCGGCCAGCAGGGCGGCATAGTGCATCGCCCGCAGCAGCAACCCGGCGAAGGCAGCAGCCCGGGACGGATCCTCCACCGGAGGCGTGCCGGTCGTCGGTGCCGGCGTCACACCGATCCCGAACGTGAAGGAGCCGGCGACGGGATGCCCATCCGCGGAGGTGACGCGATAGCTGGCGACGTACAGGCCTTTCGGCAGTCCCGGCGGCAGGGCGAGGCGGACGCGGTTGTCCTCCGCCAGCGCACCCTGCGGATCGGCCATGTCCCGCCCCTGCCGGTCGAGCAGTTGGATGCGGACGGGGGTGACGGGTTCGTTGAACTCCAGCGACAGGGTTGCCGGCGCGGCGTCGAGACTGGCGCCGTCGGCCGGCACGGACTCCATCAGGACGGCATGGGCCCAGCCGGTCCGCGGCAGGGCGGCGAGGAGCAGCACGGCGAAGAAGAGGACGGGCAGGCCCGTAAGCCTGCGACGCGGGCTGGGACGCATGAGGATGCCTTGCTATCGGGAAGGGCGAGGGCCGCGGAAGAGAGGGGGCCAAGGGGCCGCATGCCGTTCAGCCATCGCGGCAGCCGGCATGCAGCCCGATCTTCCGGCCGGTGCCGGGGCGCCGTCAGTGCTGCTTGGGTTCGGTCAGCTTGAGGCCCGGTGCCGGCTCGCGATAATCGTCCGCCGGTTTGCCGGCTTCGGGGATCTCGATCCAGCGATGGACGCCTTTCTCGCACTCCTGCACCACCGGGATGTAAATCATGGTACCGGCGGGCTGTTTGGGCAGCACGACCTGAAAGACGAACTCGTCGTACCAGGCGTCGGGCAGGCTGCCGGCGGTCCAGGCGATTTCGGTGACGCCCTGGGTGATGCTGCGGCCGTGCGACTCATAAGGCTGGGCGTAGGGGCCCTCCTTGGTCGCCAGGGTCCAGCCCGGCTTCGGCATCGGCTTGGCCAGCACCGCCCCGTCGGGCAGGCGGACGCGGATGGCGGTGGTCGGCGAGCCGTCGCAGCCGTGGCCGACCTTGAGCACCGCCTTGTAATAGCTGCCGGCCGGCGCTTCGCGGGTTTCCAGCGTGACGTGCGCAGCGGCGCTGCCGGCGGACAGGGCAAGGCAAAGGGTCCCGGCGGCGAGCGCCAGGGAACGAATGCGGGTCATGATGCGCTCCTGAACGGAATGATGGTCCGGTGATGACGGGGGAATAGGCCGTCACACCGGCGGAGCGCGGGGATTGAGACAGGTCAGGAAATGGTCGTCCGGGCGAATGCCGGCGGCAACCGGTGCGGCGACCGGCATGCGATGGACGGCCTGCGGCCGGACCATCGCGGAACTGGGGAGCAGGCCATGGGTGCCGAGCGCCAGGCAGAAGGCGCAGAGGCTGTCATGATCCATGACGGGATGGCCGGACCCGTCATGGGGTCCGCCGCCATGGTCTCCGCCGGCCAGCCCTTCGCTGTCCTGCGCATCGGACGGGGTGCCGCCGCAATGGTCGGCCGCCGTCGGGGCGGTCAGGAACCCGGCGGGCAATCCCGCCTGTGCCCGTGCCGCCATGGCCAGATCGGGAACCGCCACCTGGATCAGCAGAGCCAGGACGGCCAGCCAGCCAGCCAGCGCGCGGCGCAGTCCGACCGTACCCGCGGGAGCGCCGGTCCGGAGGGAGGCATGCGGGTTGCGTGCGGTCTGGCGGCGGGCCATACGGGGGAGCCGGCTGTTGCGGAAAGCCGGAGCCAACCTTCACGCGCAGCCGGGTCCAGTCAAGCAATTCGGCGGTGGCGGGACGATTTGACCACCCTCCCCGATAATGTGCGGGCGGTCGCCGGCAGCCCGTGCCCTGGGTTGTGCCGCCGTTGCGTGGCCTCTCGCCACTCGCGAGGTGCGACTCACACAATCAGCTTATCCCATTGTCGCATTCCGCTTCTTCCTGGCCTGTGCTCAGATCGGGCGTGCCGTGAGCAACCCAAGGGAGGAAAAATCATGAAACGGAACAGCCTGATCCCCATCCTGCTGCTGTGCGCAGGCTCGTTCGCCACGACGGCGCAGGCCCAGACGGCGCAGACGCTGAAGTTCTGGAATCTGACCACCGAAACCATCACCGAGCTGAAACTCGCCGAGCCCGGCACGAACAAGTGGGGCAAGAACCAGACGCTGAACGACAAGGACAAGACGGTGGAGGCCGATGAGCGCCTGAAGCTCAGCGACGTCAAGCCGGGAACCTGGGATGTCAGCATGAAGGACAAGAAGGGACGCACCTGCGTCCTGCGCAATGTCGCCCTGTCGGGGACCGAGGCCTATGCGTTTTCGATCAGTGAAGACGATGTAAAGAAATGCGCCCGCAAATGATCGTCTGTCATCTCTGACCTGCGGACGGCACCGGGACGATGCCGGACCGGACAGCCGACGGGAAGCGTCGGTGCCGATCCGGCTTGCGCTGAAATGACGGGGCCGGTTCCCGTGAAGGAAACCGCCCGTCCGTTCAGTCCGCGTCCTCGAACGCGAAGGTCTCGGTCTCGTCGTCGTAGGTGAACAGCTCGGCATAGCGCGCCCAGTTGGTGACGGCCTTCAGCGTCTCCTCGGCATAGCCCTCGCTCATGAAGGGCATCAGTTCGGCCCGGATGCGGCTGCTCGGCACATGCTGGGTCGCCGGTTCCTTCAGCAGGCCGTGGATGTGGGCCGCCAGCGGCACGTAGCGGATCAGATGCTCCGCGAACAGCCGCTTGCGGTCATCCAGGCCGGATTCGGCGAACAGCCGGCCGGGTTCGGTCAGGTGGATGTCGCCCTCCGCCACCTCCGCCAGACCCAGCATCTGCAAGGTCTCGGCGATCGGGAACAGGTCGTCGATCTCATGCTGGAGTGCGCCGGCCAGATGCGGCAGGTCGGCCTTGCCATGGTAAGCCGGCGAGGCCAGCGTCTCCAGAAGGCCGGCCAGCAGGTTGGTCGACACATGCTCCAGCGGCACGGCATGGGCCGGCGGCCGTTTGGTCGCCGCCGACGATGCCACCAGCGGCTTGCGCGCGGTCATCCGGCCATAGATGTCGTCCACCATGGCGCGGAACTGCGGGTCCAGGCGGTTGCGCGGGTGGGCGATGTCCACCCGGATCTCCGCCGCCACCCGGCCGGGGTTGGAGGAGAAGACCAGGATGCGGTCGCACATCAGCACCGCCTCCTCGATGTTGTGGGTCACCATCAGGATCGACTTGATCGGCAGCCGCCGCTCCATCCACAGGTCGAGCAGGTCGGTGCGCAGAGTCTCCGCCGTGAGCACGTCCAGCGCCGAGAAAGGCTCGTCCATCAGCAGGATTTCCGGATGGACCACCAGCGCGCGGGCGAAGCCGACCCGTTGGCGCATGCCACCGGACAGCTCCTTGGGATAGGCGGATTCGAAGCCGGACAGGCCGATCAGGTCGATGGCCTCCTCGGTCCGCGCCTCGGCCTCGCGGGCCGGCACGCCCTTGGCCTTCAGGCCGGCCATGACGTTTTCCCAGACCGTCAGCCAGGGGAAGAGGGCGAAGGTCTGGAAGACCATCGCCACCCCGTCGGTCGGGCCGGCGACCGCCTCGCCATGATGGCGGACGGAGCCGCCGGTCGGCTTGACCAGCCCGGCGACGATGCGCAGCAGAGTCGACTTGCCCGAGCCGGAGCGGCCGAGCAGCCCGACGATCTCGCCGTCGCGCAAGGTCAAATCGACGTTGTCGAGCACGACGTAATCCTGCCCCGACGGCTTGGCATAGGCCTGACGGACGCCGCTCAGTTCGAAGATGGTGGTGTTGCGGGTGTTCAGCATGGCGGGGTCCTCCTCAGGCGAGGCGCAAGCGGCGCTCGGCGAACGCATAGAGCGGACGCCACAGCAAGCGGTTGAACAGGATGACGAACAGCGACATGACGGCGATGCCCAGCACGATGCGGGGATAGTCGCCGGCCTCGGTGGCCTGGGCGATGTAGCTGCCCAAGCCATGGGCGGTTAGCCGGGTGTCGCCCCAGTTCACCGCCTCGGCCACGATGCTGGCGTTCCACGACCCGCCGGACGCGGTGACCGCCCCGGTGACGTAGTAGGGGAAGACGCCCGGCAGCATGACGTCGCGCCACCATTGCCAGCCACGGATGCGGAAATTGGCCGCTGCCTCCTTCAGGTCGCCGGGAAAGGCGGTGGCCCCGGCGATGACGTTGAACAGGATGTACCACTGGGTGCCGAGGATCATCAGCGGGCTGAGCCAGACATCCGGGTTCAGGTCGAAGCGGACGATGGCGACCACCGCCACCGGGAACAGCAGGTTGGCCGGGAAGGCGGCGAGGAACTGGGCCGCCGGCTGGACCTTCTCCGCCAGCCGGGGCCGCAGCCCGATCAGCACGCCCAGCGGAACCCAGACCAGTGTCGCCACCGCGATCAGCACGATCACCCGCAGCAGCGTGGCGCCGCCGAGCAGAAGCACGGTGCCGACATCGCCCCAGTCGACGCCGGACGAGACGAAGGCGATCATCGACCAGCCGGCCCACAGGCCCGCCACCGCCAGCAGCAGATACCAGACCATGTCGACGGCCCGCGCCGGCACCCGGTCGAGCAGCCCGCCGACCGCTTGCAGGCCGCCCGCCGCACCGCGGCTCGCCCCGCCCACCGGCAGGCGCAGCCAGACCAGCCGGCCGAGCATCCGGTCGAACGGCGCGAAGACCGCGCGGAAGAAGCGGGTGCGCTGGAACAGGGTGAGCAGCCAGGACTCCGGGACCTCCTGCGCCCCGGTCAACTCGACCCGGAACTTGTCGGCCCAGGCGACCAGCGGGCGGAACAGCAACTGGTCGTAGGCCAGGATGACCAGCAGCATCGCCAGCACCGCCCAGCCGACGGCGTCCAGCCGCTGGCCGTCGATGGCCTTGGCGAGGTAGGAGCCGATGCCGGGCAGGGTGATGGTGTGGTCGCCGACGGTGATCGCCTCCGACGCGACGACGAAGAACCAGCCGCCGGACATCGACATCATCATGTTCCACACCAGTCCGGGGGCGGCATAGGGCGCTTCCAGCGTCCAGAAGCGCTGCCAGCCGGAAAAGCCGAAGCCGGTCGCCGCCTCGTCCAGGTCGCGCGGGACGGTGCGCAGCGATTGGTAGAAGCTGAAGGCCATGTTCCAGGCCTGGCTGGTGAAGATGGCGAAGATCGCCGCGCACTCGGCTCCCAGCACACTGCCCGGGAAAAGCCCCAGGAAGAAGACGACGGTGAAGGAGATGTAGCCGAGCACGGGCACCGACTGCAGCACGTCCAGCACCGGGATGAGCAGCATGCCGGCCCGCCGGCTCTTGGCCGCCAGCGTGGCATAGGTGAAGGTGAACAGCAGCGAGGCCGCCATCGCCGCCAGCATCCGCAGGGTCGAGCGCAGGGCGTATTCCGGCAGCATCCAGGGGTCCAGCGTAACCGGCACCTCTTCGACGCTGGTCAGCGGCAGGGCCATCTGATGGCCGCCGATGGCGAGCAGCGCCAGCAGGCCGATGACCAGCGGCAGGGCGACCACGTCCCACCGGTTCGGCGCGGCGTCGGCCGCCTTCACCGAAACATTCGTGTTGATCCAGACCATGACGATCCATCCTGCGGTCCCGTCGTGGGACCGGCCGGCAAGGAAAACGGTAGCGGCGCGGCAGAGGCGCCGATGCGGATTTTCAGGAGGAGTGGGGTGGGGTCAGCGACTTGGCGGGCGCAGGTCGCCCGTCACGGAAAAGCACCCGCGCCCGTCGGGGCGTCGGCGCATGGAAACCGGGATGGTGAGGAGCTTCACCATGGTCCACCTCTGATCGGCCCGAAGACGATGGGCCGCGGGTGGACCCCTTACAAGAGGTCAGCCCGCGAACGGCGTCGTCAGGGGAGTGTGAGTAGATCGACTACTGGGGCTGTCCATCTCTTGCCTTTTCGATCCGGCCGCCGGCCCGGCGGGCAGGGCGGACAAGAACGATCATGCGGTGACGATGCCGCCCCTCTACTCCCCTGGCCGGCCAAGGTCAAGAGCGGGAATCGGCTTGCTGCCACCCATCATCGAATCGTCATGAAACCGTGCGCCGGCGGCAACCTCAAGGCGTTCTGCGGGGCAGGCGCACCCACCTCAATCGGGCCTCAATCGGGCGCACGCAGCCGGTATCCGACCCCCGTCTCGGTCAGGATATGGTGGGGCCGCTCGGGGTCGGGCTCGATCTTCTGCCGCAACTGCCGGATGTAGATCCGCAGATACTGGATGTCGGTTTCGCCGCCCCAGACCTCCTTGAGGATGAAGCGGTGGGTCAGCACCTTGCCGGCATGCGCCACCAGAAGCCGCAGCAGGTCGTATTCGCGCGGCGACAGCTTTACGTCCTCGCCGCGCACGGTGACGATGCGCCGGACCAGATCGACCGTCAGGTCGCCGCTGCGGAAAAGCGGCCGTTCCCCCTGCTGTTGCAGCTTGTGGCGCATGGCCGTGCGGATGCGGGCCAGCAGTTCCTCGACCCCGAAGGGCTTGGTCACATAATCGTCGGCCCCGAGATCGAGCGCCTCGACCTTTCCGGCCTCGTCGACCCGGCTCGACAGCACGATGATCGGCAGGGTCACGCCGCTTCCGCGCAGGCGGCGGATGACCTCCAGCCCGTCGATGCCCGGCAGCCCGAGATCGAGGACCAGCAGATCGGGGGAGCGCCGCCGCACCTCCTCCAGCGCCTTGGTCCCATCCTCCGCCTCGACGATGTCGTATCCCTGGGCGGTCAGGCTGGTGCGTAGAAAGCGCCGGATCGGCGGTTCGTCATCGACGACGAGCACGCGCAGCGGGATGGAGTCCGATTTCATGCGGCGGCTTCCTCTTCATATCCGGACAGGTCGGCGGCCTTGGGAAGGGTCAGGGTGAAGACGGCGCCGCTGCGGTCGCGGCGGTTGCCGGCCGTGACCGTCCCCCCCATCGCCTCGACGAAGCCCCGGCAGATCGCCAGACCCAGCCCGGTGCCGGCGCGCTGCCGGTCCTGGGCATGGACACGGTAGAACTTGTCGAAGATGCGCTCCACATCCTCCGGCGGAATGCCGCCGCCCTCGTCCAGCACCTCGATGCGGACGAGGGTGCCGTCCTGCCGTCCGCGCACCGTGATCGTCGACCCGGCCGGCGCGTATTTGCCGGCATTGTCGAGCAGGTTGAACAGCGCCTGCTCGATCAGCACGGCGTCGATGTCCACCATCGGCAGGCCGGCGGCAAGATCGACCTCGACCCGATGGCCGGCGAGGATGCGGGACACCCGCTCCAACACGCTGCCGACCACTTCCGACAGGTCGACCGCACCGGTGCGCGGCCGGATGGCCCCGGATTCCAGCCGCGTCATGTCCAGCAAATTGGCGATGAAGCGGTTGAGCCGTTCCGCCTCCTCCTGAATGGTCGCCGCGAGGTCGCGCCGGTCCTCCTCGTCCATCATCGGCCCATAGCCGACGAGGCTGGTCGCCGAGCCCAGGATGGAGGCCAGCGGCGTGCGCAGGTCGTGCGAGATCGAGGTGAGCAGGGCCGAGCGCAGCCGCTCGGTTTCCGCCGCCAGCTTGCTGCGGTCGACATCCTCGGCAAGCGTCACCCGTTCGATCGCCAGGGCGGCCTGATCGATCAGGGCGTCGAGAAGCCGGCGCTCGTCCGGTGTCAGGTAACCGCCGGTCCGCCCCTTTCCGCCGCCGGTGTCGATGCCGACCACCCCGACGACGCCCCGCCCGGTGCGCATCGGCAGGAACAGCCACTTGGCGCCGGGCAGCGTGTCCGCGCCCTTGCCGGTTGGCCGGTTGTTTTCCCACGCCCAGACCGCCGCGGCCAGATCGGCGTCCTCGATGACGTCCTCCGGCGGATAGCCGGCCCTGACCGTGACGCTGCCTTTCCCCTGCCCCTTCCCGGCATCATCTTCCGGCAGCAGCAGAACGACATGGACCTTCAGCATGGCGGCGATCTGATAGGCGGTGGCCCACAGCAAATCGTCCATGGTCACCACGCCCGCCAGCTTGCGGCTGAACTGGTAGAGGTCCTCCGTCGTCTTGGCGCGCAGCCTCGCGGTCACCGCCTGGGCGCGGACACGGGCGGTCAGGTTGCTGGCGATCACCGAGACGACGGCGAAGACCAGCAAGGCGACGATGTTCTCGGGATCGGAAATCGTGAAGGTGTAGAGCGGCGGCAGGAAGAAATAGTTGAAGGCGAGGACGCTGATCACGCTGGCATAAAGCGACGGCGCAAGGCCGCCGGTGACGGCGCTCGCCAGCACGGCGGTCAGGAAGACCAGCGCCATGTTGTTGAGGGCCAGCACCCGATGCAGCACATGCCCGGCGCCCAGCGCCGCCGCGACATAGCCCGTGCTGGCGAGGTAGGGCCACCATGCGAAGGCCCGCTGCCGAGTTGCTTCGGTCCTGACCGTCCTGGCGGAAAGCGGGGTGCCGGAACTGGCGGCGATCACATGCACGCTGATGTCGCCCGCCCGGCGGATCAGGCTGTGCGCCACCGACCCGTGCAGCAGTTCCGACCAGCGCGGACGGGTGGATTTGGCGATGACGATGTGCGTGACGTTGTTGGTCAGCGCATAGTCGACGACGGTGTCGGCGACATCGCTGCCGGGCACCGTAACCGCCTCGCCGCCCAGCCGTTCCACCAGACGCAGCGTGTCGGCGATGCGGTCGCGGTCGGCTTCGCTCAGGCGTAGCGCCCGGCTCGTCTCGACATGGATGGCGCCCCAGCGGGCGCGCAGCCGTTCGGCCTGACGGCGGGCGTAACGCACCAGGGCACCGCCGCTGGCGTCCTCATTGATGCAGACCAGCAGCCGCTCGCCGGCCGCCCAGGGGCCGGAGATGGCGTGCGCCTGCATGTGGGTCAGCAGCTGCTCGTCGACGCGGTCGGCGGTGCGCCGCAGCGCAAGCTCGCGGAGTGCCGTCAGGTTTCCGGGCGAGAAATAATGCCGGATTGCCCGCTCGGCCGTGCGCGGGACATAGACCTTGCCCTGCTGGAGGCGCTGGATCAGGTCGTCGGGCGCGATGTCGATGACCTCGATGTCGTCAGCGCGGTCGAGGATCGAGTCCGGCACCGTCTCGCGGACGCGGACACGGGTGATCTTGGCAACGACGTCGTTCAGGCTTTCGACATGCTGGATGTTCAAGGTGGTGTAGACGTCGATGCCGGCGGCCAGCAGTTCCTCGACGTCGAGATACCGCTTCGGATGACGGCCGCCATCGGCGTTGGTGTGGGCCAGCTCGTCGACCAGAACGATCTTCGGGCGGCGGGCGAGGATGGCGTCCACATCCATCTCGGTCAGGACATGGCCCTTGTGCTCGATGGCGCGGCGTGGAACCACCTCCAGCCCGGCGACCAGCGCCTCGGTCTCGCGCCGGCCGTGGGTTTCCACCACCCCGACGACGATGTCGACGCCGTCGCGGCGCTTCGCCTGGGCGGTTTGCAGCATTTCGAAGGTCTTGCCGACGCCGGGGGCGGCACCAAGAAAGATCTTGAGCCGTCCCTGCGCCTCCTTCGCCGCCTGGCGCAGCAGCGCGTCGGGAGATGGCCGGCCGGCGCGGTCGCCCTGAATGCGGTCGCCCTGTTCGTCGGTCATGGCATCGTCCCCTTCCGCTCCCCCCGCTCCAGATGCGGTCGCAAACCCGGCCTCAAGCCCGGCTATGGATTACTCCGCCGGCCGTTGCGGAGGATAGCCGATTCCGACAGCCCCGGTGCACAGCACCTGCCGGCTATTTGCCTCCCGCGGCCTTGCCGGCCGCCCGATCCAGGGCGAGGTTGAGCGCCAGGACGTTGACGGTCGGCTCGCCCAGGAAGCCGAGCGGGCGCGGTTCGGTGGTATCGGCGACCAGCTTGCGCACCGCATCCTCCGTCAGGCCGCGGGCCTTGGCGACGCGCGGCACCTGGAAGTCGGCGGCGGCCGGCGACAGGTCGGGGTCGAGACCGCTGCCCGAGGTGGTCACCAGCTCCACCGGGACCGGGACGCCGGGATTCTCGGCCTTCAGCTTTTCGGCGTCGGCCTGCACCCGGTCGACCAGCGCCTTGCTCGTCGGGCCGAGGTTGGAGCCCATCGAGTTCGCCGCGTTGTAGGGGGCCGGCACGCTCTTGGCCGGATCGGCGGGGTCGGCGCCGGTGGTGGCCGACGGGCGCGGGTGGAAATAGCCCGCGCCGATGAAGTCCTGCCCGATCAGGCTGGAGCCGACGATTGTCCCGTTCCGCTCGATCAGGCTGCCGTTGGCCTGATGCGGAAACAGGACTTGCGCGGCGCCGGTGACGGCCAGCGGGTAGGCGAGTCCGGTGATCGCCGTCAGTGCGACGGTCATCACCAGGGCGGGACGCAGATCCTTCAACATGACGGGCTCCTCAAACCAGGCCGGCGGCGGTGACGATCAGGTCGATCGCCTTGATGCCGGCGAAGGGCACCACGAGGCCGCCGAGGCCGTAGATCAGCAGGTTGCGGCGCAGCAGCGAGGCGGCACCGACGGCGCGGTAGCGCACGCCCCGCAGCGCCAGCGGGATCAGCGCCACGATGATCAGCGCGTTGAAGATGATCGCCGACAGGATGGCGCTTTCCGGGCTGTGCAGCCCCATCACGTTCAACGCCTGGAGCTGCGGGTAGAAGGCGAGGAACATCGCCGGGATGATGGCGAAGTACTTCGCCACGTCGTTGGCGATGGAGAAGGTGGTGAGCGCGCCGCGGGTCATCAGCAGCTGCTTGCCGATCTCGACGATCTCGATCAGCTTGGTCGGGTCGCTGTCGAGATCGACCATGTTGCCGGCCTCGCGCGCGGCCACGGTGCCGGTGTTCATCGCCACCCCGACATCGGCCTGGGCCAGCGCCGGGGCGTCGTTGGTGCCGTCGCCGCACATGGCGACCAGCTTGCCCTTCGCCTGCTCGTCGCGGATCAGCTGGAGCTTGGCTTCGGGCGTCGCCTGGGCGAGGAAATCGTCCACCCCGGCTTCGGCGGCGATGGCGGCGGCGGTCATCGGGTTGTCGCCGGTGATCATCACCGTGCGGATGCCCATCTGGCGCAGTGCGGCGAAGCGTTCGCGGATGCCGCCCTTGACGATGTCCTTCAGGTGGATGATGCCGAGCAGCCGGCCGTCGCGCGCCACCGCCAGCGGCGTGCCGCCGGCCTTGGCCACCCGTTCCGCGATGGCGAGGATCTCGCGCTCCGCCGGGCCGGCGGCCGGGTGCAGCGTGGTGACCCCGCGTCCGCCGGCCACGGCGACGCGCTGCGACCCGCCGGCATGGGCCAGCACCGCGTCCACCGCTCCCTTGCGGATCACCGTGCCGTCGGTGTCGATGCCGCTGATGCGGGTCTGGGCGGTGAAGGGGACGAAGCTGGCGTGCATCTCCTCCATCCTGCGGGCGCGGATGCCGTACTCCTCCTTGGCGAGCACGACGATGGACCGGCCTTCCGGCGTCTCGTCGGCCAGCGAGGCGAGCTGGGCGGCGTCGGCCAGCTCCTCCTCGCCGACGCCGGCGACCGGCAGGAACTCGGCGGCCTGACGGTTGCCCAGCGTGATGGTGCCGGTCTTGTCGAGCAGCAGCGTGTCGACGTCGCCCGCCGCCTCGACCGCGCGGCCGGACATGGCGAGCACGTTGAAGCGGACCAGACGGTCCATGCCGGCGATGCCGATGGCGGACAGCAGAGCGCCGATGGTGGTCGGGATCAGCGTGACGAACAACGCCACCAGCACCAGCACGCCGACCGAGCCGCCGGCATAGGCGGCGAAGCTGGGGATCGTCGCCACCGCGATGACGAAGACGATGGTCAGCCCGGCCAGCAGGATGTTCAGCGCGATCTCGTTGGGGGTCTTCTGGCGCTGGGCGCCCTCCACCAGCGAGATCATGCGGTCGAGGAAGGTCGAGCCGGGGGCGGCGGTGATCCGCACCTTGATCTGGTCGGACAGCACCTGGGTGCCGCCGGTGACGGCCGAGCGGTCGCCGCCGCTCTCGCGGATGACCGGAGCGGATTCGCCGGTGATGGCGGCCTCGTTGACCGAGGCGACGCCCTCCACCACCTCGCCGTCGGACGGGATGATGTCGCCGGCCTCGACCAGCACGAGGTCGCCGGGCTTGAGATCGGTGGCGGGCACCATGCGGACGGTGCCGTTCTCCAGCTTCTTGGCGCTGGTCTCGGTGCGGGTCTTGCGCAGGCTGGCGGCCTGGGCCTTGCCGCGCCCTTCCGCCACCGCCTCGGCGAAGTTGGCGAAGATCAGCGTGAACCACAGCCAGACGACGATCTGGACGGCGAAGCCGGAGACCCCGGCCCCCGTGACGGCATCGCGCAGGACCAGCAGGGTGGTGAGTGCTGCCACCACCTCGACGCAGAACATCACCGGGTTGCGGATCATCTGGCGCGGGGAGAGCTTGGCGATGGAGCCGCCGATGGCCGGCACCAGGATGGCGGGGTCCAGCAGGGTGCTGGCCGAAGACCGGCCGGACCGTTTGCTTTTGGCATGCATGGGAGCGTTCCCGATCAGAAGAGGGTACCGGCGGTCATCGCCAGATGCTCGACCACCGGGCCGAGGGCGAGAGCCGGGAAGAAGGTGAGGCCGCCGACGATCAGGATGACGCCGACCAGCAGCCCGACGAACAGCCCGTCATGGGTGGGGAAGGTGCCGGCCGAGACGGGGGCGCGGGCCTTGGACGCCAGGGAGCCGGCAATCGCCATCATCGGCACGATGACCAGGAAGCGGCCGACCAGCATGGCAACGGCCAGCGTGACGTTGTACCAGGGCGTATTGCCGGTCAGCCCGCCGAAGGCGCTGCCGTTGTTGGCGGCACCCGAGACATAGGCGTAGAGCGCTTCGGAGAAGCCGTGCGGCCCGGCATTGGCCATCGACGCGGTACCGGTGTCGAGCACCACCGCGACGGCGGTGAAGCCCAGCATCATCAGGGGCAGGCAGAGGATGGCGAGCATGGTCATCTTGACCTCCTTCGCCTCCAGCTTCTTGCCGAGATATTCCGGGGTGCGGCCGACCATCAGCCCGGCGACGAACAGCGCGACGATGGCGAACAGCAGCATGCCGTAGAGGCCGGCGCCGACGCCGCCGACGATGATCTCGCCCAGCATCATGTTGATCATCGGCACCATGCCGCCCAGCGGCATGAAGCTGTCATGCATGGCGTTCACCGCGCCGCAGGAGGCGGCGGTGGTGACGGTGGCGAACAGCGCCGTCGCGGCGATGCCGAAACGGGTTTCCTTGCCCTCCATGTTGCCGGCGCTGCCGTCGATGCCGAAGGCGGCGAAGGCCGGGTTGCCCTGGGCTTCCGCCCAATAGGCGACGGCGACGCCGGCCACGAACAGCAGGCCCATGGCGGCGAGGATGGCCCAGCCCTGGCGCTCGTCGCCGACCATGCGGCCGAACAGGTTGGTCAGGCCGGCGCCCAGCGCGAAGATGCACAGCATCTCGACCAGATTGGTCAGGGCGTTGGGGTTCTCGAAGGGATGGGCGGAGTTGGCGTTGAAGAAGCCGCCACCGTTGGTCCCCAGCATCTTGATCGCCTCCTGCGAGGCGACGGGGCCGAGCGAGATGGTCTGCTTCGCCCCTTCCAGCGTGGTGGCGTCGACGGCGCCCGCCAGCGTCTGCGGCACCCCCTGCCAGACGAGGAACAGCGCGCAGACGATGCACAGCGGCAGCAGGACATAGAGAGTGGCGCGGGTCAGATCGACCCAGAAATTGCCGACCGTGCGGGCCGAGCTGCGGGCGAAGCCGCGGACCAGAGCCACCGCCAGCGCGATGCCGGTGGCGGCCGAGACGTAATTGTGGAAGGTCAGCCCGGCCATCTGCACCAGATGGCCCATGGTGGTCTCGCCGCCGTAGTTCTGCCAGTTGGTGTTGGTGGTGAAGCTGGCCGCAGTGTTGAAGGCGAGGTCGGCGGGCACCGCCGCCATGTCCTGCGGGTTCAGCGGCAACACGGCCTGGAGACGTTGCAGGGCATAGAGCAGCAGCATGCCGGCGGCGCTGAACAGCAGCATCGACACGGCGTAGGTCACCCAATGCTGCTCGGTGCGGTCGTCGACGCCGGCCAGACGGTAGAGGGCGCGTTCGACGGGTCCCAGGATGGGGGAGAGCAGCGTGCGCTCGCCGGTGAAGACGCGCGTCATGAAGCCGCCCAGGGGCCGCGTCATCGCGACGACCAGGGCGAGGAAGACCAGGATCTGGATCCAGCCGTTGACGGTCATGGGATGGGTCTCCTCAGAACCGTTCGGGGCGGATCAGGGCATAGACCAGATAGACCAGCAGTCCGGCGGTCACGAGGCCGGCCAGGGCATAATCGAGGGACATGGCGCCGCTCCCCTCACAGCCGGTCGCAGGCATGGACATAGGCGACCGCCGCGGCGAAGAAGCCGACGGTGAGCGCAAGAAACAGCAGGTCGAGCATCGTTGGGGTCTCCGGAATTGCGTCCCCCTCGCCGTCATGGTGGCGGGGGAGGTCCGACCCTGTGAGGGTGCGCCGGAGCCGCGTATAGATTCGATGGGGGACGGCGGGGCCGGAAAATATACGGCGCGTATATGCGGCTGGCCGTCCGGGCATCCGCGCGACCGCCTCCGCCGGTCAGGCCGCGATCCACAAGGCCAGCACTTGCAGCGCGAAAGCGATCAGCAGGAATGCGGCGATGGTGGCTGCCGCCTCGCCCAGCACCGTGCGCGGGGAGGGGGCGGCCGATGTCTGCGGCTCGCAATCTTCCATGCGCGCCGGGGCGGGCATGGTCCGGTCGAGCAGCGCGAGAGGCGATTTTCCTTGCATGACAGCCTCGCAGTCCAGGGGCGGCCAATGACCGCCATCCCACTGAGAAGAAGGCTGCGGGGCATATAAATGCGATGGGGCGCGTGAGGGCGGAAAAATATACGGCCGCTATACGCGCCCCCAACCCTGCTATCAACGCCCCGACGCAACCCGTGCCAGACCGGCATAGTGGCGCACGTCGAAGGCGATGAACTCCACCTCGGCGTCGGTCACGTCGCGCAGGTGCCTGGCCGGGCTGCCGGCCCAAAGCTGGCGGGCGGGGATGCGCTTGCGCGGGGTCAGCACCGCGCCGGCCGCCAGCATGGCGCCGCTTTCCACGACCGCGCCGTCCAGCACGATTGCGCCGATGCCGACCAGACAGCCGTCCGCCAGCGTGCAGCCATGCATCCGCACGCCATGGCCGATCACCACGTCGGCGCCGATGACGGTCGGATACTCGTTCAGCATGACGTGGACGATGGTGCCGTCCTGGATGTTGGTGCGCGGCCCCACCGTGATGCCGTGGTCGTCGCCGCGCAGCACGCAGCCGTACCAGACGCTGGCCTCCGCCCCGATGGTGACGTCGCCGACCACCACCGCGCCGGGAGCGATGAAGGCGTCGGCGGCGATGCGCGGCCATACTCCCTTGACGGGCTGGATGATGGCGCCGGGGTGACGGGCGAGCAGGGCTTCCCCGGTTTCGAAAGCACCGGTTTCGAGGGTCGTTTCGGTTGCGCTCTCGGTGGTCATTGGTTCTTGTCCTTTTTGGTCCTGCCGGGCCTTGGTTCCGGTCGGGAAACAGCCGGTCGATGTCTGCCCGAGTGTAGCCCACTCCAGCCGGCAGCGTCCCGCCCCTGCGCGCCCGCCGGCGGCGGGTCCCGGCGCGGTTCCTGCCGGCGGTCGCAAGCGGTCCGTCCTTCTCCCCCGGAAAGAGAAGAATCTTGCAAATGAGAATAAGTATCATTATCAAGGTTAGGGCTGCGCGGACCGTGCCGGGGGCGCCGGCACTTTGGCAGGCACAATGGCAGGGGGAGCATCGCGATGAAGGCTGCCGGGCGGTCCGGACGGGTTGAGGGACGGGCTGCGCCGCCGCGCCTGCGCACCGCCGCACGGGTGACGGCGGCGGTGTTCGGCGCCTATGGCTTCGCCTGGGGCCTTGCCGCCTTCGGGGCGGAGTTGGGGGCGCTCGCGGGCATGGCGCCGGCGGAGGCGGTTACCGCCTCCAGCCTGCTGGCCCTGGTGGTGCTGCCGGTGGCGTCGCTGTGGGCCTTCGCGGTGCCGCGGGTCACGGTCGGCTGGGCGGTGCTGGGCGGCGGCGGGGTGCTGCTGATCGCGGCCTCGCAGTTTGCCGGAATGGTCGGGCCATGACGGCGAAGACGCGCAAGCTGATCAGCCCGGCGCTGCGCGCCGCCATGCTGTGGCCGCACACCTGGGCGGGGGTGACTCTCGGCGGGCTGCTGATGCTGATCTTCTTCATGGGATCGCTGGCGGTTTTCGCATCGGAGATCGACCGCTGGATGATGCCCGCCACCCGCGTCGGTGCGGTGGAGACCGGGCCGGCCTCGCTTGACCATGCGGTGCTGCCGGCGGTGGAGAAGCTCGCCGCCGGGCGGACGGTGCGCGACTGGTACGTGCAGTTGCCGGACGAACGGCGGCCGGTGATGGCGCTTCAGCTTCGGACCGAGACCGGCAATGCCGGCGGCATGGCGACCAGCGACGGCCAGCTGCTGCCGCCGGTCGGGACGCTGGGGGGCACTTATTTCTTCTATCCGCTGCACTACAGCCTGCATCTGCGGGCGGGCTTCATCGGCTATTGGATCGTCTGCTTCGCATCGGTGGCGATGCTGGCCGGACTGATTTCCGGCGTCATCATCCATGCGCGGATCTTCAAGGATTTCTTCACCTTCCGCAGCTGGGGGCAGTTCCGCCGCTCCCTGCTCGACCTGCACAATCTGACGGGCGTGCTGGTCCTGCCCTTCCATCTGATGATCACGATCACCGGGATCGTCATCGTCCTGCCCATCGTGCTGCCGGCGGGTGTCCAGGCGCTCTATGGCGGCGACGTGCGGCGCTTCTACGACGATGCGCTGGGCAACTACAGCCGTCCGCGCAGCGGCATCGCCGCCCCGCTGGCGCCGCTCGATCCGATGGTGGCGGAGGCCCGCCGGCTGTGGGGCGGGGGCGAGCCGGCCGTGGTGTTCGTCTACAATGCCGGCGATGCCGCATCGGTCGTCCGCATCAACCGCGCTCTGCGAGACCGCATCAGCCTGGATGTCCAGCCGGTCTTCTTCGACGGCGTCACCGGACAGGTGCTGAAATACCAGCGGCCGGGGCCGGTGGTGGCGACCCACCGCGTCCTGTCGGGGCTGCATTTCGCCGCCTTCGACCATTGGCCGCTGCGCTGGCTGTATCTCCTGTTCGGACTGTCCGGCTGTATGCTGATCGGCACCGGCATGCTGTACTGGATGGAGAAGCGGCGGGTTGCCCATGGCGTGAAGCCCGGCGTCGGTTGGCGCAGCGTCGCCGCCATCGCCTGCGGCAGCACCTCCGGACTGTTGATCGCCACGCTGGCGATGATGGCGGCCAACCGGCTGCTGCCGGCCGGCATCCCGTCGCGGGAGCTTGTGGAGGTCGGCCTCTTCTTCCTGATCTGGATCGGCAGCGCCGTCCATGCCGCCGTCCGCACCCGGACGGATCCGCCATGGAGCGAACAATGCACCGCGGTCGCCCTGCTGGCGGCGGCCTGCGTGGCGCTGAACTGGATCACGACGGGGGAGCATCCCATCCGTGCCGTGGCCTCCGCCGACTGGGCGGTGCTGGGCGTCGATGTGGTGCTGGCGCTGACCGCCGTCGCCGCGTGGCGGGTGTCGCGGCGGCTGGCCCAGCGGCCCGATCCCGAACTCTCAACCCTGGCGAAGGTGACCGACCATGCCTGATGCCCTGATGCTGCCCGGCCTGTTCGGGCTCTGCTACTTCGCCTTCGCCGCCCTTGCCCTGTCGGTGGAGCGGCATTGGCGCGACCTCGTCGATCCCAGGCGGGGGCCGCCGCGCCGCACGGTGTTCCGGCTGCGGCTGGCGGCGCTGCTGTGCTTGGCGGCGGCGCTGTCGGTCGCCGTCCGCCATGACGGGACGGGCTTCGGCCTCCTGCTCTGGGCGCTTGCCTTGAGCGCCGGTGCGCTGGCGGTCGCCGCGACCGTCACCTGGAGGACGCGGTCCGCCCGCGGCTGAACGTCTTGGCGGCGGGGGCGCCGGCCTTACATGCGCATCATGCGGAAAATGGCGATGAACATCACGACCACGCCCACCTCGGCGGCAGTCGCGAGCCAGGCCGGGTGAAAGAGGATGCCGAACGGCATGATCAGCAGCAGGATCAGCGCCGGAAAGACGATGTAGGGGGACTCGAACCGGCGGAACTTCGTATCCGCCGCGGTGCCTTCTTCTTCGAGCAGGGACGGCTGCGCCAATTGCGTGGACATCGGATCGGGACCTTCGGTTCTCGGTTTGGACGAGCGGGCATTCGGGACCCCCGGCACCGATGCCGGATGGGATCCGAATGCCCGCGAAGCCGATCCTAGGCAGCGTCATCCATCGCAAAAAGCGAAATAAACCGATAGGTTATATCGGTTATATCAAAGTGAATCGCGGGCGCCGGCAGGTTCGCCCAGGATGGCCTTCAACCCGGTGAGGGCCGGGTCGATGATGGCGTCGTCGGCGTCGGTCGGGTAGGCGGCGTAGATGGGAAGGCTGAGCGGCCGGGCTTCCGGCAGGATTTCCCCCTTGCCGGCATCGATCAGCGGCTGGACGAGCTGGCGGGGGAAATGGCCGGTGCCGCCGCACTGCTTGACATAGTCGAGCCCGAGCGTGCCGACGCCGATCGACACCGGGGCGGCCTGCACGTCCGGGCGATGCAGCTGCACATTGCGGCGGAAATCGTCGCCCCAGTCGATGTGGACATAGGGTTCCTCCAGGTAATCCTCGACCGCCGGCATGCGGAAGAGGACCAGCTCCTCCTCAAGCAGCAGGCGGATCGACAGGCCCGGCAGGGCGCGCGGCGAATAGAGGACGGCGACGTCCAGCGTCCCGTCCTGAAGGCCTTGCAGCAGTCCGTTCGGCAGGCCGACGTCGCAGCGCAGGGCGATGTCGTTGGCGTTGCGCCGCATCCAGGGAATCCAGCGGTACAGCAGGCGGTTCCACAGGCCGGCCTCGCTGCCGATGCGCAGCAGCGCCTTGTGGCCGGCGGGCAGGGTGGCCTCCTGCCGGGCCTGCTCCCACAGGCGGAGGATGGCCGCGGCATGACGCTGGAAACGCAGGCCGGCGCTGGTCAGCGTGGCGCCGGTCTTGTTGCGCACGAACAGCCGGCAGCCAAGCTGCTGCTCCAGCTGCTGAATGCGCGTGCTGACCGTCGACTGGGTCACATGGAGCCGGTCGGCCGCCGCCATGAAGCTGCCTGCCGCCGTGACCTCCAGAAATGTCCGGGCCATTTCCGTATCCATGATACCTCGCTCGAAACCACGCCTCCACGGACGGGGAGCAAGACCTACGCCATCGGCAGCTTGATCGCGACCGGCCGGTGTGAGACGATTCGTCGCATCCACTGGATGCAGCCGCGACCGGCGGTTCCCCTAATGCGGCAGGATGGTATCGGAAAAACCGATGACAACCATCGGGTAAATTCGCTTCCTGGCCTCATTGGCCGCCATTAGCTTCCGCCTGCTCGCCGGAAGGAAGCCCGACCAATTTTCTCGGTTGGCCGGAGACAACGTTGAGAAATGGGAGTTACGCTGTGTCCGTCATGCGCAAAATTCTGTTCGCCTCCGTCATTCTGATTTCCGGTGGAACCGCCGCGCAGGCCGCGGACGGCGATGCCGCGGCGGGCAAGTCGGTGTTCAACACCTGCAAGGCCTGCCACACCATCGAGGCCGGCGGCCCCAACCGCGTCGGCCCGAACCTGCATGGCATCGTCGGCCGCAAGGCGGGCAGCGTCGACGGATTCAGCTATTCCGCGGCGGTGAAGGATGCCGGCTATAGCTGGGACGAGCAGAAGCTCGACACCTATCTGAAGGATCCGAAGGCGGCGCTTCCCGGCAACAAGATGGCCTTCGCCGGCGTCAAGGACGACACCAAGCGTGCGGACCTGATCGCCTATCTGAAGAGCGAGTCCAAGTAACCGCCGATCCGGCCGCAACATCGTCCTGTCTGTCGCCGCAGCCCCGCCGATGCGGGGCTGCGGCCTTTTGCACGATTGTCAGGGCCGGCGTGCCAGCAGCCCTTCCGCCAGGGCACGGAACGCCTCGACCGCCTTGGCGAGGACGTCCTGCGGATCGGGGCTGGCTGCCACCCAGAGCGCGGCATTCAATGCCGCCCCATTCAGGAGCCGGGCGACCGCTTCGGGGTCGATGGGCCTGACGACCCCCTGCGCGATCAGCCGTTCCACCGTTTGCCGCGTCATTTGAAGGCAGCCGTTCTGGCTTGGCCATTGCGAGGGATCGCCCAGGACGGCCGGTCCGTCGAGCAGGACGATGCGCTGGACCTCGGGCTCCAGCGCCATCTCGATATAGGCCACACCCTCCGCCAGCAATCCGTCCCAGTCGCTCCCGGCCCGGACGCCGATGGCGTGCGCACGCTGTGCCATCTCCGTGTCGAGCTGGTCGACCACCGCCTGGAGAAGCCCGCGCTTGTCGCCGAAATTGTGATAGAGGGCGCCCCGCGTCAGCCCAGCCTCCGCCGTCAGATCGTCCATCGATGCGGCGGCGAATCCCTGTTCGGCGAAGGCCTTGCGCGCGGATGCGATCAGCTTGGCACGGGTTTCCTCCATCATCTCGGATCGCTTTTTGGCGGCCATGGGCCTTCTCCGGAAATTTCTACATACGTCGCGTATGTGAATTGACATACGAAGCGTATGTGTGTTGTGGTTCGCATACGCGGCGTATACCAACTTGCAGCCGCGCTGTGAAGCCCGATGCCGGCCATTCCGGCAATCAAGGAGGACCACGACCATGGCCAAACGCGACGCGATCACTCCGGCCAACCGGCACGCGCTCTACGAAAAGCACCGCTATTCGGCGGCGATACGCTCGGGCGATCTCCTGTTCGTATCGGGGCAGGTCGGCAGCCGCGCGGACGGGTCGCCGGAACCCGACTTCGAGCAGCAGGTGCGGCTGGCCTTCGACAATCTCGCCAATGTGCTGAAGACCGCCGGCTGCACCTTCGACGATGTCATCGACGTCACCACCTTCCACACCGATCCGGCCAACCAGTTCGATGCAATCATGACGGTGCGGGAGACGGTGATCGGCGATGCGCCCTATCCCAACTGGACGGCGGTCGGGGTGACCTGGCTGGCGGGATTCGATTTCGAGATCAAGGTCGTCGCCCGCATTCCCGAGCAGGCCTGAGCCTTCACGGCTTTTCGCCCGCCGCTGTGGCCCCGCTCACAGCGGCGGGCGGACGGCCTGCGGCAGGATGGGGCCATGCCGCCCCTGGCCCTGTTCCGCGGAGGAAAGCCCCGATGCGCAGCCTTGCCGCCATTACCCTTTGCCTTTCCGCTGTCGTCGCGATCACCGCGATTGTCCGGCCGGCCGCCGCGTTCGAGGTGCAGTCCGGCGGCGTGCCGCTTTCCGCCGCAGCGGTTTCCCAATTGGGGAACCGGGTCGGCAACGCGCCGCCCAATGCGGCGGGCCCCGTTGGCGCTTTTCCGCCCTGGATGGGAAACAGCCGGACGAACGGCCTGGCCCTGGCGAGTGGGGCGATGGGCGGCGGATTGCAGTTGCCGGGGCGGGCCGGCGGTGTGGCAACTGCGGACCGGGCGGCGATGAACGAGCAACTGTTCGGGATCAAGCGCTGAAAAGGTCGCCTGCCTGTCTTCCCTGAGCCCTCCTCCCCCGCAATGGTGGGGATAGAGAGGGCGATTGTCCGCCAATTCGGAAGGGGGCGGCGCAGGCGTGGGTTGTTTTTCAACGGGATGGGATTACCCAAGAATTCGGGGGAACCCTGCTTCGCGGTCGAAGACTAAGATCGATGACATCGGACAAAGGGCAATGAAGAAAACAGGGGGAAATCATGCTGCGGACTGCCGTGATCGCAGTCGGCGCCCTGCTGCTTCTGCCGCTGTTTCTGGCTGGGCAGGGAATGGCCGACCGGGCGAAAGCGCCCGATGACGCGCGTGCCTACATCCTGTGGCCTCCCAACGGGACGGTCATCACGGGCGGAAAATTCTGGGTGCGCATGGGGCTCCAGAACATGGGGATCGCACCGGCGGGCATAAGCCACGCTGATACCGGGCACCATCACCTGCTGATCGACACCGAGCTGACGAACCCGGACGAGCCGATCCCCAACGACAAGCAGCACCTGCATTTCGGTGCCGGCCAGACCGAAGCGCGGCTGGAGCTTCCGCCCGGAACCCACACGCTGCAGATGGTCCTGGGCGATGCCGACCATATTCCGCACAACCCGCCGGTGATGTCCGAGAAGGTGACCATCACCGTCCGCTGACCGGAGCCGTGCGCTTCGTCCCTGCCAGGGAGGGCACCATGACATCGAATTCGTGCGCGCTTACGACCGCTCGCCGCCTGCAACCGGTTCTGGGTGCGGTGTCCTGCGCGGTGCTGTGGGGAGTGCTGTCGCTCGCGCCGGTGACGGTCACGGCGACGCCCGCGGCTGCGGAGGACGCATCCGCCCAGCAGAAAGCCGGCCAGAAGGACAGCCAGAACGACTCTGGCGCCACACAGCGGACGCCCGGCCGAAAGGATGCATGGCTCTACATCGGCTGGCCCAACAACGGCCAGGTGGTGGGGACGCGCTTCAAGGTGTGGTTCGGGCTGCGCAATTTCGGCGTCGCGCCGGCCGGTGTGCGCAAGGACGGCACCGGGCACCATCATCTGCTGATCGACACCGACCTCAAGACCTTCAACGAGCCGATCCCCAGCGACAAGCAGCACCTTCATTTCGGCAAGGGCCAGACCGAGACGATCCTGGAACTGCCGCCCGGCCGCCACACGCTGCAACTGGTCCTGGCCGATGCCGACCATGTGCCGCACGACCCGCCGATCATGTCGAAGAAGATCACCATCACGGTCCGCGCCGACCGCAGCCCGCAATTGTCGGCGCGGTGACCGGGTCCTGAGCCGGCCTGACGGCGCAGGCAGCGAGCTGGACCATCAACCCCACAGGAGACAGCGCCGATGAGCATGGTCCGGTTCCTTGGTTCCGCCGTGGTTTCCGTCGGCCTGACGCTGGCGCTCGGCGGCTGCTTCACCTCCGGCGAAATGGCCCGCGTGGTACAACAGCCGAAGACCCCGGCCGTCCGCACCATCAGCAGCTTCAGCGAGGCGCTGCGCTGCATGGACACGCTGCTGTGGACCCATGGCAAGCACGACATCTACATCACCGCCAATGGTCTGCCCGACGCCACCGGCCGGGTCGCCGGCGGTACGAAGGAGATGCTGATCACCGCCGTCTCGCGGATGTCGGAAACCTCCAACGCCTTCCGTTTCGTGGATTTCGAGCCGGCGCTGGACGACGTCAACGCGCTGTACTGGATGATCGGCGTGCAGCCGAACTTCCGCGCGCCGTCCTACTACATCCGCGGCGCCATCACCCAGCTGGACGACAATGTGGTCAGCGAGGCGGCGGGGGCCGGTCTGTCGCTGCCCAAGCTGGACATCGGCGTGTCGGCCGACCAGGTGGTGTCGATGGTCTCGGTCGACCTCAATGTCGGTGAACTGGTGACGCGCCAGATCATCCCCGGCATGTCGGCGTCCAACACGCTGGCGGTGGTGTCGTCGGGGCGCGGGGCCGACACCGGCGGGGTGATCGGCAAGGCCGGCCTGTCCTTCAACATCTCGCTGAACCGGTCGGAGGGGCTGCACCAGGGGGTGCGCACTCTGGTCGAACTCAGCACCATCGAGGTGCTGGGCAAGCTGACCCGCGTGCCCTACTGGCAATGCCTGGGCATCGACCAGACCAACCCCGCCTTCATGGCGGAGGCGCGCGGCTGGTTCGACGGCATGGCTCCGTCGGAGCGCGTGACCTTCACCCAGCGCGCGCTGTCGGCGCAGGGCTATTACGACGGGCCGGTCAACGGGCAGCTCGACCAGCGGACCGCCGAAGCGGTCGGCCGTTTCCAGGCGGACAGCGACCTGATCGCCACGGGCCGCATCGATTTCGACCTCTATCAGCGCATGCTCGCCAAGCCGCCCGGCCAGGGTGGGGCGCCGCCGGCTAGGCTGCAGAGCGTCAGCAATGCCGGGGGCGAAGGGTTGCCGCGTGCCCAGCCGTCGCCGTCCCGGCTCGACCTGCTGCTGTCGTCGGACCGCGGGCCGGCACCGCGCTACCGCGCCGGCGAGGCGCTGGTGGTGCGGATGCAGCCGACCGCGGACGGCTTCGTCTATTGCTACTACCGCGACGCCGCCGGCACGGTGTCCCGCATCTTCCCCAACCGCTTCCAGCCCGACGCCTTCGTCGAGGCCGGCCGGCAGGTGGAAATCCCGCCCGGTGTGCAGAAACCCTTCAACCTGCGCATGGACCGGCCCAATGCCGAGGAGACGGTCGCCTGCGTCCTGTCGCACGACGAGATCGGCGTGCGGATCCCCGAGGCGTTCAAGAGCGAGGATTTGCAGCCCATTCCCGGTGCCGCCCTGGATGACGTGATCAATGCCTTCGCGACCGCCAAGGGCAGCGATGCCCGCGCCAAGCGGCTGACGGTCAAGGTGCTGCCCGGCACGCTGGCACAGGGGGAGTAACCTCGGGCGAAACGCCGGAATCGGGGGCCGACTGTTGGCCGGCTCACAGCGCGGGGCAGGGTGGTGGCGATAGAACCAGGGCAACGCCGTTCCTTCTCCTGCCCATGGAGCCTGACATGACCAAGTCCATCCTGTCTCATACGCTGGCCCAAACGCTGGTCGCCACCCTGCCGATGCTGGCCGCCGCCTGGGCCGGTTCCGTATCCGCCCAAACGGTGGAAGGGTCGGGTTCGTCGAAGGTGATGATGTTCGACCGGCCGCCCAGCGTGGAGGAACTGCGCGAGGTGGTGGCGCCGGACCCCAAAATCCGCACCCGCAGCATCGAGATCATCGGCGGTGCGGCCGGTGCCGCCGCCAAGCGGCCCCGGCCCATCGACGAGATCAACTACGGCACGGCGCCGATCCCGTCCGCAGCGCAGCCGGCTCCCCAGCCCGAAATGCAGCCCGTTGCCCAACCGGCGCCCCAACCCGCTCCGCAGGCCAGTCGCCCCGCCCACAAGCAGCGCCGGCAGGAGGTGCGCACGGAGGCCCCGGCTGCCCAGATGGCCACCGCCGAGCCGCCCGCCGCTCCCGTTGCCCAGGAGCAGGCCGCCGCCCCGCAGGCCTTCGGCTTCCGCATCAACTTCGCGCTCAATTCCGCCGAAATCCCTGCCGAGTCCGCCTCCTACATCGACGCCGTCGGGGCGCTGATGAAGGAGGACACGACCCTGGGCCTGACGGTGGAGGGCCACACCGACGCCAGCGGCAGCCTTTCCCACAACATGCTGCTGTCGCAGCGCCGCGCGGTGTCGGTCGGCGAGTATCTGGTCCGCGTCCATCGGATCGACCCCAAGCGCATCACCGTGGACGGCAAGGGCCCGACCGCGCCGATCGCCGCCAACCCCTATGACGGCCGCAACCGGCGTGTCGAATTCAAGCCGGCCCATTGAGTGCGGCCCGAACGGAGGAGGATGCCATGAAGCACGCTCTGCTCCTCGCGGCCTGCCTCGGCCTTGCCGCCCTATGGCTCGCCGGTGCGGCCGATGCCACGGTTGTCCGCAAGAAGGGGGCCGACACGTCGGGCGCCACCAGCGGCGGTGTTGCGGGCGGTGTTGATATCGCCCCGTCCGGCAAGCGGGTCCGTGTCCAATGCTGGCAGGACGGCCACAAGATCATCGACGAAGAGGACCTTGCCGTCGTCTCGCTCAGCATCGCCAGCCAGATGAACGGGCTGCGCTTCCGCCGCAACGGCGGGACGGACGGAGCGGTGTCGGTGGTGACGCAGTCCCGCACCGCCTGCCTGCTGGCACCCGATGACGGAGCCGCCACCGGCAAGGGCCGGAACCGCGACTGATCCCTTCAAATCCAGGAGGTGACGATCATGCCGAAGAGACGCTTTTCTTCTTTGCTGGGTGCCGCCGCTATCCTCGCCCTGGGCTTCGGCCAGGAGGCCGCGGCGGAGGCCGTGGTCGTGGCGTCCAGCGCGCCCGGCTATGTCCAGGGCCAGCTCGTCGCCGACGGGCAGGCGGTCAGGCTTCCCGACGGGGCGAATGCGACGCTGTTGTTCGCCAACGGCCGCCTGCTGCGGCTGCGCGGCCCCTATGACGGCGTTCCCGGCCAGACGGCGGACGGCGCCGTCTCGGCCCGTGCCGGTCCCGGCGACGACCGCTTCATGCAGAGCGACCTCGGCGCCGCGCGGGCGCTGGGAAACCCGCTGGATGCGGCGCTGGAGAAGGCGCTGGCCATCGACCCGTCGACATCCGGCACGCAATGCGTCAAGGCCGGCAGCCCGCCCCTGCTGCGGCGTCCGGCGGAACCGGGACTGGACCGGCTGACGGTGCAGGCCGGCGGGGAACGCGCGGCGGTCGAATGGATGAACGGCAGCCCGGCCCCCTGGCCGCGGAGCCTGCCGCTTACGGATGGGACGGACATCGGCATGCTGCGGCCGGATGGCACCCTCATCGGTACCCTGCATGTCCGCATGGTGGAGGCCACGGGCGGGGCGGCGCTGGCGGTCGGGCTGGCATCGGCCGGCTGCGCCGGCCAGATCGGGGCGGCGATGGCGTCCCTGCGCGACGCGATGGTGCCGCTCGACCTCTTTCTCTCCGCCGATCCGGCCGGCAATGCCGCCTACCGGCCGGGCGAGGACATCCGCCTGCTGGTGCAGACCGACCGTGACGCCCATCTTTATTGCTATCTGCGCAACGCGCGCGGCCAGCTGATCCCGATCTTCCCGTCCGGCGCCACGATGAGCGCCCGTGTGATGGGCAATGTGCCGATCAGCCTGTCCGGCGACCGCATGCCGTTGCGCGCCGGGGACGCTCCCGCCGATCTGGAGGTGCGCTGCATCGCCACCAGCCGCAATCTGGACGGCGAGATTCCCGGCCGCGATGCCGCCTTCCGCCCCTTGGCCGAGGATGCCGCCGGCCAGCTCGACCGCGCGGTGTCCCGCCTGCGCGAGACGGAGGTGGCCTCCGCCCAGCTGATCCTGAAGGTTCGGTGAGGAGCGGATGGACGGCCCGCCGGCGAACCCCAGGGAAGGGCCGGAGGCTTCCGCCGTCGCGAAATCGGCGGTGCGCGACCCGCTGCCGGACCGTCGCGGCTGGTCGCGCCGGTGGCTGCCGGTGGCCGTCATGCTGGCGGGGGCGGTGCTGGCGCTTGCCGCCACGCGGCTGGTGCCGCCGCTGCGCACCGCCGACGAGAGCCTGGGCGACCGGCTGATCGCCGCCGCCCCGGCGCAGCCACAGCATCCCGCCATTGCGCTGGTGCTGTTCGGCGAGGACAGCTTCGCCGGTCTTGCCTGCCGGTCGCCCGTGGATCGCGGCATGCTGGCCGACATCGTCGGCGTGCTGGCGGCGGCCGGGGTCCGCGCCATCGGCATCGATGTGCTGTTCGACCAGCCGAGCCTTCCGGCCCTGGACGAACGGCTGCGCCGCGCCATGCTGGGGGCACCGGTTCCGGTGGTGGCGATCACCGCCCTGGAGCAGACGCCACTGACCGAGCGCCAGCGCCGTTTCCTCGACGGCTTCACCGACGGGATGCCGCGCGGCCATGCCAATCTGGCGAAGGACCGGCTGGATGCCGCCGTGCGCTGGCATGTCCCCTTCGGCGGCGACGGCACGCCGAGCCTGCCGGTTCAGCTTGCCCGCCTGGGCGGTGTGTCGGTTGTGCCGGGCGAACCCTTCCGCATCGACTGGCATGGCCGGCCGGACGGCTCGACCGCCCCGTTTCCGATCTATCCCGCGGAGACTGTCGCCGTTCTGCCGAAAAGCTGGCTGGCCGGGCGGATGGTGCTGGTGGGCACGGCGCTGGCCGGCATCGATCAGCACCGGACACCGCTGTCGTCGGCCGGTGCGTCGACGCCCGGGGTGGAGATCGAGGCGCATGTGCTGGCCCAGCTTCTCGACGGGCGGAGCAGCCCGCGCCTGCCATTCGCGGGAGAAGCGGCGCTGGCGCTGCTGATGGCGGCGGCCGGGGTGGCGGTGGCGCTGGCCGGATTGCCCTTGTGGCTGATGGCGGCGGCCGGGTTGCTTGTGCCGGCAGCCGCCTGGACCGGCGCCACTGCGCTGTTCGCGGCGGGCGGTCCGCTGGTGCCGCTGGTGGCGCCGTCACTGGCCTGGGGAGCGGGTCTCGCCGCCATGACCGTGCAGATGTCGCTGCGCGAACGGGCGGACCGGCGCGTCATGATGCAGCTGTTCGCCAACCATGTCTCCCAGCCGGTGGCGGAGGAGATCTGGCGCGAACGTGCGACCTTCATGGCCGGCAACCGCCCGCGCCCGCAGCAACTGACCGCCACCGTGCTGTTTTCCGATATCGAGGGCTTCACCACCATCTGCGAGGCGCTGGAACCGGAACCGCTGATCCGCTGGCTGGAGGGCTATCTGGATGCCATGGTCCACATCGTCACCGCCAATGACGGGGTGGTTCTGCGCTTCGTCGGCGATGCGATTCTGGCGGTGTTCGGGGCGCCGGTCGCCCGCAGCGCGCAGGACGAGATCGACGCCGACGCCCGGCGTGCCGTCCAATGCGCCTTGCAGATGGGCCGGGAACTGGTGGCGCTGAACCGGCGATGGCAGGCGGAAGGGCTGCCGCCGGTCGGCATCCGGGTCGGCGTGCACACCGGCCCGCTCGTCGCCGGCAGCCTCGGCGGGTTGCGGCACAGCGAATACTCGCTTCTCGGCGACACAGCGAACACCGCCGCCCGGCTGGAGGCCTATGGCAAAATGGTCGATGCCCGCACGTCGCGCCATTGCCGGGTCATCGTCGGCGATCCGACCTGGCAGGCGGTGCGGCAGGGGGAGCAGCAGGCGGCGGGCGTCCGCTGCACGGCGCTGCCGGTGGGGGAGGTGGCGCTGAAGGGCAAGGTGAAGGCGGTGCGGATCTGGCTGCTGATCGACGATGAAGATGCCGATAGCTGTCGGCGATAATCATCAGCATTAATCCTCGATATAGGAAGTAATCACTTCGGCCTGCCACCCCCTCTTTTGCCGGGCTCAGGCCCAAGGGGCGGCTTGGAATGGGTTTGAGCCATGGTATGCTTCCTTCCATCCATGGCGGGCTGCCGGCAATTTCCGAAATCGATTCGAACAGCCATCCGCTATGCGCCGCAAGCTTCGCCGGTGAGCCGACTGGTCGCATGCGACCGACCACGGAGTGCGGCGCCTCTTTGCACGGGTACGGAGGCGGGGATGGTGAAACCGGTCGGACCCTGCCGGACGATGGTCGCGGTGCTGCTCCTGTTGCTGGCGGCTGGGCTGTTGGCGCTCATGGGCCTCGGCGGGGGAGCGCTTGCGGCCGGTCCGGCCGCCACCGGCCCCGCCACCACCGGGCAGACGCCTGCCGGGGCCGCGGCGGAAAGCCGGCTGGCGCTGGTGATCGGGGTCAGCAATTACCGCAATGCGCCGGAACTGGTGAACCCGCGCAACGATGCGAAAGCCATCGGCGAGGCGTTGCGGGCACTGAACTTCACCGTGGACGAGCAGTACGATCTGGACGCCCGCGGCTTCGCCACCGCCTTGCGCCAGTTCGGCCTGAAGGCCTCGCAGGCCGACGTTGCGGTGATCTTCTATGCCGGGCACGGCATCCAGGTGAACGGCGTCAACTATCTGCTGCCGGCCGACGCCCAACTGGAACGCGAACGCGATCTGGTCTATGAAGCGATCCCGCTGAATTTGCCGATGGGCGAACTGGCGGGCGCGCGCAAGCTCGGCATCCTGATCCTCGACGCCTGCCGCAACAATCCCTTCGTCGACCGCCTGACCCGCAGCGGCTCGAACCGCAACCAGGCCCATCCCGGCTTCGGCAGCGTCGACGACACGCCGAGCGACACGCTGGTGGCGATGGCTACCCGCGCCGACCAGCTGGCGGAGGACGGCACCGGCGACCACAGCCCCTTCAGCGCGGCGCTGCTCCAGCACCTCCAGACGCCGGGGCTGGAGCTGAGCCTGTTCTTCCGCAATGTGCGCGATACGGTGAAGCAGGCCACCAACGGGCGGCAGGAGCCGTTCGTCTACGGGTCGCTCGGCGCAACCCCCTTCTACTTCAACCCGCGCCCGCCCAACCGGCCGCCGGTTCTGGGCGAGTTGCGGGCGCTGACCGTGCTCGACCGTGCCGGCGCGGAGCCGCTGGGGGCCGGCAAGCCGACCGATCCCGACGACGACCAGATGTATGCCCGCGTCACCGGGCTGCCGCGCGGCGGCACCGTCCGCGTCGGGGAGCGCAGTGTGCTGATCGGCGACTATCTGACGGTGGAGCAGCTGGCGGCCACCAGCTTCAAGCCCGACGGCAGCTTCCGCGGCGATGCCGGCGCCTTCGAGTTCCTGGTGGCCGACGGGCGCGGCGGCATGACCACCGGCGCCGTCCCCGTGACGATCAAGCCGAGCAACCAGCCCCCGGCAGTGGTAGCGGAGCGCAAGCTGCGCGTCGCCGGCAACCCGATGGGGATCGACGCGCCGTCCGACCCGGACGGCGACCCGCTGACCGTCACCGTCACCGCCGTGCCCGAGCGCGGCAGCGTCCACAATGGGGCGGCCGTGGTGAAGTCGGGCGACCGGCTGACCGTCCAGGCGCTGACCGGCCTGACCTTCGACCCGGAGGCCGCCGCCCCCGGTCCGGCCGGCACCCTGCGCTACAGCGTCGATGACGGGCGCGGCGGCACCGCAACGGCAAGCGTCGGCGTGGAGATCGCGGCACCCGGCTCCGCGCCGGTGGCCGAGCTGGAGGACAGCCTGTGGAAGCGCATCCAGTCCAGCAAGGAGCCCGGCGACTTTCAGGCCTTCCTGCAACTGTTCGGCAGCGGCAATTACGCTCCGTTGGCCCGCCGCCAGCTTGAGGCTCTGAAACTCGCCGGCAAACCGGCGGAGCCGCCGCCGAAAGCGGAAGCCAAGCCGGAAGCGGCGATGGGGCCGGGGCTGGAGCCGGCCGAACCCGGACGCTACACCGTCATGGCGGACGGCATCCTGCGGGCGACGCCGGCCAATGGCGGGGCGCGGGTCGGCCGGGTGGCGCGCGGGGCGGCGGTGCAGGTTCTCGGCCGCGTTCCGGAGGGCGGGTGGTACCGCATCGCGCTGGAGGACGGCACCCAGGGTTTCGTCGCCGCCGCGCTGTTGAAGCGTGAAGCGCTCCCGGCGCCGGTCCAGGCCGCGGCTCCTCCGCCGGCCGAGCCGCAGGTGGCGGCGACCGTGCCGCCGGCAGCACCGCAGTCCGCGGCGCCGGCTGCGCCCTCGACTGCGCCCTCAACCACGCCGTCCGGGCCGACGAACGGCACGGCGCGCAATCATGGCTCGGGCAACAGCTTCCAGGATTGTCCGACCTGCCCGGTGCTGGTGCGGGTACCGGCCGGCACTTTCATGATGGGGAACGACAAGGGCGATCCGTCGGAACGGCCGGTCCACCGCGTCACCATCGCCAAGCCCTTCGCGCTCGGCATGTATGAGGTGACGGTCGGCGAATGGCGCGCCTGCATCCAGGAGGGCGGCTGCACCGACATGCCGCGCATGACCAACCCGACCGATGGAACCCCCGTCCACAATCTGCATTGGCAGGATGCGCAGGCCTATGTGGCCTGGCTCAGCCGCAAGACCGGCCAGCGCTATCGTCTGCCGAGCGAGGCGGAATGGGAATTCGCCGCGCGGGCCGGCACCACCACGCCCTATTGGTGGGGGGCGGAGGAGGGGAACCATGCCGACTGCGACGATTGCGGCGGTCCGCACGAACATCTGACCCCGGCCGCCGCCGGCAGCTACAAGGCCAACCCGCTCGGTCTGCACGACATGAACGGCGGCGTGGCGGAATGGGTGGCCGACTGCTGGAACAAGAACTACCAGGGCGCCCCGGCCGATGGCAGCGCCTGGACACAGGGGAACTGCCGCAAGCGGGTTCTGCGCGGCGGGTCCTGGCGCGACAAGCTGGAGGCCATCAATGGAACGATGCGCAACAGCTATGACATCGACGTGCGCTATCTCACCAACGGCTTCCGGGTGGCGCGGGAGGTGAATTGACGGGGATCAGCGCTGGACCGTGACCGTTTTCTGGGTGGCCCGGTTGCCCGTGCCGACGGCGGTGTTGGTGGTGGTGTTCACGTTGTTGAACTGGACGCCGCCATGGGCCAGCGCTGCCGGCAGATGCGGCAGCGGCCCGGCTGTGCTCATCAGCATATCGAGCGTCGAAGGCCCGGCCGGCTTGGCGGTCGAAGCGGGGGCCGGAGCGGGAAGCGGGGCCGGTTCGGGCGCCGGCGCCGGGGCGGCGGTCTCCACCGGGCCGGCGCTGCCCGCCGCGGTGCCGTCGCCAAGCTGCTGCTGGCTGATGTTGCCGTCGCCGAAGGCGAAGTTCAACGCGCTGTTGAAATTGTTCACGATGAAAGGGGCATCGATGATGGTGAAGCTGGGGTCGACCGGCTGCACCGGCGGCTGACGGCTGGCGGCCAGCGGCTGCCCCTTGTTGAAGCCGGCGAGATAGCCGGCATCGCCGCGGATGCGGGTGATCGCCTGCTGGTTCACGGAGGACCGACGCACGGACGGGTTGGTGACCATCGCGCCGGGAGGGGCGCCGCGGGGCGTCGGAGTCACCGACACCGGCAGGCGCGGTGTCTGGGCGAAGGCCTGCGCCATCGCCGCACCGGGGATCGGGCCGGGCGGAAAGGCGATGCCGCCGGTGACCTGGGCCGCGGCCGTCCCGGCGGTCAGCAGCAGGGCGGCGAATGCAGGCAAAAAGACGGTGCGGGACGACATCATCGCTGGCTCCCTCAGTGGCTGACGGCCGGGTGTGGGGAGCATCTTGAGGCTTATCGGAAAAGCGCGCTGTGGCGCGGCTCACAAACGGCGCCAGATTGGCGTCTCAGCCGCAGGAGTCGGCGATATCGTCCAGGGCGCCGGTGTCGCGGATGACGATGTAGCCGGCGTCCATCTCGATCACGCCGGCACGCTGCCACTCGTTCAACAGCTTGTTGACGCTCTCGCGCGACACGCCGACGAGACAGCCCAGCTGCTGCTGCGACAGCTTGATGTCCAGCCGCAGCCCCTCCGGCCCCGGCTTGCCGAAGGCATCGCCCAGCCGCTTCAGGGCGCGGGCGAAGCGGGAGGGTGCTTCGAGGAAGAGGGTGTCCTCCAGATGCTCGCTGGTCTGGCGCAGCCGCTGGCACAGCACGCTGATGATGCGGAAGGCCAGATCCGGCCTTGCCGTCAGCACCGGCATCAACTGCGACCGGTCCAGAACCAGAAGATCGGTTTCCTCCAGGGCCACCGCATCGGCGGTGCGCGGCTCGCCATCCAGCAGGGCGATCTCGCCGAATAGGCCGCCCTTGTTGATGATGCTCAGCACCAGTTCCTTGCCGTCCATGGAATGGCAGCAGATCTTCACCCGGCCGCGGATGACCGCCATCATGCTGTCGCCGGGATCGCCCTTCTGGAAGATCATGGCGCCGCGCGCGTGGTGGGACAGCCGCGCGGCGGTCGCCAGACGATGCCTTTCCTCTCGCTCCAGATGCTTGAGCAGGAAATGTCCGGCAAGGACGAGATCCTTGTCGAAATTGATCCGTATCGCGGTCATGGCGGCCTCTTGGCTGAGCTTCGGCTGACGACGCGGGACTGATGGCGCAGGTGTGAAGGCTTCGGTGTGACGATGCGGGGAATGGTACGCCGGCAACCGACCCGACCCCTGCCGTCAAAGGCGGTACGCCGTCGTCGGCACTTCTGCCCCGTTCGTGCACGGGCCGGACACAAAAAGAGCGACCGGCGTCTGCCGGCCGCCCTTCGATTGCGGGATGGTGCGGTGGATCGTCCTTGGCGGAAAATCTCCTTCGGTATCTCCGATTCTGCGGCTCTGCGGGGATCAGTCGATGTCCGGATCGTCATCGTCCTCCAGGGTCAGGGAGTGGGCCCGATGGTCGAAGGGGAACCCCCGGCGCTCGAGCAGGCTGTGCAGATCGGGGGTGACCGGGCGGGGAAGCCGCTGGATCTCCGTCTCGGGAACGGCCTCCGACTGCGGATCGGACGGGGTGGCCGAACAGCGGGTCCGGCCGTTGTGCGTCACGCAGCTCAGCGTTCCCGACCCGCGCATGCAGACGGTCTTGCCGTTGACCGTCTGGCAGGAGAGGGAGTCGGCCTGCACCGGGGCCGAAACGGCAAGAACCAGCAGGGCGGGTGCGGCGAGGGCGAGGAGTGTCGGGAGCTTCGGCATCGGTGGCCTCCGGGATTGGAGGGAAAAGAGCGCTCAGCGGCGAAGGCCGGTCAGCGATTGGGCGGCGGTGTTGCCGATCCCGGCGGTGACGTTGGTGCCGACCCCGACATTGGTGCTGACCAGGGGGCCGCGGCCGCTGAAGTTCAGCCCGACCTGCACACCGCTGCCCTGGATGCCCAGCAGCCTTTGACCGGCGCTGTTGCCGATGCCGGCGGCGACGTTGGTGGCGGTGCCGACATTGGTGCTGACCAGCGGGCCGACGCCGCCGCGGATGGGAGCGCCGCCCCCGCCCTGAAGGAAAACGCCCTGCTGCTGTGCCGAGTTGCCGATGCCGGCGCCGACATTGGTGGCGTTGCCGACGTTGGTGCTGACCAGTCCGGGCACCGCCATCATCGATGGCATGCCGGGGCCGGTCATTGGGCCGACGGGCTTGTTTTGCGCCAGTGCGGGCGTGGCGAGCAGCATGGCGGCGAGGGTGCCCAGAACACAGGTGCGGATCATGGCGGGATGTCCTTCGGTTGGGGATGGGGTTGGGTGGCGTCCTTGTGGAAAGCTTAAGTGAAGTGCCGGACCGGCTTCTGTGAGTTGCCCCACAACGGCCGGCGGATTTCCCGCTGGAGTGCGGAGCGGGCGTCCGGGGATGCCGGCGGGCAGAAAAATGCTCCGGCCGTTGCCGGCCGGAGCGAGGTCAGGGAGGAAGCCGGGAGGAGGGGGACGGTCAGCGCTGCCTCACCAGGGCGCTCTGTCCGGCGAAGTTGCCGACGCCGGCCGACAGGTTCTGCATGTTGCTGCGGTTGAAGGGGCCGACCAGCCCGCCCGAACGCTGCAGCACCGTGCCGCTCTGCAGGGCGGTGTTGCCGATGCCGGCCGCCGTGTTGCCGACGTTGGCGGTGTTACCGCCGCTCAGCAGGCCGCCGCTCCGCTGCATCACCGTCGCCATCTGGCCGGCGTTGTTGCCGATGCCCGCCGCGGTGTTGCCGATGGTGGCCGCCGAACCGCCGTTGAACAGGCCGCCGCTGCGCTGCTTCACGAAGGCTTCCTGGTTGGCCGTGTTGCCGATGCCGGCGGCGAGGTTGGACACGGTGGCGCTGTTCGGGCCGGCGAAGGGACCCTTGGACTTCTGCATGACCAGCGCGCTCTGGTTGGCGGTGTTACCGATGCCGGCCGCGGTGTTGGAGATGTCGGAGATGTTCTGGGCCATCGCCGGGGCGGCGAACAGGGCGAGCGAAGCGAAGCCGGTCAGCAGGGCGGTGCGGATCATGGTCTGTCTCCTGTTTTCGGGGCCGCGGGGTGCGGCGTGTTGCCGATGGACAGACCCTACCCAAGCGCCGGATTCCCGGATGTGAGCCGCACCACAAACACCGGCGTTTTGTCGATCGGCGCTGTTTCGTGCCGCAAGAGCGCGGTCCTGCGGTTGGTCCCAATTGCGTGCCCAGCCTATCGGCGGGCATGGTTCCCTCCGAACGCTGTGCGATACGGGGCACCATGAAGCGGGTATGGGTCGCCACGACCCTCGGACTGATCATCCTGTTGAACGGCGTGCTCGGCGGCCTGCTCTCGGCGGAGCGCAGCGCCGACATCCGGTCCATGGTGGATTTGGCCTCGCTCACCACCGCCCACAGCGCCGAGCATATGGACGAGGTGCTGCAGATCGCGGAGCGCACCATTTTCGTGGTGTCGGAATTCATGCGGGTTTCCGAACGGATCCCGGACCTCGAAGAGTTCGACATCCATCGCCTTCTGGTCCATCAGCACCGGATCACACCGATCCTGCGAAGCCTTTTCGTCGTCAAACCGGACGGGCGCCTGACCCACGATTCCCGCACGCCGCATCCCGTCGGCGTCGACCTGCATGACCGCGACTATGTCGAGTATCATTTGAACGGCGGTGCGGACATCCTGTTCATCGGAAAGCCGGTCGTCAGCCGGACCGACGGCCAGTGGATGGTACCGGTCAGCCGCCGGGTCGAGGACCGGTTCGGCCGTCTTGTCGGAATCGTCGCTGCGGCGCTCGACCCGGAAGTCTTCTCCGCGATGCTGAAGGCATTCCCGCTGCCCGACGGCATGCAGGCGGCAATCGTTTCGCCGTCCGGTTTCGTGTTCGGATGCCTGCCCAGCATGGACTGCCTCGGTCGCTCGGCCGGCGACTGGCCGCTGTTCCTCCACCATGAGCAGGAACCGGGGACGACGGCCAGCACGACGCGAGGCTCCATCCTGCCGGGAGTGACCGGTCCCGGCGCCTATCAGGTCAGTCCCCGCTACGGCATCATCGCGGCGGCGAACATCGAAACCCGGGAGGCGATCGGCGGCTGGCTCGGACGCCTGCCGGTCTTTTTCCTGCTGGACCTGGTGCTGAGCGGCGGCGGGGCGGTGCTGTCCGCCATTCTCTACCGTCAGGTCACCCGGCGGCGGCGGGCGATGCTCCAGCTGGCCGAAGCCAACGCCCGGCTGGAGCAGCGTGTGGTGGAGCGCACGGTCGCCTTGCAGCGCAGCGAAGAGCGGCTGACCGCCTTCGTCTCCACCGCGCGCGATGCGATGCTGGTGGTGGACGGCTCCGGCATCATCCAGTTTCTCAACCCTGCCGCAACGACCCTGTTCGGCTATGCCGCCGAGGATTTGATCGGCCGGACCATCGACCTGCTGCTGCCATGCCAATTGCGCGACCTACAGGATCCCGGTCACTTCGCGCCCCACGGAATGGGGCGGCAGGCCGGTGTCCGTGAACTGATGGCGCGCCATCGCAGCGGCGTGGAATTTCCGGTCGAACTCACGCTCGGCGCGTCGCACAGCGAGGGAGAGGCGATCTATGTCGGCGTGCTTCGCGACATCCGCGAGCGCAAGGCGCAGGAAGAAAGGCTATGGGAGCTGGCCAACCTGGATCCGCTGACCGGGCTGCTGAACCGGCGTGCCTTCATGGGGCGCGGCGCCGAGTTGCTGGAGGAGGTCTGGCGGCAGGGCCGGCCGGTCAGCGTCCTGATGATCGACGCCGACCACTTCAAATCGATCAATGACGGCTTCGGTCATCAGGCCGGCGACGATGTGCTGCGCATGCTGGCCGACATCCTCCAGGCGGCGGTGCGTGGCGGCGATCTGCTCGGGCGGCTGGGCGGTGAGGAATTCGCCATCATCCTGCCGGGCGCCGACGGTCCCGACGCCGATCGCATCGCCGAGCGGCTGCTGGCGGACGTCCGTCAGGCGCGGGTGGCCGTGCCGGGCCGTATTCTGGCCATCACCGTCAGCATCGGCATCAGCGTGATGCGGCGGCGCAGCACGCTGGACGACCTGCTGGCGACGGCGGATCAGGCACTGTATGCCGCCAAGACGGCGGGGCGGGACCGGCGGGCCGTCGCCGCCTGAGGGACCGCGCGGGAGGGTCGCCCGAGGGGGCAGCCTGAAAGTACGGTCCGAAGCTGCGGACGATGCGCATCCTGGTCATCCGGGGCTGAGCGCAGGCTTTGCGGGAACGCAGGCGGGGGGCACGGGGTTACCCTCGGGCCACCTCAAAGAACGGACCCCAGATGACCCTTCAGCAGTTCATGTCCTTCGCGCTGGTGGGCATCGTGGTGGCGATGCTGATATGGAACAGGTGGCGATTCGACGTGGTTGCGGTGCTGGCCCTGCTGGCCGGCGTGTTCCTGGGGCTGATCCCCGCGAAGGACGCCTTTTCCGGCTTTGCCGACGACATCGTCATCATCATCGCCTCCGCCCTGATCGTCAGCGCCGGGATCGCCCGGTCCGGCGTGATCGACGCGCTGGTCCGCCCGGTGGCGGCGAAGCTCAGCACGCCGACGCGGCAGATCGCCTTCCTGTGCGGATCGGTGGCCTTCATGTCGGCGCTGATGAAGAACATCGGCGCGCTCGCCATCTTCCTGCCGATCACCATGCAGCTGGCGCGGCGGCACCGGACGGGCGCGCACCGGGTGCTGATGCCGATGGCCTTCGCCTCGCTGATGGGCGGGCTGATGACGCTGGTCGGCACCTCCCCCAACATCATCGTGTCGCGCGTCCGGACGGAGATCGTCGGCCAGCCCTTTTCCATGTTCGACTACCTGCCGGTCGGGCTGGGCATCACGGTCGTCGGGCTTCTGTTCCTGATGGTCGGCTGGCGCCTGCTGCCCCAGGACCGCAGCGGCGCCCGTTCGGCGGAGGAGACCTTCGCGGTCGAGAATTACGCCAGCGAGATGAGGCTGCCGGCCGGGTCCTCCTTCGTCGGGCGTACCGTCCGCGACATGGAGGCCCTGGCGGAGGGCGAGGCGCAGGTGATCGGCCTGATCCGCGAACGCTTCCGCCGCTATGTGCCCGACAAGCACTGGACCCTGATGGCCGACGACGTGCTGGTGCTGGAGGGTGACGCTCCCGCCCTTCAGCGCCTCGTCCAGGGCGCATCGCTGGAGCCGCTTGGCATCCTGGAGGGGGCGGACGGCGAACTGCTGGCGGTGGAGGCGGTGGTGACGCCGGACTCGCCACTTGCCGGCAAATCGGACCGCTCACTGGATCTGCGGCGGCGTTTCGGCGTCAGTCTGCTGGCGGTCAGCCGGACCGGGGAGCGGCTCGCCCGGCGCCTGCACCATGTGATGTTCAGGGAAGGCGACCTGTTGCTGTTGCAGGTGCCGGCGGAGCGCTATCCGGATGCGCTGGCCGATGCCAACCTGATCCCGCTGGCGGAGCGCAGGCTGCAGCTCGGCCGGCGCCGTCCGGTCTGGGTGCCGGTCGGCATCCTGGTCGTCACGATGCTGGTCCTCGGCTTCCATCTGGCGCCGCTGGCGGTCACCTTCCTGGCGGCTGCCGCCGCGATGATCGTCACCGGCGTGCTGAGCGTCGAGGATGCCTACCACGCTGTGGAATGGCCGATCCTCGTCCTGCTGGCGGCGCTGATCCCGGTCAGCGGCACGCTGGAGAGCACCGGGGCGACGCAGGTGATCTCCACCCTGCTGGCCGATGCCGCGCGGGGCCTGCCGGCGGTGGCCTGCGTGGCGCTGATCATGGCGGCGGCGATGGCGGTGACGCCGTTCCTGAACAACGCCGCGACGGTCCTGGTGATGGCGCCCATCGGCGCGGGCGTGGCGCAGCAGCTGGGGCTCAGCCCCGACCCGTTCCTGATGGCGGTCGCGGTCGGTGCCGGCAGCGATTTCCTGACGCCCATCGGCCACCAGTGCAACACGCTGGTGATGGGGCCGGGCGGCTATCGGTTCGGCGATTATCCGCGGCTGGGCGTGCCGCTGTCGCTGATCATCCTGGCGCTGGGCACCTGGCTGATCGTCATGGTCTGGCCGCTTGGGGGCTGAGCGGGGAGGGGAACAAGGGGAACCCGGCTCCGTTCCCGAAGCCTGATATCCGGATGGCCTGAACAACGAGGATCACGACCGTGCTGGTTTCCGAGATCATGGCGAAGGCGCTGGAGTTCATTTCGCCCGACGCCACCGTGCAGGACGCCGCGACGCTGATGGGGGAACTGGATGTCGGCGCCTTGCCGGTCGGATCGGCCGACGACCTCGTCGGCATCCTGACCGACCGCGACATCCTGTTCCGGGTGGTGGCGGAGGGCGGCGACAACACGCGGGTGCGGGTGCGCGACGTGATGTCGAGCGCGCTGTTCAGCTGCCGCGACACCGATACGCTGGCCACCGCCATGGACATCATGGGTGCCTATCACGTGCGCCGCCTGCCGGTGCTGGACGAGGGCGGGGTGGTGGTCGGCTGGCTGACGCTGAGCGACATCTCGCGCCGCATGCTGCTGGACACCGACACCATCCGCGAAGCGCTGAGCGAACTCAGCGCCAGCGGGCAGGATGTGTGAGAGGACGAAGAAAGTCCCCCGCCATTCCCTTTACAGCCGCAGCCCCATCTGGCGGTTCAGCCGGACCACCAGATCGGCGGGCAGGCCCAGGCGCTGGGCGAGATAGCGCAGGTAGGAGCGGTTGATCGGCGCGTTCTTGTCGACCGTCGCCAGGGACACCGCGTAGAAACGCGCAGCCAGCCGCGGGGTGTCGATCCGGCGGACCAGCTCCTCCAGGCATTGCGGTTGGTCGACCAACTGCTCCAGCCGGCTCCGGGCCTCCTCGTCGAGGCTGCTGGTGCCGAGCCTGCTCCGGATCCGGCCACGTTCAATCGCATCCAGTTCGCCGTCGGCCTGGGCGGCGGCCGACATGGCAAGGACCAGCAGATGGGTCTCATCCGCGGCGGCGGTCCGGAAGTCGGTGGGCGCACGGTCGAGCAGCTGGTGGCGGTTGCGCAGATGGGCGTCGAGGATCTGCCGGCCCAGCATCGCATGCAGTGTCGGTTCGTGGCCCAGGCGGGACTTCGGTGGAGCGGGATCGGCCGCTGGTGCGGCATCCGGGGCGGGAGCCTCGGGCGCTCCGGCGAAAAGGCGCTTCAGCAGGCCGAGGGTGGCTTGGGTCATTCCGCGGTTACTCCCCGGCCGTTTGCGGGCGGCGCTGCATGGCGGTGTCGATCTGGGTCAGCAGGCGGGAGAAATCGACCGGCTTGGGGTGATAATCGTCGCAGCCGGCCTGCAAGGTCTTCTCGCGGTCGCCGGACATGGCATGGGCGGTCAGCGCGATGATCGGGATGCCGGAGGTCTCCTGCCCCGCCTTCAGTTCGCGGGCGGCGGTCCAGCCGTCTATAATCGGCAGGTTCATGTCGAGCAGAATGACGTCGGGCCGCTCGCTGCGCGCCATGTCCACCCCCTGCCGTCCGTCAAAGGCGAGAACGACGTCGAACCCGCGCCGTTTCAGCCGGCGTGACAGGAAGTCCCAGATTTCCTCGTGATCCTCGACCAGCAGCAGCTTAGCCATCGGTACCTCCTGTTCCGTTCGTCGCGCCGGCGTCCATATTTCGGTCCTGGGGGCCCCGGTCGGGGGGAGCGGGCCGCAGGCGGGCGATCGCTTCCTTCAACTCCTCGATCACCCCATCCGCTCCGTCCTCTGCCATCGGGATGATGTCCTGCACCCGGCCGCGCAGCTCCTCCGTCTCGTCTCGTCCGATTGGCTGGGCGACGACGACGATGACGGGGATGTCCCGCCAGTCCGGGTTGCGGTCCAGCGCCTTGAGGAAGGCGAAGCCATCCAGTCCTGCCATGACGGGGTCGAGCAGGATGACCGTCGGCAGGGTGGTGGCGAGGCGGCGGAACGCGTCTTCCTCCGTTTCGGCCTCGGCGATCTGCCAGCCGTCGCGGCCCAGTTCGGCGGCCAGCAGGGTGCGGGTCTCGTCCGCTTCCATCATCACCAGCGCTGTGCCCGGCGCCTGCCCGCTGAAGCCGCTCAGCACCCGGTGCAGGCGCTGCCAGTCCACCGGCTTGGTGAAATAGTCGGCGGCACCCAGTGACAGCGCCAGCCCCTTTTCCCGGCGCGACGAGATGATGATGACGGGAATGTCGGCGAGGTCGGGTTCGGCCTTCAGCACCGACAGCACCGACCAGCCGTCGGTCCGCGGCATCATCACGTCCAGCAGGATGGCGCGCGGGCGGATTTGCCGGGCAATCGACAGGCCGGTCTGCCCATCGGCGGCCAGAGCCACGCCGAATCCCTCGCGGTGCAGGAAACGGGCGAGCAGCTCGCGCATCGCCTGTTCGTCGTCGATGATCAGGATCGTCTCGCGGGAGGCCTGGGACGGCGCGACCTCCTCCACCCGCAGCGGGTCGGCGTCGGCCGCGCCGGCCAGACGGCCATGCCGCAGGTCGGCCGGGAGGCGTAGCGTGAAGCTGGTGCCCTGGCCCGATGACGTGTCGACCGAAATCTCGCCGCCCAGCATGTCGGCGAAGGCCTTGGTGATCGCCAGCCCGAGCCCGGTCCCGCCGAAACGCCGGGTGGTCGAGCTGTCGGCCTGCATGAAACGTTCGAACAGCCGGCGGACCTGTTCCGGCGTCATGCCGATCCCGGTGTCGGTGACGCGGAAGACGACCATGTCGGCGGGCATGGCCTCATCCGCATCCTGCGGGCGGGGAGCCGCCCGCTCCACCGACAGGGTGATGGTGCCGTCCTCGGTGAATTTCGCGGCGTTGCTCAACAGGTTGAACAGGCACTGGCGCACCTTCACCACGTCGGTGTGCATGGCGCCGAGCCCGTCCGCCGCCTCCACCGCCAGCCGGTTGCCCTTCTTCGACACCAGCGCCTCCACCGTCGCGGCGACCTCGCGCGTCAGCTCGGCGATGTCGGCGTCCTCGCCGTGCACCTCCATCTTGCCGGCTTCGATCTTCGAGATGTCGAGGACGCCGTTGATCAGGTTCAGCAGGTGGCGGGCATTCGCCTCGATCTTCTCCAGATCGGGCAGCATGCTGTCGACGCCGAGGTCGGCCAGTTCCTCCTCCAGCATCTCGGTGTAGCCGATGACGGCGCTGAGCGGCGTGCGCAGTTCGTGGCTCATGTTGGCGATGAACAGGCTCTTGGCCCGGTTGGCCTCCTCCGCGGTAAAGCGGGCGGCCTCCAGCTCCTCCTCCACCCGCTTGCGCACGCTGATGTCCTGCATGGCGCCGATCATCCGCAGGGGCTGGCCGATGGGGCTGCGCAGGACGAAGCCGCGGTCGAGGATGCTGGCATAGCTGCCGTCGGCGCGGCGGAAGCGGTATTCGTCGTTCCAGCGCGTGCCGCCGCCGTCGATCACCGCATGGATGCCGGTTACCACATGGTCCTGATCGTCGGGGTGGATGTGGTCCATCCACCAGGACGCGGAGGTCTCCGACGCATCGGCGCCATAGCCGAAAAGGGTGCGCACCGCCTCGTTCCAATGGATGCGGTCGGACGACAGGTTCCAGTCCCAGATGGCGTCGTTGGTGGCCTGGGCCGCCAGCCGGTAGCGCTCCTCCGTCTCGCGTAACACCTCCTCGGCGCGGCGGCGGGTGGTGATGTCGGTATGGACGCCGACCCATTCCTGAACGGCCCCGTTGGCGTCGAGCAGGGGCACGGCGCGGACAAGCATGTCGCGATAGACGCCGTCGTACCGGCGCAGGCGGTGTTCCGTCTTGTAGATTGTCCGTCCGGCCCGCGCCGCACGCCAAGCTTCCGAGGTGTGGGGGCGGTCGTCGGGATGGATGGCCTCGACCCAGCCGATGCCCCTCAGCTTGTCGAAGGTCTGGCCGGTGAAGCTGCTCCAGCTCGGCTGCGGGGCCTCGAAGCGGCCGGCGCCGGAGGTGTACCAGACGATGGCGGCGGTCGCCTCCACCAGCGAGCGGAAGCGCTCTTCGCTGAGGCGAAGCTGCTCCTCCGCCCGCTTGGCGTCGGTGGTGTCCCAGGTGACGCCGATCAGCGTCAGGCTGCGTTCCGGCGTGCTGTCGGTCACCACCCCCCGCGCCACCGCCCAGCGGACCTCGCCGGACGGCAGCAGGATGCGGAATTCGGCGTCATATTCGCCGCGCTCCCGACGGGCGGTTTCGATGATCCCGCCGATCCGCGGCTGGTCGTCGGGATGGACGCGGCCGGTCACGTCGGAGCCGTTTATCGGCTGGTCCGCGGTGAAGTCGAAGATCTCGCGCAGACGGGCGTCGGCCTCGATGCGGTCCTCCTCCAAATTCCATGACCATGCGCCGATCCGCGCGGCGCGCAGCGCCAGTTGCAGCCGGCGCTCCGCCTCCATGATCCGGGATTCGGCCTTGCGCTGCTCGGTCACGTCGGTGTTGGTGCCCAGCCAGCGCAGGATGCGCCCATCCGGGCCGCTCACCGGCACGGCGCGCGACAGGAACCAGCGGTACCGGCCATCCCTGCCGCGCAGGGGGAAGGTGTCCTCCCACGGCTCGCCGGTGCGGATGGCGCGGAAGAAACCGTCGGAGGCGCGTTCGACATGGTCGGGGTGGTGGACGCTCCGCCAGTTCCAGCCCTCCGTCTCGCCTGGCCCGGCGCCGGTATAGTCGTACCAGCGCCGGTTGTACCAATAGATCGCACCGCTGGCGTCGGCCATCCAGGCCAATTGCGGGATCAGGTCGGCGAGGCCGCGGAACTGGGCCTCGTTCTCGCGCAGCAGGGCTTCGGTGCGGCGGCGCTCGGCGGCATCGCTGGCGCGGTCGATGGCGCCGCCCAGCAGGTTGGCGACCCCCTGGAGGAAGGCGGCGTCGGCGGCGTCGAAGCGGCCCTCGCGGCTGCTGTCGACCTCCAGCACGCCGAAGGGCGCGCCCTCGCCGCGGATGATGACGTCGATGACGCGCCTCACCCCATGGTCGGCCAGCAGATCGGGGCAGCGGAAACGGGACTCGGCGCCGAGGTCGTTGGCGATGACGGGCTCGCCGGTTTTCAGCGCATAGCCGGCGGGGGAGGCGAGGTCTGTGCCGACCGACCGCTTGCCGACCACGCCGGGACGCCAGCCGACACCGGCGCGGACCAGCAGACGCTCGGTGCCATCCGCCTCCGTCACCCATTCCAGCGCCTTGCAAAATTCGGCCTCCAGCGCTTCGGCGCAGAGGGATGTGGCCTGCTGCAACAGGTCGGCGAGGTCGGTGCTTTTCAGGGCGGCCAAGCCGAAGCGGGCCAGCAGGTCGTGCTGTCTCTCCCTGCGGGTGAGGCTGGCGGCAAGCTGGCTGCAGGACGGGGTGTCGGTCTGGGGCGCTCGGTCGGGGGGCATGAACCATGTACGGACGGGGAGGGACGGCAATGGAAACAGCCGGCGGCACCATTCGTTCACGGCGGCGTGCTGGGTACCCCTGACAGGGACGGCGTGTTGCGGCTTCCTGTCCGCCGTGCGGAGGGCTATTTTCCTTCGACCTGCGGAGCGGCTGCTCCGGTCCCTGGTCAGGCAGCCGTTCCCGCCACTGTACGAACACGAGGCATGGATGTCGAACAGCCTGAAATTCTACATCGACGGCGCCTGGGTGGATCCGGCGAACGGGCCCGTGACCGGGACGGCGGGCGCCACGACGCTCGACGTGATCGATCCGGCGACGGAGGAGGCCTTCGCCACCATTGCGATGGGCACATCGGAGGATGTCGACCGGGCGGTCGCCGCGGCCCGTGCCGCCTTCCCGGCCTTCGCCTCAACCTCGCGCGAGGAGCGGCTCGCCCTGATGCGGCGCCTGCTGGAGTGCTATAAGGCGCGCTATGACGCCGTCGCCGACATCCTGTCGCGCGAGATGGGGGCGCCGAAGACGCTGGCCCATCGCTCGCAGGCCGCCATGGGGACCGCCCACCTCTCCCGGATGATCGAGACGCTGGAAGGCTTCGCGTTCGAGGAGCTGCGCGGCTCCACCCTGATCAGCAAGGAGCCGATCGGCGTCGTCGGCATGATCACGCCGTGGAACTGGCCGATCAACCAGATCATGTGCAAGGTGGCGCCCGCGCTGGCCGCCGGCTGCACCATGGTGCTGAAGCCGAGCGAGATCGCCCCGCTCAACGCCATCCTCTTCGCCGAAGCCGTCCATGAGGCCGGCGTGCCGAAGGGCGTCTTCAACCTTGTCAACGGCGACGGCCCGACGGTGGGCGAGGCCATCGCCCGCCATCCGGGCGTCGACATGGTGTCCTTCACCGGATCGACGCGGGCCGGCATCCTCGTTGCCAAGGCGGCGGCCGACACGGTCAAGCGCGTGCATCAGGAGCTGGGCGGCAAGTCCGCCAATATCATCCTGGACGATGCCGACCTGAACCGCGCCGTGAAGCTGGGCGTCGAGGGCTGCATGAACAACAGCGGCCAGTCGTGCAACGCGCCGACCCGGATGTTCGTGCCGGCCGCCCTGCACGGCCAGGCGGTCGAGATCGCCAGGGCCACTGCCGAACGGCTGAAGGTCGGTGCGCCGTCCGCCGCCGACACCCGGCTCGGCCCGGTCGTCAGCCAGGCTCAGTACGACAAGATCCAGCGCCTGATCGAGACCGGCATCGCCGAGGGCGCCGACCTCGTCACCGGCGGCCCCGGCCGTCCGGAGGGGCTGAACCGCGGCTATTATGTCCGGCCGACGGTCTTCGCCAACGTCACCGACGACATGACCATCGCGCGCGAGGAAATCTTCGGCCCGGTGCTGGCGATCCTTCCCTATGGCAGCGAGGAAGAGGCGATCCGCCGCGCCAACGACACGCCCTATGGCCTCGCCTCCTACGTCCAGTCGGGCTCGCTGGAGCGTGCCCGCAAGGTGGCGGCGCAGATGCGCAGTGGAAATGTCTACATCAACCACCCGGCCTGGGATGCCGGCGCGCCCTTCGGCGGATACAAGCAGTCGGGCAACGGGCGGGAATATGCCGATTTCGGGCTGGAGGAGTTCCTGGAGATAAAGGGAACCGTCGGCTACGCGCCCTGAAACCGTCCGTGATGGAGCTTTGCGCACCATCCAGTTCCGGTGAAGCCGGCCGCCCTTGGGTTGGGTGGCCGGTTCGGGAGGCGCTGCTCCGCGCGCCTCAGGACGACCGGATCATGGAAACGAGCATCCTTATGTACGCTCCGGCCTCATCGTCGGCCGGAGGGGCCTCGCATGTAATGACGTTCGGGCCGGTAGGACGGACGAAACCAGGACGGGAAGCGGGCCCGGACCCATGCGCGCAACGCGGCGAGCATGTTGTTCATCTCCTTGTTGTTTTGTTGTCGTGCAATTGCGTCACTTCAGGCCAAGCGCCGTGCGCACGGCGGGGGCTGCGTCCTTGCCGTCGCGGGTCGACACGCCGGCCAGCCAGGGGCCGAGCAGGTCGGGATGCGCCTTCAGATAGGCGGCCGCAGCGTCCTTGGGCGCCTTCTTGTCGTCCGTGATGGCGGCCATGATCTCGTTCTCCATCCCGACGGTGAAGGCGAGCTGGCTGAACAGGCGGTGCGCATTGGTGCAGTCGGCCCCGTAGCCGCGCCGGGACAGGGTGTTGACCGTGGTGCTGCCATAGTTCGGGCCGAAATAGGCGTCACCGCCACTGAGATATGTCATGTCGATCCGGGTGTTCATCGGGTGCGGCTGCCAGCCGAGGAAGACCACCCAATCCTTGCTGCGCGTCCGGCGCACCGCCTGGGCGAGCATGGCCTGCTCGCTCGATTCGACCAGGGTCCAGCCCTCCAGCCCGAAATCCTTCTTGTCGAGCATGCGCTGGATGTTCTGGTTCGCCGGCGCCCCCGGCTCGATCCCGTAGATCTTCTTTTCGAACCGGTCGCCGAACTTGGCGAGGTCGGCGAAGCTGTGCACGCCGGCATCGGCCACCGCCTTCGGCACCGCCAGGGTGAATTTGGCGTTCTCCAGGTTCGGACGCACGATCTCGACGGATTTCTCGGCGATCAGCTTGTCGAGGAAGGTGGATTGGGCCGGCATCCAGTTGCCGAGGAAGACATCGATCTGCGCGGTTTTCAGCCCCTGGAAGATGATCGGCACGGCGACCGTCTCGATCTTCTGCTGGTAGCCCAACGCGCTCAGCAGCGTGCCCGCCACCGCATTGGTCGCGGTGATGTCGGTCCAGCCGGGATCGGCCATCCTCACCGTCTGGCAGCTGGCCGGCTCCGCCGCCACCGCCGAAGTGGGAAGCGAGCCGGCCACCATCCCGAACACGGCCATCAGGCCGGCCAGCGCCGCACGTCCTGCCGTCAAACCGCCCATTGCAACCCCGGGTCCATGCATGCTGCTTTCCCTCCTGTCGGTTGACGGTCGAGGTCCGACGCGCTGTCGCGCCGTCCTATTGTGCAGGGGCGCCGGGGCGCGGGAAGCGCGCCATGGCTTCCAGATCGTCGAGATCCAGATGGTTGCGCATATAGCTGGTGCCTGCATCGGTGAATGGCTGGAAATCCCAGGAGCGGTGCTGCCCCTGCCGCAGCGCATCGCCGACCAGAAGGCGCAGCTGCTGGCTGGCGACAACCTCCTCATGAAGACGCCCCAGATTCCAGCGCCGGTCCACCTCGGCGCGGTAGTCTTGCAGGGCATCGGCCGCCGCAGAGCCGGCGGCAGGCCGTTCCGCCCGGTTGGTCAGCTCGTCCGGGTCGTCGGACAGGTCGTAGAGCTGGTCGGGGTCGGCCGGCGAATGGATGAATTTTTCGCTGCCGCGCCGGATCATCACAATCGGGGCCACGGCGCCTTCGCCCAGATATTCGCCGATCACCTCGTCGTGGCCGCCGCTGCGCTGAAGGTGCGGCAGCAGGCTGCGCCCGTCGATGGGCGTCCGCAGGCTAGGTGCCGCCCCGTCATGGGCGAAATCGACCAGGGTCGGCAGCAGATCCATCGACGAGACCGAGGCGGCGACCCGCCCGGGCTGGAACCAGCCCGGCGTCCGCACGATCAGCGGGATGCGGCAGGCGGACTCGAAGAAGCTCATCTTGTACCACAGGCCGCGTTCGCCCAGCATGTCGCCATGGTCGGACAGCAGGACGACGATGGTGTCCTCGGCCAGCCCGGTTTCCTCCAGCACGGTCATGAGACGGCCGATCTGGTCGTCCACATAGGCAACCGACCCGTAATAGGCGCGGCGGGCATTGCGAATCTGCCGTTCGCTGAGCGGCATCTCGTCCATGGCGCAGACATGGCGCAACCGCCGTGAGTGCGGGTCCATCTCGTCCGGCGCCAGGGTGACGCGCGGCAGCGGCACCTCCGCGTCGGTGTGGCGGTTCCAATAGCGCTCGGTGATGGCGTAGGGGTCGTGCGGGTGGGTCAGCGACACCACGAAGCAGAAGGGGCGTTCCCGCCGGCCGCGGGCGATGTCGTACAGCTTGCGCTCCGAGGTGAAGACCACCTCCTCGTCGAAGTCGAGCTGGTTGGTGCGCAGGCAGGGGCCGGCATCGCGCACCGAACTCATGTTGTGATACCAGCTCGGCCGTTCATCGGGCCGGGTCCAGTCCGGCGTCCAGCCGAAATCGGCCGGATAGATGTCGGTGGTCAGCCGTTCCTCGAAGCCGTGAAGCTGGTCGGCACCGCAGAAATGCATCTTGCCGGACAGGATCGTCCGGTAGCCCGCCAGCCGCAGATAATGGGCGAAGGTGGGGACGGTCGACGGGAATTCGGCGGCGTTGTCGTAAGCGCCGATGGCCGAGGGCAGCCGTCCCGACAGGAAGACATAGCGCGAGGGCGCGCAGAGCGGGCTGTTGCAGTAGGCGTTGTCGAACACCACACCGCTTTCCGCCAGCCGGTCGATGTTCGGCGTGCGCACCGTCGGGTTGCCATAGGCGCCGAGCGCCTGCGGGATCATCTGGTCGGCCATGAGAATGAGGATGTTGGGACGCCGCGCCATATCCGCCTGCTTCATACCGTCTGTGGACAGATCGTTCGTGGAGGATAGAATTGACGAAGCCGGCAGGGAGCGTGAAGCCCCTGTCTGATCATGCTGGCATGAAGGGTGCTCATGGGAAAGGACCGCCTGCCGCCGCTGCGCACCCTGCTGTTCTTCGAGGCCGCCGGCCGGCTGCTCAGCTTCAGCGCTGCCGCCCGCGAGCTTGCCTGCACCCAGTCGGCCGTCAGCCACCAGATCGGCTGGCTGGAGGCCGATCTGGGGGCGCCGCTGTTCCGCCGCCTGCACCGCGGGGTGGCGCTGACGCCGGACGGCGTACGGCTCTACGAGGCGACGCGCGATGCGCTCGATGGCATCGGCGATGCGGTGACCCGCATCCGTGACCGCCGCCGGCCGGGCGTGCTGAACGTCGCCACCGATTTCGGCTTCGCCGCCGGCTGGCTGCTGCCGCGTCTCAGCGCCCTGCGCCAGCTGCTGCCCGAGCTGGACGTGCGGATCGTGACGATGCAGACCGCAATCGACCTGCGCCGGGAGGCGGCGGACATCGCCATCACCTTCGGGCACGGCCATTGGCCTGGCTGCGAGGCGGAACTGCTGTTCCCGGAACGGGTGCTGCCGGTCTGCAGCCCGGCCTTCCGGGCGAACCGTGCTCCGCTTGCTGCCGGGGGAGCCGGCAACCCGGCCATCCTGGCGTCGCTGCCGCTCCTGCATCTGGAAAGCGTCGGGCCGGCGGCGTGGTTGTCCTGGGGCGACTGGTTCACCTTGTACGGTCTGCCGATGCCGGCCGGCGGCCAGGAGCTGACCTTCAACAACTATCCGCTGGTCTTGCAGGCCGCCCTGATGGGTCAGGGGGTGGCGCTGGGATGGAGTCCGCTGATCGACGACCTGATGCGGGACGGGCATCTGGTCTCCCTGCTCGACCGGCCGATCCAGACGGAACGGGGCTATTTCCTCGTCGTTCCCAGCCGGCGTGGGACGGATGAGCGCCACGACCGCTTCCGCCGCTGGGTGGTCGAGGAAAGCCGGCGGGACGGCGCCACAGCCGGTCCGTGATCGCGGGCATCCGGCTGCGCTGCGCTCGTCACAGCAGGCCGCCCTCGCGCAGCCGCCCGTCCAGCTCCTCGTTGTAGCGCTTCAGCGCGTGCTGTTCGGTGAGCAGCCCGATCACCCGCATCCGGTCGGGGCCGTCCACCACCGCCAGCACGTCGCTCTCCGCCGTGGCGAAGCTCTTCATCGCTTCGCGGATGTTGACGTTTGGCAGCAGCACCTTGGTCTTCAGGCGGATGAGGTCGGCGAGTTCGGCCGTCTCCGCCGTCTCGCGGTGGGCATCGGAGACGAAGACGATCCCGGCATAGCGGTCGGCCTGATCGACGACGATCACCCTCTGCGTCGCCCCCAGCGGGAAGGCGCGGCGGAACTGGGCGAGCGTCTGGTCGTCGCGGACGGTGCGGACATCCTTGCGCATCATGCGCCCGACCGTCAGGTCGCGGATCCAGCCGACGTCGGCGGCGCTGCGGATCGACTCGCCACGCAGATGGAAGCGCCAGGTGGCGAAGGAATAGCCGAAGACCCGCCGGACGGTGATCGACGACACCACCGCCGCCGCCAGAACCGCGATGGTCAGGGGCAGGCTGCCGGTGACCTCCAGGGCGAGGAAGGCCATGGTCAGCGGCGCGCCGAGCACCGCGGTGGCCATGGCGCACATGCCGACGATGCCGATCACCACCGCCGGGATGGTCAGCCCGACCGCCAGCATCCAGCCGATGGCCACCAGCTTGCCCAGCATCGCCCCCAGGAACAGCGAGGCGAAGAACAGGCCGCCGCGGAAGCCGGACCCGATGGAGATCGCCGAGGCCAGCGCCTTCAGCCCGATCAGCGCCAGCAGGACCGGGGCGGTGTAATAGGCGTTGAAGCCGACATGCAGCGCCCCATGGCCCGACGACAGCACCGCCGGCGTGGCGAGCGCCAGCAGCCCGATGCAGCATCCGCCGACGACAGGCCGGGCCCAGACCGGAACGCGGCTGCGGTTGAAGACCGCCTCCACCAGTGCCACCGTCCGCATCATGGCGATGCCAAGCAGGGCGCACAGCACGCCCATCAGGCAGACCAGCGCGTAATCGGCCGCCCCGAGGCTGCCGGCGAAGCCGACCTGCAACGACGGCTGCGGCAGGATCAGCCGCATGACGCCGACGCCGGTCATGGCGGCGACGCCGACCGGGGCCAGGGTGGAGATCGAGTAGCTGGCGATCACCAGCTCGAAGGCATAGAAGGCGCCGGTCAGCGGCGCGTCGAAGGCCGCCGCGATTGCCGCGGCGGTGCCGCAGCCGACCAGCGTGCGCAGGTCGCCGCGCCGGACATGGAAGATGCGGCCGAGCTTCGATGCCACCATCGCGCCGGCCTGGGCATACCCGGCCTCCATGCCGACCGAGGCGCCGAAGCCGTTGGACAGCATGGTCTGCAGGACCAACAGCAGGCTGCCGTGGATGGGGATGCGCCCGCCGTGCAGCGCATTCGCCTCCACCGGATCGATGATCGACAGGCGGGGAAGCCGGGCGAGCAGCCAGCCGAGCCCCGCCATCAGGCAGCCCCCGGCGGCCGGGACCAGCGCCGCCCGCCAGGGATCGACGGCGGCGGCCCCGCTGACGTCATGGCCCTCCACCGCGAACAGGATGTGATGGAGCGACTGGACCGCGGTGACGATGGCGGCGACCAGGCAGGCGGCGACGATGCCGATGCCGGCCGCCAGCACCGCCAGCCAGATCTCGTCGCCGCGCACGAAGGCACGCAGCCAGGCCGGGGCCCTGATGCCCGGATCCTGCTGTTCCGGACGGGACAGCCTGGCTTTCAGCGATTGGAACATGCGTCGGCGCGCCGCCTCCGGCATTGGGGTGCGTGGACGGCCCAGCCGTCAGCCGAGCATCGCCTGGGCATACAGCTCGGCGATGTGCGCGGTGACCGGCCCCGGCTTGCCGTCGCCGATCTGCCGGCCGTCGATCCGCACCACCGGTGTGATGCCGCCCAGCGTACCGGTGACGAAGGCTTCGTCCGCACCATACACTTCCGCCAGGGTGAAGTCGTGCTCGCGCACCGTACGGCCGTCCTTGCGGTAGAGATCGATGGTCTTGGCGCGGGTGATGCCCTTGAAGTTGAAGCGGCCGGTGGAGGTCCAGAGTTCGCCCTTGCGGACGATGAAGAAGTTGGTCGAGTTGCAGCTCGCCACGAAGCCATGCGGGTCGAGCATCAGCGCCTCGTCGGCGCCGGCATTGATCGCCTGGATCAGCGCCTGGATGAAGTTGAGCCGGCTGTGCGAGTTGAGGCGCAGGTCGAAGACGTCGGGGCCGCTGCACCGGATGGTCGAGGTGAACAGCGTCAGCCCCTTGGCCTTCGATTCCGGCTTCGGCGCCTTGTATTCGGCGATGATGACGATGGTCGCCTGACCAAGGGCGAAGCGCGGATCCTGGTTGGGCGTCTTCTTGCGGCCGCGGGTGACCATCAGGCGGATATGGGCGCCGTCGGTCATGCCGTTGCAATCCAGCGTGGCCTGGATCGCCGCGACCAGCTCCTGGCGCGTCATGCCGATGTCGAGCTGGATGGCGTTGGCGCCCTCATACAGCCGGTCCATATGGTCGTCCAGCGCCAGGATGCGGCCCTTGACCAGCCGCAACCCTTCCCACACCCCGTCGCCCAGCACGAAGCCGGCATCGAAAACCGAGATTTTCGCCTCGTCGCGCCGGAAGAACGCGCCGTTCACATAGATCAGTACCTCGTCGTTGCGGCTGTCGTCGACATAGCCCTGCGAACTCGTCTGGCTGACCGTGCTGTTCGAAACCATCGTATGGACCCTTTCCCGGCGGCCGCCAGCGTTGCGCCGCCCGTTTTTTACGGATGCTCTCAGAAGGAAAATTCGGTGAAGCGCTCCAGGAAGGCGCGCGTGCGCTCCTGTCTGGGATGCTTCAGCACCTCGTCCGGCGTCCCGACCTCGTGGAAGACGCCGTCGGCGAGGAAGATCACCTTGGTGGCGAAATGGTAGGCGAAACCAAGCTCGTGGGTGACCAGCAGCATGGTCCGCCCTTCCTCCGCCAGTTGCCGGATGACGCGCAGGACCTCGCCCACCAGCTCGGGGTCGAGCGAGGAGGTCGGTTCGTCGAACAGCAGGATCTCCGGCTCCATGGCGAGCGCGCGGGCGATGGCCACGCGCTGCTGCTGGCCGCCCGACAGCCGTCCGGGATAAACGTCGGTCTTGCCGCCCAGCCCGACCTTGTCCAGCTCGCGCAGCGCCCGCTCGCGCGCCTCCGCCTTCTTCATCCGCTTGACCGTGACCAGCCCTTCCATGGCGTTCTCCAGCACGGTCATGTGCGGGAACAGATTGAACTGCTGGAACACCATGCCGACGCGCTCGCGGACCCGGCACAGCTCGCTTTCGGGATAGCGCACCTCGTCGGGCTTGCCGGCGGATGCGCGGCCCAGCGGCGTGCCGTCGAGCGCGATCCGGCCAGAGGTCGGCATCTCCATGAAATTGAGGCAGCGCAGGAAGGTGCTCTTCCCCGACCCGCTGCCGCCGATGATGGCGACGCGCTCGCCGGCGGCCACGGAGAAATCGATCCCCTGCAGCACATGCAGCGTACCGAACCATTTGTGGAGGCCGGATACCTGGAGGATCGGCGCCGGCATTATGGGATCTGGCATGGACGGAGTCTCCGCTTGCATGACGGTCAGCCCTTGCCGGCCATGCGGCGTTCGAGGGTCATCGACAGGAAGGTGGCCGGATAGATCAGGACGAAATAGACGACCGCCACGGTCGTGAGGATTTCGAAGGGACGGTAGTAGGTCGAACTCAAGAGCCGGCCCTGATACATCAGCTCATGGACCGACAGCACGGAGGCCAGCGACGACATCTTCGCCACCTCCACCGCGCGGTTGGTGAAGGCCGGCAGCATCAGCTTGAAGACCTGCGGCAGGACGATCCGGCGCAGCACGTCGGCGTGCCGCATGCCCAGCGCCTTCGCCCCCTCCCACTGGCCGCGGGCGATGGACTGGATGCCGCCGCGGAAGATCTCCGCCCCATAGGCCGAGGTGTTCAGCGCCAGCGCGAGCAGCGCTGCCGTGAAGGGCGACAGCTGCACCCCGATCAGGATGGGGAAGGCATAGTAGAACCAGATCAGCTGGATCAGCACCGGCGTGTCGCGGAACAGCTCGATGTAGACGAGGCTGCCGCCGCGCATCAGCCGGCTGCGCGACAGCCGGGCGAGCGCCAGCACGAGCCCGGCGGCCAGCCCGATGGCGAGGCTGGGCAGCCAAAGCTCCAGCGTCACCACGAAGCCGCGCATCAGGATCGGGAAGGTTTCCACCACCAGGGCAAAGTCGAAGGCGTAGTCCATCTGCCGTTCTCCTCAGCGGTAGGCGGTCAGCCGCGCTTCGGCGACCCGGGCCAGCGCGCTGCACGAGACCAGCAGCACGAGATAGAGCAGGGCGACGGCGGTGTAGACCTCCAGCGGCCGGAAGGTTTCGCTGTTCACCATCATCGCCTGATAGAGCAGCTCCCCATAAGCCAGCGTGGAGGCGAGCGCCGTGGTCTTGATCAGTTCGAAGGAGCGTTCGACGAAGGGAGCGACCATGCGCGTCGCCGCCTGCGGCACGACGATGCGCCGCATCAGCTGCGTGTGGGTCATGCCCAGCGCCTTGGCTCCCTCCCACTGGCCGCGCTCGATGGAACGGATGCCGCCGCGGAACACCTCGGCATAGAAAGCGCCGGACTGGGTGGACAGGGCGAGCACGGCGGCGACCAGCGGATCGAGGCTGATGTTCAGCACCACGGGCAGGGCGTAGAAGAACCAGAAGAAATGCACGATGGGCGGCGTGTTCCTATAGAACTCGACGAAGACCGCCGCCGGCAGGCGCAAAGACCGGCGCGGCGACAGCCGCAGCAAAGCCAGGACCAGCCCGACGAGGACGCCGAAGACGATGGCGATTGCGGCGATCTTGACCGTGTTGAGGAGACCGTCGAGCAGCAGCGGCCATCGGGTCAGGACCGGTGAGAAATCCCATTGATAGCTCATGCGGCGTCCTTGTGGATGGCCACTTCCGACAAACGGACCGATGCGGAATGGCGGCGGACCGGCATCGCTCCGCCGCCTCGCGCTGTCAGTGCCAAGCTTCCTTGATCAGGCCCGGAATCTTCGAGGCATCGACGTTCTTCGACTTCAGATAGCCGGCGAACAGCTGGTCGGGGACGCCGTCGGCATAGAGCGTCTTCAGCTGTCCATCCAGCCAGTCGCGGAAGGCCGGGTTCTCCTCCTTGCGCAGGCCGACGCTGGTGGCCACCGGCTCCACCGGTTCGGGCAGGATGACCTTGCCCAGCCGTAGGCGGGTCTGCTGGACGACGAGCGCCGGGTGGAACTGGACGGCGACGTCGATGCGCTTGGCGGCGAAGGCGGCGATGGTCTCGTCGTTGTTGGAGAAGCGGTTGATCGCCGCCTGCTTCACCATCGCGGTCACGTTCTTGTCCAGCGAGGTGCCGAGCGTCACGCCGATGCGCAGGCCCGGCTTGTCGATGTCCGCCCAGCTCTTGATGGTGGAATCGCCGGCGACCAGCGCGCCCATGGCATAGTAGAACAGCGGGGCATCGGGGAAGTCGATGGCCTTGCGCCGCTCGTCGGTCGGGTCGAGGACGAACATCAGGTCGATCTGGTCGGCCTGGAGCGCGCCCACCGCGTTGGCCCAGGTCGTCTCCACCGGAACCAGGGTGGCGCCGAGGCTGGCGGCCAGCCGCTGCCCCATCGCCACGCCGACGCCGGTCCAGGTCTCCGTCATCGGATCCTTGAAGAACCAGGGCTCGGCCGAGGTCACGCCGATGCGCAGGCGCTTGCTCTCCTTGACCCTGTCGAGCGTGGAGGGCGAGGCGGCGAATGCCGGCAGAGCCGACAGTCCGACGGCAGCGCCAGCGGCGGCGCCGGCAGCAAGGCCGAGCAGGGTCCTGCGGCCGATTTTTCCCTGGTCGATGGTCATCTCAAAGCCTCCTCTGTCTGTTCGTCGTCTTTTTGTCGGTTCGGTCGGCGGAGGTCGGTCAGGAGCCCTGGACAGCGCGGGCCTCGCGGCCCCGCAGGAACTCTTCGGTCTGCCGGCCGCCACGGGCCATGTGGTCGGTGATTTCGGACTTCAGCGCGTCGAAATCGTCGGAGAGCGCCATCGCCACATAGCGGTCATGTCCGTCGCGGCGCGGACCGCGGATGCCGTGCGCCCGGTGGTGTGCCGCCCAGTAAAGCTGCAAGCGTCCGCGGATGCTGTCCCAGGTCCGGATCAGCAGCTTGTGCCCGGTTGCCTCATAGACGAAGCCGTGCAGTTGCAATTCGGCGACGATGCTTGCGGCATCGTCCTCGGCGTCGATGCAGGCGGTGAGCGCGTCGAGCCGGGCGACGAGGCCCTGGCGGAAGGATTGGTCGCGCCGCGCCCAGATCTGTTCGAAGGCGAAGATCTCCAGAGTGACGCGCATCGAATAGATCTCGCGCACGTCATCGACCGACAGGCCGACGACATGGGTGCCCGTGTAGGGCACGGCGATCAGCAGCCCCTCGTCGATCAGCTGCCGCATGGCTTCGCGCAAGGGGCCGCGGCTGACCCCGAACTGGTCGGCAAGCACGGTTTCGACAAGCTGCGCCCCGGGCTCGATGTCGCCATTCAGGATCGCGGCCCGCAGCCCGTCCGCGATGTGGGCGCGGAAGGTCGCTTTCGGCACGCGCGCCAGGACCGATCCCGCAGTCTTGCCCTTCGCTCCGTCAGCCATGCGCCCCGCCGTAGACAGTCGATTGTTGACAATGTGAGCCGTGATGATGGACCTGTCAACGGTCATTGCTTCGTAGTCGAAGGACCATGGTGTGGCGATCATGGTGCGGCGGCCATGGTCCTTTGCACGGCATTGCCGCCGGGTGCGCGTCAGTAGCCCAGCGCGCACCCGTCCTTGCGGTGGTCGGAGCCGCCCAACAGGGTTCCGCGCTCCCAGTCGATGGCGATGGCCTGGGCGCCGCCGATGGCCCCGGTGGGCGCCGTCACGGTGAAGCCACGGCGGGCCAGTTCCGCCCCCGCCCTGCTGCGGATAGCCGTCTCCGCCTCCACGGTGAGGGTGCCCTGCAGGGGAAACAGGCGCGGCAGGTCGATGGCGCTCTGGATATCCAACCCATGGTTGAACAGCTTCGACAGGAAATGGGCATGGCCCATCGCCTGGTAATGCCCGCCCATGACGCCGAAGGTCAGGCTGACGCGCCCGTTCTCGCTGACCATGCCGGGAATGATGGTGTGCATCGGCCGCTTGCGCGGCGCCACCATGTTGGGATGCCCGTCGACCAGGGAGAAGCTCTGGCCCCGGTTGTGGAACAGCACGCCGGAGCGTGGCGCCATCAGCCCGCTGCCGTAGGGATGAAAGATCGAACTGATGAAACTGACGGCGGTGCGATCCTTGTCGACCACGGCGATGTAGACGGTGTCCTTGTGCTCGACAGCGTCGAACACCCCGCCGATCTCCAGCGCGCGGGCGGTGTCGATGCGGGCGGCCAGTTCGTCGGCCAGCGCATCGGACAGCAGATGCTCCACCATCGACGGTCCGGTCTGCGCCGTATCGGCCAGGAAGGCGTCGCGCGCGGCATAGGCGAGCCGCGTCGCCTCGATCTCCACATGCAGACTGTCGGGGTCGAGCAGATCGCCGGCGGGGCGGAAGCGCTTGAGAATGTTCAGGATCATCAGGGCGATGATGCCCTGTCCGTTCGGCGGGCATTCATGGATTGTGCGGCCGCGATAGTCGGTCCGGATCGGTGTGACGTACTCGCCCCTGGCCGCGGCGAAATCCTCCAGGCTGTGGAAGCCGCCCGCCGCCCGCAGGCACTCCACCATGTCCTCGGCGACGGCACCGCGGTAGAAGGCGTCCGGCCCGTCGCGCCCGATGGCTTCCAGCGTGTCGGCCAGCAGCGGCTGGGTTTGGACGGTGCCGGCCGCGGGGGCCTGTCCGTCCACCAGGAAGGTGGCGGCGGCGGCCGGGTCCCGGCGGAGCAGATCGGTCTGCTGGGCGAGGTCGTGCGACACCCGCGGCGTGATCGCGTAGCCTTCGCGCGCCATGGCGATGGCCGGGGCGAAGATCTCGCTCAAGGGCAGGCGGCCATGGTCGGCGACCAGCCGCGTCCAGGCATCCACCGCGCCCGGCACCGTGACCGCGTGGGGGGAATGGCGGTCGATGGCGGTGACGCCCGCCGCCCGCAGGCGCTCCAGCGTCATCGCCGCCGGTGTGCGGCCGGAGCCGTTGTAGGCGCGGATGTCGGTCCCGCCCTGCGGAGCGACCATGGCGAAGCAGTCGCCGCCGATCCCGGTCGATCCGGCTTCGACCACGCTCTGGACCGCGCAGGCCGCCACCGCTGCATCGATTGCCGTGCCGCCGGCCTTGAGGATTTCGACCGCCGTCAGGGTTGCCGCCGGGTGCGAGGTGGCGGCCATGCCGTTGCGCCCCATGGCGAGCGAACGGCCCGGTTCTTCGAAGTTGCGCATGGTCTCCGTCGACTCCCCGATGTTGGCCTTTGGTAGCATGGTATACCAAATCCCAGGATCGCGAGCGGATTTGAAGGAGGAGCGGCGTCGGCCAATCAGCGGCCGGCGATCTCCTCCCGCGTCAGGGTCATGAACAGATCGACCACCGGCGTCCTGGCCCGCTCGCTGTGGACGGCGATCTGGAACGGCGAGTGGTAGGACAGCACCCGCGGCAGCAGGGCGCGCAGCCGTCCGGCCTGGACGAAGGGGGCGGCGTAATGGTCGGGCAGATAGCCGAGATAGCGGCCGGACAGGATCAGCCGGGCGGCCCCCTCCATGTCGCCGACGGTCGCATGCGGGGCGCTGATGGCGAAGATCTTGATGTCGCGCGCCCCCCAATAGCTGCGGGCGACCAGCCGGTGCCGGCGCACCTCGTCCAGATCGACCATGCTGTCCGGACGGTCGAACAGCGGATGGCCGGCCCCGCAATAGAACAGGTTGGTTTCCGTGTAGAGGTCGATGTAGGAGAGGCCGGGCACGATCCGTGGAAAGCTGGCGATGGCGAGGTGCAGCTCGCCGCCGACCACGTCGCGCAGCAGCTCGTTGGGCGGCCGGGTCGAGATGGACAGGTTGACCTCGGGCGCGGCATCGGCGAAGCGGGTGATCACGCGCTCCAGCGGGAAATTGGCGTCGGTCAGCGTGTTGTCCACCAGCCCGATGCTGAGGGTTCCGGTCAGACGGTCGCGCAAGCCCCGCACGCGGGCGCCGAACCGGTCCAGCGTGTCGAACACCCGCCGCAGCTCGTCATAGACCGCCTGCCCCTCCTCCGTCAGCTTGAAGCCTGAGCGGCCGCGCCGGCACAGCCGCACCCCAAGCCGCCCTTCCAGTTCGGCGAAATGGGTGGAGATGGTGGAAAGCGACAGGTTCAGTTCGCCTTGCGCCGCAGTAAAGCCGCCGGACTCGACCACCGTCATGAACAGGCGAAAGAGCCGTAGATCGGCGGTCTCGATGGTCATCCGGCTCATGCGATCGGCAACCCTCCGGCCTGGATGGGGTTTGGGCCGGACTTACTTCGGCTCCTGTCGAAGTAAGATACAAAAAATTCCGGATGTGTGGGACCGCAAAGTCGCCGTCTACTTCCGTCATGCATTTCCATCGGGGCTGACCAACGGCGAGAGGGAGACACGCTATGACGATCGGCGCGGGACTGGGCAGGGGATTGGGCAGGCGAGCGGTGCTGGCGGGGGCGGGCGTGGCGGCCGCAGCTGCGGCGGTGGGGGCGGTGGGGTTTCCCTCCATCGTCCGGGCCCAATCGAAGTCGCTGAAGGTCGGGGTCTATGGCGGCTATTTCAAGGACAGCTTCGACAAGCACATCTTCCCGGATTTCACCAAGGCGACCGGCATCGCGGTGGAGGCGGTGGCCGAACCGACGGGCGAGGCGTGGCTGATCCAGCTTGAGCAGGCCGCCCGCGCGAAGCAGGCGCCGGCCGACGTGTCGATGATGTCCCAGGTGGCGATGCTGAAGGGCATGGCCGCAGAGCTGTGGGCGCCGCTCGATCCCGCCAAGCTGCCGAACGCCGCCAAGGTCAAGCCGGCGCTGATCAACAAATACCCCGACGGCCGGCTGTCGGGCGTCGGTGCGGTGTCCTGGTACATCACCCTGGTGACCAACACCAAGAGCTACCCCCAGGCTCCGGAGAGCTGGGCGGCGCTGTGGGACCCGGCCAACAAGGACAAGCTGGGCCTGCTGGCGCTGGTTTCCAACTCCTTCCTGCTGGACGTGACCGCCGCCACCTTCTTCGGCGGCCCCAAGCATCTCGACAGCGAGCAGGGCCAGTTGGAGTGCTTCAAGAAGCTGGCCGAGCTGAAGAACAATGTGAAGCTGTGGTACCGCGACGAGGCGCAGTTCGAGGCGGCGCTGAAGTCCGGCGAAGTGCCGATGGGGCAATATTACCATGACGTCACCGGGCTTGCCGCCGCCGACGGCCATCCGGTGCGCTCCACCTTCCCCAAGGAGGGCGGCATCCTCGATTCCGGCAGCTGGGCGGTGTCCAAGGCCTCCAAGGCCGGCGATCTGGCCCACGTTTTTATTGATTACATGAGCCAGCCGCAAATCCAGGCGCTGCTGTCGCGCAAGGTCGGCACCTCGCCGACCATCGACCGGTCGGCCACCGACCTGACCGACAAGGAGTTCGCCGCGGTCTCCTCCGATCTGGCGCCCATCGTTCCGCGCTATGACCTCTATGTGTCGAAGGCCGACTGGCTGAACCAGAAATGGACGGAAATGATCGTGGGCTGAGCCGCGCGCGCCCTTCTCCCCCGAGTGCGGTCGCTTCAGACGGACTCGTCTGAAGCGTGAATCGCACGGAAATCCAAAAGGAAGGGGAAGGGCTCCGTCCTTTCCGAACGATCCGAAGGCCCGCCCATGTCCGCCCTCGTTCTCGACGGTCTCACCAAGCGTTACGGCAGCTTCACCGCGGTGCATGGGGCGAGCCTGCGCATTCCGCACGGTCAGTTCGTCTGCCTGCTGGGCCCCTCCGGCTGCGGCAAGACCACGCTTCTGCGGATGATCGCCGGGCTGGAGGAACCCTCCGGCGGCCAACTGCTGATCGACGACCGCGACATCACCGCGACCCCCGCCCATAAGCGGGATTTCGGCATGGTGTTCCAGTCGCTGGCCCTGTTTCCCCATCTCAGCGCCGGGGAGAACATCGCCTATCCCCTGCGCATCCGCGGCGTTCCCGCCGATGAGCGCCGCCGCAAGGCGGACAGCCTGCTGGAGCTGGTGCGCCTGCCCGGCATGGCCGACCGGCCGGTGTCGCGGCTGTCGGGCGGCCAGCGCCAGCGCGTCGCCATCGCCCGTGCCCTGGCGCTGGAGCCGAAGCTGTTCCTGCTCGACGAGCCGCTGTCGGCGCTCGACGCCAAGCTGCGCGAGGCGATGCAGATCGAACTGAAGCAGCTTCAACGCCGGCTGGGCATCACCACCATCGTCGTCACCCATGACCAGCGGGAGGCGATGACCATGGCCGATCTGGTGGTGGTGATGTCGGAAGGGCGGATCCGTCAGGCCGCCCCGCCGATGGAGGTCTACCGCCGGCCCGCCGACGCCTTCGTCGCCGACTTCATCGGCATGACCAACCTGCTGGAAGGCGAGGTGACGGCCCCCGGCCGCGCCAGCGTGCCGGGAGGCGAACTGGTCCTGGCCGGACTGCCGCCGCATGGCCGCGCCCTGCTGTCTGTCAGGCCGGAGGAGGTGCTGCTGCATCCGGCGACCGCGCTTGGAGGGGCAAACCGGTTGGCCGGGACCCTGTCCTTCGTCCGCGATCTCGGCGCCAGCGTCGAGTTCCGCATCGACGTTGCCGGGCGGGAGATCGTGGCGCTGACCCGGCCGCAGGACCGCCCGGCGGTCGAACCGGGTGCCGCCGTCATCGTCGAGATTCCGGCCGAGGCCTGCGTCGTCCTGCCGCCGGAGGGGAGGGGGTCATGATCCGCCGCGCCCCCCGCAGCCTGGGCGAGCATGCGCCGATCCTGTTTCCGGCGCTGATGCTGGTCGTCTTCTTCGTCATTCCCTTCGGCCTGATGATCGCGGTCAGCGTCGCCCGCCGGATCCCCGGCGGCTTCTACGAGCCCGATCTGGTGCTCGCCAATTACGAACGGTTCCTCAGCGCCTTCTTCGGCGGGGTGCTGTCCTTCTCGCTGGAGTTGGCGGCCCTGGTGGCGGTGGTCGCTGTCGGCATCGGCTTTCCCTTCACCTACCGGCTGGCGCGGCTGCCGCGGGCGGCACAGGTGCGCTGGCTGGTCTTCCTGCTGTCGATCTTGTCGCTGTCGGAGGTGATCATCGGCTTTGCGTGGTCGACCCTGCTGTCGCGCACCGCCGGCATCACCAACCTGCTGGTTGCGGTCGGGCTGATGGCGGAGCCGCAATCGCTGTCGCCCAGCTTCGGCGCGCTGCTGGCCGGCATGGTATACCAAGCCTTCCCCTATACCGTGCTGGTGCTCTATCCGGCGCTCGCCCGGCTCGACCCGGCGCTGGTGGAGGCGTCGCGGACGCTGGGGGCCTCGCCGCTCAAGGCCTTCTTCACCGTGGTGGTGCCGGCCCAGCGCAACACCATCGTCGCCACCCTGATCATGGCCTTCGTCTTCGCGCTGGGCAGCTATTTGCTGCCGCAGCTTCTGGGCCGGCCGCAGCACTGGACCCTGTCGGTGCTGATCACCGATCAGGCGATCTACCAGTCCAACATGCCGTTCGCGGCGGCGATGGCGGTCTTCCTGGTGCTGGTCAGTCTGGCGCTGGTCGGGCTGTCCCTGCTGTTCGGACGCAAGGAGGAGGCGTGATGCTGCGCTGGCTCAACAGCCTGATGGCCGGCCTGATCGGCCTCGTCCTGGCGGCACCGATCCTGGTGGTGGCGGGGGTATCGCTCAACGCCAAACGCTCGCTCGACTTCCCGCCCAAGGGCCTGTCGCTGTCCTGGTATGCCGAGATCTTCACCGATCCCGGCTGGCGCGGGGCGCTGATCGCCAGCCTCGTGGTGGCGGCGTCCTCGGCGGCGCTGGCGGTGGCCATCGCCTTTCCGCTGGCGTGGTTCATCTGGCGCTGGCGGGCGCCCTGGGCGCGGGCGTTCGAGGTGCTGGGCATGGCGCCCTTCATCCTGCCGCCGGTCATCACCGCGCTGGGGTTCCTCAGCTTCTGGTCCACCTTCGGGCAGTATGGCGAGCCATGGACGGTGGTGGTCAGCCACGCCGTCTTCTTCGTCACCCTGCCGCTGGTCACGCTGTCGCTGGGTTTCGGCGCCGTCGACCGCAGCTTTGTCGAGGCCGCCTCGACCATGGGGGCCGATGACCGCACCGTGCTGCGGACGGTGGTGATGCCCCTGGTACGGCCATACATGATTTCCGGCTTCGCCTTTGCCTTCGTGCTGTCGCTCAACGAATACATCGTCGCCTACATGGTCGCCGGCTTCACGCTGGAAACGCTGCCGATCAAGATCTTCAACGCCCTGCGCTACGGCTACACGCCGACCATGGCCGCCGTCACCGTGCTGTTCGTGCTGCTGACCGCGGCCGTCTTCGGGCTGATCGCCCGCTTCGGCGACCTGCCGCGCCTGCTTGGCGCCTGGATAAGGCAGGACTGAACAGCCCTGACCGACCTTCCGACAGGAGATTTTTCGAAATGATCGATCCGGACAAGCTCAACCGCCTGCGTGAGAAATACAGCGGCAGCGGCGGCGCCGACATCCACTCTCCCGAGTTCCAGCGTGTCGCCGCCCTGCAATTCTCCGCCGGGGGGCGGCGGACCCAACCCTTCGCCGGGGTCTCCACCCTGCTCGACGCGCCATCCCGTCCGGACGCGCCCGAACTGCCCGATTTCGGCGGGCTGGAGGTCGCGCTGATCGGCGTGCCGATGGATCTGGGGGTGACCAACCGCGCCGGCGCCCGCTTCGGTCCGCGGGCGGTGCGGACCATCGAGCGGATCGGTCCTTACGAATATGTGCTGAAAATGGTGCCGTCGGCGGCCTGCCGGATGGCCGATGTCGGCGACGTGCCGCTGTCCAGCCGCTTCAACCTGGAAGCCTGCCATCACGACATCGAGAGCTTCTACAACAGGGTGATGGATGCCGGGGTGATTCCGCTGTCGGTCGGCGGCGACCATTCGATCAGCCAGTCGATCCTCAAGGCGCTGGGGCGGGACCGGCCGGTCGGCATGATCCATTTCGATGCCCATTGCGACACCGGTGGCCCCTACGAAGGGTCCAAGTTCCACCATGGTGGCCCCTTCCGCCAGGCGGTGCTGGACGGCGTGCTCGACCCGGAGCGCACGGTGCAGATCGGCATCCGCGGCAGCACCGAGTTCCTCTGGGAGTTCTCCTACGAATCCGGCATGACGGTGATCCATGCCGAGGAGGTGGCGCAGCGCGGCATTCCCGCCGTGATCGAGCAGGCCCGCCGGGTGGTCGGCGACGGCCCGGTCTATGTCTCCTTCGACGTGGACTGCCTCGACCCGGTGTTCGCGCCGGGCACCGGCACGCCGGAGGTCGGCGGGCTGAGCACGCGGGAGGCCATCGAGCTTCTGCGCGGGCTGGCCGGGCTCGACGTCATCGGCGGCGACGTGGTGGAGGTGGCGCCGCAGTATGACGCCAACACCACCACGGCCCAGGCCGGTGCGCAGATGCTGTTCGAGATCCTGTGCCTTGCCGTCAAGGCACTGGAGCAGCGGCGCGGTTGAGGCCGGCAGCCGAGGATGCGCGTGCAACGGGCCAAGGTGGTTTCCGCCTTGCTCCGCCACCCCCGGAGGTCAGGCCGCGGCGATGTGCCGCCGGCCGAGGGCCTGGACTTCGGCCGCAGGAGGGCGGACCATCGCCCTACCCGGTTGCGAACATTCGGGGATCGGTCGCCGTGGCGCCTTCACCGCGGGCGCCGCCCGACCGGGCATCCTTGCGGACTGTCGCCGCCGGGACGGGCCATGGCCTCCGCCGCCCGCCCGCGGCGCGGAGGAGAGCACATGTCTATGGACAAGGAAGTGGTCATCGCGGCGCTGCGTTACGCGGCGGAACTGCATGACGGCACCTATCGGCCCGACCGGGCGCGCACGCCCTTCGTTTCGCATCTGTCGGAAACGGCGGAACTCGTGGCGCAGGCCGGCGGCACGCCCGCCGAGATCGCCGCGGCCTGGCTGCACGACGCGGTGGAGGATGGGCTGACCAACGTCACCGATCTGGCCCAACGATTCGGGCAGGAGGTCGCCGATCTCGTCGCCGCGGTCAGCGACGCACCGGAGGATGTCGGCAAGGCGATTGCCGAGCGCAAGGCGATCCAGGCCGCGCGCCTCGCCGCTGCGCCCGAAGGAGCCAAGCGCATCAAGCTTGCCGAGCAGATCTCAATCCTGCAGGCGCTGGCGGTCGAACGTCCGCTGTCCTGGAGTGTCGAGCGGGCTGACGCCTATGTCCAGGGCTCCCGCTTGGTGGCGGAGGCCTGCGCCGCCGCCAGCCCGCTGCTGGCCGAACGCTACGCCGCGGCACTGGCCGGGGCGACGCATTGAGCGAGGCGATGTCAGAGGGCTGACGACCGCCAGAGCCAGACCAGACCGGCGACCGCACCCGCCGCCAGAAGCACCAGCACCAGGATGATGGCGAAGGCGGTGCGCCGGTCCTTCGCCTCGCGCTGCTCGGCCTCGCGCCGCTTCTTCAGCAGAAATTGCTGTTCCGGGCTGAGGAAGCGGCCGGCGGCGGCGTCCGGCGTGGGCACGTAGCGCACCCGGCTGCGGCCCTTGGCCGCCATGCCCGCGGTCGCCGCGGTCCCCCTGATGGCCGTCGTCAAGCCACCCTGGGATGGCCGTCCGGTGTTGACCGGCTCCCCTGCCGACCCGCGAACCGCGGTCGCCTGCCGGCCCTTGCGCTTGCGCGGCAGTTTTCGCCGTCTGGTCGTCATGCCCCTCTCCCCGCTCTCAAATCCGTCTCCGCGGCCGGGAGCATAGCTGCCCGCCCCGTCCGGCGCAGCCAATCACAAGATGATCTCCGGAAAGTCACATAGCCCATGCGGATGGGGGCATGCCAACCGGAAATCCATGTGGAGGCCGATCCGGTCCTCTGCGGCGAACCGGCGCACACCCCAACGGTTTGTGGCACTGACGTGGATACTAGTATATTACATTGCATGCCCGCCAGCGTTTCGGGTGGGCGTGACTGCAATCGAATGGGAGGGTCACCATGCTCAAGAAGACTGCGTTCAAATCCGGCCACATCCGCTCGCGCCGCATCCTGCTCGCCGCCGCTGCCGCCGGGCTGGCGATGCCCGCCGCCATCGCACCGCTGCGCGGCGCCCTTGCCGCCGATGACGATCAGCAGGCGGTGGCGAAGGCGGTGAACGGGCTTCGTGACGCCATGTTGGCGGGCGACGGCGCCACGCTGCGGGCGATGACGATGGACCAGCTGACCTACGGTCATTCGAACAGCCGGCTGGAGGACAAGGCCGCCTTCGTCGGCAGCCTCGACGGCAAGAACGCCTTCAAGGCGCTGGACCTCAGCGACCATGCGATCCAGGTGGTCGGCGACATCGCTGTCGCCCGCCACACCTTCGATTCGGTCAACAACCTGCCGGACGGCAAGACCAACACCGCCCACATAAAGGTGCTGCAGGTCTGGAAGAAGGTCGACGGAGCCTGGAAGCTCCTCGCCCGCCAGGCATCGCCGCTTCCGGCCGCCTGACCGCCCGATCGGGGCTTCTGCCGCCTCCTGCCCGCAAAGGTGGGGAGGCGGCAGGGCATCGGTCACCAGGCCGGCAGGATCGCGCCCTTGAACCGGGTCTCCAGGAAGTCGCGGACCTCCTTGGACTGGAAGGAGTCGACCAGCGTCTTCAGGGCGGGACGATCCTTGTCCTTTTCACGCGCGGCGATGAAGTTGCCGTAGGGGTTGCCTTCGCGCGGCTCCTGGATCAGCGCGTCCTTCGACGGGGTCAGGCCGGAATTCACCGCATAGTCGGTGTTGATGATCGCGGCGTCGAAGTCTTCCAAGGCGCGCGGCAGCTGCGCCGCCTCCAGTTCCACCAGCTTGAGCGCCTTCGGATTCTCGGCGATGTCGAGGATGCTCGGCGACAGGCCCTTGCCGGGCGCCAGCTTGATCAGGCCGTTCGATGCCAGCAGGTTCAGCGCGCGGCCGCCGTTGCTGGGGTCGTTCGGAATGCCGATGCTGGAGCCGGGCTTCAGATCGCCGACGGATTTGATCTTGCGGGAATAGAGCCCCATCGGCTCGACGATGGTGAAGCCGATGGGCACGATCTTATAGCCGCGCGCGGCGATCTGGGCCTCCAGATAGGGCTTGTGCTGGAAGGCGTTGGCGTCGAGGTCGCCGGCATCCAGCGCCGCATTGGGGATGTTGTAGTCGGAGAAGGTGATCAGTTCGACGGTCAGACCCTTGCCGGCCGCCACCGTTTTCGCCACCTCGGCGATCTCCTCCTCCGCACCGCCCATGACGCCGAGTTTCACGGTCTCTGCCGCGGCTTCTGCGACCTGGGCGGCGAAGAGGGCCAGCGCGATGCCGCCGGCCAGTCCGGCCCGGCGCAGCCAGGACGTTGTTTTGCCTTGCATGTCGACTCCTTTATCCTTGGCTCGGCGGCCCCCTGTCGTTGACGGGGTGCCGAGAGGCCGCCAGATAGCCCGACCGGCCGGCGCCTAGCGCATGCAATTTCCGACGATCTGGTAACACAGCGTGGGATCGCGCCTGTCGTTGTAGCGCACCGCGGTGACCCGCCCTCCATGCAGCTCGAAGGTCGCTTCGCAACTGTAGGTCCGGGACCAGGTCGTCACGTCGGGCTGCCACAGCAGCGGTCCGCGCGGGCCGAGCCAGGGGCTGGGCTCCCAATCCACGTCGCGGTCGACCAGGGTCTGCCTGCGGGTGTAGACCAGAAACTCGGCATCGCCGTTGACGGCGGAGCGTTCCGGCACGCCGGCGCAGGATAGCAGGCTGCCCTTGCTCATCCCGACCATCGCCTCCGGCGCTCGCAGCGCCAGTTCGGCCTGCGGGTTGGCGCAGGAGGCGGACAGCAGGGTGGCGGCGGCAAGAAGCCCGCCGCGCCAAGCCAATATCATTCGCTGACGGCCGATGGTCATGTCCGATCCTCCGCGGCGATGCGCAACCGTTTGGGACAGTCTTTCACATAACGCGTCCCGCCCGATGCACAACAGCGCTCAGCCCAGAACGGTGTCGTACAGCAGTTTGATGTTCAGCACGACGATCAGGCCGGCAACGACCCAGGACAGCCCGGCGACCCAGCCGGGCACGACGAAGCGGCCCATTTTGCCGCGGTCGGTGACGAAGCGGATCAGCGGGATGACCGCGAAGGGAAGCTGCATCGACAGCACGACCTGGCTGAACACCAGCAGTTGGGCCGTGCCGCTTTCGCCGTAGAGCGCCGTCACCACCACCACCGGGATGATGGCGAGGCCGCGGGTCAGCAGCCGGCGCATCCAGTGCGGCAGCCGCAGCCGCAGGAAGCCTTCCATCACGATCTGCCCGGCCAGCGTCGCCGTGACGGTGGAATTGAGGCCCGATGCCAGCAGCGCCACCGCGAACAGGGTCGAGGCGATGCCAAGGCCGAGCAGCGGCGACAGCAGTTCGAACGCTTCGCCGATCTCCGCCACCTCGGTATGGCCGCTGCCGTGGAAGACGCTGGCCGCCAGGATCAGGATCGCCGCGTTGACGAACAGGGCCAGCATCAGCGCGATGGTGCTGTCGACGGTGGCCCAGGTGATCGCGTCGCGCCGCCCCTCGTCCGTGCGCGGATAGGCCCGCGTCTGCACGATGGAGGAATGGAGGTAGAGATTGTGCGGCATCACCGTCGCCCCCAGGATGCCGATGGCGACATAGAGCATGCCGGGGTTGGTCACCACCTGGGTCGTCGGCACGAAGCCATGCAGCACGGCGGCCACCGGCGGGGCTGCTGCGATGATCTGCACCAGGAAGCAGCCGGCGATGACCATCAGCAGGGCCACCACGAAAGCCTCCAGATAGCGGAAGCCCCGCTGCATCAGCAGAAGCACCAGAAAGGCGTCCAGCGCGGTGATCAGCGCGCCGCCGATCAGCGGGATGCCGAACAGCAGGTTCAGCGCGATGGCGGTCCCGATGACCTCGGCAAGGTCGCAGGCGATGATCGCCGTCTCGCACGCCACCCACAGCATCAAATTGACCGGGCGCGGGTAATGGTCGCGGCAGGCCTGCGCCAGATCGCGCCCGGTGACGATGCCCAGCCGGGCCGACAGCGATTGCAGCAGGATCGCCATCAGGTTCGACAGCATGATGACGGACAGCAGCGTATAGCCGAACTGCGATCCGCCGGCGAGGTCGGTCGCCCAGTTGCCGGGGTCCATGTAGCCGACCGAAACCATGTAGCCCGGCCCGGCGAAGGCCAGCAGCCGGCGCAGCCACAGGCCGCCCTGCGGCACCGCGACGGAGGCATGGACCTCCGGCAGGCTCGGCCGCAGCTCCCCGTCCGGGCTGGCATATCTCCAGGCTCCGTGGGGCGGCACGGCGGCTTCGGCTTCCGACATCGGCGTGACTCCCGGCCAAGATGCGAACTGGTATCAATCAAGTATGTACCGGGACAACGAGTATGCAAGGTGCTATACTTTCAGCATCCGAACATTTTTCCGGGCGGGTGGGGCGTGACTGACAGCGATGCGGACCTTCCCGATGCCGAACTCCATGCCGAGGGCTTCCGCAAGACGCGGGAGGCCCAGCGGACCGCCCTGGCCGAGGATTATGTGGAGCTGATCGCCGACCTGATCGAAAGCGGGCAGGAGGCGCGGCAGGTCGACATCGCCGCAAGGCTGGGGGTGGCGCAGCCCACCGTCGCCCGCATGCTGGACCGGCTTGCGGCCGACGGGCTGGTCTATCGCAAACCCTACCGGGCGGTGTTCCTGACCGATGCCGGCCGGCGGATCGCCGAGGACAGCCGGGAGCGGCACCGGACGGTGGTGGCCTTCCTCCGCTCCCTCGGCGTCAGCGCCGACACGGCGCGCATCGACGCCGAAGGCATCGAACACCATGTCAGCGCCGAGACGCTGGACGCCTTCCGCCGCGCGCTGGCCCAGGGCGGCTGACGCTCTTCAGTCGGCGAGACCGTTGTCGATGGCGATGCGGATCAGGGCGCGGGCGCTGTCGGCGCCCAGCTTGTCCTTGATCTGGGTGCAGCTGTTGGCGACCGTCTTCTGGCTGATCCCCAGCCGCTCCGCGATGGCCGCCGCGGTCATCCCGCGTCCGACCAGGGCCAGGATTTCCCGCTCCCGCTGGGTCAGGACGGCCAGCGGGTCGGACGGCGGCGACAGGCTCATCAGCGCCAGATCGCGGGCGAGCCCGCTATCCAGATGGATGCGGCCGGCCAGCACCGTGCCGATGGCGGAGGCCAGGCTGTCCGGCGCGTCGTTCTTGGTGACATAGCCGCGGGCGCCGGCCTTCAGCGCGCGGGCGGCGATGGCCGGATCCTCGTGCATGCTGAAAATCAGGACGGGCACCGCCGGGTTTTCCTCGCGGATGGTGCGCAGCACGGCCATGCCGCCGCCGTCGCCCGGAATATTGAGGTCGAGGACGACGACGTCCGGACGCTCCGCGCGCCATAGATCGAGCGCACTGCCGACATCCTCCGCCTCCACCACGCGGCCAAGCGCCGCTTCGGCCAGCAGGCGCTGGCAGCCGGCCCGGACGATGGGATGGTCGTCGACCAAAAGAATGGTGTGGGTCACGCCATGCGCTCCAATGCTGCCGGCGAGGATGGCGACAGGGCGGGCGACAGGGCAGTCCGCGGCAGGCGGGCCGACACACGGGTGCCGCCGCCGGCCGCGGTTCCGATCGACAGGCTGCCGCCCAGAGTGTGCACCCGTTCCGCCATGCCGGAAATCCCGAAGCCATTCCTTGCCGGTTCGTCGACGTCCGGCAGGCCGGGTCCGTCATCGGCGACGACGATCTCAACCGCCTCGGGATCGACCCGCAGGCTGACGGCGACCGCCGACGGTTTGGCATGGCGAAAGGCGTTGAGCAACGATTCCTGCACCAGCCGGTAGACGGTCAGCCGCAGCACGTCGTCGCAGCCATCCAACTCCGCCACCGCCGCGGCCGGCTCGATGGCAAGGGTCAGGGCGACGTCGGGCTGGCGCCGCTTCCAGTCGCCGGCCAACTCGGCCAGCGCCTCGCTCAGCAGCAACTGGTCCAGCAGGGCGGGGCGCAGGCGGGCCAGCAGGCGGCGGCTCAGCCGGTGGACCTCCGCCGCGGTGTCCAGGATCTGGCCGGCGCGCTCGGCGGCTTCGTTGGCGGCGTCCCCATCGCTTCCACCCTCCCGCAGGCGCAGGATGCGGCCGGCATCCACCTTGATCGCGAAGAGGGCGGCGCCGAGTTCGTCGTGGATTTCGCGGGCGACCTCCCGCCTTTCGGCATCCTGCGCCGCGACGATGCGCTGGCCGGCCCGCCGGTTCTCCGCCTCCGCCGCTGCCAGCCCATGGGCCAGCGCGGCGATACCGGTCCCCAACCGGTCGAGTTCAGGAACGCCGCCGCCATCGAAGGAAAAGGCGTAATTGCCGGCGCGCAGCCTTTCCACCCCGGTTTCCAGCCGAGCCAGCGGGACCAGGGCGCGTCCGACCGCCAGATAGGCGGCCCCCATCAGCAGCAGCCCGACCGTCAGCGTTGCGGCGGCGAGATCGGTCATGTCCTCCCAGACCTCGGCGATCTCGTCCCAGGGCTCGGCAACGATGCGCAGCTTGCCCGCCGCCAACTGCCGTTCCTGCAAATCCACGCCGATCAGCGCGGCGAACCAGTCCGGTGCACGCCGTTCCGCCGGTTCCGGCTTCGGCAGGCCGTCGGCCCCGATGAAGCGCAGGTGGCGCAGCCCCAGCCCGTTCAGCATGGCGATGCCGCCGGGGATGTCACCGCGCTCCGCCACCGCGAGACTGAGCGCGCCGCCCAGTTCGAGGGCGGAGGCCATTTCCGCGCGGACGGCATCGCGGGCATTGGCGACCATCACCGCCCCACCGGCGGTTGCCATCAGCAGAAGGAAAAGCCCGATCAGGGCCAGGATGCGCATCCTCAGCGACACCGGCGTCCACTCCGAAATACGACCATCGACGGAATGCTAACCCATCCATCGGTTCGGTCACCATCCGCCCTTCGCACAATCGAGCCACAGTGCGGATGCCGATCCTGGCCGTGCACGGCATCGAGCGGGAAAAAATCCCGGCCGATCCGGGATGTCGTCATGGGATCAAGTCAAGAAATTCTTCCCCGGATTGTCGAATGGAACCATGGCTCCGTCCGGGAGACTATTGGAGCTGGCAAGACATGGTGCTGTGCGCCGGGCGGGATGCACAGGCCGGCCTGAAAAGGGTCCTGCCATTCAGAAAGCAACGGCTTTCTGGCGCGACATCGTCACGCTCGGCTCGATCCCGCTACCGGGGTGGCATCGCCTCCCGCCACCCGCAGGAACGGGATCGAGCCGGCGTGACGCCATCGCCGGCACGGCTTCGCAAGGCCGTGTTCGCAACTGCCGCTTCGCGGCCAATCATCGGGGGAAACGCATGACACTTTCGTCCTACAGCACGAGTGCGGCCGTCGCCGGCGGCAAGCCGCGACGCCGCTTCCGCGGGGCCTGTCTGGCCGGGATCGCGGCCGTGGCCGCCGCGCTGTTCCTGGCCGCGGCGCCTGCCGGCCCGGCGCTGGCGTCCGACGTCACCTGGGATGCCATCGCCAACGATGCGAAGAATCCCGGCGACGTGCTGATGTACGGGATGGGGGTGGAAGGCAAGCGTTTCAGCACCCTGAAGCAGATCGACACCGAAAGCGTGTCGCGTCTGGTCCCCGCCTGGTCCTTCTCCTTCGGCGACGAGAAGCAGCGCGGGCAGGAAACCCAGGCGCTGGTCCATGACGGGGTGATCTACGTCACCGGCTCCTACTCGCGGATGTTCGCGCTGGACGCCAAGACCGGCAAGCGGTTGTGGAGCTATTCCCACCGGCTGCCCGACGACATCCGGCCCTGCTGCGACGTGGTCAACCGCGGTGCTGCGATCTATGGCGACAAGGTCTTCTTCGGCACGCTCGACGCGTCCGTCGTCGCGCTGAACAAGGACACCGGCAAGGTCGTCTGGAAGAAGAAGTTCGCCGATCACAAGGTCGGCTACACCATGACCGGCGCGCCGACCATCGTGAAGGACCAGAAGACCGGCAAGGTTCTGCTGATCCACGGGTCTTCGGGCGACGAGTTCGGCGTGGTCGGGCGCCTGTTCGCCCGCGATCCCGACACCGGCGACGAGATCTGGATGCGTCCGCTGGTCGAGGGCCATATGGGCCGGCTGAACGGCAAGGACAGCACGCCGACCGGCAGCGACAGGGCCCCCTCCTGGCCGCGCGACAAGGACGGCAATCTGGTGGAGGCGTGGAACCATGGCGGCGGCGCGCCCTGGCAGAGCGCCACCTTCGACGTGGAGACCAACACCATCGTCATCGGCACCGGCAACCCGGCGCCCTGGAACGGCTGGGCACGCTGGCCGGGAGACAGCCTCTACACCTCCGGGCAGGCCTATGTCGACCCGACCACCGGCGAGCTGAAGGGCTTCTACCAGCACACGCCGAACGACACCTGGGACTTCTCCGGCAACAACGAGCTGGTGCTGTTCGACTACACCGACGCGTCGGGCAAGACGGTGAAGGCGACGGCCCATGCCGACCGCAACGGCTTCTTCTACGTCACCGACCGGACCAAGCTGGCGACGGCCGGCGGCGAGGCGAACAAGCCCAACAGCGTGCTGGCGGCCTATCCCTTCGTCGACGGCATCACCTGGGCCAAGGGCATCGACCTGAAGACCGGCCGTCCGATCGAGAATGAGGGCCAGCGCCCGCCGTTGCCGGCCGAAGGCGAGAAGCGCGGCAAGCCGGTCGAGGTATCGCCGCCGTTCCTGGGCGGCAAGAACTGGAACCCGATGTCCTACAGCGAGGACACCAAGCTGTTCTACATCGCCGCCAACCATTGGAAGGAGGATTACTGGACCGAGCATGTCGGCTACAACCCCGGCTCGGCCTATCTCGGCATGGGGTTCCGCATCCACAAAATGTTCGACGACCATGTCGGCAGCCTGCGGGCGCTGGATCCGAAGACCGGCAAGATCGTCTGGGAGCATAAGGAGGAGCTGCCGCTGTGGGCCGGCACGCTGGCGACCGCCGGCAATCTGGTCTTCACCGGCACCGGCGACGGTTTCGTCAAGGCCTTCGACGCCAAGAGCGGCCAGGAGCTGTGGCACTTCCAGACCGGGTCGGGGATCGTCTCCTCCCCGATCACCTGGGAGCAGGACGGGGTGCAGTATGTCGGCATCACCACCGGCTATGGCGGCGCGGTGCCGTTGTGGGGCGGCGACTTGGCCGACCTGACCACCCGCGTGACCCAGGGCGGTTCCTTCTGGGCGTTCAAGCTGGCCGACGTGAAGGTCTCCAGCAACAAGTGACCGGCTCTGCGAAACCGGAGCATGGAGCGCCGGGGCGGTTGCCGCCCCGGTCCTTTTCATCGGAGGCATCATCATGACGTCGCACAGCAAAACCGTGCTGCCGAGAAAACTCTGCCGGATCCTGGCCCTGAACGCCCTGGCCGTCTGCCTTGCCGCGCCGGTCCCCGCCGTCCTGGCGGCGGAAATGGAGACGGCGGCGATTCCGGCGGCCGTCGAGGAGGCCGGACAGCCGGTCGGCGGCGGCGAGGAGGAGCGGGCGAGCGTCGTCAACGGATGCACGCTCGGCCCCCGCATCGTCTGCCCCAACCTCGATCTGCGGCATCGCAATCTGCGCGGGCTGTCGCTGGCCGGGGCCGATCTGCATGGGGCCAACCTGATGCGGGCCGACCTGCGCAAGGCGGACCTGCGCGGCGCCGACCTGACCGGCGCCATACTGGACGGTGCAGACCTGCGCACCGCCTTTCTCCAGGGCGCGCGCCTGTCCGGTGCGCGGTTGCGGGGCGCCAATCTGGAGTTTGCCCGTGCCACCGGCGCCGACTTCACCAATAGCGACCTGACCGCCGCCAATCTGGAGGCGATCCGCGCCGACAAGATCAATCTTGCCGGCGCCAGCCTGGAAGGGGCCAACCTTCAGGAGGCGAAGATGGCCCTGTCCAACCTGTCCGGCGCGAACATGGACGGGGCCAAGCTGCGCTTCGCCATCTTCCAGGACGCGCTGATGACCGGCTGCCGGTCCTGCCCGACCGGCTGGTGACGCTGCGGCGGGACCGTCAGCAGCGCTTGCCGCGTTTCGGTCCCGCCGCCTCGCAGCCGCAGCAACCGCCGGAGCAACCGCCCGTCTGCGAGGGAACCGGCCGCCCGGCCAGCCGGCGCAGGCGGTTGCGCAAGGGGGCGGGCAGCAGGATGGTCCAGGCCACCCAGGCGAAGGCGGCGGCGACGATCAGGCCGACGAGGATGGTTTCGGGAAGGTTTTCCATCATGGCTCACCCTCCCAGCAGGGCGGTGGACAGGTGGAAGGTGACGAAGGCGGCGCCATAGGCGAGCGCCGTCATATAGACGATCATCACCAGCATCCAGAACCAGCTGTTGGTTTCCCGCTTCACCACCGACAGGGTGGAGACGCATTGCGGGGCGAACACGAACCATGCCAGCAGCGACAGCGCCGTCGGCAGGCTCCAGTCCGCCGCCAGCACGCCGGCCAGCGAGCCGGAGAGTGCGTCGCCTGTCTCGCTCAGCGCATAGACGGTGCCGAGCGCCGCCACCGCCACCTCGCGCGCCGCCATGCCCGGCACCAGGGCGATGGCGATCTGCCAGGTGAAGCCGATGGGGGCGAGAAGCGGGGCCAGCGCATGGCCGAGCATCCCGGCGAAGCTGTAGTCGATGGCCGGTCCGGTCGCTCCGTCGGGCGCCGCCGGGAAGCTGCCGAGGAACCACAGCAGGATCATGATGGAGAAGATCACCGTGCCGGCGCGGGCCAGGAAGATGCGTGCCCGCTCCAGCAGACCCAGCAGGATGTCGCGCGGGCTGGGCAGCCGGTAGGATGGCAGTTCCATCAGCAGCGGTTCGCGGGCACCCTTGAAGATCGTGCGTTTCAGCACGAAGGCGGCCGCCAGCGCCGACAGGATGCCGGCGGCGTAGAGGGTGAACATCACCAGCCCCTGCAAGCCGATCATGCCGCCGGCCACGGTCCGGTCGGGAACGAAGGCGGCGATGATCAGCGTGTAGACCGGCAGCCGGGCCGAGCAGGTCATCAGCGGGGCGATCATGATGGTGGCCAACCGGTCGGCGCGGTTCTCGATGGTGCGCGCCGCCATGATGCCGGGGACGGCGCAGGCGAAGCTGGACAGCAGCGGGATGAAGGCCCGGCCATGCAGCCCGACCCCGCCCATCAGCCGGTCGAGCAGGAAGGCCGCCCGCGCCATGTAGCCGGTGGATTCCAGCATCAGGATGAAGAAGAACAGCACCAGGATCTGCGGCAGGAAGATCATCACGCTGCCCACGCCGGCGATGATGCCGTCGGTCAGCAGGCTTTTCAGCAGGCCGTCGGGCAGGGCCGCTCCGGCGCCGGCCTGAACCCAGCCCAGCCCCTTGTCGATCATGTCCATCGGCACGGCGGCCCAGGCGAACACCGCCTGGAACATCAGGAACAGAACCAGGAACAGGAAGGGCAGGCCGATTGCCGGATGCAGCAGGGCGGCGTCGATGCGGCTGGTCGCGAGCGACGGCTGGCCGGCATCGCGCAATGCGGCGGCCAGGATGGTTTCGACCTCCTGATGATAGGCGCGCAGGTCGAGGGCGGAGGGTTCGCTCCAGCCACAGGAGGAGGTGCCGGAGGAGGGGGGCAGCGCGGCGGTCATTGCGATCATGCTGCGGTCGATCTGGTCGAGCAGACCGGCCACGCCGGTTCGCTTGATCGCCACCGTCGGCACCACCGGCACGCCCAGCGCCGCCGACAGGGCCGCCGCATCGACGCGGCAGCCCCGCGCCTCCGCCACGTCCATCATATTGAGGGCGAGGATGATCGGCCGGCCGAGCTTCTTCAATTCGAGCACCAGCCGCAGATGCAGGCGCAGGTTGGTGGCGTCGGCGACGCAGACCATCACGTCCGGCGGGGCTTCATGTTGGAAGCGGCCCAGCACGACGTCCCGCGTCACCTCCTCGTCGGGGGAGCGGGCGCGCAGGCTGTAGGTTCCGGGCAGGTCGACGAGCTGCACGCGGGTGCCGGCCGGGCTGAGGAACTCGCCGATCTTGCGCTCGACCGTCACGCCGGGATAGTTGGCCACCTTCTGGCGGGCGCCGGTCAGCGCGTTGAACAGGGCGGTCTTGCCGCAATTGGGATTGCCGACCAGGGCGATGCGCGGCGGGACGCCGGTGAAGGCCGGGGTGGATAGAACGGTATCGGACATCGCGGAAACCTTTCCGCAGGAAGAGGAGGTGACGGCTCAGCCGAGCGTCACCAGGACGGCGTGCGCCTCCGCCCGGCGCAGGGCCAGGGTGTGGTCGTTGATGCGCACGGCAAGCGGATCGGCGCCGGGGAATCCCTCATGCAGGATTTCCACGCGGGCGCCTTCGATCAAGCCCATCTCGATCATGCGGCGTTCCAGTTCGCCGGGCGGCAGCGGGGTTGCTACGGCGGAGTCGTCCAGACCGGTCACAACCGCGCGCTGGCCCTTGCGCAACGCACCGAGACGGCAGCGATCGGCACCGGCGGGGGGATCGGAACTGGTGCCGGATGCTGGACCGGGAGCTGGGCCAGGTGCTGGATGGGTGGCGGGAGACGGAGAGGCGGCGTGAGCGGGGCCGGATAGCGGCGGAATCATGGTGTGACACCTGTGGGCGGCACGCCGGAAAGGACGTGCGCATCGGCGGCAAGGGCCGCAGACCCGACAATGATGCGAATCATTTGCATTTGCGATGTGGCGAAGCGCCGCGGAGCGCTCCCATCCTCGCGGCATGGCGTTGGAGGGGGGAAGGCGCGCCTCCCATGGTCAGCAATTTTTTCGATTTTCTCCGAAAAAAATGAAGGAGCGAGGTGCGTTTTCGCAATCTCACTCTCATCATGTGTGAAAATCAAAAAGCGATTCCAATTCGAAATAGCAAAGCTCAACCTTTGCTGCGCTGCAACCAACGTGTGTATTCCGTTCCCCAGCGTCGCGGATTGTTCGACATCGGCTGTCCATGTCGCCAAGAAACATTGAAATTCGCATCAAAACCATATCAGGAATATGTATTAAGAGAAGTGCTGTTGCATTTGTCTGAATATTTTCAGTATCAGTGTTGCCAACAAAAAACATACCCAGGTATGGCGTTCAGAATCCAGAACTTTTATTTCCGAAGCAATTTCGATTTACCAATTCTTTGGAGTTAGGATTTAGCCTCCGAAACACTTCTGCGCAGCGGTTGTGTGTCTGGAGCTAAAAATGCAATCAAAATCAGTCATACGCCCGCACGTGATTCTTCCTGTTCTGGCGATGATTGGGATCGCACTGTTTTCTTGCCTGATTTATGCAAAATTTTATCGAAATGCCTCTGCGGATCCCACCTTTTCTGCTGTGCGGATTTCGCTCGATTCCGCACGCAACCATATGGCGATCCTGGCGGCTGCAATTCCGGCGGTCCTGTGGTCAGCCGGCCTGCTGCTGCCTTCTTTCCCACGCTTGGCCGGCGCCACGCCCCTGCGGGGGCTGATGGTTGTGGCTGCGGCCATGCTTGCCTTCTGTGCCATGACTTTGCCGGGGCTCGCGGGTTTGCTGCCGGCCGAGGCGGTGCGCGGCTTCTTCTATGACGCTGCCGTGCTTCTGGTCGTCTGCCTTCTTCTGGTGTTCGAAGGGTTGCTCCTGCTTGCCGCCCGCCCGGGCCGCGGGGATGCGGAGCCGGCATCGGCGGTGGGCCGCATGCGTGCCGCCCTGTTCCTGTTCATGCTGGCGGAGGAACTGTCGAGATCCTTCCTGCCGCTCTACGCCCGCGAGCTCTACACCCCGGTTTCCGGCCTGTCCGAGACCGTGATGATGGGGCTGCCGATCGGGCTGTTCATGGCTCTGGTCGCCGTCTTCACGCCCTTTGCCGGCCATTGGGCCGACCGGTTCGGCAGCCGCCGCACGCTGCTGCTCGGCACCCTGCCGGCGGTGGCGGGGTTCATCGGGACGGCGACTGCCGGGTCGATGGCGGAACTGCTGCTGTGGCGCGGGGCCTGCGCGCTCGGCTATGCGGTGATGTTCATCGGCGCGCAGGGCTTCGTCGCCCGCCACACCCCGGCGGAGCGGCGCGCGCGCGGCATGGCGCAGTTCGTCGCCGCGGTGATCGTCGCCGGCCTGTGCGGCGCACCGCTGGGCGGCATCCTCGCCGACCAGTTCGGCTACCGCGCCACCTTCGCGGTTTCGGCGCTGCTGGCGCTGGCGGCCGCGGCGGCGGTGACGCTTCTTCCGGCCGACCGGACGGAGCGGGTGCAACGACGCCCCTTCCGCATGGGCGATGCGACCGCACTGCTTGCCAATCCCCGGTTCCTGGCGTTGCTGCTGTTCTCGTCGGTGCCGACGAAGCTGATGCTGACCGGATACCTCTTTTATCTCGTCCCGGTGTCCCTGCATGCGGCCGGTGAGACGCCGGCCGGGATCGGCCGTCTGATGATGACCTATGGGCTGATCATCGTCCTGCTCGGCCCATGGGTGTCGAAGGTCGCCGACCGCACCGGCCGTCATGCCCTGTTCGCCGGGCTGGGCGGGCTGATCGGCGGGGCCGGCACGCTGGCGATCCTGCAGGAACAGGGCGTCGCGGGGATCCTGATCGGCATCGCCGCTCTCGGCGTCGCCCACGCCTTCAACAACGCCACCCAGCTGGCTTTGGTCCCGGAGGTCTGCCGCGCGGACTGTGCCCGCATGGGCGAGTCCAGCGTCTTCGCGGTCTACCGCCTGCTGGAGCGCGGCGGTTCGGTGATCGGTCCGTTGCTGGCTGCGGCGCTTGCCGACCGCTTCGGAATGCAGGCTGCGCTGGTGGCTCTCGGTGCGCTCGGCATGCTGTGCGGCACGGCCTTCTGCATCGTCTTCCTGCTGGTTCCGTCCGCCTCGCCGGCAGCGGGCGAGGCCGTCCGATGAACTCCTTCGCCCGCCAGCCCCGTGCGTCATCCGCCGATGTCGCAAACCCCGACAGCCTTGTGTCCATCGCCCCCACACCCATCGATCACGGAGGCTTCGACGCCCATGCCTGACCAGATGCTCGTGGAGCCTGTTCTGACGATGCCCTGCCCCTCCTTCGCCGGGGAAACCCTTCCTGTCCATGGCCGCCACGACGGCGCGATGGAAACCCTGCGCGTCACCCTGGAGGCGCTGGGGATCGGAACCGTCGAGGAAATGACCTGGAAGAACTATGAAACCATCATGCGGGTGGTCGAGCCGCTGATCGGTGCCGGCCATCGCCTGCGCCATTTCGATTATACCCACAGCGCGGCACTGCAACTCGGCACGGTGGAGCGGCTGCGCACCGACTACACCATCCGCCTCGCCTATACGGAGTGGGGCAGCCCGCAGAATCCGGCGCTGATATGCCTGGGGGGCATCGCGAATTCGGCCCGGCGCTTCGACTATGTCGCCCGTGCCCTGTCGCACCGCTACCATGTGCTGTGCCTCGATTGGGCCGGGCGCGGGCGCAGCGGCTGGCTGGCCGACCAGTCGGACTACAGCTTCGACGGAACCGTCGCCCAGGTGCTGGCCCTGATCCGCCACAAGCAGCTGGGCCCGGTCACCCTGCTGGGCTCCTCGCTCGGCGGCAGCGTGGCGATGCGGGTGGCGGCGGAGGCTCCGGAGCTGGTGGAACGCCTCATCCTGAACGACATCGGCCCCTTCATTCCGACCGAACGGCGTCGCCGCCGCGCCGAGTCCGTCGCCCGCCACTATGTCTTCCGCCATCCGGCCCAGCTGTTCCACCGCACCGGGGCCGCCCAGAAGAACGACGGGCCGGTGGACGACACCGTTCTCCTGCACAACAGTTTCCACCAGACCCGCTGGTCGGAGGAGAATGGCGGCCGGGTCTACCGCCACGACATCCGGGCGCTGCAATGCTACCGCGACGGCGCCATCCAGGACCACGACCAGTGGGACGACTGGCAGCGCATCGACTGCCCGGTGCTGCTGGTGCACGGCATGATGAGCGACGCCCTGCAGGAGGCGACCATCGCCCGGATGATGGGCAAGCCGGGGTTGAGCGTCCTGCATGTGCCGGATGTCGGCCATACCCCGACGCTGAGCGATCCTCTGCACATCGACGCCCTGGCCCGCTGGATGTCGGCCCCCCACGCCCTGCCGGTGGAGAGCACCATCGGCTGGACCGCGGGCGCTGCCCGCATCCTGTTCCGGTGAGGAGGCCGGCGATGACGGACGGTTTCCATTTCGTGCGCCATGGCGAGACGGACGACAACCTTCGGGGCCTGCGCTGCGGCGGCGACCGGGACATTCCCTTGACCGAACGCGGGGTCGAGCAGGCCCGGCAAGCGGCGGAGCGGCTCCGCCGGTCCGGCCGGACCTGCGGTCTGGTGATCGCCGGTCCGCTGGACCGCACTGCCGTGACCGGCGCTGTCTTCGCCGAGACGCTGGGCGTTCCGCTTCTGAGAAGGGACTGGTTGCGCGAGCGCAGCCTGGGGGCGTGGAACGGCCTGCCGATCGAGCTGACCCGCCCCTGGTTCGCCGCCGGAGAAACGCCGCCGGGAGGGGAGAGCGAAGGCGCCTTCGCCGCCCGTGTCCTGGATGGTGTCGACGAACTGGCGAACGGACCCGCCGGACTCCTGGAGCACCGGCCGCTGCTGGTCGGCAGCAAGGGAGTGGCCCGCATTCTGCTGCACCGGCTCGCCGGGCGGCCGGGCGTGGAGCTGGGAAATTGCGAGGTCGTGGACTTCACCCGCCTCTCTGCCCCGCCGGGCGGGCCGGGATGGTGGCGGTGCGACCCGCTGGTGTCTCCGCTGGAGGCGAAAGCCGGGGCCTGCTGCCCGGCCTGACTGGAGAACCGGTCAGAGGACCAATCGAAAATCGATGCGTGGATGCCGCGCGATGCCGCGTGGATCAGGAGTAAGGAGAAGGGCGATGAAGCTCAAGATTGGTACGCGGCTCATGCTGCTGGTGTTCGGCGTGGCGCTGCTCGGCACGCTGGCCGGGGCCACCGTCCACCTGACGGGAACGCGCACGAACCTGATCGAGCAGCGCAAGGCCAAGGTCAAGGAGATGGTCGATGCGGCGGCGTCCGTCATCGCGCTGTATGGCGAACAGGAGAAGTCCGGCAAGCTGCCGCGCGCGGAGGCGCAGGAGCGTGCCCGCGACGCCGTGCGCGCCATGCGCTATGGCAACGGCGAGTATTTCTTCGTCTACGACTATGCCGGAGTCAGCCTGGTCCATGGCCTGCGCCCGCAGGTCGAGGGCAAGAACCTGCTGAATCTGAAGGACCCCGACGGCGTCCCCTTCAACGTGCAGATGACCGAGGCGGCCAAGGCCGGCGGCGGTTTCGTCGCCTTCCGCCACAAGCGCACCGACGACGCCGATCCGACCCCGAAGATCGCCTATGCCGCCGGCTACCAGCCCTGGCAGTGGATGGTCGGCACCGGCGTCTACACCGACGACGTCGATGCGGAATTCCGCGCCCGCATCTGGCGCGAGCTTGGGGTCTCGCTGCTGCTGCTGGCGATCAGCGTCGGCATCGGCATCTGGGTGTCGCGCGGAATGTCGCGTCCGCTGCTGGCGATCCGCGACGTGCTGGGCCGCATCGGCGGCGGCGACCTGACGGCTGCCGTGCCCCATGCCGACCGGCCCGACGAGATCGGCGACATGGCCCGCGCCGTCGCCGGCCTCGCCACCACATTGCAGGGCGCCCGCGACGAGAGCCAGCGCGCCGACCTGGAGCGTGCCGCCCGCGACCTTCAGCGCGAGCGCCTGTCCGTCCGTGCGGCCGAGTTCGCCCGCGCGATGGACGAGGTCGTGGCGACGCTCAGCACCACCACCGTCGCCCTGCACGAGCGCACCGCCGCCCTGACCAACGACGCCGCCAGCACGACCGACGAGGCGCATGCCGCCGCCGGAGCCGCGCAGGGTGCCTCCGACAGCGTCGAATCCGCCGCCCAGGCCAGCGAGGAACTGCGCGGCTCCATCGCCGCCATCAGCCGGCAGGTGGAAAGCGCCGCCCAGACCGCGTCCCGCGCGGTGACGGAGACCTCCAACACCACCGGGATCGTCACCGGCCTCGCGTCGGCCGCCGAGCAGATCGGCGCGGTGGTGGAACTGATCAACTCGATTGCCGGCCAGACCAACCTGCTGGCGCTCAACGCCACCATCGAGGCGGCGCGCGCCGGCGAGGCCGGCAAGGGCTTCGCCGTCGTGGCGAGCGAGGTGAAGAGCCTCGCCACCCAGACGGCGAAAGCCACCGAGGACATCCAGTCGCAGGTCGGCGCGATCCGGGCGGCGACCGCGAACGCCATCGGCGCCATCGAAAGCATCGCCAGCCTGATCACCAACCTCAGCGCGCTGAACGGCGAGGTGGCGTCGGCCGTGCAGCAGCAGGAGGCGGCGACTCACCAGATCTTCGCCAACGCCCGCGCCGCCGCCGACAACTCCCGCCGCGTCACCAGCAGCGTCGGTTCGCTGTCGTCCACCATGACCACCACCAGCGAGCGGATGCGCCTCGTCTCCACCAGCGTCGAGAGCGTCTCGGAACAGTCCGAGCGGCTGAAGGACGAAGTCCGGCGCTTCGTAGCGGAGGTCAACGCCGCCTGACCTGATGGTCTGATCTGCTGAAGCGGGGCGGATTTCCGGCGGTCAAGGCTGCCGGGATCCGCCCCCTTGCTTTTTCGGCCGCAACTTGGCCCTTGCCCCGCCGCGGGGCCGGCAACCAAATAGGGGCCATCGAACGGGAAGGCAGACGATGACGGAAACACACAAGGATCCCTTCGCCGCGGCGGCGTCCTTCACTGCCGGCGTCTATGGCACCGGATTGCGGCCGGTCCGGGCGGAGCGGCTGGCGGAGGCGGCGCGGCGTCTGCTGCAAGCGGCGGGAAGCGAGGCTTCGGAAGCGGCGGTCGTCGCCGACCATCTGGTCGAGGCCAATCTGCGCGGGCACGACAGCCACGGTGTCGGCATGCTGGCGATGTACATGCCGGCGATTGCCGCCGGGCTGCTGCGTCCCAACCGGCATGCCACCGTGATCGGCCGGTCCGGTCCCTTCCTGGCGGTCGGCGGCGACAGCGGCTATGGGCAGGTGATCGCGCGCGAGGCAACGGAGCTTGCCATCGAACAGGCGCGGCAGGACGGGTTGGCCGTGCTGTCTCTGCGCGACAGCCACCACATCGGCCGTGTCGGTTCCTATGGCGAGCAGTGCAGCGGTGCCGGGATGGTCATGCTCGCCTTCGTCAATGTCGTCACCCGCCCGGCGGTGGCGCCGCATGACGGCACCCGGCCGCGGCTGGGCACCAACCCGATCTGCATCGCGGTTCCGGCCACGCAGGCGACGCCGGCCTTGATCCTGGATTTCGCCACCAGCGCCGTCGCCGTCGGCAAATGCCGCGTCGCCATGGGCAAGGGGCAGGAGATGGCGCCGGGCCTGCTGCTCGACCAGCAGGGCGACCCCACGCGCGATCCCGGCGTGATGTTCCAGGACCCGTCGGGCGCCCTGCTGCCGCTGGGCGGGCACAAGGGATTCGGGCTGGCGCTGATGTGCGACGTGCTGGCGGGGGCTTTGGCCTCTGCGATGCCGGGTACGCCGTCCCACCAGGATTCCGGCCGGGTGATGAACAACATGTTCGCCATCGTCTTCGACCCGGCGCGCGGCGGCAACGCGCAATGGGCCGCCGATCTCGACGAGCTGGTGGCCTATGTCCGCGACACGCCCACGGCGCCGGGGGCCGAGGCCATCCAGATGCCGGGCGAACCGGAAACCCGCACCCGCCGGCAGCGTCTGGCCGACGGCATTCCGCTGGACGGCGCCACGCTGGCGATGCTGGACAGTCTGGGGCGGGAGCGCGGGCTGGCCCTTGGCGACTTGCTGGCCTGACGGCCGGCTGTCAGGCCAGCAGCTTCAAGGTCGCATCGTCCGGCCGGCCGTCGCAGAATCGGTCAAGCGCATTGCGGTAGAGGTCTCCCCCCTCTGCCGCCGCCTGGGCGAACAGGGTCATGGAGGAGCGGAACTTCAGGTCGTCGGGTGAGCCGAAGATCTCATGAAGCGTCCGCCCCTGCACGGCCAGCACGGTCTCGATCGCCTGTGCCAGCCGGCTGCCCAGGACGGGGTGCGCCAGATAGGCCCCCGCCTCGTCCAGGCCGGCGATGCCATAGAACCGGGCGGTGGGCGAGCGGCCGAGGTCGCGCAGCTGCGGGAAGATGAACCACATCCAATGGCTGCGCTTGCGGCCTTCGCTCAGCTCCGCCAGCACGGTCGTGTAGACCGGGTCCTGAGCCTTGACGAAGCGCTGGAGGTCGAAAGGATCGCTGTCCGGCATGGCGCCGCTCCTCGTTCCAGGGTCCATGCCGAGACATCGGTCGCAGACCGGCGCTTCGCAACGGTTGTTTGTCAGGTTACAAGGCCCGGCCGCTCAGAGCGCGGCACCCTGACCGCTGGCGGACGGTCAGCCTCCGTCGATTTCCACCCGCATGCGGACGAGGTCGCGGTTCCAGGTGATCCTGCATTTGTCGAGGTTCAGCCGCGTCATGTAGACGTAGGCGGTCTTGCCGACATCCTCGAAATTGTGGCTCTGGCTGGTCGGGTCGAGCAGAGCCGGGTAGTCGAAAGCCGCCGCATCGCCGCAGCCGTAACGGAACAGCAGGGGGGCGGCCCACAGAAGCTCCGGCTTCGACCAACCGACCAGATCGGGGGAGGTGCTGGTCCAGATGCCGGTGCGGCCGTCGCGGGTCATCGCCACCGTGGCGATGAACAGGCCGCTGGCGCGGTGGCGGACGATGCTGCGCACGGTGCCCTGCAACACGCCGGGGGCGACCGGGGCGCAGACATGGTTTTCCGGCGCATCATCGCTCTGGCCGTCGCGGACGAAGCGGACGGAGTAGGAGTGGCCGTCCCACCCGCGCCAGCTTTGCGGATCGGCGAGGTTGTCGGTGCGCATCAGGCAGGCGCCGCGCTGTTGCGCGCCGAACCGCTCGGCCCACAGGAAGGCGTACCAGTGGTCGCCGTTGCGGACGATGTTGCTGGGCGCGAAATAGCCGGTGCGCTGGCCGACATCGCCGCTGTAGGGATAGGGCAGTGTCGCGACGGTGTGGTTGGGCGCCGCGGCGATCAGCCGGAAGCTGGCCCCGCCGTCGCTGGAGACCGCTGCGGTGATGCTGTTGCGCCAGCAGCGCGTGTACTCGCCGGACGGGCAAAGCGCCCGCCGTTTCTGCGCATGGAACTCGTTGCTGACCAGGGCGAAAACCGTGCTGCCGTCCGGCGTGTAGAAGGACGAGATCCAGCTGCGATCGTCATGCAGGCGTGGGTCGTCCTGCCCGTGACCCTGGAAGATCACCGCGCAGTTCGGCCGCACGGCATCCAGCGAAGGGCCGGTCAGCGCCCGTGCGGTGGAATGCGAGGCGATCAGATGCACCGTGCCGCCGGCATCCCGGAAGGCGCGCGCCGGGGTGTCCGGCGCGTCGCTTTCGGCGCAGGCGTCGCGTTGCCAGGAGGTGACCGCTTCCGGTTCCCCCGTCTTCCTGATGGCCAGTGCCTGGGCTTGCGCGGCGGCCATGCCCAGCGTGATCGCCAGTGCCGCGGTCCGGCGGAGCATGGCGGCCTTCACTTGCCGTTCGCGATGGACTTCAGGAACGGTGCCGGCTGAAGCCGGTTGGCAACCAGGAAGTCCAGGTAGCGGGCGGCCGACTCGGCACGGTGGCGGTCGTAGGCGTCGGGGTCGAAATTGATCAGTGATTTCAGACGGCTGCGGGTCAGCGGCATCGTCAGGTCGGCGGCGTCGGCATAGGGCACGCCGGTGTTCTCGCAAAGCTCGCGCGTGCGGGAATCGATGGTGACCGTCAGGCCCATCCGCTCCGCCTGGATCGCCAGGGCGACGCCGTGATAGCGGCAGCCGATGGTCAGATCCTGCTGCCGCAGAGTGTCCATCCAGGCCGGCACGTCATAGTAGGATCGCATGTAGTTCCGGCACCAGGCCTTGAACTCCTCGAAGGAGTAATGCGGCACGGTGTGGCGGTGGATTTCCTTCAGCGCATGCGGGTCGATGCTGTCGAACAGCCCGCGCGAGGCGCGGATCATCTCGCCCATCGACTGGACGATGTACTGGCCGGGCGCGATGGGGTCCATCATCAGGGCGATCAGCTGATGTTCGATTTCCCGCGTCTTCACCCAGGCCTGATGGCCGCCGGCCACGGTGACCGAGCGCGGCAGGTCGAGCACCGACCAGTTCGCATGGATCTTCCGGCCCAGGCCCGGCGCCTGGTTGAGGAAATGCGACGGGCAGCCGCCGGGCAGCGAGCCGGAGATGCCCAGCTTGTCCAGCTGTGCCGTGGTGTAGGCACCGCGGGTGTAGATGTTGGGCGAGGTCGCGGAGGACGGGTTGGAGGCCGCGATCACCTGCGCCCAGCGCAGCGTGCCGGGGCTTAGTTCGATGTCGTGCTCATAGCTGTTCGCCTGGGCACCAAGGCCGATGGCGACGACGGGAAGGCCGGATTCTTCCAGATTCTCCGCCATCTGGCCGTAATCGGTGTGGCGGCCCAGCTGGTTGGCGCAGGGAATGACGATGATGTCGGCGTTGTTCCGCAGCGTCTCCGCCGACGAACCCCAGCTGAAATGCTTCACCGGGTTAGTGATGTGGCTGCAGATCGAATGCACGAAGGCGAGGTTGCCGTTGTTGTGCCCGATCCCGTTGTACAGGTCGTCGAAGGGGGCGTTCGAATAGAGGCCGAGATTCGGCGTCTTCCACAGCACCGCGACGCGCAGAGGCTGGGACGGCGCATGGCCGGAAATCCGTTCAGACGCCTGGCCGGACGTATGCGGCCGGTCGACAGGGGTGTCGATCACGATGTCTTCAAGCATGTCGGCTCTAGCCTCGGGTCGGTGGATGCTGGAAACAGGCCGACGGTAAGCGCAGAAGAGGTAAGACTGCAAGTGATAACATAAAAATAACACGGCATGATCATTGGAAGACAGTATTTAGACTTTCAAATAAAATCTCACATGGGAGTTTGATTTGCATGATTCGACCGAGGATCGGTTGATCCTCTTATGAAGGTCCATCGAAATTCGAAAGATCATCGATCTTGCGGCAGGGGGTTGAAAGCGGCGGTGGCGTGTCCCATTTCCGAAAGCGTCCCGCCAAGACAGGCGCGGGAACCGAGCTTCAGTTGGGGTGCCAGGAAAATTCGCCTGGGCGCCCCTTTTATGCGTTGGGAAAATTCCTATATAGAGTCTGTTGCGCCGCTGATGGCGCCGGCTCCGACAGGATGGCTTTTGCCCCGATGATCCTTAAGTTTTCCCCGGTTCGGTCGCGCTGATCGCGTGGCCCAGCCGCTCCTCTCCGGCCCTCGCGGCGTGCTGGCTGCTGTGACCTCCTTCCCCGGTCGCGGCGCTGCCCGCGGGGCTGGAGAGGACCCCTTCTTTGACCGTTCCTGCACCGAGACCCGGTGCACGCCGTCCGGCAGCGTCGAATGCCGGTAACGCAACGAACCAAAAATCGACCTTTCAACAGGACCGACCCGAACAACGCCGGGGCCTTTGCCCGCGGCGCCGCTCCCGTCGGATGGGAGAAAAAGAGACACCATGCAGCGAAACGCTGAAACCCGCACGACCCAGCCCACCGTACAAACCACCACCCAAGCCCGTCCTGCCGAACCCCGTTCCGCCGAGCCGATGCAGCTCTATCTGCAGGATGCCCGCAAGTATCAGTATCTGACGCCTGAACAGGAACATGATCTGGCGGTCCGCTGGCACGACCGGCAGGATCCGGCGGCGCTCGACATGCTGGTCGGCAGCCATCTGCGGCTTGTCGTCAAGATGGCGCGCGGCTATCTCGGCTATGGCCTGCCGCTGGCCGATCTGGTGGCGGAGGGCAATGTCGGCGTCATGCAGGCGGCGCAGAAGTTCGATCCCGGCAAGGGGTTCCGCTTTGCCACCTATGCCTCGTGGTGGGTGCGTGCCGCTATCCAGGAGTATGTCCTGCACAACTGGTCGCTGGTGAAGATCGGCACCACCGCCGGGCAGAAGAAGCTGTTCTTCAGCCTGCGCCGTCTGAAGGCACGGATGCAGGAACTGGAGAGCGGCGACCTGTCGCCGGAGGCGGTGGAGAGCATCGCCACCGAACTGAACGTGTCGAAGGCCGAGGTGGTGGAGATGAACCGCCGCCTGGGCAACGACCGCTCGCTGAACGTCGGCCTGTCGGAGGATGGCGATGCCGAGTGGCAGGACCTGCTGGCCGACGACCGTCCGGACCAGGAGACGACCCTCGCCGACTCCGAAGAGCGCCGCCGGCGTCAGCAGTTCCTCAAGCTCGGGCTGGGCGTGCTGGACGACCGCGAGCGCAAGATCCTGATCGCCCGCCGCCTGCGCGACGAGCCGCTGACGCTGGAGGAACTGAGCCAGACCTTCCACGTCTCGCGCGAGCGGGTGCGCCAGTTGGAGGTGCGTGCCTTCGAAAAGCTCCAGAAGGCGGTGATCGCCACCGCCAGGACGGAGCAGGTGACGATGGAAAAGAACCGCCTTCTGATCGATGCCTGAGCGGGGTGGGAACTCCCCGCTTTGGCCAGTCGGCGGCTTTCATCGGCGGCTTTACGTGTCCAGGCAACCGCCCTTCGGCGCGACGGTGATGCGGATCAATTCCGACCCGCCGCCGCCGAAGACATTGCCGCCGGTGTAGGTCAGGCAGCCTTCGTTGCGGTAGATCACTTGAAGCCGCTGGGCGTCGTTGCCGAAATAGAACGGGATCCAGCGCTTGCCGGTCTCGTGCCGGATCATGTTGTCGGGCGCGCCGATCAGGGTGGAGACCTCCTCCATCGTCATGCCGATCTGCAATTTGGCGAAACGGCTGCCGGGGGCAGGGGTGCCGATCACTTCGCCCTCATAGCGGCCGTCGCGTGACTTCACCATTCTTCCCCCCGGTGTCGACGGTGCGGCCGAGGCGGTGGCGCCTGTCCCGTCGCCGGTCGCAGCACCCTGTTGTTGCCCGGCGCAGCCGACCAGCAAAGCCGCCACCGACAATGCCGCCCAAGTCGTTCTAGCCAGCATGTCTTTCCTCACCGAATCTGTTCTGGTTGTTGCCCTGTAGGGACAACTATGAGTGCGATAACCCGATGAAGGCATCGGCAAAGGCGGGTGAGGAACCCCTAAGAGGGGTAGTAACAACAGGCGGATCACTGCCCATCGGCCCTTCGCTCAGCCCTTCACACCATGGCTTCGGCTTGGCGCTTGCCGATATAGTTCTTGAACAGGTCGTAATCGGTGTCGCAGCGTACCTGTGCCAGCCCGGCCGCCGCCATCGCGGCGGTGATGACCTCCGGCTCCACGCAACGGTCGATCGTCTCCCAATAATAGCGCATCAGCGTCCGTCCGCTCTCACCGCCACCGCTGAGGCGTGAGATGGCCGGCACCACCATGCCGAGATAGGCGTTCATCAGATGCCGGGTGACCGGGCGGCGCGGCCGGCCGATCTCCATCACCAGCACGGTCCCGCCCGGACGCAGCACCCGGCGGAACTCGCGGAACGTGGCGGTCAGGTCGCCGACATGGCGCAGCGCATAGCCGATGGTGACGAGGTCCACACTGCCATCGGCCAGCGGCAGGGCATCGGCCACGCCCTGGATCAGCGGGATGGGAAGACTGCGCCGTGCCTCCGCCAGCATCGCTTCGCTGAGATCCAGGCCGATGACATCGCCGGGATTGCCGCAGAGCGACACGGCCTCCCGTGCCACGAGCCCGGTGCCGATGGCGACGTCCAGCACCCGCATGCCCGGCTGCAAACCCGCCCGCCGCAGGCATTGCGACCGGTACCAGGAACCGGACCCGAGCGCGAAGATGGCGTTGATGCGGTCGTAATGATGGGCAGTGCGGTTGAACAGCCCACGGACGAAGCGCTGACGCTGCGTCCTGTCGCCATAATAGGCGTCCAGAACGGGATGCGGTTCGACGGCGGTGCCGACGCGGGGCGTGGATTCGGTCGGCACGGCATTGTCTCCTTCGAAAGGGAGCGGGCCAATGGGGGAGGGTGGTCGAGAATGTCGCTCGTCGCGCCGGTTCGGCTGTCCGGCCGGTGGAGCGAGACGGTGAAGCCGTCCCCGACCGACAGGTTGACGGTTCGCTTGTAAAACATCCCCGGTTGAGGTGGTCGTTTTCAGCTCGTCGGCATCTTGTGGGTGCGGAACCCGGCAGGCAAGTGGGTTTCCATGTCACCAAATGGGTAACCAATCAAGACGGTTGCGCAGGCGCAAGTGCATCGGTCGGATAGGACGGCGGCGTGCAGTGGCTTTGAAATCAATTCGAAACATTGCTTGCTGGAATGTTGAGAGCAGAACGCGCCAATATCGAAGGCGGGTGGATATATCCTTTCGGCTAGCCCCCGGATAAAGGGCAGTGTCAGGGTTTTGTCCCTGGATTGCGCGGGATGGGCTGCGGTAAATTTTGACGAGAGTTACCGGTCACCGAGCCAGAAACGGGTATCCACCTCGAACACCCCAATGCGGGACAAGCGGGAGAGCGGCAAAGCCCATGGTGTCGAACGGTTCCGATTACGATTACGATTGCGATGTCCTGGTGGTGGGTGGCGGACCGGCCGGTTCGTCCGCCGCTGCGCTGCTGGCCGGGAAGGGCCATCGGGTGGTTCTGCTGGAAAAGGACCATCACCCGCGGTTCCACATCGGTGAATCCCTGCTTCCCTGCAACCTGCCCCTGCTGGAACGGCTGGGCGTGCTGGAGGAGGTGGAGCGGATCGGCATGCTGAAATATGGGGCGGAGTTCGTTTCGCCCTATCACGGCAAGGCCGTCACCTTCGACTTCGCCAATGCCTGGGACAAGTCCAAGCCCTATGCCTTCCAGGTCCGGCGGTCGGAATTCGACCATATCCTGATCCGCAACGCCGCGGCGAAGGGGGCGACGGTCATCGAAGGCTGCAAGGTGACGGATGTCGACATGCAGGGAACGGACGGCAGCACCGTCACCGCCCGGCAGGAGGACGGCACGACCCGCACCCTGCGCACGCGCTTTCTGGTCGATGCGTCTGGCCGCGACACGCTGCTGGCATCCCGCTTCGGCATCAAGCGGCGCAACGTCAAGCACAACAGTGCGGCGATGTTCGGCCATTTCACCGGCGCCAAGCGGCTGCCGGGCAAGGCCGAAGGCAACATCACCGTCTTCTGGTTCGACCATGGCTGGTTCTGGTTCATCCCGCTTGCGGACGGCACCACAAGCGTCGGGGCGGTCTGCTGGCCCTATTACTTCAAGACGCGCAAGACCGACCAGACCCGCTTCTTCCTCGACACCATCGCCCTGTGCCCGGCGCTGGCGGAGCGGCTGGAAGGGGCGGAACTGACCGGACCGGTGACGGGGACCGGCAATTTCTCATATCAGGCCGACCGCATGTCGGGTCCCGGCTATGTCATGCTGGGCGACGCCTTCGCCTTCATCGATCCGGTCTTCTCCACCGGCGTCTATCTGGCGATGACCAGCGCCTTCGAAGGGGCCGAGGCGGTCGACGCCTGCCTGCGCGATCCGGCCCGCCAGGAACAGGTGCTGAAGCGTTTCGAGCAGACCGTCCGGCAGGGCATCGGCACCTTCTCCTGGTACATCTACCGGGTGACCACGCCGGCCCTGCGCAACCTGTTCATGGGGCCACGCAATGTCTTCCGGGTGGAGGAGGCGTTGCTGTCGCTTCTGGCCGGCGACGTCTTCCGCCCGTCGCCGATCAAGGCGCGGCTGAAGATATTCAAGGCGATCTACTACATGAACGCCCTGCTGGACTTGAAAAGGAACTACATGGCATGGCGGAAACGGCGGCAGAACGTGCGCACCCCCGTGGGCGACGCGGTCTAGGCATTCTCTGCGCGGTCCGGCGGGCCTGGGGCTATCCCCTGTTCTACGGCCTGCTGTTCCTGTTCGGCCTGATGTCGCTGGCCTGGAGCCTGACGGCGGCGCTGATCAACCCGCTTCTGCCGCGTCGGATCGCCGGGCCGCTCGGGCGGCGGGCGATCGGGACGGGCTTCCGCCTTTATCTCGACACGCTGCGGGCCTGCGGGGTGTTGAGGACCGACCTGTCGGCGTTGGATTCGCTGAAGGATGATGGCGGCCTGCTGATCTGCCCGAACCATCCGTCGATCCTGGATGCCGTGCTGCTGATCTCGCGGGTGCCGGACCTCGTCTGCATCGCCAAGGCCCCGGTTTACGACAACCTCCTCTTCGGCGGCGGGGCACGGATGGCAGGCTATATCCGCAACGACGCGCCGAACTCGCTGGTCAAGATGGCGGCGCAGCGGGTGCGGGCGGGCCGCCAGCTGCTGATCTTTCCCGAGGGCACACGGACGGAGCGGGCGCCGGTCAACCCGCTGAAGGGCGGCTTCGCGCTGATCGCCAAGACGGCCGGCGTGCCGGTGCAGACCGTGTTCATCGAGGCCAACACCAACTTCCTCGGCAAGGGCTGGCCGTTGTTCCGCAAGCCGGAGTTCCCGCTGGTCTACACCGTCCGCCTCGGCCGCCGCTTCGATCCGCCGACCGATGTGCGCGAACTGGTTGCGGATGTGGAACGCCATTACAGGGCAGAGCTTTGATCACCGACGCCTCTACCAGCCATCTTGTCCTGATCCCCAGCTACAACACCGGGCCGAAGCTGTTCGAGACGGTGCAAGCGGCCCGCGCGCATTGGGCGCCGGTCTGGGTCGTCGTCGACGGCAGCACCGACGGCACGGGTGAAGAACTGCGGGCGATGGCCGCGGACGATCCGCATCTGCGCGTGCTGGAACTGCCGGTCAACCGCGGCAAGGGGGCCGCCGTGCTGCATGGGCTGGAGGAGGCGGAGCGCTGCGGCTTCACCCATGCGCTGACCATGGATGCCGACGGCCAGCATCCGGCCGACCGCATCCCGCAGTTCCAGGGCGTGTCGCTGGCCAACCCCGATGCGCTGGTGCTGGGCCGGCCGGTGTTCGACGCCGGGGCCCCGCGGCTGCGCGTCGGCGGCCGCAAGATCTCCAACTGGTGGGCCAATCTGGAAACGTTGTGGGGCGGGATCGGCGACTCCCTGTTCGGTTTCCGCGTCTATCCGATCAAGCCGCTGCGCGCGGTGATGCGGCGCAATCCGTGGATGCGGCGCTTCGACTTCGATCCGGAAGCGGCTGTGCGGCTGTGCTGGGCCGGCCTGCCGACCATCAACGTCCCGGCCCCGGTCCGCTATTTCAAGGCGGAGGAGGGCGGCGTTTCCCACTTCAAGTATGTCCGCGACAATGCCCTGCTGACCTGGATGCACACGCGGCTGATGCTGGGATTCATCGGACGGCTGCCGATGCTGGCGGTCCGGCGGGTGCGGTCCCGGCCGATCAGATCATTCCTCCGTTGATCGAAACGATCTGGCCGGAGATGTAGGCGGCGCGGCCGGAGGCCAGGAAGGCGACGAGGTCGGCCACCTCCTCCGGCCGGCCGGCGCGCTTCATCGGCACCATCCGCTTGACCATGTCGGCGTCGAAGGTGGCGTCGGCCATGGGCGAGGCGATGATGCCCGGCGCCACTGCGTTGACGGTGATGCCGCGCGGCGCCAGTTCCAGCGCCAGCGACTTGGTCGCGCCATGCAGACCCGCCTTGGCGGCGGCATAGTTGGTCTGGCCGCGGTTGCCGGCAATGGCCGCCACCGACGACACGGTAACGATCCGGCCCCAGCGCGTGCCGATCATCGGCATCAGCAGCGGTTGCGTCACGTTGAAGAAGCCGTTCAGCGACACGTCGATGACGCGGCCCCACTGTTCCCGCCGCATCGCCGGCATCACCGCGTCGTCGTGAATGCCGGCATTGTTGACGAGGATCTGAACGGGTCCCGAATCCAGAACCCGGTCCAGCGCCTCGGCGGTCGCTTCGGCGTCGGTCACATCGAAAACCACCGCTTCCGCCGATCCGCCGGACGCGGCGATTTCCGCCGCCAGCGCTTCGGCGCGGGCGATGGAGCCGTTGGCATGGATCAGCACATGATTGCCGTCGGCGGCCAGTGCCTTGCAGATCGCGGCGCCCAGCGCCCCGCTGCCGCCCGTGACGAGTGCGCGTTTCATGCCGCCCCCAAATCCGTGACGCCGGCGTCGATCACCACAGCCGCCCGGCCGCTCAGCAGCTCGCGGTCGCCGGCCGCGATGGAGAAGGCGTAGATCACGCGGCTGCCCTCGCCGGTCAGGTTCTCGGCGTCGATGACCAGATCCTCCGCGATGTCGTCGAGCCGCGCGACCTGACAGGACAGGTCGCGCAGGCTGGCGAGATAGCCCGCGGCGGGGCGCCCGCCGTCGGTGGTCAGCCCGCCATGCACCGCCATTGCCTGGGACGCGTATTCCACTCCGCACAGCGCGGCGAGCCGCCCGGTGTGGCGCAGCGGGTTGTCGGCGGCACGGTGGCTGCGGGCGATGCAGCGGATGCGGATGCGGTCCCACGACAGCACGCCGTCGAGCAGGCACATGGTGCCGGCATGCGGGATCAGGGCGGCAAGCTCATCGCGCGTCATCAACATGGCCCGCCCACCCGGATCGCCACCCGTCCGCCCGGCGGCAGGTCGAGCACGATTGCTTCCGGCGCGCCGCCTGCCCCGACCCGCGCAAGGGCGGCCAGCAGCGGCAGGGATCGGGCGGTCGGGTTTCCTGTGCGCAGTGCTTCCAATCCGATATCGACCATGCGGCTGACCGGCTCGTCCCCGCGCGACAGCTCGATGTCCAGGCTGGCGAGGCAGCGTCCGGTCGGTTGCGGCGTCAGGACCAGGGCCGTGCCGAAGGCCCCGGCGATGGGACGGACCTTGCTCAGCGGCTCCGGATAAGGAAGGTCGTAGGCGATCAGCGCCACGGTCCAGCCATCGCTCGAAACTTCCGCCGCGGCTTCCAGCAGGCCGGTCTGGAAGCTCTCGTCATGGGCGGACAGGCTGGTGGAGGGCTCGCGGCAGCGGGTGGCGATGCTCCAGTAGCCGGCCGGTGCATTGTGGACGGAGTTGTGGAAGCGCGTCGGCGAGATGTCGCGCTCCTCCGACGCCAGCGAGTCCAGGATCTGGTGCAGCGTGTCGGGATCGCCGCTGGAGGAGGTGAAAACGGTGGCGACGGTGGCGGCATCGCGTCCGGTCTGCGCCAGCGCCTCGGCCCCCACCGCCATGGCAAGCTTCACCGTCGGCACGCTGCGGCGCCGTTCGGCGGGCGGCAGGAGCGGGCTGGCGGTCAGCACGGCCGGCGCGGCCAGATAGGCAGCCTCGCCGGTCAGGATCGCGCGCGACTGCTCCCAGCCGGGAAGTCCCGGACCGAGCAGGCCGATCCCCTCGACATAGGCGCGCATCAGGCCGCCCACCCGAAGATCAGGCTGCTGTTGCTGCCGCCGAAGCCGAAGGAGTTGGTCATCACGCGGTCCAGCCGGCCCTGTTCATTGGCCTGCAGATAGCGGCTGCGCAGGACAGGGTCGAGGGTCAAAGTTTGCGGGCTGCCGGGGATCAATCCGGTGCGGAGCGCCAGCACGCTGACGATCGCCTCGACGATGCCGGCGGCCCCCAGCGTGTGGCCGGTGTAGCCCTTGGTCGAACTGACCGGGGTGCGGGTGCCGAGCAGACCGGTGATCGCCTGGTCTTCCGCCGCGTCGCCATAGGTGGTGGCGGTGCCGTGCAGGTTGACATAGTCGATGTCGGCCGGGCGCAGGCCGGCGCTGGTCAGCGCCCGTTCCATCGCCAGCCGGGCACCCAGCCCTTCCGGATGGGGGGTCGACATGTGGTGCGCGTCGTTGCTTTCGCCGGCGCCCAGCAGGTGGATGGTGCCGGGGGCGGGTCTGGCAGCGGCTCGCTCCAGCAGGGCGAAGCCGGCGGCCTCGCCCAGCGAGACACCGCCGCGGTCCGCATCGAACGGCCGGCAGGGGGTGGGGGAAACCAGCTCCAGCGAGTGGAAGCCGTAGAGCGTCGTCAGGCACAGGCTGTCGGCACCGCCGACCACCGCCGCATCGCACAGGCCGGCGGCGATCATGCGGGCGGCGTTGGCGAAGACCTTCGACGTTGTGGCGCAGGCGGAGGACACCACGAAGGCCGGCCCCGTCAGCCCCAGGCGCAGGCGGACGAAATCGGCGAGCGAACCGGTGCTGTGGGTGGTGGCAAAGCTGAAGGTGGATGGCAGGGCTCCGGTCTGCGGATCGCGCGCCCGGAAGGCCAGCTCGGCCGACAGGATGCCGGAGGTGCTGGTGCCCAGGAAGACGCCGATCCGGTCGGCGCCATAGCGTTCCCGGGCGCTGGCGACCGCCGCGGCGAAACCGTCCGTATGCAGAGCCATCTCGGCCAGCCGGTTGTTGCGGCAGTCGAAGTTGGCGAGATCGTCCGGAATGCGGGTGTCTTCCACCCCGTCCACCTCGCCGATGTGCGTGTCCAGTGTAGCCGTCTCGAACCTGCAAGGTTTCAGGCCACCCCGGCCGGTGAGTAGAGCATCCAGGGTTGCATCCTGGCCAGCGCCAAGGCTACTGACGATACTCATATGGCTTAGGGAAAGTGGCTGCACGATGGACTTCTTATGAATTTTGGACGGTATCGGTGGTTGGGGGCGGATTCATTGTCGATGGAATGCTAACACCGGCAAAATCATGCAAGGAAGGGCAAATTTGGACTGAGGCTTTGCTTTGCCGGGCTATGAACAAGGTGTTGGCAAAGGGGGTTCCCTGGCTCATCGGCAGAGCCTCGGTTGCGAATCCAAGGCTGCCCAGCAGGTCCGACCATTCCGCCGCCGGGCGGTAGGTCAGCGGCTGGCGCCAGCGGCCCCGTCCGGCGCAGGCGATCTGTTCGGCCCAGCGGGTGATCCGGAACGGCAGTCCGCCGTCGGCGTCGGCCTCCCGCAGGATCAGGAGCCCGTCCGGGTTCAGCGCCTCGGCGCACCGGGCCAGCACTGCCGCCTGTTCGTCGCGGTGGAGATAGAGCAGCACGTCCAGGATGACGATGGCGTCGCAGCGGGGCAGGTCGGTGTCGCGGATGTCGCCCTGGGTGACGGCCTCGCTGCCCAAAGCCGCCCTGGCGATCCGCACCCGCTTGGGCGACAGCTCGACGCCCCTGGTGGCGAGGGCGGATGGTGGAGCGGGCCACTCCGCCGGCCACCCGCCGCCGGCATGCCGGTCGGTGGCGGCGCGCAGCAATGCCGTCAGCACTCCCTGGCCGCAGCCGAGGTCGAGCAGACACCCGCGGGCGGGCAGCAGCGGGTGACTCAACAGGTGACGGAAAACGGGGTCGCCGGCCAGCTTGCCCTTGGCGAAATGCCAGGCATGGCGGCCGCAGGGGCGATAGGGGCGGGCGGCGGCGGCGACCAGTTCGCGGAAGACGGCGTCAGTCATCGGCCACCACCTCCAGCGAAACCGGCGTCAACCCGCGGACGGCCAGAGTGTCGAGCAGGCGCGGTAGCACGCTCAGCACCACGGGCCGTCCATCGTCATCGCTGGCGGCGGAGCCGTCATGGAGCATCAGCAGGTCGCCGGCGGCGAGACCGTGGGTCAAGCGCCGCTCCACCGCCAAAGGATCGCGCTGAACCGCGTCGTAGCCGCGCCGGGTCCAGGTCGCCAGACGCAGGCCAAGATCGGCGAGCACGGGATCGAGCAGCGGATTGCGCAGGCCGGCCGGCGGCTTGAAGAAGCGCGGCGGCCGGCCGGCGAGACCGGTCAGGATGCGCTGCGCTTCCCCCACCTCGCGGCGGATGGCGCCGATGCCCATGGCGGCGAAGCGGTGGGAATGGTGCCAGCTGTGGTTCTCCACCGTATGGCCGCGGCGGACGATGGCCTCGATCAGGCCGGGATGGCGGGCGGCACAGTCGGCGATGCAGAAGAAGCTCGCCTTGGCCTTCGCGCGGTCGAGCTGGTCGAGGACGGCGGGCGTCACCGCCGGATCGGGACCGTCGTCGAAGCAGAGCCCGACCTGCCCGAGCCGGGCATTCTCCGCCGGCAGGCGGCGCAGGTTGGGGCCGAGCAGGCTGCTGCGCGGCCAAAGCCCGATGGCGCCGAGCAGGGTATGGTTTCCGACCAGCGCAGCCAGGGCCCAGGGCCAGGCCGCGGGCACCACTGCAACCCCGGCCGCAGCGGCGACATGCAGGGCGGCCGATGCGCGCAGCAGCGGGGGCGGGGTCCAGCGCCGACGCTCAGCCATGGCCGGTCCCCTCCAGTTCGGCGAGGTGTTGCCGGCCCAGAACCGCGGCGAAGGCAAGGCAGAGGAAGGCGCCGATGGCCACCGTCATGCCGATGCCGTGCAGAACCGGGATGCTGGAAAAGGCCAGCGTGCCGAAACCGATGACGGTGCAGAGATTGGCGATGGCGACGGAGGCGACGGTGCGCTCGCGCAAGGCAGGCGAAGGCTCCGGCCGCTCGAACAGCAGGGAATAGTTGGAGCCGACACCGACCACCAGCAGCAGCCCCACCAGATGGAAGATCGTCAGCGTCTGGCCCAGGGCGGTCACCAGCGCCATGGTGATAACCACCGCAGCCGCCAGCGGCATCACCGCCGCGACCAGCGAGCGGAACGACCGCAGGGCAAGGGCGAGCAGCAGCGTGATGGCGACGGCTCCCAGCAGGGCGAGCGTCAGCGCCTCCTGCCGGTAGGTGCGATAGAGGCTGTCGGACTCCTCCTTCAGGTTCAGCAGGGTGGCGCCTTGTGTCGCCGGGTCGCCGGCTAGTCGGGCGGCAAGCGCCTGCGGGTCGGTGACGCCGCGCAAGGGCAGCATGGCGGTCCAGCCGGTGCCGCTGCGGACCAGCAGCGAATCGAGCTTCAGCTTGAGGCTGGTGCCGTCCAGGCTGGCCGAGGTCAGCAGCGGCATGGTCCGGGCCTTCTCGGCATCGGCCAGGAACGGGGCGAAGGCGTCGGGGCGGAACGGCAGCCCTTGCAGCGCCTCGGCCAGCGACGCGCGCAATTGGTCGGGCGGCGGCAAGGCGGCCTGCCGGGCACGCTGGGCGGCCTGGCTCGGCAGGGTGTGGGCAGGGGACTCGTAGCCGGCGATCAGGCGGTCGCGGGCCAGCGCCTCCAGCGGAACGGCCAGCCGTTCGGCAGCGGTGAGCGCCTCCTCCACCGTTGCGGCGCCGGTCACCAGCAGATGGCCGGCGTCGGGCGCGCCGAGGTCGCGGCGCAGCGCCTCGTCCAGCCGCTGATCGGCCGCCGCCACCGGGCTGAGGCTGGACAGCTCCGCCGACCAGATGGCCGGGCCCTGAAAGGCCAGCCATGCCAGGGACAGCAGCGTCGCCGCGGCCAGCGGCAGGCGCAGGGCGGGAGCGCCGCGGGTCAGGGCGGTCAACACCGGCGCCAGCCGCGCCGGGCGTTCGGTCGCATAGCCGTCCGGCAGCAGGGACGGCAGCACCCAGCGGGTGACGGCCAGCGCCACAACCAGCCCGGTGATGGAAAACAGGCCCAACTGCGCCAAACCGCTGAAGCTGGAGACCAGCATCGTGCCGAACCCGACGACCGAGGTCGCCATGCCCAGCAGCACGGTCGGCCAGATGCGCCGAAGGGTGCGGTGCGCCGGGCTTCCCGGCTGTGTCTGGGTGAACAGGTAGATGGCGTAATCGACGCTCTCGCCCAGCAGGGTGACGCCGAAGCCCAGCGTGATGCCATGCACCGCGCCGAAGCCGAGCCCGACCGCCGCGATGCCGGCCAGCGTTCCGGTCGCCGCCGGCAGCAGCGACAGGGCGAGCACGCGCAAGGAGCGATAGACCAACAGCAGAATGCCGGCCACCAGAGCGGTGGCGACGATGGAGGACCGGGTGGCATCCGCCTCGATGCGGTCGCGGGTCTGGACCGAGAAGACCGCCGGTCCGGTCATCACCAGTTGGGCGGAGCCGTCTGGCCCGCGTGCCTCGCCGAAAGCGCCCCGGATGAAATCCAGCGTCTTCTGCTGGGCATCCATGTCGAACCCCGGGGCGGCGGTCTGGACCAGCAGCAATGCCCGCGCCCCGTCGGCCGAGACCCAAACGCCGTCGCGGCTGGCCGGGCCGCCGGTGTCGCCCAGCATCCGGTCGGTCAGGCGCAGGATCTCGGCGGTGGGATCGGCGGGCAGGGCCTGCTTCAGGGCCATTCCGGCCGGCGACTGGAGAAGGCGCAGGTCGTTCTGCAAGGCTGCGTGCAGCCCGTCGGCCGTGAAGCGGTCGGGAGTGACGCCGGGGCTCAGCAAATAGCGGTTGGTCCAGAGATAAGCGCCGTCGGTGCTGCGCCCTGTCCGCTCGCCATTCTCCACCGCGGCGACCAGCGGATTGCCGCGCAGCCGGGCGGCGAGCGCACGGCTGAGGCCGGTCAGGCGATCCGGCGCGTCACCCTCTACGGCAACGAGGATCAGGCGCGACACGACGCCGTCGCGCAGCTGGTCGACCAGCAGCTGCTGGGTGGCGGAGGGCGAGCGGGGCAGGAAGGCGGAGAGGTCGGCGGTCACAGAGGTGCGCGCCACCAGCAGGCCGCAGACAAGCAGCCCGGCCAGCCACAGCGCGATACTCCACCCGCCCCGTCTCGCCGCAGCGGTCATGCCGGGTCCGGCTGGATGGTCATGATGGAACGGTCGCCGTCGGCCTGGAGAAGCTCGATCCGGCGGATGCTGGCGTCGCGGCCGGCGATGTCGATGCGCTGGACAATTCGGCGCGCCTCCTCCGCCCGCGGCGTCAGCTGCATGCGCCAGTCCTGCAAGGTGCCTTCCAGAACCACCTCGTAGAAGCGCATGACGGTCGGCACGTCGCCGCGCAGGGTGGAGCGGATGCTCTCCACATAGGTCTGGATTTCCGGCATCGATGAGACCGACAGCGTGCGGGAGGCACCGTCGGCCTGGGTCAGCGTCAGCCGGTCGCCGTCCAGCCGCAGGATTTCCGCTTGCGGTCGCAGGGTGCGCTTTTCCAGGAAGTCGGGGCGGCGGTAGGTCAGCGTGCCGCTGCTCTCCAGCGGTGCCGTCAGCAGGCCGACCTCGCGGGTTTCCGTAAAGCGGGCGCTGGAACTGCCGACCTGCTTGAGGCGGGCGAACAGATCCTCCAGGCCCCAGGGCTCGGCGGCCGGCGACGGCGTGGCGGCGCCGGCCAGCAGGAGGGTCGCCAGAGCCGCCAGGATCGGGCGGCGGGCCGGTCTATTTCCAGAAATCATAGAAATTGAACCAGTTGTAGGGGAAGGACAGGGCGTAATGCTCCAGCCGGTCGGCGAAGCGCCCGGCCGCCCAGCGCACGAGGCCCGACCGCTCCTGAACGGGCCAGTCCTGCTTCTTCAGGTCGGAGAAATCGGCGATGCGCTCGAAATGGACGTCGTAGCGCCGCCCGCCCCGATAGATGCCGACCATCAGCACCACCGGCCGCTTCAGCATCGCCGCCAGCTGGAAGGGGCCAAGCGCGAAGCCGGCGGGCTGGCCGAGGAAGGGCAGGCGGACCTCCTCCTCGCCATCCAGGGTGCGGTCGGCGAGCATGCCGACGAAATGGCCCTGGTCCAGCCTCTCGCGCACGCGCAGCATCGAGTCCGGTCGGCCCAGCGCGATCACCTCCATCGACAGCAGCGGGTTGATGGCGTTGAGGACCGAGTTGATCTTGCGGGCGTTCTCCTCATACATCACCAGACTGACCCGCAGGTCGCGCTGGCGGTGGCCCAGCATGCGGATCGCCTCGAAGCTGCCCATATGGGCGCCGATCAGCAGGCAGCCTTCCCCCCGCTGCATCAAGTCGATGACGATGTCCTCGCCATGGACGCGGACGTCGAAATCGTCGGACTGGTCGTTCAGGAAGAAGACGCGGTCGAGCAGGCAGGCGGCGAAGACGTGATAGTGGCGGAACAGGTCGCCGAAGCCGGGCGGGCGGCCCAGCGCCTTTGACAGGAACAGCGCCGATGCCCGGCGCGGCTTGCGCGAGAACAGGACGAAATAGAGACAGATCGGGTAGAGCAGCAGCCGAGCCGCCCGCCGGCCGAGCCGCAGGGCGACCCAGACGATGAATTTGATGGCGGCGGTCGTGCTGCGCTCCGGCCGGTTCATCCACTCCCGGCGACGGCGCCGCGGTGGCGGCGGAGCGATGGGAGAGGCCGTGGCGTCGGCCGTCCGTTTGGCGCGCAGGGGAATCTTCATGGGGTCACGCTGCCGGCCATGAAGGGGCCGGCCATGAGGGTGCCGGTCATCACCCGGCGGCCCGCCACGCTGCCGGTGAAGGCGATGCCGTCGGCCAGGGTGGCCTGCCATTCGACCTGCATGCGGTCGCCGGGGCGGACCGGGTGCAGGAACTTGGCGGAGCGCAACCGGAGGGGACCGGGAGCCGACCCTTCGGCCGCGGCGATGGCGGTGAGGGCCGTGTCGAGCAGGACCGCACCCGGAATGATCGGGTTGCCGGGAAAATGGCCGGCGGCGGTGGGATGGTCGACGGGAAACTGGATGTCGGTCTGGTTCGGCACGGGAGGCGGCACCTAGTCGCGCTGGCTGTTGTCGAGCATCCGCAGCAGAGCCTCGCGCGGCAGCTTGCCGGTCGGGTTGCGCGGCAGCGCTTCGACGAAGCGCAGGGGACGCGGCAGGAAGATCGGGTCGATCCGCTCGCGCAGGCGGGCCAGCAGCGTTTCGGCGGTCAGGCCGGGCGCCACCACCAGGGCGGCGAGGCGGGTGGTTCCGCTCTCCCCCTCCTGCGGCATGAAGAAGACGCCATCCCTCACCCCCTCCACCGAGTTCAGATGGTGGTTCAGGAAGGCGAGCGAGCTGCGCTTGCCGGCGATGTTGACCTGATCGGCGGAGCGTCCGTGCAGGATGAAGCGGGTATCGCTCTTCAGCTCGATCACGTCGGCCAGCAGGGTCTCGCCGTCGAGGAAGTCGCCGGATGCCCAGGTGCCCTGTTCGTCCTGGCGCAGGCGGATGCCGTCGATGCACAGCCACTCCGCCGTGGCGCTGGTGCGGCGGACGGCGAGCTGCCCGGTCTCCGAACAGCCGTAGATCTCGTGCAGCGGGGCGCCCAGCCTCATTTCCGCGTCGATGGCGAGCTGCGGGGCGAGCGGGGCGGTGGCGCAGAGGATGAAGTCCAGCGGCGGCAGGGCGGTGCCGTCGGCCAGCAGGGCCTGGAGATGCACCGGTGTGGTCACCAGCATGCGGCGGCTGGGCAGATCGGCGAGGCAGGCGGCGATGTCGGCGGGGAAGAGCGGACGGCTGCCATGCAGGACCAGACCATGCTGGAGCGCCAGCAGGATGACCGATTCCAGGCCGTACATGTGCTGGTGCGGCACGGTGCCCACTAGACCGGCTGGTTCGAGGCCGGCGATCCCAAGCGCGGTACCGGCGCCGTGGACGCTGCGGACCAGGGTGCCCCAGCTTTTCACCTGCGGCATCGGCCGGCCGGTGGAGCCGGAGGTGAAGGCGATGGCGGCCACCTGATCGGCCGGGAAGGCGAGGTCGGCGTCGAAGCGCGAGCCGGTCAGGCTGTCGAGCCCGTCGGCAGGGAGCGCCGCGACGCAGGTCATGCCGGGATAGTGCGCCCCGGCATCGGTCAGGCAGATCAGGCCGGGATAGCTCTCGTCGAGCTGGCGCAGCGTCGCCGGCGTGTCGTTGGGGGGATGCAAGCTGATCTGCCGGCGCAGCAGCGCGGCACCGAGGGCGACGGCAAAGCCCAGCCGGTCGCCGCACAGGTTCAGCAGATAGGCGCCGTCCGGCAGGCGGCGGGCCAGATCGCGCACGGCGGCGAGGTAGCTGCGCACCGTCACCGGCTTGCCGTCATGCCAGGCGAACAGGTCGTCGGGGCTGCCATGGCGCAGCAGCGGCAGGCGGGTGGTGGACAGCATCGTCATTGCGAAACCATCATGGATTTGGCCGCTCCGAAAAGACGCGGACGACGTCTGCGATGGAGCCGTGGGAGTGGTTCCAGAACTTGCGCAGGCGGTAGGCGTATTCCGTCAGGAACATCGCGGCGACCAGCGGCAGGTCGAGGACATTGATGAAGAAGGACCAGACGGCCGGCGGTGCGACGCAGAACAGCAGGGCCGACATCGCCAGCTGGCCGGCGAAGAACAGGCACCAGGCGATGGTGACGCGGCGGGTGTAGACCAGCATCTCGTCGGTCAGGCTGCCGCGGATGCGCCGCGCGATCCAGGTGATCAGCGGCTCGCGCCCGGCCAGCAAAGTGCGGCCGAACAGGACGAGCAGGCCGACATAGATCGCGGCGTGGCTGATCGCCGAGGCCGCCAGCAGCCCGTCGCGGGCGGAGCGCCAGGACAGGCCGAACAGGGCGATGGCGCCGGCCAGCGCCATCCAGCGGAAGCGCGGCGCCGCCCGGCCGATCGCCAGCCCGGTCACTCCCGCCTGCACCAGCGCCAGGAGCAGTGCCGTATCGGCGTCGAGGTCGGCGACGATGGCGCCATGGACCAGCAGCGGATAGAGCGCGAAGAGCGACAGGCCGGCACCCACCGCGACTCCACCCCTGGTGCAGGCGGCGGACGGCATCAGGCGGCTTTGAGCTGTTGGATGTGGCTGTTCAGTGTGCGCAGAGAGCTGAAGATCTTCGTGTTGTTCTCGTCGTCGGCCCGCAGCTTCACCCCGTAGGCCTTGGAGACGGCGAGCGCCACCTCCAGGATGTCGATGGAATCGAGGCCCAGCCCTTCGCCATAGAGGGGGGCGTCCGGATCGATGTCCTCCGGGTCGGCTTCCAGGGTGAGGGTGTTCACGATCAGCGTCGCCAGATCGAGTTCGGTCGGCGACAGGGCCTTCAAGTCACTCATCATGCCTCACTAAAGCAACGCCTGTCACTCTTGGGATATTCTACCCCTTTGGATATAACCATTAGGTATAGAAAGCCGTATTAGGGCGACAGGATTCGCAATTTCAGACGTCACGATAGCTAGGCACCCGAGGCGACGCCATCATTATTTTGGAGTGATCAATTTGTTTTGTTAAAGATTGAGTTTCTTTGCGTCTGTGTGGGTTAGGGAAGGGTTTTCCCCTGAAATGGAACATTTGGAACGCTATGGAACGGTTTTCGGCATCGTGTTCAGTGTTTCATTCGGCCAAATGGAAACGCCCTCTCCCATTGCGGGAAAGGGCGTTCAATACAGATGCGGATGAGGGAAACGGTGACCGGGAAAGCTTAGCCTCAGGCCGGGGCGCGGACCACCGAAAGCTTCAAAAGCATGCCCGGTTTCAGCGCTCCAGCAGCCGGTTGACCGCGGCGCGGTCGGGCAGGGAGGGGATGGCACCGGGGGCGGTGGTGGTCAGCGCCCCGGCGGCGTTGGCGAACCGGCAGATGTCGCGCAGCCGGTCCGGGGTGAAGGCAATGTCCAGATCTTCGAGGATGCCGGCCAGGAGTGCGGCGACGAAGGCGTCGCCGGCGCCGGTGGTGTCGACGGCGGTGACGGTCATCCCCGGCACATGGCCGGACGCATCGGCGGTCAGGAAGGTGCAGCCGTTGCGGCCATGCGTCACCACCAGCAGGCGCAGGCCCGCATACCACAGGCTGCGGCCGGCGGTGTCCGGATCGGCGCTGCCGGTCAGGAACTCCAGTTCCTCGTCGCTCAGCTTGACGATGGAGGCGGCAGCGATGCCCTGGCGAATCAGGCGTTCCGCCGTGTCGCGGTCGGGCCACAGGGCAAGGCGCAGGTTGGCGTCGAAGGACACCAGCCGGCCGTGGCGGCGCGCGGTTTCAACCGCCAGCAGGCTCGCCTCGCGGGCGGCCGGGTCGATCAGGCCGATGGAGCCGGAATGCAGCAGGCGGGCCGCCGCGACGGCATCGAGATCGAGGTCGGCGGCGGAGAAGCCGGCCATCGGCTCGCCATAGAACAGGAACTCCCGCTCCCCGTCCTCGTCGAGGGAGACGAAGGCAACCGGAGTCTTCGCATCGGGCACCCGGCGCAGATGGGACACATCGACCCCGGCATCGGTCAGCGCCCGCGCCAGGAAGCGGCCGAAGCCGTCCGCCGCGGTCCGGCCCATGAAGGCGCTGCGCACCCCCAGCCGGGCCAGACCGACCGCGACATTGGCCGGCGCCCCGCCCGGCGCCGGATCGAAGGCGCCGATCACCCCCGGCTGCGCCGGGCCGGCGGGCATGAAGTCGATCAGCACCTCTCCCAGGCACAGCACGTCGAGGGGTTGCGATGCGTCGGGCGGCATAGCGGTCATGGCGGGCAAGTCCTTCAGTTGGATCCGCCGGCATAGCGGGTGAGCACGGCGCGGGTGCCGTCCGTCCACAGGGCGCGCAGGGCGGCGGAGAAGGCGTCGCGGAAGATTTGCGACTTGCCGACCTCGCCGTAGATGTCCTCCTGGTCGAGCCAAACGGTCGGTTCGGTGCGGGCCTTGGCGGCGACCTGGGTCAGGCGGTCCCAGTTGGGGTCGTTCGGCTCGATCGGCTGGCCGTCGTCGGTCGTGCCGAAGCAGTAGCGGCACCACAGCGCCGATTCCAGAGCCAGCCCCTCAATGCCGGCGCCGGCCTTCAGCCGGTCGGCGATGGACGGGACGATGAATTTCGGCTGGCGGTTGGAGCCGTCGAGGCAGAGCCGGCGGATGGTGTCCTTGATCTTGGGGTTGGAGAAGCGGCGCTCGATGATGCCGAAATAGGAGTGCAGGTCGGTGCCGGGCACCGGCGGCACGGTCGGGATGATCTCCTCCCGCTCGATCTTTTGCAGGAAGGCGCGGATCAGCGGGGTTTCCATCGCCTCATGGGCGTAGGTGATGCCGAGCAGCCCGGCCGGATAGGCGATCACCGCATGGCCGCCGTTCAGGATGCGGATCTTCATCGCCTCGAAGGGCGTCACGTCGGGGACGAACTGCACGCCCACCGCCTCCAGCGCCGGACGGCCGGCGGAGAAGCGGTCCTCCAGCACCCACTGGGTGAAGTCCTCGCAGAAGACCGGCCAGTTGTCGGCGATGCCGAAATCGCGGTCGAGGGTCTCGCGCTCCTGAACGCCGGTGGCGGGCGTGATGCGGTCGACCATGCCGTTGGGGAAGGCGACCGAGTTTTCGATCCAGGCGGCGAGATCGGCGTCGATCTCCCTGGCGATGCCCAGCACGGCGTTGCGGGTGACGACGCCGTTGTGGGGGATGTTGTCGCAGGACATGACGGTGAAGGGCACCGTGCCGTCGCTGCGACGGCGGGCCAGACCGGCGACGATCAGGCCGAAGACGGTCGTCGGGCGGGAGGGCACGGCGATGTCGGCGCGGACCGCCGGATGGCTGGCGTCGAACTTGCCTGCGGCGTCGATGTAATAGCCGCCCTCCGTCACCGTCAGCGAGACGATGCGGATCGCCGGGTCGGCCAGCTTGGCGATGAGGACGTCGCTGTCGCCGACCGGCAGCATGCCGATCATGGCGCCGGTGACGCGGGCAAGGCTCTGCGCGCCGGACTGCTCGACGACGGTGGTCAGCCAGTCCTGGCCCTCCAGCGCGTCGCGCATGCGCTGGTCCGACGGCATCACACCGGCGCCGAGGATCGCCCAGTCATGGTCGCGGCCCTCTGCGAACAGGCTGTCGAGATAGACCGCCTGATGGGCGCGGTGGAAGTTTCCGACGCCGAAATGCAGGATCCCGGCGGACAGGGCGGAACGGTCGTAGGCCGGCACCGAGGCGCGGGCTGCGATGGCTGGAAGGGTGGCGGCGGAGAGGGCGATGGTCATGGCGGGGGTCCTGCGGGGGATCCTCCCTCTCCCCCCCGGGGAGAGGGTCGGGGTGAGGGGGATGCATGGCGTGGATTTGGTGGGGTGCGCGGGGCATTCGATTCTTGAGAGTCCTCGCGGTGCGTCCCCCTCACCCTAACCCTCTCCCCGGGGGGGAGAGGGGATCCCTCTGGGGAGAGGTGAACCGGGGGCGGGAGAGGGAGGTCTTCTTCAACTCATCCAGTTGCCGCCGTCGACGTTGTAGGTCTGGGCGACGATGTAGTCGGACTCCCGGCTCGCCAGGAAGATCGCCATGCCGGTCAGATCCTCCGCCCGGCCCATGCGGCCGAAGGGAACCGCTTCGCCGACCTGGCGCTTCTTCTCGCCGGGCTGGAGGCCCTCGTGCTTGGCGAACAGGGCATCGACGCCGTCCCAATGCTCGCCGTCGACCACGCCGGGGGCGATGGCGTTCACGTTGATGCCGTGCTTGATGAGATCGAGGCCGGCCGACTGGGTCAGGCTGATCACCGCCGCCTTGGTGGCGCAATAGACGCCGACCAGCGCTTCGCCGCGCCGTCCGGCCTGGGAAGCCATGTTGATGATCTTGCCGCCGCGCCCCTGCGCGATCATCCGCTTCGCCACCGCCTGCATGGTGAACAGCGTGCCGGCGACGTTGATCGAGAACAGGCGGTCGTAGCTGTCGCGGGTGATCTCGACGATGGGGGCGAGGTCGAACAGCGCGGCGTTGTTGATCAGGATGTCGATGCCGCCGGCTCGCTCCGCCACCGCGGCGACGGCGGCGTCGATGGAGGGCTGGCTGGTCACGTCGAGCGCCACGGCATAGGCGCCGGGGCCGATCTCCGCCGCTGCCGTCTCAGCCGCCGCGAGGTTGATGTCGGCGATGGCGACGGTGGCCCCCTCCGCGACATAGGCGGCGGCGAAGGCGCGGCCGATGCCACGGGCGGCGCCGGTGACGATGGCCGATTTGCCGTCGAGACGCTTCATGGGACTGGTCATCGCAATGGACCCTTTCATGCCACTTTCGCACCGGCGGCGACGGACGGCAGCGCATTGCCCTGGGCGTCGAAGCGGTGGAGCTTTTCGGTTTGCGGCGTCAGCCAGACGCGGTCGCCGTGATGGACCGGGAACTCGCCGCCGGCCCGCGCCAGCATCGTGCCGAGCCCGTCCACCTGCACATAGACGAAGGTGTCGGATCCCAGATGTTCGGACACGGTGACGGTGCCGGACCACAGGCCGGAGTCGGTCGACAGCGCCAGATGTTCGGGACGGATGCCGATGCAGTCGGCACCGGCGCCGCGCGCGGTCTCGCCCTCGATGAAGTTCATGCGCGGGGAGCCGATGAAGCCGGCGACGAAGCGGTTGCGCGGGCGGCTGTAGAGGTCGATGGGCGAGCCCACCTGCTCGATCCGCCCGGCGTTCAGCACGACGATCTTGTCGGCCATGGTCATGGCCTCCACCTGATCGTGGGTCACATAGATCATGGTGGTGCCGAGGCTGGCATGCAGCTCGGAGATTTCCAGCCGCATGTTGACGCGCAGTGCTGCGTCGAGGTTCGACAGCGGCTCGTCGAACAGGAAGGCGGTCGGCTCGCGGACGATGGCGCGGCCGATGGCGACGCGCTGGCGCTGGCCGCCGGAGAGCTGCCCGGGGCGGCGGTCGAGATAGTTGGTGAGGTTCAGCACCTTGGCCGCCGCCTCCACCTTGCGGTCGATGGCGGCCTTGTCGAGCCGGGCCATCTTCAGCGGGAAGGCGATGTTGTTGCGCACGGTCATGTGCGGATAGAGCGCGTAGGACTGGAACACCATCGCCAGCCCGCGCTGGGCGGGCGGCAGGGCGGTGGCGTCCTTGCCGTCGATGCGGATGGTGCCGGACGACACATCCTCCAGCCCGGCGATCAGGCGCAGCAGCGTGGACTTGCCGCAGCCGGACGGGCCGACGAACACCACGAACTCGCCGTTGCCGATGGAGAGATCCAGCGGCGGGATGACGTCGATGTCGCCGAAGCTTTTGGTGACTCGGTCGAGCGTGATCTGACCCATAGCGGGTTCCCCCCTACTTCACGGCGCCGAAGGTCAGGCCGCGCACAAGCTGCTTCTGGCTGAACCAGCCGAGAACCAGGATCGGCGCGACCGCCATGGTCGAGGCGGCCGACAGTTTCGCGTAGAACAACCCTTCCGGGCTGGAGTAGCTGGCGATGAAGGCGGTCAGCGGCGCCGACTGCGAGGCGGACAGGTTCAGCGTCCAGAAGGCCTCGTTCCATGCCAGGATGATGTTCAGCAGCAGGGTGGAGGCGATGCCGGGCACCGCCATCGGCAAGAGGACGAACAGGATTTCGTCGCGCAGGCCGGCGCCGTCCATCCGCGACGCTTCCAGGATCTCGCCCGGAATTTCACGGAAGTAGGTGAACAGCATCCAGACGATGATCGGCAGGTTGATCAGCGTCAGCACGATGACCAGACCGATGCGGCTGTCGAGCAGCCCGAAATCGCGGAACAGCAGATAGATCGGGATCAGCACGCCGACCGGCGGCAGCATCTTGGTCGACAGCATCCACATCAGCACGTCGCGGGTGCGCTTACCGGGGACGAAGGCCATCGACCAGGCGGCGGGAACGGCGACCAGCAGGCCGAGCAGCGTCGAGCCGACCGAGATGACGACCGAGTTCCAGAAATGGAGGAAATAGTCGGAACGCTGCTGGACCTCGGCGTAGTTCTCCAGCGTCCAGTGGAAGGCGAGGAAGGAGGGCGGGCTGGCGATGGCCTCGGCTTCGGTCTTGAAGCTGGTCAGGACGGTCCACAGGATGGGGAAGAAGATCACGATCCCGACGGTCCAGGCGATCAGGGTCACGACCAGCTTGCGGCGGTTGGTTGCGGCGCGCGCCATGGTCAGATGTCCAGGTTGCGGCCGATCATCCTCATCAGGAAGACGGCGACGATGTTGGCGAGGACGACGGCGACGATGCCGCCCGCGGAGCCGCCGCCGACATCGAACTGCAGCAGCGACTGGGCATAGACGAGGTAGGTGATGTTGGTGGTGGCGGTGCCGGGACCGCCGTTGGTCGTCACCAGGATCTCGGCGAAGATCGACAGCAGGAAGATGGTCTGGATCAGCGTCACCACCGTCATCGCACGCGCCAGATGGGGCATGATGATGTGGATGAAGCGGTCGACCGCACCGGCGCCGTCCATCTCCGCCGCCTCCAGCCTTTCTCGGTCGAGCGACTGGAGGGCGGTCAGCAGGATCAGCGTGGCGAAGGGCAGCCATTGCCACGTCACGATCAGGATGATCGAGGAGAGCGGCGCCTCGGACAGGAAATCGAAGGGCTGGAGCCCCAGCCCCTTGGCGATGGCGGCGAACAGGCCGTTCACCGGGTTCATCAGCATGTTCTTCCACACCAGCGCCGAGACGGTGGGCATGACGAAGAAGGGCGCGATGACCAGCAGGCGGACGATGCCCCGCCCCCAGAAAGGCTGGTCGAGCAGCAGGGCCAGCCCGATCCCGCCGGATATGGTCAGCACCAGCACCCCGCCGACGAGCGCCAGCGTGTTGCCGAGTGCGGCGAAGAAGGCCGGATCGGTGAGGAAATACTGGTAGTTCAACGTGCCGATGAACTCCTCCGTCCCCGGCATCAGCAGATTGTAGCGCAGGAAGGAGAAATAGAGCGTCATCACGAGCGGGATCAGCATCCAGCCGAGCAGCAGGATGACGGCCGGAGACATCGTCAGGCGCGCGGCGGCACGCGAATGTGCGGTGGCCATGGCTCGACCCTTGGGTAACGGCGTTGTGGAGCGCGGCCTGCTTCCGCCGTCATCCCGGCAAGGGCGGGGATGACAGCGGAAGGAGGTTTTGCCGTGATCTGACAGGACGGAAGGTCAGGCGTGACCGCTCACTTGATGTAGCCGGCCTTGGTCATCTCGCGGGTGGCGAGCGTCTGGGCGGTCTGCAGGGCCTGGTCGGCGGTCGTCTGACCGGCGAGCGCGGCGGAGAAAGCCTGCCCCACAGCCGTGCCGATGCCCTGGAACTCGGGGATGGCGACGAACTGCACGCCGGTGTAGGGGACCGGCTGGACCGTCGGGTGCAGCGGATCGGCGGCCTGGATCGACTTCAGCGTCAGGTCGGCGAAAGGAGCGGCCTTGCGGTACTCGGGATTGGCGTAGAGCGACGTGCGGGTGCCCGGCGGCACGTTGGCCCAGCCCTCTTCCTTGGCGACGAGGTCGAGATAGTCCTTGGAGGTCGCCCAGGAGATGAAGGCCTGTGCGGCGTCGCCCTTCTTGCTGCTGGCGGGGATCGCGAGGTTCCAGGCCCACAGCCAGTTGGACCGCTTGCCGAGACCGGTGTCGGGAGCGAGCGCGTAGCCGACCTTGTCCGCCACCTTGCTCTGCGCCGGGTTGGAGACGAAGGAGGCGGCGACGGTGGCGTCGATCCACATCGCGCATTTGCCGGACTGGAACAGCGCCAGATTCTCGTTGAAGCCGTTGGAGGAGGCGCCCGGCGGGCCGGCGTCCTTCATCAGCCCGAGATAGGTGGTCAGCGTCTGCTTCCACGGGTCGGTGTTGAACTGCGGCTTCCAGTTCATGTCGAACCAACTGGCGCCGAAGGAGTTCGCCATGGCGCTGAGGAAGGCCATGTTCTCGCCCCAGCCGGCCTTGCCGCGCAGGCAGATGCCGTAGACCTCTGCCTTCTTGTCGGTCAGCTTGCGCGCCGCGTCGGAGACGAAGGCCCAGGTCGGCGCCTCCGGCATGGTCAGGCCGGCCTTCTCGAACAGGTCCTTGCGGTACATGACCATCGAGCTTTCGCCGTAGAACGGCGCGGCATAGAGCGTGCCGTCGGTGGTCAGGCCGCTGCGGATGGAGGGCAGCAGATCCTCGACGTCATAGGTGGCGCCGAGCTTGGTCAGCGGCATCAGCCACTTCTGCTTGGTCCAGATCGGAACCTCGTAGGTGCCGATGGTCAGGATGTCGTACTGGCCGCCCTTGGCGGCGATGTCGGTGGTGACGCGCTGGCGCAGCACATTCTCTTCCAGCGTCACCCAGTTCAGCGTGATGTCGGGATGCGCCTTGGTGAAATGCTCCGACAGCTTCTGCATGCGGATCATGTCGCCATTGTTCACCGTGGCGATGGACAGCGTTTCCGCCTGGGCGGAGCTGCCGAGAAACGCGGCGACGGCCGCGCCGATCAAGGAAAGCGCACGCTTCATTCCTGTTTTCCTCCCCAAATTCCTGTCCGGCCGCGCCCTGGCTTTCGTCCCGCCGGCCCTTTGCGACTGGTCGCCCGACACCCGGATGCGATTGCGGCATTCGGTTTGTAGGGCACACCAACACTATGGCGCAGGCGGTCCGGGGCTGCAATAGATAAATCACATTGATTTTGATATTCGGCGGCGTATGGCCTGGGCGTTCTGCGGGGCAGGGCGGGGAGTTGGCTCGGACAGCGGGGCTGATGACGCAGTGGAGTTAAGGATTAAGCCGGATTTGCCGCCGGCCTTGCTCCCTTGGGGGCCCGCTTGCTACGGTGGCGAAGTTTCAAAGTCGATCGACCCAACAGCCATGATCGTGGCCGAGTCGGATTAAATAAATCACTTTGATTTTGTTATGATTGGTTGCTATACGGACTGTTGTCGAGTTCAAGGGCGGGGAGGCGGCGGAAGGATGCGGGGCGGCGATACCACCGGGCTGCGCGCCTACAACGAGCGGCTGGTTATGCATGCGCTGTTGCAGGCCGGCATGCTGTCCAAGGCGGAAATCGCGCGGGAGACCGGTCTCAGCGGTCAGGCGGCGTCGGTGATCGTCAACCGGCTGCTGGAGGACGGGCTGCTGGTCAAGCTGGACAAGGTGCGCGGGCAGGTCGGGCAGCCGTCCACCCCGATCGCGCCGAATCCGGACGGCGCCTATGCGCTGGGGGTCAAGATCGGCCGGCGCAGCGTCGAGGCCATCCTGATCAACCTGCTGGGGGAGGAACTCGGGGCGAGCCGCGTGCGCTATGACGCGCCGCTGCCCGAGCCGACGATCTCCACCGCCATCGCCCAGGCGGCCGGGCTGCTGGCCCATCTGTCGCCGGAGGCGCGGTCGCGGGTGGTCGGGCTGGGGGTCGCCATGCCGGATGAAATCCATGCCTGGTCGGCGGAGTTGGGGCTGGCGCCGGGCGCGCTGGACGGCTGGCGCGATGCCGACATCGCCGGTGCCTTCGCGCGCGCGACCGGGCTGCCGGTGACGCTCTACAACGATGCCGCGGCGGCCTGCGCGGCCGAGATGATCGCCGGCCACGCCATCGTCAGCCGCAGCGCGCTCTACATCTATCTCGGCACCTTCATCGGCGGCGGGGTGGTGATCGACGGCCGGCTCTATCGCGGGGAGCAGGGCAATGCCGGGGCCATCGGCTCGATGCCGACCCGCCCGGCCGGGCCGGGCACGCCGCCGGGGCAACTGATCCACGCCGCCTCGATCTTCCTGCTGGAGCGCGAACTGGAGGCCGCCGGCATCGACCCGACGGCGGCGCTGTCGGCGGCACTGGCCGACGGCAGCGGCGAGCGGGCGGACGCCATCTTCGACAGCTGGGCCGAAGCGGCGTGCGCGGAGCTGTCGCGCGCGGTCGTGTCGGCGCTCAGCGTCATCGACTTCCAGGAGGTGGTGGTCGACGGCTTCCTGCCGCCGTCCTGGCGCGACCGCTTCACCCGGAGGCTGACGGCGGCGGTCGAGCGCTTCAACCGGTCGGGCCTGAAGGCCGCACCGGTGATGGCGGGATCCATCGGTCCGATGGCCCGCGTGCTGGGGGCGGCGATGCTGCCGCTGAAGGCGCGCTTCTCGCCCGACACCGACCTGCTGGTCCGGTCGGGCATGGCGCGGGATCCGGTCTGAAAGCTCGGAGTCAGATCACGATGCCGGCCAGGGCGGGGCTCTGGTCGAGGGCGTCGGCGAGCACCTCCAGCATGCGGCGGCAGTCGGCGCGGGTCACCGGGGCGCCGAGGCAGATGCGCAGGGCCTCCGGCACCTGACCGGCGGTGAGGAAGGTGTCGCTGACCGCGGCGGCGATGCCGTGGCTGCGCAGATGGGTCGCGAATTCCCCACGGGTCCAGGCCGGCGGCAGGGTCAGCCACAGGTGGAACCCCTCGGGGTGGGCGGTCTGCGTGGCGGCGGGAAGCAGGTCGCGGGCGATGCGCTGGCGGGCCGATGCCTCGGCGCGGATGGCGGTCAGCAGCGCGTCGGCGGTGCCGTCGGCGATCCATTGGGTGGCGACCGCGGCCGGGACCGGCGGCGTGCCGAGGATGGTGGCGCGCTGGGCGGCGGCCAGCCGCATGGCCTGGCGGGCGTCGGGGGCGGCGACATAGGTGATGCGCAGGCCGGGCGCCACGCATTTGGCGAGGCCGACGACGTGGAAGGTCACGTCGGGCGCCAATGCCGCGATGGGCGGCGGGGCGTCCAGCGGCAGCACGCCGTAGATGTCGTCCTCGATGATCGGGAAACCGTGTTCGCGGGCGATTGCCGCGATGGCGGCGCGGCGGCCGGCGGGAAGGGTCGCCGTCGTCGGGTTGTGCAGGGTGGGGGTGCAGTAGAGCGCCTTCGGGGAATGGGCCCGCACCGCGGCGCGCAGGGCGTCGGGGTCCAGCCCGTCGCCGTCCATCGCCACCCCGACCACCCGCAGGCCGAGCTGCCGGGCGATGGCCTTGAAGCCGGGATAGGTCAGCTCCTCCGTACAGACGGTATCGCCGGGGCTGGTCAGCATGCACAGCAGGGCCAGGAGGGCGCTCTGCGTACCGGGGCAGACCACGATGCGGCCGTGATCGCCGAGCGGGGACGCGTCCAGATCGGGCAGACGCTTGGCGAGCCAGCGGGCTCCGGCGGCGCAATCCTCCTCCACGGCGCGGAAGCCAGCGCCGGCTTCCGGATAGCGCAGCAGCGTTTGCGGGTCGAGCCGCAGCATCGCCTGCGACAGGCTGCGGCGCACCCGGTCCAGCAGCTCCGGCGCGTCGGGCAGCGGCGGCTGGTTCATCGTCATGTCGATGACCGCGGGCGGGGGGGCGGCCTCGCGGCGGGGCCGGGCGGTCTCGGGATGAGGGCGGTCCGGCGCACCCTCCTGCGCGCTGACGAAGGTGCCCTGGCCGACGCGGGCGTCGAGCAGGCCGCGGCGGCGGGCCTCGCTGTAGGCGCGGCTGACCGTGGTCAGGTCCACGCCCAGCCGGTCGGCGAGCAGGCGCTGCGGCGGCAGCCGCTGGCCGGCCGCCAGCCGGCCGGCGGCGATGTCGTCGGCCAGGGCATCGGCGATGGCGAGATAGACCGGCTTGGCGCGGTTGGTCAGGTCGGGCTGCCAGACGGCGGTGTCCGACGGGTCGGCCGGGCCGGTGTGTTCCGGATTGTCGGATTGCATGGATGTCCTGGCCGTTCCCTTGCCTGATTGCGGCGGCACCGTCGGCATCATATGCGCGCTCCGATCATGGTGCTGCAAGCGTCCAGTGCCCCTCTCCCGACGGGAGAGGGGCGGTCCTCCGGGGGGAGGGTCACGGTGACAGGAAGACGCTGTCGTGCCGGGCCGGCTGGCCGGCGCCGCTGTCGGGCGTCAGGACGACGGTCACCGGGGTGGAGGGGGCCGGCAGGGCGGAATGCGGCACGCGGACCTGGATGCGGTAGGTTTCCACCGCGTTGGCGCGGGCCGACAGCGACAGCTCGCCGGTCTCGGTGCCGTCGCCGGACAGGCTGAGGCTCGCCTGCGGAAGGCCGGACAGGCTGAGGCGGTAATGGCGGTCCGTCAGCGACATGTTGGCGATCTTGATGGTGTAGGCGTTCTGGATGCGGCCGTCGGTGAGCGTGACGAACAGCGGCGCCCGGTCGCGCAGGACGGAGACGTCGTTGCTCGACTTCATCGCCAGCGCGATTGCCATCACCCCGCCGACCACGACCAGCATCAGGCCATAGACGATGGTGCGCGGCCGGATCAGCCGGTAGCGGGCCGGCGGGGTGCCGGACGCCTTCGCCGCCTGTGCCGTCAAGGTGTCGAAGCGGATCAGGTCGCCGGGCCGGCCGATGCGCGCCATCACGTCGTTGCAGGCGTCGACGCACAGGCCGCAGCCGATGCATTCCATCTGGATGCCGTCGCGGATGTCGATGCCGGTCGGGCAGACATGGACGCACTGGCCGCAGTCGATGCAGTCGCCGAACCCCTTGTGGGTGCGGGTGTCCCAGCCCTCGCTCTTGCGCAGGGGCGCGCGCCCTTCGCCGCGCCAGTCCTGATAGGTGACGACCTGGCTTTCCTCGTCCAGCATGGCGGCCTGGATGCGCGGCCAGGGGCAGACGTAGAAGCACATCTGTTCACGCATGAAGCCGGCCATGGCATAGGTGCAGGCGGCGATGAACAGGACGGAGCCGGCAGCGAGCGCCGAGGCGTCGAAGCGCAGCAGATCGGTCGCCAGGGACGGCGCGTCGGTCAGGTAGGCGATGCCGATGAACCCGGTGACCAGGGAGATCGCCAGCCATCCCGCGTGCTTGACCGTCTTCTTCGCCAGCCAGCCGGCGGTCCAGGGATGCTTGTCCAGCCGGATGCGGTCGCCGCGGTCGCCCTCCACCCGCCGTTCGACCCAGACGAACAGGTCGGTCCACACCGTCTGCGGACAGGTGAAGCCGCACCAGACCCGTCCGCCCAGCGCCGTCGCCAGGAACAGGCCGATGGACGCGATGATCATCACGCCGGTGATGTAATAGACATGCTGCGGCCACAGCTGCAGGGCGAAGATGTAGAAGCGCTGGCTGCCCAGATCGAACAGCACCGCCTGATCGGGCAGTCCCGGCCCGCGATCCCAGCGCAGCCAGGGCAGGATGGCGAACAGCGCCAGCAGGACCACGCCCAGCCAGGTCTTCAGCCGCCGGTACCGTCCGCGCACCGCCTTGGGATGGATCTTGCGGTGGGAAGCGTAGGCCGATGGCGGGTCCGGAGTGTCCGCCGCATGGTCGGGGCGGCGGGTGATGATGGGCGCATCGCTGGGCATGGATCACCTGGCACGAAGAAGCCGTCCGGGCGCCCGTCCATGCTCTATGGCGTATGGAGAAGCGGCCATCCGGCGATGGGAGTTGTATGGATCATTTGTACGGATGCAGCAAGGCGATTGTAGGGTAGGTTTGGCGCTTGAAGTCCTTGTGCGGCGGTGTGTCGCATCTTTGTATGGATTTCCTTCCGAGTGATCCATGCATTCGGACGATGTGTGAGGCGCGTCCGGGTTGCAGGCATGCCAGCCTTCCGCCGGCTGCCATTGCCGGACGGAAATGGCGACGCACATTGTCGTCGACCGGAGACGACCATGCGGCAGGCCCCCCTTGAGAGGTAAGCAGAGCGACAGGACAGCGAAAATGGACAGCGGGAACCCGTGCATCGGCCTCTGCCGCTTCGGCGGCGACGGCAACTGCCTGGGCTGCCACCGCACCAAGGCGGAGGTGAAGGGGTGGAAGCGGCTGAGCGATGCTGCCAAGGAGGCGATCAATGCCAGGATCGCGGCCAACCCCCGCCAGGGCAGCGAAGCCGGATCGGCCGAGGGAAAGGCACCGCGCAAGCGGCTGCGCAAGCTCGACAGGAAGATCGGCAAGCTGGAGGCGAAACTCGCCCTGCTGCGGGAGGAGCGCGGCCAGCTGTCGGGCAGCCAAGGTCAGACGCCCGAAAGCTCTAGGTAGAATTCGGCCGTTCCGCCTAGCGGGATGCCACGCTCAAGACTGCTATAAAGCTCGTTCGTGCAGACACTGAACAGAGCAACCAAGCGTCGATGCCATGGGCAGTCCTCCGTCGTGAAAGCCGGTGCAAGAGAACCGGGGGAGCCGTTGGTCCCGCCCGCAGGCTGGGCGCCCTCCTGACGCTGTCTCTGGTCTTAAGTCCCTATGCGGCGCCTGCCCAGACGGTCGAGGATCTGTCGACCCTGTCGCTCGAAGAACTGGGGACGATCAAGGTCACCTCCATTTCCAAGCGTCCGGAGCGGTTGAGCGACGCGGCGGCGGCGGTCTATGTCATCACGGCGGAGGACATCCGGCGGTCCGGCGCCACCAGCCTGCCCGAAGCGCTGCGGCTGGCGCCTAACCTGGAGGTCGCCCGGCTGAACGCCGCCGGCTACACCGTCAGCGCGCGCGGCTTCAACTCGCCGGAGGCCGCCAACAAGCTTCAGGTGATGGTCGACGGCCGCAGCGTCTATTCGCCGGTCGCCTCCACCGTCTTCTGGGAAGCGATCAACGTCCCGCTGCCGGAGATCGAGCGGATCGAGGTGGTCAGCGGCCCCGGCGGCACGCTGTGGGGCGCCAACGCGGTCAACGGCGTCGTCAACGTCATAACCCGGCCGGCCGCGGACAGCCAGGGCGGTTTCGCCGAAATCGGCGCCGGCTCCGGCGAGCGGAACGGCACCCTGCGCTATGGCATCAAGGCCGCGGATGGCGGACTGGCGTTGCGCGGGTACTTGACCGGCTTCGACCGGCGCAGCAGCTTCGCGGCAGTGCCGGGCGACGTGACCACCGACGCCTTCGACGGCTCGCAGGCCGGCTTCCGGCTGGATGGCACCGCGGCGGACGGCGCGGCCTCCTACACCCTGCAAGGCGATCTCTTCCACAATCATACGGAGTGGCTCGACACCTCGCTGCATGGCGGGAATCTGCTCGGGCGGTGGACGCACAGGCTGGGCGACGGGTCGTCGGTGCAGTTGCAGGCCTATTACGACCAGCAGACCCGCGATTATGCGGTCGCCACCGACCGGTTGGAGACCGTCGACGTCCAGGCCCAGCACAATGTGGCGCTGGGCAGCCGGCACCAGCTGGTCTGGGGGGCGCAGTACCGTGTGTGGCAGTCGGCCTTCCGCTCGCGGGTGTCCCTCGGTTTCCCGGAGGATGACGCGACGATCTCGCTGGGAAGCCTGTTCGCCCAGGACGAGGTCACGCTGGCGCCGAAGCTGAAGCTGACGGTCGGGATGAAGGCGGAATACAACAGCTATTCCGGCTTCGACATCCTGCCCAACCTGCGGCTCGCCTGGCGGCTGTCGGACGACCACATGCTGTGGACCGCGGTCAGCCGGTCGGTGCGCACGCCGTCGCGCGTCGACCGCGAACTGTCGGGGGCCGGCGTCCTGGCGCCCTCGCCCGATTTCCAGTCTGAACGGCTGGTGGCCTATGAGGTCGGCTATCGCGGCCGGCCCGTGGCGAACAGCCGGGTGTCGCTGTCGGCCTTCTACAACGTCTATGACGACCTGCGCACCACAAGCCTGACCGACGGAGGCCTGCCGATCATGCTGCGCAACGATATGGAGGGAAACACCTACGGCATCGAAGGCTGGGGCAGCTATGGCTTGACCGGCTGGTGGACCCTGCATGCCGGCGCCAACTGGCTGCACAAGAGCCTGCGGCTGAAGCCGGGGGCGACCGACCTGTCCCACTTCCAGGCCGCCGGCCAGGATCCGGCCTATCAGGTTCAATTGAAGTCGCAGATGAACCTGACGCCGGAGGTGGAGTTCGACGCCACCCTGCGCCGGGTCGGCCGGGTCGCGGTGTCGAACGTCCCGGCCTATACCGAGGCCGACCTGCATCTGGGCTGGCACGTCACCCCGGCGCTGGAGCTGTCGCTGTTCGGCCAGAATCTGCTGCATGCCCGGCATCTGGAGGCCTACGACCCGTCCAGCACCACGCCGCGCGCCATCGGGCGGAGCGTCTATGCGCGCATGCGGGTGGGGTTTTGAGCATGGAGGAACGGACCGTCCGCTGGTGCAGTCCGCTGGCGCTGAGCCTGCTGCTGGTGCTGGCAGGCGCGCCGGTGTCGATTGCATCCGCCGAGCCGCTGGAAGCGGCGGTGAAGGCAACCTTCCTTTACAAATTCATCGCCTTCGTCGCCTGGCCGCCGGGTGCCTTCGCCACCGCGGACAGCCCGTTCCGCCTCTGCGTGGAAGGGCCGGACCCGTTCGGCGACGTGCTGGACCGTGCCGTCGCCGGACAGAGCGCCGGCGGACGGCCCATCGAACTGATGCGCCGGCCGCAGTTCGAAAAAGGGTCGGGCTGCCATCTGCTGTATGGGACGATGCCGATGGACCGGCTGCGCGGCGAGCCTGTTCTGACGGTCAGCGATGCCGATGCGCCGGGCGGATCGGCCGCCGGGGCGGTTATCACCTTCGTGTTGCAGGAGGACCGGGTCCGTTTCGTCATCGATGCGGCGACGGCCCAGGGCAACCGGCTGGCGATCAGTTCCAAGCTGATGAGCCTGTCGGTGCGGCCATGAGGAAGCAGGAGAGCGGAACGTGACCGATCTGGCCGGATTCTGGCGGCACACGCCGCGCCTGACTCTGCTGGCGATGGCTGTGCTGCTGATCGCTGGCGGTCTCATGGCGGTCGCCAGCGAAACCGCCTATCGCGAGGAGAAGGTCGGCGACGTGGAGGTGCAGACCCGCATCCTGGCCACCACCACCACCGCGGCGCTGAGCTTCAACGACAGGCCGACCGCCGGTGAGTATCTGACGGCCTTGTCGGCCAGCCCCGAGTTCGAGGCGGCCGGTGTCTATGACGCCGGGGGCACCCTGTTCGCCGCCTACACCGCGCCTGGAATGACGCCGGTGCCTGCGATGGCCGAACCGCCGGGCCATCATTTCGACGACGACACCCTGACGGTCAGCGTGCCGGTGATGCAGGACGGGCACCGCATCGGCAGCGTGTCCCTGCGCACCGAGCTGGAGCCCTTCGCCCGCCGGGCCGAACGCTATGTCGGTATGGCGCTGCTGCTTGCGATGACTCTGCTGATCGTGCTGGTGCTTGGTGCTGCGCAGGCGGCGCTGGCGCGGGCGAACCACGATCTGGCCGAACGGGCGCGCGACCTGTCCGCCGCCAACAGGGCGCTGAACGCCGAGATCGCCGAGCGCGAGAAGGTCGAGGCCGCCCTGCGCCAGAGCCAGAAGATGGAGGCGATGGGCCAGCTGACCGGCGGCATCGCCCATGATTTCAACAACCTGCTCCAGGCGCTGGCCGGCTGCCTCCAACTGGTCGGGCGGCGGGCGAAGGAGCCGTCGATCCAGCCGCTGCTGGAAACCGGGCAGCAGGCCATCGACCGCGGCGCCAAGCTGGTGCAGCAGCTGATGGCCTTCGCCCGCCGCCAGACCCTGCGGCCGGAGCCGATGGATGTCCGCGACCGGCTGCTGGGCATGGCCGACCTGCTGACCCGCGCCATCCGCGCCGACATCACGCTGGAGACGCAGGTGGAGCCGGGGCTGTGGGCGGTGGAGGTCGATCCGACCCAGTTCGAGCTGGCGATCCTGAACCTCGCCGTCAATGCGCGCGATGCCATGCCCGACGGCGGGCGGCTGCGCGTCACCGCCCGCAACCGGCCGGCGGACGGAGCGAACGGCGATCTGGTGCAGGTGACGGTCAGCGACACCGGCACCGGGATGGAGGCGGAGGTGAAGGCCCGCGTCTTCGAGCCCTTCTTCACCACCAAGGAGGTCGGCAAGGGCTCCGGCCTCGGGCTGGCGCAGGTGTATGGCTTCACCCGCCAGTCGTCGGGCCGGGTGGAGATCGACAGCGCGCCCGGCCAGGGCACCGCCGTCTCGCTGTTCCTGCCGCGGACGGTCAAGACGGTGGCCGCACACGCGAAGGAACGGTCGCTGGACACCGCGCGCGGGGCCGGCCGGCGCCTGTTGCTGGTGGAGGACGACCCCATCGTCGGCAGCATGGTGGCGGCAGCACTCGACGAGATGGGCTATGCCGTTCTGCGCGCCGGCAATGCCGAGGAGGCGCTGGGGCTGCTGAACGACCGGGCCCTGCGGATCGACATCCTGTTCAGCGACGTGGTGATGCCGGGGGCGATGAACGGCATCGATCTGGCCCACACCGCCCGGCGCCTGCGTCCCGGCCTGCCGGTGGTGCTGACCACCGGCTACAGCGAGGACATCGCCCGCATCGACGGGGTGCGGGTGCTGCCGAAGCCCTACCGGGTGGGCGAGCTTGCGGAGCTGCTGGAGGCGGCGCTGACGGCAGACGGGGCGGGCATCAAGGTTCGCTGAGGAAGGACCGGATCGCCTCGACCACCTCCTCCTCGCAGTCGCGGTGGGGGACGTGGCCGGTGTCGGGCAGGAGGCGGACGCTTCCGCGGCCGGCGGCGATGCGGGCCGGGTGCTCGGCCGATCCGTATTCGTCGCGGTCGCCGTGCAGGGCCAGAACCGGGCAGCGGACATCGGCCAGGGCGGCGTCCAGGGTCCAGTCGGCGAAGGCGGGGGACAACCAGCTTTCGGTCCAGGCATCGACCGTCCAGCGCGCCTTGCCGCCCTGGTATCTCGCCAAGCGGGCCAGCTGGGCCGGGTCCTGGAAGCCTTGCTTCGCCTCGCGGATGCCGTCGAGCGTCCGCTCCTCGACGAAGGCCTGCGCGGCGATGGTCACCAGCGCGCGGCAGCGGGAGGGGAAGCGCGCCGCCGTCTCCACCGCCATGCCGCCGCCGACGCTGTGGCCGCAGACGACGAAATCGCCGATGCCGAAACTGTCGAGCAGGAGGGGGACGGTGTCCCGCGCCTCCGCGGCGACGAAATCGCGGGGGAGCGTACCGGGGTGGGGATCGGAGCGGCCGAAGCCCAGCCGGTCATAGGCGATGACCCGCCGCACCGTCGCGGCGGCAAGGCGGGCCGGGAAGCTGCGCCAGAGATCGACGCAGCCGAGCGAATCGTGGAACAGCAGGATCGGCGGCAGCCCGCCGGCCGCAGCGGGCGTCCAGTCCTTCACGTAGAGGCGGCCGAAGCCCGCGACGGTGGTGGGTATCAGGCGGTCCTGGTCGCTGACGGCGCTGGTCATGGTGTCCGGTTGCTGGTGCGGTGGGGGCCGGACGACAGGATAGCATGATTGCCGCGCGTCAGGCCCGCGCCCGCAGATAGGGGGTCATGCGCCATTCCGCGTGCTTGATCAGGCGGGTGGCGACGAAGTTGATCAGCAGGTAGAGGATGCCGGCGACGATGAAGATCTCGAAGACCGCAAAGGTCTGGGCGATCATCCGCCGCGCAACACCGGTGATCTCCATCATCGTGATGGTGCTGGCGAGCGAGCTGGCCTTCACCATCAAAATCACCTCGTTGCCGTAGGCCGGCAGCATCTGGCGAATGGCCACCGGCAGGACGATGCGGCGGAACAGCCGCACCCGCGACATGCCGCAGGCCCGCGCGGCCTCCACCTGACCCTGCGGCACCGTCTCGATGGCGCCGCGCAGGATCTCGGAGGTGTAGGCCCCGGTGTTGAGCGCCAGCGCCAGGATGGCGCACCACATCGGCTGGCTGAGGACCGGCCAGAGGAAACTGTCGCGGATGAGGTCGATCTGGCTGAGGCCATAATAGATCAGGAAGATCTGCACCAGCAGCGGCGTGCCGCGGAAAATGAAGGTGTAGGCCGAGGTCAGCGCCACCGCCACCCGGTTGCCGGACAGGCGCAGGAGCGCGGTGGCGAAGGCCAGAACGGCCCCGAAGGCGAGCGCAAGCGCCACCAGCTGCAAGGTCAGGGGCAGGGCCGCCAGCAGGCGCGGCAGGCTGTCCCACATCAGGGTCCAGTTCATCGTCACGCCCTCCGCACGCCGCGGCTGGCATAACGCTCGGCCTGCTGGAACGCCGTCGTCGAGACGGTGGTCAGCGCGAGGTAGAGCAGTGCGGCGACGCTGTAGAACAGGAAGGATTGCCGGGTGGAGCCGGCGGCGGTGTGGGCGACGCGCATGATCTCGGCCAGGGCGGTGACGGAGATGAGGGCGGTGTCCTTCAAGGTCAGCTGCCAGACATTGCCAAGGCCGGGCAGGGCGAAGCGCAGGGTCTGCGGCACCAGAACCCGGCGCAGGATGCGCCAGCGCCCCATGCCGCAGGCCCGCGCCGCCTCGATCTGGCCGTAGGGCACCGAATTGACGGCGCCGCGGATGACCTCGGTCGAATAGGCGCCGGAGATGAGGCCGACGGCGGCGACGCCGATGGAGAAGGCGTTCAGCTCGATGAGGCCGCCGTAGCCGAAGATCCCGGCCACCGCCATGATCATGCCCGAACCGCCGAAGAACAGCAGGTAGATCACCAGCAGTTCGGGCACGCCGCGCACGGCGGTGGTGTAAAGCTCCGCCAGACCCCTCAACACCAGGCTGTCGCTGAGCTTGGCGGCGGCGCCGGCGGCGCCGAAGGCGAGACCCAGCAGGAAGGACGACAGCGCGACCGCGACGGTCATCGCCGTCCCGGACAGGAGCTGCGGCCCCCAGCCGTGCAGCCCGGAGGTGAGCCCGGAGTCGAGGAAGTCCAGCATCGGGATCACCGCACCGAAACGTCGTAGCCGAAATGCTTCTGGCTCAGAGTCGCGATGGTGCCGTCCTTGTTGGCATCGGCGATGGCCTTGTCGAGACGGCCCTTCAGCTCCGCATCGGCCTTGCGCAGGCCGACACCCATGCCTTCGCCCAGCACGCCGCGCGTCATCGCCGGGCCGAACAGCGTCATCCTGTCGGTGCCCGCGGCGCGCATCAGCGCCTCGACCGGCGAGCGGTCGCCGAAGATGGCATCGACGCGGCCGGCGGCCAGATCGATGGCGGCGTTGTCGATCTTGTCGTAATTGCGCACGGTCACGTCCGGCAGGTACTTTTCCAGGAAATCGACCTGGATGGTCGAGGTCTGGACACCGACCGTTTTGCCCTTCAGCAGCTCCGCCAGCTTGGCGACCGCCGGCTTGGCGGCCGCCTCGTCGGCAAGGTCGACGCGCTCGGCGCCGACGCCGGCACCGGCCAGCTTGGAGGATTTCAGGGTGGCGAAGGTGGATTGCTCGGTGCCGTAGGGGCCGGCGAAGGCGATGACCTTTTTGCGCTCGTCGGTGATGGTCATGCCGGCCATGATGGCGTCGATCTTGCCCTGTTGCAGCGACGGGATCATGCCGTCCCAATCCATGGCGACCAGCTCGCAATCGGCTTCGATGCGCTTGCACAGATCCCAGGCGAGGTCGATCTCGAAGCCGACCAGCTTGCCCGACGAATCCATGCCGTTCCACGGCGCGAAGGCGCCTTCGGACGCGATGCGGATCTTCTTTGCATCCTTCGCCATCGCCGGAACGGCGCTGCCGGCGGCCAGGGCGCCCAGCACCAGGGCCAAAAGGATCTTCTTCATTGGTTGGTATCCTGTGTTCGTTTGTCCGCTCGGGTCCGGTTCTTGCGATCCGTGCCGGCCGCGGAACAGCGGACTTTGGCACAGGCGTCCGTCGGCCGTCATCGTCGCGAAAGCCGGGAAGCCTGCGCTCGTGTGGCGCACCCCCCTCCTTTGTTCAGGCGGCGGAGAGGTGCCGGGAGAGGAACTGGCGCACGCGGTCGGATTCAGGGTTGGTCAGCACCCTGTCGGGCGCCCCTTCCTCCTCGATGCGGCCCTGGTGGAGGAAGACGACCTTGGACGAGACCTCGCGGGCGAAGTCCATCTCGTGCGTCACCAGGATCATGGTGCGGCCCTCGTCGGCCAACTGGCGGATGACTCGCAGCACCTCGCCGACCAGTTCGGGATCGAGCGCCGAGGTCGGCTCGTCGAACAGCATCACCTTGGGCTGCATGGCAAGGGCGCGGGCGATGGCGGCGCGCTGCTGCTGGCCGCCCGACAGCTGGATCGGGTAGCAGTCGGCCTTGCCCAGGATGCCGACCTTGTCCAGCAGGCTGCGCGCCAGGTCGATGGCCTCGCCCTTCGGCACGCCCAGCACATGGACCGGCGCCTCGATCACATTCTCCAGAATGGTCATGTGGCTCCAGAGGTTGAAGTTCTGGAACACCATGCCGAGGCTGGTGCGGATGCGGTCGACCTGACGGGAATTGGCCGGCAGGGTCCGCCCGCGCGCCGTCTTCATGGCGATGGTCTCGCCGCAGATGGTGACGCGCCCTTCGTCTGGGACTTCCAGCATATTGATGCAGCGCAACAACGTGCTTTTGCCGGACCCCGACGAGCCGATCAGCGTAATGACGTCGCCTTCGCGGGCGGTCAGCGACACGCCCTTCAGCACCTCCAGCGATCCGAACCGCTTGTGCAGGCCGTCCGCCTGGACGGCGACCGTGGCAGCCGGGTTGGAGGGAGGGTGGCGGTGGGCCGGGCCGTTCCGGCCGACGCAGGCGATAGGATCGGTGGCGATGCGATGCTGGTCCATGCGGCGTCCCGAATTCGTTGGTGGGGCGGAGCATCAGCGAAGCAGACGGCGGCTGGAAGAGGAAAAAGTGACAGGAGAATCGGTTAAACTTGTCAGAATGGAAGCTTGGACTGCGCGGATTGGCAAGTCATGGGCCGGCTAGAGCCGGGCGCGGGTGCTGCGTGGGGTGTTCAGCAGCAGGTTGGTTTCGCTGGTGGTGATGCCGGGAATGAGCCGGATGCGGCGCAGCACGCCGTCGAATTCCGGCAGGCTGCCGGCCGACAGCTCGACGATCAGGTCCCAGCGTCCGTTGGTGCTGTGGATCTCCATGATCTCCGGGAAGCCACTGAGCGTGCGGACCACCCGGTCGGTGGCCTGCCCCTCGACCTCGATCAGCATGATGCCACGCACCGGCGCCTCCACCGTGTCGGCGCGCAGGATCACGGTGTAGCCGGTGATGATGCCGGAGCTTTCCAGCCGCTCCATCCGCGAGCGCACCGTCGCCCGCGAGACGCCGAGTTCGATGGCGAGGTCGGAGATGCTGCGGCGGCCGTCATGGCGCAGCAGGGTGATGAGCTTCTCGTCGAGCTGGTCGAGCGTCATGGTTGAGGCACTCCGACATTCTGGCAAGCTTGGCTGTTCAGTTTGGTAGGCAGATTAACGACATTTGTCAAATTGCCCTGTCCGTTCCGCCGGAAGCCTGTGGTTTGCTGGTGGGAGGAACAGGCAAGAGACCAAACAATGTCCTACCACAAGACCAAGACGAAGCAGTGCCGGCTGGTCGGCGTGCCGGTGCAGGATGGGGCGGGCCGGCTTGGCTGCGAAATGGGGCCAAGCGCCTACCGCACCGCCGGTATCGCCAAGGCGCTGTCGGACCTGGGCCACAGCGTGACCGACCTGGGCAACGTGGCGCCGCTGCCGCAGCAGCCGCCGGCGCATGGCAACGCCGCGCTGAAATTCCTGCCGGAAGTGGCCGGCTGGACCGCGGCGCTGACCCAGGTGGCCTATGAGGCAAGCGCCGGGCAGGACGCCATGCCGATCTTCCTGGGCGGCGACCACAGCCTCGCCGCCGGCACCCTGACCGGGCTGGCGCAGCGCGCCGCCGGGATGCGGCGCCCGCTGTTCGTGCTGTGGCTGGACGCGCATCCGGATTTCCACACGCTGGAGACGACGGAGAGCGGCAACCTGCATGGCGTACCGATGGCCTACGCCACCGGGCTGGCCGGCTTCGACGGCTATTTCCCGCCGCCGCCGGCACGGCTCGACCCGCACAATGTCTGCATGATGGGCATCCGCAGCGTCGATCCGGCCGAACGGCGGGCGCTGGAGACCTCCGGCATCACCGTCCACGACATGCGCAAGATCGATGAGCACGGCATCGTCGCCCTGCTGCGGCCGTTCCTGGAACGGGTGGTGGAGGCGGACGGGCTGCTGCATGTCAGCCTGGACGTGGATTTCCTCGACCCCGGCATCGCGCCCGGCGTCGGCACCACGGTGCCCGGCGGCGCCACCTTCCGCGAAGCCCATCTGATCATGGAGATGCTGCACGACACCGGTCTGGTCAGCAGCGTCGATCTGGTCGAGCTGAATCCCTTCCTGGACGAGCGCGGTCGCACTGCGACCCTGATGGTGGAGCTGCTGGCGAGCCTGATGGGGCGCCGCGTCCTCGATTACCCCACCCGCAGTTTCTGAACGAACGGAGCGTTTGACCATGATCCCGAACCTGAACCTCGTTCCCTTCGTCAGCGTCGACCACATGATGAAGCTGGTGCTGCACATCGGCGTGGAGCGCTTCCTGACCGAGCTGTCGGCCTATGTGGAGGAGGACTTCCGCCGCTGGGAAAGCTTCGACAAGACGCCGCGGGTCGCCTCGCACAGTGCCGAGGGCGTGATCGAGCTGATGCCGACCAGCGATGGCCGCACGTATGGCTTCAAATACGTCAACGGCCATCCGAAGAACATGCGGGAGGGGCGGCAGACCGTGACCGCCTTCGGCGTGCTGGCCGATGTCGGCAACGGCTATCCGGTGCTGATGACGGAGATGACCATCCTGACGGCGCTGCGCACCGCCGCGACCTCCGCCGTGGCGGCGAAGCATCTGGCGCCGAAGGATGCCAGCTGCATGGCGATCGTCGGCAACGGGGCGCAGGCGGAATTCCAGGCGCTGGCCTTCAAGGCGCTGCTGGGCATCCGCAAGCTGCGGCTCTACGACATCGATCCCGTCGCGACGCAGAAATGCGTGCGCAACTTGCGTGACCAGGGCTTCGAGATCACCGCCTGCACATCGACCGAGGAGGCGGTGGAGGGTGCGCAGATCATCACCACCGTCACCGCCGACAAGCAGTATGCCACCATCCTGACCGACAACATGGTCGGGGCCGGGGTGCACATCAACGCGGTCGGCGGCGACTGCCCCGGCAAGACGGAACTGCACCGCGACATCCTGCTGCGGTCGGACATCTTCGTCGAATATCCGCCGCAGACGCGGATCGAGGGGGAAATCCAGCAACTTGCCCCCGACCATCCGGTGACGGAGCTGTGGACGGTGATGACCGGGCAGGCGGTGGGGCGGCGCGACGCGCGGCAGATCACGCTGTTCGATTCGGTCGGCTTCGCGACGGAGGATTTCTCCGCCCTGCGCTATGTCCGCGACAAGGTGGCGGGGACGGGGCTCTATGAGAATCTCGACATGCTGGCCGACCCGGACGAGCCGCGCGACCTGTTCGGCATGATCCTGCGCGCGGCGAAGCCGGCCCCGGTGGGCGAGGCGGCTTGAATAGGAATCCCGTTACCCGCCAGCAATCCCCCCTCTCCCCCCGGGGAGAGGGTCGGGGTGAGGGGGATGCACAGGGTGGATTTTGTGGGGAGCAGGAGGTGCGCGATGCTTGAAGATCCTCGCCGCGCGCCCCCCTCACCCTAACCCTCTCCCCGGGGGGGAGAGGGGATCTATCCGCGGGAAGGAGACGCTCTCACCCCGCAGCCTCCCCCTCCGCCAGCGCTTGCTCCGCGCTGAGTTCCTCCAGATCCAGTTCCGCCTCCAGACGGTGCAGCACCGTGTCGTGGATGCGGCCACCGCGGTGCAGGCCGAGGATCTCCGTGCGGGCGGCGCGGTTGGCGGCCAGGACGGCGGCGAAATGCTCGCGCCGGTCCTCCGTCAGCATGCCTTCGCTCTCAAAGAAGCGTTCGGCCATCGTCGCCCGGTGGCCGTACTGTTCGAGCAGGCGGGGGTGGCGCTGCCGGCCGTCGGCCATGTCAGACCGCTCGCGCACCGCGTCCAGCGCCGCGCGGGCCATGCGGATGCGGGCTTCGGATTCCGACAGGGTCGGGCGGCGCTCCAGCGTGAAGCCGCCCAGCCGCATCCTGCGGATCAGCGGGGCGAGCGTGGTCGCCTGTCCCAGGATCGACACCAGGATCACCGCCCAGGTGGTCGCCAGGATGATGTCGCGGCCGGGAAACTCCACCGGCACCGACAGGGCGACGGCAAGGCTGACCACGCCGCGGATCGCCGCCCAGCCCATGATCACCGGCACCGCCACCGACGGGTAGGGATCGCGCCGCCGCAGGGCCGGGAACAGGAAGCGGGGCAGGTAAGTCGAGGGGAAGAGCCAGGCGAAGCGCGACAGGATCATCGCCAGGGTGACGGCGACGATCATCGGCAGCAGGTCGGTCAGGCCGGTGCCCGCGGCCTCCAGCCGGCCCAGCACACCGCGCAGCGACAGGCCGATGATGATGAAGACCATCGATTCCATGAGGAACACCGCCACCGCCCACACGGCGTTGGCGTGGGTGCGCAGCTGCGCTGTGAACAGGTCGTGCTGGCGCCGGCCCATCACCAGGCCGCAGCCGACGGTGGCGAGCACGCCCGACACCTCCAGCGCCTCGCCGCCGAGATAGCTGCCCCAGGCCGCGAGGAAGCCGCCGACGATGCTGAGCGGCACGTCGCGCAGACGCCCCAGCAGCAGTGCCGCGATGTGGCCGAAGACCACGCCGGCCGCGACACCGCCGATGGCCAGCCACAGGAACTCAAGCGAGGCGTGGCCGGCCTCGAAGGTGCCGGTCATCCCGGCGGCGATGGCGATGCGGAACAGCACCAGCCCGGTGGCGTCGTTCACCAGGCTTTCGCCCTCCAGCAGGGTGACGATGCGCGGCGGCAGCGGCAGGCCCTTCAGCGCCGCCTTGGCGGCGACCGCGTCGGGCGGCGACAGGATGGCGCCCAGCGTGAAGCAGGCGGCCCAGGGCAGCGACGGCATCACCAGATGAGCAGCCACCCCGACCGCCAGCGTGGTGAAGGCGACCGCCCCGACGGCCAGTTGCAGGATGATGCGCAGGTTGGCGCGGAAGTCGCTCCACACCGTGAAATAGGCGCTGGCGAACAGCAGCGGCGGCAGGAAGAGCAGCAGGGTCAGGTCGGGATCGGGCGTGATCTCCGGCAGGCCAGGGATCAGGGCAAGTGCGATGCCGCCCAGCACCAGCACGGCCGATGGCGGCATGCGCAGCCGCTTGGCCGCAAGTTCCAGCACGATGATCGCCGCCATCAGGCCGAGGACGAGTTCGAACTGACCGGATGGCGACATGCTTGGGTCCGCTGTTCTGTTACCGTGGGGGGGGATGAGGGCGGGGTGCTTTCCTTCGTTTAGCGGTTTAAGCCCAAGCGGCGGCGCATCCGCGAGACGATCGCGGCAAGCGCGAAGCCGCCGACCAGCCCGATATGCTCGAAGAAGGCGTTGGTCGCCATGAAGCGCTCCGGCCCGGCCATCGTCCAGAAATCATTGGCGATCAGGGCGGCGAGAACGGTGAAGACGCCGAGCGCGCCGGTTCCCAGCCACAGCGCACGGTCCAGCAGGATCAGCAGCGGGCCGACCAGTTCCACGAGGATGGTCAGGGCCGCCCACAGGGCGGGCGGGGTCAGGCCGAAATGCGCCTGCTCGGCGACGGCGCCCGGCCAATCGGTGAGCTTGACCAAACCGCCGAGGAGATAGGCGCCGACCAGCGCCAGCCGGGCCAGCAGCCATGTGCCGTCCCAGTCGAGGATGCGGTCGACGATGCGTTCCGCCGGGCGTTCGAAGGAGCGGAGGGTCATGGCGGGGGGCCGTTTCGGTTTTGGGTGAAGAATCGCCCTCTCCCGCCCCGGGAGAGGGAATTGCAACGTGAGGCGCCTTACACCGCCCAGCAGCCGCAGCCGAGCGCACCCCAGAAGGACTGCACGTCGGCAGCCGGCACGTCGGCAGAATAGGCGGCGGCGTGGTCGTGGCCGTGGACGCCGCAGCCGGTGGCGCAGCCGCAGGCCGAGGCAAGCGCTTGGCGCTGGTCACCGGCGTCGGCGGATTTGTAATAGCCGCCGAAGGTGCGCACCGGCGACCAGTCCGGCATCGGCTTGGGCAGTTGCGGCGCCAGCGGGCCGTAATCGCCCTCGCCATGCACCACCGCACCGCCGAGCATGGTCAGCACGGAGGTCAGGTGAACGATGCGGTCCTCCGGCACCGAGAAGAAGTCGTCGGACAGCACGGCGAGGTCGGCGAGCTGGCCGGCCTTGATCTGGCCCTTCTTGCCCTGCTCATTGGAGAACCAGGTGTTGGCCTCCGTCCACAGCCGCAGCGCCGTCTCGCGATCCAGCAAATTGGCGCGCGGATAGAGGCTGAGGCCGCCCACCGTCCGGCCGGTCACCAGCCAGGACAGCGAGACCCACGGGTTGTAGCTGGCGACGCGGGTGGCGTCGGTGCCGCCGCCGACCGGCAGGCCGGCCGCCATCATCTTGGCGATGGGCGGGGTCCGCTCCGCCGCCTTGGCGCCGTAGCGCTCGACGAAATATTCGCCCTGGTAGGCCATGCGGTGCTGGACGGCGATGCCGCCGCCGAGTGCGGCGATGCGGTCGATGTTGCGGTCGCTGATCGTCTCGGCATGGTCGAAGAACCAGTGCAGCCCGTCGAAGGGCACGTCGCGGTTGACCTTCTCGAACACGTCGAGCGCGCGGCTGATCGTCTGGTCGTAGGTGGCGTGCAGGCGCCAGGGCCAGCGGTTCTCGGCCAAGAGGCGGATCACCGGCTCCAGGTCGCCTTCCATGTTCGGCGGCATGTCCGGGCGGGCGACGCGGAAATCCTCGAAGTCGGCGGCGGAATAGACCAGCATCTCGCCGGCGCCGTTGTGGCGGTAGCTGTCGTCGCCGTCGCCGGGCTTCACCTTCGACGCCCAGCCGGCGAAATCGGCCAGTTCCTCCTTCGGCTTCTGGGTGAACAGGTTGTAGCTGATGCGCAGCGTCAGCTCGCCGTCGGCATGCAGCTTTTCGACAATGGCGTAATCGTCGGGATAGTTCTGGAAGCCGCCGCCGGCGTCGATCACCCCGGTCACGCCCAGCCGGTTCATCTCGCGCATGAAATGGCGGGTCGAGTTCAGCTGGTACTCGGGCGGCAGCTTCGGCCCCTTCGCCAGCGTCGAATAGAGGATCGTCGCGTTGGGCTGGGCCAGCAGCAGGCCAGTCGGGTTGCCGGCTGCGTCGTGCACGATCTCGCCGCCGGGCGGGTTCGGCGTGTCCTTGGTGTAGCCGACGGCACGCAAGGCCGCGGCGTTCAGCAGGGCGCGGTCGTAGAGGTGCAGGATGAAGACCGGCGTGTCGGGGGCGGCGGCGTTCAGCTCCTCGATGGTCGGCAGGCGCTTCTCGGCGAACTGGTGCTCGGTGAAGCCGCCGACGACCCGGACCCACTGCGGCGCCGGGGTGATGGCCGCCTGCTGCTTCAGCATCGCCATGGCGTCGGCGAGGCTCGGCACGCCGTCCCAGCGCAGCTCCATGTTGTAGTTCAGGCCGCCGCGGATGATGTGCATGTGGCTGTCGATCAGCCCGGGGATCACCCGCCGGCCCTTGGCGTCGATCACTTTCGCCTGGGGAGCCGCGGCGCGCACCTCCGCCTCGGTGCCGACGGCGAGGAAGCGGCCGTCGCGGATGGCGATGGCGCTGGCCTGCGGGTTGGCGCGGTCGAGCGTGGTGACCTTGGCGTTGACGAGGATCAGATCGCCGGCGGCTTGATCAGGGGCGGCAGAATTCGGCATGGCGGCATTCCCGGGTCTGGACGCGAGGGTGGACAACAGCGGCGATGCTAGCAGGGATGCGGCGGCAGTTCCCGCCATCGCTTTCCGGCGGTCGATGGGGGGACGCGTCATGCCTTCCCACCCTTGTCAGCCGGATCGGACTCCACCTGCGGTGCGGCGACGCCGGCATGCGGACCCAGCACATGGCGCGCGCAGTCGGTCTGGATGAAGGCGACGACCGGCTCGCCGGCGATCAACCGCTTGACGACGGGCACCACCTGTTCGCCGACCAGCATGCCGAGCAGTCCGATCAGTGCGATGGTCGGCGGGGCCGGCGAACGGACGCCGATCAGCGCATAGATGACACCGACCAGGATGCCGGCGCCGGCCGAAAGGAGATAGGGCATCATGGGTCCGGACTCCCGGTCTGAAGCTGTTCCGTCAAATGGGGGCCGGCGCCCGGCCGGAACCGGGCGCCGGACAACCTTGGATCAGGCGTGCTCGTGCTTGAGGCCGCCGACCACCTTGTGCGGGAATTCGCCGCGCTGCGGGGCCTTGTGGACCATGGTGTAGGCGTAATCGACGCCCATGCCGTAGGCGCCGAAATGCTCGCGGACGATGTTCATCACGCCGTCGTAGCTCTCGCGCTTGGCCCAGTCGCGCTGGATTTCCAGCAGGACGTTGATCGCGGTGATGGAATGGGCGCCGGCCTGCTCCATGCGGCGGACCGCGGCGTCATGGGCCTCCTTGGAGGTGCCGCCCGAGCAATCGGTGACGATGTAGACCTCGAAGCCTTCCTCGATGGCGCACAGGGTCGGGTAGAGCAGGCAGGCCTCGGTCCACAGCGCGGCGATGACCAGCTTCTTCTTGCCGGTCGCCTTGACGGCGGCCACCAGCTCTTCGGAGTCCCAGCTGTTCATCGAGGTGCGCTCGATGGGGTCCTGCTTCAGCACGTCCATCAGTTCCGGCCAGATGTAGCCGGAGAAGCTCTCGGTCTCCACGGCGGTCACGATGGTCGAGGCGCCGAACAGCTTGGCGGTCTTGGCGAGCGCGATGGTGTTGTTCTTCAGCTGCTGGCGGTCGATGTTGACCACGCCGAAGGACATCTGCGGCTGGTGATCGACGAAGATGAAGACGGTGTCGTCGGCGTTGATGAGCGACTTGGCATTGAAGGTCATGATCGTTTCCTGTTCCGTATGGATTTTTAAGGGGTTGGCCGCCGTTTTCGTCGGCGCCGCCGTCTGAAGGGACAATGGCACGGGGTAGTTCTGCGGGACAATCCGGTCGGTTGGAATATAATTGTTGCCAACAGAAGGACAGTGTCCCGCAGGCCGGTCAGGCGCGGATGAAGGCCAGCAGTTCCTCGTTCACGATGTCCTTGTGCGTGGTGCAAATGCCGTGCGGCGCACCGGGGACGACCTTGAGCGTGCCCTTCGGCAGGAGGGCGACGGCGGCCTTGGCGGAGGTGGCGATCGGGACGATCTGGTCGTCGTCGCCATGCATGACCAGCGTCGGGACGATCATCTTCTTCAGGTCTTCGCGCTGGTCGGTCTCGGAGAAGGCCTTGACGCACTCATACTCGGCCAGCAGGCCGCCCATCATGCCCTGCATCCAGAAGCTGTCGATGACGCCCTGCGAAACCTTGGCCCCCGGCCGGTTGTAGCCGTAGAAGGGGATGGTCAGATCCTTGAAGAACTGCGAGCGGTCGGCCTTCACGCCGGCGCGGATGCCGTCGAACACCTCCATCGGCACGCCGTCGGGGTTCCAGTCGGTCTTGACCATGATCGGCGGGATGGCGCCGATCAGCACCGCCTTGGCGACGCGCGACACGCCGTGGCGGCCGATGTAGCGGGCGACCTCGCCGCCGCCGGTGGAGTGGCCGACATGGACGGCGTTCTTCAGGTCCAGCGCCTCGGTCACCGCGGCCAGATCGTCGGCGTAATGGTCGAGATCGTTGCCGAAGCCCGGCTGCGACGACCGGCCATGGCCGCGGCGGTCATGGGCGATGGTGCGGTAGCCATGCTGGGCCAGGAACATCATCTGGTCTTCGAAGGCGTCGCCGGTCAGCGGCCAGCCATGGCTGAAGACCACCGGCTGGCCGGTCTGCGGACCCCACTGCTTGACGTAGATCTGGACGCCGTCCTTGGTGGTGACGTGGCTGCCCTGGAGCATGGGTTTCGTTCCTTTGGTCTGGTCTGGGCGGGTGGCCGTCTTTTCGGCGGCGACCGCGGTGCCGGCGACCGCGGTCAGCAGGCCGCTGCCCGCGACGGCAAGGGCGGCGCTGCCGGAAAGGACCGTCCGGCGGGACGGATGGAAATCCTGGGTGGTCATGCGAAGTCCGTTCGGGGCCGGGCCGGCAGGACCGGCGCCGGCTGTCTTGGTGAACGGATGTTAGGGAAATGGCCGGGCGGGGGATTGCCTCTTCGGAACGGCTTTTGCCGGTTCTGCGCATCCCGCACCGTAAACGCGAAAAAGCTTCATGATCCCCTCTCCCCCCGGGGAGAGAGTTAGGGTGAGGGGGTCGCATCAGGAGGATTAGGGTGTGTGCGTGGCTTTACAGTCCTTGCAAAGCCACGCAATGCATCCCCCTCACCCCGACCCTCTCCCCGGGGGGGAGAGGGGGATTTCGGGGGGCACAGGCAACTAACCAGCCAAGGACACCCAGGCGGCGTCGCGGCGGCTGGACTCGACGGCGCCATGGATGAAGCGCACGCCGCGAACCCCGTCCTCCACCGTCGGCAGGGGTACGTCGGCCGGGGCCGGGCGGCCGTCGATGCTGGCGGCGATGCGGTCGGCGGCGTCGCGGTAGATTTGCGCGAAGCCTTCCAGATAGCCTTCCGGATGGCCGGCGGGGGTGCGCGAGATGCCGCTCGCCGCGGGCAGGCTGCCGGCACCGGCGCGCAGCAGGGTGCGGGTCGGCTCGCCCAGCGGGGTGAAGCGCAACTCGTTGGGCTGTTCCTGCTGCCACTCCAGCCCGCCGGCCTCGCCGAAGACGCGCAGGCGCAGGCCGTTGGTGGTGCCGGGGGAGACCTGGCTGGCCCACAGCATGCCGCGGGCGCCGCCGTCGAAGCGCATCATGATGTGGGCATTGTCGTCCAGCCGCCGGCCGGGCACGAAGGCGGTCAAATCGGCGGCGAGATCGGTGCAGCGCAGCCCGGTCACGAACTCGGCCAGATGGAAGGCATGGGTGCCGATGTCGCCGATGCAGCCGGCGATGCCGCTCTGCGCCGGGTCGGTGCGCCAGGAGGCCTGCTTATTGCCGCTGGCCTCGAGGTCGGTCGCCAGCCAGTCCTGGGCATATTCGGCCTGGACCACCCGGATGCGGCCCAGCAGGCCCGCCGCCGCCATGGCGCGCGCCTGCCGGATCATCGGATAGCCGCTGTAATTGTGGGTCAGGACGAAGACGAGGCCGCGGCTGTGCACCAGCGCGGCCAGCTCTTCCGCCTCCGCCACCGTGTGGACCAGCGGCTTGTCGCAGATGACGTGGATGCCGGCTTCGAGGAAGGCCTTGGCTGCCGGGTGATGCAGGTGGTTCGGCGTGACGATGGCGACCGCGTCGATGCCGTCGGGGCGGGCAGCCTCAGCCGCCGCCATCCTGTGGAAGTCGTCGTAGCAGCGGTCGGGCGCCAGGAACAGCTCCGTCCCGCTGGCCCGCGCCCGCTCAGGGTTGGAGGACAGGGCTCCAGCCACCAGCTCGTAGCGGTCGTCGATGCGGGCGGCGATGCGGTGGACGGCGCCGATGAAGGCGCCTTGGCCACCGCCGACCATGCCGAGCTTCAGCCGTCTGGAGGACGCGGGTGTTTGATCCGGGCTCATGATGCCCCTTTCCCCAGACCGAGAATCCGGCGGTTGGCCGCCTCGTCGGTGCCGGCATCGGCGAAATCGTCGAAGGCGCGGTCGGTGACGCGGATGATGTGGTCCTGGATGAAGCGGGCGCCTTCGGCGGCCCCCTGTTCCGGATGCTTGATGCAGCATTCCCATTCCAGCACCGCCCAGCCGTCGAAACCGTACTGGGTCAGCTTGGAGAAGATGCCGCGGAAATCGACCTGCCCATCGCCCAGCGAGCGGAAGCGTCCGGCGCGGTCCTTCCACGGCGCATAGCCGGAATAGACGCCCTGCCAGGGGGTCGGGTTGAACTCCGCATCCTTGACATGGAACATGCGGATGCGGTCGCGGAACACGTCGATGTAGCCGAGATAGTCCAGCTGTTGCAGGACGAAGTGGCTGGGGTCGAACAGGATGTTGCAGCGCTCATGCCCGCCGACCCGGTCGAGGAACATCTGGAAGGTGGTGCCGTCGAACAGGTCCTCGCCGGGGTGGATCTCATAGCAGAGATCGCAGCCGGCCTCGTCGAAGGCGTCGAGAATCGGCCGCCAGCGCTTCGCCAGCTCGTCGAAGGCGGTTTCGATCAGGCCGGGCGGACGCTGCGGCCACGGATAGAGATAGGGCCAGGCCAGCGCACCGGAGAAGGTGGCATGCGCGGTCAGGCCGAGGTTCGCCGATGCCTTGGCGGCGAGGTGCAGCTGTTCCACCGCCCAGGCCTGCCGGGCGTCGGGACGGCCATGGACCTCCGCCGGTGCGAAGCCGTCGTAAAGTGCGTCGTAGGCGGGGTGGACGGCGACGAGCTGGCCTTGCAGGTGGGTCGACAGCTCGGTCAGTTCGACGCCGGCATCGGCCAGCGTGCCCTTGATCTCGTCGCAATAGGTTCTGCTGGTCGCTGCCTTGTGCAGGTCGAACAGGCGGTGGTCCCAACTGGGGATCTGCACCCCCTTGAAGCCGAGGCCGGCGGCCCAGCGGGCGATGCCGTCCAGCGAGTTGAAGGGGGCTGCGTCGCCCGCGAACTGGGCGAGGAAGATCGCCGGGCCTTTGATGGTCTTCATGGGTCTGGCTCCCCGGTTTTCGGGAGGTGTCGGCTGGCGGCTGTCCCCCTTGACCCTCCCCCGCTGGGAGGGGGAGTGTCAGGGGGACTGACGAACCAGGGATCAGTACGGCGAATCCGGGAAGTAGAACTCCTTGGCATTCTCCTTGGTGATCAGCGCCGACGGGATGATGTAGGTCGCCGGCAGCTTGTCGCCCTTCAGACGCGCCTCAGCGGTCATCTTGATGGCGTCGTAGATGAACTTCGGCGAATAGGACACGTCGGCGTGGATCAGCGGGTTGGAGCCGTCGAGGATGGTCTTCACCATCGTCTTGGACCCGGCACCGCCGAACACCTCCTTGATGTCGGTGCGCTTGGCCTGCTCGATGGCCTTCAGCACGCCGAAGGCCATGTCGTCGTCGGCGGCCCAGACGACGTCGATGTCCTTGAAGCGGGTCAGGAAGTCCTGCGTCACCTTGAAGGCGTCGTCACGGTTCCAGTTGGCGTATTTGCCGTCGAGGATCTTGATGTCGGGATACTGCTTCAGCGCGCCGGTGAAAGCCTCCCAGCGCTCGTTGTCGAGCGTGGTCGGGATGCCGCGCAGCGCCACGATGTTGGCCTTGCCGTTGTATTTCTTGGCGATGTATTCCGCCGGGATGCGGCCGAAGGCGGTGTTGTCGCCGGCGATGTAGGCGTCCTGTGCGCTCGGATCCGTCAGGCCGCGGTCGACGACGGTGACATAGACGTTCTTCTTCTTCGCCTGCAGCACCGGCTGGGTCAGGGCGGCGGATTCGAAGGGGAAGATGACCAGCGAGTCGATCTTGGTCACCGTCACCAGATCCTGAAGCTGGTTCGCCTGCTCCGGCGCGCCGCTGGCGGTCTTGACGGTGATCTTCAGGTTGGGATGGGCCTTCTCAAGCTCCGCCTTCGCCTGGTTGGCCCACCAGACGATGCCGCCGGTGAAGCCGTGGGTGGCGGCCGGGATGCTGACGCCCAGCTTCACCGTGTCCGCCGCCAAGGCGAAGCCGCCGAGGGCGATCGTCGCCGTCATCGCAAGGCCGGCGCCCAGGACGAGACGGCGGGTGGAACGCGCAACTTCCGACATGACGTTTCTCCTCCTCTTGATTTTTTAAGGACGCCGGCGCTGCAAAAAGGCGACGGCGATGATGACGCAGCCCTGCACCGCCGCGTTCAGGTAGACGCTGATGATGCTGGTCAGGTTCAGGATGTTGCTGATGACCGACAGCAGAACCGCACCGATCACCGTGCCGGCGATCCGTCCCTCGCCCCCCTTGAAGGAGGTGCCGCCGACGATCACCGCGGCGATGGCCTCCAGCTCCCACAGCAGGCCGGTGGTGGGGGAGGCGGAACCCAGGCGCGGCACATACAGCACCGTGGCGATGCCAACGCAGACGCCGAGCAGCCCATAGGTCAGCAGCTTCACCCGGTCGACATCCACCGCGGCGAAGCGGGCGACCTGCTCGTTGGAGCCGATGGCCTGGACATAGCGGCCGAAGGCGGTGCGGTTCAGCAGGACGGCCCCGGCAATCGACACCACCAGGAAGACCCAGACCGGCACCGGAATGCCCAGCAGGCTGCCGTAATAGACGGGGCCGTAGGCGTCCGACAGGTCGTTGTCCAGCGTGATGGCGCCGCCGTCGGCCAGCCAGGTCAGCACGGCGCGGAAGATGCCGAGCGTGCCCAGCGTGACGATGAAGGGCTCGATCCGCCCGCGTGTGATCAGATAGCCGTGCGCCAGCCCGAAGCCGCCGCCCAGCAGCAGGGCGAACAGCATGCCGAGCGCCACGACGACGACCGGCGAGCCGACCGACCCGGCCAGCGCATTCATCAGCAGGATCATGCCGCCGGCGATCAGCGCCGCCATCGATCCCACCGACAGGTCGATGCCGCCGGAGATGATGACGAAGCACATGCCGATGGAGATGATCCCGATGAAGGCCGTGCGGGTCAGCACGTTCATCATGTTGTCCCAGGTGGCGAAATCCGGGTTCAGCGCCGTGCCGACGATCAGCAGCAGCACCAGCCCGACGACCGGGCCGAAGCGGTGCGGATCGAAACGGCGGGCGGGCTTGCCTGTGGGCACGGTGCCGGCCTCAGTGACGGGTGTGGGTGCCGATGTCTGTCCCGATGGCATGGGCAATCAACTCCTCTTCGCTGAGCCGGTCGGCGGGCACGGTTGCGGCGACCCGGCGTCCGCGCATCACGATCACCCGGTGGCAGAGCCCGATCAGTTCGATCAGTTCCGATGAAATCACGATCACGCCGCGCCCTTCGGCGGCAAGCCGCGCGATCAGGAAATAGATGTCCCGCTTGGCGCCGACATCGACGCCGCGGGTCGGCTCGTCCAGCACGAAGACGCGCGGGTCCGGCTCCAGGAACTTGGCGATGGCCAGCTTCTGCTGGTTGCCGCCGGACAGCGAGGATGCCGTGCCCTGCGGATTGCCGCGGATGCCGAAATTCGCGACGGCATGCTCCAGCGCCCGATCCTCCGAGGCCGGCGACAGCAGCGGCTGGGCATGGTGGCGCAGCGTCATCAGGGTCAGGTTGTCGCGCAGCCCCATGGTGACGTGCAGGCCCTTGCCCTTGCGGTCCTCGCTGAGATAGGTCAGGCCGTTCCGCATCGCCTCGCGCGGGTTGCGCAAGCGAACCGGGCGGCCTTCGATCTCGACCGTGCCGCCGCTGCGCGGGCGAAGGCCCAGGATGCCCTCGAACAGTTCGGTGCGGCCGGCGCCGACCAGACCGGCGAAGCCCAGGATTTCGCCGGGATGGAGGTCGAAGCTCACATCCTCCGCCCAGCCGGGAACGGTCAGGCCGCGCACCGCCATCAGCGGCTTGCCGATGGCGGGACTATGCTTGGCGGGGAACATGTCGGTCAGTTCGCGCCCGACCATCAGCGTCGCCATGCGCTGGCGCGGCGTCTCGGCGGTGGGGGCGCGGGCGACGAAACGGCCGTCGCGCATCACGATCACCTCGTCGGTGATGCGCTCCACCTCGTCCAGCTTGTGGGAGATGTAGACGATGGTGACGCCCGCTTGGCGCAGCCGGTCGATCAGCCCGAACAGCCGGTCGCATTCCGACGGTGTCAGGCTGGCCGTCGGCTCGTCCATGATCAGCAGGCGGGCGTTGCGCAGCTGCGCCTTGGCGATCTCCACCAGCTGCTTCTCGGCGACGATCAGTTCGCGGACCTTGGTGTCGGGATCGCGCTCGAAGCCGACCTGGCGCAGGGCGTTGGCCGCCCGGTCGCGCATCGCGCGGTCGTCAAGCAGCCAGCCGCGTTTGATCTCGTGGCCGAGGAACATGTTCTGGGCGACGGTGAGGTCGTCGGCGAGGCTGAGTTCCTGATGGATCAGCACGATGCCGCGCTGTTCGGCGTCGCGGGAGTTCCGGAACGTCACCGCTTCGCCGTCGATGCGGAGCGTGCCGGAGGTCGGTGCGTGATAGCCGGCGAGGATCTTCATCAGTGTCGATTTGCCGGCGCCATTCTCGCCCAGCAGCCCATGCACCCGGCCCGGATGCAGGTCGAAACTGACGCCGTGCAACACCCGCACGGGTCCGAATTCCTTGGTGATGCCGTCGAAGGCGACATGCAGGCTCATGGCTCCGCACCCCCTGACGGCATTTCCACCAACCGCAAGCCTGCGGCCGGGCGGATACCGTCCATGACGTTTCTCCCACTGCGAGGCGTGTCGTCCCGTAAGACGCCGCTTCGTTCGTTGGGCTGATGGTAAGCCCGCCGCTTTGGACAGACAATGGCCGACTTCGAACATAATTTGGCAAAAGTGGGTAAGCTGTGATAGGGAAGGAGACACGCGTCGTTCGGAAAGGCACTCGTCGATGGTTGACTGGCAACGTCTGTCGGACGGCGAGCGCGCCCTGCTGGAGCGGCTGTTCTGGGCGGGCGGCCTGTCGCGGGGCGAACTGGCGGCGTCGGTCGATTTCTCCAAGAGCAAGGCCAACCTTGCGATCTCCAGCCTGATCGGCCGCGAACTGATCGAGGAAGGCGGGGTGCAGCCATCCTCGGGCGGCCGGCGGCCAGAGGTGCTGCGGCTGAGCCACCGGATGGGGGTGCTGGCGGGAATCGACATCGGCGCCACCAGCATCGACGTGGCGCTGCTCGCCCCCGACATGACGGTACTGGACCATAGGTCGGAAGCGGCGGACGTGCGCGACGGGCCGGCGGTGGTGTTCGGGCGGGTGCGGGATTTGCTGCGCGAGGCGCGGGAGCGGATGGGGATCGGGCCGGGGCGGGTGCTGGGCATCGGCGTCGGCGTGCCGGGTCCGGTCGCCTTCGACAGCGGCATGCTGGTCAACCCGCCGCTGTTGCCGGGGTGGGAGACCTTCTCGATCCGCGAATTCCTGGCGGAGGAGTATGCCGCCCCGGTCTTCGTCGACAACGATGTGAACATCATGGCGCTGGGCACGCACTGGCGCCTGCGCGGCCAGCTTCAGAACTTCCTGGTGATCAAGGTCGGCACCGGCATCGGCTGCGGCATCATCTGCCACGGCCTGGTGTATCGCGGGCGGGACGGGTCGGCGGGCGACGTCGGCCATATCTGCGTCGATCCGCAGGGGCCGGTCTGCCATTGCGGCAATGCCGGCTGCGTCGAGGCGATGGCGGCCGGGCCGGCCATCGCGCGCATGGCGGAGGAGACGGCGCGGGGCGGGGAGAGCCCGCGGCTGATGGAGTTGCTGGAGCGCAACGGTGCGCTGACCACGGTCGACCTCGGCAACGCCAGCCGGGCGGGGGATGCGGCGGCCACCGCCATCGTCCAGCAGGCCGGCGGCGATATCGGGCGGATGCTGGCCGCCGTGGTGAACTTCTTCAACCCGTCGCACATCTTCATCGGCGGCGGTGTCGCGCGGATCGGGCCGCTGTTGCTGGCCTCGATCCGGCAGAGCGTCTATCGGCGCTCGCTCGCCCTCTCCACCCGGCATCTCGACATCCAGTATGTGCCGGAGGTCGAGAGCGCCGGGGTGATCGGCGCCGCGGTGATGGCGGTGCAGGAAACCATGCTGGCCGGACCGGCGACGGGAACCGGCGTCACGCCGCCCGCACGGCGGTGATGAAGGAGGCCACCTCGCCGCGCAGGGTTTCCGCCTCGCGGGCAAGGCTGCTGGCGGCGTCCAGCACCTCGGTGGCGGCGGAGCCGGTCTCCAGCACCGCGTGGTTGACGCCGACGATGGTGGAGGACACCTCCGTGGTGCCGCGCGCGGCCTCCGTCACGTTGCCGGCGATGTCGCGGGTGGCGGCGCCCTGTTCCTCGATGGCGGCGGCGATGGTGGTGGTGATCTCGCTGATGCGGCCGATGGTCTGGCCGATGCCGTGGATGGCGTCCTGGGCGCCGCCGGTGGCCTGCTGAATCTCCTTAACCTTGGCCTGGATCTCGTCGGTAGCGCGGGCGGTCTGGCTGGCCAGCGCCTTCACCTCGCCGGCGACGACGGCGAAGCCCTTGCCGGCCTCCCCGGCGCGGGCCGCCTCGATGGTGGCGTTGAGCGCCAGCAGGTTGGTCTGTGCGGCGATGCTGTTGATCATCTCCACCACATGGCCGATCTGGTCGGCCGCCTCCACCAGCGTACGCATGGTGCTGTTGGTCCGCTCGGCCTGGGTCACCGCCTCGCCCGAGATGCGCGTGGAGGCGGCGATCTGCCGGCCGATCTCCAGGATGGAGGCCGACAGCTCCTCGGTCGCCGACGCCACGGTCTGGACGTTGACGGACGCCTGTTCGGAGGCCGCGGCGACGGCGGTCGCCTGGGCGCTGGCATGGCTGGCGGTGGTCGACATGGCGCCGGCGGTGCCCTGCATCTCGGTCGCGGCCGAGGCCACCGTCTCGACGATGTGCATGGCCTTGGCGTCGAAATCGCGCATCAGCGCTTCCAGCCGGGCGGCCCGCGCCTCCTTGGCGGCCTGTTCGCGGGCCTGCTCCGCCGCCAGACGGTCGGCGGTCAGCATGCTGTCGCGGAAGACGGTGACGGTCGCCGCCATGCCGCCGATCTCGTCGGCGCGGCCAAGGCCGGGGATGGCGACGGCCATGTCGCGGTCGGCCAGACGCCGCATCGCCTCGGTCATTTCGCGGATCGGATCGCTGACCCGGCGCTTGGCGACGATCAGGCCGGCGACGGCCAGCACGATGGCGGCCACCACCAGCAGACCGGCGATGACGGCATCCTGCGCCGCACGCGCGGCCTGGGCATCGGAACGGACGACCATGCGGTCCACCGCCGCCAGGGCGGCATCGACGATGTAGCCTTGGCTGGCGGTGTCCTGCTGGCGCAGAGTGCCGATCTCGACCGGAGACTTGCGGCCTTCGGCCAGGGCGGCGAGCACCGCCTTGCGCTGGTCGACCAGCGGGCCTTCGAAATTCACCTTGGCCTTTTCGACCGCCTCGCGGATCCGGTCGGGCGTGTCGGGGCGGGAGGCCGCTTCCCTGACCAGGGCCCAGGCCTGACCGGTGCGGCCGATGGCCTCCGCCACCGCCTGCGCGTCGGCCGGCGTCCAGGCCTGGCCGGTGGCGACCGCGGTCTGGATGCGCAGCGCCATGCCGCCGGCATTCAGCCGGGTGTTCCAGGCGGCGCGCTTGATGCCGAGCAGATGGTCGATCATCGGATCGGCCAGTTTCAGCGATCCGTCCAGCAGGTCGGTCGCGGCGGTCAGCGCGTCGAGATAGGCGACCGGCGCCGTCGCCCAGGCCTCCGCCACCGCCGGATCGCGGGCGGGTTTGCGCTGGCGCAGCGCGGAGTCCGCCCTCTGGTGCAAGGCCGCCAGCGTGTCGTGGGCGGTGCGCAGCGTCGCGGCCGCAGCCGGCAGGCCGGGCAGTTCGAGCGCGTCCAGCTTGGCGGCGATGGCGGCATAGCCGCTTTCCGCCACCGCACGGTTGGCGGCGATGTCGCGCAGGTCGGCGTCGCCGGCCGGCTCCTCCGCCCCCAGTACCGGAGCGACCAGACCGCGCTCCAACCGGATCGCCAACAGCGTGCGCAGCAGGTCGCGGCTGGTCTCGCTGAGGGTGGCGACACGCTGCGCATTGCGGGTGCGGTCGACGACGTCGATCAGCGTGACACAGCTGGTGGCGATCAGCAGCAGCCCCAGCGCGGCGACGACGAGTCCAAGGGTGGCGCGGATCGACAGCCGCGAAAGGAGCGAGATCATGGTCTGGTCCTGTCTGTGCGAAGAGTTGGAGCCGTTTCGGACGGCACGACACCGTTCCCCCTGCCGGGGCGGGCCGGTCGAGCGGGCGTGTTTTGGAAACCGGTTAGGGCCTAAACCGAAGACAATACTGGAAACCGACTATGCGGTTTCGGTTTAGCCCTGATTGACAGCGGCGCCGGTCTTCCGCGACGGCTTTCCTCCGACGTTGATATATTAATATTCTAATGCGGATAAGTTCGGGAATGCAGGCAGAATCCAAATGTGGATCAAAATGCCGCAGCGCCTTGTGAGCGGGGGTCAAAGGCGTCTTGCAGGCTTTTAAAATAAATACTCAAGTCCAGGGTGTGGCGTTATTTGCACGCATCGGTCGCTGTGCTTGATCAAAAATGCCCGCCGCGACCCCCGTCCGGCCCGCCGCCGAAACCCCCGCCAAATCCTCCGCCGAACCCTCCTTTGGGGCCGCCGTGGGGCGAACCGCCATCCCCCGGCATGGAGCCCCGTCCCCGGCCGGGACCGCCGAACCCTCCCCCGAACCCGCCGCCGGTCGGGGCGGCGGTGGAGTCCGGCGCGGCGCCCGTGGAAGAGGGCGGGCTGGCCGCACGGGCGGCTCCGGAGGCGGAACTGCCGTCCGGGCTGGAGTTGGGGCCGGCAGCGGGCCGCTGGCCGGCGGCCGGGCCGCCATAGGGGCCACCATAGGGGCTGGGTGGCGCCCCCCATCCAGGATGGGTGCGCAGGCCGTCGACCGGTCCTTCCGGCCTCTCCATGCCCGGCCCCTCCATACCCGGTGCATCCTGCCCCTGGGGGCCGTCGGGGCGCATGCCTGCCCGTGCCAGCCCGGCCGCACGGGCGGCGGGATCGGCGCCGTCGAGCGACCGGCCGCCCAGGCGCGCGGCGCCGAAGGACCGGCTGCGGTCGATTCCGCCGCCGGACGTCACCACGCTGTCGATCACCACACGCGCGGGCGCGGCTCCGCCGTCGGGCCGGCCGATGCGCGGGCCGCCCGGACTCGTCGTCTGCCCGGAGGCATCGACATAGGTTTCGATCGACAGGGCGCTGACCGTGCCGCCGAAGGGATTGAAGGGATCGGCGTCCACCGCGAGCGCCGCGGCGGGATCGGGCTTGCCGGCGACGCGCACGATGCTGCCCACCGCCGGGAGGGCGCCGCTCAGGCTCCGGCCGCGGGACAGCGTCAGCCCGGCAACGGTCAGCGTCTTCGGTGTCACGGAGTCCAGCCGTCCGCGCAGGATCCAGCCGCGCGCCGGCTCCCAGGGATCGACGCGGCTGGCGTCGATCACCCCATCCGGCCGGCGCAGGCCCGAGATCGCGACCCAGCGTCCGGGGGTGAGCGCCGTGGTGCCCTCCGCCTCGGCAAGGTCGATGCGCTGTCCCAACACCAGAGCGCCGCCGGCCGTCGTCCGTTCCACCGGACCGGCGACGGCGAAGCGCACCTCCAGCGTCTGCGCCGTCAGGCCGGTCGGCCCGCCCGGGGCGGCGGTCATGGCGACCGTCTGGCCGATCCGCACGTCGCCGGGCTGGGCCGGCCGGCCTTCGATCCGCACCTGGGTCGTCTGCGGCAGATCGACCCGCAGGCCGTTGACCCAGACGCTGCCGAAGGCGGTGACGGTTCCGACGATGCCGGTACTGGTTATGCCGCTACTGGTTATCCCGGTGCCGCCGATGCCGCGGTCGGCGACAGAAACGCCGGTGCCGCCGATGCCCCGGTCTGCTATGCGGCCGTCCACCACTCCGCCGTCCCGGTTCGGGGTGGGACCGCAGCCGGCGGCGGCCAGCATCAGCGTCAGCAACAGCGTGCGGGCGAGGGGGGCGGGCTTGCGGATCACGATGCCGCCGCTCCCTCGCCGGACCCGGCATCGTGCCGCGCAGGGTCTGCCGCCTCTTCCTCGTCATAGAGGTAGAGGCCGGCGGTGAAGCGGTGGCCGGCGTCGTCGCGGCCGGCGTCGCCATCGGCGAGATCGGCCGCCAGGCGGTTCAGTTCGACCAGCATCGCCATGCCCAGCCTGTCGGCCTCCCGCCGCAGGACGGCGACCGAGTCGGGGCTGAGCCGGTCATAGGCGAGCGCCCGCTCCAGGAACGGCGGCGCGCCACCCGCCAGATTGTGGCCGGACGCCGCCAGATGGTCGGCAAGGTTGCGGCCATAGTAATAGGCGAGCTTGTCGAGGTCGCCGCGCGGCACATGCGCCGCCTCGGCAAGGTCGAGCAGCCCGTCCGGCCGTTCCGTCACCAGACCGGCATGCAGAAGCTCGTCCAGCAGGGCGCGCGGGCGGATGTCCTTGCTGATGCCGGTCACCAGCGTTTCGAAGCCGGCTTCGCCGTCGGAAACGCGGGGCAGGGGGCGGGGGCGGCCGTCGGCGTCGAGGAAGGCGGCTTCGGTCAGCCAGCGGCTCAGCACCTGGGCGCCCAGCGACGGGGCGGCCGCTGCGGCGGCCTCCGCGACCGGCGGCGCGCTGCGGATCTGGCTGACGTCCTTGCGGTGGACGCCGGTCAGCAGGGTGATGCGGCTGTCGGTCATCGGTTTTCCGGGCAGCGCGAAGCCGCGCTCCGCAACCTCGACATACACCGACTTCAGAAGGTTCGCCAGCATCGGCCAGGAAATGCCGAAGCCGACCAGCGTCCGCACCAGCGGAACCAGCAGCCGGCGCACCGCCGTCAGCAGCGCCGGCGGCGGTGCCGCCCCGGTGCTGCCGGCCACTGTCGGGCGGTCTGGTTCGGGGCTGCGGATCGGCACGCGCCTGACACTCCGGCGGTTGGGGGCTGGCCCTGGACCGATGTGGGCATCGATCTTAAGGACCGACGTGACAATAGCGCGGCGGAAGGGAAAGGGAATCACCTTTTCGCTTGATGTGGGAAATTTTCCCACGCATCATGCCGGGCATGCGACGGTCGCCGTGGCTGCGCAGTGTCACGAGGACCGCCAAGGTCCGCCAAGGTTTAAGGAGCGGCCGTCCGGCCGTAGCCCGCATGAGCCTGTCATCGTTCGATCATCAGCCAGCCCGCCAGCCCACCCACCAGCACGCCGGCCGGGACTGTCCATCCCCCGCCATGGCGCGCGGGGCGCAGGGCCTGCCGCCGGTCCTTCCCTTCCGAACGCGAGCGTCCGACATGGCGTCGTCCATCGCCCGTCACGCGGTCACCAACCGGTCCGCTTTGATCCGCAGCTGCCTGTTCGGGGTGGCGGCCAACCTGCTGGTGGTCGGCAGCGCGCTGTATGCCCGGCCATTGCAGGATGCCCTGTGGGTGGGAGGCGACGACGGCAGCCTTCTTCTGCTGGTGGCCGTGGCGCTGAGCCTGTTCGCCTTGCATGCGATGCTGGAGTTGGCGCAATCGCGGGAACTGGCGCGGCTGGTGCCGTCGGGTGCCGCCACCGGGTGGTTGCAGCGTCTGTGGGTGCTGGAGGCGGCATGGGCGCCGGTCCATCTGGCGGTGCTGGCGCTGGTGAGCCCGCTGATGGGTACCATGGCGCTGGCCGGAGTCGCGGCGCTGGCGGCGATGATCGCGGTGGGGGCGACCGGGCCGGCGCAAGCCGCGGGCGGGCAGTCGCAGCTCGCCCGGTTGGCCGGCGCCGACAGCTTCGGCTGTACCGACGGCTTCCTCGCCGGGCTGGGCTTCTGCGAAACGGTCTATCGTGTGCTGATCGTCGGGCTGGGTGCGGCGCTGCTGATGCGCGGCGACCTGACGCCGGGGCTGTTCGTCGCCGCATCGCTGATCGGCATCGCCGCGATGCGGGCCGCCGCCCGGAGCGCTGCCCGCTGGCATGGCGGCCGGCAGGCGGCGGCGGTGCTGCTGATGGCCGGGCGGGTGTGACGCAAAAACGCCCTCTCCCGCCCCGGGAGAGGGAGGGGACCCACGGAGTGGGGAGGGTGAGGGGCCGCCCAAGAATCCCGGAGCGCATGAGCGCGAACCGCATGGCTTCGAGCCTAACCCCTCACCCTTCCCATGGCGATGCCATAGGCCCCTTCCCTCTCCCGGGACGGGAGAGGGAGAATTAAGGCACTCAAAGCGCCGGCCAGCTCTCCGCGACCAGCCGGCGGACCTCGTCGGCGCTGTCGGTGCCGAGGGCGGCTTCGGCGACGCGGCGGCAATCCTCCATGCGCAGGGTGCGGATGAACGCCTTCAGGTCGGCGATCACCGCCGGGGTGGCCGACAGTTCGGTGACGCCCAGCCCGATCAGCAGCGGCGCCGCCATCGGGTCGGAGGCGGAGCCGCCGCACACCGCGACCACCCGGTCATGGGTCTTCGCCCCCATCACCGCAAGGCGGATCAGCCGCAGCACGCCCGGATGCAGCGCGTCGAGCTGGGCCGCCACATGCGGGTTGCCGCGGTCCATCGCCAGCACATACTGGGTCAGGTCGTTGGTGCCGATGGACAGGAAATCCGCCACCGCGCCGATGCGGTCGGCGATCAGGGCGGCGGCCGGCACCTCGATCATCGCCCCCAGCTCGATGGGTTCGGCCCGGCCGAGCTTTGCCCGCTCCTCGTCCACCATCGCCCGCACCGCCTGGAGTTCGGACGGCGAGGCGATCATCGGCACCATGATGCGGCAGACGCCGGCCGGCTTCACCCGCAGGATGGCGCGGATCTGCGCCCGCAGAAGCTCCGGTTCGCGCAAGCCGACGCGGACGCCGCGCAGGCCGAGCACCGGGTTCTCCTCCTTCGGCAGGGGCAGGTAGGACAGCGGCTTGTCGCCGCCGACATCCAGCGTGCGGATCACCAGCGGCCGGCCTTCCAGCGCGTCGGCGATCTGCTGGTACTGCTGGTACTGCTCATCCTCGGTCGGGGCGGACTGGCGTTCCAGGAACAGGAACTCGGTGCGCAGCAGGCCGCAGCCCTCGGCACCCTCCACCACCGCGCCGGGGGCGTCGCTGACCCGGCCCAGGTTGGCGAACACCTCGATCCGCGTGCCGTCGGCCATCCGGCAGTCCTCGCGGGAGGTGAGGCGGTTCTCCTCGCGGCGCGCCGTGCGGGCGGCAACGGCGGTCCGGGTCGCCGCCAGCGTGTCCTCCGGCGGGAAGACCAGCAGCTCGCCGCGGTTGCCGTCGATCACCACGGGGGCGCCGTCCGGCACCCGCTCCGCCTGCCGGCCCAGCGCCACCACGGTGGGCACGCCCAGTGCCGCCGCCAGGATGACGGCGTGGGAGGTCGGGCCGCCATGCGCCATGCCGATGCCGGCCAGCCGTCCGTCCGGAACCCCGGCGAGGTCGGAGGGCAGGATCTCGTCGGCCAAAACGATGCTGCCCGCCGGCAGTTCGGCCAGCCCGACGTCGGGTCCCTTGCCGGACAGGGCGGTCAGCACCTGCTGTTCAAGGTCGCGCAGGTCGGCGGCGCGTTCGGCCATGCGGGGATCGGCGAGGGCGGCCAGGGCGTCGGCCTGGAGGCGCGCCGTGCGCTGCCAGGACCATTCGGCGCTCTTGCCGGCCCGGATGTCGGCGAGCGCGCCGTCCAGCAGTTCCGGATCGTCCAGAAGCTCCCGGTGGGCCTGGAAGATGGCGGCATGTTCGGGCATCCGCTGCGCGGATTGCGCCAAGCCGGCGACGACTTGCTCCAGCGCCCGGCGCAGGCGCGGCTCCTCGATATCCGGGCCGGCGCCCTGTTCGACCACGCGCACAATGCTGCGGAACCGGCGGACGACGGCGCCGACCGCCTGTCCCGGCACGGCGATGGTGCCCTTCAGCAGCACCTCCTCGCCGGGGGCGAAGGGCGGGCCGACCTCTTCCTCGGCGGCCGGCTGGGCCGGGGTGGCGGCGGCTGGAGGTGCAGCCGGCGCGGCCTGTGAACCGGCGCCGGCGGCGGCACCGGCAGCGACGGTGGAGACGACCGGATCGCCCAGCCCGCCCTCGATCAGCACGGCGATGCTCTCCGCCATGTCCTGGGCGCCGGGGCCGGCGGCGCGCACCGTCAGCCGGTCGCCGAGCATGGTGCCGAGCCCCATCAGGGCGACCACGCTCTTGGCGTTGGCGCGGCGGTCGCGGCAGTGGATGGTGACGGTGCCGGGATAGGCCTTCGTCGCGGCGACCAGGGCCGCCGCCGGCCGGGCATGCAGCCCGCTGGCGATGGGCAGCACGACGCTCCGCTCGCCGGTTTCTCCGTCGCCGTCTTCTCCCGAGTCGGGAGCGGCGGCGGGAAGTCCGGCATCGGCGCCGCTGCCGCCATGGACGGTCATCGCCGCGTCGCCGGCGGCGATCTCGCGATCCACCGACAGCCCGTCGACGGTGTAGCCGTCATTCACCACCACCATCATGCTGACCAGGCTCTGCGCCCGGCTTCCCACCAGATCCATGTCGAAGCTGATCAGGCGGTCGCCGGTCTTGACCGATTGCCCGTCCTGGACATGGGCGGTGAAGCCCTCTCCGTTCAGGCCGACGGTGTCGACCCCCAGATGCAGCAGAATTTCCGCGCCGCTGGCGGTGCGGACGGTGCAGGCATGGCGCGCCCGGTGGATCGACAGCACGGTGCCGTCGCAGGGGCTGCGCAACTCGCTCACCGTGGGGTCGATGGCCATGCCGGTTCCGACCAGCCCCTGGGCGAAAGCGGGATCGGGCACCTCGGACAGCGGCATGGCCCATCCGGCCAGCGGGGCTGCAAGCGTGATCGCGGTCATGTGGTTCGGTCCTCTTTTCTTATCGCCAGACCGCAGCGGGCATCCCCTGGCGGGCGTCTCCCGTATCGGACGCCGTCTGTGCGCAGACGCCGCATAGCCCAAGCGCAATTCTCGTCATATGTTATCGAAAGATCCCGTCCGGGAAAGGCGAAAGCCTGCGGCCAATCCGCGCCCCGCATGGCGCATCGGGGATAAGCCGCAAGCTTGCCCGGGACGCTATGTCGCCTATGTCGTGAAACCCGGGCATGGGTCAGGTTGTAGTCCCACCCAGGGCCGACCCATCCGGACCCCAGGATGTCGCCGCCGCCGGACAATTTGCGGGAGAGCCGCCATGGCAATGAACCCCTTTGCGTTTCTACAGAAAATCGGCAAGTCGCTGATGTTGCCGGTGGCGGTTCTTCCCGTCGCCGGTTTGCTGCTCGGTATCGGCGCGGCAAACTTCGAATGGATGCCGCCGCTGCTGTCGATGCTGATGAAGAATTCCGGCGACGTGATCTTCGGCAACCTGCCGCTGATCTTCGCCATCGGCGTGGCGCTGGGCTACACCGAGAATGACGGCGTGTCGGCCATCGCCGCCACCATCGGCTATATCGTGATGCTCGCCACGCTGGGCGTGATGACCGGGGTCTGGGGCATGGAGCCCAAGACCATCATGGGCATCAAGTCGATGGAAACCGGCGTGTTCGGCGGCATCCTGGCCGGCGGGCTGGCGGCGGCGATGTTCAACCGCTTCTACAAGATCTCGCTTCCGGCCTATCTGGGATTCTTCGCCGGCAAGCGCTTTGTGCCGATCATCACGGCGCTGGCCGCCATCGTGCTCGGCATCGTGCTGTCGGTGGTCTGGCCGCCGGTGCAGGAGGGCATCAACAGCTTCTCGCGCTGGGCGGCGGTGAACGACCCGCGTCTGGCCGCGACCATCTATGGCTTCGTCGAACGCCTGCTGATTCCCTTCGGCCTGCACCACATCTGGAACGTGCCCTTCTTCTTCGAGATCGGGTCCTTCCAGAATGCCGCCGGGCAGGTGGTCCATGGCGACATCGCCCGCTATTTCGCCGGCGATCCCACAGCCGGCATCCTGTCCGGCGCCTTCCTGTTCAAGATGTTCGGCCTGCCGGCCGCGGCAATCGCCATGTGGCACACCGCCAAGCCGGAGAACCGGGTGCGCGTCGGCGGCATCATGGTGTCCGCCGCACTGACCTCCTTCCTGACCGGCATCACCGAACCCATCGAGTTCAGTTTCCTGTTCCTGGCGCCGGTGCTGTACCTGATCCATGCGATGCTGGCGGCGACCTCGCAGTTCATCATGAACTCGCTGGGCGCCCACATGGGCTTCACCTTCTCGCAGGGCGGCATCGACTTCGTGCTGTTCAACGCGCTGAGCCCGCTGTCGCAGAAATGGTGGCTGGTGCTGATCCTGGGGCCGGTCTATGCGGCGATCTATTATGTCGTGTTCCGCTACACCATCCTGGCGCTGAACCTGAAGACCCCCGGACGCGAGGATGCGACGGAGGAAAGCGTCAGCACGGCCACCGGCAGCGAGCGGGCGCGCGACCTCGTCCTGGCCTTCGGCGGGCGTGGCAACATCAGCAATCTGGACGCCTGCATCACCCGCCTGCGCGTGGTGGTGAAGGACCCGGCCCGCGTCGATGACGGCAAGCTGCGCGGCATGGGCGCGTCCGGCGTCCTGCGGGTGCGCGACAGCGTGCAGGCGGTGTTCGGCACCCTGTCGGAGAACCTGAAGACGGAGATGCAGGAATATCTGCACAGCGCCGGCGCGGAAGCCGACGGTCCCGCCGCCGTGGCGGCACCGGTCGCGGCGAAACCGGTATCCGCTCCGGCCGCGGCGGCGGTCCCGGCCGACCGCGCCGCCCGCATCGCCGAGGCGCTGGGCGGCGCCGGCAACATCAAGGACGTGGCCGGATTCGCCACCACCCGTCTGCGGGTCGAGCTGAGCGATGCCGGCAAGGCGAATGCCGAGGCGCTGAAGCGGGCCGGCGTGCGCGCGGTGATGGGGTTGGGCGCCAACGGCCTGGACCTGATCGTCGGCAACGACGCCGACGCGCTGGCGGGGGCGATGACCGGCATGCTGCCGGGCGGACGGCGCGCCGCCGAATAGCGGGTATCCTGTCTGGTATTTGAGTGGTTTTATCGTGCGGCGCGACCTTTCCTGGGTCGCGCCGCTTTTCTTTTCCGCATTGCGGCAGGAGTTGTGGTGCGATTCCACCAATGGACGCTGGCCTCCGGCACAAGAAGGTCTTACATTGGTATCTATACCAGTCAATCACGAGCGCCGCCATGACCGATCAGGGCAGTCCAGATTTCAAAGCGTCCGGCTCCATCCCGCTGATGGCGGTGGAGGCGGCGGAGGCCCCCGCCGCGGTGGCCCGGCAGATCGAGCGTTGTGGCGCCGGCTTCGCCGAGCTGGGCGAACGGCTGCGGCGTGAGCCGCCGCGTTTCGTCGTCACCTGTGCCCGCGGCAGTTCCGACCATGCCTCGGCCTACGGCAAATATCTGATCGAGACGCGCATCGGGCGGGCGGTGGCCTCCATCGGGCCGTCCATCGCCTCGGTCTATGGCGGGTATCTCAGCCTGGAGGGGGCGCTGTTCATCGCCGTTTCGCAGTCGGGGCGCAGCCCGGACCTGCTGCGGCTGGTGGAGGCGGCGAAGGCCGGCGGTGCGCGGGTGGTCGGCTTCGTCAATGCCGAGGACTCGCCGCTGGCGCAGATGTGCGACCATTTCCTGCCGCTGGCGGCCGGGCCGGAGCGCAGCGTCGCCGCGACGAAATCCTGCATCGCCTCGCTGGCCGCCTATCTGCAGCTGGTGGCGCACTGGCAGGACGATGCGGCCCTGAAGGCAACGCTGGCGGCCCTGCCCGACACGCTGGAGGCGGCGAAGGGGCTGGACTGGAAGCCGGCGCTGATGCCGCTTGCCACCGCGCAGAACCTCTATGTGCTGGGGCGCGGAGTCGGCTTCGGCGCGGCGCTGGAGATGGCGCTGAAATTCAAGGAAACCTGCCGCCTGCATGCCGAGGCCTTCAGCGCGGCGGAGGTGGTCCATGGTCCGCTGGCGCTGGTCGGTCCCGGTTTCCCGGTGCTGGCCCTGACCCAGGCCGATGCGGCGGAGCCTCACACCCGCGCGGTGGTGGAGCGCATCGTCGGGCTCGGGGCCGCTGTCGCCACCACCGAAGCGGGGCTTGCGGGAACCACGCTGCTGCCGAGCCTGCCGGGGATCGCACCGGAGGTGGCGCCGCTGGCGGCATTGCAGAGCTTCTATGGTGCGGTCTATGAACTGGCGCTGGCCCGCGGCATCGACCCCGACAGCCCGCCCAACCTTGCCAAAGTGACGAAGACCGTCTGATGCGACAGCTCCTGACCGGCGCCCGGATTTTCACGGGCGAGACCATTCTCGACGGCCGCAGCCTGCTGGTCGCCGATGGCCGCATCCTCGACATCGTGGCCCCCGGACGCACCCCGCCGGAGGTCGAGCGGACGGTGGCGCTGGAGGCCGGCGACCTGCTGGCGCCCGGCTTCCTCGACATCCAGGTCAATGGCGGCGGCGGCGTGCTGTTCAACGAGCAGCCGACGGTGGAGGCGACGCTGGCCATCGCTGCGGCGCACCGGCGCTTCGGCACCACCGGGCTGCTGCCGACGATCATCACCGACACTCCCGACTGCCACCGTGCCGCCGCCGAGGCCGCGGTGACGGCGGTGGCGCAGCCGGGCAGCGGCGTGCTCGGCATTCATTTCGAGGGCCCGTTCATCAGCCCGCAGCGGGTCGGCGCGCATGACCCGCGCTTCGTCCGCGCGCCGGACGAGGGCGATCTCGACTTCATCGGCGGGCTGCCGGCGCGGATGCCGGGCGGCCGGGTGCTGCTGACCCTGGCGCCGGAATGCGTGGAGGATGCGGCGCTGTCCCGGCTGATGGCGGCGGGGGTGATCCTGTCGGTCGGCCACACGATGGCGAGCGCCGAGCGGGTGGTGGAGGCCTTCGATCTCGGCGTGCGCGGGGTGACGCACCTCTACAACGCCATGCCTGGCATCGCCAACCGCCAGCCCGGCCCGGCCGGGGCGGCGCTGGGCGACGGGCGGCCCTGGTGCGGGCTGATCGCCGATGGGCATCACGTTCATCCGCTGATGATGCGCGCCGCGCTGGCCGCCCGGCCGCGCGGCCGGATGATGCTGGTGACCGATGCGATGCCGCCGACGGGGACCGACGCGGATCGCTTCGAGCTGAACGGCCGGACGATCTATCGGCGCGACGGGCGGCTGGTGCTGGCCGACGGCACTCTGGCGGGGGCCGACCTCGACATGGCGACGGCCGTGCGCAATGCCGGGACGCTGATCGGCCTGCCGCTGGAGGAATCGCTGCGGATGGCCTCGCTCTATCCGGCGGAGTTTTTGGGGCTCGCGGGCGAGCGCGGGCGGATCGTGCCGGGCTGGCGGGCCGATCTGGTGCTGCTGCGGCCGGACCTGACGGTGCGCGGGACTTGGGTCGAGGGGGAGTGGCGGGGGGCTTGATCATCTGAATTGCAATATCCCAACAAGCCTTGCTTATGGCATTTGACGCCATATGCCTTTTGATGCCATGATCTACCATCTCAGTGACGGGGATGCGCTGTTCCGTGCCGAAGGCTGAACTGCTCTTCAAGGAGCGCCGGGAGTTGGCCGGAGGAGCCATCATCGAGGTGAAGATCTGAAGGGTTCCGGCTCCCGTTCCGCCGCCCGAACATCCGCTCAAATATTCACTTGTCTATATTGTGAATGGCGAGCGCGTGGTCGGTTACGACAATGAGCGGGGCAAGGGCGACCATCGGCATTACGGACTGCGCGAGGAGCCCTATCGTTTTACCTCGCCGGAGCAGCTGATTACGGATTTTCTGGCCGATGTCCGGACCGCAGGAGGCGATGTATGAGCGACCTACAGATCCATGTCGGGGACACTGCCGAGGACCTCACCGGCCGTTTCGCGGACGCATGGCGCCGGGCCGAACACGGAGAGCCGGTCAACGAGCGACACCTGTCCTTCGACAGCTTCGAGACGCTGGCGCGCGCGCTGACACCAAAGCGGTTGGAACTGCTCCGGCATCTGCACCGGGCGCCGGCGGCCAGCATCAACGCTCTTGCCAAGGCGGTGGGCCGTGACTATCGCCGCGTGCACGAGGATGTCGAGGCGCTGGTCGCCGCCGGCCTCGTTGATCGCGAGGAAGGCGGCACCGGGTTGACCGCGCCGTACGACGCGATTTCTACCCGGATCGCCTTGTAGAGATTTCCTTGGCGGGCGTCAGCCCACCGCCACGATTTCCAGACCATCCTCGTCCACGCGCACCCGCAGCGCGGTCAGGTCGGGCAGGGACAGGTTGCCGTCCAACTCATGTGCCGGCAGCGTCGTGGTCAATCCGATCACCCAGGCACCTGCCGCGTTGCCGGCCGCCAGTCCCGCCGGGGCATCCTCGAACACCACGGTGTCGCGCGGGTCGAAGCCGAGCTTCTCGGCGGCGGTGCGGTAGCCTTCCGGGTGGGGTTTGCCCTGGCTGACGTTGTCGGCGCCGATCAGCAGGTCGGGCAGCGGCAGGCCGGCCTGGGCGATGCGCTTCCGCGCCATGTCGTGCGGGGCGGAGGTGACCACCGCCCAGCGGTGGCGCGGCAGCGATTGCAGAAGCTCAAGGGCACCGGGAACCGCGCGCACCCCTTCGGTATCGCCGGTGTAGCACTCCTCCACCAGACGCACCTCCTCGTCGATGTCGGCACCGGCGGGGGCGAAGCGGCGGACGGTTTCGATGCTGCGGACGCCATGGCAGACGGCCAGGATCGCCTCGGGATCGAGATCGTGCCGGGCGGCCCAGGCGCGCCAGGAGCGCTCAACCGGACCCTTGGTGTCGATCAGGGTGCCGTCCATGTCGAACAGGATGGCGCGGACGCGGAACGGGGTATCAAGGGCAGGCTTCATCGCTCGCTCTCGTTGGAATCGTCGGTGTGGGACGGAATGGTCCGGGCGGATCAGACCAGAGACAGCTCCACGACGAAGTCATAGGCGTCGCCGCGGTAGTGGGAACGGACGAACTCCAGCGGGGTTCCGTTCTCCAGGAAGGTGCGGCGCTCAATGTAGAGGGCGGGGGCGCCGTCGGGAACCCCCAGAAGCGTCGCCTGATCCGCCGGCAGGCGAATGGCAGACAAGCGTTGCAGCGCGCGGAAGGGCGGATGGCCGCGCCCGCGCAGGGTCTCGTACAGGGAGCCCTGCACCAGATCGGGATCGGGCAGGACGCTGGTCGGCAGGGCGCTGAGTTCGATGGCGAGCGGGGTGCCGTCGGCCAGACGCAGCCGGTGCAGCCGCACCACCTCCGCCCCCGGACGCAGGCCCAGCGCCATCGCCTCTTCCGGCGTCGCGGTGGCGACCGAGCGGCTGAGCCAGCGCGAATCCGGCTTCAGCCCGCGCCCGCCGATGTCCTCGGTGAAGCTGGTCAGGGCGGACAGCCGCTGTTCCACATGGGGGCTGCGGTTGATGAAGGTGCCGGCCCCCTGGCGCTGGTGCAGCAGCCCCTCCGCGATCAGTTCGCGCAGGGCCTTGCGCACGGTGACGCGCGACACACCGAAGGTCTCCGCCAGCTCCCGCTCGCCGGGAAGGGCGTCCTGGTCGGTCAGCCTGCCCTCTACGATCAGCGTCCGCAGATGCCGCGCCAGTTGCAGGTACAGCGGCAGGGGCAGGGCGTCCGACAGGGCGGTCGGGTCGAACGGGGCCGCGGCGGCGGCAGTGGACATCGGCAACCACTCCAGTGCTCCAGGACCGGCATGATACCACTGAAAGGCCTTTGGGCAACAGGCGCCGGACGGGATGCAGAGGGGCAAGCACAATTACAACCAGTTTCAGATTGCGGAATGTCCGGATTTTGGTATTCTGCGCATACAGTCCAATCTAATACCACCAACCAGACAACACCAGCCCCTGACCTGATGCCGGGGCGACAGCGGAGCCGGAACGATGGCGGGCGGCACGGAAGATGCGGCGAACCGGTACAGCCGGCTGGACGTGTGGCCGGCCACCGAACTGATGACGGCCCTGTGGGAGGGGCAGACGCGCGCACTCGCCGCCTGCGCTCCCGCCTTGCCGCTGGTCGCCGCCGCCGTGGAGGCGGCTGCGGATCGTCTCGCTGCGAGAAATGGGCGGCTGGTCTATGCCGGGGCCGGGTCGTCGGCGATGGTTGCGGCCCTCGACGGGCTGGATCTGGGGCCGACCTTCGACTGGCCGGCGGAGCGTCTGGTGCTGCTGATCGCCGGCGGGCTCGATCTGTCGCGCGGACTGGCCGGGGCGGCGGAGGATGACGAGGGGGCGGGACGGGCCGATGCCGGCCGGGCGGGGGTTTGCGCCGACGACGTGGTGGTCGGCCTGTCGGCCAGCGGCGCCAGCGCCTACACCGTCGGCGTCCTGCGCGCAGCAAGGGAGGCGGGGGCCCTGACCATGGGCATCGCCAGCAGCGCGCGCTCCCACCTGCTGGACGCGGTGGAGCATCCGGTGTTGACCGCGACGGGGGCCGAGGTGATCGCCGGATCGACCCGGCTCGGTGCCGGAACCGCGCAGAAGGTGGTGCTGAACCTGTTTTCGACCGGCGTCATGACCGCGCTCGGCAATGTCTACGACAACCTGATGATCAATGTCCGGCCGGAGAATGCCAAGCTCCGCCGCCGCTGCGCCGCCATGGTCGCCCGCATCGCCGGCGTGGACGAGGATGCTGCCGGTGCGGCGCTGGAGCGACACGGCGACGTGCGCCGCGCCGTGCTGGGGCTGGCCGGGCTGGAGGCGCCCGAGATCGACCGGCTGCTGGCCGAAACCGGCGGCAATCTGCGCCGCGCCATGGAACAGGCCCGGTCGGGATCCAACACGCAAGAATGACCAACATGCGAGGCCCGGCCCCCTTGAGGCCGGAGCCCGTTGCACTGGGAGACGTCCGAATGTCTGCTGATCGTTTGTCGGGCGACCGTTTTTCGGGCGTCCAGAGGCTGGGGCGGGCGCTGATGCTGCCGATCGCCGTGCTGCCCATCGCCGGTCTGCTGCTGCGCATCGGCCAGCCCGACCTGCTGAACATCGCCTTCATCGCCGCGGCGGGCGACGCCGTCTTCTCCAACCTGGGCGTCCTGTTCGCCGTCGGCATCGCCATCGGCTTCGCCCGCGAGAACCATGGTGCTGCCGGGCTGGCCGGCGCCGTCGGCTATTTCGTGGCGGTGAAGGGTGCGGTGGTGCTGAGCGGCGTTGCGCCGGAGCTGGTGGCGAAGATGTCCAGCCGCATCAGCATCCCGGTCGGCATCCTGATCGGCATCATCGCCGGTCAGCTCTACAACAAATACAAGGACATCAAGCTGCCGGACTATCTCGCCTTCTTCGGCGGGCGGCGCTTCGTGCCCATCGTCACCGGCCTGGCGGCGCTGGGGATCGCGCTGGTCTTCGGCTATGGCTGGCCCGTCGTCGATTCCGGACTGACCGCGCTGACCACCGGCGTGCTGGGGCTGGGCGAGTTCGGCCTGTTCCTCTACGGAGTGCTCAACCGCATCCTGATCATCACCGGCCTGCACCACATCATCAACAACATCGCCTGGTTCCTGCTGGGCGATTACCAGGGCGTCACCGGCGACCTGAACCGCTTCTTCAAGGGCGACCCGACGGCCGGCGCCTTCATGGCCGGCTTCTTCCCGGTGATGATGTTCGGCCTGCCGGCCGCCTGCCTCGCCATGTATCACACCGCCAAGCCGGAGAACCGGGCGGCGGTCGGCGGCGTGCTGCTGTCGATGGCGCTGACCGCCTTCCTGACCGGCGTGACGGAGCCGGTGGAATTCGCCTTCATCTTCCTGGCGCCGGTGCTGTTCGCCGTTCATGCCGTGCTGACCGGCCTGTCGATGGTGCTGATGGACGTGCTGAACGTGAAGCTGGGCTTCGGCTTCTCGGCGGGCCTGTTCGATTATGTGCTGAACTATGGCAAGGCGACCAACCCGATCCTGCTGCTGCCGGTGGGTGCCGCTTACTTCGCCATCTATTACGGGCTGTTCCGCTTCGTCATCCAGCGCTTCGACCTGAAGACGCTGGGCCGCGACGACATCGCCATTCCCGCCGGTCAGGCACCGGCGGCCGCAGCTATCCGGCCCGCCACTGTATCGGCCGCATCGGCCTCGGCGGTCAGCGACCGGGCCGGCGCCTATGTCGCGGCCCTGGGCGGGGCCGGCAATCTGCGGTCGGTGGAGGCCTGCACCACGCGCCTGCGCCTGAACGTCGCCGATGCCAGCCGGGTGAACGAGGTGGAGTTGAAGCGCATCGGCGCCCGCGGCGTGGTGAAGCCGTCGGCCAATTCGGTCCAGGTGATCGTCGGTCCGATTGCCGACCAGCTGGCGGGCGAGATCCAGGACTCGCTGAATGCATCGGCGGGCTTGCGGGTCTGATCGAAGGCACCCCGGTCGCAACATTGGAAAGCCCCGGCTCCTCGCGGAACCGGGGCTTTCCGTCTTTTGAGGCCTGTGTACCGTCAGGTGGGTTCCGGTTCGTCGGCGAAGATCGCCTTCAGGTCGATGCGGGTGTCGGTCTTCGCCTCAAGATCCAGTTGGCGCTCGACGTCGTCGAGATGCTCGATCATCAGGGCGGTCGCTTCGCCGGGGCGGTTGCCGATCAGGGCGGCGATCAGGCGGCGGTGATCGTCGGCGGAGCAGGTGTGCGACGACCGCCGTTCGAACGCCGCGATGGCAAGGCTGGAGCGGTCGATCAGGTCGGTCAGGATGCCGGCCAGCGTCGCGTTGCCGGCGAACTCGGCCAGCAACAGGTGGAACTGGCCGGACAGGCGGATCATCGCCTTGCGGTCGGCGGCGCGTTCCGCCGCGTCCTCCAGCGCGCCATGGCCGCGCAGCTTCTCCAGCATGTCGTCGGACAGCGGGCGGGGCAGCCGCTCCAGCCGCTCCATGATCGCCCGCTCGATCACCCGGCGCGCCTCGAACACCTCGCGCGCCTCTTTCGGTGACGGCTTGGCGACGAAGGCGCCGCGGTTGGGAATCAGCGTCACCACCCGCCGCTGTGCCAGCAGAAGCAGCACCTTGCGCACCCGCTCGCGGCTGACGCCGAAGGCTTCGGCCAGGCTTTCCTCGGTCAGCTTGGTGCCGGGCGGCAGGCGGCGGTCGGCGATGGCCTCCCCGATGCTGCGGACGATGCGGGATTCCGCGCTGCTGCGCGCCGCGCCGGTGCGGGCGAGGGGAGTGCGGCGGGCTGGCTTGGCAGGGGCGGCGGTGGTCATGGGCGGGGGAGGTGCTTTTACCGGAGTGCGGGAAACGTACCGCAAATTGTGCACAAAGCGGGCCAGCGAGGGAACTGCAATCGCTTGAGCGGGATGCCGGCGGTCGCCCGGACCAGAAGTGCCTAAAACCGCGCCACTGCGCTGAACTGCTGCACAAATGCCGCGTCTTTGCGCAATGAGCGGCCATGCGACCGGCGGATTTCCGCCATTTGGCCGTTGGCACGCGGGATGCACAAGTCGGAACGGTCACAAACGACCGCGCAGATTGTGCACAATTCTGGAGGCCCTTCGATGACGGCAGGTTCGACGGTCGAGCTGGTGAAGCTGCGCAAGGCCTATGGAACGACTGTGGCGGTGGACGGCATCGATCTGCGGATCGCCGCCGGGTCCTATTGCTGCCTGCTGGGGCCGAGCGGTTGCGGCAAGACCTCCACCCTGCGGATGATCGCCGGGCACGAGGACATCACCGACGGCGACCTGCTGATCGGCGACAGCGTGGTCAACGACGACCCGCCGGCCAAGCGCGGCACCGCGATGATGTTCCAGAGCTACGCCCTGTTCCCGCATCTGGACTGCACCGACAATGTCGCCTTCAGCCTGAAGATGAAGGGTGTCGCGAAGGAGGAGCGGCGGCGCCGGGCGTCCGGGATGCTCGATCTGGTCGACATGGGCAAATATGCCGGGCGCCTGCCGTCGCAGCTGTCGGGCGGGCAGCAGCAGCGCGTCGCGCTGGCCCGTGCGCTGATCACCCGGCCCGGCGTGCTTCTGCTGGACGAGCCGCTGTCGGCGCTCGACCCCTTCCTGCGGGTGCGCATGCGGGAGGAGTTGAAGCGCCTGCACCGCGACATCGGCATCACCTTCATCCACGTCACCCACAGCCAGACCGAGGCGATGGCGCTGGCCGACCTTGCCGTGGTGATGAACCAGGGCCGGATCGAGCAGGCGGGGCCGCCGCGCGAGCTGTTCAACCAGCCGCGCACCGCCTTCGTCGCCCGCTTCATCGGCGGCCACAACGTGATCGAAGGCGGAGTTGTGGGCGACGCCGGCCGCTGTGCCGTGCGGACCGACCGCATCCAGCTCGGCGCGGCCGATATGCCGAGCGAAATCCAGGTGGAGGGCACGGTGCGCGCGCTGGAGTATCACGGCGCCTCGGTCCATCTCAGCCTCGACGTCGCCGGTGCCGACGAGTTCGCCGTCGTGCTGGACGAGGCCCGCTATTTCGATGCCCCCGTCGGCGTGGGCGACCGCGTGCGGGCCGGCTGGAGCCGCCGCGACATCCACCCGCTGGTGGCCTGACCTTTTTCAAAAACCGCCCATCAAAAAACAACACGACGAACAGACTGGAGGCTCAGCGATGACCGACACCCGTACTCCTTCGAAGTCCGCGACGCTGTCGACCGGCGTCAGCCGCCGCACCCTGCTGAAGGGCACCGCCGCCGTGGCGGGTGCCGCCGTCGGCTCGGGCGCCATCACCGGCTTTCCGACCATCTGGGCGCAGAACATCAAGAACGTCACGCTGCGCCAGTTCGGCACCGGCGTGTCGAACCTGAACGCCGTCGCCGACAAGGTGAAGGAGGATCTGGGCTTCACCCTGCAGATGACGGCGCTGGATTCCGACGCGGTGACGCAGCGCGCGGTGACCCAGCCGAAGTCCTACGACATCGCCGACATCGAATACTGGATCGGCAAGAAGGTGTTCCCGGCCGGCGTCATGCAGCCGATGGACGTCAAGAAGATCAAGAACTTCGACAAGATCGTCCCGATCTTCATCACCGGCAAGCTGACGCCCGACAGCGCCATCGCCCAGGGCACCGCCCCCCACACCGTCGGCTTCGTCGAGGGCAAGGACAGCACCAAGTTCGCCAAGGCGCCGACCGAGTGGATGACGCTGATCCCGACGATCTACAACGCCGACACGCTGGGCATCCGCCCCGATCTGGTCGGCCGGCCGATCTCCAGCTGGAAGGATCTGCTGGATCCCGCCTTCAAGGGCAAGGCGTCGCTGCTGAACATCCCGTCCATCGGCATCATGGACGCCGCCATGGTCTGCGAGGCGATGGGCGAGGTCAAATATGGCGACAAGGGCAACATGACCAAGGAGGAGATCGACAAGACCCTCAAGATCATGACCGACGCCAAGAAGGCCGGCCAGTTCCGCGCCTTCTGGAAGACCTTCGACGAGAGCGTCAACCTGATGTCGTCGGGCGAGGTCATCATCCAGTCGATGTGGTCGCCGGCCGTTGCCGCCGTGCGCGCCAAGGGCATCCAGTGCGTCTACCAGCCGCTGAAGGAGGGCTATCGCGCCTGGGGCGGCGGTCTCGGCATCGCCAAGCATCTGAGCGGGCTGGAGCTGGATGCGGCCTATGAATACATCAACTGGTATCTGTCGGGCTGGGTCGGCGCCTATCTGAACCGCCAGGGCTATTACTCGGCCGTGCTCGACACCGCCAAGCAGCACATGTCGCCGGAGGAATGGGCCTTCTGGATGGAGGGTCAGCCGGCCAAGGCCGACATCCTCAGCCCCGAGGGCAAGGTGATGGAGAAGGCCGGCGCCGTGCGCGACGGCGGCTCGTTCCAGGACCGCATGGGCCGCGTCGCCTGCTGGAACGCGGTGATGGACGAGGACCGCTACATGGTCCGCAAGTGGAACGAGTTCATCGCGGCGTAAGGCTTGCGGTGGCCAGCCATCCCCTCTCCCCCCCCCGGGGAGAGGGGGATAATCGCCGAAACCACCTCAAGCGCAGGACCACGCCCATGACCCTGACCGCCGAAACGTCCCGACCGTCCGTCACGGCCGCCGCCGGCAGGGCGCGGCGTCGCCGCTTGGCTCCGCGCGTGGCGCCCTATCTCCAGGCGGCACCGCTGACCGTGATGCTGCTGCTGTTCCTGCTGGTGCCAATCCTGACCATCGTTGTCGTCAGCTTCTGGGACTACGACAGCGTCCGCTTCTACCCGGACTTCGTGCTGACCAATTACACGGAGCTGCTGACCTCGCCGGTCACCTGGAAGACCTATCTGAACACGCTGAAATACGCCGCGCTCACCTGGGCAATCACGCTGGGGATCGGCTTCACGGTCGCTTATTTCCTGGCCTTCCATGTGCGGTCGACCACCTGGCAGATGGTGCTGTTCCTGGTCTGCACCATTCCGTTCTGGACCTCCAACATCATCCGCATGATCTCGTGGATCCCATTCCTGGGACGCAACGGGCTGCTCAATTCCGGCCTGATCTCCGCCGGGATCATCGACCAACCGCTGGAGTTCCTGCTGTTCTCCGACTTCTCGGTCGTGCTGGCCTTCGTCCACCTCTATGCGCTGTTCATGGTGGTGCCGATCTTCAATTCGATGATGCGCATCGACCGCGCCCTGATCGAGGCGGCGCGCGACGGCGGCGCCAGTGCCGCGCAGACCTTGTGGAACGTCATCCTGCCGCTGACCAAGCCTGGCATCGCCATCGGCTCGATCTTCGTCGTCACGCTGGTGATGGGCGACTTCATCACCGTGCGACTGATGAGCGGCGGTCAGAGCGCCTCCATCGGGCTGATGATCGCCAACGAGATCTCGCTGCTGCAATACCCGGCCGCCGCCGCCAACGCCGTGGTTCTGCTGGCCGTCGTCCTGATCATGGTGGTGGCGATGCTGCGCATCGTCGATATCCGCAAGGAGCTGTGAGAGATGAACACCTCCCGCCGCGGCCTGTCCTTCTATCTGCTGGGCGCCTTCTTCGCGCTGTTTGTGCTGTTCCTCTACGGCCCGACCGCAACCATCCTGATCCTGTCCTTCCAGGGGCCGGATGGCGGGCTGACCTTCCCGATGAACGGTGTCTCGCTGCACTGGTTCCGCAACCTGTTCGAACAGCAGGCGGTGGGCGATTTCGGCGGATCCTTCCGCCGCTCCATCGCGCTCGGGCTGATGGTGATGGTGCTGACCGTGCTGTTCTCGGTGCTGGCCGGCTTCGCCTTCCGCCGCCGGTTCCGCGGCAGCGGGGCGATTTTCTATCTCGCCGTCGCCAGCCTGATCGTGCCGTCGATCCTGGTCAGCCTGGGCATCGGCCTGTTCTTCAACATCCTGGGGCTGGAGCCGTCCTGGTACAGCTCGGCGCTGGGCGCGCATCTGACCTGGACGCTGCCCTTCGGCCTGCTGATCGTCTTCGCCATCTTCAACCGCTTCAACCCGGCCTATGAGGAGGCGGCGCGCGACCTGGGCGCCACGCCATGGCAGACTGTGCGCCATGTGGTGCTGCCGATCCTGCTGCCCAGCCTGATCGGCGTCGGGCTGTTCGGCTTCACCCTGTCCTATGACGAGTTCGCCCGCACGCTGATGACCGCCGGCAGTTTCAACACGCTGCCGCTGGAGATCTACGGCATGACCACCAACGTCACCACGCCGGTGCTCTATGCGCTGGGGTCGCTGACGACGGTCTTCTCCTTCACCGTGATCGGCCTGTTCTTCCTGGGCCTGATCGCGCTGCGCCGCCGCCGCCTGGGCCATAGCGGCGCTTAAGGACTTTCAAGACATGCGCATTCTGGTCGTCAACCCGAACAGCACCGCCTCGATGACCGCGCGGATCGGTGCCGCCGCCCGCACCGTCGCGGCCCCCGGCACCGAAATCGTCGCCACCAACCCGCCGGGCGGACCGGCCAGCATCGAGGGCTATTACGACGAGGCGCTGGCCGTTCCCGGCATGCTGGCCGAGATCGAGCGGCAGCAGCGCGACGGCGTCCTCGCCGGCACGGTGATCGCCTGCTTCGACGATGTCGGGCTCGACGCCGCGCGCAGCCTCGCCACCGCGCCGGTGGTGGGCATCTGCGAGGCGGCGATGCAGACTGCCGGGCTCCTGGGCGGCCGGTTCAGCGTGGTGACGACGCTGGCCCGTTCCGTCCCGGCGCTGGAGCGGCTGGCGCAACATTACGGCATGGCCGGGCGCTGCACCATCCGTGCGGCCGGCGTGCCGGTGCTGGCGCTGGAGGATCCGGCGTCGGGTGCCGTCGAGCGGGTTCGGGCGGAAATCCGGCGGGCGGTGGAGCAGGATGGCGCCGAGACCATCGTGCTGGGCTGCGCCGGCATGGCCGACCTCGCCCGCAACTTGAGCGATGAGATGGGACTGCCGGTGGTGGACGGAGTCACCGCCGCCGTGAAGCTGGTGGAGGGGCTCGCCGCCCTGGGGCTGCGGACCAGTAAGGTCGGCGGCTATGCGCCGCCGCTGCCCAAGGCGCGGTGACCCTTCCGCCGTTTTACAGTCGTGGCAGTTCCGGGAAATCCGGCGTGCCGATGCCGGGCAACCCCGTCCGGGTTGACATCGCCCCGCCCGGCAGTCCGCCCAGGATGCGGCGGGCGGCGTCCGCGCATTGGCTGCGCAGTTCCGGCACCGCCGTCATTTCCCAGAAGGGCGCCTTGGCAACCGGCCCGAACGCCAGCAGGCGCGGCGACGGCGTGCCGTCCGCGGCGATCACCGCCCCGCCTTCCGTCACGTCCAGCCCCAGCCGCAACTCGTCCGGACGGGCGAGGCCGCGGTCGAGCAGCGAGCGTACCAGCGGGTGGCGGATGCGGGTGTAGTCGCAGTTGGTGCCGGTGGCATTGATCAGCGCGCCGGCTGTCAGCCGCCGCTCCGCACCGCCGCCGCGCTCGGCGACGGTCAGTTCCAGGCCGCGCGCGGTCAGCGCGGCGTCCTTCAGGCGGCCGGGCAGGATGCTCAGCTGGCCGCTGTCGCGGGCGGCGGCGATGCGGTCGGCGACCTGCGGGGCCATGCGGTGGCGATGCACCTCCCAGAAGGGACGGGCATGGCGCAGGAAGCGGCGGCGCTCCTCCATCGGCAGATGCGCCCAGATGCGGTGATGGTGCGGCCGCAGCGCGTCGAAGGCCGACCGCCAGTCATAGCCGGCGGCGGTCGCCCGCCGGGCGTCGGCCTTGAGCGCGATCAGCACGTCGAGAACCGTGCTGGGCAGCACATCCGGATGGAGGAAGGAGGTGTAGGGCCGCGTCTCCTCATGGCGCAGCGGCAGCAGGCCGCGGCGCGACATCGCGGTGATCGGCCCGCGATGCCCCTGGTCGAGCAGCGACAGCACCGTGTCCACCATGGTCAGCCCGGTGCCGAGGATGGCGACGGGAGCGTCCCGGTCGATGGTGCCGATGGCGGCGGCATCCCACGGGTCGCCGATGAAGCGGTCCGATGCGAAGGCCTCGTCCGCGGTCGGGGACGCCAGACAGGGCGGGGAGGGCGGAAAATTACCGATGCAGAGGGCGGCGGTGTCGGCGCTGACCACCCGGCCGTCGCCGAGCCGCACATGCACCGCCGGCCGGCTGCCCGATGGGGTCTCGGTCCGGACATCCACCGCTTCGGCCCGAATCAGGTTCAGCCGGGCATGGTCGGGCGCCTCGGCCTGGGCCTCCGCCAGGACATCCTGGATGTAGGCGCCGTAGAGCGCGCGGGAGGCGAAGGCATGGCCGCTGGGCGGCATCGGCTCGTCCGGCGTCGGACCGTCCGCGCGGCTCCACAGCCAGCGCAGGAAATGGCGCGGATCGTCGGGATAGGCGCTCATGTTGTAGGCGCGGACATTCAGCACATGCGTGCCGTTCGGTGTGGAATAGGCGACGCCGGTGCCGGGCCGGTGCCCGTATTCGATCAGATGCACCACCAGCGGCGCCTGGGCGCCGCGCAGCAGGTGGGCGGCCAGCAGGCTTCCGGTGAAGCCGGCGCCGACGATGGCGATCTGGCGGGGCTGGTGGACAGCATTGGGCGGTGTGACGCCAGGGCGATGGAAGTGAGGCGTTGCAGGCATCGAAGTCCGTCCTTCCGTGAGTCATTCCGGAAAAGGCCGGCCGTTGGCGTCTGTTCCCCGAACCCGTCAGGCTATCGCTGAAAGAGGGGACTCGCGTCGGCCGTGTGTCTGCTCTGTCCGCTTCGTTCTGCCCTGAATATCACAGCGCCGGGGACACGCGCCATCGGCCGAACGGCAAACACTATTCCAAAAGTAGGGATTTGCCGGTTTTTTACGCATGCTGCCCCGCATCATCGCTGTCGCCAAGCCCGCGCCGATATGGCACATGCGTTCGGCCACCGCCGCCACCGCGCAGCCGTGTTGCAAGACCGATCAGGAGCACGCCCGATGTCCATGCCGTCCATCCAGTCCGCCCCCCACGCTTCCGCTTGCGACCGGCTGGAAGCGGCGCTTTCCCGGATTGCCGATCCGGAGCGGCAGGGTGCCATGGTGTTCACCGAGATTTATGCGGAGGAGGCGCGCTCCGCGGCGGCCGCCAGCGACCGCCGGGCCGCGGCCGGTCGCTCGCTGGGGCCGCTCGACGGGCGGATCGTCTCGGTGAAGGCGCTGTTCGACGTGGCGGGCGATGCCACGGCGGCCGGCTCCGCCATCCTGCGCGGTCGTCCGGCAACCGGGCGCGATGCCAGGGCGGTGGCCCGGCTGCGCGCCGCCGGGGCGGTCATCGTCGGCCGGACCCACATGACCGAATTCGCCTTCTCCGCGGTCGGCATCAATCCCCATTACGGCAATCCCGGAAATCCGCATGACCGCTCGCGGGTGCCGGGCGGCTCCTCGTCCGGGGCGGCGATCTCGGTGATCGACGGCATGGCGGAGATCGCACTGGGCAGCGACACCGGCGGGTCGCTGCGCATTCCGGCGGCGCTGTCGGGTGCGGTCGGCTTCAAGCCGTCCGCCGGGCGCCTGCCGTCGGACGGGGCCTTTCCGCTGTCGCCGACGCTGGATGCGATCGGGCCGATTACCGCCACTGTCGCGGATGCTGCGCTGCTGGACAGCATCCTTTCCGATGGCAACCCGGCGCCGCTGGCACCGTTGTCCCTTGCCGGGCAATCCTTCCTGGTGGCGCGCGGGCGGCTGTTCGACGGGACCGAGCCTGCCGTCGCCGCCGCCTTCGAGGCGGCGCTCGACCGGCTGCGGGCGGCCGGGGCGCAGGTCGTCGACGGGTCCATCGAGGCGGAACTGGACGCGCTGGCGGAACTGGACCGCATCGGCGTCTTCACAGCCATCGAACTGGCGGCGACCCTGGCCGATCTCGGCATCACGGCGCTCGACGGCATCGATCCGAAGACCCGCGCGCGGATCGAGGCCGGCGGCAAGGCGCCCGCCGCCGATTATGTCCGCATGCAGAACCGCCGTGCCGCGTTGATCCGCCTGATGGACGAGCGGCTGACCCGCCATCCCGTCCTGCTGCTGCCGACGGTGCCGATGACGGCGCCCACCATCGCCGACGTGCTGGACGATGCGGCCTTCCACCACGTCAATCTGGCGTTGCTGCGAAACACCCGTGTCGCCAACCTGTTCGACCTGCCGGCCATTTCCCTGCCGGTTCCGGCCGATGGGTTGCCGGTCGGCCTGATGGCGATGGGCCGGCGCGGCAGCGACCGCAGCCTGCTGGGCATCGCCGCCGGGATCGAAGCGGCGCTGCTGGGGTAAGCCTGCGCCAGATGTGCTGTGACCATGATGGGGCCGTGAATTTTCCGCGCAGGAATCGCGGCCCCGTGCGTATCACCCATGTGGACGTGCGCCCTGTTCAAAGAGTAGAAGTAAATAATTACAAACAACCGATTCCTGACTCCCAAATGACCGCTCATCGTCACAAGCGGTGTCAAAGAGTGGCGACAGACAGAATTCGGTTCAATTTGCGGAAAACTCGCACTTATTGTCTGCCGGCGGTCGGATGACGACTGCAGACGAGAGCCGACGATCATCATGTGTGATGGTCGGATGCCATCCGCTGGCGCCGGGAATATTGGCGCGGGAATGCCGGGTGGCGATCGGCTGAAATGCTTGGAGACTTCCTATGGCTACCAACTTCGCCACTGATACGCTCAAGTCCGTGACGTCCAAGGCCACTGCGCCGACCTCATCCGTCACGACCACCGACAGCGCAGTCGCAGAGTTCCGGGACCACCAGCTTCAGCACCAGCACGCCCAGGGCGATTCCGCCACCGACGGCGCGAATGGGAACACGACGGCCGACACCATTGTCGGGCACAGCGCTCCGACGCTGTCGGACAGTGCAGTCACTGAATTGAAGGCCGCCTATGTCGCGGTCGAAAAGGCCATCGCCGACGCCAAGAGCGGCAGCACGCGCAGTGGGAGACAGGCTGTTCTATAACCACGGCGAGGATTTGTGGACCAGCGACGGAACCCCGGAAGGCACAATGCTGGTAAAGAATTTTCCGCCGGTCGGCCTCTCCCTGCCCAACCAGTATGTCGCCTTCGACGACCGGATTGCCTTTGTGGCCGAGGATGGGCAGCACGGTTTTGAGCTCTGGATGTCGGACGGGACGGAGCAGGGAACGCGCATGGTGAAGGATATCGCCCCTGGCAGCGCAGGGGCCAACATCTCGGACTTCGCCGTTCTGGACGACTGGGTGTTCTTCACCGCGGACGACGGAGTGCACGGACGCAGTCTGTGGATGAGCAACGGTACCGAGGCTGGCACGCGCATGGTGGCGGACAGGTCCCACGACACGATTTGGACGGCGCCCGGCAACCTCCACTCGGTCGGCGACAGCCTCTATTTCAGCGGGATCGACGCCGGGCAAGGCGGCGCGCTGTTCCGATTGGATGCCGACGGGGAGGCGGTGACGAGGCTCGCCACCGCGCAACCCTTCAGCCTGCTTTATGGCACGCTGGAGATCGCCGGGATCTGATGCCACTCATTTCAAGCTGGTGTCGATTGCCACGACCGCCCCCTGAACCGTGTCGGGATTTCTACCTGACCAATTCACCGGAGCCGGGTCGGCGGGCGCGGGGCTAAGCCGCTGGCTTCGTACATGATTCTTGTGATGAAGCAGTCTCACAGCGGATCAATGGAGTTCACGCCCGCCTTGGCCGAGAGTGCCGGGGATCTTCCCGTCTTATCACCGGTTGCCGACAAGCCGGTTGTCGTTGACTTCGATTGTGGCCGTCTCACCTCCGCCGACCAGCTTCCCCTACCAGGAAAGCTTCGCGATGCTGGCCGCTCGCACCGTCAAGCTGCCGCCTTAAACGCTGGTGCAACCCGCCCCTGACCAACCCATTCCCGCGACCAAAAGCGTATCGCCGAAAGGATGGTGGACGTCCGCCCTAGCGATTCGGCCGATCGCCCGCGATATTAACCGGAGCCGGGAAATCGGGAGGATCCTGCTTTGTGCAAAAAGGCGATGCTCCGATCGGTGGTGATAGCCGTCGGGTGCTTGGCGCTTGTCCGGCTGCCGGGGACGGCTTCGGCAGCCGACTTGCAAGGTGTCTGGCTAACCGCAGACAAGGATGCGGTCCTTAGGATCACCCGCTGTGCCAATCGATTCTGCGGTCGGATTATCTGGCTGGAGAACGCTACGGATCGGAGTGGCTCGCCTCGTCTGGATCAGAAGAACCCGGATCCAGCCAAGCAAGCACAGCGGATCTGCGGCCTCGTCGTCATAACCGGCCTTACCCCCGTAGGTCCCGACCGCTGGGACGGGTCCGTTTACAATCCTCAGGATGGCCAGACCTACAGTGGCAGTATCACCGTCCTGTCGGATGAGTCATTGAGAGTTCGTGCCTATATAGGGTTACCGATCTTCGGGCGAAGCGAGACTTGGACACGGGTGAACGGTTCATCGGCAAACGAGATCGAGTATAAATGCCGAAGTCACGGGTGAGGCCCCCTACGCCATCCCGAGAAAGTCGGCACCGGCTTCCAACACCTTCTTCGAGGAGGGGGCTTATGACTCAGGATGCCGTGGGTGCGACATTGCCGCCGCACAACGATGTCGCAATCGGTGATGGTGGACATGCGCTTTTGCGCGAACGGCTTCGCCCCTACCAGACACCAAGCCTCGTCCGCAGCCTCGCCCAACTGGCAACGTCGGTCCTGCCCTTCATCGGGTGCTGGGCGCTCATGGTCCTCAGCCTCGACATCAGCTACGCCGTCACGCTGCTGCTTGCCGTTCCGGCCGCCGGCTTCCTGGTTCGCATTTTCATCATCCAACACGATTGCGGGCACGGGGCCTTCTTCCGGTCACCGCGGGCCAACGATGCCATCGGCACGCTGTGCGGTGTCATGACCTTGACTCCCTATGCCAACTGGTGGCGCCAGCATGCCGGTCACCATGCCAACTGGAACAATCTCGACCGGCGGAACAGTGGATACGACATCTACTCATCCTGTCTGACGCTGGACGAGTACAACGCGCTCGGCCATCGCGAGCGTCTTTTCCATCGCCTGCTCCGCTATCCGGTGGTGGCGCTGATCCTGCTGCCGCCGCTGGTCTTCCTCGTGCTGTACCGTTTCCCCTTCGACACGCCGTCCGATTGGCGGCAGGAGCGGCTGTCCGTCCATAAACCAACCTGATGATCGCCGCCCTGCTGCTAACGCTCGCGGCCTGGCTCGGCTTCGGCACGGTGCTGCTGGTGCAATTGCCCATTACGATCCTCGCCGCCATAGCCGGCGTCTGGCTGTTCTCGGTCCAGCACCGGTTCGAGCACACGCTGTGGGTTCGGCAGGAGCAATGGGAGCCACAACTCGCGGCCTTGCAGGGAAGTTCCTACCTGCGTCTTTCCGCCATACTCCAATGGTTCACCGGCAACATCGGTTTCCACCACATCCATCATCTGAATCCCCGCATTCCCAACTATCATCTGCAGCAATGCCACCGGGATATTCGGGCACTCCAGGAAGCGCCCATTCTCACCCTGGGAGGGGCGTTGGCTGGAGGCTGTCTCTGGCTGTGGGACGAAGCGCGTGGAAAGCTCGTCCCGTTCCCTTGACCACATTTCCCCGGCCACCCGCCCCACGGCGCCCTTCCCGATCCTAAGGACGCCGCTGCGTACCCCCCGTTGGGGAGCGGCTTATCCGCTGCAATCGGCAGGTTGCCACCTCCGCTTCCCATGACGATCCCGCAGCGGCAGGACCAGGCTATGCCTCCCGCCATCGAGCGGCAGGCGCACCGCTTCGCCGGTCCGGTCGAAACGCGAGCCATCGAGGACCGCGTCCGATGCGTCGCGATCACCGTGCGACGTCGCCTCCACACGGATGTGGTAGTAGGTCGAATCCACGGTTACCGTGGCTTCGAAGCCTGTCCATGAAGCCGGAAGACACGGATCGACGACCAGGAATGCGCCCTCGCGGCGGATGCCGAGGATGCCCTCGGTGCCGGCACGGTACATCCACCCCGCCGCACCCGTATACCAGCTCCAACCGCCGCGCCCTTCATGTGGCGCCACCGAATAGACATCGGCGGCGACAACATAGGGTTCGACCTTGTAGCGCTCGGCCTCCGCCGGCGTGCGGGCGTGGTTGATCGGATTGAGGAGGTCGAACAGGGCGGCCGCCCTGCTGCCGTCACCCAGCTTGGCGAACGCAAGTATCGCCCACATGGCGGCGTGGCTATATTGCCCGCCATTCTCGCGCAGGCCCGGCGGATAGCCGCGGATATAGCCGGGATCGGACGTCGTCCCATCGAACGGCGGCGTGAACAGCAGCGCCAGGCCATCGTCGGGTCGGATCAGCAATCTTTCCAGCGACGCCATCGCCGTCGCGGCACGCTCGGGATCGGCGGTACCCGAGAGCACGGCCCAGGATTGGGCGATGGAGTCGATGCGGCACTCCTCGCACGCGGCAGAGCCAAGCCATGTGCCGTCGTCGAATGTCGCCCGGCGGTACCATGCGCCATCCCAAGCCTCGCGCTCCAGCGACTGGCGCAATGCCTCGGCATGGTCACGCCAGCGGCGGGCGCGGACGGCGTCGCGACTGTCCGCCAGCGGCGCGAACAGCGCGATGGTGCGGAGCAGCAGCCAGCCAAGCCAGACACTTTCCCCCTTGCCGTCCTGGCCGACGCGGTTCATGCCATCGTTCCAGTCGCCGGTGCCGATGAGCGGCAACCCGTGCTCGCCGGACAGGACGAGGCTTTGGTCGAGGCCGCGGGCACAGTGTTCGAACAGCGAGGCGCACTCGTCGGCAGTCGCCGGCTGGAAGAAGGCGTCGTGCTCGCCGGGACGCAAGGGCGGACCGTCGAGGAACGGCACGCTCTCCTCCAGGATCGCTGCGTCACCCGAACTGGCGATGTAGGTGGCGGTGGCGAAGGCAAGCCACACGCGATCGTCCGAGATCCGCGTCCGTACCCCTTGCCCGGACTGCGGCAGCCACCAGTGCTGGACGTCGCCTTCGACGAACTGCCGGCCAGCGGCGCGCAGCAGATGGCGCCGCGCCTCATTCGGCATGGCGAAGCTCAGCGCCATCCCGTCCTGCAACTGGTCTCGGAAGCCGTAGGCGCCGCTCGCCTGATAGAAAGCCGAGCGTGCCCAGATGCGGCAGGCCAGCGTCTGGTAGAGCAACCAACCGTTCAGCATGATGTCCATCGCCCGGTCCGGCGTCTTGACCTGAACGGCGCCGAGCACGGAAGTCCAATGATCGGCGACCGCTTCGAGAACGGCGTCGAGATCGGCGTCGCGGTAGCGCGCGATCAGCACGCGGGCCGCCTCCGCCGAGGCGCATTGCCCGAGGAACCAGATGATTTCGACCGTATCGCCGGCCTCCAACTCGACAACGCCCTGCAAGGCCGTGCAGGGATCAAGGCCGGCACCGGTCGCCCCGGACAGCGGTGACCGCCCGACGAGCGCCGCTGGCGCCGAGGGGCCGCCGTTGCGGCCGAGGAACTCCGTACGGTCGGCCGTCCACGCCGTCTGCCGGCCGTCGAGATCGGCGAAGGCGACACGCTCGCCGAAGGTCAGGCTCCAGCGGTTGCGGGCCAGCATGGCTCCAGTGGCGGCGTCGATTTCCGTTGCGATGAACGGAGCCGAAGCGCCACGTGCCGTGCCGAGCACCCACTCCGCATAGGCGGTGACGGACAGCGTGCGCGGGCCGGGCGAATGGTTGCGCAGGGTCAGGCGGGAAATCTTGACCGGATCGGCGAGTGGCACGTATTGCAGAAGCTCCAGCGCGATGCCGTGCGCCCGATGTTCGAAGCGGCTGTAACCGCGACCATGGCGGGCGATATAGGTCCCGCCGTTGCGGATCGGCTGCGCGGTGGCGCTCCACAGGTCCCCGCTCACCTCATCGCGGAGATAGATCGCTTCCCCGGCCGGGTTGCCGACCGGATCGTTGGACCACGGCGTGAGCTGGTTCTCCCGGCTGTTCCCTGCCCAGGTGAAACCGCCGCCCTCCGCCGCCACCTGGAAGCCGAAATCGGGGTTGGCGATCACGTTGATCCAGGGAGCGGGCGTCATACGGCCGGCGTCGAGGATGGTCACATACTCCTGTCCGTCCTTGTCGAAGCCGCCCAGACCATTGAAAAACTCGAGGAAACCCGGCACAGGCACCTGTTCCGCCATGGGCTGGGCCGCGGACTGGATCGATACGAGAGTGTCGGCGGGTGCCGATGGAGCCCGCTGCAGCTGCAGGCGGGCGATCTGTTCGGCGATGGAGCCGCGCCGGGCGATCAGCACGACACGGGCCACCGAATGGAGCAGGGCGCGTGCGTCGGCACGCATCAAGTCGGCACGCAACGCGTAGACCGAGCCTTGCGCCGGTTCCTCGCCGAACCGTGGCCGCGACTGGCTGCTTCGCACCGCAGTCTCAATGGCGACCTGAAGATCCTGAACATAGGATGAGGCGCGCTCGTTGACGATCACCAGATCGACGGCCAGACGCTTCATGCGCCAGTATTCGTGGGCACGCAGCAACTGGCGGACCTGGGCGATGTCCTCGACGTCGTCGATGCGCAGCATGACGATGGGCAGATCCCCTGAAATCGCGTGCGGCCACAGGCCCGACTGGGTTCCTGCACCACCGGCTATTGTCGCGGAGGGAGCCCGGAAGCGGGCATCGGCGTACAGGATCGGCGCGGCCAAGCGCTGGAAGTCGGCGGCCTCGTCGGCCACGATGGCCAGGTGGCGAAGCTGGACCTGGGCCTGCGTCCATGCCAGGGTTTTCGCCCGGTCGAAGGCATTCCGGTCGGCGTGCTGATCGACAAGGTCAAGGAGCGTTGCCTGCGACGACGCGACCAAGGTCCAGAAGGCGACCCGCGCGACCCCGCCGGGCGGGATGGTCACGCGCTGCCTGATCGCGACAATCGGGTCGAGAACCGTCCCGAGGCTGTTCGACAGCGGCTGGCCGTCGGTGATAGCGGCGGCCGTGCCGACGGTGTGGCCACGCCCGATGAAACGGGCCCGGTCGGTCTCGAATTGTGGATCGGCCGCAATCCCGCCGTCGACGACGGCGAAGTGGGCGGCCCAGACCGGCGGCTCGCGTGGTGAGCGCGGGCGGCGGGTAGCGACCAGCGCGCCGAACTCGGCGTGGAACTCGGTCTGCACGAACATCTTGGCGAAGGCCGGATGGGCGGCGTCGGCGGCCGGCGTGGTCAGGACCAGCTCGGCATAGGACGTCACTTCGATCACGCGCGGTCGCCGGCCGCCATTGGTCAGCGAGATGCGGCGGACTTCACCGTCGGCCTCGCCGGAGACCAGAACGTCCATGGTGGTGGTCAATGTCCCGTCATGGCGGATGAATTCGACGTGATCCTCGCCGAACACCACCTCGGCATGGTCCGCCGCACGCCCGATCGGCTGCGCGCTGGCAGACCACAGTTCGCCGGTCTGCGTGTCGCGCAGGAAAATAAACGTCCCCCAATCGTCCCGGGTGGCATCCTCGCGCCAGCGGGTCACGGCGATGTCACGCCACAGGCTGTATCCCGCCCCTGCCGCGGTCAGCATCACTGTGTAGCGCCCATTCGAGAGCAGGTGGGTGACCGGGGCTGCGGCGGAGGGCGGCGCGGTAAGGCGGCGCACCGTCGGCGATGCGATGGCGACGCCCATTGCGGAGGTCTTCACCTCCTCGGCCCGAGGATGCCCGACGACGACGTCGCGCGGCATGCGTTCCTGGAGCAGCAGTTCGCTGGCCATGATCATGGGTTCACGGTGGAAACGGTCGCGCATCCGGCCGTCCTGCAGGGCGTTGGCGATGGCGACGATGGTCATGCCCTGGTGATGGGCCATGACGTTGCGCACGATGGCCATTTCCGCGCCTTCGGGAAGCCTGGAGCGGGTGAAGTCGAGGGCGTCGTAGAAGCCATAGCGCCCGCATGCGCCCATCGCGGCGAGGCGGTCGTAGTTCAGCCGCGCGCCGTGCGGATCCACCATCGCGGCCAACCCGGTGGCGTAGGGCGCGATGACGAGATTCTCGGAGAGGCCGCGCTTGAGGCCGAGGCCGGGAACACCGAAGTTCGAGTACTGGTACGTGAACTCCAGGTCGCGGGCGCTGTAGGCGGATTCCGAGATTCCCCATGGTACCCCCAGCGTTCTGCCGTAGGCTTGCTGACGCTCCACCACCAGACGGTTTGTTTGCTCCAGAAGGCTGCCAACCGGCGCGCGCATCACCAGCGCCGGCATCAGATATTCGAACATGGAGCCGGACCAGGAGATCAGCGCGGAGCCGTTGCCGACCGGTGTCGCCGCACGGCCGAGGCGGAACCAGTGCCGCGTCGCGACGTCGCCCTTTGCGATGGCGAACAGGCTGGCGAGCCGGGCTTCCGAGGCAAGCAGGTCATAGCAGCTCGGATCCAGGCTGTTGTCGGGGAGAGCGTAGCCGATCGACAGCAGTTTACGTTCGGGATCGAGAAGGAAGGAGAAATCCATCGCGAGCGCCATGGCGCGCGCCGTATCGGCGAGGGCACGCAACCGGCCTCTCAGCATGTCCGGCATCCCGGCGATGGGGAACCGGTCACGGCCATGCTCGATCACCGCGGTCTGCAACGCCACTATCCAGAACATCAGATCCGCCGGACCGTCGCCCCCGGCCGACAGCCCGCCCGCTGGGATGATGTCGCGGGCCGCCTCGACGGCCTTGTCGGACAGCCGCTTCAGCGTCGGCACCTGGATCTCTAGGGACTGCCTCCCGTTCAGCTGGGCGGCGATCTCGTCAAGAACGGCGCCAAGTCGGCATCCGTGCTCGCCACCCGAAGTGGGCAGGGCGTCTGTGGCTTCGCGGGCCAGGGCGAGGGTATCCATCATGCCGAGCCGGGCGTCCGCCGCCGGAGCGCCGTCCATCCATTCCTCGCAGGCGTTCGCGAGTGCGATCAGATGGCCGGCAAGGTTCCCGCTGTCGACCGACGAGACATAGGCCGGTTCCAACACTCTCAGATCCTGTGTTCCATACCAGTTGTAGAAATGCCCCCTGAACTGCGAGAGCTTCCGCATGGACTCGAACGTCGCCTCCAGCCGCTCGATGGTTTCCGTCGTTCCTGACCAGCCGAAGTCGCGGGCGGCGACGGTGGAAAGCAGGTAGAGACCGATGTTGGTCGGCGATGTCCGGTGGGCGACCACCGGCTTCGGGTCCTCCTGGAAATTGTCCGGCGGCAGCATGTTCTCGGCAGGTGTGACGAACGTCTCGAAAAAACGCCAGGTGCGCCGCGCGGTGAGGCGCAGGTCGCGGGCATCCGGATCGGAGAACGCCGCCCGCCGAAGTATGGCCGGCGACCGGCTGGTCCACGCGGCGAGCGCGGGGGCCGTCAGCCACAGCAGGGCGAAAGGCAGGGCCAGCGGCCAGGACGATGGCGTCACGGCAACGGTACCGGCCGCCACGACGAGCCCAAGCGCGGTGCCACCGGCCATGTCGCGATAGAAGCCGCCGAGATCCAGCCGCGGCCGGCCGCTTGTCTGCGCCGCCGTCGTCCATTCGAGAAGGTGGCGGTGCGTGACGAACAGCCGGGTCAATGTCCTTGCGATCGCATCGGCCATCCGCCACGCCTGGTCGGCCAGGAAGGCGGCCGACATCACGGTCCGCATCGCCGCCATCCGCAGATCCTGCATGAGCGAGCCGACGTGGCTGCCGAGGCGGGTACCCGGCCGGCCCGGCAGCACCGAGGACACCGCCGGCAGGAACGCCGGAACCGCGCTGACAGCGAGCACGAGCAGGATTCCCGCCAGGGCGGACGGCAGAGGCAGCAGCCAGCTCACGGCCAGCGTCGCAAGGGTGAACGGCGCCAGCAGCGAGCGTCGCAGGTTATCCAGCATCTTCCAGCGACCGACCGGCGGGGCCGCCTGAGGACCTGTCCTATGGCCGAGGATCCAGGGGAGCAGTTGCCAGTCGCCGCGGGTCCAGCGGTGCTGACGCTTGGCAGCGACGTTGTAGCGCGAGGGGAACTCCTCGACGAGTTCGACGTCGGAAGCAAGACCGGCGCGGGCGAAAACACCTTCGAACAGGTCGTGGCTGAGCAGGGCATTCTGCGGAGCCCGGCCGTCCAGCGCCGCTTCGAGGGCATCGACGTCGTAGATGCCCTTTCCGGTGAAGGATCCCTCGCCGAAAAGATCCTGGTAAACGTCGGAGACGGCCGACGCATAGGGGTCGATGCCGCCGGGGCCGGAGACGATCCGCTGATAGAGCGAGCCCTCGCCGCCGAGCGACAGCGACGGCGTGATGCGGGGCTGAAGAATGGCATAGCCGTTGATGACGCGCCGACCGGCCGCGTCGAACGTCGGTCGGTTCAGCGGGTGCCCCATCTTGCCGACCAGCCGGAGTGCGGCGTCCCGCGGCAGTCGCGTGTCGGCGTCAAGGGTGATGACATAACGCACGTCTCCCGGTACCTGCGGCGCGCGACCGGCAATGGGCATGAAGCTGGTGTCGGTGGCGCCGCGCAACAACCGGTTGAGTTCGTGCAGCTTGCCGCGCTTGCGCTCCCAACCCATCCATTTGCCCTCGCCGTCATTGTAGAGCCGGCGGCGATGCAGCAGCAAAAAACGGTCCCCGCCGTCGGGACCAGGGCCATGGCGCAGATTCAGTCGCTTGATGGCCGTAGCGGCCACCGCCAGGAGAGCGTCGTCGTCAGCCACCACCTCCCGGTCGGCGTCGAGACCATCCGACAACAGGGCGAAGACGAGGTCGCCGCTGGCCCCGGCGAGGTGGTGAACCTCCAGTCGCTCGATCTGCGCCAGGAGGTCGGCCTCGCCGGTCAGCAGCGTCGGAACGGCGACGAGCGTGCGCTGTGACGGGGGCACGCCGTCCGCCAGTTCGAGCCCCGGCAGGGTGATTGCCCCGAACAGCGCGGTGACCGCGCGGTTGACAAGCGCCGTCGCCACTTCGGAGGCCGGCAGGACGCCGGCAAGGGCGAACAGGACGAGCCAGCCGCCCATACCGGGAAGCCAAGCCGCCCACACCGCGAGACCCAGCAATAGCGCCGTCACGGACAGGATCGCGCCGACATAGCCGCCGATTCCCAGATGAACGCTGAAACGGCTGATCCGCAGCCAGGCCGGTGGTCGAAAGCCGACGCGCCGCTCAAGTGCGCCTCGCCCTTCCGCGATCAGATGATAGCCGGGGTCGCCGACACGCGCGGCGTCCGCACCGTTGGCTGCTTTCTCCGCCGCTGCACGTGATGCTGACAGCGCCAGACCGGCGATGGCGAGTTCCGGGAATGACGAACCGCGGGCCAGTTCCTCGATGGCGCTCCGGTAGAGGTTGCGCGTGGGGAAATCCATGGCGGCAAAGCCGCTCGCCGCGCGAAGTTGTTCGTCGACGAGGCTCACGCTCTCGAACAGGTCCGCCCAGTCGATGTCGGAGATCAGCCGCATGCTGGTGATGACATTGCGCACGGTGACGTTGGAGGCGCCCAACCTCTGCTGAGCGTGCTGGACCACACCGTCAACCGTTGCGCCTTGACGGTTAAGCCGCTCCTCCAGCCAGCCGAGGGCCGGCATCGTTCGCGGGTCCTGGTCCCGCAGCCGCTTCGCCAGTTCCGCGGCGAAAACGTCGGACAAGGAATCGGAAGAGCGCGTGGCCATGTCCGCTTCGAGAGCGGAACGGCTGTCCCCCGACGCGAGAAGCCGGTCTGCCAGTGCGTCGGCGTCCGCCTGTGCCACGCGTCCGGCGGTGATCTGGTCGGCGAGTCGGCGCAGGTTCTCGATGAGGACGATGCGAAGCGTAATCGCGACTGCCCACAGCTCGCCGATGGACAGTGGCTGGACCCGCTGATAGGCGGCGATGAACCGGCGCAGGATCGCGGGATCGAGGTGGCTGTCCGTGTGGGCAACGAAGGCCCAGGCCAGTCCGAACACCCGAGGATACCCGGCGAACGGCCCGTCAGCGAGCTTCGGCAACTGACGGTAATAACCCGGCGGCAGGTCGACGCGGATTTCCCGGATCTGTTCTTCGACGACATGGTAATTGTCGAGCAGCCATTCCGCGGCGGGATCCACGCTGCGACCGCGCTCCAATTCCGCCGCACTGGCCCGATAGGCGGCGAGGAGCACCGCGGCGTTGTCGGCGAGGCGGGTGTGCAGGGACAGGACGGCAAGCGGCTTGCGTGTCACCGGCTGCGCGGCGGCGAGACTCTCCGCATGCCGCTCGAGCCGGTCCAGACCGAAGAGCTCCTCGCGCACCGGTGCCAGATCGCTCCAGGGGGACGGTGGCAGACGACGCCCGAAAGCATGGCGGAGGATCGCATTCATCAGTGCCTTTCCGGCCAGCATCAGCGTGCGACCGCGATTAAGAGAGATGCGTGCCAAACAGTGGTGTGATCATCGCTGTAGGCATCGAGGTTGGCCGCCGTACCATTTTTTAGGGCTGTCTTCTTTGGCGCGAGGGCTGAAGGCGGAATTTCTGTGAGTGTCCCGGCATAGGCTGCCGTCAGCTCATTCTTTTGATGCGGGCCACGGACTAGCTGATCGTCGCGCATTGGAAGGCCGATCAACAGCTTTGCGAGGTTCAGGTCGACACGTTGGCCACGGTGATGGGGGTGACAGTGGACCGTCCCGTCCTTGATGACGCGAGCCCCAGTTCGGTCCTTCCTGCTGAAATCGGTTGGCTACAGCGGGACGTGGACAACGCATCGTTCAAAGGACTTCCGATCGACGCTCTCGAACATGGCGAAGCCTTCGGTTCAGACAGCGGGACCATGTATCAGGACGAAGAGCAAGACCGTCAGCGCGATGGCGACTGGAATCACCACAGGTGGCACGAAGTATGCTTTCACGGCGTTCCATGAGGATAAAGAGCCGGTATCCGTCGGGGGAAGGGACATGGTCGTGCTCCATATGTTCGGCGGATTGAACCAAGGATGCCGCGATAGTTTCCTCGTTGCGCCGCGTTTCAACGATTGCGAAATCGCCTATCGAGGAAATGGTGATGAAGCTGGGTCGATATTGTGGCGATTCCGCCATATGGACTCATGCGCCGCAAAATCATGTGCAATGGATTCCAAGAACAGTCCGCCAGATCGCCGTGTGAGCGCTTCAGTCCGTCTTCCAAGGCAGGCGTTTTGCCGGTGGTTTTCCCGCTTGCTCACGAAGCCCATCACCGATACGGCGACACCCCAGTCTTTGGAGAAAAGCCCGGATGTGGCCGGACGTATGCTGAAATTTCGCGGATGGCCCAATACCTCTGGCCTTGTGGTCGGTCCAGGGCTTTCAGACTGTCCGGGGTGACGCCATAGGACGGACGAGAAACTACGACAAGGAGACTGAGCTGGAACATGGAGCATGACGGGACCAATGGGCGCTCTTGGAAGTTCCTCTGGAAGCCGCAAAAATCCTGTGTTTGATACAGCTACGGTTCTGCCTGATCGACAATGTTCGGTTTCTGGACCGCTCGGATGGTGGCCGGGAAGGGCAAGCAATCTCAATGGTTTGGTGCTTAGCGTATAATGCCGTCCGTCCTATGGCGTCACCCCAATAGCGCTCGGCTCAGGTACACGGGCAGCTCTGACGAGCAAGTGGCCTCGGCGGATTTTGCAATCCAAGCCTTTCCTAGATGTTACCCGATTGACTTCATTGAAATTTGTGGACGTTCCCGCTGCCTCTTTGTTATGCGATCAACGCCGTTTGACGTTGAAAATTTTCAATGAAAAATTTCAGGAGAAAGCGACAGCCAGGCAGGTGCCAGCGGATGTCCACCCAACGCCTGATCAAGGGCGCCCACCGCACCCGCTGCTCGCTCAAGCGCCCGCAAGAGGCGATTGGGGTGGGCGTGGTCACACTTGGCTGAAGGGTGACGGCCACGCCGGCCCGAAGCCTGCGAAGCGGCGGTTGCTGGCGACACGTCCGTTCGGCGGAGACTGGTCGTTTGGGGCATGCGGCTGGATTTCCAGTGGGCGGGCGAGATGGGGTTTGCACTTGAAAATTTTCATGAAAATTTTCAAGTGCAAACCCTATTCGGTCGGAAGGATAAGTTCGTTATCCCTCAGAGTCGAAATATGAGGTTTTAACGTGAGGAGTTAACGTCTGATAAGGGAACTTATGCGACGTTTCTTGACGGGCTGCTTGTCATTGCTGAGCTAATCAGGCGAAATTCGGATTTTTGGGCTTTCCGAGTGACTTTCCCTCCCGTTTTTCAGGGCTAATCACGCCAAAATCTGAGGGCTGATCAGGCGAAATTTTCCCGCCCGCTTGGCGCTACCTAGACCGACCTTTCCATCCTTGGCGATGACAGCGCCCCGGCACCCGGCTTTTTTTTGCCGCCGAGCGGTCTGTCCCAGGCCATTCGAACGCACACCGGAGGGGCGTTCCCCTTCGGTTTTAGCTTACGTCCGACAAGCGTTCTTTTCGGACATTGTAAACGGGTGGAAGTTCCAATATAGCTACCTCAGCGAGAATCGTCGGCGAAACCACTGTCGAAATGGTCGTCGGTTGCTTGGACCGGTGTGGATGGGGTGGGTAGCGCAGATGTGGCCGAGGACGCCGGAACACTCGGGGGTGTCTTGGTGTCCGGTTCCGGCGAGGGGAGGCCTTCGGCGGCTGGCAAGGGTGTCTCCCGGGTTCGGCCGATGGAGGTCACGGTGTGCTCGACGGCGCGGCGGGCGGCCCTCGTCGCCTTGACCCGGGCTGGTGAGACCTTGCCGCGCTCCTCGCGCTTGGCTTTGGTTTGCGCGACGGCGTGCGCCACCAGGCGACGCTGCTGGAGCACGGTCTGGAACAGAAGCTCCTGGTTGATCGAGCGGCGGCCCTCGGCCCGCAACCGCTTGACCGCCCGGCGATGTTCGGCGAGCGTAATCGCCGGAAGGGTGGTGTCGCGGTAGGGAATGGTGAAGTACCGCCCCTCGTCATCCCGGATGTAAACGCGCGCGATGTTGCGCGGGTCGTATCTCACCTCGACGTCCCGGTCGCCGCTGGTCAGCCACGTTGCAAGAACCCGGTCGAAATAGACGATGTTGAAGAGGTGGATGCCGTCGCGCAGCACGCGGCGTGTCTTGGAGGGCAGAAAATCCAGGACGAACTGACGGGGTTCCTTCGGCAGGCGCAAGACCCGGTTGGACGTCGCTGCGACCGCGGTTTCCCAGGCCGCATTGGGCGGCCTCAGAAGCGCGGCGTGCACGGTGTTGTGGTACTTTCCAACGATCTCGTGCGCCAGATAGGTTTCCAGCTCCCGCATTGTCAGGGCCGCGTGCTCGGCCGAGCGATAGTCCCCGCGATCCTGGGGGTTGGAATGGGTGGTGCCGGGAAGCAGATGAATGGCGCCCATCATGGTGCCGATCAGCCGCTCGATGTGGCCGCCGAAATGCGGCGTCCGCACCGGACGGTACTGGGGCGTGATGCCATACTCCTCGCAGCCGCGCGTGAGGTCCTGTGCGTGGAATTCCTTGGCATTATCCATGTGCAGGATCTGCGGCAGACCGCAGACCGGCCAGTTCCCCTCGACGCCCCGTTGCCGCAGCCATTCGTCCTTGGGCAGGACCGCGTGGGTCAACGCCAAGGCGACCGACGTCGTCGAGGGTGGATCGAGCGTCAGGTAAAAGCCGGCGACCATCCGGGTGGCAACGTCGATGATGAAGGTCACCCACGGACGACCGAGCGCTTCCCGGCTGTATTCGTCCACGACGATCAAATCGACCAGCGTGTGGTCGATCTGCCAAAGGCTGTTCGGTCCATCGGCCAGGACCGACGTGGTGACCAGACCGAACCTGTCATGAGCGGCCTTGGCGCCTTCACGCTTCGCCAGGGCCTTGCGGGCATCAATCTCCCGCACGCGGGATCTTACCGTGTTGTAGGACGGGACCGGCAGGCTTTTCTCCTGGCAGGCCGTCCGAATCTCCCGGTGCAGGGCCGCCGGCCGCGGCTTCTGCCGGGTGAGATAAAACGTCTCGATGCATTGATCGATCACCGCTTCGACCTCAGCGGGGATCAGGCGCATGCCAGCCGGACGACCGCCGCGGCCGGTGACGAGAGAGGAAGTGCGTGGATCGGCGCGGTAACGGGCCACCATCCGATAGACACTGGCGCGGCTGACCCCCAGAGCAGAGGCAGCCTCCTCCACGACCAAGCGCGGCGGCCGAACCAAGCTGGCGAGCGGACGGATGATCTGCTCGGCACGTCGTGCCGCCTCCCAGACATGCGGGGGGATGATCCGGATGTCCGATGCGTTCCGGCGGGTCATGGCGTCAACCGTGCTGCAAATTGGTCTCACGGTTTGCAGATGGAATCGCACGGCTTCTGGAAAAACTCACCTTACGGTGAGACAGAGGAGCGCAGAATCCCTCGGTCGTCGTTCTCTGGGTAAGCGGAAATTGACAGCCGCCCCGGAGCCCCGATGTCCGACGATCCCGTGACCGATGTCCGCCTGGACGGGGAGGGCGCCGCCTGGCCGAACGCGGACGCCGGCGTCACCGTCGAGACCGGGCTGTTCGGCCGCCTCGTCGTCCCCGCCGACCCGGCGCGCGCCGCCGAGATCCGCGAACTCGCCGGGCAGGCCGCCGCCTGGGCGACGCGGGCGCGGGGCGAGGGCACACTGCGCGCCTACCGCTCCGCCTGGACCCAGTACACCGCCTGGTGCGCGCGCCTCGGCTTCGCCCCGATCACCGGCGAGGCCGAGATCATCGGCCTGTACCTGGTCAAGGCGGCCGAGCGCTTGGCCGTGCCGACCTTGCGCGTCCACCTCGCCGCCATCGCCACCGCCCACCGCCTCGCCGGCGTGCCCGTCGATCTCAAGCACCCGCGCATCGCCCTGGTGCTTGACGGCCTCGCCCGCGGCCAAGCCGACCGTGCCGTGCGGCAGGCCGCCCCGGTCCTGCTCGATGCCCTGCCGCGGCTGCTCGCCATCCAACCGCATGGCCCGCTCGGCTGGCGCAACCGCGCCATGCTGCTGATCGGCTACGGCGCCGCGCTACGGCGCAGCGAGCTGGTGGCGCTGCGGGTGGCGGATGTCGTTCGCATTCCCGACCGCGGGGTCGAGGTGACGGTGCGCCGCTCCAAGACGGACCAGCACGGGCGCGGCGACAGCGTGGCCATCTGGGCCGCCGCCGATCCGACGCTGTGCGTGCTGCGCACCCTCGACGCCTGGCTGGCGGTGCGCGGCAGTCGCGACCCCGCCGACCCGCTGTTCTGCGGCGTACTGAAGAACGGTCGGGTCACCGGCAAGCCGCTGTCCGACAAGGCGGTGACCCGGCTGGTGAAGGAGGGTGCCGCCAAGGCCGGCCTGCCCGAGCCGGCGCGCTTCTCCGGCCACAGCTTGCGCGCCGGCCTCGCCACCGCGGCGGCCGAGGAGGAGGCCCAACTGCACGACATCATGCGCCAGACCCGCCACAAATCCACCGAGGTAGCACGACGCTACCTGCGCTCGCGCGACCGCTGGCGCAACAACGTCACCGAAAAGCTCTTCCGCCGGCAGGGCGAAGCCTAACCCTGACTTGCCCCTGCCGTTTGGCACAGTTTGGCCGCAAGCCACATTCACGCAAACGGAGTATACCCGACCTGACCCAGGCTGTGCTTGAAGCGTTGGCAATCTTGGATCCTAAAAAACATTGGTCCAAGAAGTCTGCCCTGTTCCGCAAACATTTACACTTTCGTCTTCATCATGGAGGCATGTCATGTATCTGGCATTGATATCCGACCCGATTTTGGTTGATGCCAGATCTGCCTGAAAGGAGAGATTACGACGGTTTTTTCTGGATTAGAGTGCAGTCTGTCTTCAGCTTCTTCAGGCTCCGGCAAGCTAATTTTGCCGCAGCCGCGTCGAACCCAACCAGCTGGGCCTTATACTGTGTGCCCGAGCGCTGAACTGCCGGCATCGCCACCGTGGCCAGGCTACCCAGGCTTTTCCGGGCGGTCTCGGCGTCCCGGCGGGCCGCCTGCTGACTGCGGTACACGCCGGTCTGGATCGCCCAACCGCCCGTCCCGGCGACCGCAGCAAGCCGGGCCTTCGGCTTACCGGACACCAGCACATCCTCCGGCTTCGCCAGGGCTTGGTTGTGGAACCCGGCATCCATGAGTTCGACGATGCGCCGGTCCCGCTTCCTGGCGCTCTCGCCGCCCAGTACCACGGCGATCAGCCGGCGCCCGTCACGGGAAGCCGAAGCGGCCAGATTGAAGCCGGAGGCGGCGATGTAGCCGGTCTTGATCCCGTCCATTCCGTCATATTGGTCGAGCAGCCGGTTGTGCCCGTATACGGTCTGGTTCTGCCAGTCGAAGCTGCGGCGGCTGAAATACGGGTAGTAGCGCGCGTGGTTGCGGACGAGTTCCCGGGACAACAGTGCCATGTCGCGCGCTGTGGTCCGCTGCTCGCGATCCGGCAAGCCGGACGCGTTGCGGAAGACGGTGCGCTTCATCCCGATCTCACGCGCGCGCCGGGTCATCGCCTGGGCGAAGGCGGCCTCGCTTCCGCCAACCGCCTCGCCGAGAACCACGGCGACGTCGTTGGCCGATTTGGTGCTGAGCGCCAGAATCGCGTCCTCGACGCGGATGGTGTCTCCCGGCACGACGCCGAGCCGGGAAGGCGCCATTGTCGTGGCGTGATAGGAGACTGGGAGCTGTTGGTCGAGCCGAAGCTGGCCGCGGTCGAGCGCCTCGAAGGTCAGGAGCAGCGTCATCATCTTGGTCAGCGACGCAGGATAGGTCGAGACGTCGGCATTGTGCGCCCTCAACACGGCTCCGCTGGCCGCATCCATCAGAAATTCTGCGACGACCGGCCGCGCCGCCGCCGACTTGCGCCCCGCCTTGGCCGCGGCCGGCACCGACAGGGAGGACAACGTCACCATGGCGACGATGGTGGCGGCAAGGCGTGCTCGGGCGAACATGCGGGATGACCGGCTCAGCGGTTAGGGACACGATCACGGGTAGTCCACCCAAGATTAAAGGACTGTTAAGTGCCCCATTCCTCTGACGCGAAGAGAGCATTCGCCGGTCGCAAGGACCTGCTCAGGATGGCACAACCTTGGGAGATGGCCGGATGGCGATGGCGGCTGCTCCGCCGACGATGAGGATGTCGGCAAGGTTGAAGGTCGGCCAGTGCCAGCCGAAGACATGCAGATCCAGGAAATCGGTGACAGCTCCTTGGCGGATGCGGTCGACCGCGTTGCCGATGGCTCCTCCTGCCATCGCCCCGGCCGCAAGTGCCAAAGGACGATTCGGCATCCGTGCCCCCCATCCCAGCAGCACGAGCGCCACCAGCAGTGCGAAGCCTGCCAGGAGATAGGGCGGCAAAGTCGTGTGACCCGACAACAGGCCGAAACTGACGCCGGTGTTGAAGCCGAGGCGCAGATTAAAGAACGGCGTGACCGGGATGATGTCCGTCGGGGTGAGGATGTGAGTGAGCATCGTCCATTTGCTCACCTGATCGGCAACCACCGCGATGACCGCCATTGCCATCGCGATGTACAAACCCGCTGGAGACCAACGAAACGCCATGGCGAACACTCCTCAGCCCAATGAGAACGGCACCTGCGTGCCGTCGGCATCCTGCCTGCTCTAGCCGCTCGAGCATCAAGAGGAATTTGTTGCTTGGTGCTCCTGAGACGGACCCCGCTTTTGATCACCACCGTCAGTGGTGATCGTGCAGGCAGTGGCTGTGATCGGCGAGCACCTCGATCACATGGCAGGTTCGGACCTGCCCCTGCGGGCATGGCTCGACCATATTCCGGACTTCGGCCCGTAATGCCTGGAGACGGGCGATCTTGGACTCGATGTCCGCCAGATGGGCACGGGCCAAGGCATCCGCCTCACCGCACGGATGGGCCGGATCGTCGGCCAGCATCAGGAGCTGGCGGATGGCGTCCACTTCGAAGCCGAGTTCCCGGGCATGCCGGATGAAGCGCAGCCGGCTGACCGCCGCCGCGTCATAGGTGCGGCGGTTGCTGTCGGTTCGGAGTGGAGCGGGCAGCAGGCCGATCGATTCATAGTAGCGGATGGTCGGGATCTTCACCCCGGCCTGAGCCGACAGCTCTCCGATGGTCAAAGGCTTCATCTTGCGTTTTTCCCTCTTGATCCTCCAGTCGCTGGAGAATGTACGGTCGCATCAGCAGATCGACAAGGGAGCGCCCGATGCGCGTGACTGAAAACGAGGAGACCCCTGCCACGCAGCGGACCCGGTACCGGGTGAGCGGCATGGATTGCGGTTCCTGTGCCGGCAAGATCGAAACGGCCCTGCGGCGGGTGGACGGCATCCACGAGGTTCGGGTGTCGGTGCCCAACGGTACGATGACCGTCACCCATAGCCCGTCCGTCACCGGCGACGCCATCACCCGTCCCGTGAACGCGCTCGGTTTCCAGACCGGTCCGGGTGAAACGCTGGGTGGGCCGAAGGCCGAAGCGGAACACCGCGACGGGCAGCATGACGGTTGCAGCCATGATCATGGGAAGGAGCAAGGCCATGCCCATGCCCATGCGCATGATCACGGGCATGACCACGGGCACCTTCACAGCCATGACGCCGGCTCCGGTCCCTGGTGGAAGACGCCCAAGGCACGCCTGACGCTCGCCTCGGGGCTGGCGCTCGGTCTCGCCTACATCGTCGGCAGGCTGGTCCCGTCGGTGGAAAGCTGGGCCTTCCTGCTGGCGATGGCGGTCGGGCTGGTTCCGATCGCCCGGCGGGCCCTCGCCGCTGCGCGCGCCGGCACGCCCTTTTCCATCGAGATGCTGATGACGGTGGCCGCCATCGGTGCCGTCGTCATCGGCGCGGTGGAAGAGGCAACGGCGGTGGTGTTCCTGTTCCTGGTCGGCGAACTGCTGGAAGGCGTCGCGGCCGGCCGGGCCAGGGCCAGCATCCAGGGCCTCATCTCGCTTGTCCCGGACACCGCCCTGCTCGAACGCGACGGCAGGACCGAGACGGTGCCGGCATCGTCGCTGGCGGTGGGGAGCGTGATCCTGGTGCGGCCGGGCGACCGGCTGGCGGCCGACGGCGTGATCCTGTCCGGCGACAGCGCGCTCGACGAAGCGCCGGTGACCGGCGAAAGCGTGCCGAAGCGCAAGGGCGAGGGCGCACAGGTCTTCGCCGGAACCATCAACGGCGACGGCGCCCTGCGGGTGCGGGTGAGCGCCACGGCGAAGGACAACACCATCGCCCGCGTGGTCCGGCTGGTCGAGGAGGCGCAGGAGAGCAAGGCTCCGACCGAACGCTTTATCGACCGCTTCTCCCGCTGGTACACGCCGGGCGTGGTGGTGGTGGCGGCGCTCGTCGCCGTGCTGCCGCCGCTGCTGGGCGGCGGCGCCTGGGAAGAGTGGATCTACAAGGGACTGGCGGTGCTGCTGATCGGCTGCCCCTGCGCCCTGGTGATCTCCACCCCGGCCGCCATCGCCGCTGGCCTGTCCAACGGTGCGCGCCGCGGCCTGCTGATGAAGGGCGGTGCCGTGCTGGAGGCGTTGGGCCGCATCACCACCGTCGCGTTCGACAAGACCGGCACACTGACGGAGGGCAAGCCCCGTGTCACCGATATCGTCGCCGCCGGCGGCAGCGAGGAGGAGGTTCTGGCCGATGCCGCGGCGCTGGAAACCGGGTCGAGCCACCCGCTGGCCAAGGCGATCCTCGCCGCCGCCGAAGAGGCCGGGCTGACGGTCACCGCGGCGTCCGACACCGGCGCGCTTGCCGGGAAGGGGGTGCGGGGACGGTCGAACGGGCGCGAACTGATGCTCGTTTCACCGCAGGCGGCCGCGGATCGGCTGTCCGCCGAGCAGGCGGAACGGGTCGCCGTGCTGAACGGCGAGGGCAAGACGGTGTCGGTCCTGCTGGTCGACGGCCGGCTGTCCGGCCTGCTGGCGATGCGCGACGAGGCGCGGCCCGACGCGCGCGCCGGCATCGAGGCCCTGAACCGTGCCGGCATCCGCTCGCTGATGGTGACCGGCGACAATGCCCGCACGGCGAAGGCGGTGGCTGAGAGCCTGGGTGTCGAGCCGCATGCCGAGCTTCTGCCGGAGGACAAGCAGCGCATCGTCCGCGAGTTGCAGGCCCGTGGCGAGCGGGTGGCGAAGGTCGGCGACGGCATCAACGACGCCCCGGCGCTCGCCGCCGCCGACGTCGGCATCGCCATGGGCGGCGGCACCGACGTGGCGTTGGAGACGGCGGACGCTGCGGCGCTGCATGCAAGGGTCGGCGATGTGGCCGCGATGGTCGCGCTGTCGCGCCGGACCATGGCGAACATCCGCCAGAACATCGGCCTCGCCCTGGGGCTGAAGGCGGTGTTCCTGGTCACCACCGTGGTCGGGATCACCGGACTGTGGCCGGCCATCCTCGCCGATACCGGGGCCACCGTGCTGGTCACGGCCAACGCGTTGCGGCTTCTCTCCGTCCGCCCCTGACCCGCCTTCAACCCGATGAACGCTCGCTTCGCGTCTTCCTTTGACAGCAGGAGTGCCGATTGGTGAACGAGGTTGCAACGACGGGGGACGGGCTGTCCTGCCCCAACTGCCGGATCACGCTCGTCATGTCGGAACGGCAGGGTGTCGAGATCGACTATTGCCCGAAATGCCGTGGCGTATGGCTCGACCGTGGAGAACTCGACACGATCATCGAGCGCAGCGCCCGCTATGCGATGCAGTCGCCATCCCCCTCGGCGGGTGGCGCCCTTGATCCCGAACCGGCTGGAGCTTCGCAGGCTGCCGGCCGATTCCTTCCCCAGGGTCCGGGCAGCCCGTGGGGGGCCGTGCCGTCAGCGCCCGCATGCCCGGCGCCGCCTCACGGCCACGAGTCCTTCCGTCCCGTGTCCGGCCCTGCGGATCACCGGGCCGGACATCGGGATGGGCATGGCGGGCATGGGGCTGGTGAGGGTCGCGATCATGGCTCCCAGCGAACGCATGGCGGCCGTCATGGATCATTCTTCGGCCGGCTTTTCGATTGACCGCTCCGAACAGGTGCCGGGCCGGTATGGGCCAGCCCGGCACCCTGCTGTCCTGTTCGACACGTGTTTCCCACCGCCGAGCAGGACAGCCAGGACCAAGATGGCTCCAGCGAGCGGCACCAGAAGGAGGTCGCCATAACGGCCGTAGGGGGTCGGCGGCAGTGCCGGCGGCAGCGGCGCGTCGATGACGCCGGTCTCGCCCAGCGGCAGGCTGGCGCGAACGGTGCCGTAGCCGTCGATGATCGCCGATATGCCGGTGTTCGCGGCGCGCACCATCGGCACCCCTTCCTCGACCGCCCGCATGCGGGCCGAGGCCAGATGCTGGTGCGGACCGATCGACATCCCGAACCAGGCGTCGTTGGTGGGGTTGAAGATCCAGTCCGGCCGCCGGTCGCGCTCGACCACCTCACCTGGGAAAATGGCTTCGTAGCAGATCGCGATCCCCACCGCTGTTTTGCCGACCGTCAGGGTCCGGGGACCCGGTCCGGCGGAGAATTCACCGAAACCCGCGGTGAAGCGGTCGAAGGGCAGGATGTGCCGCAAAGGAACATATTCGCCGAACGGGACCAGATGATGCTTGGCGTAGGCCGCGACGATGGCGCCGGCCCCGTCCACCCCGACAACCGCATTCCAGAATGCCGGTCCCGCCGCCTCCAGCGTGCGGCGCGGCGTTCCGGCCAAAAGTTGCGCGCCGGGCGGCAGCTGGGCGGCGATGCGGGCCAGGACGTCGCGGGCTTCGTCCAGGAAGCCCGGATAGGCGGTTTCCGGCCAGAGGAGAAGATCGTAGCGTCCCGGCCGGAATGACAGGTCGAGATACCGCTCGACCGTCGCGGCCCGCTCCTCGGGCCGCCATTTGCGGGCCTGCGGGACATTCCCCTGGACGATCCGCAACACGGGCCCTGACCCCTCGCCGCCATCGGTCGCCGGCAGGCGCAGGGAACCTCCGCCCAACAGCAGCAGCGCAAGGATCGACCCCATGCGCGCCCGGCGGCGCTCCCGTCGCGACCATGCCAGCAGCGACAGGGGCAGCAGAACCGCGGCAAGAACCGTCAGCAGACCCAGGCCATAGCTGCCGACCAGGGCGGCGATCTGCCGGGCGCCGGGATGATCGACCCAGGCATAACCGATCAGGTTCCAGGCAAAGCCGGTCAGCGCGTGACCGCGCACCCACTCCGAGGCCATCCAGAGCAGAGCAAAGACCAGGGCGCCCGCCGCGCCGCCGATGCGCAGCCGGGCAAAGGCCCAGGCCGGAGCGGCGAGGAACAGGGCAAGGAACGCGCTCAGTCCTCCGACTGCGGGAACGGCCATCCAGCCAAAGCGGTCGGCCTCGACGTAGAAGCTCTCGGCGATCCAATGCGTTCCGGCGACGAAGAAGCCCAGGCCGAAGCTCCAGCCGATCAATCCGGCCAGCCGCGGGGAGGCGCCCTGGAGCAGCAGGAAGTGACCGCCGAGTCCCAGCACGAGAAAGGGAGGGAGCGAGAAGGGCGGCAGAGCCAGGACGGTCAGCGCGCCCAGCATACCGCCGGCCGGCACCGCGACCGCGGGGTGTCGGCCAAGGCGCGCCAGGGCTGCCTTCCATCGCCTCATCGAAAGGTTCCCTGCGTGCCAATGAAGTGCAGAATTGCCTCCGCCGCCATGATCTTCCGCTCTCCGCCTCTGCTAAAGCTCCCGACCGTGCATGCTCCAGCCGCTGGAGAAGCAAGAGCTATCTTCGTGCGACGCTCCGCCGGGGAATGGTGCGGGCGGCCCGCCAGTGTCCTTTGCGGTTGTTGATGCATCTCCGGACGCGCTACCATCCCGGCATGATCCGCCTGCGCCGCCTCATGCCCGTCCTGCTGCTGCTGAGCTTCGTGCTCGGTGCGGTGCAGGCCGTTGCGGGCCGAGGGTGGCCGGAGAGAAGCGCAGGAACGGTCGCGCTGCCCTGGACGGCCTGCCTGCCGGATGGCTGCGATTCCGGCAGCGGGGGCGAGGCCGACGCGGGAAATCTCCCAGTTGTGACCTGCCTGCATGGCGGTGGCTGTGTCGTTCTCCCGGTTTCACCGGCTGGGGCGGCATTCCCCGCCCAGGTGGCTGAGCGGTACCGTCCTGTTTCGCCAATCCTCGCAGCGGGACGGGATTTGGCTCCCGACCAGCGACCTCCGATCGCGTCCATGGCTGTCTGAGCGCATCCCGGCGGACAAGTCCGTCCGCCGGTCCGCTGCCCTATGGAACGGCTTTCCTTGAAAGCCCGCCAACCGGCTTCGCCTCGCAATCAGGAAGGCTTCGGGCGCCGCACAGGCTGCGTCCCGTCGCCTCCCCCCGCCATCGGATGTTCCATCGTCATGTTCGCAAGCCGCACCCTTCGTGCCGCCGTTCTGTTCGCCGCGCCGCTCGCCGTCTGGCTGGTGGCCGGCGCCGTTCCGGCGCAGACGCCCACCGCCGTCACCGCTGCCGTTCCGGTCACGGCCACCATGCCGCGCGTGCTGGGTGATCCCCAGGCTCCGGTCGAGGTGATCGAGTACGCCTCGCTCACCTGCCATCACTGCGCCACCTTCCACAACACGGTTTTGCCGCAGGTGAAGCAGGAACTGGTCGATACCGGCAAAATCCGCATCGTCTATCGCGATTTCCCGCTCGACCGAAGCGGTGTGGAGGCCGCGACCCTGGCCCGCTGTGTGACACCGGAGCGTTATTTCCCGCTGCTCTCGGTGCTGTTCGCCAAGCAGGACGACTGGTCGCACGCCAAGGATCCGGTGGAGGTCCTCGCCCGTCTCGGCGCGCTCGCCGGTCTGTCCCGCACCGCCTATGACGCCTGCCGCAACGACCAGGCACTCCAGGATGCGATCCTGCAATCCCGCTTGGACGGCGAACGGCTCCACAGCGTGAATTCCACGCCGTCCTTCGTGATCGGCGGCAAGACCTACAAAGGGGTTCTGCCGTTCGAGGACTTCAAAAAGGCCGTGACGCCCCTGCTGCCGGCACCCTGACGGCCGGATCAGGAAAATTCCGGAGCTTCCGGCAATTCGGCCTTGATCCTCCAGTTGCTGGAGGATGCATGGTCGACGAGGGCCGCAGGCAAGAACCGGACCGGCAAGGGTGGAGTGGATGATGCAGGACGGCACGGCCCTGGATGCGATGAACAGCGCCGGCGGGCAGAGTCTGCGCTACCGGGTGGACGGTATGGACTGTCCAAGTTGCGTCACCAAAATCGAAACTGCCCTGCGGCGGCTGTCCGGTATCAGCGACATCGCGGTCTCTGTCGCGGGCCACGGTTGCCAACATCCGCCACAATGTCGCCTTCGCCCTCGGCCTCGAGGCGATCTTCCTCGTGACCACCCTGATCGGCGCGACCGACCTCTGGCTGGCCATTCTCGCCGACACCGGGGCGACGGTCATCGTCACCCTGAACGCTCTTCGGCTGCTGCGCCGGCCGAAGATCGAACCTCTCCCGGCCGCCGACCAGGCGGTGCGATGCCAGCCAGTCCATTTCATCCCAAGGAGCATTGACCGTGAAATCGATCCTGACGGCAGGCGCCGTCCTCTTCGCCGCCTGTGCCCTGCCGGCCGCCGCCGAAACCGTCCGTACCGGAGCCCTATCGATTGAGCAGGCCTGGGCGCGCGCGACCATTCCCTCGGCCCAGACCGGGGCGGTCTATCTGACGATCCGCAACGGCGGTGCCCAGCCCGACCGCATCGTCGCTCTGGAGGCTCCGGTCGCCGGGCATGCCATGCCTCATGAAACCAAGCAGGATGGCGACGTGCTGCGCATGGCCGAAACCGGTCCGCTGAGCGTCCCCGCCGGCGGTGCCTTGGAGATGAAGCCGGGCGGTACGCACATCATGCTGATGGATCTGAAGGGCGGGCTGAAGCCGGGCCAGTCCTTTCCGCTGACCGTGACCTTTGAACGGGCGGGAACGGTCGCGGTGCCGGTGACGGTCGGCCGGGCCGGCGCCATGGGGCCGGAGTGACCGCCGGATGACGCTGCACCACCTTCGTCTCATTCTGTGGTCGGCAGTGGGCGTGGCGCTCGTCGCGGGCTTTGTGCTGCTCTGGCGGGCTTCGTCCGGCGGTCCGCCTGCCACACAGCCGGACCCCGCCCGCCCGCTGGCTGAGGGCAGCCGATGGCAGCTGCTGGACGAGCGGAACCAGCCCTTCACGCCCGCCGATCTGCCGGGACGGCCAACGGTGATGGTGTTCGGTTTCACCCACTGTCCCGATGTCTGCCCGACCTCCCTGTCCTACGTGGCAAACCTGCTCCGGTCGCTCGGGCCGCGGGGAGAGGCGATCCGGCCGCTGTTCCTGACCGTCGATCCGGAACGGGACACCCCCGCCGTCATGGCCGATTACACCGACCTGTTCGACCCCCGCATCCATGGCGTCACTGGCGCACCCGATCAGATGGCGGCGGCCCTGAAGAGCCTCGGCATCTTTTCCCGGAAGGTACCGCAGGAAGACGGCGGCTACACCATGGACCACAGCGCGACGATCCTGCTGCTGGACTCGGCGGGGCGCCTGCGCTCGACGCTGGACATCCATGAGGGAGAGGAGGTTGCCGCCCGGAAGATTGAACGGCTGCTTGTTGCAGAGGCCGGAAGCCGGTGACACCCAAGCGCGGCTATGGTTCCTCGCCGCCGCACTTGTGGAAAGCCGACGGCGAGGCCCCGTCTCCGAGGAGATCGCCGACCGCTTCCAGCCGGTCGACATAAAGAGGAAAACTTGTTGGGAAATGAAAGTATTTTAATGTTTAGCTATCCCAACCATAAATCGAGTAAAGCAAAGGAGTTGGAAGCGCAATATACCATGCCAAAGCCGCTCGCCGAGGGTTGACGATGAAAATACAGAGCTGTAGTGTCGCGCCCATTGGGGAGTAGCTTCCGGCAGCTAGCCGGGAACACGTCAACATTCTTGCGCTCAAGGACGCATGGCGCGTTCAGTGGACGATCGTCTGCCTAGCGAGACCAGTGTGTTCGACGATCCGCGCCGGCCGGATTCTCGAACGCGCTGTCTCACAAGACCGGCGGGATGGACGATGACTCCTCTATCGATTGCCGTGTTGTCGCTCAGCATGTCGGCCGATGCCTTTGCCGCCTCCATCGGCCGTGGTGCATCCCGCCGACCCACCTTCCCGGCTGCCCTCAAAGGCGGCTTGGTTTTCGGCGCCGTCGAAGCAATCACGCCATTGATCGGCTGGGCATTGGGCCTGGCTGCGGCAGGCTTCGTCACTGCCGTCGACCATTGGATCGCATTTACTCTGCTCGGCCTCGTCGGCGGCAAAATGGTCTGGGAGGGCTTCCAGTCCCAAGAGGGCGAGGATGATGCCTCCACCGGGTCCAGCCCCTGGACGCTGGTCGCCACAGCGGTCGGCACCAGCATCGATGCCGCCGCGGTCGGCGTTTCCCTGGCGCTCCTGGACACCAACATCATCCTCATCGCTCTGTCGATCGGTCTCGCCACCTTTGCGATGACCACCATCGGCATGATGATCGGCAAGGCGGTGGGCGTGCGCTTCGGCAAGGTGGTGGAAGCGCTCGGTGGCATCGCGCTGATCGGCTTGGGATGCTCGATCCTCGTCGAGCATCTCGACTTGTTCCCCTGATCTCTTCCGCAGGTCTCCTGCCGGCAGGAGCCATGCAAACACCACGTCCATGGGCGCAGCTTGCCGCACCACGATTACACTGCCCGGTAGTGAACGAAAGCAGCGAGGTCAACTTTGTCGCTCCGCTCCATACCCCGCAGCGTCGTCGCTCTGGGCTTCGTCAGCCTGTTCATGGACGTCTCCTCGGAGATGATCCACAGTCTTCTGCCGGTGTTCCTGGTTTCGGTCCTCGGCGCCAGTGCGCTGTCGGTGGGTCTCATCGAGGGCATTGCCGAGGCGACGGCATCCATCACCAAGGTCTTCTCAGGCGTGGTCAGCGATTGGGCCAGGCGGCGCAAGCCGTTGCTGCTGCTTGGCTATGGCATGGCCGCACTGACCAAGCCGGTGTTTCCGCTCGCCGATACGCTGGCCTCGGTGCTGCTCGCCCGCTTTCTCGACCGCATCGGCAAAGGTGTTCGCGGGGCGCCGCGCGATGCGTTGGTCGCCGAGGTGACGCCGCCCGACCTGCGTGGCGCCGCCTTCGGGCTGCGGCAATCGATGGACACGGTGGGAGCATTCGCCGGCCCCGCACTTGCCATGCTGTTGATGGTCCTTAGCGACGACAACTTCCGCCTTGTGTTCTGGATTGCGGTCGTCCCGGCTCTGATCGCCGTCGCGGTGATCCTGTTCGGCGTGCGCGAGCCCGACCGGGAAGCGTCCGGCGAACCGCGCCGTTTCCCGATCCGGCGTGGTCAGCTGCGGCGGCTGGATGGGACCTTCTGGCGTGTGGTGATGCTTGCATCAGTGCTGACGCTGGCGCGATTCAGCGAGGCCTTCTTGCTATTGCGCGCTCAGAGTGTGGGTGTGCAGGATGCCTACGCGCCGCTGGTTCTGATCGTCATGAACATCGTCTACGCGATTTCCGCCTACCCGTTGGGACGTCTGGCCGATCGGTTGGACCGACGCAACTTGCTGGCTGTGGGAGTCGGCCTGCTGGTCGTGGCGGACCTGGTTCTCGCGGCAGCTGGTTCCGCGCCGGCCGTCCTGGCCGGAGTTGCGCTGTGGGGACTCCACATGGGCGCTACCCAGGGTCTGCTCGCGGTCTTCGTCGCCGATGCCACGCCCGCAGACCTTCGGGGAACGGGCTTTGGCCTCTACAATCTTCTGACCGGAATTTTCCTGTTGGCCGCCAGCACCGTGGCCGGGGTGCTATGGACCGCGGTGGGTCCGAATGCAACGTTCCTGGCTGGCGCCGCATTCGCGCTGATCACCCTGGTCGGACTGTTGACCTTGGTGCCGGGAAAGGCGAAGAGCTAGCCCTCCGGGCGACACCTCCGTCTGGTGGCCCAAGCGAACTAGATTTTTCCTGACGCTACAGGAACTCCTCAAGGTAAATCAGCCCGAGGAAACCGACGAAGAATGCTACCGGCATCATCGGCGTGTCCCGTACCTCATGCGCTTCGGTCAGTAGCTCCTCGGTGACCAGATACAGCAGCGCAACGAGGCCGAAAGCGAAGAACCCGGATAGAATCGATGGCGGGAGACCGCCGAGCAGCAGGCCGACCACCGCACCAACCGGCATTGCCATCGCAATTCCCGTGGTCACCGCGACGATGCGCGGTTTGCTGGTGCCACTGCCAAATGCGCCAGCGACCGACAGGCCGAGGAACAGCAGTTCGACCGTCAACGCAATGGTGAGAAGCAGTCCCTCCTTCGCTCCTTGGAGAAACCCGAGACCAAGAACAAAGCCATCGACAAAGACATCCACTCCCGCCACGACGGTCATGCCAACCGATCCGCCGAAGCGCGCTTCCGACTGCTCAAGGGCGAGCATCGTCAGGACACCGATCACAGCCCCCAGGAGTGTCGACCAGGGAGCATTGGCATGGATCACGTCCGGCAGGAGTTCTGCCGCAGCCGCGGCGAACACCACGCCTGCAGCAAGGTGCTGGACGATGCTTCGGAACCTTTGGGACGGCGGCCAGCATGCGGTGGCGGCGCCCCCGCCAATGGCTGCTGCGACTGGGATGATCGTGGAGAGAAGAACGGTCTGGAACATGCCGGAACAACTCCGCAGCGGCAGGCGCGGTTCCGCGCCGATCAGCCGACAGGCGGCGGAATTGCTCTACCCGGAGTCTTGGACGCAGCCAGGCTGACGGGAGGAGCGGATGGATGGTCGCACCTGTTTAGACCACGTCAGCCGGAGCCAGGAGGCAGTCGCCGCCGTCATGCTCAACCTGAATGGTCACGTGCCCGATGCCGAACCGTTCGTTCAGGTCATGCGCGACCTCCTTCAGGAATGCGTCGTCGGTTCCGGCATCAGGGCGGACGAGGTGGGCGGTGAGTGCGGTGTCTGTTGTGCTCAGGCCCCAGATATGCAGATCGTGGACGGCAACGACGCTCGGCAGCCCGGAAAGATAGGCCTCGACATCGGCCCGGCTGCCCCCCTCCGGGACCGCGTCCAGGGCGAGGTTCGCCGACTCCCGCAGCAGGCCCCAGGTTCCGACAACGATCACCACGACGATCACCAGGCTGACCACCGGGTCGAGCCAAAGCCAGCCTGTCCAGCCGATGAGCAGCGCCGCCACAACAACCCCGAGCGACACGGCGGCATCGGCGGCCATGTGCAGGTAGGCGCCTTTGACGTTCAGGTCGGCATCCTTGCCGCCCATGAACAGCCAGGCCGTGACCGCGTTGATGACGATGCCGACGGCGGCAACCCACATCACGACGCCCCCCTCGACTGGTTCCGGATGCGTTAAACGGCCGACCGCTTCCCAGGCGATGGCTCCGACGGCGATCAGCAGAACGACGGCATTCAACAGGGACGCCAAAATCGACGAACTGCCAAACCCGTAGGTGTGCCGGAGCGTGGGGCGGCGCCGGGTGAGCCAGGCGGCTCCCCAGGCGAGCAGCAACCCAAGCACGTCGGACAGGTTGTGTCCGGCATCGGCGAGCAGGGCGACGGAGTTCGCCACGATGCCATAGAACGCTTCAATGACGACGAAGCCGATGTTCAGCACGGTCCCAATGGCGAAGGCGCGATCATAACTGGCTGGGCCGTGATGATGTCCACCAAGGCCATGGGAATGACCGGCATGATGATCGTGCCCGTGGTCATGGGGATGGCTGTGGGCTTCATCGCGCCGGTAGGCATCATCATGGTTGTGAGGCACGGATCTTTGCTCCTTGTTCTTTTGCGCTCGGTCCTCTCGCGCTCGTCTCATCGGGCCAGTCTCTAGCCTCCAGCAGTAAAAATCCTCGCGAAAGCTGGGAGGCGGGCTTCCTGAAGGGGCTCCAACCCGACGATCACCCCATCCAGCAGGGCGTCACGTTGGACATCGGCTGTGAGGGAGGTGTTCTTTTTGGGGTGCAATGGTCAAAGGCTGTTCCGTTCCGTGCCATGTCGATGACACCGCCACGCGGGATGCCGACGATGGTTCATGCTCGTGCGCCCATGGGGCCATGGAGTGGAAACACATCGGGTTGGCCCTAACAGGGCGCGGAAAAAGAACTGTGTATGACGTCCTTGCCTTCGCGGAGGCTCGAAATTTGCGCCTTTCGCACCCGTTTTGGTCGGAACCAGCGGGTGCACCCCGGTCTGGGGTGCCCAAGGCCGCCTTTTGGGCGGACTCCGGGCGCGATTATGCCGCCGCCAGCAGCTTAGGCAGGCGGATCAGGTTGTAGGCGGCGGCGGTCAGGGTGAACATCCAGCCGACACGGGCCATGCCGCGATGGCGCGTTTTGCGCAAGCCGGCTCCTTTGATCCAGCCGAAGACCTCTTCGATGCGCTTGCGGATTCGTAGGCTGACTGCGTAACCGGAGTGGCGGGTGGTTCGGCCGTCGATGGCCGAGCGGCGGTTGCGGGTGTTCTGGGCGACGTGCGGGGCGGCGCCCAACTCGCGCATGTTCGCCACGAAATCCTTGGTGTCGTAGGCCTTGTCGGCGCCCACCGTGATGTGGTGGCGGCCGGGGATGGCCTCGACCATGGACACCGCAGCCTCGCGTTCAGCCAAGCCGGTGGCCGCCGTCAGCCGGACATCAACCACCAAGGCGTTTCGGTTCTCCATCAACGCATGCCCCATGAAGGCCAGTTTCGCCGGCTGGCCGTTGCCCTTGCGGTACAGCCGCGCCTCGGGGTCGCTGGTCGAGGCATGGGTCTCGTTGGAGCGCTTCTCGCCGTGAAAGTCGCGTTCGCCGTTGCGTCCCGGCCCCGGCGGCTCACCGCTGCCATCCTTGGGCCGGAAGCTCTTTACCGAGGCCCACGCCTCAATCAGCGTCCCGTCCACCGAGAAGTGCTCGTCCGACAGCAACGCTTTCACCTTCGGCTGGCCCAGCACGGTGGCCAGGAATTTGGCCGCCACATCCCCGGCCAGCAGACGCTCGCGGTTCTTGGTGAACACCGTCACGTCCCACACCGGAGCGTCCATCGACAGGCCGACGAACCAGCGGAACAGCAGGTTGTAGTCGAGCTGCTCCATCAACTGGCGTTCCGAGCGCACCGAGTAGAAGGCCTGGAGCAGCAGTGCCCGCAGCAGCTTCTCCGGCGGGATCGAAGGCCGCCCGATCTTGGAGTACAGACCCTCAAAGGCCGGTGACATCACCTCCAGCGCTTCGTCCACAATGGCCCGGATCGCCCGCAATGGATGGGTCGCCGGAACCCGCGCCTCGCAACTCACGTAGCTGAAAAGACCCTCGCTGCGTTCGTCCGAACCCCGCATCATTCCCTCGACAGTCACCTTTTCCCTCAATGGAGGGAATCACGACACCACAGCCGTGCACAGCCCTTTTTCCGCGTCCTGCTAATGGAGCAGGGAAGGACGGGTCCAGAGATCCACCGTCAACCCGGCTTCTGCCTCTGGAACGTCAGGATGATGGAACCGGAAGATGGCGAGCCCGACGTCCCGGGCATGTTCGTACGGCTCACCGCGTCTCACCATTTCAGTGAAGGCGCGTTCGACAGCGGTCCGGCAGCACATAGCAGCCTCCTAAAGGTACTTGGCAAGCTCGCGCAGCTTGGCGAGCCGATCGCGGTCCTCTCGGGGAATGGGGCCGACGATCTCTTCGAGATGATGGTCGATGTGGTCGAGGATCAGGACGCTCTTCGCCTTCTCCAGGGCCTTGATGACAGCCTGCAACTGCTGGGCTATGTCGATACCGTCACGCCCCTCCTCGATCATACGGGTGATGGTGGCGAGATGACCTTCGGCTCGGCGCAGGCGGTTCTTCAGATCGGGGTTGTTGGCGTGGCTCATGGAACATGACCTATCCCCCTGGTGGGGATATTTCAAATCTTCACGTCACGCTGCTGTCGGGTTGGCTGGTGTCTGGCACAGTTTTCACTGATATGTTGCCGCCAATGCCGTCAGCGGAAAAGTCCGAGAGTCTCCACTGCCTCGCCACCCAAGCCAAGCTTGAACTCGGTGACGCCAGGGGCATCCTCCGGGTTGATTCCGCCGAGATCGAGTGCGGTGACGCCGCGCTTCTTAAGCTCCTCGATCGCCCGCCACAGCACCAACCGCATGGCGTTGCTCTTGCGCCCAGCCTCATTGGACCAACCGACCTGATAGGTCGCCGCCTGCCCATGGATGAAGAGCAGCGCTGCCGCCACCGGCTCCTTTCCGGCAAGCGCCGTGACCATCAGCACCCCGCCGGCCTTGTGCAGCGCGTTGCGCAGTCGGACAATCAGCGTCCCCGACGCGCTGCGGTAGCCCTTGGATTCCGCCTGTTTCTGATCCTGCCGCACCAGCCAGGGCAGGTTCTGCGCGGCCGGGTCGACATCAAGGGCAAGACCGGCCGCCTCGGCGGCACGCAGTCCTTTGCGCCACGGGCCAGTGAAGCGGGCGCGAATCGCCTCCGGCTTCAGCGACAGGTCGAGCCAGACCGTCTGATAGCCGGGTGCGATACGACGGAAGCCACAGCGCTCCAGCATCGCCGTCATCTCCGGCGACGCCGGCAACTCTGGCAGCAGGCTGACCCGGCTGAACAGGTGGTTCGGGTACTCCCGACGCAGAAGCCGGAACACGGCCTCGGCCGTCTCCGGTGCCGGCGTCTCTCCCAGCCACAGCGGTCCGCGGTGGATGTGGGTCTGGCGGAACAGCTTCAGCGAGTGGCGCTGCAGCACCTGCACCAGCCCGATCGATCGCTCCCCCTGCTGGATGAGGCCGAGCCGCGGAACATAGCCGCGCGTCTTGGCCATTGCGCTCGCATAGCCGAAGCTCTGCGGCAGCGTCGAACGTGGGATCGCGGCGTAATGCCGCCCCCACTCGCCGACGGTGCCCTCGTTCCACAGGATGGTGACGGCGGGATCCGGGATCATGGCGGAGGCCGCGGTCAACGCTCCGGCCATACCGGATGCTCGCGGTCGATCACCAGCGCATGGCTGTGGCGGTGTCCGCCCCCGGTGGGCTCGGCTCCGGCAAGGTGCGGGTGGCCGGCAGGCAGGTTGTCATGGGTGTGCGGCAGTTCGGCCGGGTCGTCGACCGGCCACAGTCGGGAGGCTAGGCCGACCGCCGCCGCGGCGATCGCTGCGAGGACGGCGAAGGTCGCGCCCAATCCGGCGGTCGTCCCAAGCCAGCCGGCCATCGGGTAGGTGATCAGCCAGCAGGCATGAGACAGGGCGAACTGTGCGGCGAACAGGGCGGGCCGGTCGGGTGAATGCGCCGATCGCTTCAGCAGACGGCCGGTCGGGGTCTGTGCCAGCGAGTAGCCGAGCCCAAGCGCGAACCACAGCGGCAGCAGCCAGCCATAGCCCGGCAGCAGCGTGCCGGCCGTCAAGCCGATGACCAGGACGGTCGCCCCGCCCAGCATGGCCCGGCGGTCCGGCAGAGTGTCGAGCAGATGCGGCAGGGCCAGAGCGGCGATCATCGAGCCGCTGCCGAAGGCTGCGAGCGCCACCGCCGTCGCTGTCTGGCCGAGACCGTAGCGCGCCTGGACCAGCACGACGGTGTTGACGATCACCATCGAACTCGCAGCGGCGATGGCGAGATTCAGCGCCAGCAGCCCGCGCAGACGCGGTGTGGCGAGGTACCGTCGCACCCCACGGGTCGTGCGGTCGTAGATGCCGCCCTGGGCAGCGGCGTCAACCCGCGGGCTTGGCAGGACGACCGACACCACCAGGGACGCGGAGACCAGGAAGCCGACGACGGTGCCGGCGAACAGGGCGTGGAAGCTGACAACCGTCAGCAGGGCAGCCGCCAGCATCGGGCTGACGACGCTCTCCAGATCGTAGGCCAGCCGCGACAGGGAGAGCGCCCGGGTGTACTCGCCCTCATCGGGCAGCACGTCCGGGATGGTGGCCTGGAAGGTCGGGGTGAAGGCGGCCGACGCCGCCTGCAGCACGAAGATCAGGCCGTAGACTTGCCAGACCTCGGTGACGAAGGGCAGCGCCACCGCCACGCTCGCCCGGACGAGATCGAGAGCCACCAGCATGGTCCGCCGCGGCCAGCGGGCGGCGAAGGCGCCGGCGACCGGAGCGACGCCGACATAGGCCACCATCTTAATGGCGAGTGCGGTGCCCAGCACCGCGCCGGCGTCGGCACCGGCGAGATCGTAGGCGAGCAGCCCGAGCGCCACAGTCGCCAGGCCGGTGCCGACCAGCGCGATAACCTGGGCCAGGAACAGATGGCGGTAGGTCCGGTTGGCCAGGATCGTCAGCATCGTTTCCCCCTCGCGTTGGACAAGCGCCGGCGTTCTCCGGTCTTCCGACGGTCAATGCAGCGTCGGAGGCATGACCCAGGTCTCGACCACGTCCAGGCTCTCCCGCAGCGGGGTGTCGGGATGGTGCCAGTGGTGGATCACGGCGGCGGCCTCGACGGCATGGCGGTGGGGAACCCCATCCGCCACCAGGGCGCGGTAGGCGCGGGTCACGGCGTCACGACACATGGGTTCCTCCGATCCAGGCCAGCGTGTAACCCAGTCCCTGCAGGGCGTGGATGCCGACATAGAGGCCGACCAAGATGATCACCGCGCTCGACAGGTAGGGCGCGCGGCGGGCGAAGCTGCTGAAGGCACCCGACCAGCGCCGTTCGGCGTGGCGCATGCCCAGCGCGGCGATCGCCCCGGCGGCCACCAGGGTCAGGGCCAGACCGATGCTGAAGCAGACGACCAGGGCGGCGCCGAGCGTGACCTCCTTCAGTTGCAGGCACAGCAGCAACACGGTGATCGCCGCCGGACAGGGGATCAGTCCGCCGGTCAGGCCAAACAGGATGATCTGCCCGGTGGTGACCTGCCGGCCGGCGAAGCGGTGCTGGATGTCACGGGCATGTGCCCGCTCATGTGCGTCCTGGTAGCCGACCTGTCCAAGGTCCAGGGCGCCGGGCGGTGCATGGTCGTGGCCGCCATGGTCGTGCCCGTGATGACCATGCTCATGGCCATGCCCGTGATGGTGGTGGTGACTGTGGTCATGGGCCGTCTCATGGTGATGGGCGTGCTCGACGAAGCGTACCGGGTACTCGTGATCATGACCGACATGGCCGACCCGCACCGTGGCGACGAACTCGTGCGGCTCGGGAATCTCCTCGACCGACTCAAGGAAGGCGCCCTCGTCGAGGAACGAGAACTGCTGTAGCGTGCCGTCGGGCCGCAGCGTCTCCACCGTGATGGAAGCCGCGCCCGGCGCGGGGGCTGGCCGGCCCTGCCGTTCGGAGCGGATGCGGAAGCGGGGCGGAACGCCGTCCTCGAAGACCTCCAGCACCAGCACATCGCCGTGGCCAGTATCGATGCGGTGGGATTCGTCGCCATGGGAGTGGCCGTGCCCGGCATGCTGGTCCCGCCAGGTCCGCGCCGCCATCCACAGCGCCACCGCGACGATCAGCACCGCGGAAGCGAGTTGGAAATAGGGCTCGGTCGCCTCGGCGTTCCAGCCCTGGCCGATCCACATCCCGCCGAGCGCCACGGCCCAGACCACCAGCGTATGGGACAGGGTGGCGGCCAGACCGAGCAGGACCGCCTGGGTGACGGTGCCGCGGATGGCGACGATGAAGGCTGCCATCATCGTCTTGGAATGGCCCGGCTCCAGCCCGTGCAGCGCGCCGAGCAGGATGGCGCTCGGGATGAACAGCCAGGCGTTGGAGGCGCCTTGCTGCAGGAGGGCGGAGAACTCGGGCATGGCAGGTCCCTACAGATATTTCGTGATCGCCTTGAACTCGGCGACCGAAGCCCGCGTCTCGGCGGGGGTGGCATCGATCGCGGCATCCAGGCAGTGGTCCAGGTGGTCGTGAATGAGCACCTTCTTGGCCTCGCGGACGGCGCTCTCCACCGCATGCAGCTGCTGGGCGATGTCCAGGCAGGGACGCCCGGCTTCGATCATCTCGATGATGCCGCGCAGATGGCCGTCGGCCCGCTTGAGACGCTTGATGATGTCGGGGTGGCTGTGGTGCGTGCTCATGGCTTGGTGGTATCCCCCTGGATAGGATAGAGTCAAGGCCCGATGACGGCGGGGCTGATCCGCCCATTGTGCTTTGGTTGAGTGATGCGTTGGGCCGTATTGACCGCGACCCCGATCTTGCTCTATCCCCCTGGATGGGATCAATGCCGGTATCAGCCGGCTCCCGTTTCTCCGCCCCGGCCAAGGTCTCGATGCCCTCCGCGTTCCTGCCAACCCTGCTGCGCCTGCTCACCGCCCTGGTGGTGGCTGTCGGCGTCGTGGCCTTCGCAAGCCACGCCGTGCCAGCGTTCGGTCAAGTGGAAGGGGGACCACCCTGGGCGGATGCCGGCGGAGATGGCGGCCACAGCCACGATGATGACGGGGATGGCCGTGACCGCACGGCTGGACACACGCACGGCCACAATCCGGCCGATCATTCCCACGACACCCTGGTGTCCGGGACTGCCCTGCGGCCGACGGTCGATGGACATGCTGGGGCGTGGCGCCGGATCGCCTCCGATCCGGATGCCGGCCATGCTCCCCAACCTCCGGATCGCCCGCCCAGGCCTGACATCCGCGCGTAGGACGTGGCCGCCCTGACTTGGCGGCCTTTCAGCGAACCGCCACCGGATTTGGACCATGATTCCTGCTTTGCGAGGGGGCGCGCCGTGCATCCGCACGGCCCGCGCCGCCCTTCCTCTGTTCGTCTTAGCCATCCTGGCGCTCACCGGCGCCGATGCCCTGGCCCATGGCGTCACCGCCGGCGACAAGGGGTACATCCAGGAGATTTCCGGGATGAACCTGCTGCCCTTCCTCTATCTGGGCGCCAAACACATGGTGACCGGCTACGATCACCTGCTGTTCCTGTTCGGCGTGGTCTTCTTCCTCTACAGGCTCGAACACGTCGCCATCTATGTCAGCCTGTTCGCCCTCGGCCATTCGACCACCCTGCTGTTCGGCGTGCTGTGGGACACCAACGTCAGCGCTTATCTGATCGACGCCATCATCGGGCTGTCGGTCGTCTACAAGGCGCTCGACAACCTCGGTGCCTACCGCCGCTGGTTCGGCGTTCAGCCCAACACCAAGGTGGCCACCCTGGTCTTCGGCCTGTTCCACGGCTTCGGTCTGGCCACCAAGATCCGCGAGTTCGAGATCGCCCCCGACGGGCTGATCCCCAACCTGCTGGCCTTCAACGTCGGGGTCGAGATCGGCCAGTTGCTGGCGCTCTCCGCCATCCTGATCGTCATGGGCTTCTGGCGCCGCACCGACGGGTTCCTGCGCCATGCCTACACCGCCAACGTCGCGATGATGACCGCCGGGCTTTTGCTGATCGGCTATCAGCTGACCGGCTGGGCCGTCGCCGCCTGATCCAAGGATTTCCGCAAGATGTTCAACGCCAACATTCCCCCCGTTTCCGAACTGCCGTCCTCGGCCCAGCTCCTGCGCTCGACCGCGATCGCCGCGGCGACCGCCTCGGTCCTGCTGGTCACTGCCGTGCTGCCGGCCGAATATGGCATCGACCCCACCGGCGTCGGCCGGGTGCTCGGGCTGACGCAGATGGGCGAGATCAAGGTCCAACTCCAGGAGGAAGCCGAGGCGGACCGTCCCGGCGCCCAGGGCGCCGCCGCTCCGGCCGGCCAGCAGAGCTTCGACCTGAAGGCGGTCGGCGACCTTCTGGCCGGGCTGGTCGTCTCGCCGGCCGCCGCGCAGACGCTTCCAGTGCAGATCGCCCAGACTGCCCAGTCCGATACGGTGAAGCTCACGCTGAACCCCGGCGAAGGGGCCGAGGTCAAGGCGGTGATGACCAAGGACGCGACGCTGACCTACAGCTGGAAGTCCGAGGGCGGGCCGGTCAATCACGACACCCACGGCGAGCCGACCGCCAACCCGAATGCGACGCACAGCTACAAGAAGGGCCGCGGCGTCGCCGGCGACGATGGCGTGCTGAAGGCCGCTTTCGACGGACATCATGGCTGGTTCTGGCGCAACCGCGGTGATGCGCCCGTCACGATCATCCTGATCGCCAACGGCGCCTACAGCGACTTCAAGCGCGTGAAGTGATGCCCAAGGCCGGGCCCGCGCTGTTCTCCGCGAGCCCGGCCGTCCGCCGACCCGACGGAGGCCCTATGGACGATTTCGCCGGTCTGGCCGGCCTGTTCAGCGCCGCGCTGCTGGCGGCGACGATCCTGCCGGCCCAGTCGGAGGTGGTTCTGGCCGGCATGCATATGGCCGAGACCCATTCGACGCCGACGCTGGTGCTCGTCGCCACCGCCGGCAATGTGCTGGGATCGGTGGTGAACTGGCTGCTCGGCCGCTACCTGATCCACTTCCACGACCGCCGCTGGTCTCCGGTCAAGGCCTCGCTGATCGACCGTGCCACCGCCTGGTACCAGAAATGGGGAGTGTGGTCGCTGCTGCTGGCCTGGGCGCCCTTCATCGGCGACCCGCTGACCCTGGTCGCCGGCATCCTGCGGGAGAATTTCTGGGTGTTCCTGCTGTTGGTGACCATCGGCAAGGCTGCCCGTTACGTGGCGCTGGTGGTCGCCGTCTAAGCCCCTTACTGCGTGCAACCGAGGACCGATCATGTCGTCTTGCCCCTGCGGCTCCGGCCGTTGCTTCGAAGAGTGCTGCGGCCCCATCCTGGCCGGGGAGCCGGCGCCGACCGCTGAAGCGCTGATGCGGTCCCGCTACACCGCCTTCGTCCGCCACGACCTCGACCATGTCGAGCGCACCCATGCCCCGGAAATCCGCGAAGACTTCAACCGCGGCGAAGCCGAACGGGTGGCGGAGGAGTCGGAGTGGCAGCGGCTCGACATCCTGCGCGCCAGCGAGGAGGGCGACACCGGGGTGGTGGAGTTCCAGATCCACTTCCGCCGGGACGGCAACGACATGCGCCACCACGAGCGGGCAAGCTTCCGCCGGGAGGACGGGCGTTGGCTCTATGTCAGCGGCGAGGTCAACCCGAAGGGCGAACCGCGCCGCGTGGTCAAGGTCGGACGCAACGAACCCTGTTCCTGCGGGTCCGGCAAGAAGTACAAAGCCTGCTGCGGCAAGTGATCGGAGGGGGGCCGCCGTGGAACCGCGTTTCTCCTGCACCGCCTGCGGCAAATGCTGCCACGGCTGGCTGCCGCTGACGCTGCCGGATGCCGTCGCCCATGCCGGCCGTTTCCCGCTGGCGATGGTGTGGACGCCGGTGCGGTCCAATGCCCGCTCCTACGAGCTGGCGACCAGGCTGGGCGCCACGGTGCGCCTGCCCAACCGCAAGACGGTGGCGGTGCTGATCGTACCGACCGCCTATCTGCCGACCTCCTTCCCCTGTCCGGAACTGCAGGAGGACGGGCTGTGTGGCATCCATGAGGATAAGCCGTCGCGCTGCCGCACCATGCCCTTCTATCCCTACCGCGAGGAGAAAGATCAGGCCGACCTGCTGATCCCGCGCAAGGGTTGGCAATGCGACACCTCGGTGGTGGCGCCGGTCGTCTATGCCAATCACGCCATCCTCGACCGCACGGATTTCGACCGCGAGCGGGGCGATCTGCTCGACCAGGCGCCGGTGATCCAGCGTTACGCCGACTATGTGCTGAAATACATGCCGTGGATCGTCGACGAGCTGGCGAAGCTGGCGGCCAAGCCGACCGGCGGCAATCTGGTCACCAGCCTGTCCTCCTTCCTCACCGCCACGCGCCGGCCGGACGCCGCGGAGATCGCCGCGGCCCAGGCCCCGCTGTTCCAGGCGATGGCGGAGCGGACCAAGGACGATCCGGCCTTGCGTGAGTACCACCGCAATTACAGCGGATGGGCCAAGGAGATGGAGAGTTTGGCGCGGCGCAAACCTAGCTGACTGTCCAATGGAGGGTCAGCCACTGCACTGTCTTTCTTCATTCGCCCATGTTGGGAGCTGAGTTTCCCAATCTCATGACTGCCCATCGCATTCCGAGCTCCTTACCTAGGTTTTCGGTTCTGCTGCTGACACTGTTGGCGAAATCCGGGGGCTCGGCACGGCCTGGGAACGGCGGCTGTTGAGGAGACATCCTCATTGAAGGGGGCCGATCATGTCGCTCAAGCCGCAGACCATTCCGCCGGTGCCCGAGACGACCGCGACCGTCGCGCGGGCCGCCTTTCCCAAGGGCACGGTCGTTCTCCGCCTCCGAGACGAGCTGGGGACGATCTACCAGGATGAACTGTTCGCCACCTATGGCGTCACCCCATCAGACGACCACTGCGGCTTGAGCACACATATGGCCAGGGCCCGCACCCTCAGGACAGCGACCTGACCGGCCGCCGTGCAGCCGCGTCACTCACCGGCTTTCAATTACCCACAAGCTGCGGTGCGATCTCCGAACCGAGGGTTATGTCGATCAGGCGTGCCATCCCCCGCCACATGACGGTGTTCCCCGGCGGGGGATCGCAGCGACGGGCGAGATAGCCGCCGAGCTTGGCGACTTTGGTGAGATAAATTCCCAAAGTGTTGCTGCCGGTTAAGGTTGGGGCCTTGTCTGGAACCAGAAAATCGAGAACCTGCTGTTCGCGATCCGTGAAGACTATGTCGGCATCGATGTCCGGCGCCGATCGATTGATCATCGTCATCCAGAAGACCCGCCAGCTCACCAGGGAATAGACGGCAATCAACTTGACGAGGCGGTCGGCGCTTCGGAGCCTCGCCTCCTCCACCTTGCAGCCCGACTTCAGGATCTTGTGAAACACCTCAATCTTCCACCTCATCGCGTACCAACGCAGCGTTTCGATGGCCGCTTCCGGGGCGAGGACGGGCAGATCGGTGAGAAGCTTCCAATCGATGCGCGGCCGATCGGCCGGTTCTTCCCGCTCCCGGGCATGCAGGACGGTCAGGATGAGCGCCGGATAGCGCTTCTGCTTGCCGATGGGCGGCAGGACACGCAGGCTGCGGTAGGTCAGTTCGACCTCCGCCGTGCCGACGCGGCCCTTGGCATCGCGGACGGGGACGGCGTGCACGCCCTGAACGGCGACCTCTTCCATCACAGCGTCGACGGTGGTGTTTCCATCGAGAGCGAGCCGGTCGACGCAGGTCCGCACCAGGAAATGTGTTCCCAGATCCTGAGCCAGACAGAACAGCTCGTAGATGTCGCTCTCGCGATCACCGACATGGACGCATCGTCCCGGATCGCCGAACAACTCCGTGGTTCGCCGCAGGTTCTCCAGCCAACGGATGCTCTCCTTTTCTTCGATAGGCACCCGTGTCGGATTGATCTTCCTCTTCAGAGCGGCGGTGCCCTTGAATTTCGTCCGGGTCCAGAACTTGACCGCGCCGAGACCCAGCGGCAGGCCCTCGGTCGTGACCGCCAAGCTGGCGTGCATCAGAAGTCCGCACACGGTGTGCATGCGGAACCGGCCGTCCTTGTCCTGGCCGCTGTTCACCCGGCAGGTCTGGCCGATCTTCTCGGGGTGCTCGCGCTGAAAGGAGAACTCGGTGGTGTCCTGAAGGACCAGGAGGGGGCCGGTGGTCGCTGCGACACGCTGACGTGTCGCAGCGAAGTGCCCGGAGAGGATGTCCCCTTCGCTCACCCGGTCGTTGGAGAAGAACCGATAGGCCGCCTTGGTGTTGGCCCAGTCCTGGCAGGCCAGAGGAATGCTGTCACCCATGGCCCCGGCCATCTGATCGAGCAATGTGCTCAGGCGCCGCTCCAGCCGCTCATCGCCAAAACGGCAGCCGGCAAGTTCATCTTCAATCCATGTATTGGCTCCCGTGACCATCGACACCTCCCGAACATCGTTCGATGCCAACAAGTGGGAGACCGTCTGGGTTCGAGGCGGAGGCTGCCGTCACCGGCTGCCCGGCCGGATGTGGGTAATTGAAAGACTCACCGGATGGATACGAAACTCGCGCCACTGGTCCTCGTCATAAATGGCCAGCAGATAGGCCCGCTGGCCCCGTTGGCGCTTGGTGACCACCGAACCAGGCGCCGCCCGGATGGAGGAGGCTTGCCACGCCTCGCGCCCCAGTGATAACGGATAGTGCGCTTGACATGTAACGACCGTTACATCAATAATCTATCCATGAACACGCGTTCATGGATACTCCTCACCTACAAGGTCCCTGCCGAACCGGCCAAGGGGCGGGTCGGACTCTGGCGAAAGATCAAGAGCCTCGGCGCGGTCTACCTGCAGAACGGCGTGTGCCTGCTGCCCAGGACGGACGACCATCTGCGCCGGCTGAAAATGCTGGAGAACGACATCGCCGCTTTGGGGGGGGAGTCGGTGCTGCTGGAAACCGTCGGTCTCGACCGTGGCCAGGAGGACAAGGTCGTTGCCCGCTTCAACGACGACCGAAACCAGGAGTATCAGGAATTCCTCGGACGCTGCGCCGATTTCGATGCCGAGATCGCCCGGGAGACGGCCGCGCGCAACTTCACCTACGCAGAGCTGGAAGAGAACGACGAGGAGCTGAAAAAACTACGGACGTGGCTCGACAAGATCCGCAAGCTCGACTTCTACGGAGCCCCCCTGGCGGGACAGGCGGGGGAGCGCCTCGTCCACTGCGAAGATCTGCTCGACGTCTACGCCCATCAGGTCTTCGCCGCTCAGGACGAGAACCGACCGGGGTCTGACACCCCGTCATGAACCGGAGACCATGCGCATGAAAGTCCTGCTGTCGGCCTGGCCGTTCTGGGCATTGCTCTCCGCTGCCTTCGCGGCGTTGACGGCCATCTTCGCGAAGATCGGCATCGAGAACGTCAATTCGGACTTCGCCACCTTCATCCGCACCATCGTCATCCTTCTCGCCCTCGGCGCAATCCTGCTGGGCACCGGCCAATTCCAGGCGCTGGATTCGGTGGCGCCCCGGACGTACGCCTTCCTGGTGCTGTCCGGCCTTGCCACCGGCGCCTCGTGGCTGTGCTATTTTCGCGCCCTGAAGCTCGGCAATGCCTCCCAGGTGGCGCCGATCGACAAGATGAGCGTCGTGATGGTGGCGGTCTTCGGCGTCCTGTTTCTCGGCGAGAAGCTGTCCGGCGCCAATTGGGCCGGGGTCGTGCTGATCGCCGCCGGCGCGCTGCTCGTCGCCTACAAGCCCTGATCCCGGCGGCACCCCCCGGTTTGGGTGGCCGACGCCGGACGATCCGTACCGACCCGCACCCAGGTGTGTGCCCGCGTCTTGCCTGCGCTTCCAGGCGTGACGCCACCCTGATCCGCGCCTTCGACGCGGTCTCCTCCCAAGGAATGGAACCCGCCACGATGCTGACGATCCTCACCTACAACACCCTGTTCGCTGGACGCGACGGCGCCGACGACCGCCGGGCCGAGGCCCAGATCGGCCTGATCGGGGACCTCAAACCCGACGTTTTCCTGATGCAGGAGGCCAAGGGCTTCGACGCCGGCGGCAACGCGCTGCTGTACGCGCTGGAAGCCCGCATCGGCATGCGCGGCTTTCTGGCGGTCGCACCGCGCACCAACCAGAACGTCGCCATCTTCATCCGCGCCCCGCTGCGCCCGCTGAGCTTCGAGGCCGACGGGGCGAACGTCCACCACGCGCTCGCCACTCTGACGGTCGCCCTGCCGGAAAGCGGGCGCCCCCTCACCCTGATCAGCGCCCATCTGTGCCCGAACGGTCCGGCCGTGCGCCGCCGCGAGGCCGCGTGTCTGACGGTGCAGGCGTTGCCTGACCGGTTCGCCCTGCTCACCGGCGATTTCAACTCCGTGTCGCCCCATGATCCCGAGCCCGAGGGCTTCGATGCGCTTCCCGCCCACCACCGCACCCGCTATCTGGCCGACGACCTGCGTGGCGCCGACCGCAGCGTCCTGGCCCATCTGGAAGCGGCGGGCTGGGTGGATGTCGGCCACGCGCTGGGCGGAGCCGGCGTGCCGACGGTGCCCACGGCCGGGTACCCGAACACGGAATTCGCGGTGATGCGTTGCGACTACGTCCTCGCCTCACGGGCGCTCGCGGCGGCTGCCGCGTCCTACCAGGTAATCCGCAACCCGGTGACCGATCGGGCCTCGGACCACTATCCGGTGCTCGCCCGCTTCGAGGTACGGTGATGACCGCGCCATCTCCCGCCGCTGCCCGACCGTGTATGGGCTGGTTCAACCGCACCGTGGCCGGTGCCGGCCTGACCAGCGCGCTGGGTGATTTCTGCTACGAAACCACCACGGTGATCCTGCCCGGGTTCCTGGCGGTGCTCGGCGTGCCGGCGGCCGTCCTGGGCGTCATCGAGGGAACCGCCGACGCGGTGGCGAGCTTCACCAAGATGGTGTCGGGCTACATCGCCGACAAACTGGGACACCGCAAGACGCTGGTGCTGGTCGGCTATGGGCTGACGCCGCTGGGCCAGGCGCTGATCGCGTTCGCCACCGGCTGGCCGTTGTTGCTTGCCGGCCGGCTGGTCTCGTGGTTCGGCAAGGGGCTGCGTGGCCCGCTGCGCGACGCCATTGTGACCCAGGCCGTCAGTCCCGAGACGCGCGGCCGGGCGTTCGGCTTCCACCGCGCCATGGACACCATCGGTGCGGTGATCGGGCCGCTGCTGGGGGTGTCCCTGCTCGGCTGGGCGCAGACCTGGGGGTGGGAGGACGCGGCCGGGCCGTTCCGTCTGGTGCTCTGGCTCAGCGTGATTCCCGGCGTTCTGGCCGTCCTCGCCTTTCTCGCCCTGGTGCGGGATCCCGAACGCGCACCCAACCCGGCGCTCACCGTCGTCGGCGCCGTGCGCGACCTGCCGGCGCGGTTCAAGCGCTACCTCGGGGCCGTGGGTCTGTTCGGCATCGGCGATTTCTCCCACTCCCTGCTCATCCTCGCGGCGACGCATCTGCTCACGGCGTCGATGGGCGTGGCGCAGGCGGCGCAGGTGGCCGGCCTGCTCTATGTCGGACGGAACGTCGTGCAGGTCGCCGTGTCCTACCCGGTCGGCGTGCTGGCCGACCGCTTCGGGTCGTTGCCGGTGCTGGCGGCGGGCTACGCGCTGGGAACGCTGACGGCGTTCCTCACTGCCCTGGCCTTCTGGTCCGGGACCGACAGCGTGCCGGCGCTGGGAGCGATCTTCGCCGTCGCCGGCCTGTATGTCGCCGTGCAGGAGGCACTGGAATCGACGGTGACCGCCGACATGGTGGAGCCCGACACGCTGGCGACGAGCTACGGCGCGCTGGGCACGGTCAACGGCGCCGCCAAGTTCATCTCCAGCACAGCCGTCGGCCTGCTGTGGACGGCGCTGTCTCCCCTGGTCGCCTTCGGTCTGGCCGCGCTGTTCATGGCCGCCGGCACCTGGGCGTTGCGACGAACCGCCCGCCGGTAGTCGGTAACTGGTGGACCGGTGTGGCCCGGCGTCCTGGCCGGACGCGCGGGCCGCGCCCGGTCACGAGGCGAAGGGGGAGCCGAAGAGCGCCTTCGGCCCAAGCTCCCGCTCGATTTCCAGCAGTCGGTTGTATTTGGCGATACGCTCGCCACGACAGGCCGAACCTGACTTGATCTGGCCGCTGCCCATCGCCACCGCGAAGTCGGCCATGAAGCTGTCCTCGGTTTCGCCGGACCGGTGCGAGATCACCGTGCGCCAACCGGCCTGCCGGCACAGCTCGACCGCTTCGATGGTCTCGGTGACGGTGCCGATCTGGTTCAGCTTGATCAGGACGGCGTTCGCCGTGCCCTCGGCGATGCCGCACCGGATGAAGCGCGTGTTGGTGACGAAGATGTCGTCGCCGACGATCTGGACCTTGTCGCCCAGCGCCGCCGTCTGTGCATGGAAACCGTCCCAATCATCTTCGGCCAAGCCATCCTCCAGGGAGACGATCGGGTAGCGGGCGATCCAGTCCTGGAAGAGCGCCGTCATTTCGGCGCTGGTCTTGCGGCCCTGGCCGGATTTGTCCAGCGCGTAGCCGCCATCGGCACGGAAGGAGCTCGCCGCCGGATCGAGGGCGATGGCGACGTCGCGGCCCGGCGTCAACCCGGCCGCTGCGATCGCCTCGACGATCAGCGCCAACGCCTCCTCGTTGCTTCCCAGATCGGGGGCGAAGCCGCCCTCGTCGCCGACGCCGGTCGCGTAGCCGCGCTTGCGCAGGATGGCCTTGAGCGCGTGGAAGGTTTCGGCCCCGTAGCGCAGCGCCTCGGCGAAGCTGGGCGCGCCGACCGGCATGACCATGAATTCCTGAAAATCCACGGAATTGTCGGCGTGCTTGCCGCCGTTCAGGATGTTCATCATCGGCACCGGCAGCCGATTGGCGACGCCACCGCCGAGCCAGGCATACAGCGGCTCTCCCCGGTCCTGCGCGGCGGCTCGGGCCACCGCCATCGACACTCCGAGAATGGCGTTGGCGCCGAACTGAACCGCACCGGGTTTGTCGGAGGCTCCGTTTCCTGAGAAACTGGGGTCATCATGACGAAACAGGCATCCCCCAAATACGCCCCTGAAGTGCGCGAGCGTGCGGTTCGGATGGTGTTCGAGCACGAAGGCGAACACGCCTCGCAGTGGGCGGCGATTAGTTCGATTGCGACGAAGATCGGCTGCAATCCCGAGACACTGCGGAACTGGGTCCGCCAGGCCGAGCGTGACCAGGGCAAACAACCCGGCCCAACGACGGACGAGCAGGAGCGGATCAAGGCGCTGGAGCGCGAGGTGCGGGAACTGCGCCAGGCGAACGAGATCCTTCGCAAGGCGTCGGCGTATTTCGCCCAGGCGGAGCTCGACCGCCCGTTCCGGAAATGATCGCTTTCATCGACGCGCACCGCGCTGTTCACGGGGTCGAGCCGATCTGCCGAGTGTTGCCGATCGCCCCGTCCACCTATTACGCCCATGCCGCCCGACAGGCCGATCCGTCCAAGGCGCCGGCCCGCTCGCGAAGCGACGCCGAGCTGAGTGGGGCTATCCGGCGGGTCTGGGACGCGAACTTCCAGGTCTATGGGGTACGCAAGGTCTGGCGGCAGTTGCGGCGAGACGGCATCGACGTGGCGCGCTGCACGGTAGCCCGACTGATGAAGCAGATGGGCCTGAAGGGAGCGATGCGTGGCAAGACGGTGCGCACCACGATCAGCGACCGGGCGGCGCCCTGTCCCGCCGACCGGGTGAATCGCCAGTTCCAGGCGCCACGCCCGAACGCCTTGTGGTTGGCCGATTTCACGTACGTATCGACATGGCAGGGCTTCGTCTACGTGGCCTTCGTCATCGACGC
>NZ_PDKW01000036.1:188171-358307 GCF_002573965.1 Azospirillum palustre | reverse complement strand
GGGCAGGCGGCAGACCCGCCGGGCGGCTTCCCGCTGCTGAACCTGTCGCCCGACATCAAGGACTTCGCCGACACCGCAGCCATCATGGCGAACCTCGACCTGGTGGTCTGCGTCGACACCTCCGTCGCCCATCTCGCCGGCGCGCTTGGCGTCCCGGTCTGGGTGCTGGTGCCCTTCGCCCCGGACTGGCGCTGGATGCTCGACCGCGAGGACAGCCCCTGGTACCCGACCATGCGCCTGTTCCGACAGGCAAGGCCGCAGCACTGGGACGACACCATCGACAGGCTGGAGCGCGCACTGCGCGAACGCGCCGCCGGATAGGAGGCCATGGCGGGATCGGCACGGCGGGATCGGGTCTGCCAACGGGATCGGGGGCCATGCCCCGCCCGCTGCGCCCGTCATCACCCTGGCTTGCCTGCCTCTCCGGGCGGCCTCTCCGGGCGGGCGGCGCATTCGGGACCGCGAATATAAAAGTGCCACGCCGGAGCGACCGGCGTGGCACAGTTTCGGCTGGAACCCTTTCCCGGGTCCATACAGACATTTGATGATATTTGGCGAACTGTTCAAGCACCTTCTCCTGAACGGCAGCGTTTTGGCTCGGCATCGCCTCTATATTTCCGCAGGGCGGTGGTGGACCCGCATTTGTGGTACCGGCCACCCTTGCAGCATGGACCGTTCAGGGCCGGTGAACCGCGACTCGGGGGGAAACGATACGGTCGAACGGAAGGCAAATGGTGGGCATGATGGCCGCTTGTCAGCCGGACGGGTGTCATGGGATGAAAGCCGCCCCAGCCTGAAAAGCCGACCGCCATGCTCCCCATCCTGCCGCCCGCCGATCTCCAGAGCGATTTGGACGCCGCACGCGACGCCGAGCGGACAGGCGGACCCGAAGCCGCCATGGTGCTCTACCGCCGGGTGCTGGAGCGTGACGCGGACAAGGGCGGAGCCGGAATGGCGGTGGCCCATGACGCGCTCGCCCGGCTGCTGGTCGGACAGGACATGGCGGAGGCGGCCGGCCATGCGCTCGCCTCCTGGCGGCTGACGCCCGCCGACCAGACCCGGCGCTCCAACCTGTGGCAGCTTCTGACCCATTTGGGCAAAGCCGACGACGTGGGCCGCTTCCAGGGCCGCGACGACTGCGTCGGGCTGGTGGCGCTGGGCAATGCGCTGCGCCGCGACGGGCAGGGGCTGCGCGCCGAGCGTGCCTACCGCCGGGCGCTGGAGCTGTATCCGGAGGTCTCCTTCACGCTGAGCCGGCTGGCCTGCCTGTGTGCCGAGCAGCACCGGCTGGAGGAGGCCGACGCCCTGTTCCTCCAGGCGGCGGAGCGCCATGGCGGACGCGATGCCGTCACCCGCACCGCACCGGCCTTCCTGGCGTCCCTGCGCGACGGGCCGCCGCCGGCCGGCATCCGCGCCACGCTGGCCGAAGGGGCGGGAAGCGCCGACCGTCCGCTGGTGGTCTACGCATCCTGCGACGCGGTCTATGCGCGCAAGTTCCTGCCGACCATGGTGCGGTCCATCGTCGAGGACAGCGGCCTGGACTGCGCCATCGCCCTGCACCTGATCAATCCCGACGCGGAGGCCGAGGCGACCGTGGCGTCCCTGGCCGCCGCCCATGGCGCCGGGCGCTTCATGGTCCTGCGCGAGACCATCGACCTGGCGCCGCTGGGCGACAATGCCAAGACCTATTACGCCTGCAGCCGTTTCCTGGTTCTGCCCGACCTGCTGTCCCGCTGGAGGCGGCCGGTGCTGATGCTGGACGTCGACCTGATGGCGATCCGCGACCTGAACCCGCTGCTGGCGGCCTCCGCCCATTCGGATTTGGGGATGATGAGCCATGCGCTGAAGCGGCTGGACATCTGGAGCCTGCTCTATGCCGACGTGCTGCACATCCGGCCGACCATGGGGGCGCTGCGTTTCCTCGACCTGACCCGGCGCTATATCCGCCATTTCCTGGATCGCGGCCTGCCGGTCTGGTTCCTCGACCAGGCGGCGCTCGCCGCCGTGCATCTGGCCGGCTTCACGACGGAGGCGGCCCCGCGCCTGACCGTCTATCCGGCCGACATCCACAGCAGCACGGTGATGGTCGATGGCGAGGGCCGTTATTGGACCGACGACAGCGCCTATTTCTATTCGGTCCGCGCCACCGGCGGCGGCCAGCAGGCGATGCACCGGCTGAAGCGCCGGGCCGGCACCACCGCCGACGTGAAGCCCGGATAAGGCCGGGCGGCGCCGGCCCGCCTCAACGGATCCAGCCTGTCTCCCGGAAGCGGTCGAGGTTGTCGCGCACCAGCCGGGGATGACGGTCGAGCGGCACGACCTCGTACCCCCCACGGGCGCCGGGGGCGCCTTCGGGCAGGGTGCCGCCACCGTCGAGGAAGCTGGCGACGTCCGCCATGTTGCCTTCGCCGAAGGACTGGGCATGCTCCTGGTGGGCATAGGCGTTCAGCTTGGCGGCGAAACGCGACACATCGCCCATCCAGCTGAAATGCCAGCCGGCGTCGCGGATGAGGTGGCCGATGTTCTGCTTGGCGAGATAGCGCACGGCGTTGGGGCCGGTCTGCCGGATGAAGCGGAAGGGTGCGGCCCCGGCGGCACGCCAATCGCGGGAGAAGCGGTAGTTCAGCCGGTAGAAGAACAGGTCGAGTTCGGTGGTGAAGACGGTGTCGAAGGCCGGCCCGCCGCCGCGGAGCCGCTCCACCACCTCGCGCCGCAGGATCTCGTCGACGTCGGAGACGATGACCATGTCGTCATCGCGGCAGCCGTCCAGCCCGCGCAGGATGGCGTCGCGCTGGTAGGCTTCCCGCTGCCAGGAGAAGCTGCCGACAAGCTCGTCCACCACCACGTAGCGGATCTTGTCCATGTAGGGCCGGAACCGTTCGCGATGGTCGCCGAAGGTCAGCGCCTTGGGCTCGCCGGAATGGGTGTGGGACGCCTCCACCACGACGAAGCGCTCGACCACGTCGTAGAGTTCGGCCAGCCGGACCTCCAGGATCTCGGCCTCGTTGAAGAAGGTGCAGCAGTCGAAGACCCGCCGGGATGCCGGTTCCGCCGGGACGGCCGGTCCTCCCGCCATGTCTTTGGCGGCCATGTCTTCGGTGGCCGCGTCTTCGGCGAAGGGATTGCCGGACAGCGGAAGAGTGGGGTTGCGTCCGAGCGCCGCCGCATAGCCGACGAGCGACCGCATGCCGAGCAGGGTCGTCCAGCGCTGCGTCCGGGTCCAGCTGTCGATGCCGGGCGCCTCCAGCAGGCGCTCCATCGTTGCCGACAGGCTGTCGAAGGAGGCACGGGCCGAGGCCTGCCGGTCCATGTCGTAGACATAGGCATAGGCGAAGCCCTTCAGGCTCTCCAGCAGCTCCTCGATGACGAGATACTGCTGGGCCTGCGCCTTGCGCTCCAGTCCGGCCGGGCTGTTCCACAGGTCGAAGCCTCGGCTGTGGGCCTCCAGGGCGTCGCGATAGCCCTGCCGTTCCTGCTGCAGGTCCCCCAGCCAATGCATCGCGGCCGCGGCCGCCTGCCGGCGTGCCTCCGTCCGGCCGGCGCCCTGCCACGCCTCCGCCTGAAACGCCATCCCGCGGCACCGGGTCAGGGCCTCCGCCTGACCGGGCGGGCACAGCCGGCCGAGCGCCCTCAGGAGCGGAGCCGCCGGCCGGTCACGGCCAAGCCACTCGGCAAGGGCGCGGATGCCGGCCGGCATGGCGATGTCGCGCAACTGGCCGGCATGGGCGGTCCCTGGGGCGAGCAGCAGGCCCCGGGCGATCGACATGGCCGCCACCGCCCCGTCGCCGTCGGCGCCGCGCTCGAACTGCCCGACGAGCAGATGCGCCTGGGCGATTGCCGGATCGAGGACCAGCAGCAGCCGGCAGGCGCGCCTGGCGTCGCCGGTCCGCCCGGCATTCGCATCCTCCGTGGCGCGCTGGAGGATCATGGAGATCATGGCTTCGCAGTTGGTGCGAAAGGTGTCACGCGGCGCGCCATATTCCGCGAGAAGGACGAAACACCAGACCGCCACCTCCAGCCGGCCATGCCGGTAGGCGTCGCTTCCCTTCGCAAAGATGTCGGTCAGGACCGTTTTCGACAGCTCGACGGCATCCGTATTCCCGGGATCCCGCTGCAGGATGCGCTGCAGCCCTTCCATGGCGTGCCAGGGGCGCCCCGCTTCGGCATCGGTCCGGACCTGGAGAAAGCTGGCGTCTGTCATACGGCGGATCCTGGCGACGGGATGGCTGAGACGGAGGGATGAGCGGGCTGAATACGGACTCCGCAGGCAGGCGGCGGACGATCCGGGCACGGCACAGCTTGCCGCCGGCTGGGAGCCGCAACGGCTGGGACGGGTGGCTATGCCATGGCGACGCCCGGACTGACAAGCGCCAGGGCGGGGAAGCGCCGCCGTCCCGGCATTCCTCCCGCCCCCCGAAAAACAATTTCATATTTAAATATCATGATTTCATTCTTCTTCTTCATGACGTGAAACCACTTCCATCTTTCCTGTCCTTGCGTGTAGATCCGCAAAGCTCCCGCTCGGGTCACCCCGCTTTCCCCCTCTGCAACCGGGAACCACCGCATGGCTCGGATCATCAGTTTCGCCTCCACCAAGGGCGGCGTCGGCAAGACCAGTCTGGTCATGGCGCTCACCTCCGAACTGCGCCGGCGCGAGGCAAGCGTGCTTCTGCTCGACTGCGACCCCAACCGGCATCTGGCCGAATGGGCGCGGCGGCGGAACGATGCCGGGGTGCGGGTGCTGGACGAGATCACGGAATCGAACGTCCGCCAGACGGTGCAGGAGAACGCGCCGAGCTTCGACTACACGCTGATCGACCTTGCCGGCTTCGGCAACCTGACCATGCTCTACGCCTTCTCGGTCAGCGACGGGGTGCTGATCCCGACCCAGCAGTCCTTCATGGACGTGAAGGAGACGGTGCGCACCTTCAAGGTGGTGGCGGATTCCGTCGGCGTGCTGAAGCACACACCGGCCTCCAGCGTGGTGATCGTCCGCACCCAGGCGGCCATCGAATCCCGCGTCGACCGCCATGCCCGCGGCCTGCTGGACGAACATGGCGTCCCGGCCTTCCGCACCGAACTGATCGAGCGCTCCCTCCTGAAGGAGATGACCTATACCGGCCACGGTCCGGGCGAGGTCAATCCCGACAGCAATGCCGACCTGAACGTCCGCGCCCTGACCGACGAGTTCGTCGCCTTCCTGGAAAGCTCCCCGGCCAATCCACTGATCGCGCGGGGGTGAGGCGGACCGGACGGCTTCCGGCGGGTGTGGGGAAGCGCAGTCGCGGTTTCAGGACATGAGATACATGTCATGGCTTTTCTTGCATATTTCATGAAATGATTTCTATCGCATAACCGGCAGCCTGAGGGTGAGGCGGATCTGCGTTTTTTCGGATTGGCGTATCGGAACCGGAGCCTCACGCCGGTGGGCGGTTCCGGTGCGGGTCGGCTGAGAGATTGGCTGGAGAGATTGGCCTCAGTTCCCCTCCGACAGATGTAAGGGGCGCCATACCCCCGGCAGCGGGGAGGGCAGGATCGGCATCTCATTCCCATTTATCATGTCATGATTTTCAAGCATGATTTCTTGTCAGAACGAGAGTTGATGAAGGCACGAGGCTGAAGCGAGGCCGCGTCGACGCGACCGGAGAAGCACAACAACCCAACCAGCAAAACATGGCTTTTTATCATTTCATGAAATATTGATAGTGCCGGCAGCCGTAAAGGCGGTATCCGCCAAATCATGATCGCCCCCCCCCTGCGAAGCTTCAATCCAGACCGAGGAACTTCCGGACAGGGCAGGACAATCGCGTCTTACCGGATACCCCCGCCAATGCGGGACAACGGCATCCGCCCTTCTCTCAGTCCCACTGCCTCGGGCATGCCGGACAACCGGCACAGCTCCCCACAGCGCCAATCTCTCAGCACATCATTTCATGATTCATTGTCATCATAGCTATCATGCAGGTCTTACCGCCCCGATTGTTCGGCGGCGATGCCTCCGCTCCAGACGGAAAGACCATCCCTCCTCCGCCGATGACCACCCCGCCCCCTCCTGGAGCCTCCGAGGCCACACTTGCTCTCATGTTTTTATGTCATGATTTTTTATGTTGGTGTGATGTCCTGTCATCTATCCCCTGTGCTCCCCGCGCCACGCCGGTCGGCTTTCCACCATGGCACAGGCCCCACCCGCCACATGTCGCGAAGACAGGACACCAAGTCATGATAATGCTTCATGGCTTATTCGGCCGGCCCTCGTTGAGCCGGCATCGCCCCGACCGGAGTGCCCATGTCGACCGACAGCCCCGCCAAGCCGACTGTTAAGCCTGCCGCCAAGCCGGCCCGCCCTCCATTGGGCGGGATCGGGATCGGCGGGCTGGGCACGAACGACATCGATCCGATCCGCCAGTACGGATTGAGCAAGGGCTTCCTGCCGACCGAGACGGAGCCGCCGGCACCGCCGTCGACCGTCTCCCAGCCCGCGGTTCAGCCCGTGCCGCAGCCCCAGCCGGCTCCGGCGCCCACCATCGTCCGTCCGGCGCCGACCCGGCCGTGGCAGGCGATGCTGCCCGATTATCTGGTTGAGGAACTGCGCCAGGCCGCCGCGCGCGAAGGCACCGCCCAGAAGGTGATCGTACTGAAGGCGCTTCGGCAGGCCGGCTTCCGGATCGACGACATCGACCTTCAGGATCTGCGGCGGCGCTAAGCCTCCCGCATGAGCGCCGGGCGGCCTCAAGAAGCACACAAGTGCAGCCGAAGGGACGGTTTGACTCTCCATGAGTAGCCGTCTATGCCCTACCCGCGCTCTGCTCCTGCTCCAAACCGACTGCAGACCACCAGCGACGACGAGAGATGAAGGCAAACATCACCCAGGCCGCCCCGGCGCCGTCCTCCCAGGCAGCCTTGCCCCTTCAGGCCTCGCCGCATCCGATATCGTCGGTTCCGGTATCATCGGTGCCGGCTCCCGCACCGGTCCCGGCCCCAACTCCGGCAGCCAGCCAGGGTGCCCATGGACTCAGCATCGAGATGCTGGAAGGGATGCTGGAGCAGAAGCCGCGGGATCCCAACGTATGGAGCGCGCTGGGCGCCCTGCTGCGGCAGGCCGGCAAGCCGGAGGCGGCGATCGCCTGCCAGCGGCGCGCGCTGGAGATCGACCAGCGCCATGTCGGCGCCTGGACCAATCTCGGCAACGTGCTGGGCGACGTGGAGCAATATGCCGATGCCATCGCCGCGCAGGAGCATGCGGTGGTGCTGTCTGGCGGCAACGCCAACCTGCTGTCCAACCTCGTGGTGGCGCTGCGGCATGGCTGCCAGTTCAACCGCGCGCTGGATATCCTGGACGTCGCCCTGCGCGCCCGGCCCAATGACCCGGGGCTGCTGTGGGACCGCGCCCTGACGCTGTTGCAGGTCGGCCGCTATGCAGAAGGCTTCAGCGATTACGATTCCCGCCTGTCGCTGCCCAGCTACCAGAACCGCATCGCCGACGGCACGATGTGGGACGGCGGGCCGCTCGACGGCAAGACCATCCTGCTGACCACCGAACAGGGGTTCGGCGACGTGCTGCTGACCGCGCGCTATGCGCCGATGGTCAAGGCGCGCGGCGGCCGGGTCCTGCTGGAATGCCATCCGGAGCTGCACCGCCTGCTGTCCGGGCTGGAGGGCATCGACGGCTTCGTGCGCGCCGGCACTCCTTATCCGCCCTATGACGTCCATTGCCCGCTGATGAGCCTGCCGCACCGGCTGGGCACGACCATCGACACGGTGCCGCCGCCCACCCGCCTGACCGTTCCGGCCGAAGCGCGCGAGAGGGCCGCCCGGCTGGTTCCCGGCCCGGACGGCACGATCAAGGTCGGCATCATCTGGTCCGGCCGCGTCACCTTCAAGGACAACGCGCGCCGCGCCACCACGCTCAGCCGTTTCCTGCGCTTCCTCAACGTGCCGAAGGTGCGGCTCTACAGCATCCAGAAGGGCCCGCCGGAGGCGGAGCTGGAGACGCTCGGCACCTCCACCCTGATCACGCCGCTGGGGCAGCATTTCAACGATTTCGCCGACACCGCGGCGGTGCTGGAACGGCTCGATCTGGTGATCATGACCGACAGTTCGGTGGCGCATCTGGCCGGCTCGCTGGGCCGCCCGGTGTGGAACCTGCTGCAGTTCATGCCCTACTGGGTCTATGGCGACGGCAAGGGCGAGTGGGCCGACACCACCCCCTGGTACCCGTCGATGCGCCTGTTCCGCCAGACCACCCCGGGCGACTGGGACAGCGTGTTCGCCGCCGCCGAACAGGCCCTGCATCAACTGGTGGCGCTCAGGACCTGAGATCGGGCGCGCCATCGAGCGTCGGGACGGAGCGGGGTGACCGGCCGCCCCCTACTCCTCGCCTGACGCCCGCGCGATCCGGCCATAACGCGCCAGCAATGGGTCTTGCCGCTTCAGGATGCGCTCCAGGTTCGCAAGCGCATCGTCGACGCCTTCGGCCGGTTCCACCCACCGGTCCGGTTCGGCGGGAGCCACGGGCGCGATTTCGGGAACGGCTCCGGCGGCAACGGCCGCCGCGGACCGCGGCGCCACCTCCCCCAGCATCGCCGCCAAGTCCGCCGCCACGAAGACACGGTGGGTGCGCCGGCGTGTGATCTCCACGGCGATCTCCAGCCGCTGCAATTCCTCCAGCAGGTCGGTGGCGGCACTGGTGGCGCAGCGCAGCCGGGCAGCCAGCCGGGCCGGGCCGATCACGCCTTCCGCCGCCACCGCATCGACGGCACGGCGGATACGGGCGTCGCTGCGCCGGTCGCCGACGCACCGGCGCCAACCGCGCCAGCGATGCAGCAGAGCGGTGAGACCATCCTCACCCTGTTCCGCTTGCCGGGCGATACCGTCGAGGAAAGCAACCAGCCACATTCCGTCCGGTTCGGCGCGGCGGATCGCCTCGACCCCGTTCAGGCAGGGCAGCGGCAGCGGCGTCATCCCTTGAGCGGCGAGGAAACGGGAAACGGCCAGACAGGCTCCGCTGCGATCGCCGCCGGCTTCCAGATGGGCGAAGAAGCCAGTTCCGCACGCGACCAGCACCGCCGGTCCAGCCGTGGCATGGGCCTCCTCCATCCGGGCGAGCGCCCCGTCCATACCGGTCGGCGCGAATGCCGGCGGGCTGGGCTCGGAGAGCATCTGCCGCATCAGGTCGAGGGCCAGCATGGTGGCCCCCCAGTCGCGCAGAGCACGTGTCGGCACCTGGGCCAGCAGAGTGCGCAGTCGGTTGGGATCGACGCGGCGCCCCTGGATATCGGCGATGTCGGCAACAGCCTCGACCCGCGACCGATGCAGCCAAGCGGCCAGAACCGGACTGCCGGTGGTTGCCTGGGCCAGCCGCCCGACAGCCTTGGCTGCTCGCTCCAAGGGACCGAGAAGGAGGAGGGGGTCGGAAAAGCGCAAATCCTTCATATCTTTGTATAACAGTCAGTTATCGATATTTAGCAATGAAAAACTGGCAACATGTCCAATACACCCGGTGTCGGAAATGGGCGATTCCAAGCGCTTCCGCGCGGCGCAATCGACACTCGGGATGTCGGTGCTCACGATGGCGTCGCCCCGGCCCCGCCGGCGATCCTGGCCTTTTGTCGCGCACCAGATACCTGAACCATGAGACGGGGTTACGGGACCGCGATCCGGAGCAGTTTCCCACCTTCGCATCCTGCATCCATGTTCATCTGGGTGGATGAAATCGACTGATATTCTGTACAAAAAGCCCGCCGGGCGCGTCTCCGCCCAGAATGCCCAGGACATCCCGATGGCCCTCGTCGCCTACGCCCGCGTCTCCACCGAAGACCAATCCACCGACTCCCAGCTGCTCGCCCTGCGGCAGGCCGGCTGCACGGTCATCTTCGAGGAGCATGCCTCGGGTGGCGACCGTGACCGGCCGGTGCTGGCCAAGGCGCTCGCCAGCCTGAGGAAAGGCGACACGCTGGTGGTGGCGCGCATCGACCGGCTGGCACGGTCGCTGTTCCATCTGCTGGAGGTGATCGACGGGCTGGGGCAGCGCGGCGTCGCCTTCAAGTCGCTGAGCGACCCGATCGACACCACCAGCCCGCAGGGACGCTTTGCCCTGCAGGTTCTCGGTGCCGCAGCCGAGCTGGAGCGGGCATTGATCCGCGAGCGCTCGATCGCCGGGCTCAGGGCCGCGGTGGCCAGGGGGAAGGAGCCCGGCAATCCCGGCCTGCGCCGACGGGACCCGGCGGCGCTGGAAAAGGCACGGCAGGGCCGTGAGACCGCTCGCGACGAGCTGGTCGTCGCGCACGCCCAGGAGTTCCTGCCGACCGTCGAGGCTCTGCGCCCGACGGCACCATGGGATCAGGTCGTGCGGGCATTGAAGGCGCAGGGGCGGACCCGGCCGTGGGATCGCAAGCCATGGACTCCCAACAGCCTGATCCGCGCCGTCCGCCGGCTGGCCGCAGCGGGGCTGGTTCGTCAGAACCTTCTCGATGCGGCGCCCAAGCGGGTCGACAGCAACGACCTCGTGCTGATGGTGGCGGGGCTGGCGCGGGCCGAGCCCGGCATCACGCTCGATGGCATCGCGCGCCGGCTGCAAAGCATGGGACAGCGCACGCCGCGCGGCGGCCTGCGCTGGAGCCGGTCGTCGGTGAAGAACCTGTTGGATCGCGCCAGGGATCAGGGGATGGTGCGAATGCCGGAGAGCGCGTAGCGAGCGGTCAGCCTTCTGCGCCCCGCCTTGGCGCCCCGGATCGATGCCAGGGACCGGTGATGAGGGGAAAGCACGGGATCAGGCGGGCTCGTCGAGGGCCTGCGGCATCGGATCGGCCGCGGCGATCCTGGTCAGGAAAAGATTGCGGCGAAACAGCAGAGCCTCGGCCTCCCGGCGCTTCACCAAGCCTGGAAGCTGGGTTTTCCTGCCATTGACGGTGGCATAGACCCAGCGGGCGAACTCGCCGGCGGCCCCCTCATGATCACCCATGTTGAGCCGCTTCAGCAGGGTCGAGGATTGGAAGTTGCCCCGTCCCAGATTGAAGACGAAGCTGGCGAGGGCGCCGCGCTGCCCGCCATTCAGCGGCACCGTCACCAGCCTGTCGACCACGGCCGCCGCGGCGGCGAGGTCGCGGGACAGCAGCGTTTCGGCCCTTTTGGCGGTGATGCTCTGCCCGAGCGTCACGCCGGCGGTGTGGCCATAGCCGATGGTGGGGATGCCGGCCGGGCAGAGATAGGCGTCGAGGGACAGACCTTCGAAATGCTTCACAAGGTCGATGGCGGCCTTGCAGATCGGATCGGGCATGGATCGGGACTCCCGGACGATAGGTGGGCCGGTGGGTTGGGAGACAGGGGGAGGACGGACCGGCGGAGCGCTGCCGGGATCGTCGGGGCGGCAGCGCTCCGCCGGATCGGCGGCATGGTCCCGGGGATGGCCCCGGGACCGCCCGCGTCAAGCGACGTAGTCGTAGACGACGTTGACCGGGTAGGGCTTCAGGTTGGTGATGCGGTGGATTTCGGCTCCGGCCGCACCGTTGCGCTTGATCGTGTAATCGATCTTGGCGGCCCCGAGCTCGTACTCGTCGCGGGCCAAAGTCACCGCATCGACGCTGGGCGAGACGTTCGGGTTGGCCGTCTTCAGCGAGAAGGCGAGGTCGATGGTGCTGTAGGCTTCGACGTTCAGGTTCGTGAGGGCAGTCTGCAGGGTCAGATAATCGTTGCCGTTGGTGTCGATGCTGGCCCCGCTGTTGAGGGGCACGACGACCCAGGCCGATCCGTCCCACTTCCGCCACGTCGCCCGGCCGTCGAAGCTGACCAGCCACTTGATGCTGGTGCCGGGCGGGGTGGTCTGCGTGATCGTCGCCGAATGGATCGTGCTCCAGTCCGACACGTCGATGCGGCTGCTGTCGAGCGTCGCCACATAGAAGGGACCGGTGACGTAGCTGCTGCCGTAGGCGAGGGATGGCGGGGTGAAGTTGCCGGTCCAGCGGGCGACATTGGAAACACGGAACTCATCTATGCAGGTGCCACCATACATACCCTGGCCACTGGATGTCGTGTCGAGAAGAGAAAATGCACCGCTCTGCTGGATTAACCCATTAACAGAAGAGAACGAGTTCTTCGCCATACCACCAACATAAATCGTGATCATGCTTCCGCTGCGCACAATTGCAACATGCTGCCATACATTTGCCGTCAGCGTGGCTGAGGCACCGAAACCGTTGCTCGCGGTATCACGATATTCGACTTGCATGGTCAGATTGGACAGATACGCTGATATATCCCACGAGCTATTGGCTGGATTTCCCTTATAAAAGATGCGCCGAGTTCCGGACACATCAGTGGGATTGATCCAGAAATCGTAAGTGAAATCACCGGGTGGAGCGTACGGCGTTCCGTTGCTGACGATATAGTAGGTGCCTGCTGTGGAAGCGTAAAGAGACCCGCTGCCGAACTTGGCATTGCCAGTGGATATGCCGGAGTTGGTCGCGCTGGACGACACCACGGGGGCGATCCACACACCATCCTTCACCGAGCGGGCGTTGCCGTTGGCGGCGATCAGCGCCGTGTTCTGGCTCAGCTCCTTGACCCATTTCTGGCCGACCGCACCGTTGAACTCCCAGAATAGGGTGGTCATATCGTCGGCGACCAAGGTGGCGGGTGTGAAGTTGGCGGTGTAGCGCGGCTGGCCGTTGGTGATGCGGATGGAGTCGATGGCGCCGTTGAGGAATGCCTGCCCGCCGTCCCAATAGGCGCCGACGTAGAGGCGGTAGGCGGCGCTCAGATAGGCCGGGTTGACCTGAGGCCCCATCAGTTGGTTCGACTTGACGCCATCAACATAGACGTACCAGCCGAAGTTGTCGCGGACCAGGGCGATGTGGTGCCAACCCGTGCTCATCGCTGCGTTGGACGGGATGATACTGCCGCTGCCCCAGCCATTGAAGCGCAGGGTACCATCGGTGTGTGTCCATAGCTGCATCGAGTTGGCAACGGTGCCGCTCGCATCGGAGATGTTGAAGATCTGCGGAGAGGTCGAGAAGCTGGCGAAATACATCCAGACTTCGATGCAATGCTTGGTGTTGGTCCCGAAATAGAGCGGGTGGCCGGCACTCGGCTGGGCGAAGGTGATCGAGGCGCATTGGCCGGAGCCATTCAAGGCCAGAGCAGAGCCATGGCCGCCGCGTGCCTGCGCCGACGATAGAGCCGCCCCGCCCTGGAAGGCCAGGGCCGGCAGGGCCGCATCGCCGAAGGCGGTGGCGGTATAGCTCGACCTGCTGCCGTCCAGCGTCACCTTGTCGCCGTTGGAGCCGTCAAAGTGACACAGCAGGATCGTTCGGTCGTCGGCGGTGTAGGGCGCTGCCGGAACAGTGAAGTTGGCCACCCACTCGGCCACACCGCGCTTGATGCGGAGTTCATCCACATAGCCGTTCATGTTGCCGCCACCGACGGCGGGGACATACCCACCAAAGCACCATTTGGTCAGGGCCGCCAATGCCATCGTGCCGATGCTGACGGTGTTCTGGAGCACGCCGTCCTTGAACAGGTAAAGCGTCGACCCGCTGCGCACGATGGCCCAATGGGCAGATGTTCCAACGGTGAAGCTACCCATGGACACACCGTTCACCAAGTCCCAGCCGCTGCCGTTGGTCGACATCCACAGGAGGAGCGAACCGGAGGATGTCTGCACCTGGATACCGAACTGGTTGGTGTTTCCGGCACTGATGAGCACCTGTGCATCGCCGGCGCTGTCGAACCGGGCGTGCAGGTCAATTGTGAAATTGTCCGCACCCAGGTTGAGATCGGCATGGGGTTTGGAGGCGGCGGTTGTCAGGCGTGAGGAGCCAGGCATACGCAGAGAAGAGGCGCCGAACTTCGACCAGCCAGTCGAGATCGTCGCGGTACCTTCGAGACAAAGCTCCTGCCCACTGTTGGACCGATCCTTCAGCACTTGCCCGCCATGGCCGTCGTCGAAGCTGAACAGATGGACAGTATCTGCATCGGTGACAAACGCCGTGGCCGAGGGGGTGAAATTGGTGCTGTAGCGAGCGGTCTTGGAGATGCGGAATTGGTCGAGCCATCCAGTCATCGTGTTGGAGCCAGCAACCGACGACTGGCCGATGACGATCTGGCTGTTGGGCAGCGCATAGGTCTCTGCCCAAGTCAGCGCCGACACGCCATTGACATAGATGGCGGCAATGCCGCTCCGGCGGGTGAAGACGATGTGATAGAAAGCTCCGGTCGCGAGCAGGCCGGTTGCCGTATCCCGGTTGCTGCCGTTGATGGCGATGCGGACCGTGCCGTTGCTCAGGATGATCAAGGCCGGACTGTTTCCCGTGCCGTTGACGCGGGTGTCCCAGACAATCGGATTGGTGCTCAGGCTCTCGAAGCGGGCGTAGATTTCATAGGTGAAGTCCTGCGCCGTGCCGAAGGCCAGCTTGTAGCTGGTCGGCACCGTGAAGTAGGACGACCCGTCGAACCAGCCGCAATGGCTACCGAACGGCGTGATGCCGCGCTCATCGATGATCTCGGTCGAGCCGTTGGCGCCATCGGCGTGGACCAGCAGCTTGGTGGCCGCATCGATGCCGCCGCTGCCGCCCGAAGTGCTGTAAAGCTGGAAAGCCCCGCCGACCTGATCGGTGCCGGTGGCGGCGTTCTCCTGGGTGTATTGTGCCTCGGTGTTGTAATCGACGTTGAAAGCCTGGCCGACGAACTGGCTGTAGACCCCCAGGATGGTTTTGGCGGGAACGTCGAGGCTGCCGGTGGCCGGAAGAACCGTGACGGTCGACTTGGCGACGGTGTTGGCGTTGGTGGCGAGCGGAGCGCCGTTGACGGTCGGGCTGGACTTGAAATCGACGGCGTTGCCGGAGACCGACACCGGCAGGTTGCCCGCATGCCAGACCTTATGGGCGACACCACCCATCGACCAGCCGCCGATCTTGAGCTCGTTGTCGGTGTCGAGACCGACATGCACCGCATAGTTGCCGGGGCGGTGGAAGGACATGAACGCGGCCCCGGCGGGGGTACCGATGCCCTGCGACTGAATTTCGAAACCGGCGGTGTTGCTGATGGCAGACGCAATGCCGGTGTTGGACGGCAAATTCGCGCCGGCTCCGAGTATCGTCTGCTTGCCACTGAAAGTGTTGGCCGTGGCAATCGCGGCATAGTTGCCCGGAACGAGGTTGCCTGCGTGCCAGACATCCTTGTTGTCCACCTGGATGCCGGTGGCGACGTTCAGCTTGGCCCCGCCGGTGGGCATCGCGGTCGTGCCGATGGCAGTCGGCGCCCCACCCTCGGAGATGGCGAAATTCTGCCATGCGCTTGAACCGTAAGCGCCAACTCGACCGAAACCGCCGGATTCATTCCATCCGACGAAAGTGAATTTGCTTCCGGCGCCATTCCCGACATGCATGGCCTCCGCAGATGCCGAGTTCAGGATGCTGACGGTGCCGCTGAGGACGTTGTTGGCGGCAAGCTGCGCATAGCGCCCATCCGCCGCCGCCCGGTCGGGAATGTCGGTCGACGCTGCCGTGCCGATGGCCCGTTTGGCGGCGGTGCCCGCCCCGGTCTGCGTCAGCACGCCGACAGCGTTGTCGAGCGAGGCGAGAGAGGTCAGAAGGGCCGGCTTGTTTTCGACCCCCGACCAGTCCACCGCCGAGGCGCGTGCCGCGGTGTAGGCGCGGTAGCCCGCCGCATTGCCGAGATTGCTTTCGTCGACGACCAGATACATCAGGCCGCCGGTGCCGCCGACCTGCACCGTGTCGCCCTTCTGCACCTGGGCGGTGGTCAAGGCGAAGCGCTCGGCATCGCTGGCGACCGGATACAGGCGTTCCAGCGCCCCTGCCGGCAGGCGGGCGATGTCGATGGTGCCGGTCAGCACCGACGCCGCCACCGCCGTCACCGGGATGACGATGTTCTGCGTGCCGTCGAACGCGGTCGCCGTGCCGGTCGCCCCGCCCGACAGAGCGATGGTGCGCGGCGTCGTCAGCCTGGCCGCCCCGGCCGCCTGCCCGGCACTGATCATGGCGGCGATGGCCGCGTCCGTCTGCGCCTTGCCGTAGGCGGTCGCGGAGCTGTGCAGCTCGCCACCCTTATAGGTCGCCGTCCGGCCGGCGGCCGGGGCGATCTCGACCGCTCCGTCCTCCGTCACCCGCACCGAGCCGCCGCCGTTGGCGATGCTGTCCTGCGACAGGGTGGACAGCCGGTGGTCAATCTCCTCCAGCGCCCCCTGCACGGTGCCGGCGGTGATGTTGCCGGATGCCGCCACCGGCGCGGTCGCGGCATCGAAGCCGAAGGAGACCGCATGGTTGCCCGGGCTGAAGGTGAGCTTGCCGCCCGGGGCCTGCACGAGGTTCAGCAGGGAGCCGGGATTGTCGGCGACGAAGCGTTGCGAGGCGCCGTCGCCGACGATGCCGAAATTGGAGCCGCCGACAATGGTCGCGGCGGTCTGGGCATGGCCCTTGGCCTGCTCCGACCAATGGAAAGCGGAATAGACGCCGGGGCTGGGTTGATAGCCGACGGCACCCTGGGCGAAGGCCTGGGCCAGATCGCGGGCCCCCTGGGCCTCCGTGCGGGCGGCCACGGCCAGATCGCGGGCGGCGGTGGCATCGGACTTGGCCGAGATCGCGTCCGCCGCCGCCGTTGCCGACGTCTGCGCGCTGTTGGCGGCGTTGGTCTGCGACTGGCCGGCCTGGGAGGCGGCGACCTGCGCCGCCGTCATCGCGGTGGCCGCGCTGTCACGGGCCGCCTCCGCCGCGGTCCTGGCCGTGGCGCTGCCGGTCCCGGCGGCCTCCGCCTGCTGCGCGGCGGAGCGGGCGATGTCGGCGGATATGGCAGCAGCGGAAGCCTTGGCGGTCGCGGTCTGGGCGCCGGTCGCGGCATCGCCGGCGGCGGCCTGCGCAGCGGTTGCCGCAGTGTCGAGAGCGGTGGCACTCGCGGCGGCGGCGGCGGCGCTGCCGGCGGCCTCCGTCGCCTTGCCGGTGGCGACGGTTGCCTGGGAGGCCGCGTCCAGGGCATAGGACAGCGCCGACTTCAGGCTGCCGGAAACCGGCGCGTCGGTCTTCACCGCCCAGTCCTGCGCCTGCGTCCGCGCCGTCGTCGCCGCGTCGCGCGCCTGTTGGGCGGCATCCCGCGCAGCGGTCGCGGTGTCGCGCGCCGCCTCGGCCGCCGTTCTGGCGGACAGGGCACCGGTCGCAGCATTGCCGGCTTCGGTCCGCGCCTCCAGCACGATGTCGCGTGCGGTCTCCACGGCGGCAAGCGCCGCGGTGGCGGACGCCTCCAACCCGGCGGCGGCGGCGGCGCTGCCGGCGGCCTCATCGGCATGGTGGACGGCGATGGCCGCCTGGGCGGTCGCGGTCGTGGCGGCGGCTGTGCTTTCGCCGATCTGCGCGGCGACGGTCGCGGCGGCTTGCGCCACGGCCTGCCGGTCGGCACCGACGGCCGTCATCGCTGCCGTGGCGGCAGTGGCGGCCTGCCGTGCCGTCGCCACGTCGTCCTCGATGGCGGCAATGATCTGCGCGGCATGCTCCACCACCCCATCGTCGAGGAGCTGGAGCAGGCGGGCCGGGCTTTCGACCAGACGGGTGACACCCTTGCTGTCGGTGAGCGGATATTTGCCGTCGGCATTCGGGCCGCCGTTCGGGGAGCCGCCCAGCCAGTCGTCATACTGGTCCTCGCGCACCGCCCATTTCGCGACCATCGCCGCGATCTCGCCGGCCAGTTCTGCGTTGGACAGGGTCGCCGACGCGGCGATGACGGCATAGGCGGACGCCCCCGCCGTCTCGCCCTCCCAGGGGCGGTCGAGGGTCAGCGTATGGTCGTTGGCGACCTCGCGGATCTCGTAGAGCGTCCTGCCGTCGGTGGTGAAGGCGGAGCCCGGACGCACGACGCCCATCCACATGGTGCCGGCGCCGGCGACGGCGGCCGATCCGGGGGTCAGGGCGACGGTGCCTTGGCGATACCAGCCGGCCATGTCAGTTCTCCTCGCTGGGGGTCGTGTCGGAATAGGGGTAGAGCGCGCGGATCGCCGAGAAGTCGGCGCGCATGCGCTCCCATTTGGCGGGGTTGCCGTTCAGCATGTCCTGCTGGGCTTCCAGCTGCCGGGCCGCCGGCCATGCGGCGAGGTAGGCCTGCTGGCGCAGCTTCGCGATCTCGTCGCGGGTGCGGGTGTTGATGACTTTCACAGCCGGATCTCCGTGACGAAGTCCATGTAGGGAAAGCGGCGGACCGTCACCCGATAGGTCCCGGGCAGGTCGTCGTATTGGAAGGAGCCGTCGTCGACGGTGTAGCTTTTGGTCGAGCCGGTGATGAGGCAGCGCACCTCCACCACCGCCCCATCCGGCAGTTGGTCGAGACCGGCGATGGTGGGGCGGCGACGCACCGCCGGAGTCTCACCCGACAGGTCGACATAGTCGGTCAGGTGATGCGCTTCCGCGGCGATCACGGCGAGACCGGGGCGGCCGCCGGTCTGCATCTCGACCACGTCGGCGGCGCAGGTGCCGGCACCATGGATGCGACCCTCGTCGTCATAGACGGTGAAGGCGGCGTAGGACGGGTCGAACAGACCGAGCATTCCGGTCAACGGCGGCAAGGGGTCGGCGATGCTGGGCATGGGCTACTTCCGCAGTTCGATGGCGATGATGGTGCATTCGACCTGCCCGTTGGGCGGCAGGTAGGTGGCGAGGATGTCGCAGGCCCGATAGGTGTTCACGCCAGGTGCCGTGCCGATCACCAGCGCGCGGGCGCGAGCGTCGAAACCCGGATCCCACGTCGCGTTTTCACCGCCGCCGCTGCGCCCAGGTACGCCGCTGACGGTGGCGATCAGCGCCACCGGCTTGCCGGTGGTGGCGATGCTGATCGACGGGCCTTCCTGGAAATAGACCGGGGAGGTGATACCGGTCATGTTGCCGGTGGCGAAGTCCTCGATCTTCTGGCCCCGGATCGTCAGATCTTGGATGTGTGCGCTGGAGATCGTTGCATCTCTGATCTTCGCGCTGTTGATCGAGGCGTCCTGGATGAAGGCGGCGGACATGGAGATACGGGACACCCCATCCACCTTGCCGATGACGAAGGGATGGTCGATGCTGCCCCCGAGGCCGGTAATGCCGATCAGGAAACGGTCGGCCCGCACATAGAACTCGGATCGCACCCCGCTCTCGTCGGCCGGGTCCGAGGAAAGTCCGAACCCGCTGACGGCACCATTGTTGTCGATCTTGACCGTCCACTGCCCCGACAGCCCGTCGGTTACTTTCGAGACCTGCTTAATAGACGAGGTGTGATCGCCGACCGTGCTGCTGAGAAGGGTGACCTTGTCGACGGCGGATTTTGCATCCTTGACCGCCAGGTTGACGCTTTCCTGAAAAGACCCTGAAGCATCTTTTATTTCCACGAACGCGCTGTCGATCCGGCTGGCGAGGGCACCGACGGCGTCGGCACGGGCGGTCTGCTCGCTGGTCAGCCCCGCCTTCACGCCGTCGACCGATGCGCCGATCACATCGAGGCGCGTGGTCAGCGCGCCGGTCGCGGTCGCGTTGGCGGTGATGCGGCTGTCATAGCCGGCCAGGCTCTTGTCGTAGCCGGCGACGACGCTGTCGATGCGCTCAGCGTTGGTCCGGGCGTCGTTCGCCGTCGCGGTCAGCTTAGCCTGCACGCCGGCCAGATTTCCGTCCCAGGCAGCGACCACCGTGTCGATGCGCGTCGCCGTCGCCTCGTCCGCCGTCACCAGCGCGGTCAGCTCCTCCTTGACGGTGGCGATCTGTCCGTCGAACTGGGCGGCAACGGTGGTGACCCGGCTCGCCAGCGACTGCGTGTCGTCCCGAACCTGCTTGACGTCCGCCTTCACCTCCGTGACGTCGGCCTCGCGCTTGCCGATCTCGCTGCGGATGCGGCCGTAGCTGTCGTTGACGCGCACCAGACCGGACGTGACCGTCTCGGCGATCTTCTCGATCCCGGTGATCCGCTCGGCCAGGATGGGGACGAGCTTCGATTCCGAGACCAGCTTGTCGGCGAGGTCGTCGTGGGAGATCTGCTCGGTGGTGGCGCCGGTGCCGATGTTGGAATTGACGTCGCTGACATTGCCGCCGAGATCGACGGCACGCACCCAGTAGTAGCGCGTGACCAGCCCACCCAACCCGGCGCGCACGAAGGCGTTGCCCTTGACCGTGCTGATGACGGCGGCGGCCGACAGATCGTTCGCCGCCCCTTCCAGCACCTCGATGTGGGAGAGGTCGGTGTCGGGCGGATTGACCCAGGACAGGGCGATCTGGCGCAACCCGCCCTTGGCGACCAGCCCGGCCGGCTGGCCGGGCGGCGTGCCCTTGCCGCGCACCGTGGCCCGGATTTCCGCCGGCGTCGAGCGGCGGTTGTCATAGGCAAATGCCGTGATGCGGAGGGTGTAGACGCCCTCCGCCGCCGGCTCGATGTCGAAGCTGCCGGCGCGGGTGACCTTCCATTCCTGCCACTGGCCGCCCGGCGTCATCACGTCGGCGCGGTAGCCGGAAATGCGGGCATCGTCGCTGGGCGTCCAGCTGACGGTCAGCCGGGCCTGCGGCAGGCCGTTGACCCAATAGGCGCTTTCCACCGCCGCGAGGTTGGCGGGGGACGGGATGGCGTTGGCGGCGCTCTGGGTCGCCACCGGCTCGATCTGCACGCCCTCCTCGACCCGGGCATATTTGCCGGGCTCGTGCAGCAGAGCGGTGACCTCGTAGACGCCGGGCGACTTCTCGGTGACGGCGCGCACCCGGAACAGGCGCGGGGCGAGGTTGGTGGCGGTCAGGATCCACACCGCATGCGGCTGCGGCACCGCGCCGCCGAGCGGAGCCGCGTCGATGACGAGCTGGCCGGTGGTGTGGTCCTCCAGCACCGGGCGGCGGACCGGACAGTCGACAAGCCGCCCGTCCGGCAGGGTGAGCGCCAGCACATGGCTTTGGTTGGCTTCCAGCGTCACCGTGTCGTCGAGCGTGACGACCTGCCGCTCCGGGTCGTAGCCGACCAGCCGCCCGCCGGTGCGCACCAGCGCCCAGTTCGGGTCGGCCAGCTTGACCACGTCGCCCGGCATGACGTCGAGATGGTCGAAGGAGCAGCGGTAGGTGACGGTCTCGGTCTCGTGCTGCTCGCTGTCGAGCATCCACAGGCCAAAGCGGCGGGCCTGGCTGCGCCGGGTGCAACCATAGGCCGTCGCCTCGATCGGCCGCCAGCCGTAGCGCTGGATCATCCCGGCATTCTCGACGACCTCGACCGTCGGGCGGTAGCCGTCCTCGGGATCGTTGAAGGTGATCAGCGCCGCGGTGTGGCGGGCCTTCAGCGCCGTGCCGGAGTAGGTGAAGCTGCCGCCGATGACGTTGGCCGGAGTGACCAGCTTGATCGGGTCGGCCGGCATGTCGGCGCGGGCCAGCACGCCGCCGGCCGACCAGAAGATCAAGCCGCGGAAGGTCGAGGCGATGGACTGGAGGACGCGGTAGGCCTCGGTCCGGCCGGAGATCACTCCGTTGAAGGTGAAGCGCGGCTCCATGATGTCGCGGCTGCTGGCGTCCAGCCGGCCCGACTTGACCGGCTGGTCGCAATAGACGCCGATGGTGTAGAGCGACCAGCGGTCGACCGCCTCGGCGGAGATCGACTGGCCCAGGCCGTAGCGCCTGTTGGTCAGCAGGTCGTAGAGCACCCAGGCCGGGTTGTCGCTCCAGGCGGTCTTGAGGCTGCCGTCCCACTGGCCTGTATAGCTCCGCGTCTCCGGGTCGTAGTTGGAGGGGACCCGGATCTTCAGGCCCTTGACGTCATAGGCCCGCTCGGGGATCGAGTTGCCGAACTGCTCGGCCTTGACCGTCAGCGCGACCAGCGCCGAATTGTCGAAGCCGAACTTGGCTTCGACGATCTCGCCATAATGGGACCAGGAGAAGCTGTTCTGGACCGAGGCGCGGGTCGCATCGGGGGTAACGCGGGTGACCCGGATGTCGTAGGGCGCCTTGCCCAGCCGGCGCAGCCCGACCTTGTAGGACCGTTCGTAGGCGCTGGTGGTCTTGCCGCTCACCGTGTCGCCGAGCAGGTGCGTCCAGCTGCCATTGGCCGCCCGTCCCTCGATGGTCAGTTCCACCGAAGACCCGTGCAGGTCGCCACTGGACGTGTCCTGCTCGGTCAACGCGTTCCAGCGCAGCACGATGCGTGCGGTGTCGATCTCGTCGCTATGGATGGTGCGGACGACCGGACTGGTCTTCTTCACCTCGACGCCGACCGCGACGGAGGTCTCGCTATCGGTGAAGCCCTCGACGGCGTTCTGGGAGGGCAGCCCATTGAGCAGCTTCCAGCTCACGCCCTTGAAGTTCTCCGTCCCGTCGGAGGCGATCAGCGGCGTGCCGTCGAAATAGATGCCCCTCCCCTCATTCACCAGCCCGACGATCTCGCCCTCGCCCAGCAGATCGATCACCCGGGCGGTCGCATTGGACTGCAGGCTGTTGGCGTCCTCGGTGGCGCCGGAACCGCCGCGGCCGGACTTGCCGCCCTTGGCCCCCTGGATGCCGCCTGCCGGACCTCCGGCCGAAGCGGCGGCGACGACCGATGCCGCCGGCTGGGGCTGGACGGTTCCGACCTGCTCCGTATCCATGCCGGAGGAGATGACCGTCGAACCGACCCAGCAGCGGCCATAGACCAGGGGAACCGACCCGCCCTGTTCGGTGACGTTGACCGGGCCGGAGAACAGGTAGCTCTGCTTGCTGTCCGGCAGGTTGGCCTTGGGGGTCGGCGACAGCATCTGGCTGATGCCGGACAGCATCATCGCCGCGCCGAACAGGGCGATCGAACCGTAGGAGATTCCTGCGACAGCCGGAGCGGACATTGCCGCCGAGAAGCTTGCTGCCGCCCATGGCTGCGCCGCCGCAATCGCCACGACCATGACCAGAGCGCCCATGATCGCCTTGCCGGCGCCGCCGCTCTTGGCGCCGGCCGGAACCGGGATGATGTGCAGGTCGGCGCTGCCCAGCCCGAGCGTCAGGGTGTCGAGGGTCAGGTCGATGCCGCCGCGCGAGCGCGGGCCGCGGACCAGCCGGTAGGAGCCTTCGCGGAAAATCTTCTCGAAATCGGGATGGTTGGCGGCGAGCGCCCGGATCGCCTCGGCGGCGTCGCGGACCTGATAGTCGGCAAGGCGCCCGAATTGGCGGCCGAGCGCGCCGTGCAGATGGATCCTAGCCATGAGCGAGATCCTTGTGACGCAGGATGTGGACGATCTGCCGGTGCCAGGGGCCGAAGGGTTCGCGGCGCGACAGGCGGCGCGGCAGGTGATGCAGCAGCAGGCCGCCGTCGAGGACGACGCCGGCATGGTTGGGCACCGGCGACAGCACGGTCATCAGCGCGACGTCGCCGGCCGCCGCCTCGCCGGAACGGACCACCGAGAAGCCGGCATCGGCGAAATGGTCGAGATAGAGGTTCTTTCCGGCGTGCCACCACTCGTCGTCGCGCGGGAAATCCGGCAGCCGGATACCCCGCTCCAGCTGGAACCAGTCGCGTACCAGGGCGTAGCAGTCGGTCACGCCGTGGCGGAACTCGCGGCCGATCAGATCGGGCACCGGCACGCCGTCGCCCCACAGGATCGGATCGGAGCAGCGCTCCCCGTCGGTGGCCAGGATCGCCCAGGGGACCGCGCTGTCGATCTGGCCGCGCATGTCGGCGGCCGACGGGTGGAGCGGCCCGTCCGGATGGCTGTGGACGATGGCGTCGATGGCGCCGGCATGGGCGAGGTAATCGGCGTCGTCGATGCGGAAATGGGACGCCGGGTCGGCGGCGCGGTTGGACAGGGGCCGGTAGGTGCCGGCCACCACCAGACCGCAGCTCTCACGCGGATAGTCGGCCAGGGCGTGGCGCTTCATCGCGAGGATCGCGTCAGCGGTGAACATGCGCTGCTTGCTCCTCTGGCTGTGAGGGGAGGGGCACCCGGATCAGACCCGGACCCGGGAGACGCCGGGAAAGCCGCCGAAGGGCAGGAGATCGGTCGAGTTGGGGTAGCGCAGGCGGCAGTCGGCCAGCCGCTTGCCGCAGGCATCCCTCGCCGGATCGGTGCGCTCACCGGTCGCGGTGAAGCAGAGGCTGCCGGAATAGGGGCAATCGACCTCTTCGGCCGACCATCCCGATCCCGTCCAATGGCGGTAGCGGCGGGTGCAGCCGTCGCGCAGCACCTGCCGGCCGGGGAGCATGGCGCCCTCCTGGTCGATGGCCGCCGACAGCTCGAACTCGACATGGGTGGCGGTGTGGGCGCTCTTGCGCTCGATCCGGTAGAGGTCGGGCGGGAAGAAGGCGAGCGGGTCGGCCTCCGCCCGGCCGTCGAGATAGCGGTCGAAGGTGCGCAGCCGCCTGACCTTGGCGCCGAGCAGGTCGGAGAACTGGTAGATCAGCGCCGAGATCTGGCGGTTGATGTTGGCGATGCGCAGGCGCGGCGTCGGCAGCGCCCCGGTCGCCGTCCATTCGAACCCTTCGGTCTCCATCTCGACCGGGACATAGGCGATGCCGCCGAACAGGACCTGCTCGCCGCCGCTGCCCGAGGGGGTGAAGTGATGGATCGTGCCGCCGGGATACATGGTCAGGTCCAGCGTGAACAGCGTCACATAGGCACCGGGATCGGGCGACTGGGCGGCGGCGGCAAGCGCCGGCCGTTCATCCCATTTGGGGATGTTGGTCTGGCTCATGGGGATTCCTTGGATGGGCGCCGCCCCCGCCGTCGAAGGGAGCGAAGCGGCCGCAGCAGAGTCAGAGGTCGAAGACCTCGACGAAGGTCGCGGAGATGCTGGAGAACAGGTAATGGGTGCGGGTGCGCTTCCATTTGCTGCAGATCCAGCGCCGGCGGTCGGGTTCGCCGGGCGGCTTCCACAGGAAGCTTTCAGCACCCCGCCGGGCCCGCAGGAACTCCTCGATCGCCCGCGCCTGATCGGTGTCGAGATACTCCCAGCTCAGCGAATACTGGTCGCGGATGTTGTGGATGCCGTCGGGCGCCCGCTGGGTGTAGCCGTCGCCGAAACCGGCGGTCAGCACCTTCACCTCCGGCTCGATGGTGCTGCCGGTCGCCGGCGGACAGGGCGGCAGGAAGACCGGGACACCGTTCTGGCTCGTGGTTTCGCCGGCCATCGCTCAGCCTCCGTAGCTCATGTTGTTCAGCATGCCGCCGGGCCGCATCTGCTGGCGCAGCTCGTTGCCCATCATCGCGCGCAGCTGCTCCTTGACCGACGCGCCGATCCGCTCGGCGAGCGCCTTGTCCTGCTCGCGGTCGCCGGTGGAGCCGCCGGCGACATTCACCGTCACCGACTGGGTCACCGCAGGGCCGCCATCCTGCGCCGCCTGGATCAGGCGGTCAGCGTTCGTCATTTGTTCCGGCGTGAAGACGGCCTCGCCCTTGCGGGCGATGATCGGGATCTCGCCCGCCACCAGACCGCCGGTGTGGAAGCGGGGAGCGCCGGCGAACAGCCCGGCGGACACCATCCGCCCCGGCCGGCCGGTTTCACCGACGATGCCGCCGGTGTGGAAGAGCGCCGAAATGAAGCTGGCGACGCCCGACAGGATGCCACCCAGCGGCCCTTCGGGTTTGAGCAGTGAGGAAAAGAGGCCGGAGATGCTGGACATCAGGCCGCCGAGCAGCCCCTCCGGTTTGAAAAGCGAGGATACCTTCGACCAGATGGTGCCGAACAGGCTGTCGGAGGTGAAGAGCGAGTCGATGAAACTGAAAAGTCCGTTGCCGGTGTCGGCCGTGCCGGTCGATCCGCCGCCGGCTGTGCCATTTCCATTGGCGGACGTGTCGGAGGACGCTTTGGCTTCGTCCTTCTTGTCCGTTTGAGCGGATGACGACGGATCGCCGGCCTTCGCGACGGCTTTACCGTTTTCGGGAATGCTGGTCTTGAAGCCCAGCACGTTGAGCAGCCCGGCGCCGGTCTGCTCCGCAATCGATTTCACGAGGAAATCCCGCAGCTTGTTCCGCATGGTGGTGAACAGCTTCTGAAAAGCGGGACCGATTTGCTGCTTGCCGGTCACGACGCTCAGCACGCCGTCGCTCCAACCGCCGAGCAGGCTTTGCAAACCGTCGCCGAAGCTGGCCTTCACACGTTCGCCAAGCGGACGCAAGGCAGAGCCCATCACCTCATTGTATTTCTTGGCAGCCTCGTCGGTCTTCTGCGCGGGTGCGTCCGACGGAGCGCCCTGCGCAGCCTTCGCATCGGTCTGCCCTTGGGCAAACTGTGCGGCAGCGCTGTAAGGCGCCGCAAAACGGTTCGCCATCGCCTGCGGTGTGATCAGATTCTTGCCAGCCTCATGAATTTCATTGAGCTGCTGGCGCGTCTCATCCAGCAAGGAATAGGTCTGCACTGCAAGATTGTTGACGGTACCATCCAGGCGTTTGATGGAAGCGGTGCAAGATTTATCGAACGTGATTGTCATGATCGGGCCGGCGGCGTTTTCAGCCATGGTTTTCCCTTTCTGTTAGCCGAAGCGGGCACGCAGTCTGGTTCTGGCCTTTTCGGTCAGGCCCGGCTCCCCAACCGCCTGGCCGCCCGCCGGACCGCCATCGGGCAGGTCGGCGAAGGCGAACGGCGTGCCGACCCGCTGGCGCAGCCGGTCGTGCAGTTCGCGGGCACCGACGCCGGCCGCCGTCAGATGCACCGGCAGCCAGTCGGCCATCTCCTCCGCGCGCAGCCGGTCGATCTCGTTGAACAGGGTCCAGAACATCCGCACCGGCAGCGCCAGCAGGCGCAACGGGTCGATGCCATAGAAGCGGCTGACGCGGGCGAAGCAGTAGGCGAAGTCGAGCCGCGTCAGCGGGCCCGACGGCTCCCCCGCTTGCCCGCCCGCGGCTCCCCCGGCTGGCGTTCCGCCGGTTGGCCGTCTCCCACCGGATCGATTCCGCGGATGAAGGCCAGCAGGACCAGGAGCTGGCCCAGATCGAGGCCGAGGATCTCCTCGCGCGGGGTGTCCTCGAGATGGCCGGCGATCACATCGACCAGGATCGGGATCTGCGCCCGGTCGCTGCCGGCCTCCTCGAGCTTCCGCTCGATGTCCCCGGCTTGCAGGAACTGTTCGACGGTCATGTTCTTCAGGATCCGCTCGCGCCCGCCGATGACGACGCTGCGGGAAACGCGGAACTCATCGAGGTTCAGGATGGTGGGCTGGGACATGGAGGGTTCCGGTCGCTGGTGGCGGGCAAGGCCCGCGAGGGCGGCCGCAGGGGCGAAAGCCCCCGCGGCCGTTGACCATCGCGGTCAGGCGGCGACGGGGGCGCCGAAGGCGGCGATGCGGTTGCCGGCGGTGCCGTCCGGATAGCAGCTGAAGGTGACCTCGTAGACGCGCTCGCCGCCGTTCTCGTACTTGAAGGTGAAGTTGGGCAGTGGTGCTGCCTTGAAGGCGATGAAATCGTCCTTGGTGGTGGAGGCGGGCAGGGCGGTGGGGTGCAGCTTCAGCGGGGCGGCGATGGCCAGCAGGTCGATGTTGACGCCGGAGCGGATCTCGACCCCGACCTCGGCACCGGCCGCGCCGACGCCGACCGCCTGCGGCATCACCGCCAGCAGCTTGGTCAGGTTGGTTTCCAGCATCGGCACCTTGACCGACACCTCGGTGCCGGTGATGACGTCCTTGATCGGGGTCTCGCCCATCTGGTCGGCCTTTACCTGATAGTTCGTGGTCTTGACGGTCACTTCGACGCCGCCCTTGGTCGAGCCGAGATCGATGCCGTCGAAGGCGACGTCGCAGATGCCGAGGGCGATGTCTTCGGTGGTGATGGCCATGGGTATAGTCTCCTAATCAGGCGACACGCCAGTCGGCGCGATAGTTGACGATGAAGGTGAAGGTGCTTGCCGTCTCGTCGTGGGGCATCAGCGGCTCGTGCTGGGGCAGGCACGAGATGACGAAACAGCCCCCGGCCGGAGCCGCCCGCAGGGTCAGGGCGTCGGCGATCGCCAGGGCACGGGCCTCCCCGGCGAGATAGTCGGGATCGTGGGTGCGGACCTGGAAGGAAAGCCGGCGAAGCCCTTGCGCATAATCGCGGCGGGTTCCGCCCCGCGGCAGGAAGACCGATCCCGCGGCGGTGTCCTGCGGCGCCCGGCCCAGGAACAGGGTCCCTCCTTCGGTTCCCAGCCCTTCGGCTTCGACGTGTTTGAGCAATGCGTGCAGCAGCATGGCCTCGGGACTCCGATAAGACGGTCAAGGGGAGGCGAATGGCGGGAGGACATTCGTCCCATTGAACCTTCATCCGTTAAAAGGATATAATTCCTTTAAGCGGATGATTATCTTACCGCACGGGCAGGCGCTACATCTTTTTGGAAAAGCATTCAGGAACAAGGGGTTGACCCGAAATTCGGGACGTGGCCGAGGCCACAGATGGCTTTGTCCCTCGAACGGTCAGCGAAGCCCGGTCCGTCCGCTCCACGGCATGCCCCGGCTGGACAGACCGATCCCGATCCTGCCGCTCAGGCTTGTTCGACGCGGTTCCTGCCGGTGGCTTTCGCCTTGTACAGCGCGGCATCGACGCGCTGGAGCAGGCTGTCGATATCCTCGCCGGCCGTGGCCTGGCCCACGCCGATGCTGATGGTGACCGCCCCGCCGCACGCCATCCGTTGCGCGCTCACCCTCTGCCGCAGAGCGTCGAGAACGCCCAGGGCGATGGGCAGGTCGGTCTCGGTCAGCAGCAGGGCGAATTCCTCGCCCCCCCAGCGCGCCAATGCATCCGAGCGGCGCAGCCGGTCCGACAAGGTGGCGGCGACCACGCGCAGGGCATCGTCACCCGCCTGATGCCCATGCGTGTCGTTGAAGCGCTTGAAATGGTCGATGTCCATCAACGCCAGGATATAGGGGCGCCCGTACCGCTCGAGCCTGGCCGCGGCCTCACCCACCGCCTGCTGGAACCGCCGGCGGTTCCACACCCCGGTCAGCGGATCGTGCATCGCCGCCTGTTGCAGTTCCGCCTCCAGGCCCTTGCGGTCGGTGATGTCCAGCAGCACGCCGTTGAACAGCAGGGTGCCGTCGTTCCGGCGGCGCGGCTGGGCGCGGCCCAGCACCCAGCGTCCGCCGGCGATCTCCATCTCGCCTTCCCAGACCCGACCGGCGCGGCCGGCCTGCCGCAGGCCGCGCCGGACCCGCGCCCACCCCTTCAGCGTCATCACAGGCGCCAGAGTCCGCGCAGCAGTCAGGTCGGCATCCGGCCGCACGCCGAACAGGGAGGCTGCGGCGGTGCTGAAATAGGTCGCGCGCAAGCCTCCGCCGGGATGGAGTTCGGCCTGGAACACCGCGCCGGGAAGGGCATTGGCGAGATCGCTCGCCTGGGCTTCCCGTTCGCGCTCCTCCGTCAGGTCGAAGAAGCTGATGACCACGCCGACGATCCCGTCATTGTTGCGGATCGGGCTGGCGGTCAGGCGTACGGGAAAGGACGTGCCGTCGCCGCGGTACAGCACCGTCTCGATGTCGCGCACCGGCTCTCCGGCCTCCGCAACCCGGAACACCGGATGGGATCTGCCACCTTGATCCGGGCCACCTTCATCGGGGCCGCCGCGGAAGGAGTCACGAAACAGGAAGCGTCCGATATGGCTGCGAATCAGCTCGCTTTCATGACGGAAGCCGAAGGAGCGGATGGCGGTGGGATTGACAAAGGTGACGGCGCCCGAGCGGTCGATGCCGCACACCCCGACCTGCACGTTCTCCAGCAGCAGGCGATTGAACTGCTCGGCCTCGATCACGGCGGTGATGTCGTGGATGATGCACAGCAGAAGCTTGCGCCCGCCGAGATGGATGGGGCCGGCATAGACCTGCACATCGCGCACCGACCCGTCGGCCAGCCGATGGTGGAAACGCTGCGGGTAATGGCCGCCCTCCCAGGACGCGATCTCGCGCATCGCCGGCAGGATCGCCCTCCCGAGCTGGTTGATGTCCCAGACATGAAGGCTGCGCAGCCGATCCAGGCTGTGGCCGTAAAAGACGGCGGCCCGCGGGTTGGCATCGACGATGGCGCCGTCGCGTCCGGGATCGATCAGCAGGATGGGAGCGGCGTTGGTGGAGAACAGCGCGTCCAGCACGCCGGCTCCATCCATGCCGCACACGCTGCCGTCGCCCGGCCACAGGGGGAAAGCGCCCGGCCTGGGATCGGCGGACGCCCCGCCGTCCATGTCGCGCTCACCCTGCTCCGCCATTGCGGACTCCCCCCATCGATCGTCCAGGATCGGTCGAACGGCCAGAGAACATGCTGCATATCCTGGCAATCAATAATATAGGGAATCAAGCTTAAACAAAGCGTTGTCGCAGGGTGGGGGAAAGGGCCGGCTTGCATTCCGGCAAGGAGACTTAACCCCGTCCATTCAAGGGTTCCACGGGACGAAGGTTCGGCAGGACGCCGGACCCTGTGGGCGATATCGCGATCCGGTTGGTCCACCCACCCTGTTCTTCTGCCACATCGCCCTGCCCGAACGCGTGAACTCACTCCCGCGGGAGTGGATTTATCCTCGTCTGCGCACCGGCATCCGCCGGCCTTCGGCAACCCTGGCAGCAGTGGGAGGTTGGCATGAGTATGATTAGGCGCAGCTCCGCTGAGTTTCTCGGGACATTTTGGCTGGTCTTCGGCGGCTGCGGCAGTGCCGTCCTCGCCGCCGCCTTTCCGCAGGTCGGGATCGGATTGCTCGGGGTGTCGCTCGCCTTCGGCCTCACCGTCCTGACCATGGCCTATTCCATCGGCCACATCTCCGGCTGCCACCTGAACCCGGCGGTCACGGTCGGGCTGTGGGCCGGCGGGCGGTTCCCGGCCAAGGACATCCTGCCCTATGTGCTGGCCCAGCTGGTCGGCGCCTTCGCGGCGGCCCTGGTCCTCTATGTCATCGCCACCGGGAAGGCCGATTACAGCCTGGCCGTCAACGGCCTCGCCGCCAACGGGTACGAGGCGCATTCGCCCGGCCAGTACAGCATCACCTCGGCCCTGGCGATCGAACTGGTGCTGACCTTCTTCTTCGTGCTGGTGATCCTGGGCTCCACCGACCGGCGGGCACCGGCCGGCTTCGCGCCGCTGGCCATCGGCATGGCGCTCGTGCTGATCCACCTGATCGGCATCCCGGTCACCAACACCTCGGTGAACCCGGCACGCAGCACCGGTCCGGCCCTGGTTGTCGGCGGGTGGGCGCTTCAGCAGCTCTGGCTGTTCTGGCTCGCCCCGCTGGCCGGCGGCCTTGCAGGCGGGCTGGCCTACCGCGCCCTTGCCGAGGAGATGCCGGCGAAGCCCGCCATCACCGGGCAGGCGGAAAGCTCCACCTGAAGCGGGCGCAAGACGCCCTTATCGCCGCCCTTACCGCCGATGGGACCGGTTCGCAGGGATCCGGTCCCGGAATGGCCCGCCTCCCGTGGCACGCCCCCTATACCACGCCGATGTCGCAACGCCTCGCCGCCGTCCACTGTTATTCAGGCAGGACCAACGGCGCAGAAGGCGTATTCATGCGGCAGTTCGACCCCGATTCCAACCCGATGACGGAGGCCGATTACGGCATCGTGCTGGGCCTGTTCATCGGCATCTATCTCGGCCTCCTGGTGATGTCCGCGCTGCCTTGACCGTCACGGCCCCGGCAATCACGGCTGCGGTAATCACGGCCCTTCCGGCAGCATCAGGCAGCGGCTCACCAGATTCATCAGCTCGCTCTGGCGGGTGGTTCCGGTCTTGGCGAAGACGCTGCGCAGCTGGCTGCGCACCGTGCTGATCGCCACGCCGCGGCGCTCGCCGACCTCGGCCGGGGTCAGGTCGGCCAGCAGGTCGGCGACGAGGCCGGCTTCCACCGCCGTCAGGCCGAACAGGGCGCCCAGCCGCCTTCCCAACCCCGGCGCCATTGCGGCCGGATCGACGATGTAGACCATCGCCCCGATGCGCGCACCGCCACCGCCACTGCCCCCGCCGTCCGCATCGTCGAACGGTCCTGCCGTCTCGGGCGGCAGCGGCAGAACGCTCAGCAGATAGGGCGCCCGGCCGGAGGGACGCGACACCCGAAGGTCGGCCGCCTCCCCCCGGCGCGCCGAAGTCCCCTTTCCGCCCGACGACACCGCAGCCTCGAGCAGATGGGCAAGCCGGCGCGCCTCGCCCCCCTGTTCGGCCTGCAACCGCCCCTGCACAAGCCGCAGGCCGTCCCGCCCATCGATCATCGCCTGCCCGGCCCGGTTCAGGCCGGCGATCCGCCCGGCGGTGTCGAGCAGGACGACACCCATCGGCAGCCGGTCGATGGCGCGGCCGCTCCAGCGGGCTTCCTCCCGGCCGTCCCGGTCTGCCAGCAACCGGACGCGCAGCCGCATCGCCCGCTGGAGATGGGGGGCGCAGTCCTGGAGAAGACGGACCGTCTCGTCGGAAAAGGGGAGGGCATCGACGGGCCGATGAAGGCTCAGCACCGGCTGCACCGATGAAAGCTCGCCGCCGTCGGACAGGGTGAGTGCGCACAGCCGGCCCATGCCGTGATCCCGCAGTAGCTCGTTGAAGAAGGCCGAGCGCCACAGAACCGCATCCGGCACCAGTTCCTCGCCGCGGCGGACGACGCAGCGGTTCAGCAGGCCGCGCGCCGCCGCGGCGTTCGTCCAGACATCGCGATGGCGGAAATGTGTGGTGTAGTCGGCCAGTTGCCTGTCCGTGATGTTGTGGCGGGCCCACAACGCGGCGGTCAGGCTGTCATGGCGGGGGGCGGCGGTGAACAGAAAGCCGTGCGTCGCATCGGTCAAGGCGCAGAGCCGCTCCAAAACCCCTCCCCAGCGCTCCGGGAAGGTCACGGCGTCGTAGATGTCCTCGATCAGCTGGTCAGCGCCGCCCACTATAGGGAAATCCTCCGTTTCAGATCAATTTCCCGTAAGCAACGGTTCGCACTCAAGCGCCATCGGTTGCATATGACCATCGTTCGAACGTCTCGTCCGTCATGTGAAGGATGCGATCCCCGGAATTTTCCTCAAAAGTCACCGGACAGAATCCCTGCCGCAGACAGGAGCCTTCGAACCGGAGCACGCCCCCATGACCGCGTCCATGATCGATGACGGCCGAATGGATCATGCCGGCCCATCGCCGCAGCAATGGGCGACCGGAGGCCGGATGCGCTGGGCCCTGGTCGCCGACCGCAATCCGTTGCTGCGCGAGGGGCTGCGGCTTTACCTGGAGACGCTGGGCTGGGGGGTGGTGGCGGGCGGCACGATGGAGGAAGGGCTGGCTCTGCTGGCGCGGTCTCCTGCCGCCTTGTTCGGCGCCATCGGTCCCGACCTGATCGTACTGGGGGAGACCGGACCGGAGCACCGGGAAGCCGGAGGGCCGTGGCCATCCGGCTTCGACCGTCTGACCGCGATCCGCAGTGCCGCCCGCCCTGTCCTGCTGTCCATCGCCGCGACCAATCACGACCTGATGGTCCGGGCGCGGAACCGCGGCTTCGAAGCCATCCACATCGACATACCGCCGCTCAATCTGGAGGAATTGCTGCTCGGCTGCGTTCGCCGGATCGAACGGGGGTGAGGTAATGGTATGATCTCATCATATATTTTCATGAAGACATGCCATTTTATTTTGAGATCGTTTGATTTGGAGAAAGCGGTATCCGGGTTGACAACAAGACTACCCAAGCGGCTTCTCAACCCGACCGACCCTTAGAGTCCCGCCGCCATCATGCCCGACACGTTCCCCAAAGCCCGGAATGCCGACCGCCGCAAGGCCGCCTTCTTCGACCGCGACGGTGTGCTGAACGAAGACATCGGCTTCGCCCATCGTCCCGACCAGATCACCTGGATGCCGGGAGCCAGGGAGGCGGTGAAGCGGCTGAACGACGCCGGCTTCCTGGTCTTCGTCGTCACCAACCAGGGCGGGGTCGCCCGTGGCCTGTACAGCGAGGAGCATGTGCGCACCCTGCATCGCTGGATGCAGCAGGAGTTGCGCGCCGTCGGCGCTCATGTCGACGCCTTCTATCACTGCCCGCACCACCCCGATCATGGCGAACCGCCCTACCGCACCGACTGCACCTGCCGCAAGCCGGAGCCGGGGATGCTGCTGCAGGCGATGGCCGAATGGCCGGTGGAGCCGAAGGGCAGCTTCCTGATCGGCGACCGCGACACCGACGTGCAGGCGGCACAGCGGGCGGGCATCGAGGGGACGCTCTACCGCGGCGGCGACCTCGACGCCGTCGTGGCCGGGATCCTGGCGAGGATGGCGTGAGAGCGTAACGGCTAGACCATCCAGCCTTCGAACGACGGCGCCAGCCACAGCGGGACGCCCGCCGCCAGATAGACCGCCGGCACGTCGCGCTTGATCGTGCGCGCCCATCTCTTTGCCGCCGGGAGCATGATCTGTCCGGCCTATCCCGCCCGCTGAACGGCGGAGGAAAGGGAGGGCGAGCCGGCGAGATGGTATCCCAACCCCGACAGCCCGTGCAGACCGACGTAAAGCCCGACCGCCAGGATCAAAGCACCGGAGACATAGGGGGCTTGGCGGGCGATGCGGCCGAAGGCGCCGGACCAGCGGCGCTCGGCATGGCGCATCCCCACCGCCGCGATCACGCCGGCCGACATCAGGGTCAGCGCCAGCCCGATGCTGAAGCACAGCACCAGAACGCCGCCCAGAGCGACCTCCTTCAACTGCAGGCACAGCAGCAGGACGGTGATAGCGGCGGGGCAGGGGATCAGGCCGCCGGTCAGGCCGAACAGGACGATCTGGCCGGTGGTGACCGGCCGCCCGTCAAAGCGGCGGCGGATTTCCTCGGCATGCGCCTGCGCGTGCGCATCCTCCGGCTCGTCGTCATGATGGTGGTGAGCATGGCGATGGCCGCAATCATGGCCGTGCTCATGATCGTGGTGATGGCCGTCATGATGGTGATGGGAGTGCTGCTCCCGCCATGTCCTTGCCATCATCCACAGCGCCACCCCGACGATCAGCACCGCCGAGGCGACCTGGAAATAGGGTTCGGTCGTCGCGGCGTCCCACCCCTGGCCCAGCCGCAGGCCGACGAGCGCCACCACCCACACCACCAGCGTGTGCGAAACCGTCGCCGCCAGCCCCAGCAGGACCGCCTGCAACACCGTGCCGCGGATGGCGACGATGAAAGCGGCCATCATGGTCTTCGAATGGCCGGGCTCCAGCCCATGCAGGGCGCCCAGCAGGATGGCGCTCGGAACGAACAGCCAGGCCTGCCCGGCTCCCTGCTGCAACAGGGCGGCGAAATCCGGCATTCCAGCCCCCTTAGAGGTATTTGGTGATCGCCTTGAACTCGGCGACGGAGCGGCGGGACTCCTCCGGTCCGGCATCGACCGCGGCGTCCAGGCAATGGTCGAGATGGTCGTGGATCAGCAGCTTCTTGGCCTCGCGCACGGCGCTTTCCACCGCGTGGAGCTGCTGCGCGATGTCCAGGCAGGGGCGTTCGGCCTCGATCATCTCGATGATGCCGCGCAGGTGACCGTCGGCGCGCTTCAGGCGCTTGACGATGTCGGGATGGGAATGGTGCTTGCTCATGCCCTGATCCTATCCCCCTGGAGGGGATAGAGTCAAAAGCAAGGTCTTCCCCGTCCGGGATGGCGCTTGGGGCCGCCACCCCGGATGCGGCAAGGCGATCAGTGGCGGGCGAAGACCTGCGGGCCGCCGGCGGCGCCGAACAGCATGACCTGATAGGGCTGGCCGCTGGCCATATCCATGCCGGGGGCGTCCTGCGGCATACCGGGGACCGCCAGCCCACGGGCCTGCGGCCGTTCGGCCAGCAGCCGCGTCACATCCTCGGCCGGCACATGGCCTTCCAGCACATAGCCGCCGACCCGCGCCGTGTGGCAGGAGGCGAGATCGTCCGGCACGCCGGCCATCCGCTTCATCGGCGTCACATCGTCGACGGTGTGGACAGTGACGTCGAAGCCGGCCGCGCGCATGTGCCGCACCCAGCCTTCGCAGCATTCGCAGCTCGCCGCCTTCCAGACCTCCACCGCCGCGTTGCCGGTTGGGACGGCGGCGCGGACCATGCCCGGCAGCCCCACGGACCCGAGGCCGAGCGCCAGGACGGCAAGCGCCGCCCCCTGCATCATCGTCCGCCGTGTCATGTTCATAGAACTTCTCCTAAGATAATCAATGCCTTGCCCAGAACGCTCACGGGCGGATGGACAGAAGGCGCAGGGCGTTGGCCGTGACCAGCACGGTGGCGCCGGTGTCCGCCAGGATCGCGGGCCACAGCCCGGTGACACCAAGCACGGTGGTAAGCAGGAAGACCGCCTTCAAGCCCAGAGCCAGTGCGATGTTTTGACGTATGTTGGCCATGGTGCGGCGCGACAGCGCCACCAGCGCCGCCACGTCGCCGACCCGGCCGTGCAGGATAGCGGCATCGGCCGTCTCCAGCGCCACGTCGGTGCCGCCGCCCATCGCGATGCCGACATCGGCGGCGGCGAGCGCCGGGGCGTCGTTGATGCCGTCGCCGACCTTCGCCACCCGCTGCCCCCGGGCCTGGAGATCGCGGACGATGCGCAGCTTGTCGTCCGGCAGCAGTTCGGCATGCGCCGCCATCCCCAGCATCCCGGCGACCGCCCCTGCGGTGCGGGCATTGTCGCCGGTCACCATCAGCGAGCGGATGCCGGCGCGCTCCAGTGCTTCGATCCCGCTGCGGGCATCGGGGCGCGGCTCGTCGCGCATGGCGATCAGTCCGGCGGGGATGCCGTCGACCAGCAGGACCGAGACCGTCTTGCCCGCCTCGGCGAAGGCGGCGGCCCGATCCGCCTGTGCCGCACTCAGCGACGATGCCGCGGCCTGGGGCGACAGCAGGGCCAGCAGACGGCCGTCCACCTTGCCGGTCAGCCCGGCGCCGGGAAGGGCGGTGGCCTCGTCGGCCGCCGGCGGAGCGATGCCGCGTTCAGCCGCTGCGGCCAGGATGGCGCGGGCCAGCGGATGACTCGATCCGGCCTCCAGCGCCGCGGCATCGGCCAGCAGCTCCGCCTCGCTGCCCAGCAAGGGGATCAGGTCGGTGACGCGGGGCTTGCCCTCCGTCAGGGTGCCGGTCTTGTCGAAGGCGACGGTGGTGATGCCGCCCAGCGCCTCCAGCACGGCGCCGCCCTTCAGCAGCAGTCCGCGCCGCGCGCCGTTCGACAGGCCGGCGGCGATGGCCGCCGGGGTGGAGATCACCAGCGCGCAGGGGCAGCCGATCAGCAACACCGCCAGGGCGCGGTAGATCCACTCCGTCCAGTCGCCGCCGGAAAGCAGCGGCGGCACCACGGCGACCAGGGCCGCCACCCCGACGATGCCCGGCGTGTAGAAGCGGGCGAAGCGGTCGATCAGCCGCTCGGTCGGGGCCTTGCTCGCCTGCGCCTCCTCCACCAGCCGGACGATGCGGGCGATGGTGTTGTCGCGCGCCGCCGCGGTGACGCAAACGCGCAGGGCACCGTCGGCGTTGATGGTGCCGGCGAAGACCTCGTCGCCTTCGGCCTTCGGCTTCGGCACGCTTTCGCCGGTGACAGGGGACTCGTCGACCGCGCTGCGGCCGGACAACACAATGCCATCGGCCGCCACCCGGTCGCCCGGCCGTACCAGAATGACGGAGCCCACGGCCAGCCCGGCGGCGGGAACGGAGTGCGGGGCACCGCCGTCCTGTTCCAGCAGCGCCGTGTCGGGGACCAGCGCGGTCAGGCCGCGGATGCCGGCGCGCGCCCGGCCGGCCGCCACCCCCTCCAGCAGTTCGCCGACCAGAAAAAGGACAAGGACCGTCGCCGCCTCCTCCACCGCGCCGATCAAAAGCGCGCCGATGGCGGCGACCGTCATCAGCATCTCGATGGAGAAGGGGGTGCCGGCCCGTGCCGCCGCCAGGGCGCGGCGGGCCACCGGAACCAGCCCGACCAGCAGCGCCAGAGGGAAGGCCCAGGGCTCCGCCGCCGGCACCAGCAGTCCCAGCGCCGTCGCGGCGGCCAGGGCCGCACCGGCCGCCAGGGTCAGCCGAGCCTTGCGGCCCCGCCACCAGGGGGCTTCGGACGCATCGTCGTGGCCATGGGAGTGCCCATGGGAATGGTCTTGGGAATGCTCATGGGAGTGGCTGTGGGAATGTGGCTGGGCCTCGGCCCCGCAGCAGCCCCCGCCGCAGCTTGACGGTCCGGCCTCCGCCACCGCATCGGCGGGGGTGGCGCCGTAACCAAGCGCCGTCAGCGGACGCACCACCGCATCGGCGCCCAGCATGCTCTCGTGCGAGACGGTCACCGTCCCGGCGGGCACCGACACCCGCACCTTATGGATCCCCGGCACCCGGCGCAGCGCCGTCTCGATCTTGGCGGCGCAGGAGCCGCAATCCATGCCGGAAACCCGGTAGCGGCTGGTGCGCAGGGCGGTGCCGGCCAGAGGATCGGAAAGGGAGTCGGAAATCGGTCCGTGCATGGAAGAAGCTCCTCGATCATGGCCGTTGCCGGCAGCTCTTCCAAAGCCTAGATCCTCCAGTGACTGGAGGATCAAGAGGGAAATGCCGACCATGTCCAGCCTGCCCGCCACCCCGCCATCCCCCCTGACCATCGGGGCGCTCGCCAAGCAGACCGGCGTGAAGATCCCGACCATCCGCTATTACGAGAGCATCGGCCTGCTGCCGGAGGCACCGCGCACCGACAGCAACCGGCGCACCTACGACGGCGGGTCGGTCCGCCGCCTGCGCTTCATCCGCCATGCCCGCGAGCTGGGGTTCGAGGTGGAGGCGATCCGCCAGCTGCTGGCCATGGCCGACGATCCGGGCCAGCCCTGCCGGGAAGCCGACCTGCTGGCCCGCACCCATCTGGCCGAGATCGAGTCCCGGATCGCCCGGCTGGAAGCCCTGCGCGACGAGGTGCGGCGGATGGTGGAGGGCTGCGCCCAGGATCAGGTGCGCAGTTGCCACGTGATCGAGGTGCTGGCCGACCACGCCCACTGCCTGCACGACCGGCACTGAAGCCCTGGCTTGCGCTGAAAACCTGGCCGGGACGAAGCGCCGCAGCGGGCGGGCACGCCCTATGACCTGGAAGCGGTTGCCCGGCGGGCCACGGGGTTTATAGTCAAGCTCATGCAGTGTCGAAACCTTCCGTAACTCCGGCAGGCGCCACGAGGTGGCCTGCAGGAGGATCGGATCGCCATGGCGACGATAAAGGGAGCAGGCTCGGACATGAGTGGGGGAGCGGCGGCAAAGGCGGACCGGAAGCGGGCCTCATGCTGCGGCTTTTGAAGGAAAACCGCCCGCTCCAGCGTATCGGGGCGCTCGGCATCGGCCTGCTCGCGGTGCTGTGCGGCGGCACCGCGATGGTCCTGGACCGACTGCACGACGAAACGGTGACCGAGGCGATGCTGGGCCTGCGCACGCTCAACGCCTCGCTGGCCGAGCAGACGGCGCGCACCATCGAAGGGATCGACCTGACCGTCAGCGGGATCGCCGAGCAGATCCCGCTTGAGAACCGGCGCAGCCCCGAAGCCTTCAGCCGGCTGCGGACGGACCGGCAGGTCTACGAAATCCTGAAGGCCAAGGCATCCAGCCTGCCGCAGATGGAGGCGCTGAGCCTGATCGCCGCCGACGGCACCCTGGTCAATTTCACCCGCCAGTTCCCGGCCCCGGTGCTCGACCTGTCCCAGCGCGACTATTATCTGGCGCTCAAGGATGCCGATCCGGGACGCGCCTATCTCAGCCGGCCGACGCAGAGCCTGGTCACCCGGGACTGGACGCTCTACATCGCGCGGCGCGTGAACGACCCGGACGGCAGGCTGGCCGGGCTGGTCGTCGGGGTCATCCGCCTGTCCTATTTCGAGCAGTTCTACCGCAGCCTCCATGTGACGCCGGGCAGCGGCTTCAGCCTGTGGTGGCGCGACGGCATGCTGCTGGCGCGCTTCCCGCCGACGCCGGACAGGATCGGGATCGTCGCCGCCGACCCGATCATCGACAGTCAGCTCTCCCAGTCCGGCATCGCCGCGACCACCCTGAAAAGTTCGATCGACGGCGAGGACCGCATCCTGTCGGTCCAGCATCTGCGCAACTACCCGCTGGTCGTCGCGGTCAGCCGGACGCGCGGGAAGATTCTGGCGCGCTGGGAGAGCCAGGCGGTCGTCATCGCCGCCGCCGGGCTGGTCAGCGCGGTGGCGCTCGCCCTGATGCTGTGGGCGATGGCCCGCCAGTTCCTGGCCTACGAGACCGCCAACCGGGCGCTCGGCGAGCGGCGGCAGGCGGTGGAGGCCCGCGACGAGGCGGAGGAGCATGTCCGCCAATTGCAGAAGATGGAGGCGCTGGGCCAGCTGACCGGCGGCGTCGCCCACGACTTCAACAATCTGCTTCAGGCGGTACGCTCCAGCCTGCACATGCTGGAGGCGGGCGGCGAACTGCGCGGGGCGGAGAGCCGCCGGGCCCTGGAGGTCGCGAGCCAGGCGGTCGACCGCGGCGCCACCCTGACCCAGCATCTGCTGGCCTTCGCCCGCCGCCAGCGGCTGGCCCCGGCGCCGGTCGATCTCGGCGCCCAGGTGGCGGGGATGGCGACGCTGCTGGAGCGCACGCTGGGCGGCGCCATCCGCATCCGCATCGACCGCGACGCCGATGTGCCGCCGGCGCTGGTCGATCCCCACCAGTTCGACATCGCCCTGCTGAACCTCGCCATCAACGCCCGCGACGCCATGCCGGACGGCGGCACCCTGACCATCGCCGTCACCAGCCTGCCGGTGGGAACGGTGGGGGAAGGCATTTCCCCGGCCCTGGCGCCCGGCGGCTATGTCGCCGTGACCGTGCGCGACAGCGGGGCCGGCATGCCGGCGCACGTGCTGGCGCGGGCCTGCGACCCCTTCTTCACCACCAAGCCGGTCGGGCAGGGCAGCGGGCTGGGGCTGAGCATGGTGCATGGCCTGACCGCCCAGTCCGGTGGCGGCATCCGGCTGGAAAGCCATCCCGGCCTGGGCACCGCGGTGACGCTGTACCTGCCCCACGCCCCGGCGGAAAACCCGCCGGAAATCAGGTTGGGAAGCAGGGCGGACACGCCCGGCGGCCCGGCGGTCTCGACCGGAACCGACCCCCTGCCTGCGCCGTCCGCCGCTCTGCGCATCCTGCTGGTCGAGGACGACGCCCTGGTCCGCATGGCGAATGCGGCGGTGCTGGACGAGGCCGGCCTCATGGTGTCGGAGGCCGCCGGCGGCGAGGAGGCCCTGGCCCTGCTGGAGGCGGACGAGGGCATCGGCGTGCTGGTCACCGACTTCGCCATGCCCGGCATGACCGGCGCCGACCTGACCCGCCTCGTCCGCCGCCGCCGCCCCGGCCTGCCGGTCCTGATCGTCACCGGCTATGCCGAGAAGGCGGTGCTGCAGGATCTGGGGCGTGAGCCCGGCATCCGCATCCTGTCCAAGCCCATCCCGCCATCGGCCCTGATCGGGCACATCATGACGGCGCTGCGGGACCCCCGCGCCGCCATGGGTGCCGACATCGGGTGCTGAGGTCGCACACCGGCGTCAGGTGTCCTTCAGGCAAGCCCCCACATGGGTGAAGCGGAAGCGCGCATCGATCGGCACATCGGGAAAGGGCAGTCCATGGCCGTCATGGGCGCTGTCATGCACGAGGCAGCAGCCCTCGATCAGCGGCCAGACGACCCGACCGAGGAAGCGCTGGTCCCCCAAGCGTCCGTCTTCGGCGCGGGCGGCAACCTCCACCAGAGAGGCCATCGGCGGCAGAATGCCGGCCCGCCCGCCCCACATGCCGGCCAGCATCAGCTCGGTGTGCATGATGTGATCGCGCATGACGTGGAAGGGGAGGCCGGAGGCCAGCCAGGCATCCACCGCGGCCCGCTCCCGACTGTTCAAACGGGAATCGGCGTCGCGGCACAGGAAATGGCTGACCGTCGGGTCGTCGGAGACGAGGAAGCGCCAGAACAGGCCTCGCACCGGTCCGCTGCCCGCTTCCATGGCGACCAGTTCCGCCCCCGCCGCGGCCAGCTCGTCGAGAACGGATGCCGGCACGGACTCGTCATGGTGGATGCGGCAGGTCCAGCCCGGATAGAACTCGGCCGCAAGCCGGACATTCTCCAGCGCGCCCTGCGTGTACAGGGATGCGGAGCCCCACAGGCTGAAACTGATGATCCGCCGCGTCCGGCCGTCCTGCGAAGCTGCGGGAACCGGTGCCGCTCCGACGCCCTGCTGGCCCTCCCGCGCCGCTTTCGCCTTCCACGTCAGGATCGCACAGGCTTCGCTTGCCGCCTCCGCCATCCGCCCGCAGTGGAAAAGCGTCGCGACGAGGTATTCCTGCGTATCCAGATGATCGGGGGCGAGGGTACCGGCACACCGGAAGGCGGTCACCGCCTCCGCCATCCGCCCGGCGTTGCAGGCGGCGACCCCGGAATTGTACCAGACAAGGCGCGAGGACGGAGACAGTGCCAGGACAGCGCGGTAAGCCGCCAGGGCGGCCTCCCAGTCCTGCCGGTCGAAGCGGGCATCCGCCAGCCCGGTGCGGATGCGGAGATCGCCGGGACGCAAACGCGACGCCTCCATGAAGGCCGCTTCGGCAGCGGTCGGGTCGCGGCCGTCCAGGCAACCTGTGCCGTGATCCAGCAGCAAGCCGGACAGCGGCTCGGCAGCCTGCGGCGCGCCCAGGGCATGCGCCCGCCGATAGGCGTCCATCGCGGCCCCGGTGCGGCCGGCGGCACGCAGCAGGTTGCCGTAATTGAGGAGATACTCCGCCGAGTCCGGCCGCCGGGCCACGGCTTCGGCGATCCGGGCCAGCCCTTCCTCCAGCCGCCCGGTCTGGCCCAGCAGGATACCGGACAGATGAAGCGCGTCCGGATATCGCGGCTCGGCCTCCAGAACGCGGGCATAGAGGGTTTCCGCCTCGGCAAACCGTCCTGCGGCGTGCAGATCAAACGCCAGAAGAGTCGCTTCGGAGAGGGTGGCCATCGTCCCCTACATAGCCGAGAACAGGCCCCCGATCCAAAACGAAATCCAAAGACGCCTTCCGCGGCGCCTCACCGGTCCTGAAGCGCGAAGCAGCCCTTCCCGGCCGTCTTCAGGGCGGTGCAGGCCGCATCGGCCTTCGTCGCGGCGAAGCCGGTCAGCCGGGCCTTGTAGAGACCGCCGGAGCGGACGACCGCAGGGCTGGTGCCGGCGGCAAGGGCGCCCAAGCTCTTGGCCGTGGCGCGAGCGCTACTCTGTGCGGCGGCATGGCTGGCGAAGGCGCCGACCTGGATGGACCAGGGACCGCCGGTGGATTTCGCAGCCGACGGCTTCACCGCAGGGGCGCCCACGCTCACCGCCGTGCTGCGCTGGGCGATCGAGGCGCTGTTCCTGGTGATCAGCAGATCCGGCTGCACGGGCGCCGGCCTGGCCGGGCTGGTCGGGCGCTTGAAGCCGGCATCCAGCAGGTCGGCCACCCGGTCGTCGCGGGAGTTGGCGCTGTGCCCGCCCATCACCACCGCGATCAGGCGGCGGCCGTCCCGCACCGCCGAGGCGGCGAGGTTGAAGCCGGAGGCGGCGATATAGCCGGTCTTGATGCCGTCCATGCCGGGATAGCGCGCCATCAGGCGGTTGTGGCCATAGACCGTGTCGCCCTGCCAGTCGAAGCTGCGGCGCTGAAAATAGGCGTAATGGCGGGCGTGGCCGCGGATCAGCGCACGGGACAGGATCGCCATGTCGCGCGCCGTCGTCCGCTGCAACCGGTCGGGCAGGCCCGACGCGTTGCGGAAGACCGTGCGGCGCATGCCGAGCGCGTGGGCACGGGCGGTCATCTTCGCGGCGAAGGCCGTCTCGCTGCCGCCCAGCGCCTCGCCCAGCACCACTGCCACGTCGTTGGCCGAGCGGGTGACCAGCGCCAGGATCGCCTGCTCCACCGTGATGGTGCTGCCGGGGGCCAGCCACAGCCGCGACGGCGGCATCGACGCGGCATGCTGCGACACCACGAGGCTCTGGTCCAGCCGCAGCGAGCCGCGCTCCAGCGCCTCGAAGGTCAGCATCAGCGTCATCATCTTCGTCAGCGACGCCGGATAGGTCAGGGTGTCGGCATTGCGCCCCTGCAGGACCGTGCCGCTGCCGGCGTCCATCAGGATTTCCGCGGCGACCGGCAGGGAAGTCTTCTTCGCCGAGCGCTTGGCCAAGGCCGGCAGGGGCGTCAGCAGGACCGCGACCAGAACCGTGAGAACGGTCAGGGAGAGCAGCAGCGTCGAGACGCGGGCGAGCGGGTGCATCGTCTCAGGTCTCCCTAGATGCCGGGGGAAAGGCGGGACAGGATGGGGCAGGGCAGCAGGCGTCATCCGCCGGCCGGGCCGTTGGAAGGGCTGTCGGAAAGGCCGTCGGACAGGAGTTTCCGCACCATGGCGCGGAAGGCGTCGACCGCCACCGGCTTGGCCAGCATGCGCATGTTGCGGCCAAGCCCATCCTCGCCGTCGCCGCGCCTGTCGTCCAGGGCTTGAAAGGCATAGCCGGTCAGGAACAGGACCTTCAGATCGGGATAGTGCGCCTGCGCCACCTCCGCCAGCTGACGGCCGTTCAGGCCGGGCAGCCCGACATCGGTCACCAGCAGGTCGACCGGTGGATTTGGCCCGGCCACGCCTTCGGTTCCCGCTTGGGCATTTGTCAGTTGGGCAAGCGCCGAGGTGCCGTCGGCGGCTTCCAGCGTGGTATAGCCGTCGCTTTCCAGCACCTCCACCAGCAGCATGCGGACCAGCTCCTCGTCCTCCACCACCAGCACGGTGCCCCGGCCGGTCCGGCCGGGCGGCAGCGCAGGCAGGGCGGCGGGCTCCGCCTGCCCGGTGCAAGCGGCGGCGGCATGATCGCGCGGCAGGTGGAGATGCACCGCGGTGCCGCGGCCGACCGCGCTGTCGATGCGGACGAATCCCCCGGACTGGTGGGCGAAGCCATAGAGCTGGCTCAGCCCCAGGCCGGTGCCCTGGCCGATCGGCTTGGTGGTGAAGAAGGGCTCGAAGACGCGGGCCAGCACGTGCGCCGGCATGCCGGTTCCGCTGTCGCGCACGGTCAGCACCGCATAGTCGCCGGCCTCCACCCCGGGATCGTTGACGAGGTCGGCCGGTGCGAACGCGGCGTTGGCGGTTTCAACCGTCACGCACCCGCCGTCGGGCATGGCGTCGCGGGCGTTGATCACCAGGTTCAGCAGGGCGCTTTCGATCTGGTTCACGTCGGCACGGACCGGCCACAACGGCTCCCCCAGCGGCTCCCCCAGCCGCCGCTCCAGCCGGATGTGCTCGCCCACCGAGCGGCCCAGCAGGTCCCACAGCCCGGCCACCAGCGCGTTCAGGTCGACGCGCTCCGGCTTCAGCGGCTGGCGCCGGGCGAAGGCCAGCAGGCGCCGGGTCAGGGTAGCGGCCCGGTCCACCGCGGCGCGGGCGGTGGCGGTGAAGGGGGCGATGTCGCTGCGCCCGGCCGACAGCCGCTGGTCGATCAGTTCCAGGCTGCTGCCGATCGCCTGCAGCAGGTTGTTGAAGTCGTGGGCGACACCGCCGGTCAGCTGGCCGACCGCCTCCATCTTCTGCGCCTGGGCCAGGGCCTCGCGCGCCTCATCCAGCGCCTGCTGGGCCTTGCGGCGCTCGGTGATGTCGCGGGTAATCTTGGCGAAGCCGCGCAAGGTCCCGGTCTCGTCACGGATGGGGTCGATGACGACGCTGGCCCAGAAGCGGGTGCCGTCCTTGCGCAGGCGCCAGCCCTCCGCCTCGAACCTGCCCTCCGACAGGGCGGCGGCAAGCGCGCGCTGCGGCATGTCGGCGGCGCGGTCCTCCGGCGTGTAGAAGCTGGAGAAATGCCGGCCGATGATCTCGTCGGCGGCATAGCCCTTCATCCGGGCCGCCCCAGCATTCCAGCTGCGGACGACGCCGGTGGGATCGAGCATGAAGATCGCATAGTCGACCACGCTCTGGACCAGCAGCCGGAACTGCCGTTCGCCGGAGATGGGCTCCCAGGCGGGCGCGACACGTTCGTCCTTCATAACAAAGACTTTCCGGAACACGGGGGAGAGTGAGACACGGGAAGTCCGATGATTCCCGTTCGATGCCGACGGGGTCAATAATCCAATGCGAATAGTCGGGTATTATTCCGCCGCATCACGCGGGATATTCCGGGATTGATCCGGCGCGATTTGAGGGCGGGAAAATTCGATAATAGGGAAATTCGCGGGGGAATTTACGGTCGGGACGGAAAAACGACCGTCGCGAGAAAAGAGCGGGCATGAGAAAGGGGCGGGGCGGCGGACCGCCCCGCAAGATCCCTTTGGCGCAAGCTCAGCGCGGGGCCAGCACCATGACCATCATGCGGCCTTCGACCCGGGGCATCTGCTCGACCTTGGCGATGTCCTGGAGCTGGTCACGCACGCGGACGAGCACGTTCAGACCGAGATCCTGGTGCGCCATCTCGCGACCGCGGAAGCGCATGGTCATCTTGACCTTGTCGCCTTCCTCGATGAAGCGGATGGCGGAGCGCATCTTCACGTCATAATCGTGATCGTCGATGTTCGGCCGAAGTTTGATTTCCTTCAGCTCGATGATCTTCTGCTTCTTCCGCGCCTCGTTGGCCTTCTTCTGCTCCTCGAAACGGAACTTGCCGTAATCGAGGATCTTGCAGACAGGCGGATCCGCCTGGGGCGCCACTTCGACGAGGTCGAGGTCGGCATCCGCGGCGGCTTCCAGCGCTTGGCGGAGCGGCACCACGCCGACCATCTCGCCGTCGGCGCCGACGAGGCGGACCATACGGGCGGTGATTTCACGGTTGAGGCGCGGGCCTTCGCGGACGGGGTCCGCGTCGTAGAGCTTGGCTATGGTGATCTCCTGTGGTTGTGGATAGGTAGAAAGGGACGAGCCCGGGCCGATAGGGTCAGCCCAGGATGTCGAGCACAATCTGCCGCAGTTCGCCCCGGGTCAAGCCGGACGGCTCGGGACTGGAGCGAAAATCGGGCTTTTTGCTCTCAACTGCGGCGAATTGGCCAGCGGTGAGGCGGGTGGAGGCCCGTTGGACCGGCGCAAAGGCGGGCGGGGCGGCAAAATGGCCGGCGGTCTGCGAAAGGGCGGAAACGATCGGGGTCGTCATGAAAATTCTCCAGGCCGGATGGGCGGACCGATGGATTTCGGTGCCGGCCGGCTCTTGTTTGTGTGGCGTCGTGAACAGGAGCCTCCTGCGGCGGTGTTGCGCCGCGGCGGCTCCGATAAAGCAAAACAGGCCCCGGTATGGGCATGTTCCAAACGGCCGGCGCCCCCACGAAGGCTCTCTCCCGTCGGAACGGGAAAGGTGGGGGACGGCACAGCCCGAGCGGTTCTGCCCAGACGGTTTTCGGCTTTTCTCCAGATGGGGAGCGGGGTGGGATTTTCAAGCCGTTCCGCACCGGTTCCCCATCTTGCCGCCGGACCCGCAGGGAACGTGGGAAGCCCTCGATGGTTTCGTCTCCACCGGACCTGACGATCGGGACGGGCGGGGCCGAAGGAGGGTGGCGATGCGGTGGCAGGGCGGACGGGAAAGCGAGAATGTCGAGGACCGCCGCGGACAGGGAGGCCTGGGCGGCGGGGCCGGGCTTGGAGGCGGGGGCTTCCGCATCGGCCCGGGCGGGCTGGGCGTCGGCGGCGTCATCGTGGTGCTGCTGGTCTCGATGGTGCTGGGGGTCGATCCCACCGTGCTGCTGGGCGGCGGCGAGCAGGGCGACCGGACCACGGCGGGCCGCACCCAGATCGGCGAGGCCGCCCCGCGCAGCCAGGCCGACGACGAGCTGAAGCGCTTCGTCTCCGTCGTGCTGGCCGACACCGAGGACACCTGGCAGGGCCTGTTCCAGCAGATGGGGCGCCAGTACCAGGACCCGGCGCTGGTGCTGTTCACCGGCACGGTGTCGTCGGGCTGCGGCCGGGCCCAGGCGGCGATGGGGCCCTTCTACTGCCCGATGGACCGCAAGCTCTATATCGACCTCGGCTTCTACCGCGAGCTGCGCGACCGCTTCCAGGCGCCGGGCGACTTCGCCCAGGCCTACGTCATCGCCCATGAGGTCGGCCACCATGTGCAGAACCTGCTGGGCATCTCCGACAAGGTGCAGGCGGCCCAGCAGCGGGCGGGCGGCCAGGCCGAGGCCAATGCCCTGTCGGTGCGGCTGGAGTTGCAGGCCGACTGCTTCGCCGGCATCTGGGGCAACCACGCCAACCGCGACCGCAAGATGCTGGAGCCCGGCGACGTCGAGGAGGCGCTGACCGCCGCCAGTGCCATCGGCGACGACCGCCTGCAACGTCAGGCACGCGGCACCGTCAGCCCCGACAGCTTCACCCATGGCAGTTCCGCCCAGCGCGTCCGCTGGTTCCGCACCGGCCTGGAAAGCGGCCGGCTGGAAGCCTGCGACACCTTCGGCACGGACCGGCTGTGAAGGCTGGAGAGAGGCCTAACCTCCCGGCCCGCGCATGAGCCGCAGATAGTCGAGCACACGGGCGGTGCGCCAGTCGGGGTCGGCCCAGCAGGCGGCTTCCCGGGCGCGGCGGCAGGCGGCGACCGCCTCCAGCCGGGGCTGGCCGGTCAGCGGGCGCAGGTCGGCGGGGATGGCGGCAAGACAGGTGGCGGCAAGGTCGGCCGGCGGGGCGGGGCCGGTCTCCAGCCAGCGTTCGGCCTGCTCGAACCGGTCGCGGCACATCAGCGCGATCATGTAGTCGCAGGCCGATTGCAGGCCGGGCGCCAGCCGGCCGGGACTGACCGACAGCATCGGCAGCAGCGGGGCCAGCGTCGGCGCCAGATGGTTGGCGTAGAGCGTCGCCCCCCAATACCGCTCCGCCGTCTGCCGGAAATGGTCGAGGTCGCGCACCGGCACCAGGCCGGACTCCGCGACGGGCAGGATCTCCACCTTCGGCTTGGTGACCACCACCGTGTCGTTCGACACGTCGACATAGAGCGCCCCGATCTGGAGCGCGTTCTGGAAATACTGCCCGCGCAGGACTCCCCAGACGCTGTGCAGAACGCCGCCCCCCTCGACGAAGGCGCGCAGCGCGCGCTCCACCGGCCCGGCCGGCTGGGCCAGACGCTGCGACAGGCGGGCGAAGAGGTCGCGGGTGATCTCCTCGCAGCGGCCATAGGGATAGGGCTTGCCGCCGGCCGGCGGCAGGCCGGCGAGCGCCCGGTCGCTCTCCTCGCGCAGGTCCATGAAATAGCCGAAGAGGGCCGCCGGGTCGCCGCCCAGATGGAGGGCGGTCAGCGCCGACTGGCGGTCGTCCACCGGGGCGATCTCTTGGGGAAGACGGGGCGGGTGCCGGGTTGTCATGGCGGGTTGGTCTGGGCGAGTGGGCGGAGAGAGTCCGGGGAAGTTGGCACCCTTCCCGGTCCCGGCGCCAGGGTTTCCGATCCCCAGGCTCCCATGGACGGGTCCTGCCGGCGGAAGGGGGGGTTGCGCAAAGCCATCCCGCCCGTCACACATTCGCCGACCGCAGGCGGGACACCTGTCCGGGCGGTCCAGTCCTTTCGAACGGAACGGCACGATGAGCACAGCGGACACCCAGCCCGACATGCAGGCACCCGACATCCAGTCCCTGGAAAGCGCCTATCGCGGCCGCAGCGCGCGGGTGGCGGTGGTCGGGCTCGGCTATGTCGGGCTGCCGCTGGCCCTGGCGCTGACCGGGGCCGGCTTCACGGTCACCGGCTTCGACATCGACCCGGCCAAGGCGGCGGCGCTGAACGGCGGACGCTCCTACATCCGGCAGATCGCCGACGGGCGCGTCGCGGAGGCGGTGGCGACCGGCCGGTTCCGGGCGACGACCGATGCCGACGCATTCGCCGCCTGCGATGCCGTGATCGTCTGCGTCCCCACCCCGCTGTCGCCGCAGCGCGAGCCGGACCTGAGCTTCGTCGAGGCCTCCACCCGGCTGATCCGCGACCGGCTGCGCCGCGGCCAGCTGGTGATCCTGGAATCGACCACCTGGCCCGGCACCACCGACGAGGTGATGCGGCCGATCCTGGAGGAGACCGGGCTGGCCAGCGGCCGCGACTTCTTCCTGGCCTACTCGCCCGAGCGCGAGGACCCCGGCAACATCGACTTCACCACCAGCACCATCCCCAAGGTGGTCGGCGGCGACGACGAGGGCGCGCGCCGGCTGGCGGTGGCGCTCTACGAGCAGGTGGTGCCGCAGGTGGTGCCGGTGTCGGGCACGCGGGCGGCGGAGGCGACCAAGCTGACCGAGAACATCTTCCGCTCGGTCAACATCGCCCTGGTGAACGAGCTGAAGATCGTCTTCGAGCCGATGGGCATCGACATCTGGGAGGTGATCGAGGCGGCGAAGACCAAGCCCTTCGGCTTCATGCCCTTCTATCCCGGCCCCGGCCTGGGCGGCCACTGCATCCCGATCGACCCCTTCTACCTGACCTGGAAGGCGCGCGAGTACCAGATCTCCACCCGCTTCATCGAGCTGGCGGGCGAGGTCAACACGATGATGCCGCGCCATGTGGTCGACCGCCTCGCCCTGGCGCTCGACCGGCAGGCCGGGATCGGGCTCAGCCGGTCGCGCATCCTGCTGGTCGGCATGGCCTACAAGAAGAACGTCGACGACAGCCGGGAATCGCCGGGGCTGCGGCTGATGGAGATGCTGCTGGAGCGCGGGGCCGCGGTCGAGTACCACGACCCCTTCATCCCCGTGCTGCCGGTCACCCGCGAGCATGCCGCCCTTGCCGGCCGCCGGTCCGTCGAGTGGACGGCGGAGCGGCTCGCCGGCTTCGACGCGGCAGTGATCGTCACCGACCATGACGGCATCGACTGGCAGGGCCTCGCCGCCCACTGCCCGCTGGTGATCGACACCCGCAACGCCATGCGGGCCGTCGAGGGCTTCGCCGACCGCATCGTGAAGGCCTGAAGCGCGGGGCAGAGCCGCAGGCGGTTGCGACAGCGTGGAACGTGCCGGGCGGGGGCGTTCCATCGCCAGGGCCGATGGGAAAGACAGCTGGAGAGACGGCTGGAACAGCGTGGAACAGGCCGGACGCTGCCGTTCCATCCGGCGGACCGGCTGCTGGGTCGGCGGCGGGGCCGGATGGAACGCTGTGGAACAGGCCGGACGGCGGCGTTCCATCGGTCGGTGAAGTCCCCTCCCACGCCTTGGCGCAGGCGATCCTGAACAGGGGGGAGGGGAAGGCATGGCGTCGGCTCCGCAACGGTGAGTCCGACGCCATCATATAGGAATTTTCTCCGCAATGGCGGCACTCAGTTCAACGGAGCGCCGCCATCAGGGATGGACTCATACCAGTGCCGGAAAGCTCCGACCTGTGGTCGGCACTTTCCAGCCCCTCAGACGCCGGGCGGCCCGCGTCCGCGGGCCTTGGCTTCGCGGGCATGTGCCCGCGCGGCCGCCGTCGCGGCCGATACCAGGGTCAAAAAGTCAAAACTTTCTGACCCTGGTATCACATCTCCTCTTCGCCGCCGAAATCGCCCCAGCCGCTGTCCTCGACCGTCTGTTCGACATGGTCGGTGGCGGCGGTGGCCGCATCGGTGGCGGCACCGGCGGCCTCGGCCGCCACCGCCTCGCCGCCGGAGAACATGCTGGAGAGCGCGCTGCCGATCAGCATGCCGCCGGCGACGCCGGCCGCCGTCTGCATGGCGCCGGCCATGAAGCCGCCGCCGGCCCGCGGCTGCTGGGCATAGCCGGCGACGCGCGGGTCGCCATAGGCGGGCGTGCCCGATGCCGCCGGCGGACGGCCCCAGGGCGAGCCGGCCGGCATGGCGGCCGCAGGGGCGGCGGCGGCCGGGGCAGACGCCGGATATGAGGGCTGCGGAGCGGGACGGCTGCTGCCACCGAACAGGCTGCCGAACAGGCCGCCGCCGGACTGGGCCGGGGCGGCGGGAGCGGCGGCGGGACGCTCGCGCAGCTGGCGCTCCAGCTCCTCGTTGCGGCCCTGCGAGGCGGCGAGCGCCTGCTCCATCATCACGATGGCCTGGGCCATCAGGTAGGGGGCGGCCGGCTGGCGGGCGATCCGCTCGCGGATCAGCGCCTCGGCCTCGGGATCGCGCGGGCCGGATTGCGCCTCGGCCTGATGCAGCTTGGCGAACAAGTCGTCGATGATCTGGCGTTCGGTGTGGTCCATGGCGATGCTCGTCTTCATCAAAAGGTTGGGAATGAGGCGGGGGAAGACTTCAGGGGCTCGGTCCCGGGCCCGGCGCCCCGAAGGCGCACGAAACCGACCGCCCGAAGGGCGGCAAGCCGACCGCCAGGAGCGGCGGCGAAGCCGTGCGGCGCGCCGGAGGGTCGACGCGCTTTGCGGAAAGGTCGGGAGCGGGGAATGCCGGAGGCCGGGGGCGCTGTCTCAGGGGCAAGGGCATCAGTCCCTCCAAGTGCGGTCACGCCCGTCGGCGCAAGAGCAGGTGAAGAGATCCGACATCGCGACCACGTCTAAGTCGCCAGAGGGGCCCGGATCCGGTTGTAGAGCACGTGGCCCCGTTCCGGCCTGCTTTCAAGACACCCCGCTTGCCTTTTCCTTAGATAAGAACATATTGCGAACATCTGGAAGGAAGAGGGAAGCCATCGCGGTGGACGACGCGCTGCTCGACAAACTCGAAATCCTGGCGGATGCGGCGAAATACGACGCCTCCTGCGCATCGTCGGGGGCGAAGCGGCGGACGGGCGGGCCGGACGGCATCGGTTCGACCACCGGCGCCGGCATCTGCCACGCCTATACCCCGGACGGGCGCTGCGTCTCGCTGCTCAAGATCCTGCTGACCAACTACTGCCTGTTCGACTGCGCCTACTGCATCAACCGCCGTTCCTCCAACGTGCGGCGCGCACGGTTCAGCGTCGACGAGGTGGTGCAGCTGACGCTGGGCTTCTACAAGCGCAACTGCATCGAAGGGCTGTTCCTGTCCTCCGGCATCATCCGCTCGCCCGACCACACGATGGAACAGCTGATGCTGGTGGCGCGCACGCTGCGGCGCGACCATGGCTTCGCCGGCTACATCCACCTGAAGACGATCCCGGAGGCCAGCCCCTGGCTGATCGAGCAGGCCGGGCTGTGGGCCGACCGGCTGTCGATCAACCTCGAACTGGCCTCCGACCGCAGCCTGAAGGAGTTCGCGCCGGAGAAGGACGGCAGCTCGATCAAGGCGGTGATGGGACAGGTCGGCGAACGCATTTGGCAAGCCAAGGAGGAGAAGCGGCGCTTCTCCCCCGCCGGGCAGAGCACCCAGATGATCGTCGGCGCCGACGCCTCCACCGACCTGTCGGTGCTGGAGACCAGCGACACGCTCTATCGCCGCTATGGGCTGCGCCGGGTCTATTATTCCGCCTTCAGCCCGATCCCGGAGGCCAGCTCCGCCCTGCCGGCCAAGCCGCCGCCGCTCCAGCGCGAGAACCGGCTGTACCAGGCCGACTGGCTGCTGCGCTATTACGGCTTCACGGTGGACGAGATCGCCGCCGGGGGCGAGGGCGGGATGCTGGATCTGGGCATCGACCCCAAGCTGGCCTGGGCCCTGAAGAACCGCGAGCGCTTCCCGGTGGACGTCAACAGCGCTGACCGCGAGATGCTGCTGCGCGTGCCGGGGCTGGGGGCGCGGGCGGTCGACAAGATCGTCGAGGCGCGGCGCCACACCACCCTGCGGCTGGAGGATGTGGCGCGGCTGTCGTCGGGGCTGAAGCGGGCGCGCGCCTTCCTGATCGCCGCCGACCACCATCCGGGCGGGCTGACCGACCGCGCCGATCTGCGGCAAAGGCTGGTGGCGCCGCCCAAGCAGCTCAGCCTGTTCTGAGGGGCCGAGCCATGCGGCATGTGGAGCTAAGAGACGGCGCCGACCTGGACGGCTTCCGCCATGCGCTGCGCGGGCTGGTCGCGCTCGGCGCCGATCCGGACGGGGTGGTGTGGAGCCGCGGGGCGATGCCGTCGTTGTTCGGTGATGCGGAGCCCTTGCCAGCCGACGCGCCGCCGGTTCCGCTGCCCCGCCCGGTGGGGGCGCTGATCGAAAGCGTGGTCTGCCACCGCGATCCGGAGCGCTATGGCCTGCTGCACCGGCTGGTCTGGCGGGTGGTGCGGGGGGAGCGCGACATTCTCGACCACCATGCCGACCCGCTGGTCCACCGGCTGGCGCTGCTGGACAAGGCGGTGCGGCGCGACCTGCACAAGATGCACGCCTTCCTGCGCTTCCGCGAGGTTCGCGATCCGGCCAACTCCGAAGACCGGGGCGGGGAGCGCTACGTCGCATGGTTCGAGCCCGACAATTTCATCGTCGAGGCGACCGCGCCCTTCTTCGTCGAGCGGTTCGAGAGCCTGGTCTGGACCATCCTGACGCCGGTGGGATCTCTGCATTGGGACCGGCGCTCGCTGACGGTCGGGCCGGCGGCTTTGAGGCCGGAAGGGCTCGACCGCGACGACCGCTTCGCCGAGGGCTGGCAGCGCTATTACGAGAGCACCTTCAATCCCGCACGGGTGAACCCGACGGCAATGCGGGCGGAGATGCCGCGGAAATACTGGGCCAATTTGCCGGAGGCCGCGGCCATTCCCGGAATGATCCGCTCCGCCCCCGCCCGCGTCCAGGCGATGATCGAGGCGGAGGCCGCCACCCCCCGCCGCCGCAACCCCGACAAGGCCGTCGCCGCCATGGCCCGGCAGGAGCCGGCGACGCTGGCCGAGCTGAACCGCATCATCCGGGCTGCCGATCCGCTGGTGCCGGGGGCGACGCAGGCGGTTCTGGGCGAGGGGCCGGAGGGGGCCGCCATCGCCATCGTCGGCGAGCAGCCCGGCGACCGGGAGGACATGGAAGGCCGCCCCTTCGTCGGCCCGGCCGGGCAGCTGCTGGACCGCGCACTGGAGGAGGCCGGGATCGAGCGCAGCGCCGCCTACCTGACCAACGCGGTGAAGCATTTCAAGTTCGTCGCCCGCGGCAAGCGCCGCCTGCACCAGTCGCCGACGGCCGGCGAGGTGAAGCATTACCGCTGGTGGCTGATGAAGGAGCTGTCCTTCGTCCGCCCGCGCCTGGTGGTGACGCTGGGCGCCACCGCGGCCCTGGCGCTGACCGGGCGCAGCGTCTCGGTTCTGCGGGAACGCGGGCCAATGGGCTTCGGCGACTGGGAGGGGCTGGTCACCGTCCACCCCTCCTACCTGCTGCGCCTGCCGGCCGGCGAGGGGGCGGAGCAGGCCTACCGCGACTTCGTCGCCGACCTGCGGCGGGCGCGGGGGATGGTGGAGGGGGCGGGTTGACGATCTCCCCTATGATCACAAGGGTTTACGACACTGTTTTCCAAGGAAGCCGAACGATGTCGGACAAGATAGACACGGATTTCACGGATTTGAACACGGATTTCACGGATGTTTTCCGAGACGTAGATGACGTCTGCAAAACACGGCTTCTGCAACCAGAATAAATATCCGTGTAATCCGTGCCTAAATCCGTGAAATCCGTGTCAATATTGTCAAACAATCCACCAGAACGCCAAGGATCCAGCGCCTTCAGATCACCCCGCGCCGCCGCAGCTCCCCGATCACCTGGGCGACCATCGCGTCGGTGCCGTGTTCGGCGCCCTTCAGCGTGATCTCCGGCGCGTCCGGCGGCTCGTAGGCGCTGTCGATGCCGGTGAAGTGCGGGAGCTGGCCGGCTCTCGCCTTCTTGTACAGGCCCTTGGGGTCGCGGGCCTCGCAGACCTCCAGCGGGGTGTCCATGAAGATCTCCAGGAACTCACCGTCCTCCACCAGGGAGCGCGCCATCCGGCGCTCCTCGCGGAAGGGGGAGATGAAGCTGACCAGCACGATCAGGCCGGCCTCCACCATCAGCTTCGACAGCTCGGCGACCCGGCGGATGTTCTCCACCCGGTCCTCGTCGGTGAAGCCCAGATCCCGGTTCAGCCCGTGGCGGACATTGTCGCCGTCGAGGATCATGGTGCGGCGGCCGAGACGGTGCAGCTCCTGCTCCAGCCGGTCGGCGACGCTGGATTTGCCGGAGCCGGACAGGCCGGTGAACCACAGCACGCAGGGCTTCTGCAGGCCGCCCGCCCGCGCCGCCTTGTCGATTTTCGAGGCGTGGCGGTGGATGTTCGACGCCCGGCGCAGCGGGAAGCGGATCATGCCGCAGCCGGCGGTGGCGTTGGTCAGCCGGTCGATCAGGATGAAGCTGCCGGTCTCGCGGCTGTCGGCATAGGCGTCGAATGGGATCGGCCGGTCGAGCGCCAGATTGCAGAAACCGACGTCGTTCAGATCCAGATGCTTGGCGGCGGCATGTTCCTGGGTGTTGACGTTGATGGCGTGCTTCAGCTCCGTCACCTGGGCGCCGACCGTCGCCGTGCCGGCCCGCAGCAGGTAGGAGCGGCCGGGCAGCAGCGGCTGCTCGTCCATCCACACCACATGCGCCGCGAACTGGTCGGCCACCTCCGGCCGGCCGGCGCCGGCGGCGATCATGTCGCCGCGGCTGGCATCGACCTCGTCGGCCAGCACCAGCGTGACCGCCTGTCCGGGCAGCGCCGTCTCCAGATCGCCGTCCATGGTGACGATCCGCGCCACCCGGCTGGTCCGCCCGCCGGGCAGGATGGCGACCTCGTCGCCGGTGCGCAGCGCGCCGCCGGCCACCGTGCCGCAGAAGCCGCGGAAATCCTGGTTGGGCCGGTTCACCCACTGCACCGCCATGCGGAAGGCGCCGAGCTTTTCCTCCGCCGCGGCGTCGACGCTCTCCAGATGGCCGAGCAGGGTGGGGCCGCCGTACCAGCCCATGGCCTCCGACGGCCTGGTGACGTTGTCGCCGGTCAGCGCCGAGACCGGGATGCAGGTGACCTCATCGATGCCGATGCGCTGGGCGAAGACGCGGTAGTCGGCGGCGATCCGCTCGAAGGTCTCGCGGCTCCAGCCGACGGCGTCCATCTTGTTGACCGCCAGCACGACATGGCGCACGCCCAGAAGCGAGACGATGGTGCTGTGGCGCCGGGTCTGGGTCAGCACGCCCTTGCGCGCATCGACCAGCAGCACCGCGGCGTCGGCGGTGGACGCGCCGGTGACCATGTTGCGGGTGTACTGCTCGTGGCCCGGCGTGTCGGCGACGATGAACTTGCGGCGCTCGGTGGTGAAGAAGCGGTAGGCGACGTCGATGGTGATGCCCTGCTCGCGCTCCGCCGCCAGCCCGTCGACCAGCAGGGCAAGGTCGAGCTGGCCGGCGCCGGTGGTGCCGAAGCGGCCCGAATCCGCCTCCAGGCTGGCCAGCTGGTCCTCAAAGAGGCATTTGCAGTCGTAGAGCAGCCGGCCGATCAGCGTCGACTTGCCGTCGTCCACCGAGCCGCAGGTGATGAAGCGCAGCAGATCCTTGCCGTTCTGGCGGGCGAGATACGCCTGCACCTCACTGGCGGCGTCAGAGGGAGCGGCATCCGCAGGAGCGGCGGCGGGGTCGAGATCCGTCAGCATCAGAAGTAGCCTTCCTGCTTCTTCGCTTCCATCGAGGCGGCGGCGTCCTGGTCGATCACCCGGCCCTGCCGTTCCGAACCGGTGGACAGCAGCATCTCGCGGATGATCTCGGGCAGGGTGGCGGCGGTGCTGCGCACGGCCCCGGTCAGCGGATAGCAGCCGAGCGTGCGGAAACGCACCCAGGCCATTTCCGGCACCTCGCCGGGCCTCAGCGGCAGCCGGTCGTCGTCGACCATGATCAGGGTGCCGTCACGCTCCACCACCGGGCGCGGCTTGGCGAAATAGAGCGGCACCACCGGGATGGCCTCCTGGTGGATGTATTGCCAGATGTCCAGCTCGGTCCAGTTCGACAGCGGGAAGACGCGGATGCTCTCTCCCTTGTGGATGCGGCCCTGGTAGAGGTTCCACAGCTCCGGCCGCTGGTTCTTCGGCTCCCAGCGGTGGGAGGATGTCCGGAAGGAGAAGATGCGTTCCTTGGCCCGGCTCTTCTCCTCGTCGCGGCGCGCCCCGCCGAAGGCGGCGTCGAAGCCGTGGGCGTCGAGCGCCTGTTTCAGCGCTTGCGTCTTCATCACGTCGGTGTGGACGGCCGAGCCGTGGCTGACCGGGCCGATGCCCTGGCGCACGCCGTCCCGGTTGATGTGGACCGTCAGGTCCAGCCCGAGATCCTGCGCCATGCGGTCGCGGAACGCGATCATCTCCCGGAATTTCCAGGTCGTGTCGACATGCAGCAGCGGGAAGGGCGGCTTCGACGGATAAAAGGCCTTCATCGCCAGATGCAGCAGGACCGAGCTGTCCTTGCCCACCGAATAGAGCATGACCGGCTTTTGGAACTGGGCCGCCACCTCGCGCATGATGTGGATGCTCTCCGCCTCCAGCCTTTGCAGGTGGGTGAGGCGGGCCGGCGTGGTCAGAATGGCGGGCAGCGCGTCCTCAAGACCGGAAGCGGGAGCGGGCCGGGGGAGATCCCTGGCCGCGGGACGGGTGCCGAGAAGCGGATCAAGAAGCATAGCCGGCCTTCTTCTGCATGTCTCCGGCCACGGCGTCGAACACGGTCCGACGCTTGCGCGACCATTGGATCGGGCGCTTCGACGGGTCGAAGCCTTCGGGTTTGCTGACGGGGGTCCAGCTGACCTCGCCGTTGCTGCGCGAGGCGCGGGACGATCCCAGGATGGGAAGGTCGCCGATCCGCTCGAACGGATAGCGCCCCTCGTCCAGCTCCAGAAAGCGCATGAGGTCGCGGGCCGTGCCGTCGGGGGCGGCCACCGCATCCTCGAAACGGACCAGACGGCAGGCGTCGGCGCTCATCCGGCTCTGCGCCTCCAGCGCCGCCTCGGTGCCGAAGCTCCATTCCCGGCAGACGTCGGCGAAGGTCCGGCCCAGGAAGCGCAGCGGCCAGGTGTCGATGGTGGACTGCACGGCGCGGCGGCCGTCGCGCAGCACGATCAGGCAGCGTTCCGCCGGGAACAGGTAGGGGAAATAGCGCATCATCCGGGTGTGGGGCGACTTGATCACCACCGTCTTGCCGGCCGGGAACTCGGCTTCGATCCGGCGCAGGAAGCCGTTCACCATGTAGCAGAAGGTTTCCAGATCGCTGAACGATTCCCGGTTGCGCCGGTAAAGACGCAGGAAACGCCCCTCGTAGGTCCGCGCATCCTCCAGCGTGTTCAGGAAGGGAAGCTCGCGGATGCCATAGGGATTGACCAGGACGTCGGGATGCAGTTCCAGCAGGCTCTGGAGATAGTTGGTGCCGCTGCGCGGCATCACGCCATGCAGGAAGACGATGCGGGGGGCGGACGCCAGGGCCGGGGCCGGCGCATCGGGCGCCATCCCACGGACGGATCGGGCGACCGAGCGCAGATGGCGGGCGTTCTCCTCGGTGAACCAGGGGTCGAAGAAAGCCGATCTTTCGGTGCTTGGAAGTCGAAGAAGCCGTTTCCCGACGAACCCGATCTCTTTTTGAAGACGATGAACCGCACCGTCACCGAAATGATGTCTTAACGATGTGGCATAGTGATCGGCTGCCAGGGTCTTTCCATTCCAAAACACAACAGCCTCCTTTTGCGTCACCGCGTCCCCGGACAGTCCGGCTTTCCCGTGACCTCGGCAATCGGTGCGTCTTTCCTGAAAATCGGCCAAGCGCCCTCTCTCAAGGCTAGTTATGGTCCTGCCGGATAAGATTTTTTAGCTCCAATACGGATCTAACCCCATGGGCTTACAAATATACGGATGCCATCCTCAATGGTGGATCGGAGTATACGTGGAAACCGCATGAGAATGCATGTCTCTATCTTCACAATAGAGAAGTCACGTTTGATCGATACTCGTCATTTACTGATACGCATAGGGCGGCAACGTCCTGCTTTATCTGTGGCATTAGCCCGTACAGCACGAATCACTCGAATGTTTATTTTATTGTTTTCCTTCGTGATAACGAAAATTCCTGGGCTTTTTCACTACCTCTCCGATCTTTCGGGTAAACGAGGGAAACCGAAGGTCCGTTCCTCCACCCGCTCTTTTTCGGCAGCGCCCGCCTCTTCCACGCCCTTCCGCCACCCCTCCGGCCGGGCCGATGCTTTCGCTTGAACGCCGCCGGAGCGGGGGTTATGGTCGGCCGGCCGCAGACGGGGAATACTTTAAATTGTTCAACTCTCAGTCGGGGAACCCTACGGTAGCGGGTTTCGGCGCCGGTCCCTTTGCCCTTTTCCAGACCGCCTGGCATCACAGGTCGCTGATCCTGCGGCTGGCCCGGCGGGAGATCGACGCCCGGTACCGCGGGTCCGTACTGGGCATCGTCTGGGCGGTGCTGAACCCGATCCTGATGCTGGCGGTCTACACCTTCGTCTTCTCGGTGGTGTTCCAGGCCCGCTGGGGGGCGACGGGTGGAAGCAACACGGAATTCGCCCTGCTGCTGTTCTCCGGCCTGATCCTGTTCAACGTGCTGGGCGAATGCCTGAGCCGGGCGCCCGGCCTCTTGCTGGAGAATGTCAGCTACATCAAGAAGGTGGTCTTCCCGCTGGAGATCCTGCCGCTGGTGTCGCTGGCGGTGGCATTGTTCAACGCCGGCATCGGCTTCGTCATCCTGGTGGTCTTCCATCTGATGGTGGCCGGGCTGCCGCCGCCGACGGCGCTTCTGCTGCCGCTGGTGCTGGTGCCGCTCTGCCTGACCACGCTGGGGCTCAGCTGGTTCTTCGCCGCCGCCGGCGTGTTCCTGCGCGACCTGCGGCAGGTGGTGGGGGTGGCCGTCACCGTGCTGATGTTCCTCAGCCCGATCTTCTATCCGATGACCGCGATCCCCGAGCGCTTCCGCGCCATCCTGCACCTCAATCCGATGACCGCGATCCTGGAGCAGTCGAAGGACCTGCTGTTCTGGGGCCGCGTCCCGTCGCCGGTCGAGTGGGGCCTGGCGACGCTGGGCGCCTGGGTGGTGGCGTGGCTCGGCTATCTCTGGTTCATGAAGACCCGCCGGGGGTTCGCCGATGTCGTCTGAGCCCATGTCGCCCGAGACCGATACCCCCGCCACTCCCGCCGACACCCCTGTCGTCATCCGCGCCGAGGGTCTGGGCAAGGCCTACGCCATCTTCAAGCGCCCGCAGGACCGGCTGAAGCAGATGCTGGTGCGCGGCCGGCGCAAATATTACGACGAGTACTGGGCGCTGCGCGGTGTCGACCTGGAGGTCCGCCGCGGCGAGACGGTCGGGCTGATCGGCCGCAACGGCTCGGGCAAGTCGACCTTCCTCCAGCTGCTCTGCGGCACGCTGACGCCGACCTCCGGCCGCATCGCGGTGGACGGGCGCATCGCGGCGCTGCTGGAGCTGGGCGCCGGCTTCAACCCGGAATTCACCGGCCGCGAGAACGTCTATCTCGCCGCCTCGGTGCTGGGCCTGTCGAACGCGCAGATCGCCGAGCGCTATGAGTCCATCGCCGAGTTCGCGGGCATCGGCGACTTCATCGAACAGCCGGTGAAGCTCTATTCCAGCGGCATGTACGCCCGCCTCGCCTTCGCGGTGGCGGCGCATGTCGATGCCGACATCATGATCGTCGACGAGATCCTGGCGGTCGGCGACGCGTCCTTCACCCAGAAATGCATGCGCTTCATCCACCGCTTCAAGGAGCGCGGCACCCTGTTCTTCGTGTCGCACGACACCGGACAGGTGGTGAACCTCTGCGACCGGGTGGTGTGGCTGGACAACGGGTCGGTGCGGGCCATCGGCCCGGCCAAAGAGGTCTGCCACGACTATCTGGCGGCGCTCTACAGCGACCAGGACACCTCGCGCGGCTTCCGCATCGGCGGGGCGCGCCAGGCGCTGCCCCAGGCCAGGCGCGAGGAGCCGGTGGAGGACGCCCGCGCCGAGCTGCTGAAGGGCTCGCAGCTCCGCAACGCCATCGAGCTGTTCGACTTCAACGACAGCGGCCCCTGGTTCGGCAACCGCGGCGCCACCATCGCCAACGTCTCGATCCTCGATGCCGAGGAGCAGCCGCTCAGCGTGCTGGAGGGCGGCGAGGTCATCGTGCTGAAGGTGGACTGCCGGGCCGACCAGCAGGTCCACCGCCCCATCGTCGGCTTCTACGTGAAGGACAAGCTGGGTCAGAACCTGTTCGGCGACAACACCTTCCTCAGCTACCAGCTCGACCCCGTCACCATCCCGGCCGGGCAGGACTTCGCCGCCCGCTTCCGCTTCCAGATGCCCTACCTGCCCAGCGGCGACTTCTCCATCACCGTGGCGCTCGCCGAAGGCACGCAGGAGGACCACGTCCAGCACCATTGGGTCGAGGACGCGCTGTTCTTCAAGGTCCATGCCAGCCACGTCGTGCGCGGGCTGGTCGGCATGCCGATGCTGGCGATCACGCTGGAAGCGGAAGGGGCGTCAGCCTCCCAGCCGGCCCCCGCGACAAAATAGCGACAGCCCGCGGATCCCCCCGGACTGAGGCAGGAAAACCGCAGTTCCGGGCATTGTTGGGCACCGCAAAGCGGGCTCCGGACAGCGGCTTGCATTCCGGCTTGGTGTCAGCGTATGTGTGTCGGCGGCTGTGACGGGACCGTCCGCCGGGCCTGAAACGGTGCCCCGATGGACCGCTCCCCGCCGCGAAGCCAGGCAGAAGAAGAGGCACAGGTGGATTCGTTTTTGAAGGACCAGGGATCGGACGCTCTCCGTCGTATCTGCCGGCCGATCACGCTCCTGACCCCGGATCTCGTCACGGCGCCGGCCTCCTGGCTCGGCCATGTCCCCTTCGCCTTCTGGATCGTCGAGGCGCTCCGCCCGGACAGCCTGGTGGAGCTGGGAACGCACACCGGCAACTCCTATGCCGCCTTCTGCCAGGCGGTCCGCCATGTCGGGCTGCCGACCTCCTGCTACGCCGTCGACACCTGGGCCGGCGACCCGCAGGCCGGCTTCTACGGCGACGACATCTACAACAAACTCGCCGCCTATCATGACCCGCGCTATGCCGGCTTCTCCCGCCTGCTGCGGATGACCTTCGACGACGCGCTGCTCCATTTCGCCGACGGCAGCGTCGATTTGCTGCACATCGACGGGCTGCACACCTACGAGGCGGTGCGCCACGATTTCGAGACGTGGCTGCCGAAGATGAGCCGCCGCGGCGTGGTGCTGTTCCACGACATCAACGTGCGCAAGGACGATTTCGGCGTCTGGCGCCTGTGGGACGAGATCACCCGCGACCGCCCGTCATTCAGCTTCCAGCATTCCAACGGCCTTGGCGTGCTCGGCGTCGGCGAGGATCTTCCCGACGCGGTGCGCGAGCTGTTCGCCGTGCAGAAGGCCGGCGGCGAGGGGCTGCGGGCCGTCCGCAGCTGGTTCGACCGGCTGGGCGACGCCGCCATCGAGGCCGAGACCATCCAGCGCCTGGAAGAGCAGGAGAAGCACCTGCGCACCGAGGTGGCGATGGTCCGCAAGGTGCTGGACGACCAGATCGCCCACAGCGAAGACCTGAAGGGCATGATCGCGACGCGCGACCGCGACATCGGCGTCATCCAGGGCTGGCTCGGCGACCATCAGGCCGAAATCCGCCGCCAGGGCGATGCGCTCGCCGAAATGGCCCAGGAGCTGGCCGAGCGCGAGCACGAGCTGGCCGACCGCGAACGCAACCTCGCCGCCCACGCCCGCGAGCTGGTGGCGCGCGAACAGGCCATCGCCCATCTGCACGGCGTGGTGGCCAGCCGCGACCAGCACATCCACAGCCTGGTCAACTCGACCTCCTGGAAGCTGTCGGCGCCGGTGCGCAAGCTGGGCCGCCTGACCCAGAAGGCCGGCCGCTTCTACCGCCGCCGCCTGCATGCCATCACGCTGGAGCCGCTGCACGACGTGGTGCCGAGCCCGCAGGGCGGCTACGAGGCGACCGGCAGCGACCCCGCCTTCCTGCTGCGGTCCGACCGCGGCCGGCTGCCCGGCCACTGGTGCGTGATCTCCTACCGGGTGGTCCGCGCCTCGGCCCCGCTGGTGCCGGTGATCTATGTCGACGACGGCAACGGCTTCGACGAGCGGACGATGATCCGCCTGCCGGTCGACACGGTGGGCGAGTTCCGCCAGCTGGCATTGCTGCCGCAGACGGTCAAGGCCCTGCGCTTCGACCCGGCGACCCGGCCGGTGTCCTTCGAGATCGCCGACTTCACCATCCGCGAGATCGGCAAGACCAACATCCTGCTCGACTATGTCCGGCAGAACCAGCCGGCGCGCGTGCTGGACTATCTGCGCCGCCACGGCTGGCAGGCGACCAAGCAGCGCGTCCTGCAGGAGTTGCAGCCGAACCGCTGGTCGGCCGACTACAAGTCCTGGGTGCGGATGTACGACACCCTGACGCCGGAGGACGCGACGGCGATCAAGGCCGACATCGCCCGCCTGCCGGCGCGCCCGCGCTTCTCCATCGTCATGCCGGTCTACAACACGCCGGAGACCTACCTGCGCGAGGCGCTGGACTCCGTGCTGGCCCAGTTCTATCCGGACTGGGAGCTGTGCATCGCCGACGACGCCTCCACCGCCCCGCATGTGCAGACGGTGCTGGCCGAGTACAAGGCGCGCGACAACCGGATCAAGATCGTCCGGCGCGAGACCAACGGCCACATCTCCGCCGCCAGCAACAGCGCGCTGGATCTGGCGACCGGCGATTTCGTGGCGCTGATGGACCATGACGACCGGCTGCCGCCGCACGCCCTCTATGCGGTCGCCGCCGAGCTGGCGCTCCATCCCGACACCGACATCCTCTATTCCGACGAGGACAAGATCGATGCGGACGGCGAGCGCTACGACCCGCACTTCAAGTCCGGCTTCAATCTGGACCTGCTGCACGGCCAGAACATGGTCAACCATTTGGGCGTCTTCCGCCGCTCGCTGATCGAGCGGGCCGGGCGCTTCCGCCTGGGCTTCGAGGGCAGCCAGGACTACGACCTGACGCTGCGCGCGGTCGAGGCGACGGAACCGGCGCGCATCCGCCACATCCCGGCGATCCTCTACCACTGGCGCGTCTTCCCGGATTCCTCGGCCTTCTCCACGGTCGAGCTGCCGCGCGCCACCGCCGCCGCCCACAAAGCGCTGACCGAGCATTTCCAGCGCCGCGGCGTCGACGCCACGGTGGAGACCTCGCCGTCGACCGCCCGCTTCACCCGCATCCGCTACGCCCTGCCGGCCAAGCTGCCGCGGGTGTCGCTGATCGTGCCGACGCGCGACAAGGCCGATCTGCTGAAGGGCTGCGTCGACGGGCTGCTGCACCGCACCGACTATCCGGACCTTGAGATCCTGATCGTCGACAACAACAGCGAGGAAGCGGCGACCTTCGCCTATTTCGACACGCTGAAGGACGAGCCGCGGGTGCGGGTGCTGACCTACAAGGCGCCCTTCAACTACTCCTCGATCAACAACTTCGCCGCCGCCGAGGCGACCGGCGCGGTGCTGGGCCTGATCAACAACGACATCGAGGTGATGGAGCCGGGCTGGCTGGCCGAGATGGTCTCCCATGCCCTGCGGCCGGAGGTCGGCGCCGTCGGCGCCAAGCTCTACTACGCCGACGGCACCATCCAGCATGCCGGCGTCGTCACCGGCATCTGCGGCGTGGCCGGCCATGTCCACAAGGGCCTGACCCGCGACGCCTACGGCTATTTCAGCCGGGCCCAGCTGACCCAGGACCTGTCCTGCGTCACCGCCGCCTGCCTGATCCTGCGCAAGGAGATCTTCGACGAGGTCGGCGGGCTGAACTCCGAGAAGCTGGCCGTCGCCTTCAACGACGTCGATTTCTGCCTGCGCATCCGCGAGAAGGGCTATCTGGTCGTCTGGACGCCCTTCGCCGAGCTGTACCATCTGGAATCGGCCTCGCGCGGGCCGGACACCGCCCCCGACAAGGTCAAGCGCTTCATGGGCGAGGTGGCCTACATGCAGGAACGCTGGGGCGACAGCCTGCTGGCAGACCCCTATTACAACCCGAACCTGACGCTGGACGCCGAGAATTTCGGGCTGGCCTTCCCGCCGCGCACGGTCAAGCCCTGGCTGCGCAAATCCTGTCCCGAGCTGCGCAAAGAGCGCCTGAAGGAAAGCATCTGAGCCATGGACGTCGTCTCCCTCGACATTCCCGACATCAAGATCATCCGTCCGAAGAAGTTCGGCGACCATCGCGGCTTCTTCTCGGAAACCTACACCAAGAAGACGTTCGAGGCGGCCGGGCTGCATTACGACTTCGTCCAGGACAACCAGTCGCTGTCGGCCGAGGTCGGCACCATCCGCGGCCTGCATTTCCAGCTGCCGCCCTTCGCCCAGGACAAGCTGGTGCGGGTGGTGCGCGGCGCCATCCTCGACGTGGCGGTCGACATCCGGAAGGGTTCCCCCACCTTCGGCCGGCATGTCAGCGCGGTGATCAGTGCTTCGGAATGGAACCAGATCCTGGTGCCGGTCGGCTTCGCCCACGGCTTCTGCACGCTGGAACCGGACACCGAGGTCATCTACAAGGTGACCAACTATTATTCGCCCGAGCATGACCGCGGCCTCCTGTGGAACGACCCGGAGCTCGGCATCGACTGGCCGGTCACGGCGGACAAGGCGCGGTTGTCGGACAAGGACCACAAGCATCCGACCCTGGCGCAGCTGACCGACCTGTTCTGAGGGCGGTTCCGGGTTGGTGGCTCCGGGTTCGGGCACTCAAAGCTTTTGCACAACGGGGGCCGCGGGCGGCCCCGCTTTTCGGCGGTAAGGTGGTTTGATGACGCGCATTCTCGTCACCGGCGGCGCCGGTTTCATCGGCTCGGCGGTGGTCCGCCAGCTTCTCGCCGAAACCGACGCCTTCGTCGTCAATGTCGACAAGCTGACCTACGCGGCCAACCTGTCCTCCCTGCCGGGGGCCGAAGGCAATCCGCGCTATGCCTTCGAGAAGGTCGACATCTGCGACGCCGCCGAGCTGCGGCGGGTGTTCGACACCCACCAGCCCGACGCGGTGATGCATCTGGCCGCCGAATCCCATGTCGACCGCTCCATCGACGGGCCGGGCGAGTTCATCCAGACCAACGTGGTCGGCACCTTCCGCCTTCTGGAAGCGGCGCGCGGCTACTGGTCGGCGCTGCCGGCCGAGCGCAAAGAGGCCTTCCGCTTCCACCACATCTCGACCGACGAGGTGTTCGGCACGCTGGGCGACGACGGCTTCTTCACCGAGACCACCGCCTACAGCCCCAACTCGCCCTATTCGGCCAGCAAGGCGTCGAGCGACCATCTGGTCCGCGCCTGGCACGAGACCTACGGGCTGCCGGTGGTGCTGACCAACTGCTCCAACAATTACGGCCCCTACCATTTCCCGGAGAAGCTGATCCCGCTGATGATCCTGAAGGGTCTGGCGGGCGAGAAGCTGCCGGTCTACGGCAAGGGCGACAACATCCGCGACTGGCTCTATGTCGAGGACCATGCCCGCGCCCTGCGGCTGGTTCTGGAGAAGGGCAAGGTCGGCGAGAGCTACAACATCGGCGGCCACAACGAGCGCACCAACCTGGAGGTCGTCCGCGCCATCTGCGCGCATCTCGACGAGATGGACCCGGCCGGCGCCCCGCACGACCGCCTGATCAGCTTCGTCACCGACCGTCCCGGCCACGACAAGCGCTATGCCATCGACGCCGGCAAGATCGAGCGCGAGCTGGGCTGGACCCCGCAGGAGACCTTCGAGAGCGGCCTGCGCAAGACGGTCGCCTGGTATCTGGAGAACCGCGACTGGTGGCAGGCCATCCTCAACGGCTCCTACCAGGGCGAACGGCTCGGGCTTAAGGAAGAGGGGGCCGCGCAATGAAAGTTCTCGTCCTCGGCAGCAACGGCCAGCTCGGCTTCGAGCTGATGCGCGCCAACTGGGCGCCGGGCACCGATGTGGTCGGCCTGCCCTATCCCGAGTTCGACGTGACCCGGCCGGGCGACGTGGACAAGGCGGTCGCCACCCACGCGCCGGACCTGCTGGTCAACGCCACCGCCCACACCGCCGTCGACAAGGCCGAGAGCGAGGTCGACCTGTCCTTCGCCATCAACCGCGACGGGCCGGGCGCCATGGCGGCGGCCAGTGCGGCGCGCGGCATCCCCTTCATCCATGTGTCGACCGACTATGTGTTCGACGGGACGAAGGACGGTATCTACACCGAGGACGAACCGATCAACCCGCTGGGCGTCTATGGCGCCAGCAAGGCGGCGGGCGAAGAGGCGGTGCGGGCGGCGACGCCTCATCACGTCATCCTGCGCACCTCCTGGGTCTACAGCGCCTACGGCAACAACTTCGTCAAGACGATGCTGCGCTTCGGCAAGGAGCGCGAGGAGATGCGGGTGGTCGCCGACCAGCACGGCTCGCCCACCGCCGCCGCCGACCTCGCCGCCGCCATCGTGCAGATCGCCGGGACCATCGAGAAGACCGGCGCCGCGGCCTGGGGCACCTATCACCTGACCGGCAGCGGCTACACCAACTGGCACGATTTCGCCGAGCACATCTTCCGGCGGCTGGAAGAGCGCACCGGCAAGCGGCCGCGCCTGACCGCCATCGGCACGGCCGACTACCCGACCCCGGCGCGCCGTCCGGCCAATTCGCGGCTGGACTGCGGGCGCGCCAGGGAGCGTCTCGGCGTCGCCTGCCCGCCGTGGCAGGAGAGCGTCGACCGCGTGATCGACGAGCTGTTCACCAACCCGCCACAGGCTTGAGAGGCTTCGACACCATGAAGGGCATCATCCTGGCCGGCGGGTCCGGCACCCGGCTCTACCCGGTGACGCGGGCGATCAGCAAGCAGCTGCTGCCGATCTACGACAAGCCGATGATCTATTTCCCGCTCAGCACCCTGATGCTGGCGGGCATCCGCGACATCCTGATCATCACCACGCCGCACGACCAGCCGCTGTTCCAGACGGTTCTGGGCGACGGGTCGCAGTGGGGCCTGAACCTGAGCTGGGCCATCCAGCCCTCGCCCGACGGGCTGGCCCAGGCCTTCATCATCGGCCGCGAGTTCGTCGGCAACGATCCTTGCGCGCTGGTTCTCGGCGACAACATCTTCTACGGCCACGGCCTGACCAACATCCTGCGCGCCGCCGGCGAGAAGGCCGACGGCGCCAGCGTCTTCGCCTATGCCGTGCGCGATCCCGAGCGCTACGGCGTGGTGGAGTTCGACGCGCAAGGCCGGGCGCTGAGCATCGAGGAGAAGCCGGTCGCCCCGCGCTCCAAATGGGCGGTCACCGGCCTCTATTTCTACGACAACGACGTGCTCGACATCGCCGCGGCGGTGAAGCCGTCGGCGCGCGGCGAGCTGGAGATCACCTCGGTCAACGCCGCCTATCTGGAGCTGGGCCGGCTGTCGGTCGAGCAGATGGGCCGCGGCTATGGCTGGTTCGACACCGGCACCCACGACAGCCTGCTGGAGGCGGCGGAGTTCGTCCGCACCATCCAGCACCGCCAGGGCCTGCAGATCGCCTGCCCGGAGGAGATCGCCTACACCTCCGGCTGGATCGACGCCGAGCAGGTCCGCCGTCTGGCGGAACCGCTGAAGAAGAACGACTACGGGCGCTATCTGCTCGGGCTGCTCAGCTAGAATCAGGCAGTTCCACGCACCCACAGCCAAGACAGGAAAGCAGCCTTGCCGGCTCTCACCAACCGAAAGCGTGTCCTCGTCACCGGCGGTGCCGGCTTCCTGGGCTCGCATCTGTGCGAGCGGCTGCTGGCGGCCGGCAACGACGTGCTGTGCGTCGACAACTTCTTCACCGGCAGCCGCGACAACGTCCTGCACCTGCTGGACAACCCGCATTTCGAGCTGATGCGCCACGACGTGACGTTTCCGCTCTATGTCGAGGTGGACGAGATCTACAACCTCGCCTGCCCGGCCTCGCCGATCCATTACCAGCACGACCCCGTCCAGACGACCAAGACCAGCGTGCACGGCGCCATCAACATGCTGGGGCTGGCCAAGCGGGTGGGGGCGCGGATCATGCAGGCCTCGACCTCGGAGGTCTATGGCGACCCGGCGGTGCATCCGCAGCCCGAGGAATATTGGGGCAACGTGAACACCATCGGCCCGCGCGCCTGCTACGACGAGGGCAAGCGCTGCGCCGAGACGCTGTTCTTCGACTATCACCGCCAGCACAAGCTGGACATCAAGGTGATCCGCATCTTCAACACCTACGGCCCGCGCATGCACCCCAACGACGGGCGCGTGGTGTCGAACTTCATCATCCAGGCGCTGAAGGGCGAGCCGATCACCATCTACGGCGACGGCCAGCAGACGCGGTCCTTCTGCTATGTCGACGACCTGATCGAAGGCTTCCTGCGCTTCGTGGACACGCCGGCTGGCGTCACCGGCCCGATCAACCTGGGCAACCCCGGCGAGTTCACTATGCTGGAGCTGGCGGAGAAGGTGATCCGCCTGACCGGCTCGGCCTCGACGATCGAACACATGCCGCTGCCGCAGGACGACCCCAAGCAGCGCCGCCCCGACATCGCCAAGGCCCGCGCCCTGATGCAGTGGGAACCGGCCGTGCCGCTGGACGAGGGGCTGGACCGCACCATCGCCTATTTCCGCGGACGGTTCTTCAGCTGAGGGTGAAAGCCCCTCTCCCCTTGCGGGAGAAGGGCTTTCCTATCGGACCAGCCGCTCCTCCCAGGAAAGCGCCGAGGCGACGATGGTTTCCAGGTCGGCATGGCGCGGCGTCCAGTCGAGCGTGCGGCCGATGCGCTCGACTCCCGCCACCAGGGCCGGCGGATCGCCGGCGCGGCGCGGACCGATGCGCATCGGCAGCGGCTTGCCGGTCACCCGCTCCACCATCGCCAGCACCTCGCGCACCGAATAGCCGCGGCCGTAGCCGCAGTTCATCACCTCCGACACGCCGCCCGCCTCCAGATGGCGGAGTGCGGCGACATGGGCGTCGGCGAGGTCGCTGACATGGATATAGTCGCGCACGCAGGTGCCGTCCGCCGTGTCGTAATCGTCGCCGAAGATCTGCAGCTCCGCCCGCTGGCCGGTGACGGTCTGGGCGGCGATCTTGATCAGGTGGGTGGCGACCTTCGACACCTGGCCGGAGCGGCCCTGCGGGTCGGCGCCGGCGACGTTGAAGTAGCGCAGCGCCACATAACGCAGATCGTGCGCCGCCGCGGTGTCGCGCAGCATCCACTCCGTCATCAGCTTGGAGGAGCCGTAGGGGTTGATCGGGCTGGTCGGCGTCTGTTCGTCGATGGGCAGGCGGTCGGGCATGCCGTAGACGGCGGCGGTGGAGGAGAAGATGAAGCGGCCGATGCCGGCCTCGACGCAGGCCTCCACCAGGGCGTGGCTCTTCACCGTGTTGTTGCGGTAGTAGGCGAGCGGCCGCTCCACCGATTCCGGCACGACGATGCTGCCGGCGAAATGCATCACGGTGCCGATGCCGTGGCGGGCGAAGGTCTCGGCCAGCAGGGCCTTGTCGCCGACGTCGCCCTCGACCAGCGGCACGCCTTCGGGCAGGGCCGAGCGCCGGCCGGTGGACAGATCGTCCAGCACCACGACGGCGCGTCCCTGGTCGCGCAGGGCCAGCACCACATGGGAGCCGATATAGCCGGCGCCGCCGGTCACCAGCACGGTCGCGTTGTCGCTCGTGGTCATGTCCGCTCTTCGTCTTCGATTGGGGTCGATGGGAGATTGGGGTGGGGCAGAGTCGGAAGATAGTCGCCCGCCCATGCTGCACTGCGGGCTTTTCCGCCGAACGGGCGACATCATTCGAACGGCCTCCAACGCCCCGGTCCGCCCCGATGGGCAGCCGGATGGAGAGCGGGGGCCTGCTAGTCGAGGTAGTAGCGCAGGATGACGGTGCGCTGGACCACCAGGATGCTGACGATGGGGAAGAGCCAGACCATCCAGGTCAGCCCGCGCTCCAGCACGCCCGTCATGCCGGCAGACCAGCCGCCGGAAGACCAGCCGCCAGCAGGCCCGCCGAATCCCGGTTCCTGCCGGCTGCCGGCGAAGGCCAGCGGCAGCAGGGCCGCCAGCGGCAGGAAGTAACGCCCCTGCACGCCGTCGACCCACAGCTGGCCGACCGGCGTCCACACCATGTAGAGCGCCCCGAACAGCAGCGCCCCGGCCGCCAGCACGACGGCCGCGGTCACCGCCGAGGCCCGCGCCGGCGCGCCGGAATACCAGTCCGCCGCCCGGCGGCCGAGCAGCAGCGGCAGGAAGGACAGCAGCAGGACCAGATAGGCGGCGGCGTAATAGGGCTTGGGCAGCCGGGTGTCGACCCAGCCGAGGATGCCGACGAACTGCTGGTAATACTCGTCGCCCCAGACCTGGAAGGTCTTCACCGCGATGGTGAGGACGGCCAGCGGGTTGTCGAGCAGGAAGCGGAGCTGGCCCATGGCGTCGGTCGGGGCATCCTGGCGGATCAGCGGCGTCTGCACGGCGAGCGCCATCCACACCGCCCAGCCGACGGCGGCGGCCAGCGAGGCGGCGACCGCAAGGCGCTTCACCGCCGCCCGCTCGGCCGGGACCGCCAGCGGCATCAGGCAGAGCAGGGCGTAGGGCTGCTTGGTCATCCCCACCAGGGCGAAACAGACTGCACTGGCCCAGACCTCCGCACTGCGCAGCGGCCGGCCTTCGGACAGCGCGCGGGCCAGGAAGGCGATGCCGAGTGCCGTGACGGTGATGACCAGCCCGTCCTGGCTCATCGAGGCGTAGAGCGAGACCGACATCGGCAGCAGCAGCACCGCGAACAGCGGCAGATGCGCCCGGCCGGCCAGCAGCAAGGCGAAGAAGCCGACGACGATGCAGGTCAGCGCGTTGGCCGCCCGCGCCAGATACAGCGTCTGCACCACCGGCAGGTCGATGGCCTTGCCGAGCGCGATGGCGGCGGCCTGCGGCAGGTAGAAGAAGGGCGGGTAGGGGGCGGTGTTCTCCGCCGCGACGTTGAAGACCCGGCCGTCCCAGCGGGCGGTGAAGGATTTGGCGAAATCCTCCAGATTGGCCCTCTCGTCCGGTTTGAAGGGGACATGGTGGAAGGGGAAATAGGCCTCGATGATCGCGACGTCGGACGGGCCGCCCGCCGCGATCCGCCCGTCGGTCTGGACCTTGGCGGCCACCCAGTAGCCATGGGTGATCATGTTGGCCCGGTAGATGTGGGCGGGCTCGTCGGCGGTCTGGAAGGGCGGCAGGCTCCAGACCAGAAAGAATGCCGAGATGGTTGCCAGAACGGCAAAGAGGAACGGACCTATCCGCTGCATCACCAGACCTGTCGCTGAAGGGGCTGGTGGGTGGGTACCCCATCCGCCGGACAGGCGCCACTTGGAAACTTCGACGCCGCCGTAAGGAGCCGGAGACAGGCCCGGCTCCTTACGGCTCTCGGATGCTTTCGTCCAGCGCGCGGATGACGGGGTAGAGGAAGTAGGACAGGACCGAGCGGGTGCCGACGCGGATCTCGGCCGAGGCGACCATGCCGGGGCTGAGAGCTGTGCCGGCGGGCACCCCCTCCAACCGGGTGTCGGTCAGGCGGATGCGGGTGCGGAAGACGGCGCCGGCGGCCGGGCGGGGGCCGTCCGGGTTGATGGCGGCAGCGCCCTGGGAGCCTGAGGGATCGTGGGTGAAGGCGTCGGCGCTGATGGTGCGGATCTCGCCGGGCAGGGTGCCGTGGCGCTGGAAGGGGAAGGCGTCCAGCTTCACCCGCACGAAATCGCCGACGCGGACCAGCCCGATGTCGCGCGACGGGATCTCCGCCTCCACCTCCAGCGGCACGTCGGCGGGGACCAGCGTGACCAGCGGCTCGGCCTCGCGGATGACGGAGCCGACGGAGCGCTTGGCCACCTCCAGCACCACCGCGTCGACCGGGGCGGTCAGGGTGACCAGCGAACGGCGGCGCTCGGCCTTGGCGATCTGCTCCACCAGGGTGGCCCGCTGGCGGGTCTGCTCCACCAGTTCCTCCGCCGTCTTGCGCCGCCATTCGTCGATGAAGGCGGCGCGGTCGGCCTGGACGCCGCGCAGCTCGTGCGCGCTCGCCTGCTCGCGGTCCTGGAGGGCGGTCAGCTCGTCGCGCATGCGCAGCCGCTCGACCCGCGCCTCCAGCCAGGTCAGGCGGGACCCGGTCTGGCGCTCCTGAAGCTGGCGGCGGATGTCCTCGACCTCGCCCACCACGGCCAGGCGTTCGGCAAGGCCGGTCTGGGCGCGGCGGCCGGCGGCGATGGCGCTGTCCAGCTGCCCGGCCTTCTCGTCGAGCGAGGCGAGGCGGGAACGGTATTCGGCGCGGCGGCGCTCGAGGATGGCGGCCTGGACGGCCAAATCAGGATTATTGGCGGGGTTGCCGGCGGCGGGGGTGAAGTCGCCGCCGTCCAGCTCGGCGCGCAGCCGGCCGATCTGCGCCTCGACGCTGGCGAGCTTGGCGGTCAGGTCGGCCAGATCCGCCGCGGCGAAGGTGGGGTCGAGCGTCGCCAGACGGTCGCCGGCCCGCACACGGTCGCCGACCTGCACGTCGACGCCGCGCACCACCGCGGTCTCCAGCGGCTGGGCCACCACCATCGGCGCCGTGGTCACCAGCCGGCCGCCGGCGGTGACGATGCGGTCGACCTGGGCGAAGCCGGCCCACAGCACCAGCGCCACCAGCAGCCCGGCCAGCACATAGAGGGTGGAACGCGCCAACCAGGGCAGCGGCGCATGCTCGATGGCCGCCCCGTCCGGCAGATAGTCCAGCGCGAAGCCCGGCGGCGGTGCCGACGGGGCGGGCAGGGCGGCACGGCGCCGGGCGGGAGCGGGAGGAGAAGCGGGTTCGGCCTTGGCCGGGACGACCTCGCGGCCGGTCTCCCCCTGCGAGGCGTCCCGGCGGTCGATTTCGGGCACCCCCGCTTCGGGCATCTGCGTGTCGGGCATGGGTCAGCGCCCCCGGTTCTGCTGCTGCCACAGATGCCGGTATTCGGCGCAGCGGTCGAGCAGGAGGGGATGGGGGGCGAGGTCGAGCAGGCGGCCCTGCTCCAGCACGGCGATGGTGTCGCAGCCGGTCAGGGTGGACAGCCGGTGGGTGACGATCAGAACGGTGCGGCCATGGGCGATGCGCCGCAGGTTGGCCATGACGATGGCCTCGCTGTCGGGGTCGAGCGCCGAGGTCGCCTCGTCCAGGATCAGCAGGCGCGGCTGGGGCAGCAGGGCGCGGGCGATGGCGATGCGCTGCTTCTGGCCGCCGGACAGGTTGCTCGCCCCCTCCTCCACCAGCGTGTCGTAACCGTCGGGCAGGCGGTGGATGAACTCGTCGGCGCCGGCCAGCCGGGCGGCCTCGACGATCTCCTCGCGGCTGGCCTCGGGCATGGTCATGGCGATGTTGTCGCGGATGGTGCCGCGGAACAGGAAATTCTCCTGAAGCACCACGCCGATGGAGCGGCGCAGATGGACCAGATCCAGTTCGCGGATGTCGAGCCCGTCATAACGGATGCTGCCCTCCTGCACCGGGTAGAAGCCCTGGAGCAGCCGCATCAGCGTGCTCTTGCCCGAGCCGCTGCGCCCGACCAGCCCGACGACCGAGCCCGCCGGCACGGTCAGGGTGACGCCGTCGAGCGCCGCCGGCCGGTTGCGGTCATAGCGGAAGCCGAGATCCTCGATCTCGATGCGGCCGATCAGGGCGGGGCAGGCGCCGCTGCCCTCGCGCCTGGGTTCGGCCGGGTGGTTCATCACCTCGCCCAGCATGCGCACCGAGAGTGCCGTTTCCTGATACTGGTGGATCAGCGAGACGATCTGGACCAGCGGCGTCACCACCCGGCCCGACAGCATCTGGAAGGCGATCAGCGCGCCGACCGACAGCTGGCGGTCGAAGACGTCGAAGGCGCCGACGGCGACCACCGCCACCATCATCGCCTTCTCAAGGAACTCCGTCACCGTGCGGGCGGCGATGGAGATGCGGCCGACCCGGTAATGGCTGGTCACCGCGCGGGCAGCCTTGCGGTCCCAGCTGCGGCGCTGCTGCGGCTCCAGTGCCGAGGACTTGACGGTCCGCATGCCGTGGATGGTCTCCACCAGCATGGCCTGCCGCTCGGCATCGGCGTTGTAAAGGTCGCGCAGGCGGCTGCGGTAGACCGGCACCAATGCCACCACCACGCCGGCGATCAGGCCTGCGAACAGCAGCGCCACCAGCGTCAGCTTGACCGAATAGAAGAACAGCACCGGCAGGAAGACCAGAAGCACCAGGCTGTCGAGCACGGTGGACAAGAGGTTGCCGGTCAGGAACTCGCGGATGCGCTCGACCTGCTGCATGTGGCGCACGGTGACGCCGGCCGAATGCCCGTCGAAGAAGGTGATCGGCAGGTCGAGCAGATGGCCGAAGGTGCGGTTCAAGAGACGGATGTCGATGCGGTTGGCCGCCGCCAGCAGGATGAACTGGCGCAGGAAGCGGAAGCCCGCCTCGAACAGCAGGGCGCCCAGCACGCCGATGGTCAGCACCTGCAAGGTGGCGACGGTCTCGTTCACCAGCACCTTGTCGATCACGATCTGGAAATAGACCGGGACGGCAAGGGCGAGCGCGTGCAGGATCAGCGCCGCCACCACCACGTCGCGGAAGGCGGATTTCTGGCGCAGGATCTCCGGCACGAACCAGCGCAGGCCGAAGGGCTGGCGCGGGTCGGCAAGGCCGTGGCGCGGCTTGAGGAAGACCAGCTCGCCGTCCCAGCGCTCCAGGAAGCGGTCGCGCGGCACGTCGATCACGTCCAGCCGGTCGGCCAGCGGATCGACGACGCCGACCATCGGCTCCTCCGCCGGATCCGCAGGGCGGGACAGCCCGACCAGGATGACGGTGTTGCCGTTGGACAGCCGGGCCAGCAGCGGGAAGACGGGGGGGAGGGACTGCAAGCCCTTCCAGTCCAGCCGGCGGGCGGTCGCCTTGAAGCCGGTGGCGGCGGCGATGCGCAGCAGGTCGGCGGTGGACGGCTCGCCGTCCGGTCCGCCGGTGGCGACGCGGGCGCGCAGGGCCGACGGCGAGGCCGACAGGCCGTGATGGCGCGCCACCAGCGTCAGGCAGCGCAGCGCCGTGCTCTCGTCGTGGGTCGGCGCGGCCTCGGGACCAGGGGGTGGGGCCGTGACGGTCGTGCTGGCGTCCGGCATCGGTCAGCCGAAATTCGGCGAGCGGGGCCGGGTGGGCGGGGCGGCCGGTGCCGGCTGGGCAGAGGCCTGGGAGACGGCCTGGGAGGGGGAAGCCGGCTGGACCGGGGCCTGCACCGGGCTCTGGAAGGCAGGAGCGGCGGACGGAGCGAGAGCGGGCGGCACGGTGCCGGAATTGGGCGGCAGGACGCCGGCGGCCTCCAGCCGCTGGCGCATGCCCTCCAGGGCGGAGAGGCTGGCGAGGAAGCCGGGCAGGCTCATCACCACCCGCTGGCGGATGGCGGGCAGCGGCTGGCCGTTGCCGTCCTTGCGCAGGGCCGACAGGCTGAACAGGTCGATGCGGACCATGCCGTTGCCGAAGCCGATGTCGAAGACCCCGTCGGCATAGAGTTCGGGGATGCGGTCGTCCGGCGGCGGCTCGATGGTCATGATGGTCCCGGCAGCAGAAGGCGGGGCGCCGCTGCGGCACCCTCGCGCCCCTTTCTACCGGAAGTCGGCGGCCCGGACCAAGCCGCCAATGTCCGCAACCGCAGGAAGACACAGGCGACGCTTGCGCTTCTATCTCCCTGCGGCCGGTCCGCGGATCAATTGCGGCCGTAGACGTCTTCGAGCCGGACGATGTCGTCCTCGCCCAGATAGGAGCCGGACTGCACCTCGATGATGGTCAGCGGCACCTTGCCGGGGTTCTCCAGCCGGTGGACCGTGCCGATCGGGATGTAGATCGACTGGTTCTCGTAGACCATCACCTGCTCCTCGCCGCGGGTGACGAGTGCCGTGCCGTTGACCACCACCCAGTGCTCGGCACGGTGATGGTGCTTCTGGAGCGACAGGCGCGAGCCGGGGGCGATGGTCAGGCTCTTCACCTGGAAGCGGTCGCCGGTGTGCAGCGACTGGTAGGACCCCCAGGGGCGGTGGACCCGGCGGTGGCTGACCGACTCGCTGCGCCCCTCGGCCTTCAGCCGGTCGACGATGCGCTTGACGTCCTGGGCCTGGGAGCGGTCGGCGACCAGCACGGCGTCGTCGACCACCACCACCACGGCATTCTCCACCCCGACCACCGCGGTCAGGTGGTTCTCGCTGCGGACGTAGCAGTCGCGGGCGCCCTCCAGCAGCACGTCGCCGACGATGACGTTGCCCTCGCCGTCCTTTTTGCCGACGTCCCACAGCGCCGACCAGGCGCCGACGTCGGTCCAGCCGATCTCGCAGGGGACGACGGCGGCGCGGTCGGTGCGCTCCATCACCGCATAGTCGATGGAGATGCTGGGCGCCTTGGCGAAGGCGGCGGCGTCCAGACGGAAGAAGTCGAGGTCCTTCGAGCCCTGCTCCAGCGCCTCGCGGCAGGCGGCCAGCACCGCCGGGGCGTGGCGCTCCATCTCGGCCAGCAGGCGGGAGGCCGGGAACAGGAACATGCCGCTGTTCCAGGCATAGGTGCCTTCGGCGAGGTAGCGCTCCGCCACCTCCAGCGACGGCTTCTCGACGAAGGCGGCGACATTGTAGGCGCCGTCGGCCTCGTCCATCGAATGGCCGCGGCGGATATAGCCGTAGCCGGTCTCCGGCCGGGTCGGGGCGATGCCGAAGGTGACCAGCCGGCCGGCCTGGGCGGCGCGGGCGGCAATGCCGACGGCGCGGCGGAAGGCCTCGGCGTCGCGGATCTCGTGGTCGGCTGGCAGGATCAGCAGCAGCGCGTCCGGATCGTCCGCCGCGACCGCCAGGGCGGCGAGTGCGCAGGCGGCGGCGGTGTTGCGGCCGGCCGGCTCCAGCACGATGCCGCGCGGCGTGCAGCGCGACTGGCGCAGCTGCTCGGCGGCGAGGAAGCGGTGTTCCTGGTTGCAGATCACCAGGGGAGCCGCGAAGACGGCCTCTGCGGCCGCCCCGGCAGCAGCCTGGGAGCCAGATTGCGCGCTGACCCGCAGTGCGGTGTCCTGGAGCATCGTCCGGTCGGAGCAGAGCGGCAGAAACTGCTTGGGATACAGTTCGCGCGACAAGGGCCACAAACGGGACCCCGTACCGCCGGACAGCAGCACCGGGACGATCTTCTGCGCGGAATTGCCGTTCATCCTGCCGCCATCTGTTGTGTGAGCATGTGGTCGGGCGCCGGAAGCCGCACAGGGGCAAAACCTGAGGGCCGGCGCCATGGCGGTTCGTTATAGACCGCGCTTTCCGCCCTCCACAAGCACCCCTCCGAGACCCACCCGACCGGAGCGCCTCTTCCGGGAGGGGGGCGAGACAAGACTCCAAACACCGTCCCTGTCGGCGGCGACCGGCCAGCGTCGAGGCCTGGGTCAAGGCCAGGATCAAGGTTGGAGTCTTGTCGCGCCCCCTCCCGGCTCCCCTGCCGTCCGGTCCCCGCCGACAGGGGAGGAAGGCGGCTGGAGGCGGATCTGGCGGGCAATCGGGGCAAGTCCGGGCAGGGTGGGGCGCGACAGAACTCCAAATCCGGCTGCCGACAGCATCGGCGCAGAGGGCAAATCACCGGCGAGTCGGGGTCGATTCGCCTCCACGACTCGGAAATAAGCGAATCGGAAGCGATTCGGGGGTCGAATCGAAATGTCCCGGCTGGAGTCTTGTCGCGTCTGCCGAAAAATCCACAGGCAACACGGACTATCCGCTGGAGTCTTGTCGCGGGAGTTCTGGAGTTTTGTCGCGCGACTCGCGATTCTCTACTGGAGTCTTGTCGCGCAAACTATTAACTGAATCAAATAACCGTACAAATAGTTTGAGCGACAAGACTCCAAATTGCTGGGCGCCAACCGACCGTGATATAGCGTTGACCGCAAAGTCGTGCCAAGGTCAGCTCGATATGGGACAGATACACACCCTGATTACCCAGCTGGGACGCGACCAGGCGAAGGCGCTCCAGACGGATCCGGACCAGCGTTCGCTAGTCGATGTGGCTGCTGCCGTCCTCGAAGAGGAGCGGCAGGAGCTTGGCATCACCTATTCGGGTTTTGCGCTGACGGCTCTTCCGCATCGTCGTCTTCCCGATGACCAGCCGTGGGAGCGGCGCGGACATAAGATCCGCTTGCTGATCGAGCCTGGACGACTGCCGATCCGCAACGGTGGCTTTAAGCTTTACGGGGTTCCGTACGGCAGCCGCGCGCGGATGATCCTGCTGTACCTGCAAACCCGGGCGATCCAGACCGACAGCCGCGAGGTCGAGCTGGGCCGCAGCATGCACGAATGGCTCGACCGCATGGGCCTGTCGGTGGGCGGCCAGACCTACCGCGACATCCGCGAGCAGGCCTCGCGCATCGCCGCCTGTAACCTGACCTTCGCCTGGGAGGACGCCCACAGCATCGGCTTCGAAAAGGGGTCGATCGTCAAGGGCGGCATCCATTTCTCGACCAATGCCGGGGCGGAACCGGGCCAGGGATCGCTGTGGGAAGACCGTGTCCTGCTGTCCGAGGCCTTCTTCCGCGAGCTGAAAGCCCACCCGGTGCCGATCTGGGAGCCGGCGCTGCGCCACATCCAGAACAACAGCACCAGCATCGACATCTATATCTGGCTGGCCTACCGGCTGCACAGCCTGAACCGCTCCACGCCGATCACCTGGCCGGCGGTGTTTGAGCAGTTCGGCGCCGGATACAGCCGCCTGCGCGATTTCAGGAAGCGGTTCATCGAGGCGCTCCAACTGGCGCTTGCGGTTTATCCGGACGCGCGGGTCGATGTGGAAGAGCAGGGGCTGATGCTTCATCCCTCGCCGCCGCCGATCCCGGAGCGCAAGTTCGCCCAGCTTTGCCGGTGATTTAGCGGCTGAATTCCGCGGATCGGGCGCTGACGCAAAACGCGTTCGGCGCCCGATCCACGTCTGCACCCTATCCGTGCAGCCGTCGGTCCCGCGGAGGCGGGGATCCAAGTTTCCTGCTCAAGTGCTTGATATGACTCGATTCCCGCCTCCGCGGCACTGACGGCTTGCAAATATTCCGGACTGGAACAGGAGCCTCACCCCCCTGCGACAAGACTCCAAACTCCGCCACACCCCAACCGCTCAGGGATTGGCGCGCAGCGCTCCGCCCAACGGGGTCAGCAGACGGCGGAGCGCTGCATCCAGACGGCTTTCATCGAGGCCGTCGGACAGGGCCAATGCCTGGGGCGGCATCATGAAGAACGGGGCGTCGCCGGCCGCCCCGCTGCGCTGAAGGGTGGCGGCGAGCGCCAGCAGACGGCGCCCCTCCTCATGCCGCAGCGTGGCATGGACCAGCACCAGCAAGGTGCCCGGCTCGGCGATGCGGGCGTCGTTGGGGGCGAGCGCGGTGACCGCCGGACCGGAGGCCAGCAGCCCCGACAGCACCGCGGCGGCGCGGCCGCACAGCGCATCGTCTCCGACATCCATGGCCGGGCCGCCCTCGGCATCCACCGCGCAGAGCAGGCCGACGCGCTCGATCCGCTGGAAGAAGGGCAAGGGCGAAGCGACAGGCGTCATGGCGGCGGCCTCCGCGGCGAGGATGAACAGGCTGGCGGCGATCGGCAGCGCCGGGCGGAACCGTCCCAGGAGCCGCCTCATCGCGCCTCCTCCATATCGGTGATGGAACCGGCGTCGTCCGGCAGGAAGCCGCCAACCTGACGGCGCCACAGCCGGGCATAGGGGCCGTCGCGGCGCAGCAGGGCGGCGTGGTCGCCGTCCTCCAGGATGCGCCCCTTCTCCATATAGAGGATGCGGTCCATGCCGGTGACGGTCGACAGCCGATGGGCGATGGCGATCACCGTGCGGCCCTCGAACAGGCCGAGCAGCGCGTCCTGGATCAGATGCTCGGTCTCGGAGTCGAGCGAGGAGGTCGCCTCGTCCAGCACCAGGACCGGCGCGTCCTTCAGGAAGGCGCGGGCGATGGCGACCCGCTGGCGCTCGCCGCCCGACAGCTGGATGCCGCGTTCCCCCACCACGGTGTCGTAACCGGCGGCACGCCCTTCGATGAAGCGGTCGCAATGGGCGCGGGCGGCGGCGGCGCGGATCGCCTCGTCGGCAACACCCTTTCCATCCGGCCCCTCGCTGCCATAGGCGATGTTGTCGCGGATGGAGCGGTGGAACAGGCTGGGCAGCTGCGGCACCTCGGCCACCGCGCGGTTGAGCGAGGCGAGGCTGACCGCGGCGATGTCCTGCCCATCGATCAGGATGCGGCCCCCTTGCAGCGGGAACTGCCGGCGCAGCAGCCGGACCAGCGTGCTCTTGCCCGCCCCCGACGGGCCGACCAGCGCCACCCGCTCTCCCGGCCGGATGGTCAGGGACAGGCCGTCGAAGACGGACCCCCCGGTCTCGGGATCGGAACCGGGATGGGCGAAACGGATGTCTTCGAAACGGATGGAGCCGTCGCCGACGCTCAGGTCGGGGCGGCCGGGCGGATCCGGGATCTCATGCGGGCGGACGATCAGATCCAGGGCGCCGGACAGGACGCCCAGCTGTTCGAAGAAGCCCAGCATCCGCGTCGACAGGCCCCACACATTGGTGCCGACGATGCTGGCCAGCGAGAAGATCATGGCGAACTCGCCGATGCTCATGCGGCCGGCCATCGCCTCCGACACGGCAAGGCCGATCAGGATGATCTGGAAGACCAGCAGGGCGTTGAACAGCCAGAACCACATTTTGGTCAGGAACCAGCGCAGCTCCTTCGACCGGTCGATCTCGCCGGTCAGCGCGTCGGACAGGCCGGCCAGCTCCTGGCGGCGGCGGGCGAAGGCGCGCACCAGCTCGGCATTGGCGATGATGTCGACCATGCGGCCGGTGGTCGACGACACCTCCTCGGAGAAGGCGTGCGACAGCCGCAGGCAGCGCCGGGCCAGCAGGGCCGACAGGGTCAGGTGCGCCACGGTCCAGCCGACCAGCAGCCCGGCGAACAGGGTCTGCGCCGAGACCAGCAGCGTCAGGCCGATGGCCAGGATGACGACGATGCGGATGATGTCGTTGGTCAGGATCTCCAGGATCTGGATGGCGCTCTGCCCGGCCTGCTTGACCTTCTGGCCCAGGTTGCCGGCGAAATTGTCCTGGAAGTAGCGCGGCGAATGGTCGATCAGATGGTCGAACAGCCGGACCTGGATGGCATGGCGCAAGGCCGGCGAGGTGTGCAGGTCCACCAGCTCGCGCAGGCGGTTGAACAGGGCCGACGCGATCCACAGCCCGCCCAGCAGCAGGAACCAGCGCATCACCTCCGCCGTCCAGGCGGGAGAGCCGGAGGGATGGTTCCCCGACAGTCCGGCTCCCGGCAATCCGGTGAGCGCATCGACCAGGCCGCGCATCGCCACCGGCTCCAACCCCATCAGCCCGATCCCGCCGGCGGCGGCGAGGTTCAGCAGGATGGCGCGGCCGAGGAAGCCGTCGCGCACGAACATCCACAGGAAGCGCCAGGGCGAAGAGGGCAGGGGGGAAGAGGACAGCGAGGAGGAGGGCAGCGAAGAAGAGTGTTGGGACGAGGACAAGGGGCGTCGGCGCTCCGTCGCGCGATGGGCCGGACGCTGCCGGCGGACAAAGACTTATAGGCGCAAGGCGGCGGGGGCGGAACGGATCCTTCCATGCCGGCCGGCTCTCTCATGGGGAGCCTGACCGGGCGGAGGACAAAGAGCCGGCGCCGCTCTTATGCATCGACAGCGGAGACGGATGGTTGCAGGCTGTCGCCCCGTTCCTCCGTTTTCCGGGCATTGTCTTTCCATGCGGATCCTGTTCGTCCACCAGAACACCCCCGGCCAGTACAAGCATCTCGTCCGTCATTTCGCGGCGGATCCGGCCCACCGGGTCGCCTTCATCGGCAAGGTCCGGCGCGAACTGCCGGGCGGCGTGCAGATGGCGCTCTACCGGCCGACCCGCGAGCCGGGGGAAAACACCCACCCCTATATCCGCATGTTCGAAGGGCAGGTCCTGCATGGGCAGGGCGCGGTGCGCGCCGGGCTGGCACTGCAGAAGGAGGGCTTCACCCCCGATGTGATCTGCGCCCATCCCGGCTGGGGCGAGGCCCTGTTCCTGAAGGACCTGTTCCCGGACGCCCGGCTGCTGCTCTATTGCGAGTTCTTCTATCGGGCCGACGGGTCGGATGTCGGCTTCGACCCGGAGCGGCCGGTGACGCTGGAGACGCGCTGCCGCATCCGCACCAAGAACACCTCCCTGCTGGCCGGGCTGGACGCGATGGACTGGGGCGTCAGCCCGACCCGGTGGCAGCGGCAGCAGCATCCCGAGGCCTTCCGCCCGCGCATCTCGGTGATCCATGACGGGGTCGACACCGCGGTCTGCCGGCCGGATCCGGCCGCCACCGTCACCCTGCCCGACGGCCGCACCCTGTCGCGCGAGGACGAGGTGGTGACCTATGTCGCCCGCAACCTCGAACCCTACCGCGGCTTCCCGACCTTCATGCGGGCGGCGGCGGAGCTGCTGCGGCGCCGGCCGAAGCTGCACATCCTGATGGTGGGCGGCGACGAGGTCAGCTACGGCGCGCCGCCGGAGGGCGGCGGCACCTGGCGCGAAACCATGTGGCGGGAGACGATGCTGGACGCCGCCGGCGCGCCCAGCCCGGACTCGGCGCGGCTGCATGTGCTGGGCAAGCTGCCCTATGACAGCTACCTGTCGGTCCTGCGCATCTCGCGCGCCCACATCTACCTGACCTTCCCCTTCGTCCTGTCCTGGTCGATGCTGGAGGCGATGGCCTGCGGCGCCGTCATCGTCGGGTCCGACACGCCGCCGGTCGCCGAGGTGATCGAGGATGGGGTGAACGGGCTGCTGACCGGTTTCCACGACCCCATGGCGCTCGCCGACCGGGTGGAGACGGCGCTCGACGACCCGGACCTGCGCGCCGCCCTGTCGGCCGCCGCAAGGAGGACGGCGGTGGAGCGCTTCGACCTCGCCACCGTCTGCCTGCCGGCGCAGATCCGCCTGCTGGAGGATGTGCAGGCTGGGCGGGTACCGACGGACCTTGCACCGGGGGGCGGAGTGAATTAACCCGATTGTCAGAAAGCACCGGTTACGGTCGGGGTTCATTTCGATCCCTATGCGGCTCCCGCTCCCGGCCATCCGGGGCTTTGGGGAGCCGGCCGGCGGCTTCGAGCGATGCGGCTTTACAAGGACGGAACCGGCGGTGACCACACACTCCAGCAAGGCGGGCGCGACGAAGCCGGAACTTCCTGCCGATGGGTCCGACATGTCGGGCACCGGGCTTGAGGCAGGCTTGCGCATGCTGGACGGCCGGTCGGTCCTGGTGACGGGGGGAACCGGCTCCTTCGGGCGCCGCTTCGTCGAGACGGTGATGCGCCACGCCAAGCCGCGCCGGGTCATCATCTTCTCCCGCGACGAGTTCAAGCAGTACGAGATGCAGCAGCGCATGCCGGCGGAGTGGGCGCCGACGCTGCGCTATTTCATCGGCGACGTGCGCGACCGCGAGCGGCTGGAGCTGGCGATGCGCGGCGTCGATTTCTGCGTCCATGCCGCCGCGCTGAAGCATGTGCCGGCCGCCGAATACAACCCGATGGAATGCATCCACACCAACGTCTACGGGGCGGAGAATGTGATGCGGGCGGCGCTGTCGATGGGGGTGCGGCGTGTTGTCGCGCTGTCGACCGACAAGGCGGCCAACCCGATCAACCTCTATGGCGCCAGCAAGCTGGCGTCGGACAAGATCTTCATCGCCGCCAACAACCTGTCGGGCGCGCTCGACACCCGCTTCGCGGTGGTGCGCTACGGCAATGTGGTGGGGTCGCGCGGCAGCGTCGTGCCGCTGTTCCGCAAGATGATCGCCGAGGGCGCCGACCATCTGCCGGTCACCGACGAGCGGATGACCCGCTTCTGGATCACGTTGCAGCACGGCGTCGATTTCGTGCTGTCCTGCTTCGCCATGATGCAGGGCGGCGAGATCTTCGTGCCGAAGATCCCCAGCCTGCGCATCGCCGACCTCGCCCGCGCCATGGCGCCGGACCTGCCGCAGAAGATCGTCGGCATCCGGCCGGGCGAGAAGCTGCACGAGGTGATGATCACCGAGGACGATTCCCGCCAGACCTACGAGCTGGCCGACCGCTACGTCATCGAGCCGGCCTTCACCTTCTGGCAGCATGCGCCGTACGAGCGGTTGCATGCCCGCCCGGTGGCCGACGGCTTCCGCTATGCCAGCGACGGTAACGACGACTGGCTCGATGGCGAGCGGCTGCGCACCCTGCTTGCGGAAGCGCCCTGATGGCGGGCCCCTCGATGGGGGACCTGCCCTTCCTTCCCTATGGCCGCCAGTCGGTGGATGAGGAGGACATCGCCGCGGTGGCGGCGGTGCTGCGCGGCGACTGGCTGACCCAGGGGCCGGCGGTCAGCGCTTTCGAGCGGGCGCTCGCCGCGAGGGTAGGGGCGGTGGACGCCGTGGCCTGCGCCAACGGCACCGCGGCGCTGCGGCTGGCCTATGCGGCGCTGGGCATCGGGCCGGGCGACGCGGTGGTGGTGCCGTCCAACACCTTCCTCGCCACGGCGTCGGCCGCCCGCCATGCCGGTGCCGAGGTCGCCTTCGCCGACGTCGATCCCGACAGCGGCCTGATGGGCGTCGCCGAGGCCGAGGCCGCCCTCGCCCGCGCGTCCAGGGCCGGCTGGCGCGTCCGCGCCCTCGCCCCCGTCCATTATGCCGGACAGACCGCCCCGATGGATGGGCTGGCGGCGCTCGCGCAGGCGGAGGGGCTGGCGCTGGTCGAGGATGCCTGCCATGCCATCGGCACGGCCTATTCGTCAGGGGGCGGTGAAGTGCCGGTCGGCGCCGGCCGGCCGGAGGTGGAGGCGGGATCGCTGACCGTCTTCTCCTTCCATCCGGTCAAGACCATCGCGGCCGGCGAGGGCGGGGCGGTCACCGGCAGCGACCCGGCGCTGATGGCGCGGGTGCGGCGCCTGTGCAACCACGGCATGACGCGCACGCCCGAACCGGGGGAGGGCTTCGCCGATCCCGACGCCGCCCTGGACGCGGAGGGGAACGCCAACCCCTGGTACTATGAGATGGCGGAGCCAGGCTTCAACCACCGCCTGTCCGACATCCATGCGGCATTGGTGCTGAGCCAGCTCGGCCGGCTCGACCGTTTCGTCGAACGGCGGGCGCGGCTGATGGCGCTCTATGCCGAACGGCTGGCGCCGCTGGCCCCGCTGGTGCGGCCGCCGGCCCTGGTGCCCTGGTGCCGGCCGGCCTGGCACCTGTGCGCCGCGCGCATCGATTTCGCAGCCGCGGGGCGGACCCGTGCGGCCGTGATGGCGGGCTTGCGCGCCCTGGGCGTCGGCACCCAGGTGCACTATATCCCGGTCCATCGCCAACCCTACTGGCGCCGCCGCTACGGCGACCTCGCCCTGCCCGGCGCCATGAGCCATTACGCCCAGACGCTGTCGCTGCCGCTGTTCCCGGCCATGGCCGACACAGACGTCGACCGGGTCGCCGCGGCGCTGGAGCGGGTCCTGTCCTAACGGGGGTGCGGGTCGGACCCCTGTCGGTCGTCCAGGCGGTCGTTCGGGTGGCCGTTCAGTGTCCGGACGGTTTCGCTCAAGCGATTCCGTTAGCGTTTTGGACAGGATGGACCGATAACAATGGCGTCGTCAGGAGGGCATAGACCTAGGTCGAACGGCTGGAGAGCCGGATGGCCGGGGTCGGGCCGTCCCGAACGCCGTTTCACAGTGTTTCGCGTACGGACCTCCGAATTTGCTTCGCAACACGCTCTGGAATCTGCTCGGCGAGGGGCTGCCCATGGCGGCGGCCCTGCTGTCGATTCCGTTGCTCATCTCCGCCGTCGGGATGGAGCGCTTCGGCGCGCTGACCCTGATCTGGGCGCTGCTCGGCTATCTGGGCGTGCTGGACCTCGGGCTGGGACGGTCGCTGGTGCAGGTCATCGCCGACCGGATCGGCCATGCGGGCGGGCCCGGGGAGGCGGGGCAAGGCTCGGCGAATACGGCAGGGATCGCCGGGCCGGCCATCGCCCTGATGGGCGCCATCGGCATCCTGACCGGCGGGGCGGTGGCGCTGGGCGCCGGGCTGCTGGCCGACCGCTTCCAGCTGGAGACCGGCACCTCGCCGGACGAGATCCGGCTCAGCCTGCTGGTGGCGGCGGCCATCGTGCCGATCGCGCTGATCTCCGCCGGCCTGCGCGGCGTGCTGGAGGCGCACCAGCGCTTCCGCCCGATCAGCCTGGTGCGGATGACGGTGGGGGTGCTGAATTACCTGAGCCCGCTCTTCGTGCTGCCCTTCAGCCAGAGCCTGGTGCCGGTGATCGCCGCCATCGCGGCCGGGCGCTTCATCGGGCTGGTCGGCTATGGCGTGCTGGCGGTGGGCCAGGTGCCGGATCTGCTGCGCCCCGCCCGCTGGGGCCGCCCGAGCCTGCGCGGGCTGTTCACCATGAGCGCCTGGATGATGCTGAACAATCTGGTCGGCCCGGCGATGCTCTATGCCGACCGCTTCATCCTGCTCAGCCTGGTGCCGGCGGCGATGGTCGCCTTCTACACCACCCCGTTCGAGCTGCTGTCGCGGCTGATGGTGATCCCCGGCGCCCTGTCGCTGGCGCTGTTCCCGCTGGCCTCCAGCCTGTTCCGGCGCGATCCGCCGGCGCTGGGCCGCATCCTGGACGCCGGCGGCCACCTGACGCTCGCGGTGTTCCTGGCGATGCAGGCCGCCACCATCGTCGGCGGCGAGACGGCGCTGGAGCTGTGGCTGGGGCCGGCCTTCGCCGCCAACAGCGCCTCGGTGCTGTCGATCCTGATGCTGGGCGTCTTCTTCAACGCCACCGCCTATGTGCCCAACACGCTGATCCAGAGCGTCGGCCGCGTCGACGTGACGGCGCGCCTGCAGCTGGCCGAGCTGCCGGTCTATCTCGGCGTGCTGTGGCTGCTGGCCGAGCGCTATGGCGCGGTCGGCGCCGCCGTGGCCTGGAGCCTGCGCACGGCGGTCGATTGCGGGCTTCTGCTGGTCCTGCTGCCGCGGCTGGCGCCGGGGACCGGGACGGTGGCGCTGACCATCGGCCTGCGCGCCCTGCTGGCCGGGGTCGCCGGGCTGGCCGGGCTGCTGGTCGGCGGACCGGTCGGGGCGGCGATCAGCCTGACCGGCCTGCTGGCGGTCGGGCTGGGGGTCGCCGGCCGGCTGCTGCGCACCCGGTCCTGGGAAAAGCTGGCCGCCCCGCTGCGCAAGAGCCGGGCCGTCCCGCTGCCCGCCGCGCTGCCGGCACCGCGGATGAACGGGCAGGCCATCGACGGAGCGGCGGCGGACCGCTCGTAATAACATCCTGATCGGGGCATCGCCGTTCCTCCGGGGGCGGCCCGGCCACGCTCAACCGCTGCGGCGCGCAGGTGGTTCCTTTGCCGCCGAAAATGCGCTATGTGAGCGGAAACTCTGTGCAACGCTGGTTGGAGTTCGAAGGCCATGGCCGAGGGTACTGTGGACTATTACGCGATGGTCGAAGAGGCTTGGCAGCTCAGCGACACCGCGCGCGATTACGTGAAGAACGCCGGCCGTGAGGTGGACAACACCGAGCTGTGGGAAAAGGTTTTCGCCTCGTCGGCGCTGATCGACCTGGAGCGCACCCGCGCCGAAGGCGGCCAGCCGCTGCAGAAGATCTTCTTCAAGAACCCCTACGGCCTGCAGTACCGCGCCGACCACAAGGACTGGATCCCGTTCCGCCACGGCGCGCTCGATCCGGCCTATCTCCAGGTCATCTGATCGCATCATCTGACCTGCGTCATCCGGTTGACGTTGCCTGATCGGCCCTGACCCGGCGGCCGGTGCCGTCCTGCGGCAGGGGTTTTGGGGGAGCGTGCATGGCACGGCTGGTGGCGGGGCAGGGCTTCGCCCTCGATCTGGATGAGGCCCGGCTGGCGAACGGTTTCGTCGCCGATGCCTTCACCACCGTGCCGGATGCCTCCTCCATCGCCGCCGGTGCCGGCAGCCAGACCGTCGCGCGCACGGTCGCCGGCCGGGCGCATGCCGCCACGCTCGACTATGCCGCAGCCGGCAGCGGGATGGCGGCGTCCGTCCGCTTCACCGGGCTGACCGACCGCGATGCGGCCGGGCTCTTGCGCTACCGCATCGAAGGGCTGGATGTCGCCCTGACCGGCGGGACGCTCGACCGGCTCGGCGCCCGCATCTTCCAGCAGATCGACGGCTTCGTCGGGGCGGACGGCAACGACAGCGTCTATCTGGGAATCCCCGGCGGGCGCAGCTTCGACGGCGGTGCCGGCACCGACCGCGCCATCTACACCGCCGACCCGCGCCGCTATGCCATCCAGGGCGGCAGCTACCATGCCGAGACGCCGGTGGTGGTGGCGCTGGACAGCCGGCGCTATGCCGTGGTGTCGAGCCTCGCCACGGATACCCTGACCGATGTCGAGCTGCTGACCATCGACGGCCGTACCGCCGCTCCGGCGGCCTTCGCCTTCGATGCGCGCAGCTATCTGGCGGCCAACCGCGACCTTGCCGCCGCCTTCGGCGACAACGCGATCGCCGCGGCGGCCCATTACGCCTGGAACGGCCGGAACGAGGGACGCAGCCTGGGCGGCTTCGACGCGCTGGGCTATCTGGGCGCCAATCTGGACGTGCTGGCCGCCGTCGGCCTCGATGCCGGGGCCGCCATCCGGCATTACCTGGCCTATGGCGCCCGCGAAGGGCGGACGGCCGGCTTCGACCCCTACGGCTATCTCGCCTCCAACCCGGACGTGCTGGCCGCCGTCGGCATCGATCCGGCGGCTGCGGTGGTCCATTATGCCCGCTTCGGCCGGGGCGAAGGACGCGGCGTCACCTTCGACGCCGCCGCCTATCTGGCGGCCAACACCGACGTGGCGGCGGCCACCGGCGGCGACGCCACCGCGGCCAAGCTCCATTACCTCTCCTTCGGCCGCAGCGAGGGCCGGCCGCTGCGGGTGACGCCCGGCCGGTCCGTTGCGCCTGCCGCCGAAGGGCTGGCCATGGCCGCCGCCGCCCCGGCTTGGGCGGCGGACCAGCTGATCCCGCAGGGTGCGCCGGTGGCGGTGACCGGCACGACCGGCAACGACACGCTGAGCGGCAGCGCCGCCTATGACGCGCTGGGCAACCCGATCAGCGACGCGGTGGACGGGCTTGCCGGGATCGACAGCTTCGTGTTGACCGGTGCGCTCGCCTCCTACAGCCTGTCCTTCGACGGCAGCGGCACCCTGCAGGTCAGCGGTCCCGACGGCACCGACACGCTGACCGGCATCGAGCTGCTGCAGGCCACCGACGGGGTCTATCCGCTGGGGTCGCTGGTGAGCTTCTCCCAACCCTCGCTGAGCGGGCTGACCGTCTCGGCCGCGGCCACCACCGGCAACGACTATCTGGTGGGCGGGCTTCAGAACGACGCCATCGGCGGCGGCGGCGGGAACGACACCATCGCCGGACTGGCCGGCAACGACACGCTGTTCGGCAATGCCGGCAACGACGTCCTGCTGGGCGGCGACGGCGCCGACCAGCTGGAGGGCGGTGCCGGCAACGACCTGATGTTCGGCGGTGCCGGGGACGACCTGATGCGCGGCGACGTGATCGACGTCGTCGGCAACGACACCCTGCTGGGCGAGGACGGCAACGACTGGCTCGACGCCGGGGCCGGCAACGATTGGCTGGACGGCGGCGCCGGCAACGACACGCTCTATGGCGGGCTGGGCAGCGACGTGCTGCGCGGCGGCAGCGGCGACGACGTGCTGTTCGGCGACGTCTATTCCGACCGCAGCCACGAGATCTCGGTCAACCCCAACGACACCGTCACCGGCTATGAGGACGTGCTGCTGGGTGGCAACGGCAACGACACGCTGATCGGCGGCTATGCCGCCGACCTGCTGGACGGCGGTGCCGGGGCCGACGTCTTCTCCATCCGCAACCTGAACGAATCCACCCTGGCCGCCCCCGACGTGATCATCAACTTCAATGGCGCCGTCGTGGCGGCGGAGGCGCTGAAGGGGCTGGCGAGCTATGCCACCGCCGGCGCCGAGGGCGACCGCATCGACCTGTCGGAGATCGACGCCATCACCGGCACCACCGCGAACGACGCCTTCACCTTCATCGGCACCGCCGCCTTCAGCGCGGCGGGCCAGCTGCGCTATCAGGCGTCCGGCGCGGTGACGCTGATCGAGGGCGATGTGAACGGCGACCGGACGGCCGATTTCCGCATCCAGGTCAACATCGCCAACTACAGCTTCTCCGCCTTCGACTTCGTGCTGTAGGTTGGCGGCCACCCTCATGATGTTCACCCTTATCAGGACCGAGCGGTTCGAGCAGGACATCAAGAAGAGCCGTTTCCTGGCTCAGGCCGCCCCGGCCGGCAGCGAGGAGGAGGCGCGCCGCTTCATCGCCGCGTCCAGCATGCCGGATGCCGGGCACAATTGCTGGGCTCTGCGGGTCGGCGACGTCTATCGCTTCAGCGACGACGGCGAACCGGGCGGGACGGCAGGGCGGCCGATCCTCCAGGCCATCGAAGGGCAGGGAATGGACCGGGTCGCGGTGGTGGTCAGCCGCTGGTTCGGCGGCATCCTGCTGGGGGCGGGCGGGCTGGTGCGTGCCTATGGCGGGACGGCGGCAAGCTGCCTGAAGGCGGCGGAGCGCGAGCCCATCGTCGCCTATGCCACCCTGTCCGTCGCCTGCGGTTTCGCCGAGGAGGCGCGCATCCGCTCCAGCCTCGGCAGCTTCCCCGGCACGCGGGTGGAGACCACCGGCTTCACCGCCGACGGGGTCCGGCTTCTGGTCACGCTTCCCCAGGACCGGTCCGATGCCTTCGTCCGGCTGGTCACCGACATTTCCCGCGGGCAGGCGGTGGTCGAGCGCGGCGGGGAATGAACGGGCGCGGATCGGCGGATATACATTTTTCCATAAGCATTCTTATGTGTTTTTCGTCTGCATCGCGGGCAGGGGTCCGCAATTCTGTCGTTTTGCGTGCATGGAATGGCCGGGGCGGGTCCGTTGCCCGCCCCGGCGTGGGTTGCTATTGTTTTTCCGGTAGTATCCGGAGGATGAATGACCACCGCGGCATTGCACGCCCTGAACCGCCTGTCCGATACGGCGATCAGCACAGATCCTTTCCCCCATCTGGTCGTGCCGGACTTCCTGCCCGCCGACCTCTATGCCCGGGCCTGCGCCCAATGGCCGGAGCCCGCTGCCTTCGGCATCCTTCAAGCCGGCGATCTGCCGGCGCGCCATCAGGTGCCGCTGACCGAAAGCTGGCTGGCCCGCTGCGACGGGGAACAGGCGGCGGTGTGGCGCGACGTGCGCGACTGCCTGTTCAACCCCGCCATCGTCGCGTCGATGGCCGAGCGCTTTCCCCAGGTCCGCGACAAGCTGGGCTGGGTCGATGCGCCGCCGGTGCCGAACATGCGCATCATCGAAGACCATACCGGCCACGCCATGCTGCCGCACACGGACATCGAGGCGACGATGTTCTCGATGCTGCTCTACATGCCGGCGGACGGCGGCCCGCCCAACCCGCAGGCATCCTCTCTGGGCACGGCGCTGTACCGGCCCCGCGATCCCGATTTCCGCGGACGGGGGATGGACCGCTACCCGCGCGCGGATTTCGAGCTGGTGGCCCAGGCTCCCTACCGCCCCAACCATCTGCTGGCCTATGCGCCGTCCGACCGCTCTTTCCATGGGGTGGAGCCGGTTGCGGCCCCCTGCGAGCGGCGGTTGCTGATCGCCTTCGCGGTGGTGGAGACCCGCCCTCCGTCACGGCGCGGCGCGGTCTGAGAATGGCCTGCCGTCAGAAGGACGTCAGTACTCTGCCGGCTGCCTGTCCAGCCGGGCCTCCAGGCCATTCTCCAGGCCATTCTCCAGCCCATTGATCGCCTCGGCCCAGGCATAGGCGCCCTGGATCGGATGCAGATGGTGGTCGCGCGGGTTGGGGCTGCGGTAGGCGTCGGCGATCAGACCGGTTCCGGCATCGAGGACATGCGCGGAAATGTCGGTGTAGGGAATTCGCCGCCGGGCCGCTTCCGCCGCAAGCAGCCGGTTGTAGCGCATCGTCAGCTCGGTGCGGTCGCGCAGGCTTGCGGTCACCGTGTGGCGGGCGCGCGCCACGGCGCCTTGGCGATGGCCGTCGGGAATGGTGGGAGGAACCGCTCCGGTCACCACGACCCGGCTGTAGCCGGCATCGATCAGCGTGTCGATGAAACAGGCATAAGCCTCTATGGACGCGGCCAATTGCGCGTCCACCGACTCGCCCAGCGTCTGCGCCCGCCACCAGATGACGAAGCCGCAATCGACCTCGCCGAGCTGGAGGACCGGCACGACGTCCGGCAGGGCGGGCAGCAGCGCCTCCCGGAAATGGGCGATGGCCTGGGTGTGGCTTTCAGGATTGCGCAGGCCGACGGCCGTGGCGCCGGGGACGATGAGGAACCGGGATGGACGGCGGAGCAGACCGAGCGTGGCGGCAATCTCGAAGGCCTGAACATGACTGTCACCGATGAAATACCAGCTGTGCATCGCCTGCCCCTGCCTGCCTTGCCGATCAACATACCGGCATCCCGGCAGAAGCCAACAGCCTGAGTTGCAGACCGGCGTCCAGGATCGGCGATGTGCCGCCGGGATCCTTGTCTGCACAACCCCCGATAGGGTTTGGGCTGAACATTGCGCCGCTGAACTTTGGAGCCTTGTCGCGGCCCCCTCTTTATTTCGGTTCCTCTTGTCGCGGTCTGCCTTGTGGCGGTTCCGGGCCAAGCCTCCAGCCGGAATCGGCATACCACTTTTTCGTGTGGGAAAAGAGGTTCCCTATCAGAAGGCGGATTTTTTGGAATATCTCTGGGTGGTATGGAGAAAAGACGAAATACCCGCCTGCGTATGGGGCTGCCTTCTTTTTATTTAACTGCAAGTCTCCCCCGTTCTTGCCGGAGATACTCCGCTTTATTGGGTTGTGAGTGGCGTCTTCCTCCTCACATTTGGGTGAATACGGCCGTTCGGCCTCAATAATCATCACCGGAGTGCGGTGTGGACCGACGGCCGATGGACTGCCCTGTCCCAGCTCCTCTGCCAGTTCCTCTGCCCTGCCGCCATCAAGGAGGATCATCCGTGCGCGACGTACTGATTGCGGACGCCAGCCTCGACGATCTCGATCTGCTGCTCGACCGTTGCCGGCCCGATGTCCGGATCGTCCGGGTCGCGGCCGATGAGGATGGCGGGGCGGCGCTTGCCGACGCACTCGCCGACCGTCCCGCCGCCATCCATCTGCTGGCCCATGGCGAGCCGGGCGCGGTCCGGCTGGGTGCCGGCCGGCTCGACATCGCGGCGCTGTCGCGGTCTTGGCCGCAGGCCCCGGACACCGAGATCCTGATCCATGCCTGCGACACCGGCGCCGACGGCGGCCGGTTCGCCCAGGCGCTCGCCCAGGCGACCGGCGCCCGCGTCGCCGCCGCCAGCCATCCGGTCGGCCATCCGTCGCTCGGCGCCTCCTGGGACCTCGACGTGACCACCGGGCCCGTCGCCGCGGCCCTGCCCGTCTCCGACACCAGCGCCTGGGTCCAGCGGCTGGCCTACACCGGCACGCCTGGCGACGGCGACGACACGCTGATCGGCGACGACACCGGCAACACCATCGATGGCGGGGCCGGCAACGACAGCATCGTCGGCGGCACCGGCAACGACAGCCTGATCGGCGGGCTGGGCGACGACACGCTGGTCGGCGGCGGCAACAGCGGCCAGTCGGCCGGCGACACGCTGAACGGCGGGCTGGGCGCCGACCATTATGTCGGCGGCAACGGCTTCACCATCGTCACCTACGAGAACGCCACCACCGGCATCACGCTGGACCTGACCAACGGCGCCAACAACACCGGCGAGGCGGCGGGCGACACCTTCGTCGACATCCAGCGCTGGGTCGGGTCGGAGCATGCCGACAGCCTGACCGCCGGCGACACCGCCGTCTGGTTCTGGGGCCATGGCGGCGACGACCTGGAGCATGGCGGGGCCGGCAACGACACGCTGGAGGCCGGCGACGGCAACGACACCGTCTTCGGCGGCGGCGGCAACGACCTGATCTATGGCCGTGCCGACAATGACGAGCTGCACGGCGACGCCGGCAACGACACGGTGGCCGGCGGCGGCGGTGCCGACCTGATCTATGGCGGGGACGGCAACGACCTGCTGAAGGGCGACTGGGAACGCGACACCATCCATGGCGGCGACGGCGACGACACCATCCTCGCCGGCATCGTCAGCGCCGGCAGCTATGGCCAGGCCCAGGCCGACCTGATCTATGGCGAGGCCGGCAACGACCGCTACATCGTGGTCAGCCAGTACGATGCCGGCACCGTCAGCTTCGACGGCGGCGAGGGCACCGACACGCTGGAGATCCACTCCGACGACCTGAGCAGCTACAACGGCTACGACCTGGAATATTACACCGCCGTCGCCTCCCCCGCGATCGACCTGACGGGGATGACGCTGACCGGGGTGGAGCGGCTGGAGCTGACCGGCAGCAAGGCCCATGACGTCACCCTGACCGGCGCCCAGGCGGCCGGCTTCGAGGTCATTGCCGGCAGTGCGGCGTCCGACACCCTGCGCATCGCCGGCAGCGCCGACCTGTCCGGGGTGGCGATGTCGGGCATCGAGGCCATCGATGTCACCGGCAGCGGCGCCACCCTGACGCTCGCCGCCTCGCAGCTGGCCGGGCTGGCGCTGACCGGCAACGGCAATACGCTCGCCGTGACGGCGTCCGGCACCGGAGCCTCGGTGGACCTGTCCGGCGCCGCCGGTTTCGGCCGGGTCGCCCTGACCGGCACCGCCGGCGCCGACGACCTGACCGTCGGGGCCGGGGCGACCGTCACCGGCAATGGCGGCGACGACGTCATCCGCATCGCCGCCGGGACCACCGGCGCCGTCACCATCGCCGATGCCTTCGTCGGCGACCGGCTGGTGATGACGGGCGCCGATCTGGGTACCATGCAGGTCGAGACGGGCGCCGATTCCACCACCCTGCGGGTCGGCAGCGATCTGGCGGTGACGCTGACCGGCAGCTTCGCCGCCAGCCAGTTCCAGGTCGGCAGCGGCGGCAGCGTCACCATCGTTCAGGCCAACGCCGCCCCGGTGGCGGAGGCCGGCAAGACGGTGATGGCCCAGGCCGGCGCTCCGGTCGCTCTCGGCATCGCCGCCCCGACCGACGCCGACGGCGACGCCCTGACCGTGACGGTCACCGGCCTGCCGGCCGGCGGCGCCATCCAGCTGGCCGACGGCACGGCCGTCACCGCCAACCAGAGCCTGACGCTCGCCCAGCTGTCGGCCCTGACCTTCACCGCCGCCGCCGGCACGGCCGGCGACGCCGGCTCCTTCGCCTACACCGTCACCGACGGCCATGGCGGCACCGCCGGCCAGACCGTGGCGCTGACGGTGAATGCCGCCCCGGTGGCCGAGGCCGACAAGACGGTGACGGCCCAGGCCGGTACGCCGGTCGCCTTGGGCATCGCCGCCCCGACCGACGCCAACAACGACACCCTGACCGTGACGGTCACCGGCCTGCCGACCGGCGGCACGCTGGCGCTCGCCGACGGCACGGCGGTGACGGCGAACCAGAGCCTGACCGCCGCCCAGCTCGCAGCCCTGACCTTCACCGCCGCCGCCGGCACGGTCGGCGATGCCGGCTCCTTCGCCTACAGCGTCGCCGACGGCCATGGCGGCTCGGCGGCCCAGACCGTCGCCCTGACGGTGAACGCCGCCCCGGTGGCGGAGGCCGACAAGACGATGACGGCCCAGGCCGGCGGCACGGTCGGGCTTGGCATCGCCGCCCCGACCGACGCCAATAACGACGCCCTGACGGTGACGGTGACCGGCCTGCCGGCCGGCGGCACCATCCGGCTGGCCGACGGCACGGCGGTGACGGCGAACCAGAGCCTGACCACCGCCCAGCTCGCGGCATTGACCTTCACCGCCTCCGGTACGGTCGGCGACGCCGGCGCCTTCTCCTACAGCGTTGCCGACGGCCATGGCGGCACGGCGGCCCAGAGCGTCGCCCTGACGGTGGAGGCCGCACCGGTCGTCTCGCCGCCCCCGCCTCCTCCCCCGCCCCCGCCGCCCGTCACCTCCTCGCCGGATCCGGTGGTGGAGCCGGCCGTCAACCATGCTCCGACGGTGCAGGCCGACAAGACGGTGAGCGCCCAGGACCGGACGGCGGTGTCGCTCGGCATCGCGGCCCCCGCCGACATCGACGGCGACACGCTGACGGTGACGGTGGCCGGCCTGCCCGGCGGCGGCATCGTGCGGATGGCCGACGGCAGCACCGTGACGGCGAACCAGACCCTGACGGCGGCCGACCTGCCGGGGCTGACCTTCCTGGCCGCCGCCGGTGCTGCCGGCGATGCCGGGTCCTTCGCCTACATCGTCGCCGACGGCCATGGCGGTGTCGCGGCGCAGAGCATCGCCCTGCAGGTGGTCCCGGCGGCCGATCCCGCCTCCACCACCCCGCCGGCCGCCGGCGGGCTGCCGCCCGGCTTCAACGCGCTCGCCTACATCGCCTCCTACCCGGATCTGATCGCCGCCTTCGGCACCAACACCGACGCCGCGACCCAGCATTACCTCCAGGCCGGGCAGGCGGAGGGGCGGACGGTGACCTTCAACCCGCTGGCCTACACCGCCTCCTACCCCGAGCTGATCTCCGCCTTCGGCACCAACACCGACGCCGCCACCCGCCATTACATCGAGCACGGCTATTCTGAGGGCCGGCACCCCAACTTCAGCGGGCTCTCCTACATCGCCTCCTACCCGGACCTGTCGGCGGCCTTCGGCGCCAACGCCGATGCCGGCACCCGGCATTACATCGAGAGCGGCTATGCCGAGGGGCGGGCCGCGACCTTCGACGGCTACAATTACCTCGCGGCCAACCGTGACTTGGCGGTCGCCTTCGGCACCAATGCGGATGCCGCCGCCCGCCATTACATCGAGCATGGCCAGGCCGAGGGCCGGCCGGCCCAGGGCTTCGACGCGCTGCGCTACATCGCCAGCAACCCGGACCTGATCCAGGCCTTCGGTCCCGACGTCCAGGCGGCCGAGATCCACTATGTCCAGAACGGCTATGCCGAGAACCGGTCGCTGACCGCCTTCGATCCGGCGGCCTATCTGGCGAGCAATCCGGAGATCGCCGCGGAGTTCGGCACCAGCGCCGCCGCGGTCGAGCTGGCCTACATCAAGCGCAGCACCTCCACCGCGGCGGAGGCGGTGGCTGCCGCCAACGGAGAGGCGCCCATCGCGGTCACCATGCTGGCGGCCGGGATGACCGGGTCGCAGGCCCAGGGGATCGACGGCGGCTTCCACGATGCCTCGTCGGGCACGGCGGCCGGCCTGCTGGCGGCGGGCGACGGCGGGCTCTCCACCCGGCAGCGGACGGAGCTTCCGGCGTAAACCCCCTCCCGCCTGTCCACCGGCTGCCCATGGCGGCCGGTGGACAAGGGATGGACCCATCGGGTTGAACCCATAGAGGGGCGGCGGCAAGCCGCCCTTCCTTTTTGAAAGCCGCCGCCTCAGCCGATGGGGGTGCGCGAATGCTTCAGTTCTTCCCGTCCGGGCGGAAGGGAGCCGGCATAATCGAGCTTTAAAATCATTATTCTATTTAATGATTTCATGAATATATGACAGGCCCCTTAGCCCCGTCCGTCCGCCAGTTCATCGATCCAGGCGAACTGGCGCGGCAGGCAGACGGTGTGCAGATCGTGGTTGGCGCGGATGAAGGCGCGGGCCTCGGCGCCCAGCCGGTCGCGCGCCGCCCGGTCCGCCAGCAGATCGGCCACGCTGTCGGCCAGTGCCCGATGGTCGAAGACGCCCACCAGCCGTCCCGTCCGCTCATGCTCGATGACCTCGCGAACCGGAGCGGTGTCGCCGGCGACCACGGCGGCGCCCGCGCTCATCGCCTCCATCACGCTCCAGCTCAGCACGAAGGGGTAGGACAGGTAGACGTGGACGGAGGAAAGCTGGAGCAGCGGAACGAAGTGGTCGTAGGGAATGTTGCCCAGGAAGAACACCCGCGACCAGTCGGCCTCCGGAATGGAGCCGCGCACCTCCTCGATGAAGACATCACGCCAGCTTCCCGACGGCGGCGGCGCCCCATAGGTGACCCCGGCCCCGCCGACGATCAGCACATGGGCCCGGGGGCGCCGGGCCAGCAGCCGCGGCAGGGCGCGCATGAAGCTGTGATAGCCGCGATAGGGCTCCAGGGTCCGGTTGACGAAGGTCACGACCTCGTCCGTCCGCGTCAGCGTGAGCGTGCCGTTCAGGGTGGCGCGGGCGTCGGGGTTGGGAGCCACCGCCCCGGTGTCGATGCCGTCATGCACCACGGTGATGCGGTCGCGGAAGAGATGGGGAAAGCCGTCGGCCTGCCAGCGGGTGGGAGACAGCCCGGCGTCGGCGGTCTCGAACTGCATCAGGTTCGCGGCGTTCTTCAGGCGCAGGCGGCATGGATCGCCGGCATCGCGCACCGGGAATTCGGGATCGAAGCCGACATCCGCGCCCTCCGCCCGGTAATAATATTCGCAATAGATGCCCAGCCGGGCCCGCGGCCAGACATCCTTCACGAACAGGCTGTCGCCCCAGGCGGGATGGGCGACGATCACGTCGGGAACATAGCCGGCCGCCTTCATCGTCAGCGCCCGCTGAAACAGCGCCTCGCCATGGATCGCGTTGGTTTCGAAGTCGACGGCCCAGGGATGGACGCCGGAGGCCGGTGCCCGTGACGGTGCGTAGGGAACCACGGTGACCCCACCCCAGCCGGGCGGCACCTCCATCGTCCGGCTCAGGGCATGGACCGTGTGCCCGCGCTGCACCAGGTTCGGCGCCAGGGCCTTGAACTGGCCGGGAAAGCTGGGATGGATGAACAGGATCTTCATGGAGGGCGTCACGGTCCGGCGGAAGGGGCTGCGGAAGCGGGCGATCATGCCACGGGACCATGGCAAGTCGCTGCCGGAATTTCCCGCGTTCGGTGTAAAGCGCTGGAAATTCCCGCTTCCCACGCTTCAGGATGGATCCGGTTTCGCGCGATACGGCCCGGATTTTTCAAGCCGGCGGAGGGCTGGCGGCGACCAGGGTCCGGCGCATATGGAGCGCGGTCAGGAAGCCGACCGCCGCCGCGGCCCCGCCCAGCAGGAAGACGCTGCCATAGCCGGTGCGGTCGGCGAGCAGGCCGGCCACCGGGCCGGTCAGGCCATAGGCCACGTCCTGGAAGGCGGCGAAGGCGCCGAGCGCCGTCGCCCGCAGATGCGGCTGCACCAGATGCACCACCTCCCGGCCCATGGCGGGAAAGACCAGGGAGCAGCCGAGCCCGGTCAGGAAGGCGCCCACCAGCGCCAGCGTGGGGTCGCCGGCGCTCCATACCAGCAGCTGGCCGACCGCCTCGACCGCCAGCGACCCCATCGCCACCGGCAGGCCGCCGATGCGGTCCGGCAGATGGCCGAAGGCGAAGCGGACAAGGACGAAGCCCACCCCGAAGGCGGTCAGGCCGAGCCCGGCGAACGGCCAGGATTCATGGACGAAGTGCAGGGTGAAGAAGGCGCCGATGGCGGCGAAGCCGATGCCTTGCAGGCTGACGACGGCGCCGTGCAGCCAGATCCGGCCGAGCACGCTGCGGAAGGGCGGGCGCTTCGCGCCGGGATGGGCCGCAACCCCCGTCATCGGGCGGATCGCCAGCAGCCCCAGCGCCGGCAGCAGGGCGCCGACCGCCATGGTGCCGGCGAAGCCGATGCCGTCCAGCAGCAGGAGGCCCAGCGGCCCGCCCGCCGCGAAGGCGCCATACAGCGCCGCCCCGACCAGGGCCAGCACCTTGCCCGAGCGCTGCGGCCCGACGATGCCGATCCCCCAGGCGATCACGCCGACGCCGACGAGGCTCTCGCCCAGCCCGATCAGCAGGCGTCCCGCCACCAGCACGGCGAACGCCGCCCAGGGTCCGGCCCAGGGCAGGGGCGGCAGCATGCCGGCGCCGAGCGAGACCAGCCCGCCGGCGATGTAGAGCGCCAGTCCGCGGGCGACCGCCGGCTTGGCGCCGCCGCCGTCCACGAGATTGCCGGCGACGCTGCGGGTGAGGATGGTGGCGAGAAAGGCGCTGCCGACGCCCAGCCCGGCCCAGAAATTGCCCAGTCCCAGGGTCTGGGTCACGAACAGCGGTGTCACCGGAAGGGAGATGGCGACGCAGAGATAGGAGAGGAACAGGATGGCGGCCAGGACGAACAGGCGGGCCTGGGACCGGTCCGGCGATGTGTTGTCCTGCGAGGAATTTTGCGAGGGATTTTGCGGCTGGCCGCGTGCCGGATCGTATGTCGGCTGGGGACGCATGGTGTGCTCCACACTGGTCCGCGGTCGACGCGCGTTCCGGACAAGCGAACGCACTCCGACCGCTGGGGATCGTTGAGTGCGTTGGTTGACGTTGAACGCTTACGGCCAGTGTGACTGACGACTGACAGACAGCTAACCGATCCGGCCGGGCAAGACAACCATGAAGGAATCGGGGAAATCGCTGTGGCGATTGGCCGTCAGCGGGGCTTGCGGTCGGGCTTCATGGAGGGCAGTGCCAGATCGATCACCAGACGGTGGCCGCGGTCCTTGTCGGGGGCCAGGGTGGAGACGGCGAGAAGCCGGACCGCTTCGCCCTTGCCATCCCCCTTGCCGTCGCTTCCGCCATCCTCGTCGCTGAACAGCAGGCGGGTGCCGCTGCCGGTGCGCTCCGCCCGGTAGCCCAGCGCCGTCGCCGGCAGGCGGCCCGACGGAGGAGCCTGCCACTGGGTGCCGGGAAGCGTCATCTCCAGCCGGCCGTCGGGGCGGCGCACCGGCGTTTCGAAGCGCGGCTCCTGGTCGAAATCCATCACGACGCGCAGCCCGTCGCCGCCGTTGGCGGTGCGGATGCGCTCCACGGTGCGGGACTGTGCCGCGCTTGCCACGGTCTGGATGCCGGCCGGTCGGGCCGGCGCGTCGGGGACCGGCTTGACGCCGGGGCGCAGGATTTCCACCGCCGGCTCCGTCCGCGGGGCGGGGGCGGCATCCTGCGGTTCGGGCTTCGCCGCCGGCAGCGGGGCAGCCGGGATGGAGGCGGGAGACGGAGCCGGTTGGGTGGGGGCCGGTTGGGTAGGAGCCGTCTGGACCGGAGTTGGCGGCACCTCTGCCGGCTGGCTTGCGGCGGGTTGCGCCTCCGCCGGCTTCCTGACCTGCTCCACGAAGCCGCCGCGGCGGCCTTCCGCGCGGCCCTGCTGGACATAGTGGGCGTAGCCGCTGGAGAGCTGTCCGCTGCGGACGGCGGCGGCGACGTCGGGATTGGCGGCCAGATAGGCGCGCTCCCGCCAGCCGGTCGGCTGCGCCGTGGCGGTGTCCACGTCCGCGGGGCGGCGCCAGCTGGACAGCAGCGAGGGCATCGACCCGTACAGGCCCAGCCCCTCCACCGCCAGCGACAGCCAGAAGGGCGTCAGCAGCAGGATCAGAAGGCGCAGGAGCTGGGGGATCGGCGACAAGGCGGCTTCTGTCCGGCGTAGGGAAAACGGTGCCGGTCCCGCTGGCCCGGCTGTCCTGCATGCCTACTCCCAAGCACCGCACCGGGTCCAGGAAAAGCAGACTGGCGAAGTGGACCATCGGGGAGACCGCGGAAGAGCGCCCGGCGGCCCTTCGGTCCCCTCCCTTCGAACACCAACGATGCGGGGTACCCCATCGTTCGGGTGGCCGCGCGGGGACACGATGCTCACCTTCGGTTGGCCGCAGCCGTTCGGCGCCACCCCTTAGAGTTTCGGAACCGGGAAGCCTTCATGGAACAGATGCGAGACGGATCGCCGGCCGATCCGGCGCGGGACCCCTCCCCCCCTCCCCCTGGCGCCCAAACCGGAGCCAATCCTGGCCCGAACCCCAATTCCGGCCCTACCCCCGGCCCCCGTCTCGATCCTGGCATCGCCGGGCTGGTGTCGGCGCTGCGCATCCTCGGCATTCCGGCCGATTACGACGGCGTGCGCCATGCCTGCGGCGGTGAATCCCCCGACCTGACCGGGCTGGTCCGCCAGGCCCACCGGCTGGGCGCCAAGGCCCGCGTGGTGAAGACCAAGTGGGAACGGCTGGAGCGCACGCCGCTGCCGGCGCTGGTCCCCGGTCCCGACGGCGGATTCCTGGTGCTGGCCAAGGCCGGCGGCGACCGCGTTCTGGTGCATGACGCGGCGACCAACCAGACCCGCATCCTCGACCGCGAAGGGTTCGAGCCGCTGTGGACCGGCCGGCTGATCTGCCTCGGCCGCAAGGGCACGATGGGCATGGGCCAGCCGCGCTTCGACGCCCGCTGGTTCGGCGCGGTCGCCTGGAAATACCGCGGCATCCTGGGCGAGGTGCTGCTCGCCTCCTTCTTCATCCAGCTGTTCGCGCTGGTGACGCCGCTGTTCTTCCAGGTGGTGGTCGACAAGGTGGTGGTGCACCGCAGCCTGGGCACGCTGGATGTGCTGATGGCCGGCATGCTGGCCGTCATCCTGTTCGAGGCGGTGCTGGGGGGCCTGCGCACCTACACCTTCGCCCACACCGCCAACCGGCTGGACGTGGAGCTGGGGGCCAAGCTGTACCAGCGGCTGCTGTCGCTCCCCATGGGCTATTTCGCCTCGCGCCGGGTCGGCGACAGCGTCGCCCGCGTGCGCGAGCTGGAGACGATCCGCAACTTCATGACCAGTTCCACCATCACGCTGGTGCTGGACCTGCTGTTCACCGTGGTCTTCCTGGGCGTCATGCTGGTCTACAGCCCGATGCTGACGGCGATCGTCGCGGCCTCCTTCCCCGTCTATGTCGCCATCAGCCTGGTGGCGACGCCGATCCTGCGCCGCCGGCTGGACGAGAAGTTCGCCCGCGGCGCCGAGAACCACAGCTTCCTGGTCGAGACGGTGTCGAGCATCGAGACGGTCAAGGCGATGGCGGTCGAGCCGCGCATGCAGCGCCGCTGGGAGGACCAGCTGTCCGGCTATGTCCGCGCGGGTTTTCGCGCCGGCAACCTGAACAACGTCGCCAGCCAGTCGGTGCAGTTCGTCTCCAAGATCTCGACCATGCTGGTGCTGTGGCTGGGGGCGAAGCTGGTGATCGAGGGCAGCCTGACGGTGGGCGAGCTGGTGGCCTTCAACATGTTCGCCGGCCGCGTCGTCCAGCCGGTGCTGCGCATCGCCCAGCTGTGGCAGGACTTCCAGCAGGTGCGGCTGTCGATGCACCGCATCGGCGACATCCTGAACACGGCACCCGAACCGTTGCAGAGCGCCGGCCGCGCCGCCATGCCGGCGATCAAGGGTGACCTCAGCTTCGACCACGTCACCTTCCGCTACCGCCATGACGGGCCGGAGATGCTGAGCGACGTGTCGCTGCATATCCCGGCGGGCCAGGTGGTCGGCATCGTCGGCACGTCCGGCTCGGGCAAGAGCACGCTGGCCAAGCTGCTCCAGCGCTTCCATGTGCCGGAGCGCGGGCGGGTGATGGTCGACGGCACCGACCTTTCCACCGCCGACGCGGTGTGGCTGCGCCGGCAGATCGGCGTGGTGTTGCAGGACAATGTCCTGTTCTCGGGCACCATCCGCGAGAACATCGCGCTGACCGACCCGACCATGGACATGGCCCGCGTCGTCGCCGCGGCGAAGCTGGCCGGCGCCCACGACTTCATCGTCGAGCTGCCCGACGGCTACGACACGGTGGTGGGGGAGCGCGGCGCCAGCCTGTCGGGCGGGCAGCGGCAGCGCATCGCCATCGCCCGCGCGCTGGTCACCAACCCGCGCATCCTGATCTTCGACGAGGCGACCTCGGCCCTCGACCATGAATCCGAACGGATCATCCAGGCCAACATGCGCCGCATCTGCGCCGGCCGCACCGTGCTGATCATCGCCCACCGCCTGTCCACCGTCGCCATCGCCGACCGCATCGTCACGGTGGAGCGCGGCCGCATCGTCGAGGACGGCGCGCCCGACGAGCTTCTGCGCCGCGGCGGCCGTTACGCCACGCTCTTCCGCGGCCAGATGGGGCAGCTGCCGGGTGCGAACCCGCCGCCCGCCGACGGGCTGATCGAACAGCGGGCCGCGGGCTAAGGGGAAATGAACGCCATGAGCAAGACGACCGCCGCGGTGAAGACTACCCCCGCCACTCCCACTCCCGCCACCCCTCCCGGCGTCAGGCCGCCGGCCAACGCGCCTGGCACCCCCGGCGGCCCGCGTCCGCCGACCAAGCTCCAGGGCCGGCCGCAGAAGCGACGGCGCGACGAGATGGACTTCCTGCCCGACGCGCTGGAGATCCTGGAGCGTCCGCCGTCGCCCACCGCGCGGACCTTCACCGCCGTCATCATGCTGGCCTTCACCGCCGCCTGCGCCTGGGCCTGGTTCGGCCATGTCGACGTGGTGGCGGTGGCGCAGGGCCGGGTGGTGCCGAGCGGCCGGACCAAGACCATCCAGCCGATGCAGACCGGCGTCGTCCGCGCCATCGCCGTGGAGGACGGCCAGCTGGTCAAGGCCGGACAGACCCTGATCGAGCTCGACCCGACCGAGGCGGTGGCCGACCGCGGCCGCATCCGCTCCGACCTGTCGGCGGCGAAGGCCGAGGCGGCGCGGCTGCGGGCGGCGCTGGAGGTGGTGAACGGCAACCCCGACGCCGAATTCGTCGCCCCGGCCGGCCTGTCGCCCGAACTGGCGCGGATGCAGGGCCAGCTTCTCGCCAGCCAGATCGCCGAGCAGCGCGCCAAGCTGGCCGCACTCGACCGCGAGCAGGCCCGGCGCGAGGCCGACCGCGCCACCGTGGTGCAGACCATCGCCAAGCTGAACGCCACCCTGCCGCTGATCCGCGAGCGGGCGGAGGCGCTGTACGACCTGTCGAAGCGCGGCACCTCGTCCCGCTTCCAGTATCTCCAGCTCCAGCAGGATCTGGTCGGGCAGGAACAGGAGCTTCTGGTCCAGAAGATCAAGCTGACGGAGTCCGACGCCTCCATCGCCGCCACCGCCGAGCAGCGCCGCCAGACCGAGGCCGAGTTCCGCCGCCAGCTCTACACCAACCTTGCCGAGGCCGAGCGCAAGGCCGCCTCGCTGGAGCAGGAGCTTGCCAAGGCCGACCAGCAGGTCGACCTCCTGCGGCTGACCGCCCCGGTGGACGGCTATGTCCAGCAGCTGGCCGTCCACACGGTGGGCGGCGTGGTGACCACCGCCCAGCCGGTGATGGTCATCGTGCCGGAGGACAGCCGGCTGGAGGTCGAGGCCTTCATCCCCAACAAGGACATCGGCTTCGTCCAGACCGGCCAGGTGGCCGAGGTGAAGGTGGAGGCCTTCTCCTTCACCAAATACGGGCTGATCCCCGGCCGTGTCGCCTCGCTGTCCAGCGATGCCGTGCAACAGCAGCAGCAGGCCGACAAGGGGACGGACAAGAGCGCGGCGAAGACGCCGGAGGCCGGGTCGGTCTATGCCGCCCGCATCGCGCTGGACCGCGACACGCTGGAGGTCGACGGCAAGCAGACGCGGTTGCAGCCGGGCATGACGGTCAGTGCCGAGATCAAGACCGGCCGCCGCCGCATCGCCGACTACCTGCTGTCCCCCCTCTCGCGCAGCGCCCAGGAGGCCATGCACGAGCGGTGAGTTTCTCCCTCTCCCAGGGTTCCTCCCTCTCCCCCCCGGGGAGAGGGGATCTCCTTCGGCCTCGGCTCCTTACACCGCCATGTCGTGCGCGTCTTGCCACGCGTGCAGCCCATGGTCGGCATACTGGAAGGCCGGGAGCAGTTCGGACGTCCATCCGGCAGCATCGGCCGTCGTGTCCGATGTCGCCCCGTGCGAGGCCGCATTGGCCGACATCGCGTGACCCAGCAGGTCGCCGGCCTGAAGCTCCGCCACCTGCGCCTGAGAAGCGAAGAGCCCCTTGTCGGCGGCGACCACCAGCGTGCCGTTCCACCACATCCCGCTCTGGCCCTTGACCACGTCGTGCCCGTCGAGCGCGCCCTTGTCGTAGGTCACCGCGGCGTCGGTGGCGGCATAGCTGTGGCCATTGACGCTGACGCTGTTGACGAACAGGTTGCGGTCCTGGCCGCCGGCGAAGCCGTCGTTGTCGTACTGGATCTGCACCGTGTGGGCGCTGTCGGCCGACACGGTGGCGGTGAAGGCGTAGTTCTTGGCCGCGGCACCCACCGTGGCGCTGCCGACCGCATGGCCGTCGACCAGCAGGGTGAAATGGGCGTTCACGCCGGCCGCCGCGGTGCCCTTGGCGTTGACCAGGATGGCAGCCGTGGTGGTGGCGGGGGCGCCGGTTCCGGGGCCAGGGGTGGGATCCGGCACCGTCGGCGTCGCCGTCGTGCCATAGAGCTGGCCGATCTTCGCCAGCAGCGCCTGGGTGTCGAGGTCGGTGTAGCCGGTGCCGGCAATCGGCGTGCCGGTCTGCTTGGCCAGCGACAGGAACTCGTCCTGGGTCAGGGCGCTGCCGCGCAGCGCGATGGCCTCCTGCTGGGCGAGCGCCACGGCGGCGGTCACCGAGGGCGCGGAGAAGGAGGAGCCGTTGGCCGTCACCGTCCGCCCGGCCAGATCGGTCAGCCGGATGTCGGTGCCGTCGGCGCAGAGGTCGGTGATGCCCGGATTGCGCTGGGCCCAGCCCGGCATGGTGCCGTCCCCGCCCGAGGCGCTGACGCAGATCGTGTTGTGGTCGGCGGCGAAATAGGACACGTCGGTCGCCGTCCCGTTCTGCCCGGCATTGCCGGCGGCGGCCGACACCAGCACCCGCTTGGCGGCGAGGCTCGCCAGCTCGTCCGACAGCAGGGTCGTCATCTCCGACGTGGCGGAGCCGCCGGCCAGGGACAGGTTGACGCCGACGATTTTGTAGTCGGACGCATGGGCGACGACCCATTGCAGCGCCTGCTCGATCGCCGCCCCCGACGCGGTGGAGGTGCCGTCCGGGATCACCTTCAGCGCGACGATGTTAAGGTCCGGCGCCTGCGACAGGATGCTGGAGGTCACCAGGGCGCCATGGGTGTCGGCGTTGGGGTTGCGGGCATCGGCGTCGTTGTTGGCGTAGTCGTGCTGATAGACGATGCGCGCGGCGGATTCCCAGGTCGGCGACCATCCGCTGTCGATGACGACGACCGTCTCGCCCCGGCCGGTATAGGTGCTGTTCGCCATGCTGTCGGTCCCGTCCTGCTGCCGTCGTCGATGAAGATGCGGGGCGGAGTATGCAGGCTGGCGATGTGGCCTTCGGATGATAAGGACGGGGCGGATTTCGGACGTGGTGCCTCTTATGCGACGGCGCATAGGGGTCGGGTTTGGCCCAGGCCCGCAGGCATCCCACCTGTTGGGCGATGACGCCGACTGGAACCGTATTGTGCGAGGGGGTGGGATGAGGGTGCCGGTCCATTGCCGCTGGGGTCTCGCCGCCCTGGCCTTCCTGCCATCGGTGGCCTTCGCCGATTCTCCTGCCGCCGCTCCCGCCGGGGCCCCGGCGCTGGAGGTTCCGGTGCGCTGCCGGATCGGGGCGGACTGCTTCGTCCAGAATTACGTCGATGCCGATCCGGGGCCGGGGATGCGGGACTTCGCCTGCGGACGGCTGACCTACGACGGGCACAAGGGGACCGATTTCCGGCTGCCCGATCTGGAGGCGATGCGGCGCGGGGTGGCGGTGGTGGCTGCCGCCCCCGGGACGGTGACGCGCGTGCGCGACGGGATGGACGACGTCAGCATCCGCCAGAGCGGCGGTGCGCCCGCCGGGCGCGAGGCGGGCAACGCGGTGGTGGTCGACCATGGCAATGGCTGGGAGACCCAGTACAGCCACCTGAAGCGCGGCAGCATCGCGGTCAGGCCGGGCGACCGGGTGGAGGCGGGCACGCCGCTGGCCCAGGTCGGGCTGTCCGGCAACACCGAGTTCCCCCATGTCGATTTCGGCATCCGCCATGACGGCCGCACGCTCGATCCCTATACCGGCAAGGAGGTCGGGACCGCGGAGGCGCCGGCCTGTAGCACCGATCAGAGCACCGCGCCGCTGCCGTCGGGCACGCTGTGGAGCGCCGAGGCGCGCCGGACGCTCGCCTACCGGCCGAGCGCCGTTCTCGGCGCCGGCCTGGCGCCCGAGGCGCCGAAGGCGGAGGTGGCCCGGAACGGCGGCTATGGCGGCAAGCCTGTGCCGGTCGACGCGCCCGTGCTGGGTGTGTGGACGGAGCTGATGGGCGGACGCCAGGGCGACCGGGTGACGCTGGAGGTGACCGGCCCCGACGGCCGCCGCCTGTTCCGCAACGAGGGCGCGGTGCCGCGTCCGCTGGCCGTGCTGTTCTTCGGCACCGAGGTGAAAAAGCCCGTCCCCGGCCCCTGGGCGACCGGCCCCTACCGGGTGACGGTGACGCTGCGCCATGGCGACGAAACGGTGCTGAGGGAGGAGCGGAGGATCGAGATGCGCTGACCGGGTTGAGTGGAGTGCTGCCGAAACAACGCGAAGGACAGGGCAAGTGACAACTGCGGCGGCGGGGTCATTTGTCACGAAATGAACACCGGGTTTCCGTACGAAAGAGTACCTCCGAAAGGATAGTGATGCCTCCTTATTAAGTGTTTCGGTCGTGAGATTGCCCGGTATCGGCAAGGCAATCCGGCAATGACAGACACTCAGCAGGCGTTCTACGTCGCGACCAACGGCAACGATTCCTGGTCGGGACGTTTGGCGGCACCCAACGCCGACGGCACCGACGGTCCCTTCGCCACGCTGGAACGTGCGCAGAGCGCGATGCGGGCGACCGGCATCCGCGACACCTATGTGCGCGGCGGCAACTATGCCATGGCGCGCACGGTGACGCTGACCGCGGCCGACAACGGCGTCCGGATCATGGCCTTTCCGGGCGAGACGCCGGTGTTCAGCGGCGGCGAGCGGGTCGGCGGCTTCACCGCCATCGGCGGTGGGCTCTATGCCGCGGCGACCTCTGCGACCGGCCTCGACCTTTCCATCGGCGGGGTGCGGCAGAAGGTGGCGCAGACCGGCGACTGGACGGCCGGCGACGCCAGGTCCGGCTGGTCGGTGCTGGAGGCGGCGGCCGGCGGCGCCAGCAGGACCAGCCTGCGCATCGGTGCCGGCGACGGGGCGATGGCGGCGGTGCTGGCCGCCGGGGTGCAGCCCGGCACGATGGTCCAGACCTTCGACACCGAGCGGCTGTCCGACAACATCCTCGGCGTCGCCTCCATCGATGCCGGCAGCCGGACCGTCAACTTCACGCAAGCGGCGAAATACGCCCTGCGCAGCGGCGGCACCTATCGCCTGCTGAACGACGACGCCTTCATCCGCGATGCCGGCGAATTCGCCTGGAGCGCCGAGACCGGCCGGCTGGTGGTGAAGCCGCAGGATCCCGGCGCCCTGCTGAGCCAGGGGGCCGTGGTGGCGCGGCTGGGCACGCTCGTGGCGCTGAACGGGGCGAGCGGCGTCACCCTCCAGGGGCTGACCTTCGCCGACACGACTTGGGACGGCTCGGCCCTGACGCTGACCAACGCGTCGGGCAACAGCATCGCCGGCAACCGCTTCGTCAATGTCGGCACCGCGATGACGCTGACCGGATCGTCGGCCAACGCCATCGAAGCCAACCGGATGGAGCATCTGGGGGCCGGCGGCATCAAGGTCACCTACGGCAGCAACGGCAACCGCATCAGCGCCAACAGCATGGACGGCATCGGCGAGGTGCTGAAGGACGTCGCCGGCATCCAGCTCTACGGCACCAGCGGCACGCTGATCTCCGGCAACGACATCCGCAACAGCACGCGCTACGGCATCTCGATCAAGAACTGGGACGGCGCCACCGTCAACACCGACACGGTGGTGGAGTACAACCGCCTCTACAACACGATGACCGAGACCGCCGACGGCGGCGCCATCGAGATGCTGGGCCGGTCCAACCTCGACACCCGCACGATCATCCGCGGCAACGACATCCGCAATGTCGGCGGGCTGGCGACCGACGGGTCGGGCTGGCTCGACCGCCAGAAGAGCTTCGGCATCTATCTGGACGACATGGCCAACGGCGTCACCGTCCAGGACAACTTCATCCAGAACACCGGCTGGGCCAGCGTCTTCATCCATGGCGGCGATTCCAACACCGTCACCAACAATTTCGCCACCCTGTCCAACCCGCGCGAGCGCTTCATCCGGCTGGAATGGGTGCCGAGCGCCGGCACCATCGGGCTGCTCAGCAACAACCGGGTGACCGGCAACGTCATCTCCTCGTCCACCGGAACCGATTATTGGGAGTTCTGGACCCCCGGCTCCTACAATGTCAGCGGCAACCTGCTGCAGGGCATCCGCGGGCTGAACGGCGGCGACACGGTGTCGTCCGGCCTGTTCGCCAACCCGGCGGCCGGCGATTTCCGGCTGGGCAGCGGTGCCGCGGCAGCGCTGGGGATCCATGATCTGGATTGGGGCCGGATGGGCTTCGCTCCCCTGACGGTGCCGGGGATCCCCAGCCCCGGCGCCGGTGGGGGCGCCGGGAGCGGCACCGCCCCGGCGACCGGCACGGGCGGCGCCCCCGCCGCCGCGGCCGGTCCGGCCTTCTCGCCGCTGGCCTACATCGCCTCCTATGCCGACCTGTCCGCCGCCTTCGGCGCCAACGCCGCCGCCGGTGCGGCGCATTACGCCGCCAGCGGGCGGGCGGAAGGCCGGACCGTGAGTTTCGACCCGCTGGCCTACATCGCCTCCTACGGCGACCTGTCGGCGGTCTTCGGCACCAACGGTGATGCCGCGGCGGCCCACTACATCGGCAGCGGCCGGGCGGAGGGTCGGAGCGTGAGTTTCGATCCGCTGGCCTACATCGCCTCCTATGGCGACCTGACGGCCGCGCTCGGCACCGACCGGACGGCGGCGGCGATGCATTACATCGGCAGCGGCCGGGCGGAGGGGCGGACGGTCAGCTTCAACCCGCTCTCCTATCTGGCGGCCAATGCCGACCTCGCCGCCGCCTTCGGCACCGACACAACCCGGGCCGACCTGCATTACCTGGGCAGCGGCCGGACGGAGGGGCGGAGCACCGGCTTCGATGCCTCGGCCTATCTGGCCGCCAACGCCGACGTGGCGGCGGCCACCGGCGGTGACCTGACGGCGGCGATGCGGCACTACATCCTGAACGGCCGGCTGGAAGGCCGGGCGCTGAGCCCCGCTGCCGCCCCTGCCCCGGCCCGCGCCGCCGCGGCGCTGCTGCCGGACAGCGCCATGCTCGCCGCCGCCGGTGTGGGGTGAGCATGAACGACATCATGGAAGCGGGGGGCTCCCCCGACCCAGAGAGTCATTACCTGGGATTGCAGAAATTAATAAGCTTTTAGCTCGTAACGACGTTATCCTTCCTCCGATACATCCTGTCGGGGGGTAGCATGGTTACGAAGGCTGTACAGGAAGGCGCCATGTCGCCGCTCTCGTTGCTGACGAAGCTGAAGTCGGCACCGCCTTCCGCGCCTCCTCCTGCCCCATCCTCCTCTCCCGCATCCCCCAAGATCGTGTCGCCGACCGCGCCCCAGGCCAAGACTGCGACCGATACGGTGTCGCTGTCGGCACAGGCGGTCTCGAAGATGACCGGGGCGGCCGACGCTCCGGGAGGTCCGTCCGCACCGCCGGTCCAGCTGAAGATCCCAGGCGATCTCAGTTTCGCGGATTTCAAGGCGATGAGTGCGCGCATGGAGAAGGTCATGGATTATCATCTGGCGAGAGGAAACTTCATCCGACAGAGCATGGAGTCGCTGCGCAGCCAGTTCGGCTTCGAGGGGGAAGGCGAAGCCGCCGGCAATGTCTCGTTGAGTGGCGAGATCGGCAAGGTCGTCGAGCGGCAGGCGGTGTCGAGGGGCATCGCCATGCCGGAAAAATCCCAGGAGGTGAAGGACTGGGAGGCCGAGCGCCAGTCGGAAGCGTCGGTACCGCCGGAAGGCTGGGACAAGTCGTCCCTGATCACGCTGTTCCTGCCGGGCTCCCAGGGAACCGACGACAAGCAGGTGGAGATCTGGCTGGACAACCGGGCCTTCGACAAGCTGGGCAAGATGTCGGCCGACGAGGTCAAGGCCGGTCTGGTCGACATGCTGAACGGTCCCGATGCCGCGGCGTCGCAGGCGGCGGTGGACGATGGAGCGTTCGGCGCTGCGATGCGGGCGGACAGCGAGCACCATTCGGAATTCCAGAAGTCCAAGGCTCGGCTTGGCTTCTTCGATCCCGAGCAGGGGACGAGCGCCCAGCCCTGGCTGATGATCCAGTCGAGAAGCGAACCGGGCTACGTCCAGGAGAATGCCGGCAAGCTGGTCGATACGGTCATGTCGATCCTCAAGGAAGGGGCGGCCGGGCGCACGGCCGGCTGACACCCCCTCCGCCCGTCCCTTTTCCCGCCTGCCCCTCTCCCGCCTGACCGGGTGACAAGCCGGGCGTGAGCCGTTACAACGGCCCGTTCGGCGCCGCTGTCCCGCGGCACCCGGATTTCCATGCGGGGATGATGGCCCAGGCTCTTCTCGACACCCCCTTCGCCCAATCGGCGAAGCCCGGTTCCGGTCCTGCCCCCGGTCCGGACCAGCCCAGCCCAGGCCTGCCCAGTCCGGGGAAGCCGGCCGGACGGCGGTGGCCGGTGCTGGTCAAGCTGGCGGTGACGGTCGTGGTGCTTGCCGCGCTCGCCGCCGGGGCCGATTGGACCGGCATCGCCGCACGCCTGTCGGCCGCCGATCCGTGGCTGTTCGCCGCCGGCTTCGCCGTGAAGGCGATGACCCTGCCCTTCGCCTCGCAGCGGTGGCGGTCGGTCGGCCGCGCCGCCGGCTTTTCGCTGACCCGCTGGACTGCCTTCCGCCTGCAGATGGCCAGCGGATTCCTCGGCCAGATCCTGCCGGGGTCGGTCGGGGCCGACCTGCTGCGCGGCTGGTTCACCTGGCGGCTCGGCCATCCCGCCGGTCCGGTGATGCTGGCCCTGCTGGTCGACCGGCTGATGGCTCTGCTGGGCGTCGTGCTGATCGGGCTGGTCGGGCTGCCGCATCTGGCCGCGGTGGCGCCGCCCGCCGTCGCCGCCACCGTGCTGGTCGGGGCGCTGGTGCTGGCCGTCGCCATGGGGCTGCTGCTGCTGGCCGGGCGCATCCCGCGCGACCGGCTGCCGGTTCCCAAGCGGCTGCGCGACGGGGCGCTGGGGCGGACGGTGTGGACCGCCGTGGCGCAGCTGCGCGCCATGGGCGGCAACCCGGCCGCCTGGGCGGCGCTGGGCCACAGCATCGGTGTGCACCTCGCCACCATCGGGGCCACCATCCTGTTCGCCCGTTCGGTCGGCCTGCCGGTCGGCTGGCTCGACGGGCTGGCCATCGTGCCGGCCGCCATCGTCGCCGCGGCATTGCCCGTCTCGCTCGGCGGCTGGGGCGTGCGCGAGGGAGCGATGGTCGCCGGTTTCGCGCTGCTCGGCTTCAATGCCGACGCGGCCCTTCTGGTCTCGCTGCTGATCGGACTGTCGATCGCCGTCCTGTCGCTGCCCGGCGGCGTCTTCTGGCTGCTGCTGCGCAACGAGACCGCGGTCCAGCCAGACCACCAGACAACTGCCCGGACGGACCACCAGACGTCCCTTCAGACCGCTCCCGGCGGGGCTGACGCCTTTCCCACGGATTTTTCGCGATGACCGAACAGCCGACCTCGACGCTTTCCCAGCCCGTCACCGTGACGGCTGCCGAAGATGGCGCCCCCATGCCGGCCGCCATGCCGGACACCGCTGCCGGGACGCGCGGCCTCTCCCCGCGCCAGCAGCGCATCCGCTCGCTGTTCGACGCCATGGCCCCCCTGCGCGACCGCTGGGCCGAGCGCAACCGCGCCTTCCATGAGGCCGACCGCGCCTATCTGCGCTTCCTGATTCCGGAAGGGGCGACGGTGCTGGAGATCGGCTGCGGCGTCGGCGACACGCTGGCAGCGCTGAAGCCGGCGCGCGGCGTCGGCATCGACCTCAGCCCGGCGACCATCGCCGAGGCCAAGGGCCGCCATCCGCAGCTGGAGCTGATCGCCGCCGACGCCGAGGATCCGGCGACCATCGACACCATCGAGGGGCCGTTCAGCCACATCCTGCTGTCGGGCACCATCGGCTTCCTGGACGACATCGAGGAGACGCTGCGCCTGCTGCGCCGGGTCGCGACGCCGAAGACCCGCATCATCGTCAGCTACCATTCGCGTGTCTGGGAGCCGATCCTGTGGGCGGCTGAGAAGCTCGGGATGCGCATGCCGCAGGGCAAGCAGAACTGGCTGTCGACCAGCGACATCGTCAACCTGCTGGATCTGGCCGGCTGGGAACCGGTGCGCCGCGAATGGCGCCAGCTGATCCCGAAGCGGCTGCTCGGGCTCGGCACGCTGGTCAACCGCTACGTCGCCCCCCTGCCCGGCATCCGCCGGCTGTGCGTGCGCAACTATGTCGTCGCCCGGCCGCAGCCCACCGTCGAGGCGGTGACGGTCGACGGCAAGCCGGCCTCGGTCACCGTGCTGATCCCCTGCCGCAACGAGCGCGGCAACATCGAGAACGCCATCCGCCGGCTGCCCCGCTTCGCTCCCGACGTCGAGGTGATCTATGTCGAGGGCAACAGCCAGGACAACACCTTCGAGGAATGCCTGCGCGTCCGCGACGCCTATCCCGACTGGGACATCAAGGTCATGAAGCAGCCCGGCAAGGGCAAGGGCGACGCGGTGCGCGCCGGCTTCAATGTGGCGCGCGGCGACATCCTGATCATCCTCGACGCCGACCTGACGGTGCCGCCGGAGACGATGGGGAAATTCTACCAGGCCATGGTGTCGGGACGCGGCGAGTTCGTGAACGGCACGCGGCTCGTCTACCCGATGGCGCCGGAGGCGATGCGCTTCCTGAACTTCCTGGCCAACCGGGCCTTCGCGCGCATCTTCTCCTTCCTGCTGAACCAGCGCTTCACCGACACGCTGTGCGGCACCAAGGTGCTGTGGCGCAAGGATTACGAGACCATCGTCGCCAACCGCCATTACTTCGGCGATTTCGATCCGTTCGGCGATTTCGACCTGATCTTCGGTGCCGCCAAGCAGAACCTGAAGATCGTCGAGGTGCCGGTGCGCTATGCCGACCGCAGCTATGGCGAAACCCAGATCTCCCGCTTCACCCACGGCTGGCTGCTCGCCCGCATGGTGGTGTTCGCCTGGAAGAAGCTGAAGGCCTTCTGAGCCTTCACACCGGTTCGGCGGCGGCGAGCGGCAGGAAGGCCTGATAGCCGTCGCGCTGTTCGGTCAGGTTCAGCAGCAGGTCGGTCAGGCTGTCGCGGGCGAAAGTGTCGGTGGTCGAAGCCAGCCGGCGGCGGACGACGGCGATGAACTCCTCCAGCACGTCCAGGTGCAGGGTGGCGGAGGCGAGGACGTCCTGAGCGATCGGGGCGGCGTTCTGGGCGGTCATGATGGCGGTCTTTCGCGGAAGGAAGAGGGCGGCGGCAGGAGCGGACCGAAGCGGCCGGATCAGGCGGCGAGCGCGGTGACGATGGGTTCGGCGGCGGCCAGGACGGTGCGGTAGGTCTCGCGCTGCTCGGTCAGGCCGGCGAGCAGGTCGGCCAGGCTGTCGCGGGTGAAATCGCTGCTGCTGCCGTCCAGCTTCGACTGGGTGATCGCGATGAACTCATCGACCACATCCAGGTGCAGGGAAGCAGAAGCGAAGATGCTGGCGGCGCATTCGATCTTGGACATGGTGTCGATCCCTGTATTCGAGGTGGAGGCTCTTGCCCGTTCTGATGAGCTTATTGAGCCATTCCGCCAGTTAACGAGGCGTTAAGATCACCGATTGGTCCTAGGTCGATTGGTGATTACCTCTTCCAAGAAAAACGCCGCTGTACGATTTGGCGGTAGTGTTACTTCTTTCGATGCGGGTATGAAAAAACGCGGCCGGTTGCCCGGCCGCGTCCTTCCTGTCCGTCCAGCCCCCGGAGGGACCCGGTCGGGCCGTGTTTCTCAGACCGCCTGCGGCAGCCCGTGAATGTAGCCGACACCGCCGCTGCGGCGGTTGCGGTAGGCATCGTCGATCAGGCCGGCGAGGCTGTCCTTGACCTTGTCGTGCAGGCCCTTCTCCCAGTCGCCGGGGTGCTGGAAGTTGCTCATGATGTAGGAGAAGCCGTTGACGTCGTCGACCGCCTGCAGGCCGGTCGACTCCGCACCCGCCGGGCAGGACAGCAGGCGGGCCAGCTGTTTGGTGTCGGCGTTGTAGGCCCACAGGAAGTTGTTGACGTGGTTGCCGCTGTCCTCGCCGATGAACAGGGTGCGCAGCTTCTCGGAGAATTTCAGATTGTCCGGGTTGGCGATCAGGTCGGCGTCGGCGGTGTTGCCGATGGCGTCCGGGGTGGCGAGGTCGCGGCCGACCAGGGCCGGGACGGCGCTGAGATGCACCGGCACCCAGTCGCTGGCGATGGCCGCACCGGCGAGATCGGTCTGGCCGGCCTTCATCGGCAGCTGATAGACGGCGCCGGCGTTGATGGTGTTGACCTTGATGCCGCTCTTGCCGTCGCTCATCGACTTGTAGATGTAGGACATCGCCACATAGGCGGTCTTGTCCTTGGCGTTGACGGTGACGCCTTCCAGCTTGGTGAGCGCCAGCGTGGCGCCGACGGTGGGGGCGTAGCGGTGGGTCTCGAGGAAGGCGGCGGCCTTCTCCATGCCCGGCTTGAACTTGACCCACTGGGTCTTGCCGCTGAAGGGGATGAGGGTGAAGGACGGGTCCTTCGGATCCTCCTTCTTCACCTCGACGATGTCGGCGGCCTTCAGGCTGTCGGCCAGCTTTTCGATCTCGGCGCTGGTGGCGTGGCCCAGCTTGACCCATTTCAGGCCGAAGGCGCCGCCCTTGTCGAGGTCCTTGCCGGCCTCCTGCTCCATCTTCGCGGCATAGAGGGTGCCGGCGGACAGGTCCTTGGCCTTGTCGGCGATGAACATGAACAGGCCGCCGTTGGTGGCGTCGTCACCCATCAGCACGGTGCGCTCGTCCGGCATCACCTGCACCAGCTCGTGCGAGATGCGGCCCAGGCAATAATGCTTCTTGATCGTGCCGGTGCCGTCGGTGTTCACGATCACTTCCGGCAGGTGGCCGTAGTGGTACGGGTTGGCCTTGGTCTCGTCGCCGAACAGGTTCTTGCTGTAGGCGCGGAACTGGTCGTCGAGCGCGGTCGCGTCCGGCTCGTACTCCTCGCTCGACAGGTGGGTGTTCCAGGGCGACAGGCTGGCGCCGCAGGTGATCCACAGGCCATGCGCCGGGCTGGTGTCGACGCTGTGGTACTGCACCAGCTTGAGCGCGCCGGTCTCCTTGTTCTGGTCCAGCGTCAGGACGGCGATCGGCGACGGCAGCTTGCCGTACATCGAGGCGTCCTTGGAATCGCGGGTGGTGTATTCGAACTGGACCACGGCGAACAGCGTGTTGCCGGTGACGCCGGCCACCTTGGCGCCGGGGATCGGGTTCAGCAGGTTGCAGCCGTCCGGGCAGTCGGAGAAGAACTGCGCGGGGGTCGCCAGCGAGCTGTCCATGATCGGCTTGCCGGCGATGTCGACGTAGCCGCCGGCCAGCGTCGTGCCGCCCTTGCCGTCCGGAACCTGATCGCCGGTGATGAACAGCGGCTGGTAGCCGAGCGCGAAGCTCTGCTTGGAGCCGTCGGCCCAGGTCACGACCATGCTGGACTCGACCGTGGTCTTCGCCTGTGCCGCGGCGGCGGTGGGGGCGGCCATGCCGACGAACTCGACGGCGACCGGCGCGCCCTTGGCGGATGCGGCCTCGGCGCCCGAGGCGAACAGCAGCTCGCCGGCGCCGATGCCGGCGACCGGCAGCAGCGGCAGCCCGGCGAGGGCGCGGAGCACCGAACGGCGCGACGTTTCAGGCAGATGGACGGACAGATCGGTCATGGCGGATGTCTCCCGAACCCTCATCAGGGCAAGCGGCTGGCGTGCGCCGCGCCATCGGGCCATGGGCGGACCATGGGAGCCCGTTCGGCGCGGCCTTGTTCTTGGCGAGCGTCGGGAAGCTACCGCGGGGATGTTACAGTTTGACGGTCAGCGGGCGCTGAGCATGCAGGTGCGGTCCGACGGCATCGGCAGCGCCACCGGCTTGCCGTCCGCCCCGGTGCCGCGCACCACGCGGCCGCCGGCCTTCCCGCCAGAGGTCGGCTGAGAGGCGGGCTGTTCTGCGATCTCCGGGTCGGTGACCTGGCCGGCGACCGTCCATTGCCGGGTCTGCGGGTCCTGGCAGCGCAGCTCGTAGCGGCCCTTCATCGGCTCGGCTGCTGCGGGCGAGGCGGTCGGGAGGGCGGCGGCCAGGAGCAGGGCGGCCATCAGGGACATGGGGGAGCGACGGATCATCCGGCTTTTCCTCGGCTGGTTGTGTCCGCCGGGCGGGGGCGGGACACCGCCCGGGCGATGTCGGCCTGCCAGATCATGCTGACAAGGGCGATCTGGGTCAGCAGATGCATCTCGCCGCGGCCGATGGCCTCCAGCAGCTCCGCCCGCGTCAGGAACAGGATCTCGGTATCCTCCAGATCGTCGGAAACCGGATCGGCGACCCGGCGGCAGCCGGTGGCGTGGAACATGTGCGACCAGGCCCCGCCCTGGTTGGCGTTGACGATGTAGGCGCCGAGGTCGGTCCAGCTCTCCGCCTCCATCCCGGTTTCCTCCATCAGTTCGCGTCTGGCGGCGGCCAGCGGATCCTCGCCGGGCGACAGATGCCCGCCGGGAAACACCAGCCCGACCTTGCGCGGACCGTGGCGGTACTGGCGATAGGTGACGATCCGCCCGTCCGCCGTCTCGGCGAAGATGCAGGCGAAGGAGGGCTGGTCGAACTGGTAGTAATCGTCGATCCGCCGCCCGTCCGGCAGCTCCACCGTCTCGACCCGCACCTTCAGGAACGGATCGGCGTCCAGCAGCTCGCGGCTGCCCAGCACGGTCCAGGGTCGGTGCAGGCGGTAGGGGCGATGTCCGGGCATAGGCTGGGCTGTTCTCTGGCGGGTGCGGGGCCGCTATCGCCTATCAGTCCCCGCCCACCGGCGTCCAGCCCCCTCATGGGGAAGGACCGGGACGGAGCTTCAGGCCGCCACGTAGATCTGGTTCACGAAGGGATCCAGCCCGTCCGGCACAGCCGATGAACGGCGGTCGAGCGGCGGAACGGTCGGGCCGTGGGGGGTGCGGTTGACGTTGTACTGCCCGGACAGCAGCAGGCGCCGGCCCCGTTGCGGCAGGGCGCCCTTGTGGACGCCGTAGGTGTCGCCCAGGAACCGGCTGCCGGCCGGGCCCGTCATGGTCACCGTATCGGCGGTGCCGAAGGCGGCGTCGACCTGCGCGTCGGTCAGGGCGCGGCCGGTGGAGAGCAGGCGGCTGCGGTGGCTGCCCTTGACGAAAACATGCGGGCCGCCATCCTCGTCCACGTCGGTCAGGTAGAAGAAGATTTTGAAGCCGCGCAGGCTGTCGAGGTCGCGGTGGTGGCGCTGTGTGCCCTTGGCCGCCTCGCGCCCGCCAAAGCTCTCGCCGCCCCAGGACCACCAGCAGCCGATGTTGTCGAGGATCGGCTTGCAGCCGAGATACAGCTCCGCCGTCTCCAGCACCTGCGGATCGTTGAAGAGAGCCAGCACATGGGGTGCCTGCAGGATCTGGTCGATGCCATGATAGCCCATGTTGGACACCGGGCTGGGCGGGCTGTCGGGCCGGAACCAGCCCAGATGCGGGCGGAAAGGATCGTGGCAGGGGGTGTTCTCGAAATAGGCGCGCAGGTCCGCGACGACGGCCGGGTCGATGGGCTGCAGCAGCGGGGCGATGCCGTCCCTTTCCAGCGTCCGGCACCAGTCCCGCGCCTCCAGCGACGGATGGAAACCGGGTGTGCGCGGACGCCGCGCCGCGATCTGCGCCGCCAGCCGGTCGCGCAGGACCGGGTCGGTGACGATGGGCAGGATGTCGTAGATGGCGTAGCGGGGATCGGCCTTCGCCTTGCGCCAGTAAGCCAGCGGCGATGCGATGCGCGTCCGCACATTGTCCAGAAAGCTGCCGACGGGAGCGGGGACGAAGGAGGACGCCATGGGATGCGGCACCGCGTGAAAGGGGAATAGTCTTCGACGAAGACTCTCCATAAGAGCACCCGCCTTTCAAGCCGTATCCGCTTGTGCGCGCCGCTCCACCGCTGAGGCAGGGCGTCGCACGTTATAAGGCGTAGTGTCTTTTGAGAAATGAAGAAGGCAGGGAAACCCGATGACCATGACCGGTGTCGAACATCGCGTGCTGTACCGCGACCCGCGTTTCTATGCGTCCTTCCCGTCGCTGACCCCGGCGCCGGACGGTTCGGTGCTCTTGGCCTTCCGGCGGGCCCGCGACCATCGCTGGCTGCGCGGGCCGGAATACCGGGCGGGGGAGACCGGGTTCAACCATGTCGACCATCTCGATTCGCGGTCGCAGACCGTCCTGCTGCGGCTCGGCCCCGATGCGGAGCCGCTGGGAGAGGAAACGGTCCTGCCCGCCGACCCGCAGGCGGCCGACCAGGACGCCAGCCTGCTCACCCTTCGCGACGGCCGCATCCTGCTGACCGGCTTCCGCTGGTATCCGGTGCCGTCGTCGCAAGGGGACGCGCTGCGCGCGCTGGGGATCGGGCTGACCGGCAACCCGCAGAAGACCGGCGACCTCTACATCTTCTGGGGCGGCTACAGCCGGCATAGCGACGATGGCGGACGGAGCTGGACCGCGCACCGCGACCTGCCGCCCCTGCCCGGCCATCCCGACATCGTGCCGGGTCGGCGGCCCTTCCATGGCGGTGCGGTGCGCGGCCGGGCGGTGGAGGCGCCGGACGGCACGATCCTGCAAACCGGCTACACCTACCATCCTTCCACCGGCACCTATGCCAGCCATCTCTTCGTCTCGACCGACCGGGGGGAAAGCTGGGCGCACCGGGCGATCATCGCCATCGATCCCGAGGCCAGGGCCGGCTTCTGCGAGACGGCGCTGCATCTGGACGCCGACGGCGTGCTGCACGCCTTCCACCGCACCACCGGGCTGGACGACCATCTGGCAACCTCTCGCTCCAGCGACATGGGCCACAGCTGGGAGCCGTGGCGGCGCCATGCGGTGGTCGGCCATCCCTATGATCCCTGCCCGCTGCCGGACGGCCGGCTGCTGCTGGTCGGCGGCTACCGCCATGCGCCCTACGGCGTGCGCGCCCGCATCTACGACCCGCGCCGCCAACAGCCGGACGAGGGGACGGAGCTGGTGCTGCGCGACGATGGGCCGGCACCGGACCTGGGCTATCCCTGGGCGGCGGTGCTGCCGGACGGGCGCGCCATGGTCGCCTATTACATCTGCGACGCCACCGGCCTGCGCGGCATCGAGGCGACGCTGTTCCAGCCGTGAGAAGAGCCTGGGAGGACGGCCTGCGACCCGCTGTACCCTGGACCGGCCGGCGGGGCGCGGGCTACCCTTCCTGCATCATGGAAAGCCCCCTCCCCTTCGCCGCCGCCAAGGCCGTCCCCGGCATCGACCCCGCCGCCTACCACGACCCGGAGATCTTCCGGGCGGAGGAGGAACGGGTCTTCCGCCGGTCCTGGGTCTTCGCCGGATTCACCGATGATCTCGCCCGGCCCAACGACTATCTGACCCGGCGCATCGGCGGGCTGGACGTGCTGGTGCAGAATTTCGACGGGGAGCTGCGGGGCTTCCGCAATGTCTGCACCCACCGCTTCGCCATGATCCACCGGGCGCCGCGCGGCAACGGCATGCTGCGCTGCGGCTATCACGGCTGGACCTTCGACCGCGACGGCGTGCCCTATGGCATCCCCGGCAACGAGGCGAATTTCGGCCTCGACCGGGAGGGCCGCTGCGGCCGTGCCCTGACCCCGGCGGCGGTGGGGGTGTGCGGGCGCTTCGTCTTCCTGCGGGTGGCGGCGGAGGGGCCGGAGCTCGACGACTGGCTGGGCGGCTATGCCGACGTGCTGCGCCATGCCTCGGAGATCTTCGTCCGTTCCTTCGACGAGCGGTCGATGGAGTGGGCCGCCAACTGGAAGATGGGGGTGGAGAGCGTGCTGGAGGTCTACCACGCCGACCTCACCCACCCGACCACCTTTCGCAAGCTGGTGAAGGGCGACTGGCGCTGCGACTATGACGGCGCCCATTCCCGCGGCGTGACCGGCGTGTCGGACAGGAGTGCCCGCTGGTGGGACGGCGTGTCGGAGCGGCTGGGCTTCCGCCCGAGCCCGGCTTTGCGCGAGTACGACCATTTGCACATCTTCCCCAACCTGGAGATCGGCTTCACCCGCGGTGCCGTGATGAGCGTCCAGACCTACGACCCGCTTGGGCCCGACCGCTGCGCGCTGAGCCTCCGGCTGTTCCTGGCCGATCCGGACGGCGATGCCGGCAGGGGCGGTCCCGCTGCCCGCCGCCTGATCGAGGAGGGTGCCCGCGACCTCAACGTCGCCCTGCTGCGCGAGGACCAGGAGGCGTCGGAACTGGCCTTCCGCGGCTGCCGGCAGACGGACCGCCCGGCGGTGCTGGGCCTGAACGAGGAGCGCATCCAGCAGTTTCACACGGTTTGGCGGGGAATGATGGGCTGACTCCGTCTCCCGCCTCCGCCCCGCTTTTTGTCGCTGTCCAGGGGACCGGGAGTCTGCCACCATCGGGCGGGGGGCTTGGTCGTCGGAGGTTCATCCACCATGGGCGGCACCATGACGATTCCCCCTGCCGTTGTTTTCAGCCGGCTTGCCTTCGGTCCGCGGCCTGCGGAGCCCGACGCCGCCAGCGGCCGTCCCGACTGGCTGGCCCGCTGGCTTGACCGGCAGCTGTCTCCCGATCTTTCCCCCGATGGCCATGACGACCCCGAGGTCGAGCGCCGTCTCGCCGCGGCCAAGCTGCGCATCCGCTATCCCGCCGGGGACGGCTGGGAGGCGGTGGACGAGGACCGGCCGCTGGCCTGCCTGGGCCAGCCGATCGAGGCGCTGTGGCCGCTGGCCGCCAACCGTCCGGCGGTCGCCGGGCCGGAGCGGCAGAGGCCGCGGCTGGAGGTCGCAGCCGCCACCCTGATCCGCGCCGTCCACAGCCGCTGGCAGCTGCGCGAGGTGCTGGTCGATTTCTGGCACAACCATTTCAACGTCAACGCGGCGGGCGAGCCGGCGGTGGCCGCCGCGCTGCCCGTCTATGACCGCGACGTCATCCGCCGCCATGCGCTGGGCAATTTCCGCGCCTTCCTGGAGGCGGTGGCGACCAGCAGCGCCATGCAGGTCTATCTGAACAACCGCTCGTCCCGCGCCGGCGCCGCCAACGAGAATTACGCCCGCGAGCTGTTCGAACTGCATGGGCTGGGGCGCGACGCCTATCTGAACGCGCTGTACAACCGCTGGCGCGACGTGCCGGGGGCGCTGCGCGGCGCGCCCGACGGCTACATCGACCAGGATGTCTACGAGGCCGCCCGCGCCTTCACCGGCTGGACGCTGGAGGATGGCGCCGGGCTGGGCGGCGACGCCAGGCTGCCGGTGACCGGCCGCTTCACCTATGTCGAGGGCTGGCACGACAATTACCAGAAGCGGGTTCTGGGGCGGGAGTTCGACCCCTTCCAGTCGCCGATGGACGATGGGCGCCGCGTGCTCGACCTCGTCGCCGACCATCCGGCGACCGCCCGCAACCTCTGCACCGCGCTGTGCCGCCGGCTGGTCGCCGACGATCCGCCGGCCGGGCTGGTCGCCCTGGCGGCGCGGGTGTGGACGGAGAGCCGGAGCAAGCCGGACCAGATCGCCCGCGTCGTCCGCGCCATTGCGCTGTCCCCCGACTTCGCCCGCATCCGCGATGCCAAGGTGAAGCGCCCGCTGGAGCTGGTGGCGTCCTTCGCCTGCGGCGCCGGCATCGACCTCGTCCCCACCAACGCCCTGCTGGGCGAGTTGGACGGCAGCGGCCAGCGGCTGTTCGGCTGGCCCGCCCCTGTCGGCCATCCCGACCGGATGGAGTCCTGGTTGGGGGCCGCCGCCATGCGCCGGCGCTGGGCGCTGCTGCTCGGGCTGGCGGAGAACCGCTGGGAGACCGGGGCCATCGACCTCGCCGCCCGCTTCCCGGCTCCGCTGCCGGCGGCGGCGGCGGTGGACCGCTGGCAGGGGCTGCTGCATGGCGACGAGCCGGAGCCGGCGACCACCGCCGCCATCCTGACCGGCATGGGGCTGGCGGCCGACGCGATGCTGACCCCCGGCACCAAGGCCGGTGACGACCGGCTGCGGCGGGTTGCCGCCTTCGTGGCGATGGCGCCGCGCTTCAACCAGCGTTGAGGGAGGCTTGAGCCATGACGATTTCACGCCGTGGTGTGATGCAGGGCGGACTGGCGGCCGGCCTCGGGCTGGCCGGGGGCGGTCTGACGGGGATTCCCGGCGTCCGCAGCCTCGCCTTTGCCGCCGATTCTTCCGCTGAGGCGCCGGTCGGGATGCTGGGGGCCGGCACGCTGGTGGTGGTGTTCCTGCGCGGCGGGGCGGACATGCTGGCGCTGGTGGCGCCGGCCGACGACCCCGACTATCGCGCCGCGCGGACGCCTGAGCTGCGGGTGATGGCGGAGGGGGCGAAGGCGGGCATCCGGCTGGAGCAGACGCTGGCCCCTTCCCTCGACTTCCGCCTGCATCCGGACGCCGCCCCGCTGGCGGAGCTTTATGCCGCCCGCCGGCTCGCCATCGTCCATGCGGTGGGGCTGACCGACGGCACCCGCAGTCATTTCGTTGCCCAGGACCTGATGGAGCGCGGCATCGCCCGCGAGGAGGACCTCGCCCGCACCGGCAGCGGCTGGGTCGCCCGCTGGCTTGGCGAGGGCGGGCATGACGAGGGGGAGGGCGGACGGGTTCCGGCCATCGGCACCGCCGCCGCTCCGGCCGCCGCCCTGGCGGGGCTGGGCGGCGCGCTTGCCGTGCCCGACCTGCGCGGCGGGCTGGCCCCTCCCGGCGGGCCGCAGGCGGCGGCGGTGCTGGCGGCGCTGTCCCGGCAGGGCGACGGCGCCTATGAGCGGGCGGCGCGGGCGGCGCTCGACGGGCTGTCGGCGGTCGACGGCCGGCTGCCGCGCGGGACCGACGGCAAGGTCGCCGCCTATGACGCGGAGGGCGGGGCCGTCTATGAGGAGACCGAGGCCGGACGGGCGCTGCAGACGGTCGCCCGCATGCTGAAGATGGACATCGGCCTGCGGGCGGCCTGCGTCGATGTCGGCGGCTGGGACACCCACGAGAACCAGCAGGGGCGCTTCGCCACCGCCGTCGGCCAGCTGTCGCGGGCCCTCGCCGCCTTCCATGCCGACACCCGGCGCCATGAGCGCGACCTGACGCTGGTGGTGATGAGCGAGTTCGGCCGGCGCCTGCGCGGCAACCGCAGCCAGGGCACCGACCATGGCCATGGCGGCGCCATGCTGGTGCTGGGCGGCCGGGTGGCTGGCGGGCGCATGCTGGGCCGCTGGCCGGGGCTGGCCAGCCACCAGCTGGACCGCGGCGTCGATCTGGCGGTCACCACCGATTACCGGACGGTGCTGTCGGAACTGATCGGCGCACCGGCGGCGCGCGGCTTTCCGGGCTTCCAGGGCGCGCCGCTGGGCGTGCTGCGGGGGTGAGGAACAGGGCGGTGGGCTCTTTTCAGGAGGGGAGACTCAAACTTTCCCATGGATTGATGATGGAAACACCGCAATCCAGGAAATCCGCCACGTTCCTGGTTGCCAGGGCAGCGCCGCGGGAGGCTGCAACAGCGGCGATCTGCGCATCGAAGGCCCCCGTCGGCCGGCCCCGTTGCCGCCGTCCCGCCGTGATGGGCGCGAAGGCTTTCGCCGCCATGCTGTCGAAGGGGAGCACTCGCCCGGCGAAGTCTTCGGCAAACATCTGTTCCGCCGCCAGCACCAGATCGCTCCGTCGCCGCCCCTCCGGCAGCAGGGCAAGGCCAAAGAGGATTTCCGCCTGGGTGATCGTCGTCGTGAACAGGGTGGCGGCAGGATGCCCGGCAAACCAGCGCAGTACGGCTTCGGACGGAGCTGGGCGCATCAGTTCCGAGAGCACGTTCGTGTCGAGGATGATCATCAGTCGAAGCCAGGCGGGGGCCGCAGGGTTTCGCGTTTTGTCTCCGCCACCTCCACACCACCGAGCCGCGCGAAGCGCTGGTGGATGGCTTCGCCCAGATCCGGCACCGGCTGGCGCTCTTCCGTGAGTGCTGCCCGCAGAATATGGCGGGCCTCATCCTCCATGGAGCGCCCGTGATGGGCGGCACGGATCCGTAGCTGGGCCTTCAGCGGATCCTCAAGGTTTCGGATCGTGATGCTGCCCATCGATCACTCCTGAGCATGTCGGAAGAAGGAGGCTAAGCCGAGATTGCATCGATTTCAATGATAGCAGCCGGCTCTCCTACCGCCACTCCCGCCCGTCCATGTCCTCATACACCCTGAACCGGTCGCGCACCGTCAGCCAGTCCTCGGCCAGCATCTCGAAGACATGCAGGTCGATCTCCTGGCCGTCCTTCACCACCTGGCGCTTCAGCACGCCGACCGGGCGGTAGCCGATCATCGGCTGGCCCTTCAGCAGGCGGGGGCTGTTGGTGCCCATGATGTGGTTCACCACCTTGCGCAGACCCATCGTGAAGAAGACGTGGTTCAGCATGTAGGCGAAGTTCAGCGGGGCCGCGCCCATCCGTCCCGCCCGCTCGCCCATCAGCACGCCGAAGGTGGCGATCCGCCACTCCGGCTCGGTCACGGTGATCGAGACATGGCCGGCCGGCACGCCGTCGACGCAGAGGAGGCGGTGGACATAGTCGTTGCGCTCCGCACAGCGCCGCAGCCACGCCTTCTGCCGCTCCACGTCGTAGGGCACGACGCTCAGCATCTGGCTGGCGATGTCGGGCCGGGTGCGCCAGCCGAGCAGAAGTTCGGCGTGCTCCTCTGTCGGCTCGATGAAGGTCAGGGAGCCGCTCATGCCGGGAGTCCCACGATGACCCCCGGACCTTTTGTCCCGATGAGATGGCGCATGGCGGTTCTCGGCATCGCGGGGCCTCAGGCGGTGCGGCCGCCGTCCACCGTGACGATGGACCCGGTCATCCAGCGGCTGGTGTCGGCGAGCAGATAGGCGATCATGTGGGCGATGTCGTCGGGATGGCCGAAGCCCAGCGGCTGGAGCGTGCGCAGATGCTCGTACTGCTCGGCGGTCAGCTTCTGCTTGCCGCGCTCGATCAGCTCGGTCTCGACGATGGAGGGAACGACGCAGTTGACGCGGATGCCGTCGCTCAGCAGTTCCACCGCCAGCCCCTTGGTGGCGGCGATGATGCCGCCCTTGCTGGCGGCATAGACGACGTTGCCCGGCGAGGCCGCCGTGGCGGCGGTGGAGGAGATCAGCGCCATCGCCGCCCGCTCGGCATGACAGCCCTTCTGCCGCAGCCCGCGGGCGAGCGCCAACGCGCTGCCCAGGTTGGCCCGCATCACCTCGTCGAAGAAGGCGGCGGAGAAGATGCGGATCGGCCGCAGCGTCTGGATGCCGGCGCAGTGCGCGATGCCGTCGAAGGGCGCGTCGTCGGCGCACAGCCCCTTCACCCAGCCCGGCACCGCTTCCAGATCCGACAGGTCGAAGGGGGCGATGGCGTGGTCGTCTCCTTCCAGACGGTCGGCGGTCTCGGCCAGCCGCTCCTCGTCGCGGCCGTTCAGCACCAGCCGCGCCCCCAGCTTCGCCAGCATCACCGCCGTCGCCCGGCCGATCCCGGCCGACGCCCCGGTCACGAGGATGCGGCGTCCGCTCAGGTCCATGGGATTGTAGACGGCTGTCATGGCGGGGAAATCCAAGTTGATGGCGTATCGGGTGCGGACCATAGCATGACGGTCAGCCGACAGCAGCGCGTCCGGGACTGCGGCCTTTTGTGCGGGGCGCCACGCCCGTTTCCCAATCGGCAGAAACGGTGACGGCGGAGCCATGCGGCGCAATCAATCTTTCGGAAACCAATCCGGCGTCACTGTGCGCTATGGTGCCGGACACCGATTGAGACAAGCGCCCTGCCGGGCTGCGAAGACGCGAAGGACAGGACAGCCATGAAAGCCATCATCGACGGCATCCGGATCGCCGGCCTGCGCGCGGTGGTGCCATCCCAGCGCCATTCCTTCGTCGATGAGCCGGGCATGTTCACGGTGGAGGAGGCGAAAAAACTGGCCGCCACCATCGGTGTCCAGGAACGCCGCGTGCTGCCGCCGCCCTATTGCGCGTCGGATCTCTGCCTGGCCGCGGCCGAAGGGCTGATGGAACAGCTGGGCTGGGAGCCGGCGACGGTGGAGGTGCTGGTCTTCGTCTCGCAGGACGCCGATTACGTGCTGCCGGCCACGGCCTGCATCCTGCAGCACCGTCTGGGGCTGCCGACCAGTGCGGCGGCCTTCGACGTGCCGCTGGGCTGTTCGGGCTATGTCTACGGCCTGTGGATCGCGGCGAAGCTGCTGGGCGGATCCTCGGCCAAACGGGCGCTGGTGCTGTGCGGCGACAACCCGACCCGTCATCTGCATCCGGAGGACCGCGCCACCCTGCCGCTGTTCGGCGATGCCGGATCGGCCACCGCGCTGGAGGTGGACGCTTCGGCCCCGCCCATCCCGGTGGTGATCGGCACCGACGGCGCCGGGGCGCCGCACATCTTCGTCAAGGCCGGCGGCAAGCGCCATAGCCTGATCCCAGGGGTGGGCACCGCCGGGCGGATCGCCGACGAGGAGACCGCCGCTCAGCTGGAGCGCGAGTCCCGCCTGACGCTGAACGGGGCGGAGGTGTTCTCCTTCACGCTGCGCGCCGTGCCGCCGCTGCTGCGCGAGGCGATGGAGCATGCCGCCACCGACGTGGATGGCATCGACCGCTTCGTCCTGCACCAGGCCAACGCCTTCATGCTGGAGCATCTGCGCAAGCGCATGAAGGTGCCGGCGGAGAAGTTCATCATCGACATGCAGGGCTTCGGCAACACCAGCTCCGCCTCCATCCCGCTGGCGATCTGCCACAGCATGGGGCCCCAACTGGCCGCCGGGCCGGTCAAGACGCTGATGGCCGGTTTCGGGGTAGGCTGGTCCTGGGGGGCGATGGTGGCGGAGCTGGGGCCTATGCCGGAGCCGCAGGTGGTGGATTTGCCGGAGGGGTATCCGGTTCTGGCGGTGTGAGAACGTCCAAAATGCTTAAGAGCGCGGATCGCGACCGGATTTATGTTGAGGGAAAACAAGCGATTTCAGCGCTTAAAGCCAGAGTTTCGATGTTAAAATGATGGTGATGGATTCTCTTGTTGACTGTGGGCAGCTGAATGAACCCTTGTTGGAAAGATGATTGTGGATTTTTCTCCATCTTTTACCTATTCCGAACTGGCTGATGCAGATCTCGTGTCTTGCGATGTCTTCGACACGCTGTTGCTGCGACATGTCTCCAGCCCTGCGCTTGTTTTCGACATCGTCGGACGGGAAGCGGTGGAAAGGGGGATGGTCGACAGTGGTCTGAGTCCGATGCTTTTCCGATTGGCGCGACAGGATGCAGAGCGCCGCGCCCGTGCTGCGGCACGAGGGGGTGAAACCGATCTGGCGGGCATTTACCATTGTGCCAAGCTGGGGAATGCAGAGACTCTTGCCGACCTCGAATTGGAAATCGAAGCGTCGTTGATCTATGCCAATCCCCTTATGCTGCCGGTCTTGGAAGAACTGGCGCGGCAGGGGCGGCCCGTGGTTTTGCTCTCGGACATGTATTTGGGGGCGGAGCAGATCAGGCAATTGCTGTGTGGCGCTGGAATCCGCGACGAATTTTTCCGCGCCCTTTTCGTATCCAGCGATCATGGTTGTTCGAAGCGGAATGGCGGGTTGTTCCGACGGCTTCTGGAGGATAATCCCGCCGTGCCGCCCTCGCGGATTCTGCATATCGGTGACGATCCCATTGGCGACGTCGCCATGGCTCGCTCCGCCGGACTGGGCGCCGTGCATTATACACCTGGCCCCTCCCTTGCGCGTCTGCATGACCGCGAGCGGATGATTGGCGGAATGGCGGCTACGGTTGCGGTTCCTCGCCGTCTTCCGGCATCGCTTGCCGGCAGGCATGATCCGTCGGATCAGGCTCCTTGGTTGGAGTTCGGCAGCTTGGTTCTGGGGCCGGCCGTTGCCGAATATTGCCGATGGGTCGTCGAGGACTGCCATCGGCGCGGAATTGCCCTGGTCGCGCCGCTGATGCGGGAGGCTGCGGTTTTCGCCCCGCTGATGCAGGATTGGATCCGGCATCGTGGCTATGCGATGCAGGTCGTTCCGCTTCACGTCTCGCGTCAGGCGCTGGCTCCCTTGGAGTTCGCGGAACTCGATCATGCCGTGGCGCGACGAATTCTGACGGCGAAGCCGCATATGGCCTGGGACCGGTTGTTGGAGCAGGCCGGCGGTCTGGTTCCGGAGGAACTCGCGTTCCTGGCCGGGCAGACGCTGGAGATGTTGGCTGGCAAGATTTTGCCTTCGGGGTCCTCAGCCCTGGAAGCGGTATTGCGCCTGTTCGACGATCCTGTCCTGCGCAGAACGGCCGCTTTGCGGAGTGCCGAGCGAAGGGCCCTGATCCTGGAGCATCTGGCGGAACGGATCGGTACGTCCGGGCGCGTCTCCTTGATGGATCTGGGGGCTCGTGGCAGTACTCCTGCCGCCCTTGCCAGGCTGGTTCCGGGCGGACGGGCCCGCTTCCATATCCATCTCTGCTATGCTGTTGCCGATGTCGGAGCACTTCTGGCCGATGGACTGCATGTCAGCGTGTATGCGAGCGGATCTGAGCGGGCCATGGCGATGGGACGCATCCTTTACCGTAGTCCGCAAATCTTGGAGCGTGCGTTGACCGGCCTGTCCGGCACCACGGTTGGCTATAAGCATAATGCTGGAGGACGGTGCGTCCCGGAAATCGCGCCGGTGTCCGCCACTGCGGGTGAAGCGGAGAAACTGGCCCTGTTGCAGGCCGGCATCCGCCGCTACGCGGCGCTGCTGATTGCCACCACCTCCTCGTCCGGCGATCCCCGGCTGTGCCTGGGAGAGGAAGCCCTGCTGCCCTTGACCGCGGCCCTGACCATCCCCACCGCCTGGGAGGCCGATGCCTTGGGAAATCTTGCCTATGACCAAAATGACGGCGTCGATGGGGTGCGCAGGATCTGCGATGCGGACACTCTCGAAGGAGTGCGCGCCGTGGCGGCAATGATGGAGGGGCCGGCCATGGGACTAGCGCTCGGGCTTCGCCCGTCTCGGGTGCCGTGGCCGCAGGGAGCGCTGACCCGTCTGGACCCTGAGATATTCCGACGCCCCGCCGACATGCTCGCGATCGATGCGGGCCATGCCCCGATCTGCCGGGCCATGGTCGCCCGTCTCCGAGCGGAAGGGTGGATGCGCGTCGCGGTTCTCGCGGTGGGGGGCGACGGTGGCATGGGCCCCGACTTTATCCGTACCGCGCGTGAAAGCGGAGTTGAGCTGGCAGCCTATGCGGACCTTATGGAGCATTTGGTGTCATCCTCCCTGTTCCATGGGGTTCCCGTGGTGGAAATGAGCCATCTGGTATCTCTGGCGCCGCTTCCCCTGGTTCTGGTCACGCTGGGTTATGCGGAGCGTCTGGCCGACCTGGTGCAGCGGCAGTTCGCGGCGGTAGGCCGCATACCGCATATCGTAGCTCTGTGCCGTCCCGATCTGGAGGTTCGATCGGGATAAGCGGCTGACGGCGACGGATGCATTTGCCTTTTCTCTGCATGCTTCACGCTTGCAGCTCAAGGTCCAAACCCTGTAAGGGGTGCAGGATCGCACCAGCACGAGGCCAGTATTGGTGGTGGAAAATCCCTATCTGACGGTCGTGGTCGGAACACGGAACGACAATCACGGCGGCGATATTCTCGCCCGGATGCTGCATTGCTTCCACAGCCTCAAAGAGCAGGCGGACGCCTTCCGGCTTCCGACCGAGCTACTTGTTGTGGAATGGAATCCTCCAGCCGACCGCGGCCCTTTACTGGATGCCGCAGAGTGGCCGGGATCGTCCGAATACTTTTCCATGCGCATCGTTACGGTTGGAAGCGTGCAACATCGCCGTAATGCCTGGTCGGACCGCATCCCGTTTTTCCAGTATCTGGCCAAGAACGTTGGGCTGCGACGGGCGCGCGGTTCCTACATCCTGGCCACCAACGTCGACGTTATCTTCTCCGATGCGTTGTTCGGACGGCTGGCGGCTCGGGACCTGCGTCCGGGCTTCTGGTATCGGGCCGACCGCTGGGATGTCGATCCGTCGATCCCGGTTGGCATCCCAGCGGCCGAGCGGCAGAGGCGGTGCCTGACCGGTCTCAAGAAGATCAATCACCGCTTCGGCGCCTTGTGGGCTCATGATCTGGCCATCCCCGCCTTCGAATCCATGACCATGGAAGAGGCGATCACCGACATCGCCTCGCAGGCCGCAGTTGAAGTGGAAGGCCTGCCGGACAGCGTCGGCCCGTATCTTGGCCGGCAAATCCATTTCAATGCATGTGGGGACTTCACCCTGATGCACCGTGACGACTGGGATCGCCTGAACGGATATCCGGAGCTTCCGATCCACAGCTGGCATTTCGATTCGATCTTTCTGATCCAAGCCTATGAAGCTGGTCTGCGGGAATGCTTCTTCGGCTATGAGTGGCCCGTGTTCCATCTCGATCATGATCCGGGTTGGGGCCTTGACGCTTTCACGGCCTTCCATCATCAGATGCTCCACCCGGAAGATGGCTCCCACCGTCTTGTTCCGCGCCCGACCCGGGTGCCTGTCATGGACTGGGACTCCGTGGTCAAGGATTTCATCAAGCCCGTGACGGGGCGCGGTCTGGTGACTTTCAATCCAAGCGGTTGGGGACTTGCGGAAGAAGACCTGCCGGAAAGCATGGTCTCCTGAAAGGCGTCTGGCGTGCAAAGGGGCTGGCATTCCTCAATAAGGAACAGGATGTGGACGGGATACCGAAACCAGAGGACTGCACCGCGCACAACCGAAGCCGGGTCGGAAGCGGCGCCGTTGGGGTGCAGGTTGCAGGGTCGGCCGAGCCGTGGTCCTATGCGGTCAGCTTCGACCTGAAGCATGCTGTAGCCAGCCTCGCCCAATCTTGCCTGATCGCCGTCGAGGTCGAGGTGCTGGCGGGGGCGGTCACCATCGGGGTGGTCGAAGCGGATTTCTCCACCTTCCTCGACGAGGTCCGGTTGGAGCGGAAAGGCGCGGCATCGGTGGAACGGGTCGAACTGGTCGTGGACGTTCCATCCCGGGCGGCCGCCCTGGTGGTTCGGACTGCTGAGCGGGCCGAGGCACCCGAATTCGTCATCCGGCATCTCCGGCTGGGGCCGGTTTCACGCCTGCATCCCTGGCGCCGCCGCGGCTTCCATGCCGAAAAGGAGCCGATCGCCGATCTGTCTTTCCTGTTGGACGGGCATGCCGACGTCATCGTCGATGTCGGCGCCAATGTCGGGGACACCGTCGCGGCTTTTTCCCGCCATTTTCCCAAGACCCGCATCCTTGCCTTCGAACCGCATCCTCAGGTGGTCGAAGAGCTTGTCCAACGGTTCGCCGGCTCACCGGAGGTCGAGGTCCATGAGTGTGCGCTCGGTGCCCAGTCAGGACGAATGACCTTGCACAGCTTTGCCAACAGCGCCACCAACTCGCTCCGCCCCATGGCGGATGAAGCCGCTCTCTACACCGAGGGCGCGATTGAAGCTATGCCACCAGTTGAGGTTCCGGTCCGCACCCTTGCCGAAGTCTGCTCCGGGCTGGGGGTGGAACATATCGATATCCTGAAGCTCGATACTCAAGGATTCGAAAGGGATGTATTGGCAGGGGCAGAAACCCTACTGAGAAGTGGGAAAATAAAAATAATCCTGTGCGAGGTCCTGTTCGTGCCGCTGTATAAAGGTCAGGCTATGCATTTTGAAATTGCTTCGACCTTGCATGGCTACGGATATCAAGTCTACGATTACTACAGTTTCAGGCATTCACCGGACGGACAGGTGAAATGGGGGGATGCCGTTTTCCTGAAGACTGGAACCCGGCCATGATCGAACAAATTCTGTCTGTATCCGATTTCATGCTGAATTCCGGTACGGTTCATCCCGTTTCCGAAGAGGATGCGGATGCCGGGATCGAGGTCACCACCAGCCGGACCCGCTGGGATTATGCGGTAGTTTATCGGCTGCCGCCTGACCTTGCCGCGCGCTTGGGCGAAGCTGAGCGGTTGCGTGTCGAGGTTCAAGGGGAGGTTCAGGAAGGGCGTGTCGGCATAGGTTTGGTTGAGGAGGATTTCTCAACCTTTCTGGCAGAGGAATGCCATGAAGGGGATGAAGGCCCCGATGCCGGACCGTTGACTGTAGACCTGCCCCGGGAGCGGTTGGATCAGGCGCGTTTCCTGGTCTTCCGCAATGCCGGTGTCGGCAGGGCCGTGTTTCGCATCAAGCGGATCGCCCTTGTGCAGGCCGAAGCTGGAGAGCTGGACGAGAATGGGTCTTCCGGGGCCAAGCTGCATGAGGTCACTTTGCAGCCCTTCTCGCCGCGTGCCGAGCGCGTGCCGGGGTTCCGCATGGGATCGGTCGCCGTCACGGAGGTGTGCAACCTGACATGCGTGATGTGCCACTTCAACGGTCCGCATGCCACCCGGCGCAGTCGTTCCCTGCGGCCGACCGCGGTCCAGTCGGTCCTCCAGCAGATGCCGTCGGGAGAAACCATCTGGTTCGCGGCGACCGGCGAATTCTTCATGGACCCGCATGCACTCGACCATGTGCGTAGCGCGGGCGACCTCGGCTTGAAGCCGGCGGTGCTCACCAACGGACTGCTGTTGACGCCGGCCGTGGCCGATGCGCTTCTGGCTGCCGGTGTCCGGCTGATCCGCATGAGCGTAGACAGCCATGATCCCGACGAATACCGCAAAATCCGGCGAGGGGGAGAACTGTCGGACGTTCTCGCTCACTGCGATTACCTGCGTCAACTCAAAGATAAATATCAGGATCTTCGTGTTGAGATCAATGTGACGTTGCTTGGACGCAATATGGGCAAAATGGATGCAATGATAGATTTCTGGCGTCCACGTGTCGATCAAGTAAACTTCAACACTGAATATTATGATGTTTTCCGCTTCCGCCAAGCCTTCTTTGTTCCCAAGAAGCGCACCAACTGTGAAATCCAACTCTACGTCATGCCGTCTGGCCGGGTTGCGCCTTGCTGTGCGATGGCCGTTTATCAGCACGAGCATGACGTCTCTTGGCTTCCGCACATCGACAGCGGTCGCAGCATGGAGGAAATCTACCAATCCCTGTGCGATCTCTATGACGATCCGGACAGTCCTCTGAGCAAACTGTGCGCTACCTGCGACTGGTGGATGCTGTTCCATTACAAGGATGGCCAGACGCCCTATCTCAAAATGGTTCCGTTCGATAAACCGGCCTGAATGCGCAGGCGTGACCGGGTTACCGCCCGCTATGCGGATGGTCTATCATCGGCCTCTCCGACGGACTTCACTTCAAGCGGCCGGATCAGAGCGGCCGGAAATACGTGATGGATGAACAATGGGTAACCTGCCGCGCCTCAGCATCGCCCTGGCCATCGAGGCCCAGAACGAGGACGCCGCGTCCCGTCCATTGCTTGCGCTTACCTTGGCATCCCTGCGCGAACAGATCGCGGAGTCCGAGCTAGACGCGGAAATCCTGGTTGCCGTCTGGGGCGGGCGGGCCGATGCCTTCGGTCTGGATCGTGAAGCGGTCTGGCCGGCTTCCCTCGATGGTCTGGACCTGCGCATCGTCACGGTTCCGGATGAGGTGATTGCCGAATATGTTCCCGAAAGCCAACGCCATGCGCGCTTTTCCCTGCGTGCTCTCAATGTCGCCATAAGGCGGGCCCGCGCTCCGCGTATCCTGTGTCTCCTGCCGGGCGTGGTCCTGTCTCCCGGCCTTTTGGATGCGGTCGTCGCCGGTGCCGACGACGAGCTGTGCTTCAGCCGGACCGCCCATCTTCCAGCATCCTCCCTGCCGGGCTGGCCGGATGCCGGGGAAGGCGCCATGCATCTTCAGGGGCTGGCTTCGGCCCTCGCCCTGGATGGGCGGCACCATCTGCGCCGTTTCCACGAAACGCACCGGGATGCGTCGCGCCGTGGGTATCTTTATGGCGCTATGCGCATGGTCTCGGCGCGCCGTTTCATGCTGGCCCCGACCAAGGTCTTCCACACCCTGCGCGGCTTGCCGGAATGGGAGTTGCGGGTCGAGAATCTTGGCTTCATGACCATGTTCCAGGCATTCAACCACGGCATTCCGGTGCGCTTCCTCAGCCCCGACAAGGCCCATTGGCAGGTGGGGGCCGGCACGGCCAAGGAAACTCCCGATCCTCTCGATGCCCTGGAACTGTGCGCCACCGCGGCGGACGGCAGCCGGATGCCCCTGCACATCGGTTACAGCGCCCGTGGCTGGCCTACGGTGAACCATGCCATCGATGCCTTCGCCTGGCTGCGACGCAACGGTTACTTCGACGATGTCCGGATCGAACGCTGTTTCGCCCAGAATGGCGATGGAGGACCCTTCGACATTCTGGCCCGTGGGGTTGCAGGACAGTTTCCGGCAACGCTGCAGGCCAACGATGCCGATTGGGGGCTGGGGAGCCTCCAGTTGCCGGAGACCAAGCCGCAGGTGCATGCGGCACTCAAAGGAAGATCGACCGTTCGCTATTCCGGCGGTTCCACTCCGTTGCCGGGTCGCAAGGATCTGGAGCATGTGCTGTCCCTGCCCGTGGCACAGCTGTTCGCCACCGGCCGCAGCGGCACGACGGTGCTTCATGCCCATCTCGATGGGCATCCCGAGGTTCTGCACATTCCCTACGCCTTCTTCTTCCCCCGCCTGCTGCGTGCAGGGCAGGAGCGCTACGACCCGATCGCCGCGTGCGAACGGGTCCTGACGGAGCATTGGGCCGCGCCGCTGTTCGACACCGCCGTCTCTCCACACACCGGGGGCAGGCTGGGGGCGGACTGCCGGACCGTGGTCCGCGTCGACCGCCGGACCTTCCGGCAGGCGGTGAGGGCGATTGCCGGTTCCGCTCCGATGACCGAACGGGAGCTGTTCTGCACCTTCCATCTCGCCTATGCATGGTGTCTTGGCAGCGATCCCAAGTCGGCCAAGGTTCTGCTGCACCATCTGCATCATGGCGACTGGCTTTTCCCCGACCGGTTGATCGAGACCGCCAACATCAATCCGCTCCGTTCCAGGGAGTGCGCCTATCCCTTCCCTGCCGACTCCTATGTGGTCCCGGTCCGTCATCCGGTATCTGCCCTGATCTCCTACAAGCACTTCGCCGACGCTGTCGGCCATACGCCCGAGGAGCGTGCGGAGCTGCACGAGCGTTATCTGCGGCTGCTGGTCCAGGACTGGGTCCGCACCGACATTCTGCGCCGCCAATCCACTCCCGTGCTGTTCCTTCAGCTGGAGGCGGTGAAACGGGACACGCCCCGCGCCGTGCAGGATCTCTGCCGGCATCTGGGGATCGATCCGACCCATCCGGCTCTCGGTTCCATGACGTTCTATGGATTGCCATGGCATGGCGATCCCTACGGCAAACCTTCGACCGGACTGCGAGCCGAGCCGTCGGATTCTCAGGCGGATGCTGTGGACATAGCTTTCCTCCTGGCGCTGATCGGTGATCTGGCCGAGCAGCAGGGCTACCCTCTGGGGTGTTCTGCCTTCTCTCCGGAGTTGGCCCTTGCCACTGTGCGCTCCTCCTTCGATGTGCCGGGGCCACGATGGGGCGACCGCGTTCCTTATGCCGAAAAGCACAGGGAAGCCCGCATCGCCTTCGCACAGGCAATCATCGCACAACGCTCTGCCCTTGCCGGCGGTGCCGGCTTGAGTCCGATCGGCCAGAACCCCGACCCTATCGGAAGCATTCAATCTTCATAAGGAAGTGGTGCTGTGAGAGACAGGGTCGGAAAGGGAGTTCATAAGCTATGACCAGCGTTTTCAAAGAAAAGCTGCTTCGCGAATCGCTGGAGAATTTCAGCTATCATCTTGGCAATGGCGCCTATGCTTCTGGTGATCGTGAGGGGGCTTTGGCTCTCTACAAACGGTGCCTGGACGGCTTTCCGCACCACGCCAAAGCATCGTTCAACGCATTTCTGGCCGCGCGCGATCTTGGGATAGAGGCCGAAGCCCAGGCATTCCTGGTGCGGACCAATGACCTTGATCCGAAAGCTGGCGCCCAGGCACTCTCCGATCTGGCCGAGGTCTTCACGATCCAGAACAAGCTACAGGATGCGTTGGTCTGCAGCCGGGCAGCTTTCGAACAGAATTCTGACGACCCCGCCCTGTGCCTCGACCTGCTGTGGCGTGCATTGACCGATGGAGGCAACACTCCAAGCGGTCCCCAGCCGGTGAATCCTCCCGATCTCGGCTTGGTCGATCAACTGCTGGGGATGTCCTGGCGCTTCGGTGCCGCCGACAGGGCGCCGTGTCAATTGGCTGATCTGTTCCGTGCGCTTCGTGCTTCCGGCGACCATCCCCGTCTGGAACGGGCGTATCAGGCCGCCGCGCAGTCCGATTTCGGTGATTGGGGCTGGTGCGAGCTGCTGTTGCGGCTGGCCAGGGAATCCGAATGGATTGTCCTCGTTCCGCTGTGCCGCATCATGATATCCCGGTTTCCAGAGGTCGGGACGCCTTACCTCCTGCTCTGCGTGGCCCGATCCCAGATCGAGGGCGGGTCGGCGGAAGCGCGCAAGGAAATCCTCGACCTGTGGCCCAAGGCCGCCGATCAGCCGTGCTACGGCGCTCCCGTCGACATGTTCCGCTGGCTGGGCATCTATCTGTGGAGCAACGGCAAGCCGACGGCGGCGTTGAGGGTCGCCGAGGCCGGGGAGAAATACCATCCCAACGCCATGCCGCTCCGTTCCGTCCTTGCCCATGCCAACCGTATGCTGGGACGGTTCGATGTGGCGGAGCGCATCTTCCTTGAGCTGAGCGAGACGGGGGATGCCGCGAACCGGGCTGAAGCCAAGCTGTCTCTCGGGTTGATCTGCATATCCCAAGGGCGCTTCGCCGAAGCCGAGACCCGCTTTATCCAGTCCGGGGCACAGCACCAAAACCCGAGCCTGCTGTTGAACCGTGCCGCGGCCATCATGCTTCAGTCACGCTTCGCCGAAGCCCGCGACCTTCTGGAGAGTGCTGAAGGCAGAGCCCTTGGTTGGGTCAGCCTCTATTTCCTGGTGTTGCTCGATCTGCTTGCCGGCGATCTCGATCGGGCGGACCGGGATATGGAGCGATGGCAGGCGGATCCGGATCAGGCGAAGGATGGAATGATCCTACAGATCACCGGCTTGCTGCGGCAGGCGCGCGGCGATGCCGCCGCCGCATTGGAGCTTTACCGGGAGGGAGCGCGCAGAAATCCCGGATGGAGCATGTCGCCCCTTTGTCTGGCGCTGGGCCTGTTCTCGAACGGCTTGGCGGAAGAGGGGGACGCGGTGCTGCGGGACGCCGCCCAGGATGGGCTGGGCGAACTGATGTTCGGCTGTATGTTCCTGCCGTCGTGGGCGCGCGACATTGTGGGCCGCGGAATTCCGAAGAGCATTCCGTCTCTTTTCCCCGTTTCTGAATGATGCTCTGATGAATGGACCAGCCATGGCCAGTCCGTCCTGTTCGACTTCCGTCTCCACCGCGCCGGTCCATCCGCCTTTTTCGCAGGGCGACGGGAACCATGCGCTGGAGCTGGTTCCCGACTCCTCTGAAGCGGAGGACAGGGGGGCGTGGATTCTACCTGTGGCGGACACCGTCGGGAAACGGCTCGTACGGCTGTCGATCCGCTGGAGGGACGGACTGGTGCTCGACGAGCGGGCGTCTCTGGTCCTCATGGACGAAGGGGGGCAGGCCTATCGGCCTTTCACCTTTTGTCGGCGCACCAGCCCTTCATCCACATGGTATTTCGTGCTGCCGGCGGAAACCCGTATGGTTCGCTTGGAACCGCGCGATATGCCTGCCACATCGGCATTGCCCACCTGTTCGGAAACGCTTTACGCCATCTTCGGTGTTTCGTTCATTGAAGAAATTCTCAAATGTGGCGAGTTCGATGAGAAGTCCGTCGCCTTTTTGAGAGCCCTTTCCTATGAAGACATAGAGCCATGGCGCCACATTGGTGACCAATGGTTCTGGAATTATCTTTTGAACCGATGGGAATACGCGCATCGGAAAATTTCCCTTCAGACCTATCCATGGCAAATTTATTTGCCAATCTCAGATTCCTGCAATGCTCGATGCGAGTTCTGCACATCTTGGCTTGGCAGATCAAAATATATGACAGCGGCAAATGTTCAGGATTTTTCTCAAGTTCTGGCCAATGCCAAATGTATTGACCTCTGTGGCTATGGCGAACCCCTGTCGAATCCCGAATTCGAGGATATCGTCCATCAACTGGATGGTTGTGTCGATCCGCGTTGCCAGTTCACTCTTTTCACCAATGGCGCTTTGCTGCACCGCTGGGTGGACCGTCTGCTCGGATTGGGGGTCAACATCTTCAACATCAGCATCAACGCGGCGACGGCAGCCACGCATGATGCGGTGATGGGGCTGGGACCCAAGACATTCGACCGCATCCTGGACTCCATCCGCTATCTGGTTTCGAAGCAGAAGTCCCTTGGCATCCTGGTGTTCGTCTCATTCGTGCCAACCAGCACGAACATGCATGAGGCTGCGGATTTCATCCGTCTTTTCGATGAAATCGGTGTTTCCGGCATTTTCATGCGTGTGTTGCAACATATGGACACGCTTCCGCCTGGGCTCAACTATCACACCCTGTCCCCGGTTCTGCGGCCGGATTTCGAAGAAGAGAAACAGCGGGCCGTAGAGGCCATCGCCCAATGCCGGTGCGATGTCTACGCCTCTCCGGAAAACTGGAGCCTGCCGATCCTTCCCCCTTCGGTGGTCGAGGAAGCTGCCGCCCACCCTCCCGCCCTGCTTTCCCGGTCGATGGCATTGGACAGCAGCCGGACCTGGCCCGAACCGGTGCATGACGACACCGAACCGCCGATCCATGCCGCGGACCCCAATCCGTTCCGGCGCTCGGCCCCATTCGACTGCACCTATCCCTACTACAACCTTTTGCTGAACCGGACGCAGTATCTCGTCACTCCATGCTGCTACATGCGGCAGATCGGAGAGCAGGCGCCGGTGTACATGAAATCCGACCAGGATTTCTTCCAGGTCTGGAATGGCCCAGCCTTCACGCATCTCCGGCGGAGCTTGACGCAGGGACCGTTGCTGGCGCGTTGTCAGCTTTGCCCAGAGAACCGGTGAGCGAGAACCGGTGAGCGGGCGGGACGTCGAAAAGCGTCCCGCGCAGGAACGGAGCGCCCGGTCCGCACTGCGACGCCCTATGGTTTGCCATTTCTTAACATTCATTATCGATGATGCCGTTCGGTAAGCCGGGCGTTCCTGCCGGGATTGTGGATGGACGAACATGGGGCCGGCGCGCACGGGCGAGCTCTATTGGGTGACCGGGTTGTCCGGGGCGGGGAAGAGCACCGTCGCCACGCTGCTGCACGACCGGATGATCGCCGCCGGATGCTGCTGTGTGCTGCTCGATGGCGACCGGCTGCGTGCCGTGCTCGGTGTCGAGGGGGATCACCATCCCGACGGCCGCCGCCGCCTTGCCTTCACCTATGCCCGGCTGTGCCGTGAACTGGTCGACCAGGGCCTGACCGTCGTCTGCGCCACCATGTCGATGTTCCACGACGTCCGGCGCTGGAACCGCGAGCACATCCCCGGCTACCGCGAGATCTACCTGAAGGTTCCACGCGAGGAGCTGGCCCGCCGGGATGCCAAGGGGCTTTACGCCGCCGCCGCCGCCGGCGCCATCGACAACGTCATCGGCGTTCATATCGAACCGGAGGAACCGGAATTGCCCGATCTGGTGATCGACAACCACGGGACCATGTCGGCCGAGGCGGCGGTCGAGCGAATCTGGAACGCCTTCGGAGCAGGACAACGGTAGGGCATGATGGCAACGCAGACGCTCAAGCACGGCGACTTCACAGGCCTGGCCGGGAATTACTCCAAATACCGGCCGGACTATTGTGCCAGCGTGCTCTCCGCCTTGCTGGCGCTGGTCGGCAAACCGATTCCGGAGATCGAGGCGGCCGACATCGGCGCCGGTACCGGCATCTGGACGCGCATGCTGGCGGCGCGCGGCCTGCGTCGCGTCGTCGCGGTCGAACCGAACGAGGACATGCGCCGTCACGGCATCGCCGACAGCACCGGCACCGGCATTGAATGGCAGGCCGGCAGCGGCGAGGCGACCGGCCTGCCCGCCAGTGCCTTCGACCAGCTCTCCATGGCCTCATCCTTCCATTGGGTGGACATCGATCGCGGGCTGGCCGAGTTCCACCGTGTGCTGCGGCCGGGGGGACGCTTCGTGGCGCTGTGGAACCCGCGCTTTCTCGACAACAGCCCGGAACTGCTGGACATCGAAGCGCACCTGAGCAGGTTGCGCCCCGACATCCGCCGCGTTTCTTCCGGCCGGTCCGGCATTACCGAAGGGCTGACCGATCGGCTGTCGCGGAGCGCCCTGTTCGACGACGTCGTCTACCTGGAGGGCCGGCATAGCATTGAAATGCCGGTCGAGCATTATCTGGGCGTCTGGCGCTCGGTGAACGACTTGCAGGTACAGCTCGGACCGGCCAAGTTCGAGGCGTTTCTCGGCTACTGCGCCGACCGGCTGAAGGACCGGGACACCGTCCGCGCCGAATATCTGACCCGCGCCTGGTCGGCGCGCCGGACCGGCGGCTGAGCGTCATGGCGGCGGCCCTGGCGGATGCCGCGCCGCGGTCAGGCACCAAGGCGGAAACGCTTGAGTGGCTGGCGCCGCGACTGTGTTCCGGGCGGGTGCTGCCCCTGCGGTACTTTACCGTTGCCGACTGGCACCGCCGGCCGAAGGCCATCGTCGATTCTGTGCTGTCGCAGCCCTGGGGCGCGGCGCCGCTGATCGTGCGCAGTTCCGCACAGGGCGAGGACGGCGCCACGGCATCCATGGCCGGCCGTTTCACGTCGGTGCCCGACGTGCGTGCCGGCGAGGGCCTTGTCGGCGCGGTGGACATGGTGATCGCGTCGTACGGCATGCCCTTCGACGACGCGCATCAGGTGCTGGTGCAGCCGATGCTCCATCGGAACCTGGTGCTGAGCGGCGTGGCCTTCACCCGCGAGCCGGGTTCGGGCGCACCTTATCTGGTGGTCAACGCGCACCGCGGTGCCGATACCACGGCGGTGACCGGCGGCGCCGGGACCGACCTGCTGACCCACTATGTCCACCGCAGCAGCCCTCCGGGCGAGCCGTGGCTGGCGGCGCTGCGGCGTCTGGCCGACGAACTGGAGGAACTCCTGGGTGCCGAGGCGCTCGACATCGAGTTCGCCTTCATCGCCGACGACGACATGCCGGTGCTGCTGCAGGTCCGCCCGCTGGTGATGGCCACCCCGCCGCTGGATACGGAGGAACATCGCCGCCACGTCGCGCTGATCGCCGAGAAGGTGCGGCAGGGCAACCGGCCGCACCCCTACCTGCACGGGCCGCGCACCGTCTATGGCGTGATGCCGGACTGGAACCCGGCGGAGATCATCGGCGTGCGTCCACGCCCGCTGTCGCTGTCGCTGTACCGGGCACTGGTCACCGACTCTATTTGGGCCTACCAGCGGCACAATTACGGCTATCACAACCTGCGCAGCTTTCCGCTGATGGTCAGCTTCCACGGGCTGCCCTATGTGGATGTGCGGGTCAGCTTCAATTCCTTCCTGCCGGCGGACATCGATGGCGAGCTAGGCGACCGGCTGGTTTCGCATTACATCGACCGTCTGATCGCCGCCCCCGCGCTACACGACAAGGTCGAGTTCGAGATCGTCTTCTCCTGCTATACTTTCGACCTGCCGCAGCGCCTGGCGAGGCTGGAAGAGGCGGACTTCTCCCGGAACGACCGGGACCGCCTGTCGGAAAGCCTGCGTTCCCTCACCAACCGCATCATCGGCCGGGACACCGGCTTGTGGCGCGGCGACGCCGCCCGGATCGAGGAGCTGGAGCGCCGCCGCGCCGCCATCCTCGCCGCCGACCTCGACCCGGTGGCGCGCATCTATTGGCTGCTGGAGGACTGCAAGCGTTACGGCACGCTGCCCTTCGCCGGGCTGGCGCGCGCCGGCTTCATCGCCACCCAGACGCTGCGCTCGCTGGTCGCGGTCGGGGTGCTGTCCGATGGGGACGTCGCGCGCTTCATGGCCGGAGTGGACACGGTGAGCGGGCGCATGGCCAGCGACTTCGCCACCCTGGATCGCGATAGCTTCCTGGCGCGGTACGGCCATCTGCGGCCGGGCACCTACGACATCCTGTCGCCCCGCTACGACGAGGCGCCGGACCGCTATTTCTCCTGGGACGACGAACCGCCATCGCCGCGCCGCCATCCCCGTTTCGCCCTGACGCTGGAGCAGATGCGGCGCATCAACGCTTTGCTGGCCGAGCACGGACTGGAGCATGACGTCGTCGGCCTGTTCGACTTCTTGGAGGAGGCGATCCGCGGGCGCGAGCATTCCAAGTTCGTCTTTACCCGCAGCCTGTCCGACGCGCTGTCGCTGTTCCGCGGGCTGGGAGCGGACCATGGCTTCTCGGCCGACGACATGTCCTATGCCGACGCAGCGCTGGTGACGGAGCTGTATGCCGGCAGCGCCGACATGCGCGCCACGCTGGCCGGCAGCATCGCCGCCGGGCGTGCCCGTCACGAGCTGACCCGCAGCTTGGTGCTGCCGCCGCTGATCGCGGATGCCGATGCGGTGTGGGACTTCGCGCTGCCGCCGACCGAACCCAACTTCGTCACGCAAGGCCGCGCCTGCGGTCCGGTGGCGACGCCGGACGGTTGCGACCTGAGCGGCACCATCGTGCTGATCCGCAACGCCGATCCCGGTTTCGACTGGATCTTCTCGCACGGGATAGCAGGATTCGTCACCGCCTATGGCGGGGTGAACTCGCACATGGCGATCCGCGCCGCGGAGCTTGGGCTGCCCGCCGTGGTCGGCGCCGGCGAGACCCTGTTCGCCCGCTGGTCGGCGGCGCGCGTGCTGGAACTCGACGCCGGCAACCGGCAGGTCAAGGTGCTGCAATGATTCCGGTCGCGGTGACGCAACGGGTCGTCATCGACCAGGCCCACGGCGAGCGGCGCGACGCGCTCGACCAGCGTTGGTGGCCGTTCCTCGCCGCCTGCGGCCTGCTGCCGGTGCCGGTGCCGAACGACGCGGAGCTTGCCATGGCACTGGCCGGGCGGGCAGGCGTGGCCGGCCTGCTGCTGACCGGCGGCAACGACATCGGTACGGCGCCGGAACGCGACGAAACCGAAGGCCGGCTGGTGGCCTGGGCGGAGGAACGCGGGCTGCCGGTGCTGGGCGTGTGCCGCGGCATGCAGATGCTGCTGACGCTGGCCGGCGCCATGCTGGAGCCGGTGACCGGCCATGTCGGGGTTCGCCATCCGATCCGTCTCGATGGTGAACGGGTGGAGGTGAACAGCTACCATGGCCTCGCCGCGCGGGCGGTCGACGGCGACCTGGAGGCGTGGGGCGTTGCCGATGACGGCGTGGTGGAGGCGGTGCGCCACCGTTACCGGCCGAGCGTGGGCATCATGTGGCATCCGGAGCGCGAAGCGCCGTTCCGGGCCTTGGATATCGGACTGGTCGCGACCCTTTTCCGAGGCGGTGCGCGATAGGCGATTGTGGACGCCCCGGCAGGCCGGGGATTTGAGTTGAATCGACGAGGTGCAGGCATGAAGGCCGTTATTCTCGCCGCCGGGCGCGGCAGCCGCATGAAGGGACTGACCGATGACCGGCCCAAATGTCTGGTCGAGTTGAACGGGCGCCCTCTGCTCGACCTGCAGGTGGCGGCGCTGCGTGGCGCCGGCTGCGACGCGGTGGCGGTGGTCGCCGGTTACCGGGGCGACCTGCTGGAGGGGCGGGGGCTATCCATTTTCACCAACCCGCGCTGGGCGGAGACCAACATGGTGGTCTCTCTGACCTGTGCCGCTTCCTGGCTGGAGGCCGGCCCCTGTCTGGTCAGTTACGGAGACATCTTCTACACGGCGGAGACCGCGCGCCGTCTGGCCGGGACCGAGGCCGACATTGCAATCAGCTATGATCCCGACTGGCTGGCGCTGTGGTCGGCGCGCTTTGCCGATCCTCTCAGCGATGCCGAAACCTTCCGTCTGCACCCAGACGGGACGATGACCGACATAGGCCGCCGCCCATCGGGCTTGCACGAGGTGGAGGGACAGTACATGGGACTGTTGCGCTTCACCCCTGCCGGCTGGGCGCGCTTCACCGCGCATCTGGAGACGGTCGGCCCTGAAGCGGCGGCGAAGCTTGACATGACCTCGATGCTGGGCGCGCTGATCACCGGCGGCGCCACGGTGCGCGCCGTGCCGGTCGATGGTTCCTGGGGGGAAGTGGACAGCGCTTCCGATCTGAAGCTCTACGCCGACCGGCCGCTCTGACGGCAATCCCTTTTCAGGACCCGTGGCAGCCCAGTCGATCGAGGAAACGGTCCACTGGGCGGCAGCGGCGGAATTCTTTGCTGATCGAGGCCATGGCGGCCTTGTAGCCGTCGAGCCCGTCGACCGCCTGTCGGCAGGCCGCGGCGACACCTTCCCCGGTCCATTCGGCATATGACGGCATCGAGACGCCCAAACGCCGCAGGGTGTCGGCCATGCTGGAGCGCGAGGGCACCACCACCGGTTTGCCGTACCACAATCCCTCATGCAGGATTCCGGAGGGTTGCCATTCATAGGCCGGTCCATAGGGCAGCGCCAGCACGTCGCATGACAACATCCGGCGCTTGTAGTCGTCCGGCGCAAGGCAACCGTGGCAGACTTCGACCTCTGGTGCGTTCAGCACGTCTGCATACTCGGCCAGCAAGGCGTCGGCGTCGTAATCGGCGAAGCGGACATCGATCTGCAGCAGGTATCTGACCCGAACGTTCCAGCCGCGCAACAGGCGGATGGCGCCCAGTATCTGCCTCAACCCCTTATGAATCCACCAGCTGTTGCCGAGATAGCCAAGCACGGGACCATCGCTTCCCTGCCCGTCAGGCTCCGGCTTTTCCTCACCTCCGAAGTTGAAGGAAAAGCCGTTCAAAGGGAACTCGTTCAGCTCGACACGTGCATCGCACAGGTGGGATAGATGTTCCACATGCCGTTCGGAGAAGGTGTAGACGGTGATCCGGCTCTGGTCCTGCTCAGCAACCCAGGACAGAAAATGACGGAAGAGCTCGCTGTTGCGATGGTGAATGGTCCCGGTCGGTCCGTCGAAACATTGCTGGCTCCACAGAAGGAAGATCAGCTTTGGCAAGGCCCCGCGTTCAGCCTTCACCCGGTCGAGCCACCGAGTAATCCCGAACAGGTTGCGGATGACGACGGTGGTGAAGAATAGGACCTCTTCCGGAGCCGGGGCTCCCAGGGCGGACAGGTCCAGATATGTCTGGTGATTGGCCGCGCCGATGTCGATCACCGGGACGTCGAACAGCTTGTCGGTCACCCGGTGAAGGGTCTGTTCAGGCTGAAGGCTCCGAAAGCTGGCCGGATCGTCGAGCCTGCCGGGGGTATGGACGCGAACCTTCCAGTTCCGCTGCTCCAGCGCAGTCTTCAGGCTGTAGGCCATGCTGAAGCAGTGGCCGGACTGGTTCACCAGATCCGGATCGATGATCTGAAAGGTCCCGTTCACGTCCTGCATCCAATCGGTTCAGGCTTTGGGCTTCAGCGCTTCGGGGAAGAATCGGGTCGGGTCCTCCATGAAGCGTGCGAGATAATCGGCGTGGGACAGGGACTCGCCGTTGAGCGGCGGGGTCAGCAGATCGAGCAGGCGATCGATGTCGACCAGAGGGGCCAGGGTCGAACGCCAAACCTGGAGTGCCTCGGCGGCCAGATCGGGAAGCCTGAACATTTCGTAGAGCCCGACCATCTTGAGCAGTTGCGAGGGCGTCGGCTCTTCATCCCACAGCTTGCGGTATTGCGGGGACGCGATGTCGCGCAGATAAACTGCATCGCCTTGGATGGGTTGGCCAAAGCGGGTTTGAGCGAACATGTTCAGCAGGAAAGGCGCCGGCAGGGCCGCACGGGAATAGCGGCGGATGGACAGGTCGCACAGCACGAACCCCATCGAGCGCATGATGAGATCGGTGTTGTGCAGCGTGTTGTCGGACTCGTAGTGGCTGCCCGTGAAATTGACTTCCAGCGAAAAGCCCAGCACGCCGCAGGGGCGGACAATGTCGCGGGTGGTTCGCAGAACGTCCAGGTCCGGACCGTCCACATCGATTTTGATGAAATCCACCCGCTCCAGCTTTTCGTCGCGGATGAAATCATCGATCCGGACCGGAACCTCGTCGACCAGATCCTCACCGATGCTGTTGGACTGGGCACGAGCACGGGTGAAGTTGTTGTAGGCGTAAGCGGTGCTTAGACGGTTCCATGGATTGAAATACTCCATCACCTCCCGATCCATCGACGACTTGCCCTGGACGAACGGATCGTCCGGTGGCAGGCCGACGAAGGCGGCGTGATAATGGACACCGGGGAAGCTTTCCCTCTCCTGAAGGCGGCGGCATTCGCTCTTTTGCGGATCGAAACCGTGGGCCACAAGATTCCGGCCGAAGTGACGCCAGATTCCATCGATGCCGCCGCTGCACCCCGCGTCGATCAGAACGAACGGATCATCGTTCAGCAGCCCCTGCGCAACCAGATGATCGAGGGCGGGGACATGTCGGGTCACTTGGTCCATAGGACAGATCCGTCGTGCGAATTGCAGCGGGACGCCGGCGCGGGCGCTTGGAGAGGCAGGCGAGGAACCTATTGTCGGAAGACGAGCCGCTGTTTGCCGTCTGTCGACGTCAGCTGTTCGAAAACCCAGGCATAGGTCTTTTCGAGGCCCTGTCGCAGGGTGATGCCCGGTTCCCAGTCCAGCCGTTGGCGGATCAGCGTGTTGTCGCTGTTGCGACCGCGCACGCCCTTGGGGGCATCGAGCTTGTAGCGGCGCTTGAGCGTACAGCCGGCAATGCTCTCGACGATGTCGACCAACTGGTTGATCGACACCAGTTCGCTGCTGCCGATGTTCAGTGGTTCGCTGATGTCGCTCCACATCAGGGTCTGGCTGCCGTAAAGGCAATCGTCGATGAACATGAAGCTGCGGGTTTGTTCCCCGTCGCCCCAAATCTCAATCTCGTTGGTTTTGTCGATGATCGCCCGGGCCACTTTGCGGCAAATTGCCGCCGGAGCCTTTTCGCGACCGCCATCGTAGGTGCCGAGCGGGCCATAAACGTTGTGATAGCGGGCGATGCGGACCTGAAGTCCAAAATCCTCGGAGAAATGGCGGCACATCCGCTCGGTGAACAGCTTTTCCCAACCATAGCCGTCCTCGGGCATCGCCGGATAAGCGTCGGCTTCCTTCAAGGCCGTCACATCGGCCGAAGTCTGCTTGTCGGCTGCATAGACGCAGGCGGAAGACGAGTAGAAGAGGCGCTCGCATCCGTTGTCGCGCGCCGCCATCAGCATATGGGTGCCGATCAGCACCGACAGCATGCATTCGGCCTTATGAGTTTCAATGAAGCCCATCCCACCCATGTCGGCCGCAAGGTTGAAGATGTAGCGGGCCCCTTTGGCCGCGGTGTAGCAATTCTCTTTGTCGCGGAGGTCGAGGGTAAGGTTCTCTATGTCCGGGAAGCGCTGGAACCATTCCCCGGCCGCCTTGATATCGACAGCCCGCAGGCGCCGGTAACCCTGCGCCCGCAAATCTGCGATCAAGTGGCCGCCGATGAAGCCACCTGCACCGGTTACAAGGATCAGGTCATCCTTGCCCGGGTTGTTAGCGAGCTTGCTCATTGGGTCGATCTCCATAGCACCGTTCTTGTTCTTGCGGTGCCTCTTTGGCCGGAGGCCGTTACGAAGGACTGCTTACTCGGAAGGAATGGCGCCGGATATCCGGGAGCCGGATGTCCGACGCCTTCGATCACGCTCCGACGCCGGGATAGATGATGTCCGCAACCCCCGCATAGCGTTCGGCGGGCAGGATCCGCCACAGGTCGATGACCGTCACTGTCTGTCCCACCGGTCGACGCAGTGCATCGACGGAAAGGGTCCGGAATTGAGGCCAAGCAGTGGCGATCACCACCACGTCGGCTTCTCCGACGCAGGCGTCCGCCGATACCGAGGCGACAACCCGGGTGCCGAGGGCGTCGATGGCGGCAGGCATCGCTTGGGGATCGTAGACCAGCACCTCGCATCGGTTTCTGGCCAGATGATCGGCCAGCATCAGCCCCTGGCTTTCCTCGACCACGCTGGTGTCCGGCTTGTACGACAGGCCGAGAACCGCGACGCGGCGGCCAGTTCCCACATGACGGTCGATGATCCCGGCGATGCGGTCGATCTGGTGCTGGTTGAGCGCCTGAGTTGCCTCTGCAAGATCGGCACGCGCTCCCATCTTACGTGCCAAGGCAGCGAAGGCCACGTTGTCCCGGGGGAAGCATGGGCCGCCATAACCGATCGCACCCTGCAGGTATTTGCGGCCGATGCGGCTGTCGGCGCCTATGGCATCTGTAACGACATCCACGTCGGCACACGGAAGCCGTTCGCACAACCCCGCCAGCATGTTCGCGTAGGAGATCTTGGTGGTCACGTAGGAGTTCACCGAAATCTTGGTAAGCTCTGCATTGACGAAGTTCATCCGCTTTATCTGCGGATCGTTGTCGCAAGACTTCTTGTAGATGCCGGCCAGCAATTCGCCCGCCTTGGGATCGGATTCGCCGATCAGGATGAAATCGGGGGCCAGCATGTTGCGGACGACACTGCCCAGCGCGATGAATTCGGGATTGTAGCACAAGCCCAGTTCGGCCCCGACCGTTCGGCCGGAATGGTGCTCCAGAACCGCACGCAACTCGCCATCGGTGGAACCGGGCATGACGGTGCTGGTGATGACGACGAGATGGTAGCCGGATTTGCTGCGCAGCGCGTCGCCGACATCGGCGAGAGCGGCAAGCAGATGGCGGTTGCTGAACCAGCCGTCAGAATTGCTGGGCGTGGGAACGATGATGAACGTGACGTCGCTACCATGAATGGCGGAGGTGACGTCGGTCGTCGCACTCAAGCGAGCACGGTTGGCATCAATCAGTTCCTGCAGGCGGGGTTCCTCGACGGGAGCACGCCCGTCGTTGAGCGCCTGGACGAAATCTGCATTGAGATCGACACCGATAACCGGAAAGCCCTTGCTCGCCATTACCGCCGCCAATGGAGCCCCAAGCTTACCCAATCCGATCACAGAAAAGCGAAGCTCTGCATCCTTCCCATGTGCCATTCGTTTCTCCGTGCCCTCTTTAAAATGATTATGGCTGGCAAGAGGCCTCCCGACGGAAGCGCTAAGCCAGCGTAGGGGGCACCGTATGTCAGAGCTATGTCAACCGCAATCCAGTAAACAATGTGTTAATTTATTGTTTTTCTTGGGGATTGGGGATAGCTTGCCGCAGCTTGCCGGGATGCAACTGCACAAATGCAAGTGCCGTTCGTTTGCCTTTGTTCCAGCAGAACGCTTCCATGTTCAGAACACCATGCTTGAACCTGTTTTGTATCTTGGGCTATCTCCAAACAAGGGATGCCGATTGTCTGGTTCAGTCGTCTGCGGTTTTTGGGGAGTGGCCTTTGGAACGATTGTTCCGCATAAGGCCTCCGCCTGCATAGAGGCCGAACCAAGAGCTTGGCACATTCCTGGACCGTCCATGGGGGTATAGGGCAATGAACTGGGTGCGCACTGACTGGCGTCGGGTTTCTCAACCGATTCGGCAGCTCTCTCTTTCCTCTCCCGTTGTGGAGACCGGAGCCGAATTGCTGGGAAGCGAACCGTTGCGCATTGTCACTCCCCCGTCGCGATGGTTCTACGCAGCCGGCTTCCCGCTAGACGAGGTATCGGCAGGCGGGAAGCCAAGTGGACCGATGGTGGTGCGGGTGACGATGAGTGTCCAGGAAGGGGCAGTCGGGATCGGCGTTCTGGCCGCGGACCGTTCCACGTTCCTCGATGAGCGCAGCGTGCATGCACCGGCCGACATCATCGTCGACCTTCTGGTGGAAGACGCTGCGGCCGCCTGCATGGTAATGCTGCGCAACCACCGCCCCGATGGAGCGAGCCGGGCTCAGATCGAAAATATCACCCTTCATCGAGCGGAGCGGATCGCGTCTCCCTTCGCAACGGCAGTGGTATCCCGCAACTTTGCCGCCGAGCCGGTTCCCATGGATGAGGGCACATCGGTATTCGATGACGCCGTGGCGACGGCCCTCAACCAAGCGCGTCTTGCCCATCTCGACACCCTGTCCCTGCCGCTCGACGGCAAATCGGTGCTCGACATCGGATGTGGTGTCGGCGCCTTCGCCGATTTTTATCTGGATCGTGGATGCCGCTATGTCGGGATAGATGGCCGAGCGGAGAACATCGCCGAAATGCGGCGGCGGCGGCCGGAAGCGGTCTGCGCCGTTGCGGATGTCGAGGTCGACGACCTGTCCGAGTTCGGCCGATTCGACGTCGTGCATTGCTATGGGCTGCTTTATCACCTGGAAAGCCCGATCAGGGCCCTGCGCGCACTGGCTGCAATTTGCGACAAGGTCCTCCTGCTCGAAACCATGGTCTGCGATGCAGACGATGCGGTCATGATGCTTGTCGACGAAAGCAAGACCTACAATCAGGCTCTGCGCGGGCTGGGATCCCGTCCCAGCCCGGCCTATATCGCCATGGCTCTCAATCGGATCGGCTTCGCTCATGTCTATGGCGTGGCCATCCAACCGGCCCATGAAGATTTTCAATGGACCGGAACAAACAGCCTGAAGCGTCGGATTGGCGACCATGATCTGCGCCGGATGTTCATCGCTTCCAGGGAACAGCTTGACCACCCTGCACTGGTGCCACTGGTCGTGTGAGGCGGAGGAACCGGCACCTCTCCCCTCCCACCGACGAGCACTGACAGTGGGAAATATTAGGCACAATTCCAGAATGGGATAATGGGTTGCTTTGAACATTCGAGCAATGATCTTGGTATTGCGGTCAGCAACCATGCGCATCGCCTTTCGATATCAGCTATTAACACTTTATTTATTAAAAGGTAACATTGTTTGGCCGAGCATTACTGATGCGCGGGAGATTTCATAGCGGCGTACAAAACAGAAAGTCTTCTGCAATTTTATATAGAAACAAATTGAGTGAGAGAAATTTTCTTGCACCCTTGATATACTTGTGCTGTCAATGCCATGCATTGAATAAATATTGCGAAAATACAGAACGAATATTCGTCGATCGTCTGGAATGGCCTGAACGCTGGATGGAGTGAGGAATGCAAAGCCAACGCTGCAACGCCCCCTGGTATGAATTGAATATTTCATGCCCAGACGAGCGCGTGAGCTGCTGCTGCTATTATAATGGCCCGATCGACCCTTATAAGATCGACGAGAAAAACGTCGATGCATACTGGAACAGTCACAATATGCAGCGCGTTAGAGAGCTTAACTCTAGCGTCGATAGCGATGAGAAAAACGGCTGCTCAAACTGCTTCTATTTTAATAATTTTAATAATGCAGATTACTTTTCTGGTTTGAACCCGGATTCTCCGCCACGCAATATGTCGGATCTGCAGAGAAAAAATTGGGAACTTTCTGTCAGTGAGTATGCCGCGGGTCGGACGAGTGTTGAATCTCGACCGATGCTCTATTACTTCAACTTTGGGTTCGCCTGCAATCTTTCCTGCATCCAGTGCATTCAGGTTCCTTATCGGACCACCAACAAGAAGCAGCTGAAAGCAGAAACGCTGTTTTCCTGGAAGGATGCTTTCCGGTCGGCTCTGGAAGTACGAGTGATCGGGGGAGAAGTCTTCGTTCTGCCGGAGGCCATCAAGTTTATCCGCTGGTTCATCGACCAGGATGATCTTGAGGATGTTACCCTTGGCATCATTACGAATGGCTCCCTGCTGCACAAGCATCTCAACACCCTCAAGCGCAAGCGCAAGCTAGTGCTTTCATTCAGCCTGGATTCGGTTGGGGAAAGCTACGAGGAGATTCGAACCGGGGGTGTTTGGAAGCAAGTCGCCGAAAACATTGCCGAATTCCTCAGCGTTGCTCAGGAGGAAGGGCGGGAATGGTCGGGAGCGATCGGCTCGGGTCTGATGCGGACCGGCTTGCGCCATTTGCCGGATCTGGCGGCCTGGGCCATGGACAATCGAATGGGAATTTCCTTTTTCGAAGTCGGCATGGTTCGCGGCAATGAGGCCGTGATCGAACATGAAAGCTATTTGTGGAATCCCTTGGTTCTGGATCATGTCCCCAACTGGTCGGAGAAGTTCGATCAAGCCATCGATATCTTCCGGACTCACGGCCACCCGCATACGGCTGATACCCTCGGCATCTTTCAGAAGACGCTGCACAGCAAGATCGAACGTGCCCGCCGCGAGGCGAGTGACTTCGACCGTTGGGAGGCTGAACGCGAAACCGTCCCTCTCTTCGACCTCCAACCGACCCAGGACAGCATCCACAACCTGATGCCTGTCGTCATCGGTGACGCCCTGGAAAAGGTGTTGGTCCCCGGCCCCGCTGGTCTTTGCTTCCGCCCAACCAAACTATACGACCATTTGGCCACGGAGTTCGTCGAGATCGAGCGCAACGGCGATCGCCAGCCGCTTCTTCGCTTGACTGTCGAATGGCCCGCAGATGTGAAGCCGGCCGATCAGTGCTGGATCATGGTGCAGGATCAGAACTTCAACTATACCAACGGCGTTCATCAAGAAACGCATGTTGGCGAAACGGTTCGTCTGGAAAAGCGCATCCGGCTCAAGGACCATGTCCGCCGTGTCCGCTTGATTCTTTACGGTAATGAACAAGAAGCCAAGCGTCTGCCGCTTTCGGTCAAGGTCATGCTCAGCCCTTGATCCATGCACAGACACACCGGACAGGTTCTCCCCCTTGTGTCTTTGACCTGAGCTAATAAGAGAGCTCCCCTGGGGAAGCGAGGGATGCCCCGCTTCCCCAGGGGGGATTGGCGCCCGTTTCCCCCCACGGCAGCGGCGAGCCGCCGGGGCCGGGGCGCAACGGCGACCGCGACTTTCATGGCGAGAAGCGGTCCAACGAGCCCCACACCTCAACCAGCGATCCCGAGGCGCGGCTGTACCGCAAGGGCAACGGACAGCCAGCCAACTCACCGCCCTTACCGCCATGCGCTACGACGACAGACCCAAGGCCTTCTATCAGCGTCTTCGTGACGCCGGAAAGCCGGGAAAGGTCGTCGTCGTCGCTGTCATGCGCAAGATGCTCACCATTCTCAACGCCCGCATCCGGGACGCTACCCACCCAGACGCAATCTGAAAGACAGTTGCTGGAGGGGAGGCTTGACGAGCAGTTTAACCCACGATCTTCCACGACCCGTCGGACTGGCGGCAGGCGGTGCCGAAGGCCTGTTCGGTGCGGCTGCCGACGACGATGGTCTGCTGGAACTCGCGGCAGTAGGAGCCGGAGCCGTCATAGCCGTCGCGGACCGGCACGACGGTGCCCTGGTTGCCGGACTGCGGGTTGTTCCAGCTGATCCGCTGGCCGATGGGCGCGCTGTAGGCCTGGTAGGCGGCGCGGTCGGCATATTGCTGGTCGGCGCGGTCGAGCGAGGCGCCGATCTCGCGGCCGGCGAAGGCGCCCAGCAGCGTGCCGATGCCGACCGCCACCAGCTTGCCCGAACCGCCGCCGAAGCGTGAACCGATCAGGCCGCCGGCGACGGCGCCGCCGACGGTGCCGACCCCCTCCTTGGTGCCCATCGACCCGGTCTGGCAGCCGGCCAGCATGGTGGACAGCGCAAGCACGGCGACGGCAGCGATACGGGTGGGGCGGATGTGGGCACGCATCGGAGTGGGCTTTCTTTTTTCCAAAGGGCGCTGTCTCCGTTTATAGCGCAAGCGTTGCCTTTTGTGCAGCCGGTCCATCCCGTTTTCCCGTCACATTTCCGTGCAGCCTGCTCCTGCCGGACCATCAACGGGTGTCTTGCCATCCACCCGCTCCTGGGGCTATCTAGATGGAATGTTTCCACCACCATGAAGAGTGATCGTATGGCGGCCTATCAGGGAAGCCTGCCATTGATGGGCGGCCTGTCGATGCGTCATCCCCGGCCTTCGGACGATGATTTCCTGCTGGGGCTGTTCATGGATGCCCGCCCCTGGCTCGCCCAGGCCCATCACGACCGCGATTTCATCCGCACGCTTTACGAACAGCAGTACAGTGCCATGCGGACCGGGCAGGAAACCCGCTATCCGCAGCATCTGGATTTCGTCGTGGAGAAGGTCGGGCAGCCGGTCGGCCGGATCGTCATGGATCTGGGGCGCTGGGACTGGCGCGTGGCCGAGGTCGAGATCCACAAGCTCGCCCGCGGCAAGGGCATCGGCACCGATCTGCTGCGCAGTCTCCAAGGCTCGGCGATGGAGCTTCGCCTGCCGATGACCCTGTCGGTGAGCGAGACGGATACGCGCGTCCACTGGTTCTACCACCGGCTGGGATTCGACCTGCTGGTGCAGGCTCCGCCGATGCTGGAGCTGATCTGGCTGCCGCCCGGCCATCCGGGCATCCAGCATCTGCCGCCGCAGATCCTGCCGCCCCAGCTGCGGCAGGGCGGCATCGCCGGTGCCCCGGCCATGCCGAAGGCCGGCCTTTGAAATGAGAACCGTCGCTCCCGCATGCGGGGCGGCGGTCCGCAGGCCGATTGTGCGGTTGCGGTCAGTTCATGACGAGTTCGAAGCAGGCCCGCGCCGGGTCGCGTGGAATCGACCGGACGACGAAGAACGGCCCCATCGCCCCCTCGGTCGGGTGATCGATCAGGTAATTGCCGTTCCCCAACCCGCTCTCCCCCGGCGTTTCGAACGTCAAGGCGAAGGATGTCCGCTTTGCCCAGCGGGGGGTGAACTCCGGTCGCTCGATAACAACGGTCAGTTCGACCTCGGCGATCAGGGACCGATCCTCCGGCGCCAGGAAGCGGAAGGTCTGGCCGACATGCGGCATGAAGGGTTCGGCGGACAGCGTGCTGTAATCGGCGGTCATGGCGGGCGTTCCGGAGGCAGGGTGGCGTTTTACGGGCGAAAGCGCCCCGGCCCGCAGAATGCGGAGCCGGGGCGCCAGCCTATGCTCAGTCGCGGGTCGGGAAAATACCCATGGTGACGATGTACATGGTGACCGCCAGATAGGGCTGCAGGTTCGTGAACGCAGCCGGCGTTGCCTGGCCGCCGCCCGGCGACACGGTGACCGCGCCGCCGCCGCCGGTGACGGTGACGGTGCCGGTGGCGGTGCCGATCAGGTTCGCACCGGCACCGGGGGCGGTGGCGGTGTAGGGGCCTTCGGTCTGCCAATCGGTGAAGGTGCCGGCGTCGCTGACCTTGACGCCGCCGAGATAGTTGGTGCCGGCCCCCGGCGTCGGCAGATTGGCCTGCGCCGTCGAAATCGGGATCGTCACGTTGGCGTTGATGGTCGAGCTGGACGAACCGCCGCCCGGCGTGAAGCTGGCGGCGTGGGTGTGCAGCGGCAGGTTGGTCAGGTTCAGCGTGCTGGCCGCCGTACCGCCGCTGGAAGCGACGTTCACGGTCGCGTTCAGATAGGGGCTGACGCCGGATCCCATGAGGACGCGGCCGCGCAGGTCCGGCACCTTGAAGTTCGGGTTACCGGTGCCGCCGTACAGGGTGCTGATGATCGCGTACAACGCCTGGTTCTGCGATACGGGCAGCTCCTGGCCCCAGCATTGGACGGTGCCCTGCGGCGCGAAGGTGCCGGCGAACGGGAAGATCAGGCCGAGATAAGCGTCCATGACGAAACCTCCAATATGACTAAGATTGATTGATGCGGACACCGACGCGCCGCCGCGGAGTGCGATGCGAACCGAGGGACGCGCACGGTGAAAAGTGTGAGGTGATGCGAATGGGCAGGTTGCCCTTGCAGCCGACCGTCAGTCGCGGGTCGGGTAATAACCCAAGGTGACGATGTACATGGTGACCGCCAGATAGGGCTGCAGGTTGGAGAACGCAGCCGGCACCGTCTGACCGCCGCCCGGTGACACGGTGACCGTGCCGCCGCCGCCGGTGACGGTGACGGTGCCGGTGGCGGTGCCGATCAGGTTCGCACCGCTACCGGGGGCGGTGGCGGTGTAGGGGCCTTCGGTCTGCCAATCGGTGAAGGTGCCGGCATCGCTGACCTTGACGCCGCCGAGATAGTTGGTGCCGGCCCCCGGCGTCGGCAGGTTGGCCTGCGCCGTCGAAATCGGGATCGTCACGTTGGCGCTGATGGTCGAGGTGGAGGAACCGCCGCCCGGCGTGAAGGTGGCGCCGTGGGTGTGCAGCGGCAGGTTGGTCAGGCCCAGCGTGGTGGTCGCCGTACCGCCGAAGTTGCCGGGATTCAGGCTCGTGTTCAGATACGGACTTTGGCCGGAACCGACAAGGACGCGGCCACGCAGATCCGGCACATTGAAAACGGTTCTCGAATCACCGCCATACAGATTGTATACAAGAGAAAACAATGCCTGATTTTGCTGTACGGTCATTTGCTGGCCCCAGCATTGAGCGGTGCCCTGCGGCGCGAAGGTGCCGGCAAACGGAAAGATCAGGCCGATATAAGCGTCCATGAAATAACCTCCAATATGATTAAGACCGATTGACGCGGACATTGACGCGCCGCTGTGGAATGCGACGCGAGCCGGGGGACGCGCACGGTAGAAAGTGTGAGGTTATGCGAATGGGCAGGTTGCCCTTGCAGCCGACCGTCAGTCGCGGGTCGGGTAAAGACCCATGGTGACGATGTACATGGTGACCGCCAGATAGGGCTGCAGGTTGGAGAACGCAGCCGGCGCTGCCTGGCCGCCGCCCGGGGACACGGTGACCGTGCCGCCGCCGGTGACGGTGACGTTGCCGGTGGCGGTGCCGATCAGGTTCGCACCGGCACCGGGGGCGGTGGCGGTGTAGGGGCCTTCGGTCTGCCAATCGGTGAAGGTGCCGGCGTCGCTGACCTTGACGCCGCCGAGATAGTTGGTGCCGGCCCCCGGCGTCGGCAGATTGGCCTGCGCCGTCGAAATCGGGATCGTCACGTTGGCGTTGATGGTCGAGGTGGAGGAACCGCCGCCCGACGTGAAGCTGGCGGCGTGGGTGTGCAGCGGCAGGTTGGTCAGGCCCAGCGTGGTGGTCGCCGTACCGCCGTGGGAAGCGACGGCCACGTTCGCGTTGTTCAGATAGGGGCTGACGCCGGATCCCATGAGGACCCGGCCGCGCAGGTCCGGCACATTGAAATTGGTTTTGAGATCGCCGCCGTAGAGATTGAAGACGAGGGAATACAATGCCTGATTTTGCTGTATGGCCATTTGCTGACCCCAGCATTGGGCGGTGCCATACGGCGCGAAAGTGCCGGCAAACGGGAAGATCAGGCCGAGATAAGCGTCCATGAGGAACTCTCCAAACCGATTGATGCAGAATTGTCGTGAGCGGCGATGAGCACCCACCGGCCGGAGGGAAGGCTCCGTGCTGGCAAGGTAGAAAGAATACGCGAATATTCTCCATAAACGCTAGTCTGTCCATATTGCATGGACAAGGATTTGCCTTTTCATAAATATTAACTATCCAAAAATCATACTATTATATGTAACGACATACCGCTGTATGCGTATTCGCGAGGAATTTTGACCGTTGCGAAAGGGTGCCGTGACAGATCTGAAACCTTTCAGACAATGTTTGACGAGATATTGCAAAATGAAGCGTGCTCTTGGCCATGCAGGAACACGAATCGGACAAAAAAGCATAGAGACTCCGCAACCTTGAGATCTCACGACGTTGTATGAATATGTGATTAGGTGGTATCTTCCCTCGAATATCACACTTATGGGTAACCGCTTCTGGCGCAAAGTCGGGCGGTCTGGTGAATGTCGGGGAGAGGGGCTATGGCGCGCATGCGTGGTGCGAAGGGCGTTGGCGGGAACGGCGGCTCCGGCAAGACGCGCAAACCGTCCCAATCCCCGTCCCAATCCCCGTCCAGGTTCGCCATGGCCCTGGAACAGCGCTTCATGTTCGACGCGGCCGGTGTGGCGACGGCGACCGATCCCGCGGCCGCGGTTCAACCGGACATCCACACCGACACGGTGGCGGCCGACCACGACGTGACGAAGACGGCCATCGTGGATGCGGTGGCGCCCGCCGCCGCTCCGGTGGCCGATGCGGCACCGGCTCCGCAGGTTCTTCGTCAGGCCGATCCGGCGGCGAACGGCGGGCGGAAGGAAGCGGTGTTCATCGACCGGAACGTCGCCGGCTGGCAGTCCCTGGTGGACGGCACGAATGCCGGCGTCGAGGTGGTCCTGCTCGATGCCTCCCAGGACGGCCTGTCGCAGATGGCCCGGTGGGCGGAGACGCACCAGGGATACGACGCCATCCATATCGTGAGCCACGGCAACGAAGGCTCCGTGAATCTCGGCGTCCTGACCTTGGATACGGCAACGATCGGCACACGCTCGGCCGACCTGGAAACCCTGGGGAAATCGTTGACCAGCGGCGGCGACCTGCTGCTGTACGGTTGTCAGGTGGCCGGCGGCGAAGGCCGGCTCTTCATCGACAGCCTGTCCCGTGCCACCGCCGCCGACGTCGGCGCCTCGCTGGACGTCACCGGTTCGGCAGGATCGGGAGGCAACTGGGTCCTGGAAGCGAATGCCGGAAGCGTCGAGCATGGGGTGCCGTTCGACGCCGCCACGGTGTCCGCGTTCGACACCGCATTGACGGCGCCGCTCAAGAGCACCACCCTGACCTTCGGCACGACGGGTGCCGTAATCTCCAATACGAACACCAACTTTACCGCATCGGCATCGGACATTAAGACTGAGAGTGGCGGTTCGACGGCCAGCGGCCTGAATGTCTCTGGAACTGGAACCTCGAACGTCACCATCAGCTACAATGCCACCGATGCCGCGAAATCCGGCATCGCGGCAACCGGCGATGCCGCGTTGACCTTCGGAACCTCCAGCGAGGCCTTGCTGAGCGCAACCATTTCAAGCAATGACGGCAGTGCCTTTGCGCTCACCTCCTTCGACTGGGGATATTACCGGATCGCCGGCGCCACGGATGGCTCGGTCTCCGTGACGATCACCGCGCATCACCTTCAGCGTGGAACCGTCACGGTTTCGAACACCACATTTTCGGAAGAATCCGCTCAGGCCTTCTCGAACCAGGAAGCGTTCAGGAACATCGATTCGTTCACCATCACCTTTTCGCAGGGCATTCGAATCCTGCAGATCGACAATCTGCTGCTCGGCAACGCGGTTCCCGATACCGGAGGCGGCGACACCACCCCTCCGACGGTGAGCAGCATCGCGCTGTCCGGCAGCCCTGCGGCAAACGCCTCATCCGTCAGCTATACGGTCACCTTCAGCGAAGACGTGTCGGGCGTGGACGCCAGCGACTTCAGCCTGGCGAAGACGGGCACGGCGGACGGGACGATCGGGTCGGTCACCCAGGTGTCGGCCAGCGTCTATACGGTTTCGGTAACCGGCATCTCCGGGGCCGGCACGCTGGGGCTGAACCTGAATGGCAGCGGCACCGGCATCCAGGACACGGCGAACAACGCCATCGCGACGGGCTCGACCGGCCCCACCCGGACGGTGGACACGGTGGCGCCGACCTTCGACGTCGCCGCCGCGGCGTCCGGCAGCACTTCCACCGGCTTCTCCCTGTCCACCAGCCTCAACGAGGCCGGCACCGTCTATTACGTCATCGTCGCCGATGGCGCCACCGCCCCCACCTCGGCCCAGATCAAGGCGGGCCAGGATTCCACCGGGTCGGCCGCCTTGAAATCCGGCAGTTCGGCCGCCACGACGGGCAGCTTCGACAGCAGCTTCAGCGCCGTCACCGGCCTGACCGCGGGCACCGCCTACGATGTGTATTTCGTTGCCGAAGACACCCTCGGCAACCTGATGGCGTCGCCCACCAAGGTCGACGCCAGCACGCTTTCAAGCAATACCGACCCGGTGATCGGCAACCTGAACGGCGACAGCGTCGCCTGGGCCGGCGAAGGCCAGACGGTGCTGCTGGATACCGGCGCCGCCGCAACCGCATCCGATACGGAGAACGGTGCAAGCAGCTGGAACAACAGCGTCCTGACGATCCGCCGCTCGGTCTCGGGTACGGCGACGCCGTTGGTGTCGGACATCTTTTCGTTCAACAGCAACGCCGCCTTCTCGGAAAGCGGCGGCACCCTGCTGGACAGCGCGAACTCCAACACGGTCTTCGGCACCGTCACCAACACGAACGGCACGCTGACCGTCACCTTCAACGGCAGCGCCACCGCGACGCTGATCCAGACGGTGATGAACAACATCCTGTACCGGAACGACACGCCGACCGGCGACACCGTGATCCGCTACAGCCTGACCGACGGCAACGGCGGCAGCACCACCGCCGACGTGACGGTGACCAGCGACACCATCTATGTCACCAACAACGCCGACGCCGGGGCCATCGATGTGTCGGACGGCGTCAGCCTGCGCGAGGCGGTGGCGATCGCCCTGGCCGACACCACCGGCACCCAGACCATCAAGTTCGCCAGCGGGCTGGCCAACGACACCATCACGCTCGGTTCCGGTCTGTCGGTCACGGAGAATCTGACCTTCGACGCCGATGCCGCCGGCAGCCTGACCATCGCCGGCAGCACCATCACCGTGTCGACGGGAACGGTACTGACCCTCAGCAACGGCAGCGGCGACACGCTGACCGTCTCCAGCAAGATCTCCGGCAGCGGTGCGGTGACCAAAACCGGCGCCGGCACGGCGACGCTGAGCGGCGGCAACGACTACAGCGGCGCCACCACCATCGGCGCCGGCACCCTGACGGTCAGCGGCGGCATCGGCGACAGCAGCGCCGTGACGGTGGCGAGCGGCGCCACGCTGGAACTGACCGGCAGCGAGACCATCGGGTCGCTGACCGGCAGCGGCGCCGTCACGCTGGGCGGCAACACGCTGACCACCGGCGGCGACAACACCAGCACCAGCTTCGACGGCGTCGTCAGCGGCACCGGTGGCCTGTCCAAGGCGGGCAGCGGCACCCTGACCCTGACCGGCACCAACAGCTACACCGGCACCACCACCGTCGGCGCCGGCACGCTGGAGCTGAACAGCAGCGCCGGCACCGCGCTCGCCGACGGCAGCGCCGTGACGGTGACGAGCGGCGCCACGCTGAAGCTGTCGGCGGCGACCGAGACCATCGGCACGCTGACCGGGGTCAGCGGCGCCACGCTGGCGCTGGGCGGCAACGCCCTGACCGTCAAGCAATCGACCAACGGGACCTTCAGCGGCGCCATCACCGGCACCTCGTCGGGCAGCCTGATTCTGAACGCCGATGCCGACAGCAGGAGCCTGACGCTGGATGGCACCGCCAACAGCACCGGCTTCGCCGGCGGCATCACCGTCACCAAGGGCTGGCTGGTCGCGACATCCGACAGCAATCTCGGCGCCGGTACCCTGACGCTGAACGGCGGCACCCTGCGGCTGAGCGGCGCCGTCGGCACCATCGACAACGCCATCGCCGTCGGCAGCAGCGGCGGCAGCATCAGCGTCGCGCCCAGCGGCAGCGTCACCCTGTCCGGCGCCATCAGCGGATCGGGCACCCTGACCAAGACCGCCTCCGGCAACCTGGCCCTGTCCGGCGACAACAGCAGCTTCAGCGGCGCCTTCGCCATCAACGCCGGCACGGTCACCGTCAGCAACGCCAACGCGCTGGGCAGCACCGCCGGCGGCACCACGGTGGCGGACGGCGCAGCACTCTCCCTGTCGGGCGGCATCACCATCGCCGAGAACCTGACCCTGTCGGGCACCGGCGTCTCGTCGGGCGGCGCGCTGGTCAGCGCCAGCGGCACCAACACGGTCAGCGGCACCGTCACGCTGAACACCGACACCACCGTCACCACCACCAGCGACCTCACCCTGTCGGGCGTGATCAGCGGCAGCAACGGCCTGACCAAGGCGGGCAGCGGCACCCTGACCCTGTCGGGCAGCAACACCTACACCGGCGCCACCACCGTCAGCGCCGGCACCCTGGCGCTGAACAGCAGCACCGGCACCGCGCTCGCCGATGGCAGCGCGGTGACGGTGGCGAGCGGCGCCACGCTGACGCTGTCGTCGGCCAGCGAGACCATCGGGACGCTGTCCGGCGTCAGCGGCAGTACGCTGGCCATCGGAGCCAACGCCCTGACCGTCAGCCAGGGCAGCGCCGGAACCTTCAGCGGCGTCATCACCGGATCGGGCAGCCTGATCAAGACCGGAAACTTCAACCTGTCGCTGGGCGGAACCACCAACCGCGCCAATTTTTCCGGAACCATCACCATCGACGGGGCCGGCCAGCTGGTGGTGGGGTCCGCCGACGCCCTGGGCAGCGGCGACGTCACCCTGACCAATGGCGGCGAGCTACGCCTCAGCGGCAACATCACCGTCCCCAACAACATCGTCGTCGGCACCGGCGGCGGTTCCATCGCCGCTCTCTCAGGGAACAGCTCCGTCATCTCCGGCACGATCAGCGGATCGGGCGCGTTGGCCAAGACCGCCGGCGGCACGCTGACCCTGTCGGGCGACAACAGCGGCTTCACCGGCAGCATGAGCGTCAACGTCGGTATCTTGATCGTCAGCAACGCCAACGCGCTGGGCAGCACCGCCGGCGGCACCACGGTGGCGAGCGGCGCGGCGCTGTCGCTGTCGGGCGGCATCACCATCGCCGAGAACCTGACCCTGTCGGGCACCGGCGTCTCGGCGGGCGGCGCGCTGATCAGCGCCAGCGGCACCAACACGGTCAGCGGCACCGTCGCCCTGGCGGCCAACACCACCGTCACCACCACCAGCGACCTCGCCCTGTCGGGTGTGGTCAGCGGCGCCTATGCCCTGACCAAGTCGGGCACCGGCAGCCTGACCCTGTCGGGCAGCAACACCTACACCGGCGCCACCACGATCAGCACCGGCACGCTGGTCGCCGGCCACAACAACGCGCTCGGCACCACCGCGGGCGGCACCACGGTGGCGAGCGGCGCCACCCTGGCGGTGGCGAACGGCGTCACGCTGACGGAAGCGCTGACCCTCTCCGGCACCGGCGTGTCGTCCGCCGGTGCGTTGCAGGTCACCAGCGGCAGCGGCACGGTCGGCGGCGCCGTCACCATGGGCGCCAACACCACCATCGGCGTGTCGGGCACCGGCCTGACCCTGTCGGGCGTGGTCAGCGGCGCCTATGCCCTGACCAAGGACGGCAGTGGAATGCTGACCCTGTCGGGCGACAACACCTACACCGGCGCCACCACCGTCAGCGCCGGCGTCCTGTACATCACCCACGCCAACGCGCTGGGCACCACCGCCGCCGGCACCACCGTGTCCAGCGGCGCCACCCTGCGCATCGGAAACGGCCTGACCATCGCCGAGAACCTGACGATCAGCGGGATCGGCGTGTCGTCCGGGATCGGTGCGGTGAAGGTCAACGGCGGAACGGCCACCATAACCGGCACCGTTACCCTGGCGGCGAACGCCGACATCGGCTCCTACAACAGCGGCGATACGCTGACGATCAGCAGCACGGTGTCCGGCGCCTACAACCTGACCAAGGTCGGCGCCGGCACGGTGGTGCTGAGCGGAACCAACGGCTACACCGGCACCACCACCGTCAGCAACGGCACCCTGTCGATCGCAGGGTCCGGCAACATCAGCAGCGCCGGCATCACGCTGGACGGCGGCACCCTGGACGTGACCGGCAGCGCCGTCACGCTGGCCAACGCCATCGCGCTGGGCAGCGGCCACGGCACCGTCAGCGTCGGCACCGGCAACGCGCTCACCCTGTCGGGCGTCATCAGCGGAGCCTACAACCTGACCAAGTCGGGCGCCGGCACGCTGACCCTGTCCGGCACCGGAACCTACACCGGCACCACCACGGTCGGCGCCGGCACGCTGGTCGTCACCGGCACCCTGAACGGCGCTTCTGCCGGCGCGGTCACGGTGGGCAACGGCGGCACGCTGGCAGGCACGGGCACCGTCAATGGCGGCCTGACCGTGCAGTCGGGCGGCACGCTGTCGCCGGGCATCGCCGGCACCAACAATGGCGTCGGCACCCTGACCGTCAACGGCGGCCTGACCATCCAGTCCGGCGGCACCCTGGCGGTCGATCTGGCCAGCACCAGCAGCTACGATCAGGTGAACGTCACCGGGGCGGTGAACGTCGGCAGCGCCACCCTGACCGCCGGCGGCAGCTACACGCCGGTGAAGACGGTCAGCGGCGACAGCTTCGCCATCGTCACCAACGATGGCAGCGACGCCGTCACCGGCACCTTCAACGGGCTGGCGTCGGGCGCCGCGCTGACCCTGAACAGCGGGTCGATCACGATCAGCTATGCCGCCGGCAGCAACAGCAACGACGTCGTACTGACCGGGCCGGCCAATCAGGCGCCGGTACTGGGCGGCACCTTCACCACCGCCGGCACGGTCGACGACAACGCCACCGCCACGCCCTTCACCAACGTGACGGTGACGGATGCCGACGACACCACCGGCACCTTCACCGTCACCATCACCTACACCGCGGCCAACGGCACGCTGTCGAGCGCCGGCGGCGGGCTGACCGGCACGGCCGGCAACTACACCCTGACCGCCACCACGCCGGGCGACCTGCAGACCCTGCTGCGGGCGCTGGTCTTCACCCCCACCAACAACCAGGTGGCGCCCGGCAGCACGGTGCAGACCACCTTCAGCCTGACCGCCAGCGACGGCGTCGGCAGCAGCAGCGCCAACACCAGCACGGTGGTCACCGCCAGCTCGATCAACGACACGCCGACCGACATCGCCCTGTCGAACAGCTCGATCAGCATCTTCGAAGGCGCCAACGGCGTGGTCGGCACCCTGTCGGCCACCGACGCCGACACCGGCCAGACCCTCACCTACACGCTGGTCAGCGGTACCGGCGACACCAACAATGCGCTGTTCAACATCTCCGGCACCTCGCTGCAGGCGACCAACGCCGCCACCCTGACCGGCGGGCAGAGCTATTCGGTCCGCGTCCGGGTCAGCGACGGCACCGCCACCTACGAGAAGACCTTCAGCATCAGCGTGACGAGCGACCTCGTGGTCGACATCACCGCCATCGACAGCAACACGCCGGTCGGCACCTATGCGGCCGACAAGGCCGACGGCGGCGGCCTGGACCTGCGGGAAGCGATAACCCTCGCCAACAACCTCACGGGGGCCATCACCATCCGCTTCGCCAGCACGCTGAGCGGCACCATCACGCTGCCCGTCGCCCTGACGGTGCGCAGCGGCGTGACGCTGGCGATGGACAGCGATACCGACAGCCGGTCGATCACCATCACCGGCAACGGCTTCACGCTGGGCAGCAGCTTCGACGTCAGCGTCGGCGAAGGCGACACGCTGACGATCAACTCGACCCTGGCCGACAACGGCACCGACACCGCGGCCCTGACCAAGGCCGGCACCGGCGCGCTGGTGCTGGGCGGCACCAACAACACCGCCAGCGGCAACACCGGCATCAACACCATCACCGTCAGCGCCGGCACCCTGTCGGTGGCGGGCGACGCCAACCTGGGCACCGATGCGGTGACGATGGCCGGCGGCACCCTGGCCGTCACCGGCGCCACCACCATCGACAACGCCATCGCCCTGTCGTCCGACAGCAGCATCACCAACCCCAACGCCGTCACCCTGTCCGGCGCCATCACCGGGACCGGCGGCCTGACCAAGCTCGACAGCGGCAAGCTGACCCTGAGCAATGCCGGCAACAGCTGGTCCGGCGGCATCACGCTGCGCGGCGAGGTGGAGCTGGGCGCCACCGGCACCATCGGCAGCGGCACCATCACGCTGAACGGCGGCACGCTGACCACCACGGCCTCCAGCCAGACGCTGACCAACGCCATCGCCATCGGCAGCAACGACGGCACGGTGAAGACCGCCAACGCCCTGACCCTGTCCGGCATCGTCAGCGGCAGTGGCGCCCTGACCAAGACCGGCGCCGGCACGGTGACCCTGTCGGGGACCAACACCTACACCGGCGCCACCACCGTCAGCGCCGGCACCCTGAGGGCGTCGGGCGGCAGCGCCATCGGCGACGGCAACGCCGTATCGGTCGGGGCAAACGGCACGCTGAACCTGTCGGCCAACGAGACCATCGGATCGCTGAGCGGTTCCGGCGCGGTGACGCTGGGGGGCTATACCCTCACCACCGGCGGCGCCAACAGCGACACGACCTTCTCCGGCGTGCTGTCCGGCACCGGCGGCCTGACCAAGACCGGCAGCGGCACGCTGACCCTGACGGGCGCCAACAGCTACACCGGTTCGACCACGGTTTCCGCCGGCACGCTGGCGGCGAGCGGCAGCGGCACCGTCGGCAGCGGCAGCGCGGTGACGGTGGCCTCCGGCGCGACCCTGAGTTCGACCGCGGCCAGCCTGTCGCTGGGCTCTCTGGCGGGTGACGGCACCGTCTCGATCGGCGCCAACACGCTGGAGGCCGGCAGCAACGACGCCAACACCGGCTTCTCCGGCACCCTCAGCGGCTCCGGCGACTTCTACAAGCGGGGCACCGGCACCCTGACCCTGTCGGGCACCAACAGCAGCAGCTTCACCGGCACCATGACGGTGCGGGACGGCGGCACGCTGAGCGTGGCCGGCGACGCCAACCTGGGCGCCG
>NZ_PDKW01000036.1:36495-188071 GCF_002573965.1 Azospirillum palustre | reverse complement strand
CAGCAGCTTCACCGGCACCATGACGGTGCGGGACGGCGGCACGCTGAGCGTGGCCGGCGACGCCAACCTGGGCGCCGGCACGGTGACGCTGAACGGCGGCACGCTGACGGTGACCGGGGCGGGCACCATCGACAACGCCTTCGACACCGGGGTCAACGGCGCCACCATCGACACCGGCGTCGCCGTGACGCTGTCGGGCGCCATCGGCGGCAGCGACGGCCTGACCAAGACGGGCAGCGGCACGCTGACCCTGTCGGGCACCAATTATGCCCAAACCGAGGACGTCGCCATGGCGGCGTGACTCAACCAATCCGGCCTCCGACAAACCCGGCGCGGTTCAGTCCGCTGGGACTTCGACCTTCCAGACGGAACCACGCTGACGGCACCGCAATGGAGATCCCTCCTGGAGGCGTGGAAGGTCTTGGTGTGGTCTCTCCTCAGCGACCCACGTGAAGGCAAAGCCTTGAAGCCGGGCACCATCTCGGACGTCGCGTTTGGCATCCGCGACCTGTGCGCCTGGATGGTGGAGACGCATCGGCACTCCTTCTCGGATCTCGACGGCGACGCCAGCGAGGAATTCGTCGAGTACCTGGGCTCCCAACGAGCCCCCGAAGGCGGTGATGAGAGCGACGAAGGGCAGATGCTCTACTACAAGGCGCTGCGTCCGTTGAAGGTGTGGGTGCACCTCTGGAACCAGGCGGATGCGCTCCGGGATGCCGGCATACCGGCTCCGCCTGAAGCGCCACTTTCCGGGCAGTCCGCGAGACGCAGAGCACTGCAAATCACAGGCGATCCGAATTATGCGGGCTTCCAACCACTGCCCGATGAAGTCGCCCTGCCGATCATGGAGGCCGCCCAGCGGTTCATTGGCGTGCCAGCGGAGGATCTCCTCCGCCTTCGGAATGCCTGTCGAACCGAGCATGCGCGCTGTGTTCGAGTAGGACTGCTTCCCCTTGCGGCCCGCAAGATGGTCAACAGGGTCGCCAAGGAGTTCGAGTTTTCCGTCATTCCAGGAGATCGAGAGTCGTGGTTCGTCATGCCCAAGCAGCGAGAGGGTAGGGATTTCGGCTATCTTTTCGTTGTCAACAGGTTGCTTAGCGACTTGCGCGCCGCAGGCGTCATCGTCCTTCAGTCCCACACGGGCATGCGCATCAACGAGATCTGCGGAATTCTTGGCGGTACCAACGACGACACGGGGTTGCCGGCCTGTATTTCATCTCGACGCTCCAAGACTGGCCTCAACGAGTTGTTCTACGTGAACGGCACCTTGGCAAAGACCGTCGAAACTCCTGTCGCCGAGGAATGGCTGCTCGGATCACGGCCAGTTGGGTCCGCTTCCGTGCCACCTCCGGTGCGGGCTATCTCCGTTCTCGAGCGGCTCTGCGCGCCTCTGCGGGATGCGAACGTCACCACCCTCATCGTCGGGGCTGCCAATGGAGGCGGGTCCTTCACATTAGGTGCCGAAGGTGACGGCATGCTTCCAAGCGTTCCAGCGCTTCGGAGAACGCAGAGGGACTTCGTGGAAAAGCACGTAGACCTGTCCGGCTTGCCGGACGCCAACCAGTGGCAGGAGAACCTGGCCGGATACCGCGACAGCCGCGGGACCTGCCTGAAGACGCACCAATGGCGCAGCACCTTCGCCTCGTATGTCGTGGGGGTGGACCGCCGGATGACAGCGGCTGTTGCCCAGCACTTCAGACACCTCAGCCTGGCCATGACGGAACAGGGTTACATCCGGAACCGCCCCGAACTCCGCGAGGAATTGGATGCCGCTCGTGCGCAGAAAACGGCGAAGTTCTTTTGGTCAGCCGCGAGAGGCGACGCACCGACGACGGGCGAGTTTTCCTACGTGGTCGACGAACACCGCGGTGAAGTCGAAGCGGTCACAGAAGGGAAGTCGGTGAGGGAGGCCATCGGTGCCCTGGCAACCTGGTGCACCGAGAACGACCTTCGACTGTGGTTCTCCGCTCCGGGGAAGTGCTTCATCGAACACTCCCCGCCCGACGCGCTGTGCCACAAGGTGGCGGGCACCAGCCGCTGGACCAACCACGAACCGAACTACGCGGCAAGTGACCCGAACACCTGCGCGTCCTGCAAATGCTTCGCGGTAGATGGTGAGCACGTGGAGTTCTGGAGGAATCGCTACGTGGAAAACCAGAAAGCATGGAAGTGGGCGGTGGCCTCAGGCTGTGAACGGGACTTCCGGGTGGCCAAAGCCCGGGCAGACCAGTCCGCAGCCATCCTACAGCGCCTTCAGGAACCCATTCCGACCTTGGAGATCGATCATGCCACGACGGCCTAAGAACCAGCACCAGGATCCAGTGGAGAAGGACTTCATCGACGCGTTGGAGCGCCTGCGGAACCGCCAGCCGCAGCACCCTGACCTGGCCAAGAAGGCGAAACTCGGCACGCTGCAGATCAACGTCACCACGGTAGCCCAGGAGGCCGGACGCTCCCGCACGCTCATCGGCATGGACGACTGCCGTTACCCTCGGGTGCGGGCCGCGATCCTCGCGGAGAAGGCCGACGTGGCGAGCGTCGTCGAGACACGCACGGCCGAGGACGTGATCCGACGCCTGCGGGACGACCGTGCCGCTTTGGCTGCATCCTTGCGCGCGTCCGAGAGCGAGAACGCTGCGCTCCTGCTCCGCCTGCGCGATGTCGAGCGAGCGGCTCAGCGGGAGATCGGCATCGCTGAGCGCAGAGCCACCAACGGCCAAGGCGGCCGTGCCAGGACGGGCCTGAACACCGGGGCCAGCCAAGTCATTCCTCTTCGCTGAACGGCTAGGCACGAGTGCCATCAGGAGATGGCAATCGCTTCCTTCTGGCCGTTCGGCATGCGGACAACGATCTCGGTGACGGCACCGAGATCGTTCAGGATCTTGGCCAACTTCCACACCGAGTAGCCTCGAACCTGGCATCGAACGATGCGCGAAATGTCGGTCTGGGCCACGTCGGCGATCGCGGCCGCTTCCGCCTGTTGCCAACCGCGCTCCTGGATCAGCACGCGGATGTTGTCGGCCAACAGGATCTTGGCCCGCATCTCTGCCGGGTTCTTGTGTCCACGGTCCGCAAGGAAGTTGCCGCTGCCGCTGACTGTGACGCCGTCCACTTCGGTGATCTCGTAGTCGACCCCTGGGATGCCGGTCTTTTCAGTTTCGGTCGTCATCGCTTCATCTCCTCACATTCACCACGGCTTCGGTGTCGGAATGTCCTTGTTGGACTCAGCCTCGGCTTCCTGTTGCAGCCGGGCCGTCTTGCGTGCCTCGTAGGTCTTGCGGAGAAAGGTTTCGTTTGCCTTGTAATGGGCGCGCGCCTGAGTCAGGCGCTTCTCCAGACGCTCGACCTGTGGCCGCGGGATGGCCTTGCCTGTCGCCGACTTCTTAATGCCCGCCTCGATGATGTAGAGGCAGCACTCGAATTCGGCCACGTAGTAGACGCGGAAGGTGTCGGTATTGTGGTCGATCTTGACCTCGGTGATGCCCTTCAGCGTACCCTTCAGGGGCTCAGCATTACCCGGCATCCGGCCGTTCTGCAGCAGCGTTGTGGCGGCATCCGCTTCATCCCGAACATCTTCGGGCATCGCGTCATAGTCGTCCGACGTCCCGGCAGGCAGGAAGCGAACCTCGCGAATGTCCAGGCTGTTCTCCGACGTCATGGTCGCCCCACCTCATATAGTGAAACTACTATATGGCGGGTGTGCTGGGATGTCAAGGCTCCGCCACCCTAACGGTGTGAACAACGCGGGAAGGCTGAACAGCGCTGTAGGTCACACCACAGGCCGCATGGAAGGCGCTGGTGAACAGCGTTGCGCGATATAACGGCGCTGCCACATGCTCCACGACCGCGAAGAGCATCGCCGGCGTTTCCGCGTCACCATCCTGCTACGTCGGGCGCTGGGGGACCTGTTCGGCGGTGTCTACCGATACTGACAGAGTGACAGCAGGCACCACCACGCTTTTCCCTACCTTCAGCGGCGCCGCTGGATCGAGTGTGACGAGGATACAGCCTCACCGATACGACCCTCACTCCTTCGGCTTATCGGCAGCCATGTAGGCAGCAAAGGCATCCTGGAAATCCGGATGCCAGCGGGAGAGCGGCGGCCGGTTGCGGACGATGTCCTCGGCCGCCCACCGGATGCGCCGGTTATCCATCTCGCGGGTGACGTCGTTGTCCGGGCTCAGGATGTAGAAGTCTCCGCCAGCCATGGCGGGCAGCATGAAATCGACGACCTGTTCCGCCGTCCAGGCGCCGGCGGGCTTTTCGGTCACTCCGCGCGCGGGTGAGGCCGGTGTACACGAAGCCGGGGATCAGCAGGTGTGCGGTGACTTGACAGCCGTCCGTGTTGCGCAGTTCGTGAGCCAACGCCTCGGTGACCACTTTAACCCCGGCCTTGCTGGTGTTGTAGGCGGTGTCGCCGGGAGGGCATGTGATGCCTTGCTTCGAACCGGTGTTCACGATGGCGCAGGCGGTGCCCTGGGCAATCATCGCCGGTGCGAAGACTTGGATTCCGTGGATGACTCCCCAAAGGTTGGTTCCCAGGATCTGCTGCCAGCGCTCAGGACTACCGAGCAGTCCGCCGCCACCCTCCACCGCGGCATTGTTCATGAGCAGGGCAACTTCGCCAAACATCTGGAAAACCGTGTCCTTCAGACGCTCGATCTCTTCAAGGCGGGAGACGTCGGTCGGCACCGCAATGACATCCTCCGGACGTTTTGCAATCTGTGCCACGGCGGCGGCGGCCGTCCTCAGAGCCTCGACATTGTGGTCGGCGAGGCAGATCCTCATGCCGATCGCGGCGAAGCGTTCGGCAGTGGCGAGCCCTATGCCGCTGGCGGCTCCGGTGATGACGGCGGCGCGGCCGGGAGAAAGGGCTGGGTGCAGATTCATCGGAGATTCCTTTGGTGGGGGCTCGGCTCGCTTTGGTCGACCGCCCTTGGCTGTGTCCACATTACTGCTTCAGCGGGCGGGCGGACACGGCGCCGTTCTCCGGCTTTGCTGGCGTAGCGCATCCAGGTCCAGCGACTTTGCCTGCAAAGCAGCCAGATGGTCCGGCTGCAGGTCGCCCACGAACATGACGTCGTGCGTGACGGTGCCCATGCCTCGCTTCAGCAGGCGCGCGACGAGGGCCTTGACCGGCATGGTTGGTGCGTCCGCCAGAAATTCGACCGGCTTGTCGTCCCACAATGGCATGATCACGCGCACGCCTACGCCCGCCCTCTGCAGCGCTTCCAGCGCACCGAGGATCTGCGCCAGGATGGCTTGGCGCTTCAGCCGCACCAAACTGTGCCTGCCTGCTCGTTCGATCAGTGAAGCGACCATGGCTGACCTCCCGCTCCAGATCCAGGAGGATGCCTGCATGACCTGGGTGCTCATCGGGTTCAACAGCCGCACGGCGGCGGAGGTTTCGCGCAGCCGCGGCTGCTGCTTGCCTGCGAGCCCTTCACACCCAGGGGTGGCGACTCCCATCACTTGGTCGGTCTCGAAACGGAAAGGCACTGGCTCCGCCATCGACACCAGTTACTGCTTTCGAGTCTGCTTGCGATTGATGGAGAATTTCTGCTCCGTCCGCGATGACTGGGAATAGAACCGACTTCGATGCAACCCATGGATGAAGCGGATGGTGACAATGCCAAAATCAGTCGGCAATATGGGACTCTCTCGCGTTTGATGCTGCCCGACGGATCGACGATTTTGCCAATGAATTTTGATCAATTCTTCGCTGCTCTCAACGTCCTGCTGGAAGAAATCGAGCCGCAGGAGACGCGATCAATCATCCGCCTGTATCTCGGCCTTCCTGAAAAAGGTGCCGTAAGAACCATGGCGGCGGTGGCGCGAATGCTTGAGGTCAAGCCAGGTAGGGTAAAAAGTTCGCTAAGTGAAGGTCGCAGGAAGTTACGCCATAAGATCAAGTTTCGAAAAACGACTGAAGCGGGATTGATTGCAGAAATGCGCAGTGAAATCACGGTGGATCGTGATCTCGCGAAGGCTCTGTTCGACTGGCTGTACAACGGAAAGCCGGCATCGAATCCGGCTATGCAGGTCCGCTTCGTCCTGCAGATCATGTCCGAAAAGTCCGTCAGCAAAAATTCCTTCTCCACACTTGCCTCCAGCGTTTCAGCCGAAATCCGGACCGGCTCCACTCGCCTCTCTCCACGAACGCCCGAGCAATTCGTTGAGCGATTGCTGTCCCAGGCATGCTTTCCCGATAGTGATCGCCCTCCAACGATTCCTCCCGCTGGCGAGAAGCCCGCTCGGGGCATTCCAAGGCTCGAACATAAACACTCCTTCCGATGCCTGCGTCCTCCTCGTGAGTCGCTGAACAGGCGCGCGTTGGGCGTCAGCATATCGGGGAGCAAAGTCGGGCGGTTTCGCAGTAAGCGCGACGGATACAACCTCGTTCCGCATGAATCCAAGGCTGAGCGAGCGTACATCGAGCAGATCGACTCCGCCTCGACGGTGGACTGGTACCGTGTCCAGCCCTTGGCCATCTCCTACCGCGCGCTCGGGAGCGAGCGTGTCTATTATCCAGATCTGATGCTGCGGATGAACGACGGTAGGGTGCTGGTCGTTGAGGTGAAGTCGGCTTTAGAAATTTGTACCATTGATACGCTGAGAAAAGCGGTTGCCGGCAGGCGCTATTGCAAAGCGAATGGATGGGGATATTTGCTGGCCGCCGAAGCCGGATTGGGCATCGGAGATCTCATGAAATATCCCGTGCCGCCTGTGGAGAGGCTTGCGGACTTCATCTCCGCGGTCGATGAAACAGGAATCAAACGTCAGGACTTGATGTCCCGCTTTCCAGCCGTCGGCAGGCTTCGCGGCCAGGAATTGACCGCTCTGCTGCTCCAGAACGACCTTGTGCTCCAACGTGAGCCCTCTTGGCTTATTCGACGCGTACCGGCAGAGTTCGGGTGGAAATCCCTTCTCCCACAGGAGGTGAGCGCACCAGCGTCTCCGGTTAAGAGCACCTGACAAAGCGGCGTTTGGGCTGTTGAGAGCAATATGGCTGCACCTCTCGTCTCCGACGCCCTTTGGGGCCGCGATTGAACCGTTACTCCCACTGGAGCCGCCCAAACCGAAGGGGGCAGCCTCGGCTAGACAACCGGGCGGCACTGACCGGCATCCTGTTCGTGTTGCGCTCCGGCATTCCGTGGGAACTTTTGGGCATGGAGATGGGATGTGGTTCGGGCATGACCTGTTGGCGCCGGCTGCACGAATGGCACCAAGCCGGCGTCTGGGAGCGGCTGCATCGCGGACCGGCTCGGCTATGCCCACGCCATCAACTGGGATCGCGCGGCGATGGACAGCGTCAGCGTTCCAGCAAAAGGGGGCGAGGAGACCGGGCCGAACCAGACGGACAGCGGCAGGCCGGGTTCCAAGCGGCACATCCTCGTCGATGCCAACGGCATCCTCCTCGCCCTGAAAATCTCGCCGGCCAACCGGCATGACAGCAAGTTCCTGGAGGCGCTGGTCGATGCCGTGCCGGCGATCCGCCTATGCGTGGGCCGGCCACGACGTCGCCCGGCCAAACTGAACGCCGACAAGGGCTACGGCTTCGCCCACTGCCGGCGGGTACTGTGCCGGTGAGCGATCATCCTGCGCATCGCCCGGCGTGGCATTGAGAGCAGGGAGCGCCTCGGCCGACACCGATGAGTTGTCGAGCGGACGCTCGCCTGGTTCGCGCGCTTCCGTCGCATCGCCGTCCGATACGAACGCCGCGCCGACATCTTCACCGCATTCCATAAAATAGCCGTCAGCCTCATCTGCTGGCGATTCGTCCAAAGATGGTTCTGTCATCTTATCCGGTGTCGCCAGGAACAGAGTTTAAGAGAATCGCATAGCAAGAAGAAGCGCGTGCGGATGCATATATGAATATGCAAGTCCGCTATGGTTGATATCGAGCGGGGTACTTTGATAAGCATGAGGTCAGAAACTCTTCTGGCGAGAAAATTCATGCGTTTTCGGCTTTCTCTCCTGGTGGCGGCAGTTCTCGTGACAAGCGGTTGCGCGAGCACGGCTCCAAAAGCCGTGCAGACAGCCACCGGAGAAAAGGTAAGCATCGGATATAATGGTGCTATCCATCAAGGGAATGGCTGGTTTGTTCAGGTGACCGAACAAGACGGAAAATGGAAAATCGTTGAGGTCACGGCCAAGCCAGAACGACGCTGGAAGGAGGAGAATGAAATCCTCTGGGTAAGGCGGGATCGCAAGTCGATCGAGCCCGCGTTTGAGACCAATATGGGCTATAAGCCGTCAGTTAATGAAATCGAGTGCAGTCCATTGTTGGATAAGCATACGCAGTATGATGCATGCAACAGTCGACTGACCAAGGTTAACGTTGGCCGGAGCATTGGAAAGAACGTCCTTGCGGCCGCCATGACCCTCGGCATGGCAAGTGGGACGAACCGTGGAATCGATCACGACCTGATTCATCAGATCATGAAGGACACGGCACTGCTCGACGCTCTTACCAAACCCGAATACATGGACGTTCTCAAAATCGAAGACACCAACCAGACCATCATACAGGAGACCAGGCGCGCAACCATCAACGATCGGACCGCCGTCCTGAATGCACGGCTCAAGGTCCCCGATCAGGTAGCACGAAGGCTTGCGGTCACGATGAGCCAGGCTGCGTACACAGCCCTGCGCCGGCAGGAGAAATACAGAGTTTCCCAGGGCTCCCCCCAAGGGATTGGTGATCTGGCATATACAGAGGTCGCAGAAGCAACCGCAAGCGATACCCACTGCGCTATGGTCAAAGGTTCCATCAATATCCATGGCTACAGCGCTCAAGGAAGCCTTTATATCAACCCAAAGGAAACGCGGTCTGTTAGCGCACTATATTGTACTCTCGACGGTGCGCCATGGTCGGAAACGAACAACGCCATGTGCATGCAAGCCGATGGCAAGCGCATTTGTGACAATTACTTTGCGGTGGCACGCTGAGGCGTCGTCACCTCAACGATTGGGCAGGTCGCTGCTACCAGATACGGATGCGAGCCGCCGGAGCCGATCGCGGTTTTGGTGGCGGCATAGTCGTCCCCGACCACCTTACCTTCTGGTGGTTCGCCCGCCGCTGGCTCAGTGCCGAACTGGTGGCGTCGGCTTTGGCAGAGACCATGAGCCGGGTCAAACCCGATGGCCAGCGGTGCCAGTTCGCCCTCGACAGCACAGGGCTCTGGCGCAGCCATACCTCACGGTATTTTGAGTGGGGGCGAAGCGTGAGCGCGGTCATCCAGGCGAAGAAGCGGCGCTCGATCAAAGTCGTCGCAACCACCCCATACCGGCAGGAGATGCACCGACTGCTCAATGACCCAGGGGATGCTGCCAGCAAGCGCGCTTACCGGCAGCGCTGGAGAGTCGCAACCGTCATGTCGGTTGCGAAGCGGAGGTGGGGCGAGGCCCTATCCGCCCGCACCGACCTCACACAACGGTCTCAAGCATTGCTCAGAGGCGTCGTCTACAACGTCAGCCGCCTTGTTCTCCTTGGTATTGCCACATGAGGCTTTCGACAGAGCAAGGTGCTCTTAATGGGGGCCCGATCGGCGGAAAGCGCGTCGGAAACCTGAAACCCATCCAGGCTCGCCCCCCTGCTGGAGCAATCTGCAGAATCCATGGTTCTCACTGTCGACCAAGGATAGGCGGTGGCGCATCCAGGTAACACCATCGCATCCGTGCTTGGCCCACATAGAGCAGAGCATCCAGCATACCGAAGCCTGCTCGTGTAGCCGGGGCATGGGACCAGTAATTCGATCATACGGTCTTGGGTATTGCTCAGGACTTGGCCGGCGCCATGGGCGCCAGCCAGCCAGCGATCCTCGGGTAACCACATCAGCGGTCTACCCCGCGGAATTTCGCAATTCCATCACTGGAGCACCGCTTCCTTTCAATCAGTACCCTACCGGCACATGCCTTCGAAACAGACCGTGAGTGTCCTACCGGGGTTGTGGATCAGAGTTTGACATCGACCTTAGCCTTCTCTTCTTTCTCTTTACGGAGCCGCTCATCGGCCTCTGTCTTGCGATCAAGGACAATCTGGTCCATCAGATAGGTCGAGAGGATATAGACAGGGTCGTTCTTGTCGTCCCTAGCCTGTGTCCCGTCGATCTCCAACGCATATTGCGGGACTGGAATGGTGCGACCGTCGAGACGATCCTCCGTCCAGCGTTTGCCGTAAGCACGGAACGCCAGCGCCGGATCCTGGCGATCGAACGTCGCGTAGATCGGCTTGCCATACTTGCCAGTGATCGCGTCGCTGATCGGCTTTGCCTTTTCCGCCGGTAGCACTTGGCGCAACGCCAGTTTCACCAGCACCCTGCGGCCGTCCGTCTCGTCGAAGGTCGCCTCGAAGCAGCGCTGACCGATCTTCACGATCGGGCGTTTGCCGAGGTAAGTGAGGCTGCTTCCCAGGAGTTCGGTGAAGGTGCACTGCTCCGGAGGGGAGGTAAGGCGCTTGCTGTGGCCGTCCCAAACCAAGGTCTGGCCCAGTTCCTTTTCCGCTACGGCCTTGACCTCCTCAAATGGCATGCCGCCCTTGACGCCAATGATGTCGAGGTCGCGGGCCGTACGAGGATCCTCCGGGCGCTTCCATGGCTTCGGACCGTCGTCCTTCGCCGTAAACGGAAACACCTTCCGTTTCCCGTTGCTGTTCCATGGGAAATCGATGCGAACGACATGCCCCATTAGGATGTCGCCGCCGAGACGGCGTTCGTTGTCGGTCCCGACGGGAGCGAAAATGACTTCGGCGGTATCGGTGTAGCAGACGGGAGGTTTTGTCCCCTCCATCTCCTGTGGCAACGCGATGTTGTCAAAAGAAGCGAGGTTGACGAATTTCAGCCCGGTGCGGTTGCCGCTCGGTTGCCAGACGTTGTCCTCTTCGCCAAGACCACGGATCTGGCTGTGGATGACCGGCACGGCGCCACCGCCGCTACGCACTTCCTCCTTACATGCATCGATTTTCAGCGCAATCCGCTGAAGGGCCTCGTTGCCGACTGGAGCACCGCCCTTTAGGCGAGTAAAGGCGGCATCCAACGTCGATGGCCCCACATCTACAGCCTTCCCGCGTTCGGCTTTGATCGCGGCTTCCTCCGCCTGTTGCCGCTCGCGGTTGGCTGCGGCTACCGCCATCTTGGTGGTCATGCGTTCGGGGTCGAGCGTGTAAAGGACACGCTGGGACTGGTCCTTACCATCCTCCACGGAGGTTGCGACGATGTGCGTCTTCACCGTGACGGCTTGCCCGTTCAGGAGCAGATTGTCGCCGTCGCGCGCCTCACCTGAGCCGAACGTGTCAATCGCCAAGGTGACCGACAATACAACCCGACGGTTGATGACGCCGTTGTATTTGTTCGTCCGCTGCGCGACCAGCGCATCCGCCTTGTCCTTTGCCATCGGCAAGCCGGTCAGGACCTCAGGGTTCGTGATCTCGACTTTGAAACGCTGCGGCAATGCGGAGGTGTCGGTCGGGAAGCAATTGTCCCATCCTTTGCTGGGCCTGATGCTCTGTGGTTTGTCGACTGGGAAATACGTACCTTCGGACAAAGGCTCGAAGGCGAATTCTCTGCGATCGAAGTCGTATTTGCCGAACTCGGCGTCGGTGCGCAGAACGACATTGGTCTTCGGGGTAAGAGAAAGTGACGCCACTTTGCTGCGGCCTTGCTCCAGAAACTCATCACGACGGAAATCGTTGTTGCGCACCTGAGTATAACCAAAGCACTCGAAATGCCGCGTGTAACTATCGGCGAAGTTCTTGTCGCTCCGCTTGTCAGGGTTGGCGGCCAACCACTGTCCGAGCAGAGACTCCCAGTCGAAAGCCACTGTCCGTGATTTCTCAGGCGTTTCAGTCTGGGCTGGTGCTTTGTCGGCCGCCGCCGTGGTCGCGGCCGGCTTGGTTTGCGGTGCGGTTTCCTTGGCGTCGGACACAGAGGGTACCGCCACCGCGAGCGTGAGGGCAGCCGCGGCCATCGCATTCAACAGCATCAATTTGGTCATCTAATTTTCCTTAAGTGTCCTGTCACAGGCTGGTAGCAATCACGTATTCGTCGTCTAACCATCCAGATTGCGGCGGGCCGGTTCTGGTTGCCACAAGCGAACTTGGCGTAATCTCTCCATCCTCCGAATGCAGTGAACTTGATAACTGAAACCATGAAGCCATTAGAACGTGTGTAGTACTTTCCGCGCACGCGCGTCATACAGGACTATGCACTCGGGAACTATGTTGACAGCATGCGTTACCGTGGTGATGTCTATGGGGTTGCTGATCGTTGGATTGGCGCCATCGTAGCCGGTTAGCAGAAACGGTGCGTTCAATGACCCAATCACGAGCAGGCGCAGGTTTGCCTTCGTGGCCCGTGCCTCGTCTGCTGGCATGTTGAACGAGCGAGACCAACCCTTGGATGGCCATGTGTTGGCGTCCAGGATCGAGTTCGCCCGCCCCACGACGATCCCGCCGTTGCGCTGCGACAGTTTTGTCACCTTGCGCTTTGCGCCGTAGGCGTTCTCGCCGATGTAAGTGTCGAGATCCCGTTCGATGACATCGGTTATGAGAACGGTGTGATAGACGCCCCCGTTACTTGCCCGGCTTGTCTGCACCGGGCTTGGGTCGGCGCCGACGGTCAGCACTTGGCGGTCGGCATTGTATTTGGCGCCGTCAGGCTTGAGCGGCACCGAAACGATCACCGACTCGGTACCGGTCTTTGAACGCAGGCTGGCTTTGATGGCGGACGCCTGACCATCGACCCGAGCCTGATATGCCCGCGTGGTTTCGAACTCGTCCTTCTGAGATTTCTGAGCCGCCAACAGCCGCAAAAGTTCCGGAACGGAGGTGTAGCGGCGCGAGCCAGACTCGACATGGTCCTTGCACGCCGCATCACGTTGCTTGGGAGGGATCGCTGATTGCGTCAGCGTCATCGTCGGGAACTCGGTCTTCGTCGACATTTCGGCGGCTGACAACGAGACGTCACCGGGTGAGCACGCAGCCCCGTTCATCGTGTAGGTCAGTCCGGTCAGGCCAGACCGGCAGTAAGCGACGCCGCCGCGGTTCGTGTCAGGTCCGGTATAGGATAGCCACTGGCTGCCGGAGCGAGTGGCTTGCTGACACCCCGCCAGCAATATCGCGGCGGTAACGATGCTCATCAGTCCTATATGCGATACACCACGACGCAACGCCATCTTCACGGCCTCCCTATATCATCACCCGACAATACAGGTCGTTCCCCCTATTTCAACCACAACCTAAAGAAAGTCTCTGGACCTCTGATTGCGGATCAGAGGATGATGGATCTGCTAGTTTCTCAAATGCCTTCCCTCACCCCTACCTGGACCACACCATGCCCAACGGATTGAAGGAGATCTTCCCCGACTTTGCCCTGACGCGGTCCGGCGCCGTGATCCACCTCGCGGTGATCGGCTTCACGGATCGGCTGGAACAGTTCGCCGCTTGGCTCCCCGACGTCGCGCCTACAGCGTCGCACCGATCGACGATGTTCGATTATGAGGTCTTCGGCGCCAGGAAGAAGGAAGATGTGTTCGACCTTTATGACCACATCCTGCGGATCGAGTTTCCGGCGGAGGCGGAGGCGATTGCCTTCGCCGATTATTGCGGCCAGGACCTATTCGCCAAGAAACCGGCCTACAAGCGAAACTTGGCGCTGTTGAGGTCGAAGCCGAAGGCCGTTGCTCCAATAAGCGGCATCGCTCTGCCGGTCTTGCGATCGGCGCCTATCCGGGGCTGCGGACAGGATAAGCCGTTCTTGCATGAGGCAGGTGTGGCGGCTGCCCTCGTTTGCAACGAGATCGACCAGCGCGCGGCTACCATCCGGCTCGGTCTGAGCGGACGGGTCGCGTTGCGACGTCGGTTGGTCAGGATCGGATGGCTGGCGACATGGCCAGCCCGCGCGAAAGTCGTAACATACTGCTGCTACCTGTAGGCCGCTGCACTCGACGCCAGCCGGCTGGCGTCACTCTGGAATCCGCGGGCGGAAGCGCGCCTTCCGGGACCGCTCCCAGTGGCCAGTGATCGGCGGGTTGGGGTGCATGCGCCCTTCCACATCCTGCGCCAGCAGCCGCTGCACCGCCGCCTCCTCACGGCCGGGGCGTAGGTCATTGGCGATCAGCGCTAACGTCATAGCGGCGTTCCGCGATACGTCGTAAAGGCCATGGATCACCACCCTGCCCTTCGGCTTTCGCTCCCGCATCCGCCCACCGAACACAACGACTGCGGAGACGAGGTCCATGGTCGGACCTCGGGAAGAACCGTAGGTGGGAATCGCGATGTCGTCGAACCGCAGCGCCAGAAGGGCATCGACATCGCCGAGCGTCGCCTGTGCACAGGCGAGGTCGAGATCCGCCAACGTCTCGGCCGAACTTACGCGGGGCGCGACAAGACACCAGTCGGATGGCAACACCGGAGGCGGACCGACCGGGGTGTTTTTCTCGGCGGCTCGCTCCTCCCGGACATGGAGAAGCCGCTTGCCGACGCAGTCACCAGTGGCACACTATTCCGCAGCCGTCCCTTATGGGATGGACCGGGCCGATAAAGCAGTCGGGATCGGCTTTGATTAGGGATGGCAACAGATGCTGCTAAAGACGATCCATTGGGACGACCGATTGTGCACAACGAAGGAGCACAATCAATGTCCCGTATCTTCCGTCGCCGACGCGACGTCATTCAGCGCCAGCGTGAGATCGACTGGTATTTTCAGCCGTGGAAACATGGCGAGGATGAACCGAATTGGAAGCGCTACGTAGCGAAGGGCTGGCGGATCGGAGGCCGCCGCTTCCGTCGTGATGCCGCTGCCATCGATGAAAGTCTGGTCGTACTCCACCTGATCGCGGACTTTCACCGCGAAAGCCGCTCCGGCGAGCGCAGTGCTCTAGCCCATTTCCGGCGAACCTACAACACCCGAAACCGGCACGCCGACCGCAACGCCATCCATCGGGCTCTCGCCCATGGCGATGACGACATTGTGCTCCCGGTCCGGTGCCGCTCTGTGGACTGGGATTGGTTCTAAGCGATGAGGGCGGGCTTCGGCTCGCCCTTCATCCCCTAGGGCAGGAGCGGGTCGATCTTCAGCCGGCTCTGCTGTCGTGGCGCTGTTGCTATTTGCAACACCCCTCCCCTCTTTCATTGCTCCTTCGCTCAGGACGCAGGCATTCGCCGGTGCATCCGTGGTGGGTAGTCGGTTTCTGCCAGCACAGCGGTTTCTTGACGAATGTGGGCGCTACCTGTATCCAAGGTTCAGACGCCATTTTTGATCGGAGCCGGCCTTGCTGGGGGATAATGTGAAGGCGTTCCGCGAGCGCCTCGGCCTGAGCCAGCCCGAATTCGCGGCATGGCTTAACGAACGGCTCAACCGCCGTTATGACAAGCAGAAGGTCAGCGGCTGGGAGCGCGGATCCGACAAGCCGCCGCAGGTCGTGGTTGATCTGCTGCATCGCGAGATCGCCGGCCTCGGCGTCAAGCACGGCCCTGCCTTGGTCGTTTCCGTCAGCAACCAGAAAGGCGGAGTCGGTAAAACGACGACCAGTGTGAATACCGCGACCATGCTCGCCCAGAGCGGGCATAAGGTGTTGCTGATCGACGCCGACCCCCAGGCCAGCGCCACAATCCACCTTGGTTTCAACGCAATCGACCTGCACCGCCAGGGTCGCACGCTCGACGCCGTACTCCGGAAGGAAACCACCCTCGCCGATGTCGTGCTGAGCGTGGAAGACACCGGGCTCGACATCGTGCCGTCGAGCATCCGGCTCGCGAAGGTGGAGGGCGAACTGCAAGGACAGGTCACCGGCATCTTCACGCTACGCAAGGCCCTCGCGCCGCTCCGCGAAACCTACGACTTCGTCGTGATCGATACTCCGCCGCACTTGGCGCAGATGACCATGAATAGCCTAACAGCATCCGACACCGTCCTCATCCCCTGCCAGACCGAACTCATGTCGGTACTCGGCATCGAATACATCCTGGAATCGATCTCGGACATCCGCGACACCGTCCAGTCGACACTGACGGTGCTCGGGATCCTACCGACGATGTTCAACCAACGCCTCACCCAGGATCGGGAGTCGCTGCTGGAACTGCAGAAGGCGTATTCCGGAACGACGCGGATCTTCGATCCGCTTCCGCGCGCCACGGTCTATAGTCAAGCGTTCGCGGCCGGACAGGCGGCCGTGAGCGCGGTGTCGAACGCCGCCGGCGCCGATTCCTTGCGTGCCGTCGCCGATGCCCTTGTAGCCGAGCGCACCAAGCGCTTCGGCCTCCGTATGAGCGAGGTTGCCCATGTCGCGTAAACTCGGACGGACTAACAGCGCGATGCTGGACGCCCTGCGCGAAGGCCGCGAGAACAAGCCTGTTGGGGAGAGCGCCCTCCCCGTCTCGTTTCAGAACCGGAACGGCCGCACAGCCCAGGTCGAGGTGGACTCGATCGCCACGAACCCCGACCAGCCGCGTCGCGATTTCGACAAGGCCGAGTTGACGGCGCTCACGGAGTCCATCGAGCGTTACGGCTTGCTTGAACCGATCGGCGTGAAGCCGCTCCCCAATGGGCTGTACCAACTCGCCTACGGTGAGCGGCGCCTGCGCGCTGTCCGCGCATTGGGCCAACCGACCGTTACCGCCGTCGTTCTTGATGCAGATGCGCCTGCCGACGAGATCGCGCTCGTCGAGAACCTGCTTCGCTCCGACCTCAGCCCGTTCGAGGTCGCGGATGGCTTTGCCCGCATCATGGAGACGCGGGGCTGGTCGCAAGGCGACATCAGCAAGCATTTCGGCATCGCGAAGTCGGAGGTCTCAAGGACCTTAAAGATTCTCGATCTACCTGCCCGGATCCGTGAGGAATACCTCCAAGTTCAGGTCCCGATGAAGGTGCTGAGGGACATCGCCGGCCTGAAGGACGACACTGCCCAAACCGCTGCCTGGGAGAGCGCGAAGCGCACCTATGCCGGCGCCGATGTCGAGCCTGGTGAAAGTGTAAAGGCGCCGAAGACGAAGGCACGGCGTCCCTCCGAGGACCCTGCCGAGATCGCGCACTCGACCCTGCCGAAGCGCATAGCCCGAAGCGTTCTGACGACGCGCGATGCCTTGGTCTCCCTGCGGACAGAGCCGACCGGCAAACCGTTGGCCGACACGGACCGCGCTATGCTCCGGGAAATGCGGGACGCCATCGATGCCCTGCTCGTCGACGAGCCGGTAGGCTGATCTGCAGCATGGGCTAGGTGTTGCTAATTGCAACACCGCGGCGACGGCGGAAGCGCTTTGGCCAGCGTTGCAATTAGCAACGTCACTGCCATCTCACGGGCACCAAGTTTCTGGTGCCCTCCCCTTTCAGCCTAACGGATTGGTACGACCGAAGAGTTTCCAGGGAGCAGGCATGACAGAAACTGATAGGCTGCTCGCGCGCTTGACCGACGATGTTGAGCGCGATTTCGTGGCTGCATTGGCGCCCTTTATCCAGAACGCCCATGGCGGCAGGCGCTCGCTACAATGGCCGACGCCGATGGCCTACCTATTGAGCCATGGCCAGTTCTGGGCTCCCGTTCCGCTACCTGCCTCCATCGTGCATGGAGAGCCAACAGCCTGCTTCGCGAATGCTTGGAAGACCGTACAAACGCAGCCAGACCTGCGGTATGCCGAAGGCTACGGTTACGATCCTGACCTCGGTATCCCCATCGAGCATGCTTGGTGCATCGATTCTGCAGATCGGGTTTTGGACCCGACGTGGCGGGATGCGACACGCTGCAGGTACTTCGGAGCCATTTTCCCGTCAATGGCCGTGGTCCAAATCCACGCCCTCACCGGCGTCTTCGGCGTCCTGGATGGCTCGACGTGGCGCAGCGTGGAGCCGTTGCTTGAGGCCGTGGCCCAACAACCCAAGGCGCTTCCCGTTCGAGGAGCCTGAAAGGAGGGTCACTCACCAGCGGAGCAAGCCTTTCCAGGCTGACAAGCCGATGCCGGAAGATCGCTCCTGACTATCGCCTCCGCTCTCCTCGGCCTCGACATTTGTCGCCGGGAGACCCGGTAGAGCGCCCACCGGCTTCGGCGCTCCTGCCACCGAAGCCGCCACCGGCAGTGGAAGACCGACAGCACGACACAGGGTTTCCTGCAGGTACTGCTCGGTCGAACCCACTCTGCCTTCCCGTTTCGCTTGGTTCGCGGCTCCCACGAAGGCGCTCTTGAGGTTGGCCAAAGGATGGTCACCGGAAGGCGGAGCGACGGCAACAGTGAGTTCGAGCAGATCGAACACACCACGCAACGTCGTGGCCCCCGCGACGTTTTCACGTGCTTGAGGCATGCCGCTGAGGCTGCGGAAGAGGGCGATGATCGCCTCCTCGGCAACGTGCGCAACGAGCCGCTGACGGGCCAGCAGGGAATGTTCCTGCCAGAGCAGGTTGGCCATCGCGCCAACCTCCCTCGAGCCGATCAGCGGTGCGAAATCCCGCTGCAGGGAGATTGCATCCTTGATCACTACTCCCGGATCCGGAGCGCACATGATCCCAGCGAGAAGGTTGACCTCCTGAAGCGCCTCGACGAGACGCAGCCCCATCACGAGTTCTCCTACCACCTGCGCCCTGCCCTCCTTCGGCGCCTTGGCGGCCTCCAGGCATTCGGCGATGGCTGGTTGCTCGACGACCGCCAGCCCGATCTCCAGCGCCGCGAGGAGCATCTCGGCCTGACGGTCCCGACCCTGGTCGGGACCAAGCGCGGCGATCCGACCCATCAGTCCAGACCTCGCTGCCACCGGCCCGAAGGTCGCCAGAATGAGCACCGCGGCCGCACTCGGCGACACAGGCTTGCCATCCACGACCTGCTGCTGGGCGAGGCTGACCACGTCGCTCTCCTCCAGGGCCGGCAGTAGATCCTCCAGCACCTGCGCAAGGTGTGGAGCGGTCGCGACCGTGTCGAGACCCCCGGTCATGCGGCCAGCCAGGTTATCGGCTGCGCTGCAGGCCGCAGTCGTCAGGTGGATCTGATACGGCCTGAAGCCGGCACTCTTCCGTCTGGCGCGGCGCATCGCCATCCGTTCGGCGTTCCTCGAGCGCTTTGGTTCGGTCGTGTCGGTCGTGGATTTTTTGGCCATGGTTGCTCCATCTCAGGCGTCCAACTGGCCTTGCATGATGCCGACCGACCTTTGAAAAAATCATCGAGCCACCCGAAAAGCAGAGGCACCTGCAGTTGGACTGAAAGCCTTGCTGTGTGCGGGTTTCAGGGAGCCGGAGACGTAGTCTTGACCGGCGGTCCCGACCGGCGTCGCGACCGCTGCGCTTTCCGTGAGCGTTACCCGATGTGCTGCCTTGCTCTGCTCTCGGCATGTCGGAAGCGCAGAAGATGATACCGCTGCGGGTTCGAGGACGGGCAGGGCGTTACCCGCGCGGGGTCGCGACCGCGAAGGTCGGTAACGGGGGGCGCGGCCGAGTAACGCACGGTGCCGGGCAGGGCGTTATCAGAACCGCTTTCGGAATAGGTAGCGGGCAAAGGCCAGCCTTAGGGGCTGGCCTTGGTGCCGAAGATCGTCAGCGGAAAATGCCGGTGGTTACGTGGTAGCCAATGCCTGTGGAGAGCAGGGGACGGTCGGTGGCTCCCCAGCGTTTCCATAGCCGTGTATTCTCTCGACGTACGGAAGATCTCGGCCTCGGAAATCGGGATGCCGGCATCAATCGTCGGTAGTGCTTCCCTGACAAGCCAAATGCTGCTTTGTATCTGAGATAGGCGGGCAGGGGGGCAGGCTGACGCTCCATGGTCAGCGACGCCAATCCAGTCTAACGCTTGAGGTGCAGCCCAGGCGTCAGACGGCCTTACCGGTCGGACTCATTTCAGCACGATTTCCAGCGCCCGCTGTGCTTGGCTGTTCAGCAGGGCGAGCGCCTGCGAGATGACCTCGGCTTCTTTCGCGAAGGATGGGGACACCTTCGCTAAATCAAAGCCTGGCAGCAGGCCGGCGAGACGCTTCAGATCGGCTACACACTTCTCGCGTTCGTCTAATGAGACTTGGCCTTTGCAGGGCCCAACCTTGAACGATTGCCAAATGTCGACAACAGCCGCCGTGCTGTCCGTCAGCCGTCCGACTTCGGCGGCAGCCGGATCGGTTACCGTCTTCGCCGCCGTAGCGATCCGGATCTCAGTGTCGAGCATCTTCGCGTTAATGATCAGCCCATCCGGGGTGATGCCCCGGATGATCCCGATTTGATATGCCGAGATGGCACGCGCAAGATCCTTATCAAGAGCAGACGCGGGGAGCGCCGTCACCATCGCCACTGCCGCCACAACAAGTGTTAGAATCTTTTCCATTTTGATACTGGCCTACAGTCCATACTTCTGAAGGGTATCAGAATTGTTGAGCAAGGTCGATTTTTCGTCACGCTTGGATACTCTGGACTGCAAGGAGTGACTAATATTTGGTCTTAATGGAATAGTGATGCATGAAAACGTACAGGCTGCATCGGAACATCATTGCCATACATCAGAGAATGCTGATGGTCTTGCGGACAAGTGGCTTCGGCATGACGACGTGTCCTCCGGCTGCGGATAGGCAAGCGCGGTCGGGTGCATGCCGATCAGCCCTGGATCACGGTTGAGCGGGGCCAGCCCTGACATCGTGGCGTCAGGCAATGCGGCAGGTATTCGCGGCGCTGCGACTGTGTGGCGAAGAGATAGGTGCAGATGATCAGCCGCTCCGTGCCTCGTCGCGGTTGGCGGCCTTGAGGGCGCACGCAGGCCCTCGACCCGACATGTTATCAGCATACGCAATGCATAGCCGTCTGGATGCGATTGCGGTGCGGACTCAGCCCTGCGCAGCGGCGTCGATCACCGGCACTTCCATGTCGACCCGCTTGAGCAGGCTCCGCCGGTCGCGGCGGAGCGCACTTTCCGACGCACGGTCGATCGGGATCGGGCCACGCGGTCGGCCCTGGTCATCCAGATCCTCCGGCTGCGCCAATTGACGCAGGGTCCGGGCGTTCTGCTCGGCGAGAGCCTTGCCACGGCGGATCTGCTCCAGGAACTGCTCCGAGGGACGTAGCGCGTAAGTGACGTCCACGATCTCAGGGCCGGCACCGCGCTCCGATTCCTTTTCGTAGCCGGCCAGCACACCCTGGGTCACCAGCACCTCCACGGCGACCTTGATCGCGCGCAGTGTATCGCGATGGCGCTTGGAGCGGTTCATGCCGCTGTTCGTGATGATGTCGCCGGCACGGATCGCCATCGGCTCGACATCGCCGCTGTTGTGGTAGTGCAGGGACAGGCTCTTGTAGAGCCACCAGGAGACTGGGTTGCGGATCTTCATCAGCATCTCATAGGAGATGCTCTGAAATTTCAAAGACATGATCGCCTTCGCGACCAACGGGTTGAATTCCAGATACGTTTCCGTGTTTCCGCCGACTTCGCCGTCGTCGTCGAGACGGACGGAAACACCCTTGCCGCCGCGCATGGCGACAACTGGGAATGCGGTCGACTGCAGCAATGTCGCGCTGCCACCCGGATGATCCGCCGGCTGCTCGATGGTAAGGAAGGTCTTGCTGAGGATCAGCAGCGCTTCCTTGATCTCGGTGATGCTGAGCGTGCGTCGGACCCGAGCCAGTTCCTTCTGGATCTCGTAGAAGGAAAACCGCATCTGGACTTTGGCATTGCGCCGGTTGTCGCCATCGACCAGCATCAGGCGCGTGCGTTCTGTCGCCAACCGGCGGATCACCTCCTCAACAACCTGCTCACGCTCGCCGGGCAGTGCCTCGATGCGCACCGTCTTGTACTTCGCAGGACCGCCATCCTCGGCATCGGTGCGCACCCTGCGCGTGACACGGGCCGGATCAAGGGTGATCACGTAGGGCTCGCCATTGTAAGCGAAGGAGCGTGTAACGGACTCGACATGGGCATTGTCGCGGCGATCCTCTCCGCCGCGCTCGCCGGATGCGAAGACGAAACGGGGCGCCAGATCGTAGAGGCCGACGGCATTCGTCTGTCGCGCGTCGCCGTCCTGCTGCTCAGGTTCGTGAGACCAAAGGGCCAACTGCAGCGTCGAGGCCACCGGGCTTTGTGTCACGCTGTTGCTGGCCATCGATCTACCTCCTCCACCTTATCCACGACAATGTGCCAGGCTGCGCCAACGGGCAACGGCTCCTCCTGTGATCATGCCCGATTTCCAGGCCGGCTATTGAGGATTGGCTCGCGCTTATGGAGGACTGGTTCGCGGACTTGGAGGATTGGTTCGCGCCTGCACCGGTGCGACTCGACGGGCTGCAAAGCCGCCCAACGGTCCAATGCAGCGCTCAAGCCGAATCGGGGGAGCGGGGGAGGGGAGGGTTACAGAGGAGCGGTTCGCGCCTTCCCAGGTCCCGCGCATTTCCAGAAACGGTCGGCCCCGCGAACCAGTCCTCCATATCTGGAAACGTTTCCGGATATGGAGTTTCCTGTGGCCACGTGCCCAGAAGCGATTTTCCGGAAACGATATAGAGGAGCGGTTCGCGCCTCGTCGTTTCCGGAAACTTGGCCGAACTGTCCATGAAATGGCGGCCCCCAGCATTCACGGAAACAGTCTGAAGGGCCTTCATGGCCTACCATATCCAGCCCGCGAACCGTTCCTCCACCCGGTCCCCGGCCTGAGTCCCTCCAGCCTCACCCCGCGCACCAATCCTCCATAGGCGCGAGCCAGTCCTTCAGGATTCCGATTCGCAGCCGCGCCGCGCACCGATCCTTCAGGCTCGCGAGCCAGTCCTCCTTGGTCGCGTACCGGTCCTCCATGGTCGCGAGCCAATCCTCAGCAGACGCGAACCAGTCCTCCATGGAGGAATCCGCCGCGTTTGTCAGGCCAACCCAGTCCCGGAATCCTGACCGCAGATCCGCCGACATGCACCGGCACCACCATCCGCGGAGTCAGCGATGCCCACCCTCAATACCAACCAGCCGAACACCGGACAGGAGACCACCCGCTGGGGCCGCATTCCGGCTTGGTGGCTCAGCCACCCAGACATCGACGCCGACGGCCTCGCCGTCCTTGCGGCGCTCAGCACTTACGCGAATGCGCGCGGCGAATGCTGGCCGTCGCAGGCGACGCTTGCCACCGCTCTGAAACGCAGCCGCTCCACCGTCAACCGCATCCTCGGTCAACTCGCCGACGCTGGCGTTATCGAGGTCGAACCGCGCAAGTCCGCCACTGGCGGCCGCCTATCCTGCCTCTACCGTCTGCGACTGGAGGCCGGCAGCGGTCCGATCGTCAACGTCCAGGCGATGCCTGTGCGGCAGCGCGACACCGATGTCGCTGTCGTTGACTCCCCCTGTGCGGCAGCGCGACAAGAACAACTGGATTCAAACAAACCAGACTCGCTCGCTGGGCGCGGGCGCGAGGGTGTCAGCGCTGAGCGGGTCGAAGACCACCCAACCGGAGAGACGCAGGCCGTGCCAGCCGACTGGATGCCGTCCGCCGCAGACTTGACATGGGCCCGTGCCAAACACACTGGCATCGACCTCGACCGCCACGTCGAGGGTTTCGTCCTGCGCTGCCAAGCCCACGGCTACCGGTACCGCGACGTCGGCGCCGCATGGAGGTCCTGGCTATTGCAGGACGTCCAGGCTCACAAGGCTCCACTGGTTTTCGGAACTCCAACGGTCTCAGGAATGTCGCGCACAGCCGACAAGATCGCCGCCTCTCGCCAGCAGGTTGCCATCTGGGCCGGCGTCGCCGATCGTCTGCGCCAGCAGCCTTCAGTGGAAACCGGCGCGATTTCCCTCGGTGGAGGATGGTGATGGGGAGAGCGCGCCCGACTGCCAACATCGTCCCGCTGCACGCATCGCCGTTGGCCGTCTATGATCCAACGCTGCCGCCCGACCAGCAACATGGCGCGCTTGTGGGAGCATTGCCGGAAACGCTCCAGGCGATCGTCGGCAACGGAACCAGCCGCGCATGCTTCGACGACCTTGGCGGCTTCGTCGGGATGCGGGAGACGTGGTCGCCACCTGCCATCGTCGATCCGGCCGATGCCGAGGCAGCAGCCAGGGCGTTGGCCGTGATCGAACGCGAGATCCTGGCACCGGTCGATCCCGGCTGGCTGCTGGCCCGCTTGTTGGCGCTCTTCGCGCATTGTCCGCCGCGCTCGACTCCGCTCGACCCGGCTGTCGAACGGATAGTCGCCAGCGACTGGGCCGAGGATCTGGGCGAGTATCCGCAGTGGTCGGTGGATCAGGCGGTCCGCGTCTGGCGGCGGACGAAGAAATGGCGGCCGACGATCATGGAGATGCGGGCACTATGCGACGAGGCGATCGCGATCGAGCGGACCCTGGCGGAACGTCTGCGCCAGATCGCTGCCGTCAAGCCAGCAGAGGCAGGTGGGGCAGGGAGGCGGGACTTTCGAGCCCTGGCGGGGAAGGTGATCAGGGGGATATAGGGTTGCCGGGGTTGCTTCGGCGTTTCTCAATGGGGAAATGCAGGATCAGGTAACCGGCCCTTCGCGGTGCGTGAAAGGCCGATGCACTGGCCAGGAAAAGATCGGTTCCTTGGAGTAATGATAGAGAACGGGCAATGCTTTTCCTCATTGGGGAAAAGCCAAGGTCTGGGCCACGTTTTAAAAGGGTATCCATACCAACGCAGGCTAGATTTCTTCTTTGATTACGTTGCTGGTCAGTGCAACTGACCTAGCATGATGGCGGAGTTGCTGCTGGGTTTTAGCGCGTGCAGTTGCTCGCGCAGGTCGGCGCCAAATGAGTTCTCGGGCAGAATGCCACCATTGATGAGAAGCAGTACTTCATCCACATCGCGCCAGGTTACACCTAGTAGGAATGAGAGAACGATCTCTTCGTCACTCCACACTCCGAAGCACATAACCTGCCCCTTATCATGAGAGAATAGCACAGCGTCCTGAGAGCCGAGGCGAAACGGTGGACAGTGTGAGGCCGTATTAGCAGAACGGCGGATCTCCCGTTGCAGAAACGGATCCATCGCCTTGATGACAGCGCCGATCCTCGCGCAGACCTGATGCAAGGGCTGGTGCGCCATGACTGGATGCAGATGCAGAACCGCTCGCAGAGGGAAAACTTTATCAATTCCCTCGCCGCATGCATGCATCTCACCTTCGAACCATAAACACTCGCGCGGATCTTTGACCATCTCGTCCAACGTGTGCTGCAGGTTGTTCGCGTCCAACCGCTGCATTGTGCGCGTGACCTCCAACAGTTTCCGCCCGCAGAAGGCAACCATCATTCGGAAGTCTGCCCGCCCTTCTTCCCGGGTTGGATCCACGCTGTAGACGTCACGCTGCTCTCCGGTAACATCTGGTTCCTGGCCGATCAAAGTTCCCGGCTTGAGATCGCTCATTCTCACCTCCTGCACATTTGGTAGGCGCTAGGTAGCACAGTCTCTACTCCGATGAGGAGAGGGTGAGCCATTCCCACCAGCGGTGGTTTCAGGAGGACGAACTTCTGAAACATCGATAACCAGCAATCGTGGGTCATCCGGGAGTATTCACCGCTGTCAACCAAGGGAGTACGCTACAAAGTCGCCGAGGCATGAAATGGTGTCTGTCGCGACCATGAGCATCCAGGCATGCCTCTCCCTCCAGCATTCCAGGACCACACCGAACCAGCCTGTCCTGCACCTTGCGGATCCGGTCGGCGACCCGGATGGCGCTGTTGACGTCTAGCACCTTTCATGCGGATAGAGGGTAAGTTCTCTCTACCGGTTGTCGTCGTCGATTTTGCCGTAGCCGCGCAGGCGCATCGACTGCGCCCCGCATGGGGCAGCGGCCACTGATCTCCAGCGGAATGCCGGCCCCATGACCGACATTGACGACCAGCCGCTCACTTGGGTGACATTCTTCGCCGAGGAGGGCGGCCGGTTGTTGATCGTGAAGGAAGCGTCGGACGATGTCCGCATTGCGGCCGGAATCGCATGGGCAGCGGCGATGTCACGCCGTGTCCATCACGAAAACGGTGTCGTGTCGATGCTGCCGATGGGAAGCCGACGCTATCCTGTTGCCGCTGGCAATGCCTCACGCATTGGCCGTATCGGCATGAGCCTCAGCGCAGGCTGCACACCGCACGTTGGGGCAGGGTTCGTTCTTACCGTTGGTCGACGGCGAGCGCTAGGCGAGCCAGTTCAACCCGTTGAACCTCATCACCCACTGCTGTGCCGGCACCGAAGCACACGTCTTCGACATACTTGACCAAATCAGTAGCAAGGGAAAGCAGGGCGTTTACTTCGGGAGTGTCCGTGCACGAGCCGAAGGCGTTCGCGATCAGGCGTAGACCAGCGTCGATGTCGGTGCGCTTGGGTTGGAGCATGGAAGGCAACCTTCAATTAAGGGTAGAAGGGTGTTCACCAATTGTACCGGACCCATGATAAAAAATCTGCCTACGCATCGACGCTTTTGCCACACTGGCACGGTCCCGATTGACGTCCAGGCAGCCCAACAATGGCAGTCCTTGGTACCCGCTCAAAGGCATCGTGGGGCTTGAGCGCATCGTCGCATTGCCGGGAAGGCGGAGATCGGCGATCCAACTTTCCGGCCCCCAGCCCGCGGCCGCGGCGCAGACAGTGAAGGGCAATGGCATGGTATTCATCTCTCTATTGTCGGCCGGTCCTGAACTCTGGGGAGACGATCGATTCAACAGCCCATGCCCGCAGCCGGGACAGGCGTTCGGTCGGTAGGGTCGTCCGCAGGGCCGCCGATCATGGTGTCGGATTCTAGGCTGACGGAAGACTCCCTGAAGAGTCCGGCGAGCCATTCGAGGGTACCGGGAGCGTGGAGGGGATCCCACACACCTTCTTGCCATTGCCCTGCCGTGCTGAAACGCATCCAGCCGGGGTCGTCCTCCTGCCAGTTCCTCTGGCCAACGCAAGTCCACCGGCCGGCCTGCATAAGCGACCCGAACGAAGACGGCAGCCGCCAGTCGTCGACGCGCAACGCCCCTGGCCGGGTGAGGCGCAGGTCTGGCCGGAAGCGTGGGAAGATCCCGGCGCCGGGGAGATCGGCATCGAGACCCTCCAGGCTCAGCCGGTCGGCCGCTTCGAAGATCCAGTTGTTGTCCTCATCCCACACGCCCGGATCGGCGCCGGCGTGGGGGTGATAGCGGCCCCACGCCGGCAGATCGGGAAATGGCGCTTGGTGCACGCGACCGACCTGCAGCCAGCCGAAGATGCAGTGCATGCGCTTGCCTTCGTACCGCGGCGGTCGGCCCGCGCGGCCGGGCACCAGCCGGTCGTAAAGCCCCCAGAAGACGAACACATCGCCGACCCCGACTTCGTTCTTGCGCAGGATCTTCAGCGCCCGGCCTGTCTGGCCAAACAATGGCTTCCAGTCCGACGGCCTCGGCCGCATTCCCTGATGCAGGTCAGGGTCGAGATGCGCGAGGGTGTCGGTGGTCACCCGCACCCGCTTCGTCTTCGGCTTCCTGCCGTCAATCTGGTCTTCCTCGACGACGGCCTTCCGGAAGGCACTGTGCCCGATCACATAGTCGGCGAGCGTCGCGTAATGTGCCTCAAGCCCCGGCGGGCACGGCAGGTCGGTGTAGCGGATCGGCGCGCCACGGTCGTAAGGGATTGGCAGCGGGAAAAACCGTCCGTCCTGCAGGATCGGGCTCGGCTTGCCGCCGTAGCCGGTGTCGAAGCCCTTGCGGCTCAAGATAATCTTCATAGCCCCATCCTCCCCAGCGACTACACACGGTGCGACCGTCGAGGGCAAGGCCGGCTGAAGGGCGAGCCAGGGGAGGTAGGCGCCAATCCGGCCGCGCGGCCGTTGTCGGGGCATGCCCAACTGGAGGGCCCAACCATGACCCCACAGCCGCCGACACCCAAGAACTGCGGCCTGGGCGGCACGCCCGACAACGACAGCAACGGCGGCAATGTGACACCAGCCATCTGGCCACAGGACAAGCCAACCGTCGACACGCGGCCCGCGAACCTGGTGCCCGTCTGCGCCTCGTTCGAAGGCATCGCGGGGCACGAGCGCCTCGCCGCATCACCGGGAAGGGCGGGGCGCGGCGACCCAAAAGCGGCCTTCCGGCCCCAGTCCACGGCCGCGGCGCAGCCGGTATGGAGCGGGCCGGCATCCGCCCCTGGGGGCGGATGCACCGAAAAAGGAGCCGGTGCCACCGTGAGGCCAGCCGGCGACAGGGGGGATGCTCGCTGGCCCGCAGTGGGGCAGGCCGGGCGGGAAGGGGAGGGGCCGGTTTTCTGTCATGGAAAACAGACCGCCGGCCACGCGGCCTTCACCGACGGGGCCGCGCTGGAAAAGGGACGGAAACTGGAAAGGGGGCATCTTGTCCTCGTACGGGGACAAGTTAGGCCGGTTTACCCCCTATACAGAAACTCTAACCTGAAGCCCTAAGAGATCTGATCGTGACATTACAACTACGGGCCGGAGGGGTAGGTGTAGGGATTCACGAACAGGTTTTTCTCTTCATTAGGAAAACACCTCCGGCCAACAACCTAACCAGACTGGACAGCATCCAAGATGGCCATGCCATCCTGTCCACCTCCGCCGTCACCTCCATCGCCAAGCCATCCCTGGTGCACGGGCCTCTGCATGGCCGGCACAAGGGGGCTGCCAAAAAAAAGGAAGTGAGGGGATCGGTCAACTCCACCCTCATTCCACAGGCGCATTCCACGACGGAGCCACGGCCGCGCGCAGCGTCACGGCCCATCGGCAACCACGGCCTCTCACCCCACCGCTGAGCCAAGGTTGCTCTGTCGAAAGCCTCAGGCGGAAATACCAAGCAGAACAAGGCGGTTGACGTTGTAGACGACGCCTCTGAGCAGCGCCTGAGACCGTTGCGTGAAGTCGGTGCGGGCGGATAGAGCCTCGCCCCACCTCCGCTTCGCGACGGACATGACGGTTTCGACCTTCCAACGCTGCCGGTAAGCACGCTTGCTGGCTGCATCCCCTGGGTCATTGAGCAGTCGGTGCATCTCCTGCCGGTATGGGGTGGTTGCAATGACCTTGGTCGAGCGCCGCTTCTTCGCTGGGATGAGGGAGTGGACGCCCAATGTCTCGCGGCAGAAACGATGATTGGCCTCGCTGTCGTATCCGGCATCCGCGATCACCTCGTCGAAGGCCATCACCGCAGAGGCGTCAGTCGCCAGCGGGACCAGATCGGGGAAATCGCCCGCTGGTCCTGGACGAACCCGTTGCGCCAAGAGCATCTGCGGGCCCACCCACATCGCCAACGCCCACTTCAGCCATCCACGCTGGCCACGCTCGCGTTTGGCCCGCCACTCGAAATACCGTGAGGTATGGCTGAGCCAGAGCCCCGTGCTGTCCAGGGCAACCTGGCACCGCTGGCCATCGCGCTTGACCCGGCGCACGGTCTCCGCCAAAGCCGACGCCACCAGTTCGGCACTGAGCCAGCGGCGGGCGAACCACCAGAAGGTGGAGTGGTCGGGGACGCTCAGGAAGCCGAACAGGCGGCGAAGTTGACCTGAGATCCGCAAGAGGTCCTCCAAGCCGCGATAGTTCAGGCGGAGATGCTCTTTCACCAGCAGAGCGGCAAACAGGCTGGAAGGCCGATAGGCAGGGCGGGCGTACTTGCTCAGAAGTACGGGGAGCGCGCGGCGCGCCACAGCATGGGCCAGCCGCGCAAAGCACAGCAGATGATTTTCCATGATACCCGGCAGATGGGCATCACACCGTCAGACCGTGAGGCTTTCGACAGAGCAAGCCAAGGTCTCAAAACGGCTCTCCTGATCAGACATGGTTGCGCGGGCGGCGCGCCGGCGGCCGGCGTGGGCTTCGGACGGCCCTGCCGATCGCGATTACCGCGTCATCAGCGCACGCCTGATGGGGTCAATGGGTGTCGCCTGTGGGGTGGTAGCGCTGGAGGATCTTGCGCAATTCTGGAGCGCTTTACGGCGATCGGCCTTCGACGCTCCCCGTCGCCGGCGCCGCGTCGTCCGCGTCGTCCGTGACGCTGGCATGGCGGGATGCCCCGTCGCCTGGAGCGGCGCGGGGGAGATGAAGGCCGCAGGCGGACATCCGCGTCGGCGGAATGGATGGACGAAAGGAACGGAGAGAATGCCCGGCCGGTCAGGCCGGGACCATCTCTCGGTTGGTTGCGCTGCTAGTGGCGCCGGTGCCCTCCCACCATCCGGCCACATCGGCGTGGTCCACATAGCGGGCCGAGACGTCGGTGGCGCGCGGCACGGCTTCGAGGATGTCTGCAGTGGCGCCGCGGCCGCCGCGGTCCTGGTCCAGATGCAGGCGGATTTCCACGTCGGCCGGCAGCCGGGCCAGCAGTTCAGCGCCGCGGCGGCGCATGCCGACGCCGCACAGGACCATGACCTGCCCCTTCGCCAGGCCGGACTCGATGAGCGCCAGGGCGTCGAACAGCCCCTCCACCACGTCGACCACGCGCTCATCGCCGGCGCGCAACCACGCCACGTCTTTCGGCCCGACGACGCCCTTCCACGCGGAATTCCGCACGTCGTAGCCGCCGGACAGGTTCTTCACGCCCAAACCGAAGAAGGCTTTGCCGCTGGTCAGGTCGCGGAAATGCACCTGGCGCGTCAGTTGGAGCGTGCGGCGGCCGATGCCCCGCCTGCGGGCGTAGTCGATCAGGGCGTCGTACGTCACGTCGGCGACGCGCGTCACCGCGAAGGGCTCGTCTACTTCGCCGCGCTCGGCCCCGCGCTGCACGACCCAGGCGTCGCCGGCCTCGATGCGCCGTTGGCGGGCCGTGTCGATCCGCCCGGTCATTTCCGACAGCGCCTGCAGCGCCTCGGGCGTGGTGGTGAGATCGGGATACAGGCGCCGCACCAAGTCGATGATGTCACCGCCCTCGCCCTCACCGTAGTCGGCCCAGCGGGCGCCGTCGGCGAACACCGCGAAGGATGCGGTGTTCTCGGCTGCCCGGATCGGGCTGATGTACCAGGTGCGGCGGTTTCCGTCCCGGCGGGCCGGCTGGTGGCCGAGATCCGACAGCAGATCGTTGATGTCGATGGCCTTGGCGTCTGAGATCGTCATCGTCATAGCGCGCGCCCTCAGTGCCGGTTGCCCTTGGTCATGGCCTGGATCTTGGCAAGGGCGCACGCGAAGACATCAGCGCTCACCTCGGAGGATGAGCGAGTGGCGGCCGGAGGCGTGGCAGACGGAGCGGTCGACCGGGAAGCCGCCGTCGGCAGGCGATGCCGGTGGAACTCGACAGCGCTCTGGGCCGCCCTGAGGGCATCGAACTCCCCCGACCAGCCGAAGGTGCCGTCGCTCATGCGGCAGAGCACACTGGCGACGTAGCCGCTGCGGCTCGTCACCTTCTGAGCCCGAGCAGCCCTCGACACAGCGACCATCAGGCGGAAAAGACCCTCGGCGTCGATCAGCAGGTGCGCGTAGGAAGCCGGCTTGACGTTCCACACGGTCAGTAGCGCCTTGATGGCCGGGATCACCTGCGCGGCGTCCGTCACTTCATCGGCCTGTAGCCCGGCGGTCTTCTCAAGTTCCTTGGCGAGCGCGGGGCTGGCACCGACTGCCAGTGCCGGTGTGATTGCGGTCTTGCCGTTGTGATCATCTTCCGAGAGGGCAACGGCCTCGACGACCGCGAAGGCGCTGCCCTTCCTCTTTTCCTTTTTTGAGGCGGCCGTCTTCGTCTCGGCCTTGGCGGCCTCGACCGGAGTCGAGGCGACCTGCACCGCGGTCTTGCCGGTCAGGATGTCGAACAGGACGCGGATGCGGGCCTGGATGTCCTGCAGGTCCGCGATGACCTCGCGCAGGCGCTCCAGGTCTTCGGCGTCTTCCAGGAAGCGGTCGATGCGGACGATGATCGGGTTGCCGACCTGATCGAGGGCGCAGTGGTACTCGTCGGTCAAGACGTCCCAATCGCTGTGCGGATAGGCGACCGCTGCGTTGAGCGACCCCTTGATCGAGCGCGCCAGTTTCAAGAAGCGAGAGCGCAGATCCTGCACAACGCTGTCGCGGTCCCGGTCGTCGGCGGCGACGCGCTCCAAGCGCTCCAACTGCTCGACGAGCGGGGCGAAGCACAGGCCGGACGCCTCGATTAGGGTGCCGTCGGTGGCGCGGCTGACAGCGCGGTTGCCGTTGGTGGTGGTGTAGTCCCTGACCAGGATGCCGCGGGTCGCCATCGCGATGGTCCAGCGCCGGAAATCACGGGCGGAGGACTTGCGGGTCAGGCGGGTCATCTCGCCGGCGTTTGCGTGGTTATACGGCCCGAGACCGCCGCGCTCATAGTCGCGATGATGGGTCATGCCGATGAGGGTCCGCAGGTTCAGCGCGTCGTCGGCGGTGATGTCGAGGTGCTCCAGCACGGCCTGGCTTTCCAGAGCGGCGAGTACCCGGTCCTTGCCCTTCTTCGTCGGAGCGAGCGGCTGGCGGGTGGCAAGCCATGCTGCTTCGACGGTGGTGAGGTCGACAGTGCCGGTGATGGCCTTCGCCTTCGGCGCCAACTGGGGCTTGGTAATAGTCCGACGCCGGCGGGTGGTGGAATTCGTGGTACCGTTGGTCGAGTTGATGACGCCCTGGATGTCCATTTCCTCACCTCTTCAGAGGCGAGCGGTATTTTTAGGTTTATGGGGCGCGAAATCCGGTCTTCGAGGGTATGGACACTGCGTCGAGCCTGTGCTAGTAGTTGCCCCAGACATGCCTTCTACCGCTTCGCGGAGATTAGCGTGTCCCAGTGGGTAGGCCGACGCATTCACCCTTTCAAACCGGCCGCTCTCAAATTCTCATCCGTGTAGGCCGCTCACCGTGACGGATGGGGATTAAGAGAAACCCCGCTGGTCTCTTCTTCAGGAACTCCCGAAGACGAAACCGCCGCCCTCGTGGGCGGCGTTCTCTTTTTACCCCATCCGATATGATTAAGCAACAGGGCCGCGCCGAATTCGGGCGAACGATCGGCAGTAAAGCCGGTGCCTGTGACATGACGCTGGTCGATGAGTTCTTAAAAAAAGATGCACCGTTTCATGGGAAGTCTATTGCTAACTCTGGAAAGATGTTGCATTTCGCCCGCCCGATCAGGCGACCTGGGCAGTGTCTTTCTTCGGCGGGGCGGCCTGCGGATTCAGTCCGGCGTCGACCAGAGTGCCGTCCGGTCCCAGTCGGCCCTCCAGCAGGACGATCGTGTCGGAGGCGGCGTCGAGGCCCTTCAGGCAGCGCCGGAACTTCTTGCCGGCGATCGCCGCATGCAGGAGCGCGCCGTCGGTGGTGCGCAGCGTCAGAGTGACGTCCGGCTGCGGGGCCGGTTCCGCGATCAGCAGATGCCGCGGCAGGGCGGCCGGATCGAGCACGGCCTTGATCCTGACGGCCTTGATCTGGATTTCCGGGAGGGTCGTGGTCGTCATCGCAAGAGTCCTTCAGGTCGAGGTCGGGCCTTGGGTCCGAGGGTCAGGTGATTGATCGGGCGGCCGCCGCCATCGCGGGCTTCCTCGATCACCGTCAACCAGCCGGTGCTCCGCAAGGTCGTCACCGCCTCGCTGATGCGGGAGGCCGGCATTCCGAGGCGCAGCGCCAGATCGCTCTGCCGAACCGGCTTTCCGTCTTCGCCGACGGCGAACAGACCCAGCATCACGCGCAGTCCGAGCAGCGACAGGTCTTTATCGGTGGCTAGGTGCAACAGGGTTTCGGCATCGGTCGGCATCGGCTCCAGGTCTCTTCGGCTGGCGATGTTCTATCATGTTACGTTTTCCGTAAAAAGACCATTTCACGGATCCCGTAATTTGGTGAACAGCGTGGGTTCGTCGGCCGTCACCGTGCATTTTCCGGGAGCCGAGCGCAAATGAGACGGACAATCGAAGGCCCCTCGGAGGTCGCTGGCGCTCTACGCCGAACAGGACCATTCTCTCCCCAGGAGGGCGAACGGCTGGAGGAGGAGAAGACGATGGACGACATGGTGACCACAGACCGGCTGGCGGCGATGAGCAGCGCCGAGGCCCAGTCCCTCGTCGACCGGCTGGTCGCCGGCCGGCCTGTTCTGGCCCAGGCGCTCTCGGTCATGCCAATCCAGAGCCCGCACATGCGTTACCAGTGGCTCGTCACCAGCGACACCGTGATCCCCGGCGACATCACTCCGCTGGAAGCCGCTGACCGCCATGACCCCACGCTCGACGAGGTGATCGTCGATCTGGCCCGCGGGCACGGCGCCGACTGACCGGCACCTAAAACCCGGCACCGCATCGTTGGCACCGGTCCTCCGGAAGCGCGTGACGGCCGCGCCGGCATATCAGGCTGCGGGCTGATGCTCCAGGGCATCCAGACGCTCCAGCAGGGTCTCCACGATCACGCTGGCAACGTGACGGGAACGCGAGGCACCGCTTTCCTTTTCAGCCGGCCCGGTCATCACGATCCGCTTGGACGGCGTGGCACGGGCGATCTCGGCGATCCAGGCCCGCGCGGCCTTGTCGTTTCCCTTGAGCCGCAGAGCCGCCCGCCAGATCGAGGGCGACACCGAGACGGTCGAGGTGCGCTGCCCGTCGATCCGGTAACCGATGGTGAGCAGCCCGTCCACCTCGTACTCGCGCCGCATGTGCGGGCAGGCGTCCAGGCCGTCGTCCTGCAGCGACCACTGCACCTCGCCGGCTTCGTCGATGATTTCCAGATCGACCACCGAGCCGCTGGCCTCCACCAGGAACAGATGCAGGCGGTCCTGGCCGATGTCGATTGTGGGCATCCAGCAGCGCAACATCCGCTGCAGGGCCTCTCCAGCCGTCGCGGCATAGCCGATGTCCGTGTGGCGCTGCGTGCCGTTGCGGAACGTCCAGCACGCAAGCCAGGCGCTTGGCCGCCGGCCCAGGCCGACCAAGGCCGCGGTGATCTCAGCATGCTCCTTTTCCGTCGCCAGCCCCTTCAGAACCAGCCGGTCGAGCCAAGCACCGGCGTGGATCAGGTGGTCGCCGTGGTTCGGAACGCGGCAGTGCCACTTCGCTCCGTCCGGCACGCCCAGGGCTGCCCCTGCGACGGCGTAGAGACGTTTGCGCGTGGCGTCCAGAGCCTCATGCAGGGTTTCCAGCGCTGCCCCATCTCGGAAGTCGACGTTGGGCCCGTCGAGCAACCGCTTGGCCCCTTCGGTCAGAGGATAGACTTCGATCGACGGCGCATCCGTCGCGCAGCCCTCGACACGCACGGCCAGGAAAGGACCGCCGCGGTCGGCCAACAGGCCCTCGCCCCCGAAGCGGACAACGGCGTGGCGGACGTAGGTTGCTGGGTCGACAGCGAACTCCGGGCTCCAGGGGTTGGAACGGTTGTCGTGAAGGAGATAGGGCATGGCGGAAGCGCTCCCGGTTCGGTGTTTTGTTTATCTAAAACAATGGTAAGCCGAGACGATTCCGAAGGTCAACGGCGCCATGCTTTTTTCCTGTTGAATGCGGGCACGCTGGCAACGAAAAACCCGGCGCCGCTGCCGGCGCCGGGTTTTCTTGAAAGCCTGCATCTGCTCAGCCGGCGTGCTCGTTCGGCGCCAGCCTCCAGCCGTCGCCATTGGCTTCGAACACGCGGCGAAGGGCCGGTAGACCATCGCCGCGCGTGCCGGCATCGTCGCGAGCATCCTGCTCGCGCATCCTCGCGACCAGCGCCACGGCGACTGCCTCATCACTCATCCTCCGCCAGCACAGCCACCGGATTGCGCCGTCGGCGATTCCGTCGATCACTGTGTCGCGATCAGCCTCCCAGGCGGCAACGGCAGAGCGACCACGGCTGATCGACTTGGCAAAATCCTCCTGTGACAGACGCAGGCGACCGCGGAGGAACCGCACCTCTTGCCCTCTCATCGGAGCGGGCGAGGAAATGATCGCCTCCGCGATCGCTTGGTAAAGCCCCTCGAATCCCTGGACAGACACGTAGGTCTCTCCGGCCATCTGCTCCGCCTCGAAACCGCCGCGAAGGTAGATGTGGTCGAGCCCGCAGCCCGTGTAATGCAGCAGTTCTCTTCCCATCAGGCCGCCCCGTCATTACCAAAGGTCAGCACAGTATCACGAGCGCCGCTCCAGGGCGCCCAGCCGCTCCATGAGGGCCGCAACGACGGTGGCGGTGACGTGCCTGGACGGACTGCCCTGGCCTTCCGGCGCGCTGCCGGCGATCTCCGCGATCCAAGAGTCGGCGTCCGCCTCGCTGGCCCGCAGTCGAACGGCCGCCGCCCGCTGGCTGGCGATGGCGTCCAGGGTCTTTCGCAGCGGGTCCACGGGCGAGGCCAGGATGGCGCGCAGGCCCTCCACTGTGTGCTGGCGGCCGGCCCGTGCGGGCGCCGCCTGCCCGTAGTGCCACTTTTTCAGGGTCGAGCCGGGCAGGTCCAGGCGGTCGGCCAGATGGCGGATGCCCTCGGCCACGCTCATCTCCCTGCCGGCGACACCTCGGACGGCCTCGACGGCCGCCACGACGAGCCCGGCGAAAGCCACGTCGTCCCGCTCCGCCGGATCCAGCCGACGGGAACGCAGGTAAACGTCGATGCGGTCTTCATCGAGCAGGTAATCCGCGCCGGCGATCCGCTCGCCCAGCGGCTGCCCGCGCCCGTCCGTCGCGTTGGCCAGCATCATGATGTCGCCGGCCCATGTCTTCCCGGCCGCCGCCCGGATCCAGGCGCTGCCCTCGACCGCCACGACGCCGTAGGCGTGCAGGCCATCCCTTCCCGGCCGTCCGACCGGGTGCAGGCCCTCGGCGCCGAAGGCGCGCTCATAGACCGGCCGCAGCGACCGGATGAGACCGGTGACGATGCCGGCGCTGCCGATGGCGTTCTTCACCTCGGCGAGGTTCCGGTCGTCTTCGACGGCGGTGAGCCAGGTGCGGCTGCTTATGGGATTCCTCCGTCGTTCGTGTCGGACCATCTCCGTGGTCCTGGAATGGGCGAGTTGGTCCCATTTTACCGCTGCCGGCCGCGATCTGAGCCGCAGGGGCATGGTTTCGGATGGCCATTGCGGGCGCCCGGTTCCAGGAGGAGGATGTCGACAGGGAGGATCATCACATGGCCGAGGAGCCGATCATCGAGGTGGCGGCAGGCGCACACCCGCCCGGCGTCGAAGACCTCGTGGAACAGTACGAGGCTGGCGTCCGAGCGTTGGCGGCCGGCCTGGATGTCGCCGGCGTGCCGCTGGAGACCGAGGAGCAGATCCAGCAGGCCGCGGTTGCGCTGGTGCGGCGAGCGCGGACGTCCCGCCGCGGCTGATCCGTCACTGGGAATGCGACACTGGTGATCAGGCACCGATCAGTGTCAGGCTGCCGGACGCCCGCCCTCGCTGACCACAGGCCGGCGAGCCCGGCTTTGCGCAGGAGAGGGGCGCGGCCGGGCTCTTGACGCCGCCCTGGGGCGGCTCGGCCTGCTGGACAGCGTGAACGGCCTCAGATCAGGGCGAGTTGCGTGGGCTGGGCGGCCATCATAGCCCTGACGCGCTCGTTCCGACGCGTGATGTAGCCCGCGTCGACGCCCCGTCTGGCCTCGAGGTCGCTGAAGAGCGTTACGGCGTCAACAATGGAGGCGACGCGGTTCCAATCTGGATGTGGCCCGCGTATAAGACACGCCTCGTCGATCGCCTCGTCCGATGTATCAGTGGCAGCCGCTGCAATGCGGGTGATCTCATCGTCGTCCACGTCAGCATTGCACAGCAGCCGGCCTACAAGTCGGAGGCGGCTGTCGCTGAGGCTGGAGCCGCTGCTGCTGGCCCGTGTGATGATGGTGGTGGTGATGTCGTCGGCCTCGTGATCTTCGAAGCCCAGCGCGCTTTCGAAACGAAGTTGCTGCCGGATCTCATCGAGGATGCAGTCGGGATCAGCGTCGCCGCTGCCGCTGCGGCGGAGTCCCGGCAGGCGTGGGTCACTGAACAGCCTCATGACGAGGGCGCCGAGGCAGGGACCGCCGACCGGAGCGGCGACATCAACGGCGGTGGAGCCGTCGGCGAACAGATTGGAGAGTTCGTCGCGCCACTCATCGCCCCAGATGTAGCGGGCGATTGCTTCGGACAGACGGGGATCGATATCACCGTTGCCGAACGCCGCCTTGACTGTTGCCGTCACCCTGTCCATTGCCACCGTCCTCTTCACCGCCATGCCCAGGAGAGTCTTGGCCCGTTTTTTGTTGACCGGCAAGCGTCCTTCGGCGACTGGTGGCGGGGTTGCGCAAGTACCAGTAGCGTTGAGATAATGGTGGCCGATACAACCGGAGCCCTACGATGGACATCTCTGCCTCGGGACCGCTGCTGAGCCGCTACGAGATCGACCAAGTCAAGCCGCCGGAAAGCCCGATCGAGGCTAAGATGCTCGATCTGCTGATGGGCGGGCTTAACTTGGGCTTCAAGGCGACGTTTGCGGCAGCCGACACTTGGCAGGATGCTGTGGCCATGCTGCGGGCGGAACCGGAGACGTTCTCACGCAATCGCATGTGCGTCTTTCCGCAGGTCACCGTCGACCGCTATCGGGCGGACATGCTAGTCGCCTTCGCGGACCGGCTGATCGATCGGGGGGATGCTTGGGATGCCTGGAACGGCTTCGACCTCGTTTTCATAGAGTGCGATGGCGAAGAATTTCACGGCGAGGACTCCGGGCGCCTGCGCGCCGACCGGGATCGGGAACGCGCCATCAAAGCGGCTACCGGCCTTGATTTGCTGCGGTTCTCGGGCGCCGAAATTTCCTTCTTCCCGGATCAGGTAGGGGAGGTGATCTCGATCTACCTAGAATCCTTCGCGGTCGCGCGCCGTTTCGCCCGGCTGCGGCTGGAGCACGCGATGGAGGTCCATGACTACGCTCGGTCGGAGACCCAGGACATGGTGCCGGAGACGCCGGCAGTAATCCTGCGCGCCCGCGTCGCCGCCCGCGACCTCGCCGGCTTGCCCTGGGGCTGTCGGGAGTACCAGACCCAACTCGGCCAAGGGAACTTGGCGGCGATGCGCAAGGCCGCAGAGGCCATGCGGGTGTGGGCGGAGGATGCGACGCTGGACTGCCCGGCCTGTCCTGCTTGATGTCTTCAGAGCGTAGACGATTGTCCGCCGGCACCGCAATTCTACCATTGCGATTCGTCGGGACCAGGACCATCGGCACTGGATTGGCCGGATGGAGTCGTCTCCGTCTGCCCGCTGTCACCGCCCGGCGTGTTACCCCGTCTCCATGCCAGTTCCAACGCGCCTGCCCCACCGACTACATGGAGGTATGATGGGACAATCCGACGCTGCGCCCGTTGTTCGGGCGGTGGTTGTGGCGGAGGGGCGCGAAATGCCATATAAAGACGAGCACACCCGAGGGAAGAAGAGCACCACGATGGCCACCAACACGGCACGCACTGGCAGCAACAGTCGGAGCGCCCAGCGCCCGCTGGTCGCCGCCCGCAAGCCGCGACCCAAGACCATTGTGATCGATTCGATCGAGGAGGTCGAGGCTGCCGCTGTCGAGCGCCGGTTGGCTGCAAAGGTCGCGGCCGCAAACCGCAGCATTGGCTTGGTCGAGATCACCGACCTCAACGACGACGACACCTACAAGATGCTTTTCGGCGGATCGTGACCGACAAGACGCTCCCCGGAGCGGACCCCGGCGCCAACCTGGAGCCGTTGCAGGAGCCCCGGATCCGACCGACCACCCGCCGCGTCATGTATCTGCCGGATCTTGCCCCCGGGAAGCCGTCGTTCCAGACGTTCGGCAAACCGACCGAGGCTGACAAGCGCGCGGTCGTGGAGATCCTTCGCCGTATCCGCGCTGGAGAGCCGCTCGACCAGTTCTATCGCTCTGGCATCGACGACGGCGACGATGAACTGCTGGAGAAGTACGGCATCCTCCACCTCCACCTGGAGCATAAAGGCTCCAAGCACCTGCTCTACTTAGTCCAGTATGAGCATCCAGACGGTGATTACGTCGTCCTGCTGGAGATCAACGATCACAAGCATGTGAAAAAGCCGGTGGGTGAACTCATGCGCCGCCATCTGCCGGGGCTGAAGAAGCACCGCAAGGAGGCGATCGCTGCCGCTGTAACGATGACGACGACGCATGGGGTCGCGACGGGTGTCCAGGTAATCCATGTTCACGGGCCGACGGGCAGGCTCGTCGAGGTTGTTCGGGTAAAGCGTCGCAAGATGATCTACCGCAAGCCACCCGAGTAGCCTTTCATCCTGCCGCAGTCGGCGGCAGCGCCCCATACACCCGCAGCCCGTCCGACCTGTCCCTCATCGGCGCCCGGCCGGTGACGACCAGGCCGATCCCAGCCGCTTCCAGGGCCGCCACGGCGGCCTCGACCTCGGCCGCCGGCCCCATGAGCCGGATCTGGACGCCCTCGACGCCGCCGGCCGCCGGCTCCGTCTTGGAACGCCGGGAGCGGGCAGGGGAGCGCGCCGTCATGGCCGCCTCCCGAACACCGCCTGCCGGAAGCGCAGGGCCTGCAGCAGGGACGCCGCCGGCGTCACCGACCGCGCCTCTTCCAGGTCGGCCCGCCGGGTGAGGGCGGGCTTGCGCCGCTGCGCCGTCTTTCGGGCCTTCTTCATGGCGCCCACGGCCTCCTCCAACCCTTCCAGGTGGCGCAGCAGTTTCTTCGCGGCCTTGGCCTCGTCGCCGTTGAGGGCGCCGTTGGCGATGGCCGCTGCGGTCTTCTTCCGGAGATCGGCCAAGTAGGCCGCCTGGTTCTCGATGCTCGACCGTACCCGCCGGCGCTCCCCGTCCTGGCGGAGACCGAAGGCGGCCTCAAGGTCCTGCTGCCGGCGGCCACGCAGCACCCGTTGGCTTTCCTGGAAAGCCCAACTGCTCTCGTCCTGGCGGCGGCGCTCATCCGGCCACACGGTTCGCATGGCCCACTCCATCTCATCCTCCAGCCGCTCCGCCTCGCGCCGCGCCTCGATGGCGGCGATCTCCGTCTTGACCGCCGCGACGGCCGGCCCGCTCAGCCGCACCACGAGGTCATGCCGGCCACCGCCCGAACAGGCGCCGACGCACGCCTGGACGGCCACGCTGGCGTTGATCTGCGCCGAGAAGAGGGCCGCGTAGTCGTGCTCGCCCGTGCTGGCCGGCAGGTGGCCGAGCATCCACTCCGGTCTCGGGTCGCCGGCGAGGTCAGGCGGAATCGGCATCTCCGACGCGACCAGCGCCGCGGCGGTCAGCCAGATCTCCACGGCGTCTTCGTCGTATGGGTTCTCGGAGTTTCGCCGCAGCAGCAAAGGTATTCCCTGCGCCAGGCCGCCGTGAGCGGCCCAGAGCCGGTGATACTGCGTGCCCGCTGCCGTGATTTCGATTTCGTCGTCAAGAAAACATGTGGTCATAGCGCGTCTCATCGCCGGTCCATGCTGGACATACTAGGAGTCCGACGGCGGATTTGTCAACACATCGGAAGAGAAATACTTGAGGATTTCGGTTCTCGCGCACCCGATATTCGTTAGTTATTATTGTGCTACGCACAGGATAATGCAGAATTGCCCGGCGGTCCCCGCCATCCTATCCTGGCCGCAGCGGAAGCCCTTCCAGGAGGCGACGATGGCGCTCGACGATCTGCTCGATCCGTGGCGGGTGGACCTCGACGAAGAGGGCAGGGAACTCTACAGCGAGATGGTCGACGCCGAGCACGCTTGGGCTGCGGCGATCCCCGGCGTGCGTCTCTGGCAACTCTGGCGCTCCGACGCCGCCGGCGAGGGCGACGACTGGCGCCGCGTGTCGGTGCCAATGGGCTTCGGTGCCGGCGGCCGGCGCCGGCTCATCGCCGCCGTTCCGCCGGGAACGGTGCTGCCGGAGATGGCCGCCATGATGCAGTCCAGGGCATCCTTCGGCCGCCATGTCCGGGCGCGCGATCCCCGCGTCGGAAAGCAGTCGACCGCGGCGCCGAGCCTGGTCACGGTCGGCGGGCTGGTGTCCGTGGTGGAGGTCGACGACATTCCCGGGCCTGGCGCTCTGGCCGTGACATGGTCGTCGACGCAGGCGTGGCGGAGCGGCATCCTGACGATGGCCGAGGCCGAGATGGTGTTGGCGAAGCGCCTGGCCTCCCTGGAAAGCCACAGGGACACCGCGGAGCGCGCCCGGCAATGGACGCGTTACCGGGACGCCGAGAAGCGCATTGAGGAGGCCAGGGGCCACTTGGAGGCGCTGTGCGCCCTGCCTGGGAAGGGCAGCGATCTGGTTGGCCGGATTTCCAGTGGCACGGCCTGGACCCAGCGCGCCTGCTGGCCCCGCGACGTTGCGCTGCATGCGACGCCCTTCACCTGCCAGCATGTCGTCGTTCTGCCAGTTGTCGACGGTTTCGACGTCCTTCACGCGGCCAGCAGGAACCGCGCGGCCTTGAGGTGGGCCGAACCGTTGGCCGTGTTCGGATCGTTGGCGATCTTCAGGCGGCCAGCCGGCTGACCGGAACTTCATAGGCTATCCTGTTCGTAGTGGCGCACCTTCCAGGTGCTGGCCTTCAGCGTGCAATCACCCCCTCGGCTGGTGCATAAGCCGCCCAGAACAGGCATGCTTCGATGTCGTCGATCCGACCGAGGGCGATCTCGCCCGTGGCGGAAGGAAGCGGGAATGCATCCGCCGGGTCTCCGGGAGAGCGGCGTTCTTCGACGAGGTATGCCTTGACCGGATCCCTCCCGCCCATCGCCTTGAGCAGCCTCTGGCGCTTTACCAGCGGGGTGTATTTCCAAGTCGCGCCGGTGTCGGCAGTGCCCAGCCGAACGATGGTCATGATGACGTGCCGGCTCTTGACGCGTGGATGCTGGTACGCCTCCAGCCGTTCAAGGGTGCTCGTGATCTCTTCCTGAAGGCCGCGGTATGGAGGATGCTTCAATGCCCGGGCGCAGTCGAAATCGTAATACTGCTTGAGTTCAAAGAGGTGGAGCCCTTCGTCCTGGCAGGCCCCGCCGGCGATGGTGGCCTCTCCGTCGCATACCACAAGATCGACGTTCTGCTCACGGCCGTCGCCGGGACCGCGACCGCACTGCAGCCGCTTGAATGTGACCTCCCTGATGGCGCGGCGGCCCCGCAGGATGACGTTGATGCGGTCCCGGATCTTGGCGGCGATCAGCGCCTCAGCCTTGGTGTCGATGGCGTCGTACAGGATCTCGGCCCTTGAGGCGGCGTCGAGGGTGTCGATGGCTCTGGCGATGATGTCCAGCATCAGCGGGTCACCATGGCCGGCATGCCCGGCCACACCGCGCACGATGCGTGGGCGTGTGAAAGCAGGTAGCGCGCGGCCCATTGCTGGCGGCGGTGATCGTGCCAGCCGTATCCCATGCAGGAGGCGCCGCATTCGAGATCGAAGGCGGCCAGCATCGGGATTCCGTCGCCGCGCCAGACGCGGAACAGCAGGCAGTACCAGGGCGAGAGAAAGGGCTCGCGGCCGATCCGGACGAAGCGGGGCTCTTGCGTTTCGGAAACCCAGGAGAAGACGTCCAGCCGGTCGATGTCGGCCAGCATGATCTCCCTGTCGCCGGGGCGGATCGTGGCCAGCGTCTCGATGACGGCGATCGGCTCCACGTCGACGAGCACGGCATCAGGAGCGGAGAGGTCGTCTGAGCCGGCGTGCTGCAGGACGAGTTCGTCCCAATGTGCGTCGAGAAAGGCATCGCGCTCTGTGATGCTGGCGAAGTCGTCGACCGGCACGACGGGCGGCTTGGGGAGCAGGTTGGCTGCCGGGATGCGGCCGCTGTCGATGTGCTCGGCGGTGGCCATGGCACTCTCCACCGCGCCGAACATGTAACGCGTGTGGGCCGACATCAGGCCGCCGGAGACCGTGAACCAGCAGTTCACCTCCGTCGCGTTTTGGGTGACGGGCAGAACGTGGTAGGTGCGCTGCCGCCCCTTTACGGTCAGGCAACCGTGCTCATCATGGCGCCAGTCTTTAAGTGTCCAATTCTGTAGTGCGTCGTCGTCTGGCAGCGGCTGGGGCATGGTATCTCCTGGAAACGTATCTCGGATGCGAAACCCGGCACCGAGCGAACGGCACCGGTTTTGTCGGTGTGGTGGCTCAGTCGGCGGCGGTCGTCACCTGCTTACCCGGCCAAAGCAGCGCTTGACGCCGGTCGGCCGGATCGGCCTCGCGTCGCAACCAGCCGGTCTCGACCAGCACGTTGATGGCACGGGTGACGGCGGTTGCCTGCAACCCCGTCCGTCCTTCCAGGTCTGACCTCCTGACCGGCAGCACGGGCGCTGTCAGAACGGCGACGGCGACGATGAGCGCTTCCTGACCCAGCCAGCGTTCCGGCTTGCCCTCCGGAGCGAAGCGGTGCTGAAACAGCCGCATCAGCACGTCGGCCAGATCGAGGCCCTTCAGCGCGGGCGGAATGCGGGTGTGTTTCGTCATCAGCGTTCGCTCCCGGTGTTCGGAGACATTTTACTCCAGCGTAAATTAACGAACGGTCTCGGCAAAAGCCGAAACCGCTGCGATGGCTCGGTTTTCCGGATGGGATCGAGGAGGACGGCCGGCGAATTTATTTCGCTTGCCCGACGGGACGGCATTCCCGCGGCGCTCTCGCTTTGAGAAAATCGGCCTAGGCAATTTCATGGGCCGCCAGAACCCGCCAGAACAGGGAGTGAGACATGGACAGAACCACCATCTCCGCCGGCGACAAGGTTGCGGTGTACGGCCGCAAGGACGGCGAGATCGCGTTCCAGAACCGCGCCGTCGTGGCGCATGTGACGCCGAACCGCATCATCCTTACCAACGGCGCCGCCTACAGCGTGGAGACGTAAGGCGGCACCGGGCAATCGGCACCGTCTTCTCGATGGCGAAAATGAAAGGCCGGGCGATGAGCCCGGCCTTCGTGTTTTCACGATCAGCGCAGTCTCTCGATCTCGGTCCGCGTCGGCGCGTCCTTCGGGCCACGCTCGTAGCCCTCGATCCACTGGAGGCGACGCAGGCTGCCCCGAGGGCCGTGTGGCTGCATGCGGAAGAAGCCGTTCACGGTTGACCGCCAGCCCAGGCGCCAGGTCGTCTCGCCGGCCTGGCGCGGCCCGGAACGGCCGAAGCGGTCCTGCGGCGTCCGCAGATCGTGCGCGGAGAACAGCGACGCCTTCTTCACCCGCGCCTTCCAGTTGCGGTCGGCGAGCAGGGCCTTCGCCGGCGCCATCGGCACGTCCACGACCTGCGCCCTGTCGGCCACGGAGCGGTAGGCCACGACCAGCCTCACGAAGTCGCTCAACTGCCGCACAGCGGCCTCGGCATCGAACTCCGGCACCGGGGTGTTGAACAGCACCGCCGCGTTGGGATTGGTGAGGGACCAGCCCATCAGCGCCTCAATGCGGTTGGCGCCCGGCTTGGTGATGACCGCCAGGCCGAGAACCCCGCTCTGGTTCGGCGTCACGACCAGCGCCCGTGCCTGCAGCCCCTCGCCGATTATCAGGGAGCGCGGCGGCAGGTCGAGATACCACGACCCTGATGACAGCGCGTCTTCGACCTCAGGGGCCATTGGCGCCCGCGCATCCCGCAGATCGGCCACCAGCCCGGCGTCGATGCGCAGCGCCGCCGCGTCCCAGTAGGCATCGGGCATCGGCACGGTCTTCCGGGCGGTATCGACGCCGGCGCGGCTGGCCCGCGCCAGGAACGGGGCGATCGCCAGGTAGAGGTGGCCCAGCATCGTGTCGTAGCCGCGCGCCGTCTGCTCCGAAGCCGCCAGGATGTCCGCACCGGCGTGGAGCATCTGATCCAGGCTCAGAGAGACCAGCATGGGATCCCGGTCTTGCCACGCGTCGGCTATGGCCTTTCGGGCATTGTCCCGAAGGTCCCGCCCTAGGAAAGCCATGCTCTGCAGGGTCGACAGCATGACGAAATCGGCGACAGCGGCACCTCCGGCGCGTTGTGCCTCGGTGAGCAGGTCGAGCATCGCACGTTGCCGGTCCGTCAGGTACGGCTTGGCCTTCGGCGTGATGGCGACGGCGCGGAAGGTGTCCGCGCCGTCCTGGTACAGGGTGTTGACCGCCCAGTCGAGCCAGTTTTGCATGTCGGCATCCCGATCAGGCGTTCGTGCGGAGGGCAGCGTCGGCGCGGGCGGCCATCGCGCCCAGTTGCGCGTCGATGTACTCGGTCACCGCCTCAACCTCCTCGACCAGGTGAAGATCGCCACGGGGAATTGGAAAGATGTCGTCGGCCGAACACCCGAGCGCCGCGGCGATCTCGTCCACGGCCAGCCCGTTTTTCACCAGGTCTTTGGCCGCGGCCGCCACCACGTCGCTCCAGGAGGCGTCGGCGAAATCGCGGGCGTCGGCGACGGTGACGCGGCTTCGACCGGCATCGCGGGCGTTTTCGACCAGTACGTCCACATCATCCTGCGTGACGGCAGCGCGGCCGACAAAAGCGGCGTCGATGGACTTCTTGGCGGCGTGCTCGATGTCGGCGATGGTTTCCTCCAGGTGGGACAGGCGGCGGCGCAGTCCGTCGGCGGCGTTGCGAGCCTCCGGGATGAGTTCGACAAGGATGTTCTGCGGGACGGCGTGCCGGCCGGACGCCCAACGCTGCGCCGTCCGGAGGTCGACGGCGAACCGCTTGGCCATCGGCGTGATCCACTCGTCGCCGAAGATGGCGCTGCCGATCTCCCGCAGGCGCCGGCTCGGCTCGTCGATCAGGCGCTTCCGCCAGGACCAGTCTCCGAGGTTCTCCGCCATTTCAGCGGCGAGATCGACGGCCTTGGCCGACAGCCAGCCGCCCTCGTGGCCCTTGCGGGAAGCCGTGGCCGACCAGAGCGGCACGCCGCTCCCGTCGGACAGCCGAACGGCGCCGCGATCCTTGCCCTCGGCGTGCGCCCGCGCCATCACCACCAGGGCGTCGCGGTAGTCGTCCTCCTCGATCTTGGCCAGCGAGAAATACGGCGGCAACGGCCAGCCGGCTCGGTGCTCGGTGATCCACGCCTCCCAGGCCGCGCGGCGCTCGGCCTGCACCTTGGCGACATGATCGGGCTTCGCCTCGACGCAGGCGATGCCGTCTTCCGGGATCGGGGCGTTGATGAAGATCGGGGTGGTGATGGTGTTGGTCGTCATGCTCGGCCTCCTCGCCGTTTGCTGGATCGGCTGAGCCGATCCGTGTTCAACTATTGTCGTAATCTACGACATAGGATTGGCGACGTCAACGGGCCGGACCGATTTTCTGTCGATTTCGGCTGGCGTCAGTGCTTCCGCCCGGAAGATGAGGCCAAGCACCGTTAAGGGAGGACAGGTCAGGAGTTCGCCGCGTCGGCCGGGCGGGTCCAGGCCTGCAGGCGCCTGACGCTGACGGCGGCCAGGTCCAGGCTGGCGGCGATCTCCGATGTCGGCAGGCCGGAGTGGAGCAGCGCCACAACGTCGGGCGCCTGCCACCAGCCGGCCTCACGCTGGGTCTTGCCCAGGATCCGGATGCGGGCGACGGCGGCCGTGGCCTCCTTGACGCCGTGCTTGTCCGCAAATGCCGCGGCCGTCTTCCTGGCAGCCGCCCAGCCTTGCCGGCATTGCCGACGATCGCATAGCCTCCCGGGCGATGGCGGCAGAGTAGGTGGGGGCGATGACGGAGTTGGACGATCGCGCTCGGACCCTGGCCGACCCTGCTGTGCGCGACCAGCGCCGGGCCATGCTGGGCCTGTCGCACATGATCCCGCTGCGCGACTATGCCGCCGCCCTGCGGGAATCCACTGGGCTCGAGGTGCCGCACTTCGACCCGCTAGATGCTGGCACGGCGGCCGAAGTGCTGTTCCTCTTCGAAAAGCCCGGCCCCATGACGTCGGAGGCCGGCAGGAAAGCCGGGTCCGGATTTATATCCCGGGACAACGACGACCTGACAGCCCAGGCGACGCACCAGTTCATGCGGCGGGCGGAAATCCCGCGAAAATCGACCGTGATCTGGAATGTCATCCCCGCCTGGAACGGGACGCGCAAGATCACTCCCGCAGAGTGGCACCACGGCCTCTCCTGCGTGATGGATCTTGTCCGCCTGCTGCCGCACCTGCGGGCCGCCGTCCTGGTCGGACGGAGGGCAGGGCGGGCGAGGCCCGCTCTGGAACAGGCGGGTCTCGCCGTGATTGAGTCCGCTCATCCGTCCCCCATCGTTCGCGCCAGCAGGCCAGAACGGTGGAACGCCATCCCCGCGGAGTGGGCCAGGGTGCAGCCCTACCTGTCGCCCTGATGGAGCGACAGGAGGAAGCGACCCGAGATGCGGTTACAGTTTCCAACTGCCGCCGATCGACCGGCAGGCGTCCCCGATGGCATCTTCTTCCGTCCGGAACGGCCCATGAGTAGGAGGAGTGCCCGGTGCCCGATTGCCGTAGATGTGCTCCCACACCCAGCCATTGCCGGAAATCGTCGTCTGAACCGACTCCTCTTCGTAAATGGTGTTTCCGTTCTTGTCCGTGACGGCCACTTCAATCGTATGCACAGCCATGTCTTTATTCTCCAATTGGCTTGAGGTGAGGAAGAAAGCATACGGAAGTCATCTTCGAAAAGGCGAAATTCATGAGCATCAACCCTGCCATTAACTAAACGCATCGGATGCGGGATCGATTTATATTGACACTCCTGGCGCCGACACCGGTTCGCCGGCACCGAGACGTCGATGGCGTCGCCCCGCGATCGACCCTTCTGGAAACACGAAGGGCCACCCGGGGAGGCGGCCCTGTCGGGTTGAGGGCACGGTTGGAGTGGCCAGGCGGCGGCGATCTTGACAGTCATCCTGTCGGCGAACTGTCGTATCATCGTGTCCGGATCGCGTACCTTGGCCAGGATGCCGGATGCTGCAACGTGACAGGCGCCGGTCCCCGGCTGTCGCCAGTCATTTGCCCCCCGCCCGCCCTCGCGAGCACAATCTATACTAATATAGTGTGAGAGAGGACGCAGGAGATCACGAATGTTCGGAGGAGGTTCTGCAAGACCTGATGATTGTCGACGCCAATGCGTTCAAGATGCTGGAGCGTGCGCTGGACGTCTCGTGCTTGGGAGATGCCAGGACCATTTCTGGGATAAAGGGGGCGGCAGTCAAGCACGACTTGGACGCTGTGCGAGGGCCAAATATCCGCTCGAAGTTCTCTGCCACTCGAACTCTGTTCCAGTCTTTACGATAGCCGATAGAAATTCGAAGAATTCATCAGGCCACGCGGGAATTTTTCCATAGATTTGATCGGGTGGAACTTCACTCGGCAGCCCAAAGCCAGCGGCATGTCCTTGCAAAACCCACCTGAGCCATGCCGGCTTGACGAATACAGTCCATGGTATCTGCCGTTCGGCTTTTAGGGGGCCGCTCATTGGTGAACCGATCATCAGAATCCCGACTTCGCTGTCGTCTCCAATGTTTTGATCTTGGAGCATTGGAGTGAGGATCGACTTGTAAACAGGAGTCAGCGTTCGAATGATGACAAAGGCGTATTCCTGGGCAATTGATGAGGTTACTGGTTGAATCGAAGCCGAATTTCGAGGGACGCCTATCGAATTTCGTACGGATTCCTCATGGTTCCGCTTAATGCAATGAAGTTTTGTAGTTGTCCATTCGCTTCTGTCATCGTCGATTAACTTGGCATGGGTCTGGCAAAGCCAGATGGCATTCTCAATGCTTGAGCGCTGTTTAGGTGTCATCAAAATGTCATAGCGGGGACCCTTTTGCGAAGCAGCAGTAATGTGTGCAGCCACGCCGACGTTTACGACTGCGTTCGGCGCTTCAGCGCTCGCCCCAACTGTTACCGCCGAACAGATCGCGCATTGAAACGCTGAGCGCTTTGCCAACGCGGCGATAGTTTTCTCTGTGAAATTATCCCGGCGCCTGCCGGACCCGGAATTTTGAATTGTTTGACGTCGCACGTTTCTTTTTCCCTGTTGAATCTTGAGCATCCGAAAAATTTCGTAGCAGAAGTATAACCTATGGTCTGTTCCGACAAAGCGGGTATCTGATCACTTCCTTGTCGTCATCCCCTTTACCGCCGCATGGTCGGTGTCAAAATTAGCGACAACGTCCCCGTGTTCCGGTCGCGAAAGGGTGGGCTCGACGGTGAACAACACGGGTACAACGTCATCAAGGTGGCCGCGGTGCGCGCCGGCCCGAAGCCAAGCATCTCTATGCATTGGCTTCGTCACGCCCACGCCAGCCATGCGGTGAAACGGGCGCTGATCAACCTGATCCGCGGCAGCCTTGGCCACAGCAACGTCGCGGAAAGTGACGCCCATTTCGAAAACCATCCTTTCCGAGAGCGGCAGCGATTACTTGGCGCTGTGACCCTTGCGCGCGGCACCGTCACCCCTTGACCATCTTTACCACCCGGGCGAGCGTGCACGCCCGCAACCGCTGGTGACGTTAGGAGGATGGCATGGGGGACGATTGGAGTTCGCGCTGGCCAGGTCGTGTCGTGGGCGCTGTTACATGCTGGACGATGGTTTTCTTCATCTTTCAACAGTTGGGTCACGCGGGAGTTTACGATGGCGCAGATCCCGTTCATCGCCGCTTGCTGGAGGTGATGACACTCTGTGCGGTCACGATAGGTGCCGGTACGAAGCCTCCATACCCCTTCCTCATCGTCGTGATGACGGTTATGGCAACGATCGTCGCGGCTGCGGTTGTTGGTCTTTTCGAAGCCATGGGAGTTTACGTCCTGCATGGCTTCCAATGGCCCGATTTCCAGGTCACCGGGTTGGTGGCAACCATCTCCATCCCCATCCTCCTGGTCGCCATCATGATCATGATGCTCCGAGATGGATCGAAGAAACCGTCGATCCGCCGCCATCTGACTCGCATCTCGGCACTGTCGCTGGTCGTATCCGTTATCGGCCTGTTGATAACGGCGGCGCGCTACTGGACAACGCTTCAGCACAGCGGGGGCGGGTTGAGTATCCACTTTGGCGGCTGCGGGTAATTAGTTTCCTGTAGGATCGACAGCCGCACCACCCTGTGACCGCGTCGGTGCCGGCGGCCGTAGCGTCCGTCGGTTTTGAAACTGATCAACGGCGGAAGTGGCCTTGATGCACTGACTAATCCAGTCAGAGGCGGGTGTGATGCGGGAGCCGCTGTGCCGTCGTGCGACATTGACTACCACTGATTCTTTACGGAGAGGGCGGCCGCTTTGTCAGTATCCCGAACAAAAGAAGAACTGCGGCATTTCCCCATCGGGGAAATGCCGGCTCCGGCCCCGCTGTGAAAATTTGCACACCCTGAAAGTCAGTGCAGTTGCGGCGCTTCCAAGTCAGTTAACCTCCCGGCTTTTCCTATAGCCGGGGACCCTTCAGGCCCCTATGAACCCCTTCTTCGCCATGCATGCTTCTTTTGACGACTGCTCCTTGCTTCCATCCGGCAGATAGCAGGTTCCCTGGACCTGTAACGTTGTTCCCGCCGTCGGCGCCGAAACTAAACCAGGCGCCATGGGCGATGCGGCGCCGAAGGACGAGCCGCCCGCTGTCGGCGGTGTGATGGAGGCGATTGCTCCGGTCGCCGGTTGCTGCGGAGGACCGACATGGATCACCTTGCCGCCAGCCTCCTTGCACCACGTCTCATCACGGTATTCTTCCACCTTGCGGAGGCGGCAAAGGACGAGCGCCTGGGTAGGTGTGGGCGGTGCCGCGGAAACCATCGCTCCTGAGGCAGGTGCCGGTGATCCCGCCGGTGGCGACATCGCAACAACAACCTGGGCCGGATACTGGTATGCGGCTCCAGAGCCCATGTCGACTGCGGCACCAACGATCCCGCCGGCGATGATGTTGCCGAATGCTGCACCTGCCGTAGTCGAGTTGACCGATGACGATCCCGCATGCCCGACCTCACTCCGGCACTGCACCGACAGCGGGCCGTATGCCTTCGCGACCGTCGCCGCTCCGGGCGTCCGAATGACGGTCCATTGGCCCTTCTCGTTCTGCAGTGTGCAGGTGGCCTGCTGGACCGGTGTGGTGTCGACAGCGACGGACTGCGTGGTTCCGGTAGTGATGGATGCGCATGCCTGCATGCCGAGGCACAGCGCGAGCAGGGCGGCCGCCCGAAGGATCTTGGTCATGTGGGGTGCCTTCGGTTCAGCGGAACTGGCTCTTCAGGATCGGGTAAAAGCCCTGGTACTGCTCCTTCACCTGCTCTAGGAATTGCCGGCGCTTCGGATCCTTGGCAATGAGGTCCTTGTGCCAGGGGCTGCTGGCCCAGTTGCTCTCGCCGGCAGAAGAGAACCCGTAAAACTCTGCATTCAGCAATATTTCGTAGTTAATGTATGAATGCTCGTTTGCAACACGAAACAGTGTATCGATCATGACCTTGGGCATGTCGATGCCCTTTTCAGCCAATGCCTGCTGGATGTTCTTGCCATAAGTGGGAGTGTAGGTACCTGTTGGTGAAACAATGAAATGATTGATGCCCCAGCAGGCTTGCTCTCGCTGGTAGTCAGAATCGAACTGGAGGAAGTAGATGTCCTTACGGGAGCAGAATTTATGGGATTGCCAACCGTTTCGTCCGAGATCGACGTTCGTCGACACTGAGATGTACCCGAGCAGGCGCCCGTTGACGATGTTCGTCATCGTAACTGTGGCGTTGACGTTGAACTGATTATTGTTGCTCTCGTTAAGGGCCGTTACTGTCCATTTTCCTGGCGGCAAAGGAACCTGTGTCCGCGACACTTTGACGCTCCCCTCGTAGGTCGCGCCAATGGGCATCTCAGAGGCGATGCTGTCTGCAAAGGCTGGGGCGCTACTTCCTACCAGCGCAACCAGGGCGATAGTCCGCAGCGATTTCAGTAAGAAGTTCAATTTTTGTGTCCAATTCGCGGGGAAACCGGCCCAAAGGAGCCACTAACCAAACTTTTCCGCGAATTAGGGTGAAGTAAACACTATTTTGGTTACAAGGCTGAAACGGTGCTTTGATCAGCGATCTGGTACAGCACAATCAAAGATCGCCAAACCGTTAGGCCAGCACGACTGGGATCTCATCGTAACAGGTCGTTGGTATGGTGGCGACGCTCCCCCCGCGCTGGTCAGCGACCATCCTGGTCGGCAGCAACACGTCGGCGGAGGTGGCCGTGGACCTCTTTCAGGCTCTCCAGCCGGCCGCTGGCCATGCGCTCCAGCGGGCTTTGGCCGCCGAACGCTTCAGCCGGCGACCGCACCCAGGCCAGCACGTCGGCCGGATCGGCGAACAGCCGTCCTAGGTGATGGATGATGACGATGAGGGCGGTCAGCCGGGCGCTGATGCCGGGGTCGTCCAGCGCCATCTCGATGCCGATGCCGGAGCGCCAGCCGGCCAGAACACCATGCAGGCCGGCGCCGAGAATGGCTCTGGCCTGCTCATCCGTCGCGGCCCAAAAATCCAGGCCCTCAAGAGCCTTGGCCATGCTCTCGCGGGTGATCTCGAGATGCCGCGGCCGGGACGCGGCAACGATTTCCGCCGGCGTCGGGGCGCGATGCTCATGATCATCCCTCCACAGTTCGGCGAAGGTCGCGGCTTGGCTCTCGACCTCTTCGGCGGGCGGCATCGGCATCGGCAGGTCGGCGTTACCGAGCGCCACGAGCAGCGCGGCGTAGTCGCGCATCCCGAGGAGTCGGATGGCCTCGTCTCTGGCTAAGCGCCCCTGCGAGTACGCCTGCAACGCCGAACTACGGCGCAGGTCCCGGTCCTGATACAGCAGGCGGCCCTCCGTGACGGCGCGGTGAACCAGGGTGCCGCGCCGGCTCTGCTCGGCCAGGAAGGTCGACCACGAACACGGCACAACGTCGTGGCCGATACCACACGCGACCAGCGGCTCGGCCACGGCGCGGGGGCTGTAAGCCGACGCAGGGAAGCCATCTGGCATCACGGCACGATCCGGCAAGCCGTCGGGCAGGACCACCAGCAGGTCGAAGTCACTGTGCGGACCCGCGTCGCCGCGGGCGCGGCTGCCGAACAGCCAAATCATACGCGGCTTCAGCGTGGCGACCAGCCGGTCGCGGATGAAGGCAATTGCGGCCGCCTCATCGCGGAAAGGGCCGACCGGCGCGGCAGTAGCGCCGTCTTCTAGGCGCGCGGCGATCTCGGCCGCCAGCCTGTCGGCAATCCGCTGCATCAGGGTGTCTGGATTGGACACCTCCGCCAGGATGCCGCTCTCCAGCACCTCGCCAAGCGTGACCGGTTCCGCCCCCTGGTCGTCGACGTTGGAGGTCAGGATGACGTTGCGGATGATGTCGGTGATGCTGTTGCCGGCCATGTCCCCTCCCCGCCTCCTCGCGCGCGCGATCTATAATATGGAATGCGGGGCCGGCCGGAAGGCGACCATCCGCATCACTCCGCCGGCGCCGTCACGGCCGGTCCCACGGCCAGGGGCCGTAATACGAGACCCTCCGGCTGGCATCCAGCCGGGCGCCACCGATCGCGTCCACTTTGGACCGCAGCGTGTAGTCGGTCGCCTGCGGGTCGCTGTTCTGGACGATGGCCAGGGCATCGTCCGCATCGTTGGCGATCACGCGCCAGGCCACCGCCTGACAGGTGTCGTCGGGATGGCGGAAGCCGAGGACAGCGAATGTCGAATAGGGCGACGGCGTGACGGTCGCCTGCGGCCGAAGTCCACTGCTGCTCATGAATGCCTCATCCTCTTCGCCGACGGACATCGATCCCTCACCGCAGCATACGCCGCTGCGGTGTTCTCGGCCGTGCCTTCTTTTCACACCCCCTGCCCTGCCCGCTCCCGAAAATCTGGAAACGTAAACTGTGGAATCGGAGAGATGGTTTCGTTTCCGAATTGCTCGACGTGCCACTGACTGTAAATGCACATGGATGACGCGGGGAATGGTTGATGAAGCGGACGACCGAGAGAGCAAATCCCGTGCCAGCGAGTGCCATTTCCTGCCCACTCGGCTGTGAAATTTTATCCCTGAAAACCGTCCGGTTAAACGTTTGAGCGACACAAGAGAAGCCATGTTTTCTTGTGTTGCTCGACCATGCTACCGTGAACGTGGCCGGCGACCGGAAACTAAGAACTGTTCGCAACAAGGAGCCTTCCGTGAAGAGCAAAACCGTTGGCGCCGTCGACAATCACCAAGACCGCCTGTCCCGCGACCTCGCCGTCGCGATCCGCCGGGGCATGGCCTACGAAGGCATCCGCCTCACCATCGACCAGGTGCACACCGCCCTGCGCGATGAGGTTGACCTCATCCGGGCCATCGAGCAGCACAGCCTCGCGCATCCGGCCGCCATGCTGAGCATCCGCTTGGCCATCCAAAAGGCCATCGACGCCGGCGTCATCGAGGCGCGCGTCGGCATGCCGTCCTTCTGGACCCGCATCGGCTGGGCGGTGATGGATGTCTTCCGGTCACCGGAGCCAAGCGGAACTTTCGCCGTCGCCAACACGGTGATCGTCCCGAACCGCGCCTGGTGGAATTAAGCCTCAGAGGGGATCATGACCGCCACCGATCAGGACACCGGCGAGGTCATCGAGGCCGAGATCGTCACCGAAACGCCCGGCACCACGTCGGCCGGCACCGCGCTCACCGTCGCCGTGCCGGTCGCTACCGGCATTTCGACGACGCTCGCCGGTCAGGCCGACAACGACGACCACCTCGTTGACCTCTGGATCAACTCCAAGGGCAAGAAGAGCCGCCCCGGCTACGCGCGGGCGGCCCGCTTCTTCCGCGAGTTTCTGGCCGATCCCAGCCGGGAGGCGCCGGTTCACAGCCTCGCCCGCGTCCGTGTCGGCGATCTCCAGGCGTTCGTAGCGCACCTCGAAACCCGGCCGCCGGAGCACCCGAAACGGCCGGCCAAGCCCGGCGAGGTGCTCGGCGCCAACACCCGGAAGACCGTCGTCAACGCGGTGAAAAGCCTGCTGTCGTTCGGGCACCGCATCGGCTACCTGCCCTTCAACGTCGGCAGCGTGGTCAAGGGGCCGGGCACCGCCGCGACGGTCGACAAGCGAATCCTCTCCGTGGCCCAGGTCCACCGGCTGCTCGACGGCGGCCCGGAGGCGCGCAACCGCGCCATCCGCGCCCTGTGCCGCGTGCCGGGCATCCGCCTGTCGCACCTGACCGCGCTGACCTGGGGCAGCCTCACCGCCACAGACGGCGGCGGGCTGGCCTTCGTGAAAGGCCGTGGCCAGCGGCCGGTCGGCGCGCCGATCGACGAGGCGACCTGGAACCTCCTCATGGCACTCAAGGCCGAGACCCGCAACACCGGCGCCTACGATCCAGTCTTCCAGAACGAGCGCGGCGGCGCCTTGGAGACCGAGGAGGCCCGTCACCTGGTCGAGACGCAGCAAAGGGACGCCGCCCTGGTCAATCTTGCCTATGCGTGTGCAGGACGCATTTCCGAACTGGTCGGGTTGAAATACAAGGATCTCCGGGAACGCGACGGCGGTGCCGGCACCGTCCACCTGTTCGGCAAGGGCGGCAAGAGCCGCTGGGTCCGCCTGCCGAAGTCGACCTGGGTGGTGCTCATGGCGCTGCAGGAGGAAAACCGGTTGCGCGGCCATGATGTTGGCGACGAGGCGCCGGTGTTCCGAAGCAGGAAGGGCGGCCACCTGGACCCGAGCAGCGCCCATGCGGTCATCAAGGCCGCCGCGGCGCGCGCCGGGCTAAAGCCGGGGACCTCAATGCACTGGCTGCGCCATTCACACGCCAGCCACGCCCTGAAGCAGAAAGCCCCGGTCCACCTGGTCAAGGAAAGCCTGGGCCACAGCAACATCGCCACCACGGACGTCTACCTGCACATCGACACGGACGAGAGCAGCAGCGATTACCTCTCGCTGTAATGCCTATGAACTGGCGATCAGCACGTCAAAGACGTGCTCGACGTTGATCGCGGGCCGGTCATCCGCGATGATGGCGGCCCCGCCCGCCAGAGGAGCAGCCATGGTCGCCCTGAAGCATTCGGACCTGCTGGAGCAGCGCGGGATCCCCTACAACAGATCGGATCCTCTCCACAGTCACGTCGGGAAGTACGTCAAGGTCCTCCAGGCGGAGCGGGACCTGAAAGAGATGACGACTCAAATCATCAGGAACGCGATTGGCATATTCGACAAATTCAATCACATCCGGAACAACCGCTCCTTCGCCCACGACAACGATCTTCTCGATCAGGCGGAAGCGCGGTTCATCTACGATTCGGTGTCGGCTTTCCTGCGGTTCATCAAGGCGATCGAGCCGTCACGGTTTGGTGTCTGACCTCCGGATTGGGTGAGGACCAAGACACCTCAATCAGTCCGCTGGCAATCCGAGAGCCGCCATCTCTGCGCGTCGGCAGCGCTCCAGAAAACGGATGTAACGCCAACGCAGGGCAGGCTTCGACGGGTGCGCGGCCACATCCCGAGGCAGGCGGAGCGGCCGCATTTCCAGCATGGCGTATTCGGTACCAAGCAGGTCGCGGTGGACGCGGACGCCGAGATCGTCAGGATCGACGCCGAGCAAGTCGGCGTCGAACAGGGCGTGCAGGTCGGTGCGCAGCAGCAGGCCGTTCTGCACGATGTCGGTGGCGGCGCCCCGGTGCGGGACGATGTGCGCCGCCTCCAGGGTGACGGCGACGGTGGTGCCGGTGACGGTGCAGGCGCCGCCATAGGCAGCGATCAGCGCCGCTCCGAACCGCGCCTGCTGTGGCCGCACCGCGGTCACCTGTTCGACGAGCCGACGGGCGTCCTCCTCCGGCGGGATCCACTCCTCGCGAAGGTGCGGTTCGGGCAATGCCGGCGGAACTGGAACGTCGCGCTGGAGCGTGCCGGCGGCCGGCTGCTCACGAGGTTGACGAGGCATCTGTCGGTTGGCGGCCGGTGTCGTGCTCGTGGCCAGCGGAGTGGATGACGACCGCCCGCGTGTGATGCCGAGCGCCCGTCTGGCACGCCAGACCGATGCATCTGATCGTTTCGCCTCGCGCAGCACCACCTCGGCCTGCTGCAAAGCAGCCTTCCTCGTGGGTCGGGGACTGTTGCTCTGCGAAGCCATGACCTCACGAAGGCGTTGGTACACATAGACGGCGCCAAACAACTCTGGAAATCCGCGCAAAAGCCGGGCAGCGGCTGTCCAGCGACCGGCTTTGAGCAAATCGCCGTAGACGTTGCTGATGATCTCCAGGACATCCCTGGGGATCGGTGCCCGTTCGGCCGACGGCTCGGCGACCGGCGGCTCCTGGATGTGTGGTGCCGCTTCCCGACGCCGCATGTTGGACCTCACGTTATGCCGGCCATTTTCACCAGAATTCGTTTCCGGGAAATTTGATTCGCCAGGGACCGCCTCTATAGACTGATCTTCACGAACGATGAGGTCCCGTGCGATGCCCAACCCGCTTTTCGACCCGGCGGTCGTCCCTGCTGATGCGGCTTCTCCTGCTGGGGTGGCCGAGGTGAACGCCACCATCCAACAACTGCGCGATCGCCGTGTCGATCTCATCATCGTGCCCGAGCCGGGCAGCGGCTTCCGCCTTTCAAACATGATCCGCGCCTTCAACCAAGCCCAGATCCGGCGGTGTCTGCAACTGGTCGAGAGTGCTCACCGCAACGTCTACGCCGGTGCCGGCCTGACGGCGTTGATGGATGTTCGTGGCATCTACGAGACGGTGGCGGGTTTCCTGCACTTCGAAGCCAAACTCCAGGCTCTCCTTGAAGAAGGTGATCTTCAGAAGATTCATGACTTCGTGAGTGCTCGCTCATTCAGCACGCGCCTGGAGCATCTGATCGAGGTGGCTGGGACGAAGGACGTCCAGGCGACGTCTATCCTCACACAGGTCGATCGGATGGCAAAGGCCCGACCGGAATTCCGGAAGGAATATGATCATCTGTGCGAGTACACACACCCGAACTCGTTCGGCGCTTTTCTCTACTTCGCGCAGCCTAGCGACAGGGGCAGTGTCGTGACGTTCTCAGATGCTGGGCCGGATCCGAAGGAAGACTTGCGCTGGGTGCTGGTGGGTGGGCACCTGCTCTCCCACCTCGTCGAGGCCCTGGAGCGGATTGATGCCGCTCTCCCCGGTCTCAGCGATCGGGGTCGTGAACAGCGTCCTGGGCAGATCTGATGGACGCGATGACCGAGATCGTGGAGCCGCCGCCGAAGAAGCGCCGCGACACCTCGCTGGAGGCTGCCGGGGCGGAGTTCCTGGTCCTTGGGCATCTGCTCCTGGAACGCATTCCCGCCTACAAGACCTACACCAACTTCCCCGGCTACGATCTCGTCGCCACCAACCCGGAGCGCAACACCTCGGCCCGGGTACAGGTCAAAAGCCGGTTCGACACCGGGTTCGACGGCACCATCATCAAGAACTTCGACACTGACTTCGTCGTCCTCGCTGCCCTGAACCGAGGGTTCCGGACCGGCCCCAGAAAGGGCGACACCGGGGTCCGGCGCCCCGACTTCTACGTCTTCCCGATCGAGTACATCCTGCAGGTCCGCGACCCCAGCAACACCTGGGGGAAGATCGTGCGAAGCCGGCTGTCAGGGCTGGAGAACTACCGAGATCGGTGGGACCTCATTCGCGACTTCCTCGGCCGGTGATGATCGTGCTGATCGGCACCGACGACGATGATAGGTCATGCCGGCTTGAAGCCGCGCAGCACCCAGGCGATGGCCATGCCGACGACGAGCAGCACTGCTGGGGGGATGAACGCGAACAGGGTCACCGGCCACAGAGCAGAGGCGATCCGGCTCCACTTCGCCGCTTCGAACTTCGCGGCGATCTGTCGCACGTCGTCGGTCGAGCGCGGGTCGAGCAGGAAAATCGGTGGTCCATCCGGAATGGCGATGCTGGCCGGCACCGAGTTGCCGGTGGCTGGCGCGTTGTTCAAGCGCCGGATCGTCTCGACGTCCGGCTCTGGGCTGTAGTACGGCCGGTAGGCATCCTCATGTCGCACGTATATGTAGGAGCCGGCAAACGGCGGCCGTGCCAACGTGTCCGTCAGGTCCATGCTGCCGGCCAGCAGCACCCAGGCCGCCGATATGATCACCCACAGTCGCCAGAATCCCCGCCGCCACCGCATCCCAGACTCCTACGACAGTGCGGCGCCAACGTACCACCTGGGCGCGCAGTCGCGAAGATCCGGTCTAAGGAAGCGTTCACACGTCGTCGTGCTGATGGCGATGCCGATGACGAACAACACCATGGCCTGTACGATGATGCCGGCGTGACTACGGCACCAGGAGCCGCCATCATGACGATCTCGACACCGATCATCGGGGGCGAAGAGTCCCCGCGGGGCAACGCCCGTGACGTCAGTGAGCGAGGCCGTGCCATCATGCACCGGCTCAAAGCCCGTGCCGCGGCCAAGGGCCTGCCGACCCCCGATCTGACCAACGACCTCGACCTCCGGCGCCGCATCTATAAGGTGGCCCGGCGCATCGAAGACGCCCGAGCCCGGCGCGGTGACACGCGGCCCTACTTGCTGGACGAGGCCCCGGTGGTCACGGCTTTCCTCGGCCTGCCGGATCGCGACATCGCCGCCGGCAATGTCCAGCCCGCCGGTCCGCTGTTCGCCCGTATGCAGGGGCTGGTCGGCGACGCGCGCGTGGGTCTCGACGCGCCGCTGCCGGAAGAAGACGACGCTTAGGTTCAAACCGTGGCGACTTGATCAGGCCGTTGAACTGCATGTCGTCGTAGCAGCAGAGGCCCTTCGATCACGCAGTGCCCCGGCATCTGCTCGCCTCAGCGCCGCCCGTTCACCATAGGGAACAGCCGGTGTCGGCTCAGAACCGAGCCTTCATCGCGGCGATGCGACGCTCCGTCTCGGCCGCGCGGTACTCGCGGCGACGCTCAGCAATCTTTTCCAGAGACGGGGGACGACCGATGAACGGTCTTGAGACCGGCGCTCCGGCCAAGAAGGCGTAGTGCGGATCAGTTAGAAATGGGCTCACCTCGATGGTTTGTCCGTCGGATGACAGCGTAATCAGGTGCCTGTCGAGCAGACGGTGGACGTCCGAGCGTAACAGGACACCATTGTCGGGAGCGTTGTCATCATGGCCGTCGAGCACTTGAATGTGCGCTGCTTCGAGGGTTGCCCTGGTCATTGCTCCGGTGACCGCACAGGTGTGCTGGTAATGATTGAGCATCGTATTGCGAAAGCGCTCTTGCGCTGGTCGTCGCGTTCCCGTCGCCTTCACCCGTTCCGAGGTTCCCAGAGCATCCGCGGAAACCTCCCTGGGCTCAACCGTTTTCTCTCCGTCGGCGTCACCCACTTCGATGCCTGTCAGGTAGTCGGCCGCTTGGAGATCGACGGGAATCCACACGCGCGAACCGTTGAGCGCGAAACGGGCTCGCCCCTTGTCGATCTTCCGAATCCCGCCATTCGCGTCGCGGAAGATCCAGGGGACGTTCGGTCTTCCGAGATCCGCGACGATGTCGTCCAGCCGCTGCAGAAACGTATCCTGGTCATCAGAGTCCGCCGTCCCGTCACCGAAATCTTTGACGACATGAAAATGGTCGCGATTGACCACCTCCTCTGGATGGACTGTCCGGAAGCCGTTGTCCGCCTCCGGGATCGTAACGCGTGACAACTGGGGCACATGGTAGGTCCGAATCGATCCGTCCGCGAGGGAAGACAAAGCGTCCCGCATCACCGTTGAATGCGGGCTTCCGCGCAGCGGCGTTTTGAAGCGCCGGAAGTACGCAGCATACACCACGGCCTTGAGGTCGTAGAGACGCCCTTCCCAGAGGACGAAATGGCTGGACGCCCGATCTGCGCCAGCCGCCCGGTACTCGGCCAGGAACTGTTCTCGTCCGACTTTTCTGAACCAGTTTAGGACCCACTCGACGTTCGCAACTGTGAGGTCATGAATGTCTGGCATCGTTCATTCCAATTCTCGCACAACAACTATCCCCGCCGTCACCGCATATCCATCTCTCGGGGCAGTGCGACGCCACAGTACCACTTGGCCGCGCAACCGCGAAGTCCCGGACTGATCGGCGACGCTCGTGTGGACCTGACGCACCGCTGCCCGATGAGGACGACAGGGACGACGCTTAGGTTCTGCCCGCAATCGTCTCCCGCAGCCGGACGATGATGGCGTCGATCTCTCCGACCTCGTAGCAGCAGAGGCCCTTGAGCATTGCCCGCGCCGCGGCCTCGGCCTCCGGCACCAGGACGACGGCCGGCTCCCCAAGGGCGTATCGGCGTCCGTCATGCGCGATGGGCAACGCTCACCGCTCGACGGCCTGCCCGCTCGCTCCGGTGAGTGGCTTGACCTCCGCCATACCTACGCACCATAATCATGTCTATGGGGCACAGCATGTCGGTCAGTCAGGACAGCAAACCAAATGACCACGTGATCGACCGGGTGCGTCGAGTCCTCCGCAAAGGGCGGCGGAGCGTGTACGTGCTGACCGACTTCGCCGACTGCGGCACTCCCTCCGCGGTCCGCCGCGCCCTGCGCGACCTGGAACGGGGGGAGGAAGTGACGAAGGTTAGCCTGGGGGCTTGGGCAAAACTCCAGCCCTCGCGCTGGTTCTCGGGCGAGCGCATGCTGACCAAGGATCCTCACCGCATCGCCGTGGAGACGATGATGCGGTTCGGCTACAAACCGCGCCAGACCCCGGCCGAGCGAGACTACAACGAAGGCCGCAGCACCCAGGTGCCCACCGGACAGGTCATCGGGCTTGACCGACCGACGCGACGCAAGGTTGTCGTGGCCGGGATGACGCCCGCCTTCGTCGCCGTCCGGAAGGGCTGAGGCGCTTCCTGGACCCGCAATTGTCGCGCCAGACATGGGCCGTCTGCCGTACGACGGCCATGACCTGCTCATCGGGGTTGCTCACGCTCTCCTCCACCGCGCCTGCCCGTCGGCTGCGACATGCGTTATCATATCCAGGGTTTGATGGCGGAGAGGCAACGCAGGAGGACGTCATGCATCTGGACAGCGGCACGCCGGACAAGGCCACCCTGCGGGCGCTCCTGCTGACCGCCGTCGGCGCCGCGCGGGCACAGGGCATCAACGGCCGCGACGCCCTGCTCGACCACGCACAGGCCGCCGTCGCCCGTTGGGCGGATGAACACCGCCAGACCGTCGATCTGGCCCAGATCCGGCGCCGCATGCTGCACTTCGCCGGCGGGCCGAACGCCCGCTTCTGGGAGGAGCCAATCCCACCAGAGCAGGAGCCGCTGCCGAAAGGACTGGCGGCGCTGATCGACCACGCCTGGCGTTACCACGAGCCGGTGCTGTGGGCGGAAGACATCGATCGGGACGCTGATCCCCGTGCCGTCTGGCCGGCGGTCGCGAAGGCGGTGCGGGAGCGCGGAGCGCCCGATCCGAGGGCGATTTGGTTGGCCGACGCCATCGCGGCAGCCGCCATCGGGGAAGTGCGGCCGTGATACGGATCCAGATGACACTGGTACCCTTCGGGGACGACCGCCGACTCGGTGAGCATCCGTTGGTCACCGGCTCGATCTCGTCCACCACCGGCGCCGACGGTCTGCCGGCGCACGCGTACCGGATCGCCGTCCTCAATGCGGCCAAGCCGGCCCATGTCCTGGCCGGTGAGGTCGCCAAAGGCGCGTCCGGCCATCGGAATCCCTTGCACCTGCTGGCCGCCGTCGCGAAGGACATCGATCTCGCGACGCTGGGCAGCGAGTACGCCGCCACCCGGCTCGACTTGGCGTCCGACGATCCACGGCGCCTGAATGATCGCCGCCGGCGGATCGACGACGTGGCTACCGGCGCCATCGACGCCATCCGGACCCTGGCGGCTGCCGGCGGTTATGGCGCCGAGGCGCTCCGACGCATCGAGGCAGCGATGGCCGACGCCAGGGCTGGCCGGCTGGCGCCGCCGAACGGGCTGGTGACGGAGCCCGACATCATCGATGCGATCGCCGATGGCTACGCAACCGGCGCCGACGTTGCTGGAAGGAGATGGTGATGAAGGATCTGAGCAGTCTGATCCCGCGGCATCATCACATCAGCGTCGGCATCGCGTCCGAAGCCGAGATTGCTCGCATCATGGTGGACGTGATCGAAGAACCGCCGATCAGCGATCTCAATCTCTGGCGCCTGATCGCAATCCGCGGCCGAGATGAAGCCGGCAAACCAGTGGTGTCGCTCCGGTGCCTTGGTTTTGCGTATGGCGATTTCGCCGAGCCTTGGATCACGAGCGATGTCCTGGCGATCGCTCGCGATTTTTCAGCGATCCGGACGAGGCGTAGGGTGTATTCGCTCGGCAGGCCCGCCGCCTCTGGCGCGGAGATCCATCCAAGGCTCGTCGGCCTTGCTAAGCAGGCGCTTGCATCATGGGGATTCAGCGAGGCGCTGGGGCGGAGTGATCAATGACGGGGCATGATGAGCATCTCGGCCTCGTAGACCGCCTCCGGTACGTCGCTGACACCTTGCCGACCCCTGAAGAGGTGCGCCGCCGCGCTGTCAACACCGGCCTGGGCCTGGGCCTGCCACGCGTGTGGCTGCAGGCGCTGCCCACGATCAATCTGCTGCCCGAAGCGTACCGTGACGGTCCGGGCCTCGATGACCGGTACGGGCCGGACTCCTTCCTAAAGTTCAAGGGGCTGGAGCACGCCATCCGATCCGGTCGCATTGCCGATCTCAGCCTGGACGATCTTGATCTGATCGCGGAGGCACTGGAAAGCGAAAGCGCCGGCGATGGGCCCGGCTGGATGCGCGACCGGCTCCAGGACGTGCTGTTCTGTCTGGCGTGGCCGCGGCGCACATACAGCCTCAATGTCGACCTTCGGATCGCGGCCGAGGGCATCCTCGATGCGCTCGAAGGCTCGCCGTCGTCGCTGCTCTACGCTACCCCGCCCGACATCGAACAGGAGTGGCAGTCGACGATGCACCGGATCCTCACGCTCGATCCCGAAGTTGCGCTGCCGGAGACGTCGCCGTGGCCAGATCTGGCCGCTCTGCTGCGCGCCGCCGCTGAACGGATCGCTGAAGGACAGGAAATAGAGCGTGCCAGAACTTCCTGAAACCTCCGACATTGTAGGCCGGCATCGCGACTGGCGCCGCGGCGTCGACGTCACCGCCGACACAGATTTCCCCAATGGGGAAAAGCCGTAGTTCATGTATCGTTCTTTTTCATCCAGGAGCATGTCGATGAAGGTCGTCGTCATGTCGCAGCGGGCCGTTTTGGACGGCGCAGCCGAGGGCGCCGACGCAATCATTTCAATTCGCGGGACAGCGCCTGACGAAACGGTGCGGGACCTTGACCTTGCATGTCATCAGGCTGTCCTCGGTGATGTCGATGGTGTCCTCCGCCTGACATTTGAAGACACCGGGATCCCAACCTACGGGCTGTACACCGGTCCAACGATGAACGACGTGGTCACAGCCATTGATTTCGGTCGGCGGGTTCGGGACCAGCATCCAGAGGGGATGCTGGCGGTACATTGTCTCCATGGTCGGTCCCGGAGCACCGCCATCGCCCTGGCCCTCATCGCCGACACACTCGGACCGGGCCGAGAAGACGACGCCGTTCGCCTGCTGCTGGCGCAGGATGCCGAGAGTAGGATGCATCCCAACCCACTGATCGTGTCGATGGCCGACGCCGCGCTACTCCGGCTTGGCGCGTTGGATGAGGCGCTGTCGGCTGCATGTCCGCGGTATGTGACCTGGCGCGCTTTCTGGGCCGAAGCCCGGCTCGACCCTGAGGGGCACTGGGCCAAGACTCGCAAAGCGAAGTTCCGCAGGCGGGAGGAGCGGTGATGAAGCCACGCGATCGTGAACTCGCCGACCTGCTGTGGGAGGCTTTGCCGCTGGAAGGTCGGAAAGCATGGGCAGACATCTGCCAGATGCTCGGCCCGGATCGGCGCCAGGAAGAAGCGCATGATGTCGGCCGTGTCCTGAATGAAATTTCCCACGATGTCGCCGCAGAAGTTGGCGACTCTGCAGCGATCGCCCGTGCCGGCGAGAGGGACGATGCGCTTCGCCAAGCCGACGCGGCCGCTTTCCGCGGGGTGGACGCGCCGGAGGACGCCCGCGCCGCGGTGATCCGCGCAGCCATCGACGCCGGGTTGAGTGGCCTCCAGGCCGTCGCCTGGTATCGCGGCGCGGTCCTCGACAGCGGGCTGACGCCGGCGGAACTCGTCGCCCGCGGCCGTGTCGCGGAAGCCATTGCCGAGGCGGCTCGCACCAAGCCGGTCACTCCGTGACCGGCCTTCCACCACGACGCCCACCGCTGGAACTGCTGGCCGCTGCCGCCAGCACCCGCAGCGTCGACGTGGTAACGCCCGACGACCTGCGCGCCGCCTTCCAAGCGGTGCTGGCCGGCACCGCCGACGCCCTTGCGATCAGCCGCGTCCGCCGCGTCGTCGCTGACGGCGATCCACTCCTCCTCTATGTCCACCTCGGCCACCGTGAGACGGCTGTAGAGCGGTTGCTGGAGGCGCTGGTTCGGCTCGACCCGACGGCCGCCCGGCTCGCCGTCGTCGCCGGCATGCACCTCCGTCTAGCCCCCTCCCTGATCGCCGCCTGGGCGCGCCTGGGCGAAGGATCTTTGCCCAAAAAAAAACAATGAGAAATAGGCGAGGCCATCGCGCCAAGTCGTTGCCGCGCCAGCGTTTTTCGACACCGGAGAGACCAGATTTCCGAATTTATCTGTCGAAGAATTCTTCTGCAGTTCTGGCGTTCGCGCGATGTGCCGATGGGGCATTCGCGCGTTGTGCCGGAAGGTCAGCGGGCCTTGCGCGACGGCACGATCCGGAGCCGGGCACGCGACATGTCGAAGCCGGTGAACATGCTGTTGGCGCGCTGCAGTTCGGCCGGCGTGACGCGGCCTTCCGCAAGGGCGCGGTCGTCTTCATCGCGCCCGTGCTGCTTGCGCTCGTCGACACGCCGGATCTCGTCGTCTGAAGTGTCGCGGTAGGCCCGCATCTGCCCCTCCAGGTTGGCCAGGATGATGGTGGGCCGGCGCCGGCGGCCCGTCAACGACCGCCGGCGTCAGAACAGCGTGTACTGCCAGGAGGCTTCTTCGATTTCCTCGGCACGGCGCCGAGCCGCAGCCTCTGCCTGCTCCATCGCCATCGCCATCGTCGACGCCACGCCGTTGGCGATGTGCTCGCTGGCGCCATCGCCGACAACGGTGACGACCCATGCAAAGGAGTCGGATGAGGCCGCTGTGGCAGTGACAGTGAGCGTGCAGCCGTGGGCTGTTGTCCGTGCCGCCGTGTATGTCCACCGCACCCTCTTCGGCATCCTGCCCTCCGCTGTCATGCCCGCCAGCGGTGTTGTAGCGCAACCGCCGGATGGGAGGAATCCGGACGGTTGGAGCAAATCCTTAGCCCTGCCCCAGCATCGTGAACATTCCCTCCGTCGCTACGGTGATCTGGATGCCTGCCTCTACTGGCTTGCTGCTTGGCCGTCGTCGTCGGCCACCATCTGCTGGGCAGGTTGCGGCACCGTCGGGCGACGCGGGAGTTCCCGATCGAGGCCATGTCCCCGCCCGACCGGGAAAGGGTCTTTTTGGGGTGACACCGCCCTGCACGTCGCCGGCGGACTGATGCTGGGCGGCGGGATCAGCGGCACCGTCTTCGTCGCTGCCCTGTACGCGCTCTCCCGCTGACCGGCACCGGAGGCGCCGCCGCGATGGACGGCGCCCGCCGGCGACCGGTTAGGTCAGCGGACGGTCGGCGTTCGGATCCGATTCCGCTCCAGCCAGTCCAGGGCGTCTTCGATGCCGCTTCGGACGTCGGTCGGCTACCGGATGTTGACCGGCCCGTGGGCCAGACCCCGGACCCGTTCGGCCAGGGTGCGACGGTCCTCGGCCGACGCGTTCTGGAAGTCCCTGATGGCCTCCATAAGGGGGATGATGCGGTTCATCGTTCGTCACGCCTGCCGGAAGAAAAGCGCCGGTTCGCGGATCTGCCCATGCCGATCCAGGGGGAATATCAGGACGGTTTCGCGCGAATGGCGCCTCGCCGCCGGCACCGCTCAACGCGCGCATTGATGTCAGGGTTATCGACCGGGCCGGCGTACTTTTGGTAGCGCTTTCCTCCGCTTTCAGCGTCCGGGTTGTGGCCGTTGTAGTACCAGTATTCCCGCTCGCCCTTGACCCATTTTGCGAAGGAATCGTTCAGCGGGAACGCCTCGTCGAAATCGGCGTCAAGGGACCGCTGCTCCAGTTCGGCGAACATGGTCTGCAACTGCAGCCCAAACGGTCTCGGCTTCATGCGGTATTACCGCGATTTACATGTATTCTGTCATTTTGTATGTAAACCGCGGTGGTTGCAATACATCGCAAAGGGGATGCAGGGCTCCGAAATCAGGTTAATTTTTGCGAGCGGATTGTGAACGTCCCGGCCGTGATCAAGCGAATCAACAACCCTGAGGAATGCTGGTTCGCAGTGGGACTGGCACGGCTCGCTTCTTCGGTGTGACCCGTTAACCTGGGTTCGGAACCCTGTGAGGGAATGTCGTGGTTAGATCGTTCATTCCAACCCAACAGAGGGAAGAACAACCAAAGAGGGTTACATGTAAAATACCGCTTTGCATGTAAGAGCGCCGCATCTGAGCGGCGCCAGCGTGATTAAGTGGCGCTCAGCGCTCGTCACTATGATCGCCAACTTGCCCCGATGATGATCCTGAAAGTCGCTACTTTAACATTTCCGGCACCCGTTCATGATGTAATCGGCAAATGTCATTCAAGGGTCCAATGGTCAGGAGCAGTGTCCGACCAACACCCTTCAGGTGATCAGGTTCCGTGTCCCATTCGCGATTGACGATGATGCGGCGTAGCGTTTTCAGGGCACCTTTCCGTGCAAAAGCGAAGCGGTACTCGCTCTGGTCGGCGAAGTCAGAATGCTTCAGAAAAGGGATGTTCGCTCCGACCGATACGTCGACCTCGCAGGGCGCGTTCGGCCGGAAGTAGGTCACTGGTCCGTGCAGGAGTCCGAGTGGATCGATGAAGTTCAGCCGTCGAACAGCCGCCCGGATCCGCCTTGCGAAGGCGCCTATGTCAAGGATTTCAACGCAGCGATCAGCGCCGAAAGCCTGGTACAGCCCCTCGTCGTATGCACGCGCTGTGCAGTAGACGAAGACCTTTTCGTCGCGCACCGAATTCCGAAATGAGAACGGTCCTGAAAATGACCTACCGGTGGTGAGATTGGTCAGGACTACGTCATTGTCGGGATTATCGACATGGCATCCTTCGAGGACGTCTCCGCGGGCCTCGTGCTCCATCTGCTTGAACCGTGTCAAGTTGCTGAACAGCAGTTCGCCACGCTCCAACATAGAGCGGGCATGGATGGCAGGCAGGTACTTGTAAAGGCTGTTGTCGCTCATGGTGGCGCTCCAGTCTTCTCCGTGTTGGCGAAACTTCGGCCGACCATGCCCGTCCGCGTGTTTCTCCACAAGAGCGCGCTACCTTTAAGCGCGTCAAGTCGGCGCAACGCTCTGACATTGAGAATAAGGAGGACCTGCCCTAGCCTGCGCCTGTCGCGGTGGTCGGAGTAGAGCATGTCGACGACAGCAGAGATGGCGGTGGCTGAGACTCGGGGCGCTGGCGAGCCGCCCACTATCGAGCGGCTCCACGCGCTCGCCAGCCACGGGTACCGGCCGGACCTCGGCGCGACGGACACGCCCGACGTGATCTGGCTGGACCACCCAATCTCGGGGCAGCCCAGGATCATCGTCTATGGCGACGGCAAGATCGCCGTGCTGCCGCACGGCGCGGATTCGATGCAGATCCGTCCCGACGACAACGCCGGCTTCCGGAGATTCGTTTCCGGCGTGCCGGTTCCATCCTGGTGGCAGCGGGGCGCCGACACCAGGATCGGGGTCCTCTTCTACGCGGGGCTGGTCCTGGCCTGGGTCATGCTCTACGCCACGGGGGCCTGGGTATGGGATGTCGCACGGAGCCTGCTGTGAGCCCTACGCTCAACGACGGAACCGTCCTCGCCGCGCGCCGTGCCGTGGAAGACTGCCGTAATCGGCTCGGCCCAGAAATCCTCGCCTACAAGGGCGAGTTCGTGAACTCTCACCTCGGATCGATCCGCTCGGCACCGATCTACTTCCTCGGCCTGGATCCCGGGCCCATCCCGGATTTTCCAAACCTCGAGGCGCAAACAGTCGGACAGGACATCGAGGCGCTGCTGGCCGGAGCGCCACACAAATACCGCGCCGAGCAGTGGGGAAAGGGAAGGCAGAGCGATCTGCAGGATCAGGTCCCGGAGGCGATCCGTCGCGTCCTCAGCCTGCTCGACGGTCGGTTGGTGGACCTTGACGAGGCGTACGAGATCCCGATCAGCAACCTGTGCTTCAAGCGATACTGGAACGAGATCGCCGGCTCCAAGGCTCGATACATCGACCTTGCCCGACGGTGTTGGATGGCTCATCTTCGGCTTCTGGACGTCATCCGCCCGGTTGCCATCGTGGCACTCGGAACAGGGCAACGCACAAGCGCAGCCGCCTTCTTCGAGGCGCAGGCCCGCGAAGACGGACTGTTCTCGCGGACGCATGTGTTCCAGGGTGGAGCCGCCCGGAAATACGAGGTCGCGGTTCAAGGCACCCCGACGCCGGTTTTGTGCTTCCCGCACTTCAGTCGTGGCAGGGGCATTCCGCCGACGGAAGTGTTGGAGTGGGCCGTTGGTCAGGTGGCGCATTCCGCTGGCGGCTGAAGGTGCGGGGAGAGGAAGAAATGTGCGGCCCGCCACTGTTGTTCGTTCCTTTCCATCATATCCTGCGGCCGGAACCAGGAGATTCGGTCGTGGACGACAACGGGGAACGCGAAATCGACATCCGCCTGCACACCGGCGGGCCCCCTCTCCGCCCACCACGTCCTCCTTGGCTTGGCCCGAGAGCACCGCGTCGCGCTCCACGGGTCGCTGACGACAGCGACCACACCGACCTGGCGGTCGAGGCTCTGGAGATCTGGCAGACGACAGCAGCCATGGACGGCTCCCGGTGGCGATGGCTCCTGCTGTTCCGCGGTCACTTGATCAAGGAGCACCCTGTGATCCGCACTGGATGACCATGAGCATTGTGGGCAAAGTCATGGCGTCGGCGCAGGCACTCCGGTCTCGATCAGAATGCTGGGGTGGAACTGGTCGTCCATCCACGCCAAGGCGACCATCCGGGTGCCGCTGGAGGTACGCACTGTAAAGTCCGCTGGCCTGTAGACGGCGTGCTCCAGCGGCGAGCCCGGCTTGCGTCTGTACGCGTCGATCAGCAAAACGATAGAAAAACCAAGGATGCGGAGGTCGGCGCCCTTGACGGCCCCGGTCTCGGCATCGAAAAGCGGCCGCAACTCGATGTCGGCTGTTGTAGGAAAAACGTCGCCCTCCCGATGCACCAACCACAACCCGGCGCCGGGTGCCCATGACCGGGGATCTTCCAGGAGATGGGGCAGGTCGCCCGGCAGGCCAGCCGTTTCGACGCGCTGACCCTCCAGCATCAGGTTCTTCGACACCGTCAGGGCGACCAGGCTCTTGAGCAGCCATCGTTCAATGTCGTGACCGCTGACCACCTCATGATGGTTTCCACCTACACCGATCGCCTTCATTGCTGTGATAAAGCGGGTGGCGGCTTGGTCCAGTGGCGACAGAGCGCTGTTATGAACCCGGCACAGCACATTCGTGGTCAGGCTCTGGATGCCCACCGTCTTCGTCTCGCCCTTGAGCCAAGGAAACCCGCTGACCTGGATCTTGGGGCCTAGAGCGTCGAGAACGCCGCGGCTGATGTAGTGCTCGCTGCTCAGCGCCGTATGACAGGATCCCAGGTCATGCAGGTAGCAACCGTCTCGGTGCCCTTGCTGTCCGGTGTTTCGGACGCGAACTTCTGACCCGGGAAGGCGCCAATGGTTCGTGCCGCGCAGGCAGCAACGCTTCGCCTTTTTGCCTGACCCGCACAGGCAAGGTGCTTCTCGCATGATCGTTGGTCATCTCTGCTTGGTCTGGAGGCATGCTATCCGGTCTCCATCCGCATATGGGGGCACCGCAATCATTGATCCAGACGGCAGCCGGAGATGGGCGTTCAGCCGAAAAGCCCCTCAGCCATCGTGCCGGTCACGCGCTTGCCGCCGAACAGGATCTGACGGGCGTTCCGTGCCAGCATCTTGCCGCCGGTCACGTCGGTGGCGGCAAACAGGTTGATGTAGGGCCGGCGTGCGACGATCGCGTCCTCCGTGTGCAACGCCAGACCCTCCTGGTAGACGCACAGTTCCGAAAACCGGCCATCCTTGTAGAAGATGTACTTGATGAATTCGTTCGGCTTCAGGCTGGGAACCGGCAGGCGTCGGCCGCGGTCGAGCACCAGGCGCAACTGCTGTGCCAGATCGGGGCGCCGGAAGCCGAGCGCCTCCATCTTCTGCAACCAGAACGGATCGGAAAGTGCCACTTGAGGCAGTGTGCGGCCGCCGTGCGCGCCGAACGCGTCGGGCAGTGCGGATCAGGTCGTCAAGCCCAGCCCTCCTTGACGTAGCCTTGCGGTTTTACGGTCACCTTCACCACCGTGCCGCCGATCCGCTTGAACATCCAGATGCGACCGTAGGGTCGGCGGCCGAGGGCCGTCCGTGCTCGCCAGACGATGAACCCCTTGGCCGCGTACTCCTTCACCGCCCTGGTTATCGGTTGTCCGCCATGGCTTCCCCACGAGAACCACCGCAGGCGGAATTGCGCATAGAGACCGGTTTGGCGCAAAAAGCCTCTTTTGTTGCGCATAAAGGGACTTTGGCGTATAGATGGCTTTTTGTTGCGCATAGAGGCTAAGCGCAACAACGTATTTGCGCATAAAGAGGCGCCCATGCCAAAGAAGATTTCTGAGCAAGAGCAAGCAGAGATCGAAGATGTTCTGCGTGCCTATCCTGATGGCGCAACGTTGCAGGAGATAACATCCGCCATCCGCTTCAAAGCATTGCCTAAACGTACGCTCCAGCATCGCCTCAAGCAACTTGCTGGAGACGGGCGTATTATTAAAGAAGGCGATCGGCGTTGGACAAAGTACAGGCTACCGCCGAAAGATGGGAACCAGTCGATAGAATCGACATCAAAAAGCCTCGATCAAATACAAAGGGAGAGCGGCGGCGAATTCAGCATTCCGATCTCATCAGATGCGTCCATCATCCGGAGGCGTCTCCGCGCGCCAATCGCAGCCAGGACGCCAGTGGGTTACAATCGCGGCTTTCTTGAGCAGTATCGCCCAAATGACACTGATTATTTGACTCATACAGAGCAAGAACATTTGAGGAAGATCGGTCGTCCTGACTTTGCCGATCAGCCGGCTGGAACCTACGCGAAGCAGATCATGAGTCGCTTACTGATCGATCTGTCATGGAATTCCAGCCGTCTTGAGGGCAACACTTATTCTCTGCTCGACACGAAACGCCTGATTGAGTTCGGCGCAGAAGCAGAAGGAAGGAATCGTCTTGAGGCTCAGATGATCCTGAATCACAAGGATGCAATTGAATTCCTTGTGAATGAGGCGGAGTTGATTGGCTTCAACCGATACACTTTCCTGAATTTGCATGGAATGCTTGCAAACAACCTCCTTCCCGATGAAGCCGCCGCTGGACGGCTGAGGCTGATACCCGTTGGGATCGACTCGTCCGTTTACCATCCGCTGGCGGTCCCTCAACTAATCGAGGAATGCTTCGATCAAATCATGGCGACAGCATCAGCCATTGCTGATCCTTTCGAGCAGGCTTTGTTTGCAATGGTCCAGTTGCCGTATTTGCAGCCTTTTGACGATGTGAACAAGAGAGTATCGAGAATCGGAGCAAATATCCCGTTTATCAAAGACAATCTTTGCCCATTGGCCTTCACGGACGTCCCAAAGTCCGATTACACTGACGCCATGCTTGCCGTCTATGAGTTCAATGAGGTCAAGTTGCTAAAAGAGGTGTTCATCTGGGCGTATGAACGATCAGCACAACGCTACGCTGCAATGCGCCAATCGCTCGGAGAACCAGATCCATTCCGAATGAAACATAGAGACAATTTACGCCACGTTATTTCTGAAATAATACGAAACAAGATGGGCAGAAAAGTTGCCGTTGAATACATTGCAAATTGGGCAATGTCTAACGTCGATGAAGAAGATGCGGAAAAATTCCGAGAAGTTTCTGAACGAGAAATTCTTGGCCTTCATGAGGGAAACTTCGCTCGCTACCGGGTCAGGCCATCGGAGTTCTCCGCGTGGCAGGAGGTCTGGCGTCAGCATTAACCGATGTTTATCTCATCGATCGAACTTGGCATCAGCCGGCTTTCTGAACTCAAGGACTAAGGACTGTCGCACGGGCTCGGCAGATCAACCTATCCTGCCTGCTCGCTTTGCTATCAGCAAGTCGACGACTTGGAATTCCATGGGACTAACTCTCGGAACCTGTTGGAAGAGGCTATACAGAGAATCGCGACCGTTTATTTCTCCAATTTCTATGAGCAATTCGGCCAGACGTTCGACGAAATTCCAAACATGTCCTAGTCCAAGGAAATGGTGGGCAACAGCGACATAGGCCGTGAACTGTCCATCGTGTCCTAATTCATGAAGATGAACTGAAGCATTATTCTGATCTCCAAAGTAGCCTTCTGAGTCTTCCTTGTGAGCGACGCCGAGTTTTTCTGCGTGTAGACGATCGGCAGCCAAGCCGGCGGCCGCGACCAGAGCCCCGCCTCTGTGTGATTCCATCGTCGGAGGATTGGGGACCTCATACTCCGTGCGTCCCTGGCTGTCGGCGTTCGTGACGCAGGTGACCCTGGTCACCCTGAAGCCGTTTGCCATCGCCATCACCGCGTGACCGGCCTCGTGATAGGCTATGATGGCCTTTTGCTCTCTCGACATGGGAACTCTCCGGTGAACGCTGGTTGTGGGGGCATCAGTTGACGGGATTGCCGGGTTCGAAAGGCATCAGCCGGCTTCCTGCGCAGCAACCGTGAACCACTGCTCAAGGGGCATGCGCTCGCGGGATGGCCGGCCAGGCACCGTCAACGGTCCGCCCAGGATTGCCTCTCCCCGGCGAACCCAGCGATGTACCCTGAAGGTGGCCTGGCCGGAACCGATCCCGGGCCCCACCCAGTGCCGTTGCAACGTTTCCGCCGACAGCGTCGGCACGAGAACGCTTCCGCACCGGCTGCAGGTCTGCACCGCCACGCCATTGCGAACCTGGAACCATGGCAGTGGCAAACGTCGCTCGGCGCTGCGGCGAAGCGAGTCCGCGATGTCGAGCGGAAGGAGCCCCGCACCATCTTGCCTCGTGCCGAGGATCCGGGCGAAGGCGGGAGCCGGCCGGTCGGCCGCGGTCGCGGCACACCAAGGGGCGATGACCGAAGCGGCGCCGCAGTGGCTGCAGAAGACCCGTTCCAGCACCAGGGTCAGGGAGAAGGTCTGATCGGCGATGAATTCCCAGCCGCCTTCCAGGATGTCCTGGACAAAGTGATCGAGCGGAACGGAATCGTCAGGCGCCGGCAGAGCATAGGCGGCGTCTTCCAGCCACCCCAGCAGAATGGCACGACGCCTCTGGCCGTGTGGCAGAGGCGGGTCCGGTATCGTGGACAGCCAGACGGCCGTCTCGACGCCGGCCTCCTTCATTGCGGCGCTCGCGCTCTTGATCTCTGTCTCCTGCCGGCCGGCCGCCTCCGGCCCCGGCAGGCTCGTCAGAACGGCAATCGCCTTGCGGGCTGACTGGCTGTTCACCAGGACGATCCCGTCGTCGCACCGGCTTGCGTCCACCGGCCATCCCGTGGCAGCCGCACCACGGATGACGCTGTCGATCGCGGCCTTGCGCTTGCGAACGGCATCCCCGTCGGGTGGTGGCGACAGGGCCATGATGCGGCTCTTCCAATCGTCGGGCGTCGAAAGGCGACGCCCTTTGGCCAGACCGATGGCATTCGGCAGGCGCGGGAGGTCTCCCCGACGCAGCAGGGGGCCGACGGGGACCTGCCATCGCCCATGGCGCACCTGCAGGTCGCCGCAGGCATCCAGCACGCCTTCAGGTCCACCGGTCAACAGCGACGTTCCGCAGACGCACTCCGTCTCCCAGTTCCTTCCGATCCCGTATCGGGTCGCGACCGACTCCACGTCATCCTGGGACCAGGCTCTCGGCGCCGGCACAACAGCGATTCCGCGGCCGAGAAGACCATCCTCCTCCTCTCCAAGATGCAGCGCCGCTAGGCTTCCACCCATGCAATGCGGCCGCAGGAGGGGCAGGAGGCAGGCACCGGCAACAGCGTGTAGGGGAGGAGGGCTGATGTCCTCACGACGAGCGAGCCTCGCGTGAGGTCCGCAACGAAACGGGTGAGTGTCATCATCTCGCCGTTGACGGGGGGCGAGTAGCAGAGGAACGGAAAGCCTAGGTAAGCCCGGTCAGCGTCTCGGTGGGGTCTACACCGCCCCCGAGAGCCGTCTCGGAACGCCGAATGGAACCCTATCGAGGCGCTAAAAGCGTCTCATCGCCTCGCTTCGCTGGGGTCTAACCCAATGGAGCGACCAAGATAATAGAATGTTTCAAAATGTTATGGACCTCCTTGAAATGGCATAAATCCAAGCAGACATGACGGCTTGGGTTCCAAGAGCGGAGCTCAACATTCCAGAAACATTCTGGGTTATCAAGCTTAGGAGATTGCAATGTTTGGACTTTTTGGCGGTGGAATTGCATATTTCGGCGGAAAGCACCCAGCGGGAACGGCGGAAAGCGCCCGGGCAGAACGGTGAAAGCGCCCAGCCGTTTGACGCTGTCGGGCGCCATCGGCGGCAGCGACGGCCTGACCAAGACGGGCAGCGGCACGCTGACCCTGTCGGGCACCAGCTCCTACGCCGGACCGACCACCGTGTCGGTGGGGACCCTGCTGGTGACCGGGGCGCTCGGCGGCACCAGCGCCGTCTCGGTGGCGTCGGGGGCGACGCTGGGAGGCACCGGCTCGATCTTCGCCGCCAGCTCGTCCAACACGCTGACGGTCGCGTCCGGCGCCACCCTGGCGCCCGGCATCGCCGGGACCGGCAACGGCATCGGCAGCCTGACCGTCAACGGCAACCTGTCGCTGAGCGGCACCCTGGCGGTCGAGATCGCCGGCACCACCACCGCCGGCACCGACTACGACCAGGTGATCGTCAGCGGCGGCGTCACGCTGTCCAGCGGCTCCAGCGCCGTCACCGTCCTGCGGGTCAACGGTTTCGCCGCCGTCAACGCCGCCACCTACAAGGTGATCGACCAGACCGGCGTCGGGGCGGTGTCCAGCACCCTGTCGGGGCTGGCGCAGGGCGCCACGCTGAGCAGCAACGACGACCTCTACACGGTCGACTACGCCGGCGGCACCGGCAACGACCTCGTCCTGACCTCGCTGGTCAACCCGACCGTCTCGTCGGTCAGCGCCAGCACCGCCGACGGCAGCTACAAGGCCGGCGACACCATCACGATCACCGTCACCTTCAACCGGGCGGTGACGGTGACCGGCACGCCGACGCTGGCGTTGGGCAACAACAGCCGGACCGCGACCTACGCCAGCGGGTCGGGCACCACCACGCTGAGCTTCACCTACACCGTGCAGGCCGGCGATACCTCCGCCGACCTCGACTACGCCTCCACCGCGGCACTGGCGCTGAGCGGCGGCACCATCATCGACAGCTCCACCAGCCTCGCCGCGATCCTGACGCTGGCGACGCCGGGGGCGGCCAACTCGCTGGGGGCCAACAAGGCGATCATCATCGACACCACGGCGCCCGGCGCGCCGAGCGCGGCCGACATGACCGCCGGCACCGACACCGGCACGTCCAGCACCGACGACATCACCGGCAACGCCACCCCGACCTTCACCGGCACGGCGGAGCCGAACAGCACGGTCCGGCTGTACGACACCGACGGCACCACGCTGATCGGCACCGGCACGGCGGACGGCAGCGGCAACTGGTCGATCACGGTCTCCACCCTGACGCCGGGCAGCCACACCATCACCGCCAAGGCGACCGACGCCGCCGGCAACACCTCGACCGCCTCGACCGGTCTGCCGATCACCATCGACACCGCGGCGCCGGCCGCGCCGGGCACACCGGTCCTGGCGACGGGCAGCGACACCGGCACGTCGAGCAGCGACAACATCACCCGGACCGCCACCCCGACCGTCACCGGCACGGCGGAGGCGGGATCCACGGTGACGCTGTACGACACCGACGGCACCACCGTGCTGGGCACGACGACCGCCGACGGTTCGGGCAACTGGACCATCACCAGCTCCACCCTGGCGGAGGGCACGCACAGCCTCAGCGTCAAGGCGACCGACACCGCCGGCAACACCTCCACCGCCTCGTCCGCCCTGTCGGTGACGGTCGACACCACGGCGCCAACGGTGTCGTCGGTGACCGCCTCGACCGCCAACGGCACCTACAAGGCCGGCGACACCGTGTCGATCCAGGTCGTCTTCTCCGAAGCGGTGACGGTGACCGGCACGCCGACCCTGGCGCTGGGCACCGGCCGGACCGCGACCTACGCCAGCGGGTCGGGCGGCACGACGCTGACCTTCACCTACGTCGTGCAGGCCGGCGACACCGCGACGGACCTCGACTATGCCTCCACCGCGGCGCTGTCGGGCACCATCGCCGACATCGCCGGCAACAGCGCGACGCTGACCCTGCCGGCGACCGGCAGCGGGTCGTCGCTGGCCGGGACCAAGGACATCGCCATCGACACCACGGCCCCGACGGTCACCGCCGTCTCGGCGGTGAACGGCATCTACCGGGCCGGCGAGACCCTCGACGTCACCGTCACCTTCTCCGAAGCGGTCACCGTCACGGGAGCGCCCAGCTTCGGCATCACGCTGGACAACGGCACGGTGGTGCAGGCGACCTACCTGTCGGGCTCGGGCGGCACAGCACTGACCTTCCGCTACACCGTCGGCAGCAATCTGGTCGATGCCGACGGCATCGGCATCGGCGGCTCGATCAGCGGCGGCAGCATCGCCGATCTGGTCGGCAACAGCGCCATCCGCACGCTGAGCGGCATCGCCAGCATGGCGGGCGTGCGCATCGACAGCGTCCCTCCCACCGTCATCAACGTCACCTCCAGCACCGACAACGGCACCTACACCACCGGCCAGACCATCTCGATCCAGGTGACCTTCAGCGAGGCAATGGCCGTCAGCGGCACGCCGACGCTGGCGCTGAACACCGGCCGCACCGCCGCCTATAGCAGCGGGGCCGGCACCAGCACGCTGACCTTCACCTACACGGTGCAGGCCGGCGACACCGCCGCCGACCTGGACGCCATCGGCACCTCGGCCCTGACGGGATCGATCACGGACATCGCCGGCAACGCCGGCATCCTGACCCTGACGATGCCGGGCGACGTGCGGTCGCTGGGGCTGAACAAGGACATCGCCATCGACACCACGGCGCCGACCATCCGCAGCGTCGTCGTGCCCAACGACGGCGTGTACGGCCTCGGCAAGACACTGAGCTTCTACATCCAGGCCAGCGAGGTGGTGATCGTCAACGGCACCCCGACGATCACGCTGGACATCGGCGGCCAGACCCGCCAGGCGGTCTACACCCCCGCGGGCAGCAGCGGGACGATCCTGCGCTTCGACTATGTGGTGCAGGCGGGCGACAGCGACGGCGACGGCATCGCCGTCACCGGGCTGAACCTCAACGGCGGCAGCATCACCGACAAGGCCCGCCTCCCGCTGCCCACGGCGCTGAGCGGCGTGCCGGGCCTGCAGAACGTCCTGGTCGACACCGTGGCGCCGGACACCCCCTCTGCCCCGGTGCTGGCATCCGGGCAGGACACCGGCACCTCCGCCACCGACGGGGTGACCAACCTCAACCGCCCGACCCTGGGCGGCACGGCGGAAGCCGGAGCCACCGTCACCGTCCTGGTCGACGGCGTGGCGGTCGGCACCACCATCGCCGGCTCCGACGGCAGCTGGAGCTTCACGCCGGCCACCCCGCTGGCCGACGGCACCCATGCCGTCACCAGCCGGGCGACCGACCGCGCCGGCAACAGCAGCGGCACTTCTGCGGCGCTGACGCTGACCATCGACGCCACGGCGCCGGTGCTGTCGACCCCGGCCCTCTCCGGCGTCGACAACACGGCCAACGTCATCGCCACCGGCCGTCCGACCCTGACCGGCAGCGCCGATCCGAACAGCACGGTCACGGTCATCGTCGATGGCGTCGCCGTCGGCACGGCAACGACTGGCAGCGACGGCCGCTGGAGCTTCGCCGTCACCACCCCGCTGGCCGACGGCAGCCACAGCGTGGTCACCACCGCCACCGACCGCGCCGGCAACATCGGCCGCTCGGGCACGCTGAGCCTGACGGTCGACACCCAGGCCCCGACGGTGTCCGGCGGCACCAATCCGACGCTGACCGCCGGTGGCACGGCGACGCTGGGAACCGCGGTGTCGCTGTCGGACGCCAGCTCGCTGAACCGGGTGACGGTCACCCTGACCGACGCCCGCAGCGGCGACGAGCTGGTGATCGGCGCCCTGCCGGCCGGCATCACCGCGACCCGCGTCGGCGCCGGCATCGTGCTGACCGGCGTGGCGTCGGCCGCCGACTATCAGGCGGCGGTGCGGGCGATCGGGTTGCGGTCGAGCGCCAGCGACCCGAGCTTCGCCGGCACGGCGACCAGCCGGTCGATCAGCATCCAGGCCCGCGACCTCGTCGGCAACAGCTCCGCCGCGACCACGGTGACGGTCGCGGTGGCCCGCGTCACGACGACGACCACATCCCCCACCAACACGACCAACACCCCGGTGACCACCACGCCGGTCACCAGCAGCGGCAACGGTCCGTCGCAGTCCAGCAGCTCCGTGCTCGGTTCCTCGTCGAACGGCCCGTCCTCCAACGGCTCGTCCTCCGGCAGCGTGCTGGGCGGCAGCGGGCTGGGCGGCGCCGGCGGATCCGGGCCGAGCCTGCCGGGCGGTGGCAGCAGCGGCAGCGCCGGCATCCCCGGCAGCGCGTCCAGCACGGATGCCGGCCGGTCGGTGACGTTGGGCAGCGTCAGCGGCAGCTCGTCCAGCACGGACACCGGCCGGTCGGTGACGCTGGGCAGCGTCAGCGGCAGCTCGTCCAGCACGGATGCCGGCCGGTCGGTGACGCTCAACAGCATCGGCGGCAGCTCCTCCGGCTCCGGCGGTTCCAGCAGCGGACTGGGGGGAAGCAGCCTCGGCGGCGGTTTGGGCGGCGGGCTGGGCGGTGGCCTCGGTGGCGGTCTTGGTGGCGGTCTGGGCAGCGGCATTGGCGGCGGCAGCCTGGGCGGCACGGGCCTCGCCGGCACCGGCGGCACGCCCGGAGGGACCGGCACGGGGACCGGAAGCAACACGGGAACCGCCACCGGCGGCACCACGACCGGCACGGGCGGCACGACCCGCACCGGCACCACCGGCCAGGGCATTCCCGGCCAGACCGGCACCCAGGGCAGCGGCCAGAACAACGGCCAGGGCCAGGGCCAGCTTCAGGGGCAAGGCCAGGACCGGGGGACCGGCCTCGGCACCGGTCAGGGCCGCGGCCCGACGGCCGGACAGCCGGGGAACCAGGGCCAACAGGGTCAGCAAGGCCAGGGTCAGCAAAACCAGGGCCAGGGCGAGCAGCAGGGCCAGCCGCAAAACCAGGGTGCTCCCCAGGATGGCGGCGGCACCCCGGCGGACGGCAGCGGCCGTCCGGCAGAGCGCGGAGCGGACACCCGTGCCGAGGTCATGCCGGCCTCCCCCGGCTTCGCCCGTCAGGTCGCCCGTGCCCATGGCGGCCCGGCCGGCGCCGCCGACCTGCTGGCCGCACTCGCCAGCCACGTCCTGCCCGACAGCTGGGCCGCCTGACGGCGGCCCGGTTCCCCATCCGTCTCACCCGGGGTCCTTCCCGCCGTCCTTCCCATTCCCGCGTCGCTTTTCCCTCATCCAATCCTTTTCCGCCGAACGGAATTGCTCCCACCATGAAGACTTCGACCGCTCACCTCCGCCGCCGCTTGCTTTCTTCGGTGGTTCCCGTCGCCGTTCTGACGGCATCCCTGCTGGCCGCAGGCTGCGCGGTCAAACCCGAGCCGCTGACAGCCGAGGAAAATCTGGCGCGCGTCCGCAAGGATCTGGGCGTCGTGCTGACCCCGCAGGAGCCGCTGACCAAGGCGGTCTCGATGGACGAGGCGATGGCGCGGGCCATCAAGTACAACCTCGATGAACGCGTGAAGCTGATGGAGGTGGCGGTCGCCACCGACCAGCTGGACCTGTCGCGCTATGACATGCTGCCGCGCGTGGTGGCGGCGGCCGGCTATGTCGGGCGCAACAACGACGCCGGGTCGGAGAGCCTGAACCTCGCCACCGGCCGGCGGACGGGCGAGAGCACCACCGCCACCGACAGGCACCGCCGCACCGGCGACCTCGCCTTCACCTGGAATGTGCTCGACTTCGGCGTCAGCTATCTGCGGGCGCGGCAGAACGCCAATCTGGTGCTGATCGCCGACGAGCGCCGCCGCCGCGTCGTCCAGGGCATCATGCAGGACGTGCGCACCGCCTATTGGCGCGCCGTCGCCGCCGAGCGGCTGCTGAAGCGTCTAGCGCCGCTGGAGAAGCGGGTCGAGGGCGCCCGCCGCGACGCCCGCACGCTGGAGGCGCTGCGCGTCCAGGCGCCGTTGCAGGCGCTGAACTATACCCGCACCCTGGTCGAGACGCTGCGCCAGCTGCAGTCGCTGCGCCGCGAGCTGGTGTCGTCGAAGTCGCAGCTGGGCGCGCTGATGGGCCTGCCGCCGGGCGAGCCATTCGAGATCGAGATGCCGGCGGCCAGCGTCATGCAGTCGCCGCCCAAGCTGGACGTCGGGCCTGAGGCGCTGGAGACCTACGCCCTGCTGAACCGGCCGGAGCTGCTGGAGGAAAGCTACAACCAGCGCATCTCCGCCGACGAGACCTGGCGATCGCTGCTGAAGCTGCTGCCGGGCATCGACGTCAACGCCGCCCTGCGCTACGACAGCAACAGCTTCCTGCTGAACCAGCGCTGGGCCGATTACGGCGCGCGGATCAGCTGGAACCTGATCAATCTGGTCTCCGCCCCCGCCACCAAATCCTATGCCGAGGCGCAGGAGGAACTGGTCGCCTTCCGCCGCCAGGCGCTGAGCATGGCGGTGCTGAGCCAGGTGCATGTGGCGGTGCTCCAGTACCGCGAACTGAAGCAGGAATTTGCCCTGACCGCCGAGCAGGCCGACCTCGACACCCGCATCCGCTCGCAATACACCAACGTCGGCGAGGCCGGGCAGGTGGGCGAGCTTGGCGTGATCCAGTCGGAGGTGACGGCGCTGCTGTCCGACCTGCGCCGCGATCTGGTGCTGGCCGACCTGCACAACGCCTATTCCCGCGTGATGGTGTCGGCCGGCGTTGACCCGCTGCCCGAGACGATGGCGGCCGACGACCTGCCGACCCTGACCCAGGCGGTGAGCCGGGGCCTGTCCTCCTGGCAGGAGCGCGCCAACAGCGTGATGCGCGTCAAGGATCTGATGGCTGCGCCCAAGACCGCCGCCCAGGATGCCCCGAAGGACAGCAGGGCCGAAGCGGCGAAGCCGGAAGCCCCCAAGCCGGAGCCGGTCAACAAGCCGGTTCCGGTCGCGGCCGCCCCTGTCCCCACTGCGGTCCCCGCCCCTGCCCCCGCCGCAGCCGAGCCGGCTCCGAAGGCCTCCTCCGCATCGCCGGTGCCTGCGTCCTCTCCCGCTCCTGCCCCGGTGCCGGTTCCCGCTCCGGTTCAGGTCGCCGCTCCGGCTCCTGCACCGGCGGCACAAACCGCCGCTCCGGTCGCCGCTCCGGTTGCGACGGCCTCCTTCTCTCCCGTCATCCAGGCCGAACTCGGGGCTTACGCAAGCCACAGGCTTGCCGAGAAGGAATGGGGTATCATCGCCAAACGCCTGGGAACGGAGGGCAACGGGGTTGGCGCCCTGTATGTCGCCACCCGGCGCAGCGAGGACGGCAAGACCATCGTCCAGCTGCGCGCAGGCGGCTTTGCCGACCGCACCGCGGCCGAACGGTTCTGCCATCGTGTGAAGGATAGTCAGCGGGAATGCACTGTTCGTACCCTTTCGGCCCAAGAGCAGCAGTCCGACAGCCAGACCGCCGATCGGCTCGCGTCGCTGTGATCCGTTCCGATGTCCGGCCCGGCATTGCCGCCGGCGCCGCTTTCCTGATCGCGCTGCTGGGTGGGGGCCTCGCCTCCACCCCGGCGGCGGCCCAGGACGCTTCGCAGGGGCAGGTTCGCGCCCTGATCGAGGCCCGGCGGCACGCCGTCCTCTCTTCCGAAATCCCCGGCCGCATCGCCCGCATGAGCGTCGATGCCGGCCAGAGCTTCAAGGCCGGCGAGCTGCTGGTCGGCTTCGACTGTTCCAGCTATCAGGCGGAGCTGGACGGTGCCCGCGCCCAGCTGAACGCGGCCGAGGTGACGGCGCGGGTCAACCGGCGCCTGAACAGCCTGCGCTCCATCGGCGAGGCGGAGGTGCAGCTGGCCGAGGCCAAGGCCCAGGTCGCCCGCGCCGACGTCCGCAAGGCCGAGGTGCAGGCCCGGCGCTGCGACATCAAGGCGCCCTTCGACGGCCGGGTGGTCGAACGCCGCATCCAGGAGCATGAGTCGGTCGCCGCCGGCGCGCCGCTGCTGGAGATCCTGTCCGACCGCGACCTGAAGGTGGAGCTGATCGTCCCCTCCTCCTGGCTGGTGTGGCTGAGGCCGGGACAGCGCTTCGACCTGCGCGTCGACGAAACCGGCGCCACCCTGCCCGGCGAGGTCGTGCTGCCCGGTGCCAAGGTCGATCCGGCCAGCCAGTCGGTGAAGGTCACCGCCAAGCTAACCGGCGAGGGCGTTCCGTCCGGCATGATCGCCGGTATGAGCGGCACCGCCATCTTCCCCGAACCGGCGGTGTCTTCCCTGCCGGCTGGAAGCCAGGGGGCCGGAAATCAGGGGGGCACCCCCAAGCCCGGAACTGCGAAGCCATGAGCGCCGCCATGGCACAGACTTCATCACCCCAGACCCCGCCCCAGCAGGCTGCTCCGCCGCAGGGAAGCGCGCAGCCCGTCAACGGCCTGCTGATGCTGCTGGAATTGCAGCGGCAGGCCTGGCGGCAGGCGGCGGCGCCGGAGCTGCGCTATCACATCGTCAACCAGACCCGCCGGCTGATCGCCTATCGCCAGGCGGCCTTCCTGGCGGTGGGCGAGCGCGGACGGGCGACGCTGGAGGCGGTGTCCAACATCGCGGTGCTGGAGCCGAACGCCCCCTTCGCCCAATGGCTGGAGGAGGCGGTGCGCTCCGTCGCCACCGGGGACGACGCCAACAGCGTCCATGTCGTCGATCCCGCCACCCTGCCCGCCGCCGTGCGCAGCGCCTGGGGGGAATGGGGACCGGCGCAGGTGCTGTGGTGCCCGCTGCGCAAGCCGCAATCCCCCCAGGAGGCGCCCCGGGAGGCCCCCGAGGGGGCAGCGCCCGGCGCCGCGGCGGAAAGCCGGGCCAAGGCCGCGCCGCCGCTGGCCGGCCTGTGGCTCGGCCGCGACGAGCCCTGGACCGACGGCGAAATCCTGCTGCTGAGCCATCTGGCCGAAGGCTACGGCCATGCCTGGTGGGCGTTGTCGGGCAAGCGGGCGAAGCGGCACGGACTGCGCCGGGCCCTGCTGCCGCTGCTGGTGCTGCTGGCCGTCGCCGGTGCGCTCGCCATCCCGGTGCCGATGTCGACCCTGGCCCCGGCCGAGATCCAGACCAGCAACCCGGTGATCGTCGCCGCCCCGCTGGACGGCGTGATCGAGCGCTTTCATGTGCAGCCGAACCAGCCGGTGGCGGCCGGCCAGCCCCTGTTCAGCTTCGAGTCCACCGTCCTGCGCAGCCGCTTCGAGGTGGCGCGCAAGGGGCTGACCCAGGCGGAGGCCGAACTGCTGACCGCCTCGCAGGCCGCCTTCGCCGACCCGCAGACCAAGGCGCGCGTTGCCCAGCTCCGCGCCCAGGTAGAGTTGCGCCGGGCCGAGATGGCGCTCGCCCGCGACCTGCTGGAGCGGGTGACGGTGAAGGCCGAGCGTGCCGGCATCGCCGTCTTCACCGACGTCAACGACTGGCTGGGCAAGCCGGTTTCGGTGGGCGAGCGCGTGCTGACTCTGGCCGACCCGCAGGCGCCGGAGATCGACATCATGGTGCCGGTCGGCGACGCCCTGGTGCTGGAGCCGGGTTCCCCGGTGGAGCTGTTCCTGAACGTCGATCCGCTCCATCCCCTGCAGGCGCGGCTGACCCATGCCAGCTACGAAGCAGGCCTGTCGGCCGCCGGCGTGCTGTCCTACCGGGTCAAGGCGGCGCTGGACGCGGGAGAGGCTCCGCCCCGCATCGGCCTGCGCGGCACCGCCAAGATCCTGGGCGACCGCGTGCCGCTGGCGCTTTACCTGTTCCGCCGCCCGCTGGCCCTGCTGCGCCAGTCGCTGGGCATCTGAGGGCTGCTCCAAAGCAGCTTCCAAGGCAAACCGACGGCAAATCCGAGGACTCCCGTGTCCATCGCCCTCCCCCCCACCGGCACCCCCGCCGCCTCCCTTGCCGGTCCCCGTGCCGTCGATGCCGCCCCGGCCGACCCGCTGGCATCCGTGCGGCTGCCGGGGTTGCGCGACGATCTGGCCCTGCTGCCGGCGCCGGCGGGACAGGACGGGGCGCCGGGCTGGACCATCCACGACCCGGTGCGCAACCGCTATTTCCGCATCGGGCCGGAAGGCTTCGCGCTGATCGCCCACTGGCACCATGCCAACCCGCGTGCCATCGCCGCGGCGGTGGCGGAGCAGAGCCTGTTCGAGCCGACGGCCGAGGACGTCATCGGCTTCTACCGGTTCCTGGCGGCCAACAACCTGACCGTCGCCACCGACACCGCCTTTCTGGCGCGCCAGGCGGCGGCGCGGCACACCGGCTGGTTCTGGTGGCTGATCCACAACTACCTGTTCTTCCGCATCCCGCTGGTGCGGCCGGACCGTTTCCTGTCGGCGACGGTGGGGTTGGTGGCGCCGCTCTACAGCCGGGCCTGGATGATCGCGGTGCTGCTGACCGCGCTCCTGGCCGGGCTGCTGGTGGCGCGGCAATGGGATGCCTTCCTGCACACCTTCCAGCATTTCTTCTCGCCCGAAGGGCTGGCGCTCTACGGCGTCACCCTGCTGGGCACCAAGATCTGCCACGAGCTTGGCCATGCCTACACCGCCAAGCGCTTCGGCTGCCGGGTGCCGACCATGGGGGTGGCCTTCCTGGTGATGTGGCCGGTGCTCTATACCGACACCACCGACGCCTGGAGGCTGGTGTCGCGCCGGCAGCGGCTGGCGGTGGGGGCCGCCGGCATGGCCACCGAACTGACGATCGCCGTCTTCGCCACGCTGGCCTGGAGCTTCCTGCCCGACGGACCGCTGCGCAGCGCCGCCTATTTCCTGGCGACGGTCAGCTGGGTCACCACACTGGCGATCAACCTCAGCCCCTTCATGCGCTTCGACGGCTATTACCTGCTGTCCGACGCGCTGGACGTGCCCAACCTGCAGGAGCGCGCCTTCGCCATGGCGCGCTGGAAGCTGCGGGAATGGCTGTTCGGCCTCGGCATGGCTCCGCCGGAGGAGATGCCGGCGGGGCGGCGCCGCATCCTGCTGGCCTATTCCTACGTCACCTGGGTCTACCGGCTGGTGCTGTTCCTCGGCATCGCGCTGCTGGTCTACCACGTCGCCATCAAGGTTCTGGGGATCCTGTTGTTCGCCATCGAGATCGGCTGGTTCGTCGCACGCCCCTTCCTGACCGAAGCCAAGGCCTGGTGGTCTCTGCGCGACCGTTTCCATGTGAACCTGCGCACAGGGCTGACGCTGGCCGGGCTGGCGGCGGCGGTCGGGCTGACCCTGCTGCCGGTGACCGCCACCGTGTCGGTGCCGGTGGTCTGGCGGGCGTCGGGATTCGCCACCGTCTACGCCCCCTTTCCCGCCCGGCTGGAGGAGACGCTGGTCGCCCGCGGCCAGAGCGTGGTGGAGGGCGAACCGCTGTTCCGCCTGACCGCCCCCGACCTGGAGGGCAAGCTGCGGCAGGCCGAACTGCGCATCGACTGGATGCAGGAGCAGATCGCCCGCATGACAGCCAGCCGCGAGCAGCTCGACCGCGTGCGGGCGATGGAGGAGGATCTGGCCGCCGCCCTGGCCGAGCGGCAGGGCATTCTCGACAGCCGCGACCGGCTGGTGGTGCGATCCCCCCTGTCGGGCACCGTGCGCGACATGGAGGATGCGCTGATCCCCGGCCGCTGGATCGGTCCGAAACTGCCGCTGGCGATGGTGGTGGCGCCGGGCAGCGGCGAGCTGGTCGGCTATGTCGGCGAAGGCGATTTCGACCGGCTGAGCCCGGGAGCGGAGGCGCAGTTCCACCCCGACGATCCGCTGGCCCCCCGGCGCGCGGCGAAGGTGCGCGCGGTCGATCCGGTCGCCGTCTCGGTTCTGGACGTGCCGGCGCTCGCCTCGGTCAATGGCGGGCCGGTGGCGGTCGAGGGGCAGGCGGGGCCCCAGCCGGGACAGCAGCCCCATGGCGGTTCCGCCCGCAGCGCGCTCGCCCCGGTGGAGGCGGTCTACCGCATCACCCTGGACGTAGAAGCAGCGAGTATCAGGCCGGCGAATGGCGGGCAGGAGGGGCCGGAGCGCGTCACCCGCGGCATCGTCCGCGTGGCGGGCGAGGCCCGCAGCATCGCCGAACGTTTCTGGCGCATGGCCGCATCGGTGCTGATCCGCGAGACGGGATTCTGACCGGGCCGGAGGACATCCGCCTCCTGGGAGCCTCCCGGATCACCCCAGCCCCGCCGCCAGCAGCCCGTCGCTCGCCATGGCGAATCCGGCCGTGGCCGGGCGGACATAGCCGATCGGGTTGGGGCGCGGCTCGTTGCGGCCATACTGGATGAAATGGACCAGCGCCTGCTGCTGGTCGCTGCCGAAAGCGCGCTGGAGGTCTGGGTTGGCCATCAGATAGGCAAGCGCGTTGAATTGGGTCGGCCGCCCGGCCGCCTGTCCGATCGACTGGTAATGGGCGGTGGCGGCGGCGGTGTCGGTGCCGAAGGTTGCCGCCAGATCCGGGTTGGCGGCCAGATAGCTCAGCGCGTCGAAGCCGGCGGCATCGCGCCGCGGCGTGTTGCCGTAGAGCACGACATAGAGCTTCACCTGCTGCTCGCTGCCCGAAAAGATGCTCAGCAGGTCCGGATTGGCCAGCAGATAGTCATGGGCGTTGAAGCTGGTGCTGCGGTTCTCCAGCCGGCCGTAGCGGATGTAATGCTCCTCCGCCCGCACGGGATCGTTGCCGATGACGGCGGCGAGGTCGCGGTTGGCCGCCAGATAGGAGAGCGCGTCGAAGCTGGTGCTGCGCCCCTCCCGCCGGCCGCTGGACAGGTAATGGCCGGCCGCCCGCGCGGTGTCGGTGCCGAAGGCGGCGGCGAGGTCGGGGTTGGCCGCCAGATAGGCCAGGCTGTCGAAGGTGATGCCGCGCCCCTCGGCCCGGCCGGAGGTCACGTAATGGCGGGCCGCCGCCGCCGGGTCCAGCCCGAAGGCAGTCGCCAGATCCGGGTTCGACACCAGATAGCCGTAGCCGTCGAACCGGGTGCTGCGCCCCTCCCGCTGGCCGCTGGACAGATAATGGCGGGTGGCGGCCGTGGTGTCGGTGCCGAAGACGGCGGCGAGGTCGGGGTTGGCCGCCAGATAGGCCAACGGGTCGAAGCTGCCAGCCGACCGCCCTTCCCGGCGGCCCAGGGTCAGATAATGGCGGCTCGCCGCAGCGAGGTCGTAGCCGAAGGCCGCCACCAGATCGGGATTGGCGGCGAGGTAGGAGAGCGGGTCGAAGGACCGGGCCGCCCGCCCCTCCGCCCTGCCGGCGCGCAGGTAATGCTCGCGCGCCGCCGCGGTGTCGGTGCCGAAGACGGCGGCAAGGTCGGGGTTGGAGGCGAGATAGGCCAGCGGGTCGAAGCCGGCCATCGTCTCGGCCAGCGTGGTCACCCGCAGGGTCACGGTCTGGCCGCTGACCGCCCCTTGGCTGTCGGTGACGGTGTAGGCGAAGGACCCCGGCGACGCCGGGGTGCCGGTTGGCGCCTGATAGGTCAGGCCGGCCAGATCGGCCACCCCCAGCGTCATCCCGGCCGTGACGGCGGTACCGTTGGCGAGCCGGAGCGTGCCGGCGGACGGCAGGCGGGCCAGCGTCACCGTCATGCTGTCGCCTTCGTCCGGGTCGCTCGGCCGGTCGATGCCGAGAGCGATGGCCGGCCCGGCCTCCAGGGCGGTCAGGGTCTTGTCGCCCTGGACGGCCGGCGGCCGGTTGGCCGGTCGCGAGGCGATGGTGAAGCCGATCCAGCGGCTCCACGCCACGCCGTTGTAGGCGCGCACCGACAGCTCGTCGATGCCGGCCAGGGTGGAGGCGGCGAAGGTGACGCCGGCGAAGGCCGCCGCGGTCAGCGGCACCACCGCGCCGGCACCTTGGGCCGTCCCGCCGACCATGATGGAGCCGGCGCCGCTGGTGTTGTCGACCAGCTCATACTGGGTGACGAGGCCGCCGGCCGGATCGGTCGCCGTGATCAGGCTGGCGATGGCGATGGAGGAGCCGATGGAAACCCGGCCGGCCCTGGCGGCGACCGCCGGAGGCAGCAGGCTGATGCGGGTGTCGGCGAACAGGGCGTATTCGACGTCGGTCAGCGTGTCGGTGCCCTCGCCGCCGCCGGAAATGGTGGCGCCGTCGGAGGTGACGGTGACGGTGTAGGAGGACCGGCTGCCGTTGTAGACCGCGGTGTCGGTTCCGCCGTTGCCTTGCAGCGTGTCGTCGCCGGCCCCGCCGGTCAGCGTGTCGTCGCCCGCCCCGCCGGTCAGCAGGTTGCTGGCGCCGTTGCCGATCAGGATGTCGTTGCCGCTGCCGCCGATGGCGTTCTCGATGGTGACGCCGGTGGCGATCGACACATTGCCCACCGCCAGCCCGCCCGACCCGTTCGGGCCGATGGAGCTGAAGGCTCCGGGGGTCAGGTCGATGCTGACGGCCGATGCCTGGCCGCCGGCATCGATGGTGTCGGTGCCGCCGGCGTCCCAGATGGACTGGCTGACCGCGACCGTGTTGCTGGCGAAGGCATAGCGGTCGTCGCCGATGCGGGTGTTGGTGTTGGCGCCGTACAGGTACTGCGCCGCCGCGATGTCGTACAGCGCCGGCCCCGTTGCCAGCCCGTTCAGCCCCAGGCTGGGGTGCCTGTTGTAGGACATGAGGGTGTAGCGGTAATTGTCCTCGGTCGAGGACAGGTAGGGCGGTTCGCCCCCGCCGCCGGTGGCGTTGTAGTTGCCGGGATGCTTCAGCCCGATGGCATGCCCGATCTCGTGCAGGATGGTCAGGTAGCCGTAGGTTCCCGGCGTCGGGCTGGTGTTGGCGGCACTGCTGTTGGACAGGTAGATGTCGCCGCCGCCGTCATAGAGCGAGCCGCTCGGATAATAGGCGTAGGCGGCGCTGGAGCTTTGCCGGTTGGTGCCGAGGCGGATCGACCCGCCCTGCCCGCTGTTGGCGCTGTCGGAGGTCTCGACGAAGAAGATGTTGGCGACGGCGCTCCAGGCGGCCAATGCCTGGCGCACCGCGTCGCGCTGGGTGGCGGACAGCGGCGCGAAGCCTGTCCCGTCCGAGACGGTGGCGTAGGACGGCAGCTGCTCCATGAAGCTGTAGGTGACGGTTGCCCCGGTGCCGACGCCGCCGCTGCCCCAGCGCGGCGTCCCCGTCGCCAGCAGTGTCGAGACGGTGGCGGAGGCGGCGCCCTGCGGAACCGAACCCTGCGGGTCCGGCGTTGCGGCAATCGGCGCGGCACTCCAGCCGGCGGCATTGCACAGCAGGCAGGAACAGGCAGGCACGGTGCCGGCCAGGGCATCGGGCAGGTCGGAGATGGTGGTCGCCATGGACGGGAACTGATCCGCGCCGCGGATTTGCGGCTCCGTCATCCTACAACCTTCCCTTCCTCAATCGAAAGGGGAGGCCGACCCGGACCTTTTTTCTCACCGGGCGCTCACCGGATGACGCGCCAAGACTTATACCCGCTCATCCCCTCTGCACGATCAGCTCCTCGAACACCGCCTCGATCCGGTCGACCGACCGGGCGACGGTGAAGTCGCGGGCGCGGTCGCGGCCGGACAGGGCCATGCGCAGCCAGGCATCGCGGTCCTTGACCAGGCTGCGCAGGCGGCCGGCAAGCGCCTCATGGTCCTCCGCCTTGAACAGCAGGCCGTCCACGCCGTCGCGCAGCACCTCGCCGCTGCCGCCGGTGCCGCTGCCGACCACGGTCAGGCCGGCGGCCATCGCCTCCACCTGCGAGATGCCGAAGGGCTCCTGGAAGACGCTTGGGAAGACCAGAACGTTGCAGCGCGCGAACAGGGCGGACAGGCCGCGGCGGTCGAGGAAGCCGGTGAAGCGCACCTTGCCGGCCATGCCGTGGCGTTCGATGAAGTCGCGGCAGCGGGCCGCCAGATCGGCGTCCGGCGCCTCTCCGGCGAAAGTGCAGTCGAAGTCGATGCCCTCGCGGTGCAGGATCGCAAGCGCGTTGATCAGCGTCTGCGGTCCCTTGTAGTTGACGAACAGGCTGGCGAAGGCGATGCGCAGCCGGTCGGTCGAGGGCATCGCCGCGCGGTGGAAGTAATCGACGCGGGCGCCCGGATGGATCACCGTGGCAGGCAGGCCGTAGCCACCGGCGGCAAGCCGCTCCGCCACCCAGCCGCTGGCCGGTCCGGCGCGGTAGAGGGGGGAGCGGGGAGCCGTCTCCGGCGCATAGCCGGGATGCTGGTTGCCCAGGCAGTGCAGCACCGGTACGCCCATCTGCCGGGTCAGCGGGTCGAGAAACTCGGTTCCCACCAGATCGAGGTTGCCGACCAGACAGGCGTCGGCGCGGAAGTCGCGGGCGGTCTCCAGCACGCGGCGGATGTTGGCGCGGATCAGCGCGGCGCACTGGGCCGGGTCGTCGTGGACGAAGGCGCGGCCGTCCTTCCAGGTGCCGTAGAGGGTCAGCGAACGGTCGACATGCGCCTCGATATCCTCGGTTCCGGCCATGCCGGGCCGGGCGAGTTCGGGCACGTCGGCGGTCAGCACCCTCACCGCATGGCCGCGGCGGATCAGCTCTGCCGAGAACTCCCACAGCTTGCGGCCATAGCCGCCGAACTCCTGCGGCGGGAACAGGTTGGTGACCACCAGGATGCGGCGCGGCCGGCCGGTCGACGGGGCGGTCGCCTGCCGGAACAGGCCGAGGTAGCGCTCCAGCCCCGGATGGCCGCCGGCGGCGGCGGCGAAGACGGCGGCGTCCAAATCCGGAGCCGGGTCTGCGGTTCCGGCGAGACGGGCGGCACGCCGGGCCTCGCCGAGATAGACGAATGCCTCCAGCGCGCGTCCCGCCGCCGCGCACAGGCGGGCCAGCCCGGCGAGCGCATCCGGCTGCTGGCGGTCCAGCCCGACGGCGCCCAGCAGAAACCGTTCCGCCAGGGTGTTCTCGCCGAAGCGGGCGGCCAGACGGGCGGCGCCGACCATCTGGTCGGCGGTCCGCAGCATCGGCTCCAGCGCCGCGAGGCGCGCGCGCCGCAGATCCGGCGCCAGTCCCGCCGCCAGATCCGGATCGGACAGCGAGCGTCCGGCATAGCGCAGGGCGTCGGCGCACTGGAACAGGATGCCGCCGGGTTCGGTGGGCACGAAGCCCCAGCCGGCCAGATGGGCGGATGCCGCGGCATGGTCGCGCGCCGAGGCGGTGGGGCAGAGGACGAAGGCGCCGGACAGCCGGGCCATCCGGCGGTCGGCTTCGGCCCTGTCGGGAGCGGCACCCGGCCAGGGCAGCAGCGTCACCGCATCGTCCCGCACCCGGTCGGGGGATGGCGGCAACGGCAGGGCAACCGGGTCGGCCTCGGCGTCCGGTGCGGCACCCAATGCGGCGAAGGCAACCCGCGGCAGATCGCGGGCCATGAGGCGCAGGTCGGCGGCGAAGCCGTCCTCCGCGGCGGCATGGACGGTCAGCCGCGACGCGGTCAGCTGGAGCCGCTGCAATGCCTCGTAGGCGGCGAGGCGGCAGCGGAAGCCGGCGCTCCGGGCCGGCAGGGCCGACAGTCCGCGCCGCTCCCCGCGCACCTCCAGCGCCGGATCGACGCGGTCGTCCAGCACCGCGGCGTAGAACTGGGCGCATTTGACCCGCGGGCTGTGGAACTCCAGCAGATGCGCCTGTCCGGCCCGGCGGATCGCCATCGCCTGATCCGGGTGGTCGAGGTAATGGCGGGCCATCTCCACCAGCTCGCCGGGCGACCGGTAGGTCGCGAGATGGCGGCCGGGGGTGAAGCAGCGCTCCAGACCGGCGTCGGCCGACAGCGCGTCGGTCAGCAGGAAGCCGCCGGCGCCCAGCGCCTCGAAGACGCGCAGGTTGAGATCGCCGTTCAGCGAGACGTTCAGCGTGATCTGCGAGCCGGCATAGACGTCGGCCGCCATTTCCGGCGGCGCCCGCATCGCGGTCAGCGGCAGCCCGGCTTCCACCAGCCGGTCCAGCACATGGCGCCGCCAGGGATGGAAGGCGCCGACCTGGCCGACGAAGGTGAGGGGACGGTCGGGGACTGCGGGAATGTCGCGCCGGCGCAGCGCATAATCCACCGCCGGGATCCAATAGACACGGTCGAACCCCGCCTCCAGGAAGGCATGGGCATGCTGGCGGGTGTGGTCGAGAACCACCGCGTCGAAGCTCTCCATCGCGCCATAGGCCAGCAGCGTGCGCAGCGGGCCGGCGAAATGATGGGTGTCGCCGACCAGCAGAACCTTGGTGCCCGGCAGCCGGTCCAGCCCGCGGGGAAGGTTGCGCCGGGTGGCGTCGGCCTTCACCACGATCAGCTCCGGACGCTGGTGCGCCGGCAGCCGGGCGACGACGGCCGCCAGATCATATTCGCCGGGCGGGGTGTTCAGCGAGGCGAAGCCGTCGCCGGTTTCCACCGTCGGGCAGTCGGGCCCGCAGAACACCTCGCGCTCCGAGAACAGCGGCCGGCGGTAATAGTCGGGCGTGGCAAGGCAGCAGAACAGCGTGCGGGGAGCGTCGGCTGCCGGCTGCGGGAGGATGGAGGCGGCTTGCGTGTGCGGCGGCATGCGGAGGTCTCGGACGCGGGTTGGGAAACGGCGGACCCCATGCCCGCCGCGCCATGGGCCGGAATCAGGAGGCCGGCGGTTCCCCCCAGCCGGGGACGGTGTCCGCGCCGACCAGCGGACGGCGGAAGCCGCCGCCGGCGATCTCCGCCCGGATCCGGTCGGGGGTCATCGACACCACCCGCTCATACTCGGCGGTGTTGTGGGCGTACCAGGGGTTTTCCGTGACCGAATTGGCCGACCGCGCATGGCTGAGATGGAGCAGCGGTCCCTGCGTGCGCTCCACCCGCTCGCCCAGCAGTTCCAGGCGGCGGTAGATCTCGAAATCCTCCCAGCCCCAGGAGACGAATCTCTCGTTGAAGCCGCCGAGCCGGTCGAACACCCGGCGGGCGAAGAAGACCGAGCCGCCGTAGGAGTTCTTGTAGAGCATCTCATTGCGCGGATCGAACAGGTCGATCTGGCTCACCGCCAGCGTCCGCTCCACGCCGGGCACGAAGTCGGGGGCGACGTCGAAGAACAGGCCGTTGAACGGGCAGGTGAGCGCCGCGCCGTCATGGACGGCCTGCCGGGCCAGCACATACTGGGTCGGCTCCACCAGAACGTCGGTGTCCTGCACGACCAGGACCGGCGTGGCCGCCGCAGCCGCCATGACGTTGATCTGCTTGGCCTTGTGCGTGTAGGGGCTGTCGTTGCCGGTCAGGTGGACATAGCCGTAGTCGGCGGACCCCAGCCCCAGTTCGGCCATGATGCCGGGCACGTCCTGGCGCTCCGGATTGTCCTCGCAGATCAGGATGTTGGTGTCCAGATACCGCCGCAGATAGGTGACCAGGATGCGCAGGTTGCGCCTGCGGTCCGGGGATTCGATCCGGCAGGGCACCAGGAAGGTGACGTCGCGCAAATCCAGCCGTCCGCCGCGGCGCAGCGGCTCGCGCAGGGCCTGGTGGCGGGAGGCGAGCGACAGGGCATGGTCGAGCTGGCCGGCCAGCCCCTCATCGTTCGGCAGCAGGGATGCCGCGGTCTCGTAACAGTCGACCGCGGTCCCCCAGCGGCCGGTCCACTGCATCATCTCGCCCAGCCGGGCATGGGGCTGCGGACGGTCGGGCCATTTGGCCAGCACCTTGCGGTAGGTGGCCGCCGCCATCGCCAGCTTTCCCTGCATCTGCTGGGCGTAACCCAGGTTCGACATCGCCTCCGGCTGGTCGGGCACCGCCGCGAGGATGCTCTCGTAGACGGTCTCGGCCTCGGCCAGCCGTCCGGCATGATGGTGCTCGACGGCGATGCGGAAGGCTTCTTCGAGGGTCGGCATGAAGGCTCCGTCGGGGCAATCCTATCTGCCGGGCCGTTCGGGCGCGGGCAGGACGGCCGCTTACTTACCGCAGCCACAATCGCGATGCACGGCCGAAGACAGGCCGGCGGACCGCTGTCCCCCGCTCCTCACAGGCCGTACGCCCGCAGGATTTCGTCCCGCTTGGCGCTGTAGGGGCTGTTGCCGTGCTTTCCGGCGAGCGCGCCGGTCAGGACGAGCGGAAGCGCGTCGGGGGCACGCGGCGGCAGGACGCTGTCCGGCCAGGCGGCATGCGTCATCTCGCTCCCCAGCAGTTGCGCCGCGCGTTCGACGCAGGCGAACAGGGCGACCTGGTCGATCATCCAGATGTAGCAGCGGGCGAAGTTGGTCCGCAGGAAATCCGCGATCATCAGCAGCGTCAGATAGCCGCTGCGGCTGTGGCGGAAATAGACGAAGGAGGCGTTGTAGCGGCTGCACAGCGGCTCGCCGCGGTAATCGGTGTGGGCGACGTCGGCGGCGCCAGCGAGCCTGACGATGTCCTCCGGCTTCTCGCGGAACAGCACGTCGGCATCGCAGACGATCACGTCGGCCTTGTGCAGCAGCATCGCCTCCGCCGCGATGAGGAAGCGGGAGGACGCGTAGTAGGGCTTGTCGATGGCCTCCCCCCGCAGCGCCCAGCTTTCGTGCGAGAAGGTGACCGGCATGGCGCCGACGATGCCCCGCAGCCGCTCGATCAGCTGGGCGACCTCCGCATCGCCGTTGACGATGTGGTAATGGACGGCCACCGCCGACCCGAGCGCGTGGAGGTTCAGGATCTGCGCTGCGGCGTAGCGCTTGAAATAGGCGCCGTCCACCGACACCAGCACCACATGCCGGCCGGCCGGGGCGAAGGGCGGCGCCGCATCCGCCTTGGCCACAGCCTGGGCCGCCCGGCGGAAGGACAGGGACGACAGGTCGATGACGCAGAGCCCGTCGCTTGCGTATTTTCCCTGCCGGAACAGGGCTTCGCCAAGCCAGAGATGGAAGATGGCGTTCGGGCAGCCGGCCGCGGCGCGGCCATGGGCCTCCGCCAGGTCGGGGCGGCCGGCCTCGTTGAACAGGAAGGACAGGTTGGCATGGAGCTGCGGCCGCAGGGGGGATGGCGCCGCCCGCTCCAGCGCCCGGCCGAGCAGGTCGATGCCCTGCCGGGGGATCGCCGGGTCGCGTTCGAGGACCCCCATGCCGGCATAGGCCAGCCGGTGCGCCAGGGCAAGATACAGGGCCTCGTCATCGGGCCGGCAGCCGATCAGCGCGTCGGCAAGCCGCTCCTGCTCCGCCCTGTCGCCGATCCGGGAAATCAGCAGCGCCATGATGTCGTAGAGACGCTGGCGGTCGCCGGCGGCCTCGATGGCGCAAAGCTCGCGGTCGAGGGCGGCATGGTCGATTGCGCAGGCAGCGGCGATGCCGCCGATCACCTGCCGGAACTTCTGCTGATCCATGCGCAAACCCGCCTGCGTTAAGGTGCGTGTCGAAGCCTGGTGTCTGTCCGGTGCTTCTATAAGCACCGGACAGACACCAGGCTTTTGGTTTTTCGTGTGAGTCACGCTTCAAGCGGTTCCGCTTGAACCGATCACACTCCAAGGCCGAAGAGGGCTCTTTGCCCTGCTCCCACCGACGATGCAAGAGCCCCTCGCTCCGGTGCTGGGGCCAATGCCGAAGGCCGGGGCCGGATGTCGGGGCCGCCGGTCACAGGGCGTCCAGTCCGCCCAGAAGGCCGATCAGCCGGTGGGCGGCGGAACGCCAGCTGAAATGCTCCAGCAGATGCTCGCGGGCGGAAAGCCGGGTGCCGTCGGGATCGTCGATGACCGCGCGCAGCAGCCGGGCGGCGGCGGCCTCGTCGGGGGTCCACCAGTCCCGGCCGCGGTAGCCGTCCAGGGCGGGGGTGACGTGGCTGGGAATCATATGGGCCACCCGGCCGTTCAGATAGGCGTGGTAGGCGCTGTGGTCGGGGGCCAGCAGGGTCAGCCCCATGGCGCCGGCCTGCGCCATCGGCAGGTCCCAGCCCTCGCCATGCGACATACTCCAGTAATGGGTGGCTGCGGCATGGAGCGACATCATGTCGGTGTCCGACAGCTTGCCCTCGACCAGGAAGAGAGGGGCCGCCTCGCCCAGCGTCCGGCCGGTTTCCGCCGTCAGCCGGGCAAGGAGGTCGCGGATGCTGCCGGACGCTCCGTCCCCCTTGCCGGCCTTCAGCAGCAGGGCGGCGTCGTCCTCCGCCCGCGTCGTGCGCAGCCACACCCGCAACAGCCCTTCCAGGTTCTTGCGGCTGTTGAGGTCGGAGACGTTGAGGATGCGTACCCGATAATCGGCCAGCCGCCGCCCCGTCCCGTCCAGGATGGCGGCGGGCGCCACCCGGCCGGGCTCCAGCGGCTCCACCCCCTCCGGGCAGATGTGGACACGGTCGGCGGGGTGGCCGGCCTGCAGCCATGCCCGGCGCGAGGAGTCGGTGGCAACGACGACATGGTCGTGGCGCCGGCTGTGCGCCGCCCACAGGGGCGGAATGTCGAGCGCCTCGAACACGGTGTAATTGATCGTCTTCAGGTTCGGCACCGCCTCGACCACCAGCGGCGTGGTGAAGCTCAGCACCGCCTTGGCCCGCACCGGCCGATCGAGCGTGTGAAGAAGCGGATCGATCTGGCCGTCGGGCAGGTTGTCGACATCGCCATGGTTCAGGTCGACCAGCCGGACCCGCACTCCGGCATCGACCAGATGGCGGACGAACTGGCGGACCTTGTGGGCATAGCCGCTGCTGTCGCGGAAAGCGCCGCGCACCACCAGCCCCGGCGGCAGCGACGGGTCGGCGGCATCGCGGGCGATCCCGCGGGCGGTGGTGACGCGCTCCAGCGCCCGGCGCAGCCGGGATGCGAAGGCGCCGCCCGCCTCCAGGGCGGCGGCGCGGCGCAAAATCCGTTCGGCCTCGTCCAGCCGGCCGCGGGCGAGCGCTTCGTTTCCCAGGACGATCGACGTCACGCCGCAGTTGGGGTCCACCTCCAGCTTGCGGCGGAAATGCGCGATGGCCTCGTCGAGCCGCCCTGAATCCTGCAAGGCGCGCGCCTGGTTGAAGAGGGCCGGGGCAAGGGTGGGGGCCAGCAGGAGCGACCGCGCCATCAGTGCAATCCCCTCCGCCTCGCAGCCGGCACGGCGCATTTGCAGCCCCAGCAGATGCAGGGAATGCGGCTCGGCCGGCTCCACCGCCAGAACGTCTCGGTAGAGCGCCGCCGCGCGCTCCGGCTGGCCGCCGTTGTGGAGGGCGACGGCCTTGGTCAGGATATCGTGGATGGAAGGCATGGCCTGTCTGGAAAAAACTGGGAATCACGGCGCCGGTGCCGTCACCGGCACCGGTCGGGGAGCTGATGGGGGAGCCGGCGGGAGGCCGCGGAGACCGGCGTTCAATCGAGGGACGGCTCCGGCGTCCTGCCTGACTCGCGCACCGGACCTGCCTCGCGCGCCGGGCTGCGCATCGGGTTCTTGGGATCGAACAGGCCGAGGCGTTGCAGGGTCTGTGCGAAGCCCTCGGTCAGCATGGTGATGCGGTCGCTGATCTCCGCGATCTCGCGGGCGGAGATCACGGGGGCGTCGGTCGAGATGCGGCCGTGGGCGCGGTAGTTCAGGCGGATGGCGACATCGTCTGTCTCGCCCTGGATCCAGGAACCGTGCAGGATCTTGTTGCGCTCCCGCCCCAGTTCCAGCGCCTCGTCGCAGCGGGCGATCAGGGCCTTGGCCTCGTCCGCGGGCAGGCGCAGGCCGGCGATGGACTTCAGCGCGTCGAAGCGCGCCTTGACCTGCATGTTGGAGGCAATCGGCAGGAAATCGGTGTGATCGGTGCCGAGAAGGCGCGAGATGCACAGCGAAACCATGTCTTCCAACTGCGCCCAGGACACGGCGATCATGCCGATCGCACAGTACATCTTCACGCTGAGGGGGCCCAGCCGGACCGTCCGCGTCGTCATAGGCCACCCTTGGCATCCTAAGCCCCGCCGCCGGGGCAGGGAACCGAAAATAGGCGTTCCCGGCGGTATGGGAAAGCCGTCATTGCGCGGCTTGCAGTTGACAGGCCCCCGCGATCCATAGGATGCACTGGCCGCTGCATATGGGGCACGCGCGCAGGGTCCGCCCCGTCCCGTCACCGCCGACGCCCATCATCGGTCACGCAAAGGTATTCCGCCCATGGATTCCCAGGCCACCTCCGCCCCCTCGCTGCACGGCTGCCTCACCGCCGCCATCGACGTCCTGCGGCGCACCATGGACAGCCTGGATCCGGCGCGGGTCGAGGCGGCGGTCGATGCGGTCGCCACCGCGCTGGGCGCCAACCGGGCGCTGCTGGTCTGCGGCAACGGCGGCTCGGCGTCGGATGCCCAGCACATCACCGGCGAACTGGTCGGCCGCTTCCTGAAGGAGCGCCGCGGGCTGAAGGCGATCTGCCTCAGTTCCAACGCGGCCGTCCTGACCGCCTGGAGCAACGACTATTCCTACGACAGCGTCTTCGCCCGCCAGACCGAGGCCTATGGCGAACCGGGCGGCGTCCTGCTGGGCATCTCCACCAGCGGCAACTCGCGCAACGTGATCGCCGCCTTCGAGGTGGCGAAGCGGCTGGGCATGACCACCATCGCCATGACCGGCGAGGGCGGCGGCAAGATGGCGGCCTTGAGCGACATCCTGCTGGACGTGCCGTCGCGCTCCACCCCGCTGATCCAGCAGGTCCACATCTGCCTGTACCATTACCTGTGCGAACAGGTCGAAGCCCGGCTCGCCTGAGCGCGTTGATGACCGCCCCCGTTCAGGAAACGCTCAAGCGGCAGGCGCTGGAGGCTTTCAACGCCGGGCGCCTGGAGGAAGCGGCGGCGCATTGCCGCGCTCTGCTGGCGCAGGACGGCACGGCCGCCGACGTCTGGAACAACCTGGGCGTCATCCTGTCCGACCTGAACCAGCCCGACGGGGCGGCGGCGGCGCTGCGCAAATCCCTGGTCCTGCGGCCGGAGTACGACAAGCCCTGGGTCGGGCTGGGCAGCAGCGCCTACGCCGCCAACCGGCTGGACGAGGCGGTCCGGCGCTGGACCCGGGCGATTGCCGCCAATCCGCGGCAGGACACCGGCGTCTGGTTCAATCTGGGCGTCACCCACCAGATGCGCGGCAATGCCGATGCAGCGGCCCTGTGCTTCGACCAGGCCGAACGGCTGTCTCCCGCCGACCCGCTGATCGCCAGCCAGCGGCTGCTGTGCCTGAACTACCTGGACCTGTCCGGCGAGCGCCTGTTGGCCGAACACCGGCGCTTCGACGAGCGGTTCGGCCGGCAGGACGGCCGGCTGCCGGCGGCGGCCCCGCACGCCAACCGCCCCGATCCGGAGAAGCGGCTGCGCATCGGCTATCTGTCGGTCGAGTTCCGCGAGCATCTGGGGGCCTATTTCCTGACGCCCCTGTTCGAGGCGGCCGACCGCGGCCGCTTCGAGATCGTCTGCTACTCGATCCTGCCGGACACCCATGCCGACGCCCACACCGCCCGCTTCAAGGCGCAGGCCGACGGCTGGCGCACCGTGGGCCATCTGGACGACGAGGCGCTGGCGGCGCGGATCCGTGCCGACGGCATCGACATCCTGGTCGACCTCGCCGGCCATTCGGGGCTGAACCGGCTGCCGATGCTGGCCCGGCGCCCGGCGCCGGTGCAGGTGACCTGGCTGGGCTATCCCAACGGCACCGGCATGGACTCGGTCGACTACCGCATCGTCGATCCGATCAGCGACCCGGTCGGACCGACCGACACCCATGCGGCGGAAATGCTGGCCCGGCTGCCCGCCCCCTTCCTGTGCTTCCGCCCGCCGGCCTCCGCCCCGCCGGTGGTCCCGCTGCCGGCAGGCGCCAGCGGAACCGTCACGTTCGGCTCCTTCAACAAGCTGTCGAAGATCACCGACGGCACCGTCGCGCTGTGGGCCGAGGTTCTGCGGCGGGTGCCGGACTCCCGCCTGCTGCTGAAGGACCGGCCGCTGTCCGACCCCGGCACCGCGGCGGCCATGCGCGCGCGCTTCGCCGCCGCCGGCATCGACCCGGCCCGGCTCGACCTCGTCGGCTTCATCAAGGATGCCGCCGGCCATCTGGCCGCCTACAACCGCATCGACATCGCGCTGGACCCGCATCCCTACAACGGCACCATCACCACCTGCGACACGCTGTGGATGGGGGCGCCGCTGGTGACGCTGGCGGGCAGCCGGCATGCCGCCCGCGTCGGCGCCAGCCTGATGGCCGCCGTCGGCCTGCCCGAACTGGTCGCCGGCACCCCCGAGCAATACGCGGCCATCGCCGCCGGTCTGGCCGGCGACCTGACCCGGCTGATGCGGCTGCGCATGGGCATGCGCGAGCGGCTGCGGGCATCGGCGCTGTGCGACGAGAGGCGCTTCATGCGCAATCTGGAAACCGCCTACCGGCTGATGTGGCAGCGCTGGTGCGATCGGAGCCGGTCGGACAGTCAGTCCACAGGCGGCTGATCCACAGGCGGCTGATCCACAGGCGGCCGATTTGCAGGCGGCTGGCCCGCGGCCGGCCAGGCGAAGCGGCCCATCCGGTCCTTCGCCGGCCCCTGGAAATGCAGGAAGGTGAAGGGAACCGGTGCGCCGCCGTCGGTGCGGGCGCAGACCGGAATGCCGTCCGCCCCGAAACGGACGCTCTTCAGCCCATCGCACATGGCGAAGCAGCCGTCCGCATCGCGGATGTTGTGGTCGAAACCCTGGGCGATCAGACTTCCCTGCTCAAGGAAGCGGGGATCGGCGGCGGCGATCTCCATCAGCAGATGCATGTCGCTGACATGCGGCCGGCCGCCGATGCGGAAACGGTCGGCCAGGGCGTGCAGCCTCGGCTTGTCGGCGAAGATCTCCACGAAGCGGTCGCAGAGGAAGCCCAGCGCCTCCGGCCCCTCGAAGCAGTTGGCCCAACTCCAGTTCCCGGCGATCCGCCCGGCGAAGGCGGCGGCGAACCGCTCCGCCGGGCGATAGAGCATGACGTCGCTGTCGAACACGCAGAAGCGGCCCAGCCCATGGCGAACGGCGAACTCATGCGCGAAGAACCAGCGCCCGTAGCACATCGCCTCGTACCCCTCGCCATTCACCGAGAGATGCTCGTACACCGCGTCGAAGCGGGGATACGAGCCGGTGTAGAGGCGGATGTCGGCCTGATGGACCGCGAAGGGCAGGTCGCGGATCTCGTCGGTCAGCAGGATCACCGGGCTGTCGGGCGCGGCAAGCGCCGCCTGCCTCAGCGCGATGTCGACGACGTCCTTGTAGCCGATATGGACGAACAGGATGGGAATGCCGGGCTTGTCGAACAGGAGGTTGGGCATGGAGGGGCGGCTTCGTCTCACGGCAAGGGGCGGCATGGTAGCCGTCCGCGGCGGCGGGAGGAACCGCCTGTCGCACCCCACCCTGCCCCTGCCTGCCCCTTGCTTGACAAGCCCGCCCTCCGGCTTCTACCGATAGCGCCGTCTTCTCCTTCCACCACACCGGACCGCCGCGATGAGCGAAGCGCCGTCTTCTTCCCCCGCCCCCGACACCGCCTCCGCGGTGCACAGCGGGTCGGCCGACCGCTTCGGCTATGAGTGGGGCCGCTATGCCGAGCTGAAGGGTATCTACGAAGAGCAGTTCCGCCGCTGGACGCCCTTCCTCAAGCCGGAGGACTGGCGCGGCCTGACCTTCGTCGATGTCGGCTGCGGCATGGGGCGCAACAGCCATTGGCCGATGAGCTACGGTGCGGCCGGCGGGCTGGCCATCGACATCGACGAGCGCAGCCTTGCCTCGGCCCGCGCCACGCTGGCGCCGCATCCGGCGATGGAGGTGCGCCGCCAGAGCGCCTATGAGCTGAACGAGGTGGAGCGCTTCGACCTCGCCTTCTCCATCGGGGTCATCCACCATCTGGCCCACCCGGAAACGGCGCTCGCCAACATGGCGCGCGCGGTGAAGCCCGGCGGGCGGGTGATGGTCTGGGTCTATGGCCGCGAGAACAACGGCTGGATCGTCCACTTCGCCGACCCGCTGCGCAAGGCGCTGTTCAGCCGCCTGCCGATCGGGGTGGTGCATGCGCTGTCCCTGCCGCCGACCGCGCTCTTGTGGCTGGCCTTGCGGCTGGGGCTGGACCGGCTGGAATATTTCCGCCTGATCCGCCGCTTCGACTTCGCGCACCTGCGCTCCATCGTCTTCGACCAGATGCTGCCGAAGATCGCCAACTACTGGCGCCGTGACGAGGTGGAGGCGCTGATGAAGGGCGCCGGGCTGGAAGACGTGCAGCTCGCCTGGGTCAACGAGATCTCCTGGGCGGCGATCGGCCGGAGGCCGCAGGGATAGGTTCCGGAGGCCACGGGGGTAAGATCAAGGAAATGAAGAAGTCAGCCCTTTATTGCTGACGGCCGGGGTCTTGGGTTAAGAAGCCGCGGGTCAGTGCGACAATCGATCCGCGCCGCCGGTCATTTGCGCGATCAAGCGTTGGGGGTTGCCATTTCCGAGTTCTCGCCGGCCTTCGTCCAGGCCTACAACACCGGTGCGGCGCTGTTCAAGGCCGGCCGCTTCGACGAGGCGGCCACCGTCTACCGCCGCCTGATCGACGAAAACCCGGACATCGCGGCACCGCGTGGCGCCACCCTGCATGGAGCCCTCGGCCTGTGCCTGCGCGCCGCCGGCCGGCCGGCCGAGGCGATGGAACCGCTGCGCCAGGCGCTGCGGCTGAAGCCCGACCATCTGGACGCGCTGAACGCGCTGGGCAGCATCCTGCTCGACCAGCGCCACATCGAGCATGCGCTGATCGCCTTCCGCGAACTGGCGAGGCTGAAGCCCGACTATCCGGGGGCGCTGCTGACGCTGGGCAACCTGTTCATGTTCAGCGGCGAGGCCAAGCGGGCGCGCGCCGTCTACCGGCTGGCGCTGGCCGTCGAACCGGACGTGGCCGTCAACCACAACAACCTGGGCGCCGTCAGCCTCAGCCTCGGCCATCTGGCGGACGCGGCGCTGACCTACCGCCGGGCGCTCGCCATCGACGTCGGCAAGCCGGAATACCGCAAGAATCTCGGCACCTGCCTGCTGATGGCCGGCGACTACGCCAACGGCACCATCGCCTACGAGGGCCGGCTGGAGCAGGGGGTCTGGCGCAAGCGCAACATGCCGGGCGTCCTGTGGCAGGGCCAGCCGCTGGCGGGCAAGACCCTGCTGGTCCATTTCGAGCAGGGGCTGGGCGATTCATTCCAGTACATCCGCTATGCCGGCGTGCTGAAGCGGATGGGCGCACGGGTGCTCTACGAATGCCAGCCGGCGCTGAAGCGCGTGCTGTCGACCGCCCCCGACCTGGACGGGCTGTTCGCCTTCGGCGAACCGCTGCCGGCCTACGATTACCACATCTCGCTGATGAGTCTGATGAACCGGCTCGGCACCACGCCGGACAGCGTCCCCGGCGGCGTGCCCTACCTGCGGGCCGAGCCGCAGCTGCAGGCCGGCTGGGCGGACCGGCTGGACCGGCTGGAGGGCGGCAATCGCCCGGCCTTGCGCATCGGCATCAACTGGCACGGCAACGAGACCGGCAAGTCGATCCCGCTGGAGTGCTTCGAGGCGATGGGGAAACTGGCCGGCGTCCGGCTCTACAGCCTCCAGAAGGTGTCGGGCCTCGACCATCTGGAGCGGCTGCGCGACCGGGTGGCGGTGACCGAGCTGGGGACGGATTTCGACGCCGGACCGGACGCCTTCCTCGACACCGCCGCGGCGATGGCCAACATGGACCTGATCGTCACCTGCGACACCTCGGTCTGCCATCTGGCCGGCGCCATGGGGCGGCCGACCTGGGTGGTGCTGAAATGGTTCGCCGACTGGCGCTGGATGCGCGACCGCCTCGACAGCCCCTGGTATCCGACCATGCGCCTGTTCCGACAGGCGAGACCCAACGACTGGGCCGAGGTGATGGCCAGGGTGACGGCGGACGTGGCGGCCGAGGCCGCAAACCGGACCGGCGTTCTCGCCGGGGAGGCGGGGCGATGACGCTGAACGAAGCGCTCCGGCTGGCGCTGGACCATTTCCGGGCCGGCCGTGCGGCCGAGGCGGAGCAGGTGTGCCGGGCGATCCTGAACGCCGTTCCCGGCCAGGGTGAGGTCACCCAGCTGCTGGGCACGGTGGTGATGATGCAGAACCGCCCGCAGGAGGCGGAGACCATCCTGCGCCAGTCGATCGCGATGCGTCCCGATCTGTCCGACAGCCACAGCAATCTCGGCACCGTTCTGCAGTCGCTGGGCCGCATGGGCGAGTCCCTGGCCGCCCACGACCGCTGCGTCCAGCTGACCCCCGGCACGCCGGAGGGCTACGTCAACCGCGGATCGACCCGGCTGGCGCTCGGCGACCGCAACGGGGCGGCGACCGATTTCGCCCGCGCGCTCCGGCTGCGGCCGATCGACACGCTCGCCGCCACCAATCTCGGCGTGGCGCTCCGCGAGGGACAGCGGGTGGCAGAGGCGATCCGCGCCCTGACGCGGGCGCTGGTCATCGAGCCCGGCAATGGCGAGGCGATGCTGGGATATGCCCACGCCCTGCGCGAAGTGAGCCGCCTGGGCGAGGCGGAGAGCGCCTATGCCCGCGCGGTGACGCTGACGCCGGCCAAGACCGAAGCCCTGTGCTACCACCTCTACCTCAAGCAGACGCTGTGCGCCTGGGGCGATTACGACCGGCTGTGCGCCCGGGTGACGGAGACCATCGACCACGATGCCGGCGTCGTCATCCCGCTGGCCACCCTGTCGATCGACACCACGCCGGCCCAGCAGGACCGGTCCGCCCGGCTGTTCTACGACCGGCTGGTCAAGCGCCCCTCGGCCCCGCCGATGCCGGCGCGGCCGGAAAGCCGGCCCGACAGCCGCTTGCGGATCGCCTATGTCTCGGCCGATTTCCACGAGCACGCCACCGCCTATCTGGCGGCTGAGCTGTTCGAACTGCACGACCGCGAGCGCTTCGAGGTGCTGGCCTATTCCTACGGCCCCGACGACGGCAGCGCCATGCGCCAGCGGCTGGTGAAGTCCTTCGACCGCTTCCGCGACATCCGCAGCGTGCCGCTGGATGCCGTCGCCCGCTGCATGGCCGACGACGGCGTCGACATCATGATCGACCTGAAGGGCTACACGAAGCAGACCCGGCTCGACCTGCTGTCGCGCCGGCTGGCGCCGGTCGAGGTCAGTTACCTGGGCTATCCCGGCACCATCGGCTGCCCGTACATGGATTATGTGATCGGCGACCGCTTCGTCACCCCGCCGGAGCACCAGCCCTTCTATGCCGAGCGGCTGGCGATCCTGCCCGATGCCTATCAGATCAACGACCGCCGCCGCCCGCTGCCCGGGCAGGTGCCGTCGCGCGGCCAGTGCGGCCTGCCGGAGGACGGCGTCGTCTTCGCCGCCTTCAACACCGCCTACAAGATCAGCCCGACCATGTTCGCCCTGTGGATGCGCATCCTGAAACGCGCGCCCGGATCGGTGCTGTGGCTGTTCGAAGCCAATCCGCAGGCCGCAGCCAATCTGAAAGCCACGGCCGAGGCCCAGGGTGTCGCCGGCGACCGGCTGGTCTTCGCCCCGCCCCGTCCGCTGGCCGACCACATCGCCCGCTACCGTGTCGCCGATCTGGCGCTCGACACCCTGCCCTACACCGGCCACACCACCACCAGCGACGCGCTGTGGGCCGGCTGCCCGGTGGTGACCTGCCTGGGCGGGAGCTTCGCGTCCAGGGTGGCGGCGAGCCTGCTGAACGCGGCCGGCCTGCCCGACACCATCACCCGCTCGCTGGCCGGGTACGAGGAGCTGGCGGTGGCGCTCGCCGGCGATCCCGAGCGGCGCGCGGGTTTCCGCAAGCGGCTGGAGGGTGGGCGGATGACGGTGCCGCTGTTCGACAGCCACCGCTTCACCCGCAACCTGGAGCGCGCCTATCAGGTCATGTGGGCGCTGCACAAGGCCGGCAAGCCGCCGCAGGGCTTCATCCTGCCGGCCGGCTGAGTCTCACAGGGAAAAGCGCATTGCATCTCCCGGTATGCCGAAAGGAACGCTCCCGTATTTCATAATTGCAACAGAGAGTGAAAAGGGCTAACCCAATTGTGGGTGCTTTTGATACCATACCTTTTGGCAGATATTGCTTTGTTGGTATGGCGGAACAGATGGCGATCATTGTTTCGATATCTAAGCTTCTCTGGATCGTCCACAACTCTCCGGTTCCGTCTGGGGTGAGCGTCTGTTCATCCGCTTCGTCTGTCCATCCTCTTGAAGGGGGCGTGACAGCCGTGTCGGAGGATGCACAATGAATGCGATCAGCCCGATCAAGCCCGAAATCGGCACAAGCGCCACCTACCGGGGCGGGTTGGAATTCGTCACCACCAACAAAATCTACGGCTGGCTGCACAACCAGGGCAATCCTGCGGAGGAATGTCTGGTCGATCTCTATGTCGACGGACGCTTCCTCGGAGCCCATGCCTGCAACGAGCATCACAAGGCGCTGACCGATCTGCCGGGCCGCAACGGCTTTCTTGCGTTCAACATTCCCCTGCCCAGTGGGCTTCTCTCGGTTGATCGCTGCTGCGTGGATGTCAAAATCCACGGTACAAGGATATCCATTCCAGGGGCCCCCATCGTCACCAGCCTCCACCGCGCAGTGATCGACACCGCGCTTTCCGGCATAACGCCGGAGCGTCAGGCCCTGTGCGTGAGTGCGCTCGGCGAAACGGTGAACCAGACCAAGCGCGGCCGGGAGCGCATAGGGGACGCGCGGCTTCTCTGCCCCGCCGACGGCTTCGAAGAGGCGGAGCTGACGGTAGGCAGCTTCCTGGCGCATCAACTTCATCGACTGCAGGAGACGCAAAATTTCCATTTGCGCAGCGCCGTCGACCTGACCCGCTTCCTGGTGCGCTGCGCAGACCGCTTCAATCTTGCCGACCATGCCTGGTGCCCGCTGCCGGCCGATGTGGCGGCTTATCTCGCCTCGGGCGAAGAAGATGCCGCAGGCCAGTTCCGCTCCCGCCTGCTGTCAGCCTATCAGACGGGAGCCGGTGAGACGGCCGGCAGCGGAGCGGACGCGCTGTGCCAATTGACCCACTGGATGTTCGGCAAGGCCCGCCTGCCCAAGGAGGCATTGGCAACCCGCCATGTGGAGGCGTTGAACGCTGCGGCGGGGATCGATACCCACGGGCTGATCTCGTGCTTTTATGCCGGAATGCATGCCCGGGACAGCGCCCTTGCCACCGCCTTCAACTCCTCTGACGAGAAAGCGCTGTTCCCCCTGCTGTTGGCGATTTCGCTGTGGCTGATCCGTTGGAACCTCGACGACCTGTTCCTGACCCCACAGGTGCGGGCCCTGCTTGATGCCCCGGTTCATCATCAAGGCAAGGTTCTGAATGGGCTTGCCTATTTCTATACCCGCCTTGGCGTGCCGGACGCGCAGGCCTTGAGCCTCTCGACGCTTTGCCAGCGCCAGCGCGCCCCCCTGGTGCGCCACCTGCCGCGGACGGCCCAGGCCAAGGGCGTCAACCTGTTCGGCTATTTCGACGGCAGCACCGGGATCAGCCGCAACGCCCTGTTCTCCCGCGACATCCTGCAGGATGCCGGCTTCGGCGTGACGATGCCGATGATGGCGATGCCCGGCCGCCATACCGGCGAGGAACTTTATCCGGTCAATCTGATCCACTTCGGCCTGCTGGGCGCACCAAGCGACATGATCAACCATGGGTTGGAGCGCTTCGCCGGGGCTTACAACATCGGCTTCTTCCTGTGGGAAACCAGCGCCCTGCCCCGCTCGGCCCATCTGGCGCTCGAGATGATGGACGAGTTGTGGACGATGTCGAGCTTCTGCGCCGACGCCCTGGCCCAGCATTTCACCGGTCCCATCCATGTCGTGCCCAACTGCATCGACGAGCGCGTGTTGAACGCCGGCACCAAAGAGCGGCCGAAGGCTGAGCCCTTCACCTTCTATTTCTGCTTCGATGCCCGCAGCTGGTATACGCGCAAGAACCCGCTCGCGGTGGTCCGCGCCTTCCGGAAAGCCTTTCCTGCCGAAAGCAGGGTGCGGCTCGTTCTGCGCATCCGCCATCGCCAGACCAGCCGGAGCGTCGCCGACCTCGCCCATAAGCTGGAGCTCGACCGCCTGGTCGGCAGCGATCCCCGCATCGTCGTGCGCGATCGCGAGCTGTCCTACGCCGACTCGCTGGCCGAGATGCGCTCTTGCGATGCCTATGTCTCGCTGCACCGGGCGGAGGGCTTCGGCTACACCATGGTGGAGGCGATGATGATGGGAAAGCCGGTGATCGCGTCCCGCTATTCCGCCAACCTCGACTATATGACGGAGGAGACCGCCTTCCTGGTCGGTGGCCGGGAACGCTATCTGGAGAGCGACGAGTATCTCGGCGTCACCCCCGGCGCCCGCTGGTACGAGCCCGATGTCGGTGCGGCCGCCGAGGCGATGCGGTGGGCGTGGGAGAACCGGGGCGAGACCGCAAGGCGGGCAGAGTCCGGCACCGCTCTGGTTCGCAGCCGCTTTGCCCGTCCGGTGCTGCAGGAACTTTATGCCACCCGGCTTCATGCCGTGTTGGAAAGCGGCGCCCCCGCCATGGTGGGGGCCTGAGGGCCGATGGCCGCATGCGACAGCATGCCGCGCGCCAGTCCTCCCGTTTCACTGCACTATCCAATTTGAGATAAAGATTTTCAGAATTTTACCAGCACGCCTCTTTGTACTGCCTTCAATTCACAGAGCTTCCTTGATCATTCTCTAAAATCAAGACGGCGTAAACTTTAACCTAAGATTGAATTTTCCGAATTAGCAAGGCGTGTATTGTGACATAACTTATACAACCGCACAACAAAGTTGATTTTCTTTGTGTGCTTTGGGTATAGACCGATTGGGGGTTTCCCCGACATTCCGATTAGCGCTTCCGCCTAGGGTGAAGGGCTCGCAACAGAATCAGCAGAGCGGCATCCACTCCTCGGCCAGAGGCATTGGAGGCCAGGTTCTGCATCCTAAGGTATGCCTCGGCTGGGATGGTGCAAGCCGGTGGAGGTGGGGAAGACGAGAATGGATGGCGGTCTGAGCTTGGATGAGGACACGGCGGTGCCGGCGCAAGGCCGGAATGCCCTGGCGCACACCAACCTTGAGGACGCGTTCAACGGCTATCGCCTCTTCCTTGGCCGCCACCCGGCCAACGTCGAGGAGATCACGGCCGCCACCAACTGCACGCTCGGCGAATTCCTCGGCCACTACCTGATGCGCGGCGAGTTTCTTACCGGTGTCGTCGCCAGCCTCGCCGGCATGGGCGTGCTGCCGCACATCGCCCTGGCTCCTGCTCCGGACGAGGGCTTGAGGCACTGGGCGCTGGAGCGCCTGCCCTTGTCGGCTGCCGCGCGCGACCGTCTTGCCTCCAGCCGCTCCTGGCGCTTCTGGCTGCCGACCATCCTGTGCGATGAGGATTTCCGCGCCGGATTGCCCGCCGCAGTGGCCGAGTGGCTGGCGGCATCCGGCCTGCAGGGCAGATTGGCGGCGCTTGAACTCGCCCCCACCCGCCGTCTGATCGGCGAGGCCTCGCACAACGGGGCCGGCACCGTCATGGGCTGGTGCGCCAATGCCAGCGACCTGTCCGAGCGCGTGGTGCTCGAACTGCATCTGGGCGACCGCTTCATCGGGGCTGTGCGCTGCGAGCGCTTCGTTCCCGGCTTGGCCGAGCGCATCGGCAGCTGCGGCGACCATGGCTTCGCCTTCGACATCCCCGCCGCCCATGCCGATCTGGTCGCCCGCGGCACGATGCTGCGCATCCGTGACGCCCAATCCAAGGCGCCCTTTGGTGCGGACATCTATCTTAAGACCAACCTGCCGGCCGCCCTCGATGATCTCGGCCGCATGCTCGACGCCATCAAATCGATGAAGGCGATGCTCGCCAGCATCGAGCGGCAGCTCCCGCACACACTCCAGCACATCAGCCCCCCGCTCTCGGCCTATGGCAGCCTGAAAGCCCAGGGACTGCTCGCCTGCCACCGCCCGCTGGACGGACAAGCCGCCGCGGCGGTGGCCGGCCTCGCCGTCAATGTGATCCTGCTGGAATCCGCCCTGGAGCCGGCCTCCCTGCGCCGCCTGCTCGCCTCCTTGGACGGCCAGACGCAGGAGCGCTGGACGTTGACCGTGCTGGCCAATGCCGAGACGCTCGGCAACGAGGTCGGCGCGCTGATCCGGCCGCTGACCGCCGCGGGCCGGGCGGTGGTGGCAGCACCGGCAGCCCTGCCGCGCCTGCTGGCCACCCACGCTCTCGTCGGCGCCGCCGGCGCCCATCTGGTGGTCGGCCAAGCCGGAAGCCTGCGGCCGGACGCGCTGGCGGCCTTCCTGGCAGCCTTGGCGCCGGCATCGGCCACTCCGGCCTCCGTCGCCTACAGCGACCATGACACTCTGTTCGGTGCCCACAACGGCAAGCCGGCGCAACTTCGTCCAATTCTCAAGCCGGACTTCGATCCGGTGATGCTGCTGGCTTACGACTATGCCGGACCGATGGTTCTGGTGACGCCGGAGGTCCTGCTGAAGGCGTGCGTCCTCGCCGACGGGATGCCGCCGTCGAGCCTGCATGATCTGATGCTGCGCGTGGGCGACTGTGTGCCAGCGAGCGCCATCCGCCACATCCCGTCTGTGCTCTACAGCCTGGAGCAGCCCATCGACTTGCGCAGCCCCGATGGACTGCCGCGCCTGCTGGTCGGCGAGGCCGAGGCGGTGACGGGCTGGGCCGAGCGGCGGGGGCTGGCGGCAAAGGTGCGGCAGACGCTGGTGGTCAGCGAGAATGAAGAGGCGAACCAGAGCCTGGTTGAGGCTTGCGACATCACGCTTCGTCCGGCCACCCATCCCGCGGTCAGCATCATCGTGCCGACCCGCAACTCACCGGGCCTGTTGCGCAACTGCCTGGACTCGCTGCTGCGCACCCGTCAGGCCTATCCGGGGCCGCTGCAGATCCTGGTGATCGACCATCAGAACGAGGACCCCGACAGCGTCGCCCTGATCGCCGCCATGCAGGCCCAGCGTGGCATCGACGTCCTGCCGTACAAAGGCCCCTTCAACTGGGCGCTGAAGAACACCCTCGCCGCTGAACAGGCCAGCGGCGAGGTGCTGGTCTTCCTCAACGACGACACCCTGGCCGCCGATCCCGGCTGGCTCGGCTGTGCGGTGGCAACCCTTGGCCTGCCCGAGGTCGGCGTGGTGGGCGCGCGCCTGCTCTATGGCGATGGCAGCATCCAGCATGCCGGCGTGGTCACCAGCCATGAGCAGGGGGCGGTGCATGAGGGACGCGGAATGCATGCCGACGAGGGAGGCTATCTTGGCCGCAACCTCGTGCTGCGTTCCGCCGCCGCCGTCACCGGTGCGTGTCTGGTCACGCGCCGGGCGGTGTTCGAGAACGTCGGCGGATTCGATCCGGCTTGGCCCGTCGACTGGAACGACATCGTCTATTGCCTGGCGGTGCGCAAGGCCGGCTGGCGGGTGGTCTACGATCCCAAGGTTCGTCTGTATCACTTGGAGTCCAAGACACGCGGCAACCTGCTTGGCCAGCCCGGCTACGACAGCTACCACAACAACCTGAGGCGGATCGTGGCAGAATGGGGGGAAATGCTCGACGATCCCTTCCACAATGCGGCGTTCAACCGCATGGCGTTTCCCTTTTCAAGGATCGCGCCATGACGGCGGCATCCGCACATCCGTCGGCACAGTGCGGCAAAGCGGAAGCCGGACGCGCCGGCTCGACCTGCATCGGGTGAAGTCGATGCTGAAGCGGCCGGTGACGATCGACCTGCGCAACATCTACACCCCCCAGGACATGGCGAAGGCCGGCTTCACCTATACCTCCATCGGCCGGCCGACGCCGGCCAGCTCAAACCCGTGACGGAAAAAAGACAAATGCCAAGACAATTCAAATTCCTCACAGGGAAAGAGACTGAGTTGGAGAATAATTTGTAACCTTTTGTAAATAATTTAAGGGCATTTTATCACCAAATCACAGAAATAAACCCTGGATTCTGGGAAAATCGCTATGGCTTTTGGTGAGATAACCGGCGTATTTCTTGAAGACAACTCCGGATGGGTCGTCAAAGGCTGGGTACACGACAGCGATAACCCCAAATCCCCGATAAAAATTATTGTCTATTGCGACGGCAAGCCCCTGGGTTTGTTCGATGTCGGCCGCCTCGCTTCCGATGCGGATCATGCACCGTCATTGGCCGCCAAGAAATTCTCCATGAAGGTCCCGGACGTCTTTCTCGATGGGGAAGAGCATGTCATGCGCTTCTTTGCCGGAGAGCCGGCGAAGGAGCTGACGTGGCAAACGAGCAACGTCTTCAAGCTGCAGCCGTTCTATGGAGCCGTCGATCCGCTGAAGGGCAATGTCCTGAGCGGCTGGGCGATCAATGGCAGGAGAACGGACAGGACCACGAACATCGAGATCGAGGTGGACGGCGTCTGGCTGGCCAGCCTCGTCTGCAACGAGCCGCGTCCTCACGGCACCGGCCTGGACAGCGGCAAGGCCTGTGGTTTTTCCTACAGGCTTCCCGCCTCGATCTTCGACGGGAAAGACCATGTCGTATCGGTTCTTTTTTCGAACCTGAACAGCCACCTCGACGGAAGCCCCGTCCTGGGGGAACTCAGCAAGATCGTTTCCAACATCGAAAAGGAAGGCCTGCGGTACTTCTGCAGCAACCGGGACGTCATGGAGGATGTCCGGTTCCATGAAGAGCCAAGCGCCTCCTGGCATTACGAGAATTTCGGCGTCAACGAGCAGAGGGAAGCCCCGTCTTCCATCCGGCCGGTGTCGTCGCTGCAGATTTCCCCCGAAGGCGCAGGCGTCATCCAATGCGGTGAACTCGTCGCAAGGTCGGTGACGGGCGACGGGCCGCACCGACAGGTCCGGAGCGCGCTTTGGCTCCGTCTGCAGGATGCGGCGGAGATAACGCCGTCGATCACCGTCCTCGGCATGGACGTCGAAACCGAAGCGGCCGTTCTGGGCTTTCCCAACACCGACCCGAGCATCTTCTGCATCTTCGCCACCGCCGATCTGCCCGCGATGGCGGATGCTTCGACGGTCGGCGTGCGGATCGTCCGCAAGGACGATCCGTCATGCACCCTGGCGGTTTCCGCGGATACCGAACTGTGCTGCGGAGTCAACATTCCGAAGAACGTCACCTCCCACTTCCTGATGGTCGAAGGGTGGCTGATGCGGAAGGACCGGGATGCATGCAGCATCTTCGTCCTGATGAACAACGTTCCCCTGCCGGTCGAGATCCATTGGCGCGACGAGGCGGTGGACGCGCCCTCGGCCTGGCCGGACCCGGCCGCGTTTCCGGTGGTCTGGTGGACCGGGCTGGTCGATGTCAGCCGCTACCCCTCGGGCCCGGCATCGATGTCCGTCACGGTCCTGCGTCAGAGCGACGGTGCCGTGCGCCATCTGAAGGGCGCGACCGTCACGGTGTCCTCCCCCACCCGCTACGCCTTCCCCGAAACCAGGGCGAAGATCGGCAAGCTGTCCAGCCGCCTGTTCGGCATCGCCATTCTCGACGGCGGCCACTGCGATCCGGCCCCTTGGGAAAGCGCCCTTGGGACCATGGATTTTCTCGGCACCTACCCGTCCATCGAAACGCTTATGGCGCAGGACTGGTACAGGCTGGGCAGCGATAATCTCGTCGTCCTCATTCCTCACGATCCGCTGCCGCCCGACCGGGCGCTCCTGAGCAGAAAGATTTCGGATTTCGCCGACGGCGAGGACGGGCACAACCTGATGGTTCCGTCCTTCGACGACCTGTATTCACAGGACGGCACCTGCGTTCTCGCCCGCCGGTCGGCGCTGGATCTGATCGTGGAGCCCGACGCCAAGGCCGGGCAGGACCGGCGCCCGCTGCTGCTGCGGTTGTCGAACGATCAGCTGAGCGTCTGCACGCCGGATTCCGGGCTTGTCCTGCATGTGGAGCACATTCGCAGAGGGGACACGCCGGCGGAGCATCTGGTCATCGAAGGATGGGTCGCCTGCAAGGGCGAGGAGTTCCCCGTCATCGAGCTTTCCGGGCCGACAGGGCCGCTCCCGCTTCATCTGACATTCAAGCAGCGCCAGGATGTCTGGCACCATTTCCCGGATCATGCCCGCTCTCTCTCGACCGGCTTCGTCGGAACGGTCGGGTGGAAGGATCTGGCGGTCGGCTTCAACAGCTACGTGCTTCGCGGGTTCGCCGGACCGCGCAGCACCGACACCGCTTTGCAGGGGGTCGAGATTTCGCCCCTGATCGGCCAGGTCGAGCAGCCGGGAGACGGCGCCGAGGTCGATGCCAAGCTTCTCTTCGTCCGTGGATGGGCGGCTTCCCATGATGAGGCGGCGATCCGCGTTCTGGCGACGGATGGCTGGACCGCGCGGGAGATCCCGGTCGATTGGGAGCAGCGCCCGGATGTCGCACGGCATGTCGGCTGCCCCGCATCGATGCTCCTGGGGTTCCAGGGCTTCCTCGATATCGAAGGCATGGACATCTCCCGGCTGATCATCCGCATGTGCTCGGAGACGGGCATCGCCGAGCGGATCCTCACCGGGCTGACGGTCGCTCCTCCACGGGCCGAGATCCAGGTCCAGAATCCCGTCTGGATCGCCGGCACGCCACGGGTGGCGATCCGGGGCAATGTGGCCGCGCGCCACTCCGACGTCCAGGCGGTCGTCCTCCTCGCCAACGACCGTTTCTATGCCCGCACCTCGGCCGTTCGGCCCGTCACGGAAGCGGGATTGTCCGGCGCCATGCCGCTCGGCATGTACAGCGGCTTCCATCTTGAAGCCGATCTCTCGGACCTGGCCGGACAGACCGTCACCTTGAGCGTGGTGGCCTATATCGACGGCCAGATTCATCAGCTGACGAATTTCTCCGTCACGGTTCCGAAGATGATGGGCGCCGACGGCGACCGGCTCCGCTTCTCCGTCGACTCCCCTCATGAGGGGGAAATGATCGCCGAGAACACGCCGATCCCGGTCACCGGCTGGGTGCTTCAGCTGGACGGACATCCTCTGACCATCCGCGCCTATGTCGACGATACGCTGGTCTACGAGACCGAGGCGCTGCTGAAGCGGGTCGATGTCGATCAGGCCTATAACCTTCCCGCCGACACGCGGTCGAAGGGATTCCGCTTCGTCCTGCCACGGCGGCTCCAGGCGGGCGGGGAGCTGACGATCCGGCTGACCTGCCACGACACCGTCACGGAGGAGACCGCCGAAATCGGCCTGCGGCGGGTGTTCGGCGCGCCCGCCGCGCCGCTGGCCGACAGCCGCCTGTCCCGCTGGCTGGAAGCCAACGCCCTCAATCACCGGTCGGAGGAGGATGCGCGCGCGCTCATGGCCGGCTGGACGGTGCGGCCCAAAGTCTCGATCATCATGCCGCACTACCGGGCCAAGCCGGAATGGCTGGACCGCGCCCTGGAAAGCGTGGATGCCCAGTGGTACCGGAATTTCGAGCTGTGCATCGCCGACGATGGCTCGGGAGATCCCGCCTACGCCGCCAACCTCCGCCGGCTCGCGGACTGCTATCCCTGGATCGTCCTGACCTTCTGCGAGAAGAATGGGGGCATCGCCTCGGCAAGCAACGCCGCCACCGGAATCGCCAGCGGCGACTTCATCCTGTTCCTGGACCAGGACGACGCGATCTCGCCCAACTGCCTGTTCGAGTTCGTGAAGCTTCTGCAGGACGAGCCCGACCTCGACATCCTGTATTCGGACTGCTGCAAGATCGATCAGCTCGGCCGGCTTTTCGACCTGACCTTCAAGCCGGATTACGATCCGGACATGCTGCTGTCCTACATGTACCTGAACCATGCGCTGATGATCCGGCGCAGCCTGTTCGAGAAGGCCGGGCGCTTCCATGCCGGGTTCGACGGGTCGCAGGACTTCGAACTGGCGCTCCGGCTGGTCGAGCAGACCCGGCGCATCGCCCATGTGCCGGCGGTGCTGTACCATTGGCGCGTCCTGCCCGGATCGACGGCGCTTGCCGGCGACGAGAAGCCGGAGTCCTTCGACGCCGGCATCCGCGCCGTCCAGGCAGCCCTGGACCGGCGCGGCCTGTCCTACCGCGCCGTCGACCGGTCCGATTTCGCCGTCCGCTCACGCGCGGGCTTCTACCGCATCGTCTGGGACGCGCCGGAAAAGCCGCTGGTCAGCATCATCATCCCCACCCACAACCAGATGGAGCTGCTGCGCACCTGCATCGACTCCATCGAACGGGTGTCGACCTATTCGAACTACGAGATCGTCATCGTCGACGACCGGTCCGACGATCCGGCCACCCTGGACTATCTGCGTGGCCTCCGCCACACGGTGGTCACGGTGCCGGACCGGGGACAGGGCTTCAACTTCTCGGCACTGATCAATGCCGGGGCGGAAGCCGCCGGCGGGGACTATCTGCTTCTCCTCAACAACGACATCGAGATCGTCACCCCCGGCTGGCTGGAAGAGATGCTGGGCTGGGCGCGCCAGCCCGGCGTCGGGACCGTCGGCTGCCGCCTGCTGTTCCCCGGCGGGCATGTCGTGCAGCACGCCGGTCTGGTCATGCGGCTGAGAGAGGATTCGCCGGGGCACCTGTTCCGCGGCGAACCCGCCTACAGCGGCGGCTATTACGGCTGGTCCCAGATCGCCCGCGGCGTCAGCGCGGTCACCTTCGCCGCCGCGATGATCCCCCGAGCCGTCTTCGACGAACTGGGCGGGCTGGATGCCGATGAATTCCCGGTCGCCTACCAGGATCCGGATTTCTGCATGCGCGCACGGGCGGCGGGATACCGCATCGTCTATACGGCGCACGCCGAGCTGATCCATCACGAGAGCGTATCGAAGCCGCGCACCTTCAAGGATTCGGCCGACCGGATGCGCTTCCATCTCCGCTGGCCCGATCCGGATCCGATGTTCAATCCGAACCTGGTGGGACTTGGGGAGACGCCGGCCGCAACCGACCGCCGTGTCCATCTGACCGCACCGGAGGCCAAGGTCCGGGTCGCGGCGCTGGTCCACAACATGCGTCTCCAGGGCGCACCGACATCCCAGCTTCTGATCCTGCGGGGTCTCGCCCTCCGGCACGGCTTCGACATCCATGTCCTGGCCGTAGACAACGGGCCGCTGTTCGAAAGCTACCGGGAATTCGCCGCGAGCATCACCCGGCTGGACGGGCCGAGCACCGGCTGGAGCCAGCAGGCGACCGACTGGCTGGAGGTGGTCGGTCCCGATCTGGTGTATGCCAACACGCTGGAGACGGAGTGGTTCGTGTCGGCGGCCCTGGCGCTCGGCCATCAGCCCTTCTGGAACATCCGGGAAAGCGCCGTGCCGTCGACCTTCTTCGGCGCGCGCACCCCGCGGACCGGCATGGCGGAACGCTGTCTGGCGGAGTCCGGGCGCATCGCCTTCGTCGCCGAGGCGACGGCGAACCTGTTCCGCAACGCGCGCCTGGCGATGGCGCCCGTCCTGACCATCCGCAACGGCGTCGATCTGGCCGAATTCAGGCCGCGCTCCCCCGACGACACGGTGCGCGACCGGCTTTCCCAGTACGGCATCCCGCCGGACGCGGTGGTGATCGGCACGGTCGGCACCATCTGCCCGCGCAAGGCCCAGCATCTTGCCATCCGCGCCTTCATCGAGGTGCAGAAGATGGTGCCGAACCTGCCGATCTGGTTCATCAGCCTGGGTGAAACGCCGCCGCAGCAGGTTGCCTATGGCCAGATGGTCCGGAACATCATCGCCGAGGCCCCCCATCCCGAACGCATCCTGCTTCTGCCCGAAGACCGGGCGGTCGCCGAATGGTACCGGTGCTTCGACGTGTTCATCCTCGCGGCGCTGGAGGAGTCCTTCCCGCGCGTGGTGATCGAGGCGATGGCGAGCGGGCTGCCGGTGGTTTCCAGCAACGTGTTCGGAATCGCGGAGCAGGTGATCGACGGCGACACCGGCTTCCCCTTCGACCCCGGCGACGTCGAGGGCATGGCGGGCGCCCTGTGGAGACTGTCCCTGGAGCATCCCCTGCGGACCCGGATGGGGAAACGGGGACGGTTCGTGGCGGAGAAGCTCTATGGCATCGACCGGATGGTCGACGCCTATGCCAGGGAATTCCGGCTGTTGCGCGAAGAGTTGGGCTGAGGAGCATTGTTCGATGTGCGGAATTTTCGGCGTCGTGACCCGCAAGGGTGAACAGCCCGACTTCGGGCTTCTGGTGAGTGCCACCGACTCGCTCTACGCGCGCGGCCCTGACAGCAGCGGCCACGCGGTCAGCGGGCGCGTCGCCTTCGGGGCGAGGCGTCTTGCCATCATCGATCTCGACAGCGGCGACCAGCCGATCGAGTCCCGGTGCGGCACCGTGGTGGCGATGCAGAACGGGGAAATCTACAACTACAAGGACTTGCGCGCCGAGCTTCTCAGGCTGGGATATCCCCTGCGCACCTCTGGCGACACCGAGATCCTCACCTATGGCTACATGGCCTGGGGGATCGACGGCCTGCTGGAGCGCCTGGACGGAATGTACACCTTCGCGGTGCATGACCGGGCGCAGGGGGTGGTGCATCTGGCCCGCGACCGGATGGGCGAGAAGCCGTGCTTCTACCACACAGGCGGGCAGGGCCTCGTCTTCTCCTCGCAGCTGCTCACGGTCGCCCGCTGGCCGAGCGTTCCGTTCCGCCTGAACCCCTCCGCCGTCGAAGCCTATTTCGCCCTGCACTTCGTTCCCGGAGAGGAAACGATGCTGGAGGGCATCCACAAGCTGCCGCCGGCCCATGTGCTGACCTATCGGCTGGACGACGACAGCGTCGCGGTGCGACGGTACTGGCAGATCGAACCGCAGCCCATCCGCCCCCCGCTCCACCGCCGCGAGGCGACGGCGGAACTGAGGACGCGGGTGGAGGCGGCGGTGGCCTCGCGCCTGGTCAGCGACGTGCCCGTCGGCGCCTTCCTGTCCGGCGGCATCGATTCCTCCGTCATCGTCGCCTGCATGGCCGAGCGGGTCTCCGACCTGAAGACCTTCAGCGTCGGTTTCGAAGACCGCACGCTCGACGAGTCCCCCTATGCCCTCACCGTCGCGCGCCGCTTCGGCACGGATCACCATCACCTGACCTTCGGGATGAAGGATTTCGAACACCTCATCCCCGACGTGGTCGCCGCGATGGACGAGCCGATCGGCGATCAGGCGATGGTGCCCGCCCTGTGGATGGCCCGGCTGGCCCGCCAGCACGTCACGGTCACCCTGAGCGGCGAGGGTGCCGACGAGATCTTCGCCGGTTACGACTATTACCAGCCGAAGATGCTGCCCGACGACTGGCGGGCGACGGCCTACACCGCCTTCCGGCCGTTCTTCAAGCCGACGGAGACGGAAAGCGCCCTGTTCCACCGGACGAGCAACAGCACGCCGAGCGGCTTCCCCCTGGTCATCGGAGGAGGAGCCCGGGCGGCGGTTCTGCGCCGCGCCGGCATTTTCGAACGCAGCCCGTGGTCGAAGTCCTTCTCCGACGACTTCACGAAGTTCCAGGATCCGCTGCAGGCGGCCTGCTACACCGATCTGGTGACCTGGCTGCCCGACAATCTTCTGGTCAAGTTCGACAAGATGGCGATGAGCGCCTCGCTGGAAGGGCGCTGCCCGTTCCTTCAGCCCGATCTCATCCAGTACGCCCTGGGACTGCCGCAACGCTTCAAGTTCGGCCAACGGGGATCGAAGGAGATCCTGCGCGACGCCTTCGCCGACCGCCTGCCGTCGGACATCCTCAACCGCCGCAAGCACGGCTTCATCCTGCCGCTCAACGCCTTCTTCCGGTCCGATGCCGGCCGCAGCATGGTGATGGACCACCTCGACACCATGCACGACCACGGCATCGTCCGCAGCGACCGCCTGCGCACCATGGTGACCGGCTGGCTGACGCAACCGGAACCGCCGGGCCGTAACCTGATGGCGCTGCTGCTCTACCGGATGTGGCTTTCCCATGCCTACCGGCAGCCGAAGTTCCAGCCTCAGCAGGAAAGCAAGGCTGAACTGACATTTCGAAACGAACAAGCACTTGCTTCTGTCGCATAGGGAAGAAGAAATTTCTGAGAAAGTCCGAGAAATTTTTTAAAAATCACGGTGGTTCCAGTGTCTAAATCCAAAGATAGGCAGGAGAGTTCAATGAGTAAATCGGATGAAAACGCCGACCGCGTTAAAGCACACTGGAATGCACAAAGCGCAAAGAAGTCTCAAGGCTGGACGTCAAATGGAAAGATATTAGAGTATGTTCTTAAAAATATCAGTGGATCTAACAAATTTTGGCTAAATTGGCTGTTTGAAGACCATATCAAACGCCCTATTGATAATCTTCTTTCATTGGGATGCGGCACCGGAGGCCATGAGTTTATCATGGCGAGGACGGGGCTAGTGTCTCATATTGACGCTTTTGACATTTCACCGTCATCCATTGCCAGTGCCCGCGAACGAGCATTGGCTGAAGGGGTCAAAAATATATCTTTTGAAGAGAAATCTTTTGAAGATTTTATCTCAAACCCGCCAAACAAAAAATATGATGCTATCTGCTTCTTTGGCTCTCTTCATCATGTGACGCCAATAGAAGATGTTTTATTTACATGCAGATCTCTTATGTCAGATAACTCAATTCTCATATTCAATGAGTACACAGGATATATGTATGCGCTTCCAAGCCCAAAAACAGAGAGCATAATAGAGGAAATACACAAATGTATACATCCAAAATTTATTAATGATGGATTCGAAAAAGTTAAATTTTTTGATCTTGAGCATATGCTGAAGCATGATCCCAGCGAAGGGGTCAGGGCTCCATTGATTATTCCTATCTTGCGCCAGATTTTTGATGTGTCTTTTCTCAAAGCCACTGCCGGCCCTATACTCCACAGATATTATTCACATCTTAACCACGACTTTGCAAATTCTCACACACCAGAAGCAGAAACAATTATGAATCTTTTGATATTTATCGAAGAAATACTTCTGAAAAATCAGGTTCTCGATCCGGATTTCCACATTGGGATATGCAAGTTGAAGAAAGCACTATGAAATGCTAACGTTTTTGCAAAGGAAAACGGGTTAGAGAACTGCCGATTCCGAGGTGAAGCAAGGGCTTCGGCCATCGAAGCAGGACTTTGATAAAAACTCAAACTCTGCAGGAACAGTGAAGAGCATGTCGCACGTACCGGATGATACAATGCAAAATCGGCTTCGCATTGCAAGTGATTGCGAGGTTAGAGGAGCTGGCATTGAGATTGGAGCTCTAATGAGCCCAATGCTCTCCCCATCTCTCAATTCGAAGTTTGTTGATAGGTTTAAAAAAGAAGATCTTCTTAGCCAGTATCCTGAGCTTTTGCCTGATAGAGAAGTGATAATTAATCCGGATTTTATCTGCTCTGGAGAAACTCTGGATGGAATGGAAAATAATACCTATGATTACATCATAGCTAATCACTTCCTTGAGCATTGCGAGGATTTTATCGGAACATTGAAAAGACACTATGAAGTTGTAAAGCCTGGAGGACGTCTTTTCTATGCGGTTCCGAACAAAGATAATTCCTTCGACAAACCCAGGGATCTTACAGATTTTAATCATCTCTTGAGAGATCACATTCAGGGACCAAAAGTATCTCGCTATGATCATTATGTTGATTGGGTAAAACACGTCTCTAAAATTGAAAATACTCATGTGCAATCTCGCGCTATGGAGTTGATGGATTTCCAATATTCTATCCACTATCATGTCTGGAGCGCACATAGTTTTCCGAAGCTTCTCATGGATAGCTTGGATTTCATTGGAGCAAATATGTATCTTAAGAGATATGAGCTATACGGAGCTGAGCTTATCGCTGTTCTTCAGAAATCCTAAATCAATATATTAAGAAGAATTAAAAATACATTAGAAAATCTGGTTTTTACTAAAAAATCAGGGATCTCGACAGAAAGACCCCTGATTTAATTTCATTACTATTTTGATATATCTTGGTTACATCCAAAATCTGACAAATTTTTTATAACTCTTTCAGCAGGAAATCCTTCCGCTACTCCCTGCATCAAGGGCATGACGGGAGAGAGCGTTTCACCAAGTGCCATACCGCTATCATCGGTGATAATATAGCGCCATTGGATATGGGCCCCTGATAACGCGCCGTCGGGAGACCAGCGGATCAGAAGCTCGTAGGGCTGTCGCGTGGTTTGCATGGATGTCCTCCTGTCGTCGAAAGCGGTCAGGCGACCAAGGCACCGTCCGGAAAGCGCCAGTTGGCGCCGTCGGAAATGGCAAGGCGGCGGTTGGACGAGCCATCCGCAACAAGGATCAGGCGGCCGGCGGCGGCGGCACTGGGCAGGGTCGCCACCGTGAAGCTGCGCAACCGCAGGAATGACGCGCTGTCGACGATCATCGCCGTCACGCTGTTCCCGTGATACACAGCGCCATCGGTTTCGATGCGCAGCCTCTGCAGGTTGTTGCTGCGCAGCTCGACGGGACTGTTCGAATGGCTGCCGACAACGACCGTTCCGGCACCGGTCGGTCCGTACAGGCCGCGGTGCACCGTATCGCCGGCGGTCATGAATCCGTTGATCGCGAACCGCTCACCGCCGATCCCGTTACCGCCGATCTGGATGTTGCCCAGATAATCGATCCGCATCCGCTCGACGCCGCCGGTGGCGAGGGCCAGACGATCGGCTGCGGGGCTGAACAGGCCGGTATCGGCATCGCCCGACACCGACAGTCCCGGCGCCGTCGCGGTGCCGGCAGGAACGGCGGCGGTTCCGGTAAAGACAGGATTGGCGCGCGGCGCCAGTGACGCCGCGTCCACCGGCGGCGATGCATGATAAGGTCCGGTCATGGCGGTCACCCGTAGAACGAGAGGCTGACGGTGGTGTTGGCTGCGGCAGCCAGACCGATGAAACCCGCTCCTCGAACCTGACGGGCAACAGGGTTCAGTTCGGCAGCCGAGCCATCCAGCACATCGGCGGCAGGGACGCCGGCCGCTCCACCGATCCGCGCCCAGAACGGAGCGGTGGCGCTGAACAGGACGATCCGGGCCCCAGCCGGCACCGGGATCTGCCTGGGAGCTCCCGCCGTCAACAGGACGGCCAGGACCGTGTCGGAGGAAGCGATCGCCAGGGACGGACGCCCCATGGCGTCGTCAAGCGCGGTCAGAGATCTCATGAGGTCCCTCCGTGGAAGAAGCCTGTGGCAAAGGCTGAAAACGAAAACGCCCGCACCGGGAGGGTGCGGGCGTGATTCGGGCGTGACGGGTTCGATTGGTACATATCATGAACGGACTGTCAAGCCGACTTTGAAACGCGACGGTCGCGCCATGCCTGCGAAGGCGGGCGACCGCAGCGCCAGATTCACGGATTGCAGGCCGGAGTAGAGCCTGACGTTTCAGGCTCTACGTTCGTTGGCATGGAGAAGCGCAGAGAGAGGTCGCCGATTTCGGCACGAGAACCGCAGTACCTTCAGAACGGCAGATCCGGCTCCCACAACGGGTGGTCAGCCGGAGCCCCAACGATCAGCCCGTCGCCATCAGCTTCGGGTTCTTCTTCCACTCCTCCATGATGACCTGCGCCTTGTGGCGGTCCTCGCTGGTCAACTGGCTGCCCAGCCCATGCGCCTTGGCTTCCAGCGCGTCGCGCTCGGGCCCGGGCTGGGTGCCGGCGGCAGCCATGATGGTCCAGACATAGGCCTGGACAGGGTTGTAAGCCTTGCTGCCCTGATCGGCATAGAGCGCGCCGAGGTTGCTCATGGCGCCGGTGTGACCCTGCGATGCGGCCTTGCGCAGCCAGCCCACCCCTTCCACCAGTTCGGGACGGCCGCCCCAGCCATGGATCAGCATCAGCCCCAGATTGACCTGGGCGCCGACATTCCCCTGGGTGGCCGCCTTGCGGTACCAGAGAGCCGCCTCGGCATAATCGGGCTGGCCGGCAAGTCCGTTGGAATGGATCAGGCCCAGGTTGAACTGGGCGTTGACGTTGCCCTTCTCGGCCGACAGGCGGCACCACTTCAGGGTTTCGCGGTAATCCTTGGGCACGCCCTGGCCACGGGCATAGAGCAGGCCCAGATTGACCTGCGCCACCGGATGGCCCTGCTCGGCCGCCTGACGATAGAACTCCGCCGCGCGGGCCGGATCGGCCTCCACCCCGGTGCCGTGCTCGTAGATGATGGCGAGCGCCAGCTGCGCGTTGGCAAAGCCCTGGTCGGCCGCACGCCCGTACCAGGCGATGGCCTGACCCATGTCGCGCTCCACCCCCTGGCCATTGGCGTAGAAGGAGGCGAGCGCATGCTGGGCCACCGCATAGCCGCTTTCGGCCGAGCGCCGGTACCAGTCGGCGGCCACGACCTGATCCTGCGGCATCCCCTGTCCGAAGGCATGCAGCAGGCCCATGTGGTACTGCGCCTCGGCATGGCCGGCCTCGGCAGCCAGCCGGTACCAGTGCAGCGCCTGGGCGATGTCGGGCGCGATGCCCAGCCCGTTGGGATAAAGCAGGGCCAGGTTGGCCTCCGCCGTCGGCGGGCTGGCCTTGGACACGGTCTTGTACCAGCGCACCGGCAAAGCCGTGTCCTGCGCCGCCCCCTCGCCGTTGGCGTAGCACAGGGCGAGCGAGAACTGCGCCTCGGTGTGGCCCTGATCGGCCGCCTTGCGGAACCAGTGGGCGGCGTCGCCGAAATCGCGCACTACCCCCTGCCCGCGGGCGTAGAGCTGTCCCATACGGAACTGCGCTTCGGCATGGCCGTGTTCGGCCAGCGGCATCCAGTTGGCCACGGCGCCGGCATGGTCATCCGCCTCGAAGGCGGTCAGGCCATGCTGGAAGTCCGGCTTGCGGAAACTGGTGGTTTTGCTTCGCTTCAGCAGTTTGCCGAACACAATCAGGGCTCCCGCAGGCTTTCGTCGAACCCGCGCAGGATGGGGCGCAGGAAATAGGTGATGATCCGGCGTTCGCCGACCTTGATGTCAGCCATCAGCGGCATGCCGGGGATCAGGCGGAAGTTGGAGGGCACATTGTCGAGCGTGGTGGTCAGCAGCCTGATCCGCGCCCGGTAGAAGAGCATGCCGTTCCCGTTTTCCTTGCTGGAGAAGGAGTCTTCGCTGATCGTCGCGACCTCTCCCTCCAGCGACCCGTGCTGCATATAGGGATAGGCATCCAGCTTGACGCGCACCTTGTCGCCGATCTGGACGAAGGCGAGGTCGCGGGCATCGATGTTGGCTTCGACCTCCAGCGGAGCTCCGACCGGCACCAGGGTGAAGAGCGGTTCGGCTTCCTTGGCGATGGAACCGGGGGTGGCCTTGGGTGAGACCTCCAGCACGATGGCGTCGACCGGCGCGTCCAGCTGGACCAGCGACTGACGCTTGCGCGCCTTGGTCAGCTGCTCGCGCAGCGCCTCGCGCTCGTTGCTCTGGGTGGTCAGCTCCTCGATGATCTTGCCGTTCCACTGCTGGATGAAAACGTCGCGCTCCGCCAGCTGGGCCTGCAGATCGTGACGGTTGCCCTGCAGCTCGTTCTGGTTCAGGACCAGATTGCGCTCGATGTCGATGCGGTCGCTGGTGGCCTGCAGCAGGTTCAGCTTGCTGCCGACCTGGGTGGCCAGCAGCGACGAGCGCATGTTCTCGATCTCGCGCACCACCTTCAGCCGCTCGTTCAGGTGCAGGCGGTCCATCTCGTACTTGGAGACGTTGGACTGCAGGCGGGCGAGCTTCTCCTCGTAATTCTGCATCTGCGACTGGTACTGCGCCTGGCGCTCACGCCACAGCGCCTGCTGCAGCGTGCCGTAGCCATAGCGATCCGTGACCGGCACGAGGGGCTTGCCGTCATGCTCGGCCTCCAGCCGGGCGATCTGCGCGTCGGCATTGGCGAGGCGGGATTCCAGCTGCAGCACGTCGGCCTGGGTGAAGGTCGGGTCCAGCGTCGCCAGCACCTGCCCCTGATGCACGACGTCGCCGGCACGGACGAGGACCTGCTTGATCGCCGCCATCTCCAGCGGCTGGACCATCACGTTGGGCTCGGTCGAGATGATCTTGCCCTGGGAGGCGACGATCTTGTCCAGATAGGACATCGACGCCCAGGTGATCGCCCCGATGACGAACAGAGCCAGCAGATGCAGCGTGACGCGCGCCAGGAACGGATCGGGGGCGTTCTGGATCGCCTCCGTATCCTTCTGGAAGGCCCCGATCGCCGCCTTTCCGCGCGCCTTGGCCCGTTTGTCCAGCGGCCCTTGCGGCGCCACATCGTTGGCGGGAACGCGCGCCGTCTCAATTTTCGCAAGCTTATGTGCGGTCAAGGGACGCGCTCCTAGATGTGCCGGTTCTGCTGGTGCCAGAGATGCTGATAGATGTCGCAGCGCGCCAGCAGCTCGTCATGCTTGCCGCTGTCCACCACCTTGCCGCGGTCCATCACCAGGATGGTATCGGACGGCACCAGCGACGACAGGCGGTGAGAAATGATGATCATGGTGCGGCCACGGGCGATGTTCATCAGATTGGCCTGGACGATCGCCTCGCTCTCGGCGTCCAGCGCCGAGGTCGCCTCGTCCATGATCAGGATCTTCGGGTTGGTCAGGAGCGCGCGGGCGATGGCCAGACGCTGGCGCTGACCGCCGGACAGGTTGGACGAGCCTTCCTCCAGCATCGTTTCCAGGCCCTTGGGCAGCCGTTCGACGAACTCGTCGGCGCCGGCCAGATGGATCACCCTCAGGATCTCCTCGGTCGTCGCACCCGGCTTGGCGGCGGAGACGTTCTCGCGGATGGTGCCGGTGAACAGGAAGTTGTCCTGCAACACGACGCCGATCGAGGCGCGCAGGTGATCGAGGTCGTATTCGCGCAGATCCCGGCCGTCGATGCGGATCAGCCCTTCCTGCGCCCGGTGCAGGCCCTGCAGCAGCCTGGTCACGGTGGTCTTGCCGGAGCCGGAGCGGCCCATCACGCCGAGAATGGTGCCCTCGGACGCGGTGAAGGACACCCCGTCGAGCGCCGGCGGCGTGGAGGGGGCATAGCGGAAGCGGACCTCCTGGAACTCCACCGTGCCGCGCAGCGGCGTGCGCAGACCGCGGCCGGTCCGCCCCTCTTCCGGAGCGTGGTTCATGATAGTGCCCAGCATCTGGACCGAGATCGACACTTCCTGGAACTGCTGCACCAGCTGGGCCATCTGCAGCAGCGGCTGGGTGACGCGCCCGGCCAGGATGTAGAAGGCGATGAGCGCGCCCATCATCATCTCGCCGTTCAGCGCCAGATAGGTGCCGAGCCCGAGCAGGCAGGCCATCATCAGCTGGTTCAGCGGCTGTGCGATCGTCTGGCCGATGATCATGATGCGGCCGACGTCGAAGCGCTGTTCGGCGGCGCGGGCGACGCGGTGGTCCCATTCCTGCTTCTGGCGGGAATCCAGCGCCAGCGACTTCACCGTGCGCATGCCGTGGATGTTCTCGATCAGGAAGGACTGCTGGCGCACCTCGGCCTGATAGAGCTCCTTCATCCGGCCTTTGATCAGCGGGATCATGATGCCGATGTTGATCGCCATCAGAATCGAGAATGCCAGGACCAGGAGGGTCAGCGGCAAGCTGTACATGAACATGATCGGCAGGAAGACGACCAGCGAGACCGTGTCCAGCAGCGTCATGAAGAGCTGGCCGGTGAGGAAGTTGCGGATGCGCTCCGCCTGCTGGGCGTTCTTGACGATCTCGCCCGACGATACCCGCTCGAAATAATGCATCGGCAGGCCGACGAGCTTGTTGAAGACCTGGACGTTCATCTTCGCGTCGATCTTCTTCGTCGCGTAGAGCATCAGGTACTGGCGCAGATAAGAGAAGGCGGCCTCGAACATGATGACGCCGACCATGCCGATCATCAGCACGCCGAGCGTGCCCATGCTGCGGTGGACCAGCACGCGGTCGACCACCAGCTGGAAGAAGATCGGCACGGCGAGCGCAAACAGGCTCATCAGGATCGCGGCGATGCCGATGTCGCGGAAGATGCGCTTGTGGCGCAGGATCTCAACCAGGAACCATTTCAGGCCGAAGGGCTGTTCGGTATCGGTCAGGCCGTAGTCGCGCTTCAGCAGCACCACCTCGCCGGCCCAGGCCTGGTTCAGGCGGATACGGTCGACCGGCAGGATCAGCTCCTGGCCTGCCAGCGGATCCTGCAAAATGGCGACGTCGGTGTCGCCCTGCTTGCCGAAGCCGACCACCACCATCGAATTGCCGTTGCGCAGGCGCAGGATGGCGGGGAAGGCATCGTGGAGCTTGCCCAGATCCTCCCAGTCCAGCGTCGTCGCCTCGGCCTTCAGGCCGATCGACTTGGCGACGCGCAGGAGCCGAGCGGTGTCCAGCTCCTCGTTCCCGATGACGTTGCTGTGCTGAAGCCGCTCGGCCGAAACGTCGAGGCCACGCTGACGCGCGACGACAGCCAGGGAATGCAGCCCGGTGTGGGCGCAGGGGACTTCCGCAGCGAGGGTCATGGGAACCGCCGTAAAAAATGTGAAACGCGTCGCGAAAGCAAGGTCTTCATACCGTTCGGTCACCCGGTCTCGATCGACCATGCGCTCCTTGGGGCCCAGGGGCGCGACGAAGCGCGGGGCGTCTGCCACTTGCGGACGATGTATAACCACGCGATTCCGCTGGAATAGCAGAATTGGCCCAACAGCGGCAAGCCATCTGTCCCAGGGCCCCTCCGTCATCCATCATATGTCTCCCCCCCATGTGGCCATTGCGGCACATCCATCCGGAGACGAGATGCCGCTTGCGGCAGCGCATGGTCATTGCTATCGACCGGCAGGACGGCTCTTCTGCCGACGACGACTTAACGCCAAGCGGTCAGCCCGATGAAAAAGCCTTCACGCAAGCAGGCCAGGGCCAAGCGCCCGGCCATTCCGGCCCCCTCCCCGCAGAGCACGGCTCCGGCGGTTTCGGCAGGGGACGCCGGCTTCGGCCGGGCGCTTGGCCTGCACCGGGAAGGCCGGACGGCCGAGGCGGAGGCCGGATACCGCGCCGTGCTGGCTGCCGATGCGGGCCACACCAACGCCAACAACAACCTCGCCATCATCCTGCGCGCCCGCGGCGACTGGGAGGAGGCGCTGGGCTGCTACCGCCGGGCGCTCGCCCGCAACGCGGCCGATCCCTTCGTCCACAGCAACCATGGCTGCCTGCTTCAGGACATGGGCCGAAGCGCCGAGGCGGAGGAGGCGCTGCGCACCGCCATCCGGTTGAAGCCCGAGTATGCCGAGGCCCATTTCAACCTCGCCAACATCCTGCGCACCCTTGGCGACCGCGAGGCGGCCAAGGCCGCCTATGGCGAGGCGCTGCGCCTGAAGCCGGACATGGCGGCGGCGCTGTGCAACCTGGGCGACCTGCACAAGGGGGCGGTCGAACTCACCCGCGCGGTGGAGTGCTTCGTCGCCGCGCTGAAGGCCGATCCGAAATCGGCCGAGGCCTGGAACAACCTGGGCGAAACGCTGAAGGAGATGGGACGCATCGAGGAGGCGGTCACCGTCTTCCAGAAGGGGCTGGAGGCGCATCCTGCCCACGCCCTGATGCATTCCAACCTGCTGCTGGCCCTGCACTACACCCCGGCCGTTCCGGCCGAGACCATCTTCAGAGCCCATATGGCATGGGCACAGCGCCATGCCGACCCGCTGCTGCCCGCCGGCAGGCCCCATGCCAACCTGCGCGATCCCGATCGCCGGCTGCGCATCGGCTATGTCTCGCCCGACTTCTGCGCCCATTCGGTCGCCTTCTTCGCCGAGCCGCTGATCCGCGAGCATGACCGCGGGCACTTCGAGGTCTTCTGCTACCCCGCGTCCGCACGCTCCGACGCGGTCACCGAACGGCTGAAGGGGCTGTCCGACGGCTGGCGGTCGCTGGTGGGGGTGGACGATGCCCGCGCCGCGGCGCTGATCGAGCAGGACGGCATCGACATCCTGGTCGACCTGACCGGCCACACCGCCAACAACCGGCTGACCCTGTTCGCCCGCAAGCCGGCGCCGGTGCAGGCGACGTGGCTGGGCTATCCCGACACCACCGGCATGCGTGCCATCGACTGGCGCTTCAGCGACGCCATCGCCGAGCCGCCGGGCGAGGCCGACCGGCTGAGCGCGGAACGCATCGTCAGGCTGCCGCAGGGTTTCCACAGCTACCGCCCGCCGTTGGACGTCGCCCTGCCGGCCGAACCGCCGTTCCACGCCAACGGCCATGTCACCTTCGGCTCCTTCAACAACACCTCCAAGGTGACGGGGGAGGTGGTGCGTGTCTGGTCGGAGATCCTGAAGCGGGTGCCGGGCTCGCGCCTGATCGTCAAGAGCGCCCAGATGGGCGACGAGGAAACGCGCCGGCGCTATCTGAACACCTTCGTCCAGTGCGGGATCGACGCCGGCCGGATCGAGCTTCTGGCCCGCATCGACGCGGCCGATGGGCACCTGCGCGCCTACGACCGCATCGACATCGGGCTCGACCCTTTCCCCTACAACGGCACCACCACCACCTGCGAGGCCTTGTGGATGGGGGTGCCGGTGGTGACGCTGACGGGCGCCAACCATGTCGCCCGCGTCGGCGCCAGCCTGCTGACCCATTGCGGCCTGACGGAGCTGGTGGCCTCCGACATGGAGGGCTACATCGCCACCGCAGTGGCGCTCGCCGGCGACCCGGGCCGGCTGGACCGGTTGCGCCGGACGATGCGCAGCCGGCTGAACGCCGCCCCGCTGACCGACTACAAGGGCTTCGCCCGCGGGGTCGAGGCGGCCTATCGCGCCATGTGGCGCGACTGGGTGGCGCGCAGCGCCGCCTGAGGCAAAAGAGGAGAGGGCCGCGGCAGGCTTCGCCGCCCGGGGGGTCACACCCCCCGCAGGCCGCCGCGGTCGACAGTCTCCAGGAACCAGCGGTAGGTGGTGGCGAAGCCGTCGCGCAAGGACGTGGGCGCGGTCCAGCCCATCCCGCTCATCCGGCTGACGTCCATCAGCTTGCGCGGGCTGCCGTCCGGCTTGGAGGTGTCGTAGCGGAACTCGCCCTCATAGCCGACGACATCGCGGATCAGCTCGGCCAGCTCGCGGATCGACACCTCGCTTCCAGTGCCGACATTGACGTGCGGCTCGCCCGAATAATGCTGGGCCAGGAAGACCAGGCCATCGGCCAGATCGTCGGCAAACAGGAACTCGCGCCTGGGCGCCCCGGTGCCCCACAGCTCGACGAAGGGCAGCCCCTCCACCTTGGCCCGGTGGATCTTGGCCAGCAATGCTGCGGCGACATGCCCGCCCTGCAGGTCGAAATTGTCGTTCAGGCCGTAGAGGTTGGTCGGCATCGCCGAGATGAAGTCGCAGCCATACTGGCGCCGGTAGGCCTGACACATCTTGATGCCGGCGATCTTGGCGATGGCATACCACTCGTTGGTCGGCTCCAGCGGGCCGGTCAGCAGGGCGTCCTCGCGCATCGGCTGCTCGGCCAGCCGCGGGTAGATGCAGGAGGATCCCAGGAAGACCAGCTTCTTCACGGCCGTCCGGTAGGCGCCGTGGATGATGTTGGTCTCGATCGCCAGATTGTCGTAGAGGAACTCGGCCGGCCGGGTGGAGTTGGCGAGGATGCCGCCGACGGTGGCGGCGGCGACGAAGACCACGTCCGGCTTCGCTTCGGCCATCCAGTCCTCGACCTGCGACTGGCGGCGCAGGTCGACGCGGTCGCGCCCGACGGTGAGCAGGTCGCAGGGTTCGCGCTCCAGCCGGCGGACGACGGCGGCGCCCGCCATGCCGCGATGCCCGGCCACCCAGACCCGTTTGCCCTCCAGGGAGAAAAGCGATTCCGTCCGCACCTTGAGCACCATCCCGCTATGGAAAGCCGCCGCTGTCGTAGCATCGGGCAGGCGGGGAATCCAGTCCGCTCCGCTCGGCTTGACAAGCGCCGCCCCGGCGCGGGATCTTCCCGCCGCTCGGCGCCCGTCTGGGCGCCCGCCTGGGCTGGCGGACCTGCACCCAGAATTGGGGTTTCCATCATGATTCCGAACTTGGCTTTCACCTGGCAGCTCACGGAGGTCCACGGTTGGGGACTGGTGGGTGTCCACACCGCCCTCTACCTCGCCGATGCCGGGCGGCCGCCGCTGCTGCTGGAAAAGCCGCTGATGGGCACCCTGCGCCCGGAAAACCGCGAAAAGCTGCAGCCGTTGGAAGCCCCCTACCAACAGGTCGCCGCCATGGCCGACAACGCCAAGGGCCACATGCTGCTGCTGAAGGAGTTCGACGTCCTGCACGCGCTGGGCAACGGCTTCACCGCAGGCGGTCCGTCGACGCGCTTCCGCGGCCGGCGCAACATCGGCGTCATCGCCTATGAGGAGACCCGCTTCACGCCCGAGGTGATGGCCCGCGCCCGCCAGTACGACCGCATCGTCGTGCATTCCACCTACAACAGGCAGCTTCTGGAGATCTGGGGCTTCGACAATGTCGGCCTCGCCTTCCAGGGCATCGACCCGACCGAGATGGTGGAGGCCGAGCCAAGCGGCCGCTTCGGCGACCGCTTCGTCGTCTTTTCCGGCGGCAAGCTGGAGTTCCGCAAGGGCCAGGACATCGTGCTGGCCGCCTTCCGCGCCTTCCGTCAGCGCCATCCCGACGCGCTGCTGGTCACCGCCTGGCAGAACGCCTGGCCGGAAGTCGGCATGACGATGGCGGAATCGCCGCTGGCGCCGAAGCCGCCGCGGGTCCTGCCCAACAACATGATCGACGTGAAGAGCTGGGCGATGGAGAACGGCGCCGACGAGGAGGGCTTCGTCGATCTGGGCTTCCTCGGCCGCCACCAGATCGCCGGGATCCTCGCCGACTGCCATGCCGCCGTCTTCCCCAACCGCTGCGAGGGGGCGACCAACCTCGTCGCCATGGAGGCGATGGCCTGCGGCGTTCCGGTGGTTCTGTCCAACAACACCGGCCACCGCGACCTGCTGAAGAGCCCGACCCAGGGCGACGACCTGTGCCTGACGCTGGACCGTCAGGTTCCGGTCGCCGACCGCGACGGCAGCCGCTTCGGCTGGGGCGAATCCTCGGTCGACGAGCTGGTGGAGGCGCTGGAGCGGCTCTACGCCGACCGCGCTGCGGCCAAGGCGCGCGCCGCGCGCGCCAAGGCCTTCATCCGCACCGAGCGCAGCTGGCGCGCCTTCGCCGAGGCGTTCGTCGACGCCACGCAGTGAAGCCGGGGCTTTCGCCAGGATTTTCGAGGGAGGAGGCCCGGCCATGCCCGCCACCCTGATCCTGTTGGCCCAACCGGGGGATGCGCGCCATCTTGCCGCCATCCTCGCCGGAGCCAACCACGACCTGACCGTCGTGACGGTCGCCGACCGCCCCCAGCTGGAAGCCGCGATGGCGGACCGTGGGCAAATCGACCGCCTCGTCGCCTTCCGGACCAACTGCGTGGTGCCGGCGGAGCTGCTGCGGCGGGTTTCGGGCCCCTCCTACAATTTCCACCCGGCCCCACCCGCCTATCCCGGCCGCCACCCCTTCGCCTTCGCACTCTATGACGGGGTGGCGCAGTATGGGGTCACCGCCCACGAAATGGTGGAGCGGGTGGATGCCGGCCCGATCGTCGGCGCGCTCAACTTCGCCCTGCCCGCCGATCCCGACCCGGTCTGGCTGATCGACCAGGCCCATACCGCGCTGGTCCATCTGTTCGTGATACTGGCGCCCCAGCTGGCGGCGACCGACCGGCCTCTGCCCCGCACGGAGCTTGCCTGGGACCACAGCCGCCGCTGCACGGCCAAGGCGCTGGACGACCTCCGCACCCTGCCCTCCGACATCGGTGCGGAAGAAATGGAACGCCGCATCCGGGCCTTGCGCAGCGTCGAGCAGGAGGGGCTCCGCCCCCGCATCGCCCTGCATGGCCGCCGCTTCGTGCTGGAGGATTAGAGTTTGTCTGATGCTTATTGAAGCACCAGACAAACTCTAAGCTTTTGGTTTTCCGTGTGATTCACGCTTCAAGCGATTCCGCTTGAACCGATCGCACTCTACACCCCGTCGAGAGCGTCGAGCAGACGGCGGGCGGCGGCGTCCCAGGTGAAATTGTCCATCAGATGACGGGCGGCGTCGCGGCGCTCCCCTTCCGGGTCGCGGATGACGCGGGACAGGATGTCGGCCGCGGCGTCCTCGTCCGGATGCCACCAGTCCAGCCCATGGAAGGGCTGGTAATAGGCGCTGCTGTACGGCATCAGCGCCGGGCCGGTGGTGCAAGGGATCAGGTGGGCGACCCGGTCGTTCAGATAGGCGGTGTAGGCGCTGTGCCGGGGCGCAATCAGCCCGGCCCCCAGGCAGCCGGCGCGGGTGATCGGCAGGTCCCAGCCCTCGCCATGCGACAGGCTGAGATAGTGGGTGGCCACGGCATAGAGGCCGGCAATTCCCGCATCGTCGTAGCGGTCGGTCAGCAGGGCGATGGGAGCCGCCTCATCCAGCCGCCGGCCGGTGGCACGCATGCCCTCCTCGACCAGACGGCGCATCTCGCCCATGAGGGACGACCCGCCCTTTCCCACCTTCAGGATCAGGATCGCATCGTCGCCGGCACGGGTGCCGCGCAGCCAGACCCGCAGCAGCCCGGCGAGATTCTTGCGCGCGACGAAGTCGGAGATGTTGAGAACCCGCACCCGGTAATCCATCACGCTGCGTCCGCCGGGACCGACGATGGGCAGCGGCTGCGCCGCCGCATCGGCCGGATGGGGGGCGATGCCGGGCGGGCAGACGCGGATGCGGTCTTCGGGATGGCCGGCGGCGATCCAGGCCAGGCGCGAGGAGTCGGTCGGCACGACGACCATCTCGTGGGCCCGATTGCAGACGGCCCAGGAGTCCGGGATGCGCGGCCCCTCGAACATGGTGTAGTTGACCGTCGGCAGGCCGGGGACCGGCTCCACCAGCGGCGGGGTCAGCACGCTGAGCGCCAGCCGCGCCCGCACCGGATCGCCGAGGCGCCGGGCGGCGGCCTGCAGGATCGGGTCGGTGAAGGCCGGGCGCCAGCTTTCCTCCCCCATCAGCCCGGCCAGCCGCAGGGTCGTCCCGCATTCCATCAGGCTGCGCACGAAATGCTGGGCGAAGTCGCCATAGCCGGACAGCACGGAGAAGGGGGCGCGGACCAGCAGCCCCTCCGGCGTGTGGGGCCGCTGGGCATCGGCGGCGACTTGGCGGTAGAGCCGGGCGCGGGACAGTGTGGGATCGCCCTGCGCAATCCCCTGGACGGTCGGCGGCTTGCCACCCGATGGAGGGGTGTCGCCGGACGGGGCGCCTCCCGCCGCCAGCAGGGTCTCTTCCGCCAGATCCGGACGGCCGAGCGACAGCCAGGCCGCGGCCAGATGGGTGCGGGCATCGGTATGGCCGGGATGCCGGGCCAGGACGGGGGTCAGCACCCCCACCGCCCCGGCATGGTCGCAGTGCGACAGCAGGGCCACCGCCAGCAGGACCTGCCGGTCGGGATCGGTGGGGCACAGCCGGGCGGCATGGGTCATGTGGCGCGTGGCCGCCACGTAATCGCCGGCCCCGTGCAGCAGGTTGCCGAGACGGCCGTGCGCATCGGGATCGCCGGGCGTCAGCAGGCAGGCGACGCGCAGATGGCCGAGGGCCTCCCGCCTGGCTCCGCGCGCCAGCATCGCCGTCGCCAGATTGATGCGCCCCTGCGCGAACAGCGGATGGCCGGCAATCAGCCGATGCAGCATCCGCTCCGCCTCGTCCAGCCGGTCCGACTGGTAGAGGATGGCGCCCGCCAGGCTCAAGGCGTCGCGGTCGACGGGATCCTCGCGCAGCACCTGCTCGACCAGGGACAGCGCCTCGTCCCGGCGCCCGGCCTTGTACAGTTCGATGGCGCGATCGGTGACATGTCCCATGGCGTGGCCTTGACCGGGAAAGAACAGGGGAAAGCGGACGCCCTTGCTTGCGCATGGCACAAGCAAGCCATATGCGCTGGATGCTTGGGAAGAGCGCTCCTTTTGCATCAGCGGCATAGCACAGGCCAATTTTCCGGGTCAATTGAAGCCCTTGGCCCCAGGCCTGCGTCATGGACGTGAACCGCGCCGGTCTTGGTCAGTGCAGCCGGACGATTGCCTTTAAACGTTTCTTCCACCTTCCAGCCCAGGGAAGCGGCGCAAACGCCCTCAACGGCGATCGGAAAAGGCGGACTGGGGATACAGCGTCACTTGGCGCCAGAGGCTTCCCGTAGCATCGGCGCAAACCTCTGCCAAGCGATTGAACATATTATGTCCATTCAGGATCGCGGCACGCTGACGTCCCAACAGGGGACCGACATCCGAATGCCGGTGCCTTTCCATGAAGTCCACGATCTTCCGGTAGGCCCCTTCAGGATCATGAATGTCGATCCCGCACAGGGTATGCGGATCGAACATCTCGTTTACCTTCCTGCATCCGTGATAAATCGGGATGGACCACCCAAGGTAGGCATCGGAGAGCTTTTCCGTCCAATATCCATCGTTCTGGAAATTTTCCAGGCACAAGTGGAATTTGTATGGAGAAATTGCTGACCACTTGTCAGGAATTTCACAATATCCTCTCCCGTACAGGTGAAGACTATCCCCCATCAGAGACTGCAGCTTCGTCAGAAATTCCACCCGCGCCCGATGTCCTTCGGTGAAGGTCTTGTCCGAAACAACGGCGGACACGGCGAACGCCTTTTCCATACCGGTCAGGGACGCCAGGAAATCGTAATCGATTGGCCCCGCTCCCGGCCATGGCTCGTTTCCGGACAGGCCAACATGCCAGGGCAAGGGAATTTGGGATGTCAGGACGCGTGGATGCGGCATGCCGGCGTGCGGCGTGACGATCAGGTCGAACTGTTCAATGAATGCCTGGCTGTATCGGGAAATGGACGGCGGTTCACCAGTCGCAAGGACCAGATTCCCCTGACGGCAGGTCACCGCTCTCGGCATGTCCAGGTCTTCGAAGACCACCACCCAGTCCGACCGCCCTCCATCCTGGTTCGCGACGAAGCGATGGCTTCCCCACTCCCCCCGAGCCCCTGGGGTCTGCCGCAACCAGGACTGATCCCTCCACTTGTAAAGCAGGTTAACGCTGATCGGGTGGCGCTGCGCACCATTTTGCCCGACCGTCACGGCAAGGGGGGTGGCGAGAATGCGCTGACGGCTTTCGATATCGGCCAGTTCGGCTTCGACCTCCGCATCACCGGGAAGGAACCGCTGCACCTGCTTGTAGTAGGCTTCCGCATCATTCAGCAGGTTGAGGCGCTTGGAGAGCGTTCCAGCGAACCTCATCAGCATAGGATGGTTTGGATTGAGCACCATCGCCCGCTGCAGAAAGCGCAGCGCCTGCCGGTCATTCTTGATGCCATCGCAGGCCTGGGCGATGATGAACCACTGATTGGCATCGGCAGGATTGTGCAACAGTTCCTGGATGCATTGCCTCAGAAGGGTCTTGAACTGGTCATGAGCAGTGAACTGAAGGCGCTGTCGCATCGACCACCCGAAGCCTTTGGGAGCGGGTTTTCTCGCTCGTTACTGGAAAGGGTAAAGTGCGGCCAGCCTGGGATAACGTGCCCGCCGATTTTCCCGGTAATTGACCGGTACGTTTCCGGTTCTAAGACGGTCGATGTTCTCACGCACATATTGCGGAGAATTATGCCGCATCGGTATGATTTTCTCAAAAAGCCTTAGAGTGGGATTGGAGCACAGATAAGTCTCCGCATCTCCGTCGGCAGGTCTGTAAAGCCAATGATTGCATTCGATGGCGACATCGATATAGTTTTCGAATCCGGTGTGCGAAAAACTTTGCAGCTTCTGGTATATGGCCGATTTTCCGAAGCAGAATGAGTATTCGAAACAGATATCTACATCCCTTTGAATTCCAAAGTTATGCCCACGGCTCCTCAGAAGAGAAAGCGGCCTCCCGCTTTCCTTGATATACTTGATGGTTTGAAACGGCACATGGAAGTCACCATTGCTGCGGTTGTCGAAATCATACCAATGCCGGATGCGCGGCACGTTGAAAGGCTTTCCACCAATCTGCTGAAGGCAATTGATCAGGATCTGCGCACGGATATCAGAAGAGAAGTCAACGGATTCATCAACATCAGTGACTATGACCCATGTATCTTCCGGAAAATGTTCGGAAATATAGGAAAAACCACTTTGCCTTTGCTGATATTCTCGTGAGAACATGACAGCTTCATCGTCAAGCATCCACGCAGGTCTGTAATCCAAGGAGATATCCTTGAATGGTTCCTTCATCTCGATAAGGATTATCTTATCGAGAAAATCAGAAAACCTCGGATCGCTATCAAGGATGCGTCTCAGAAAAAGCCCCTTCGGCTTCTGGCGAAAATTATAGGCGTGCTCGACAATAACCCAAGAACTTACAAATCTCTTTTCAAGATGAAGCTTGACCAGAAGAAGCTCCACTTCATCCGCGTCACCCATCATGAAAGTGTCAACAATATTCAAGCACGCTTTCCTTTCTAAAAGGCCGAAGCAGGTCGTTGCGGAAAGATCAGGCGGCTGCCGTGGAACCATGGGCAGCATAAGCATTTATCCTTCAAGCCAGTCAAGTCCGCAGCGGCAAGGAAACTCCCCTGTCGAAGTCGTGATCCGGAACTCCGTTCCGGGCTCTTGGTTCGGACATAGGCCGCACCTGGGGAACAGCACCGGAGGAAACGTCAGGGACGTGGAGCATGCCCTCCATCGTTGGAAACAAATGAACACCGACCGTCGACGGCACTTTGCCGCTCTTCCATGCGCAGCGGGGCCATGGCAAAAGTAGCCTCTGCATTCGATGCTCAGCATCGTCCCATGGCCCAGGGCAGGATCGGCATGGGGAACCGTCCATCATCCCAAATCCGGCCTGCAGCGGCTGCGACAGAACATCAGGATCACATATGGGCAAGGTTGCAATTATCACGGGAGCTGACGAGAAATATTTTAATATACTTTGGAGTTTCCTAAGATCTATTAAGTTCTTTGAAGAAACCCGTAACATAGATTGCTATGTAATCGATGCAGGGCTAAATTACGATCAGAAGAAGAAGCTAGAAAGTATTCATGTCCCGACCGTTGAGATCGGGTGGGGATTTTCCTTCATTGAAGGAGATCTCGCAAAATCTTTGCCTCAACGTGTCAAATGCCTGACAGCGCGGCCATTCCTGCCGGATTTTTTCCCTGGCTACGATCATTATTTCTGGATGGATGCAGACACCTGGATCCAGTCCGGCAAGGCGCTGACCCCCTTCGTCGCAGCGGCCGACACCGCCGATATCGCGATCGTCCCGGAACTGCATCACCTCAGCGACTATCTGTACGATGCCGACAGCCTTCCCCGCACCCGGCACCGGCACATCTATGGGCTGGTCTATGGGCCGGAGACCGGGCACAGGCTTAGCATGCTGCCGGTGCATAATGCCGGCGTGTTCGCCGCCCGCGCCAGCAGCCCGCTGTGGGGGCTGTGGCGCGAGGAAATGGGCACGGCGATCGTGCGCTCGCAAGTCCTGAACTGCGATCAGGCCGCGCTGAACCAACTTCTCTACAGCCGTGCCCTGACCGCCGCCCGTCTGCCGCCCGAATACAACTGGGTCTGCAGCGCGATCGCGCCCAGTTGGGACAGGGACAGGGGGGCATTCGTCTCTCCCGGCCCGCTGCCACGCCGCATCCAAGTGATGCACATCACCGGAGCTGCCCTTTTGCAGGAGTTGCACGACATACCCTGCCATCAGGGCGGCATCGTCTCCCGCAGTCTCCTGTGCCCGTTCCCGCAGGTGGTGCTCGACACCCGGCCGATCCCTTGAAGCTGGCAGAGAGTCTATGAAACAGGCCCGCGCACGTCCTATAACCGCCGTCCGGCGGCAGTCGGCCCCCCTCACCTGCCTCTCCTGAAAGGCGTTTCGACCCATGAAGCTCCTCCTCATCGACTCCCGCCTGACGAAGGCGAGCGATGCCTACAGCGAAACGGAAGGAATGGGTGGGATCGCCTCGTCGCTGATCTACCTGTCCGACTGCCTCGCCGCCGAGGGGCATGGGGTCGTGCTTGCCATCGGCGGCGGCCAGGATGCGCGCCGCAGCGGGGTCAGGATCGTCGACTGCACCAAGATCACCGCCGGGGACCTGACCGGGACCGACGCGGTCATCGTCAGCAACAACGCCGACAACGTGACGGCGTTGAAGCGCTTTCTCCCCTCCGTGCCCGTCTTCCTGTGGGTCCACATCCAGCACGACGTGTGGTTCCACGACCTGAAGTGCCTGGCCCACTATCTGGACACCGACCACGCGCGCTCGGCCGACGGCATCGTGTTCGTCAGCGAATGGCAGAAGCGGATCTTCCTGGAGAAGTTCAGGGACACCATTCCGGCGGAGCGGTGCCATGTGATCCGCAACGCCTGCAACCCCTTCGTCCTGCGGCGGCGTGACGACGAGGCGGGGCTGTTCGCGACCAAGCGGGCGGCGCTGGAGGTGGCCTATGTCTCGGCGCCGACGCGCGGTCTGGAAACCCTGCTGAAGCTGTGGCCGGCGGTGCGGGCGGAATGCCCGGCCGCAACGCTGGCCGTCTATTCCGGGCAGTCGATCTACGGCGTCGCGCAGGCCGACGACCCGATCCACCGCCTGCTCAGCGGCATGACGATGGAAGGCGTCGACTATCGCGGCCCGCTTTCCCATGCCCGCCTGACCGAGCGGCTGCTGGACACCGCCGTCGTCGCCTACCCCACCGCCTTCGAAGAGACCTCCGGCATCGCCCCCATCGAGGCGCTCGCCGCCGGCTGCAGCCTCGTCTGCACGGACCGCGGCGCGCTGCCGGAAAGCGCGGCCGGCTTCGCCACCATGGTTCCCTACGGGGAAGGCGGGGAAGATTTCGAAAAGGCCTTCACCGACGCCCTGGTCGCCAAGATCGGGCAGTGGAGCGACGGCGACGGAGCGGACCTCCAGGCGTCGCTCCGGCACCAGCGGCAGGCGATCGGCGCCAATTACCGCTGGGAGAACCGGGCACTGGAATGGAAGTCGCTGATCGCCCTGTACCGGACGGGTTTCTGACCGGGGCGGCAGCGAACGGGGCGGCGAAGGGGGCGGTCAGTCCGGCCGCTTGCGCGCCACGAAGATGATCGGGGTTTCCCAATGCAGGCGCCGGGCGAGCCAGATCGCCGGCTCCAGCAGGCCGGAGCGGTGGACGAAGGTGACGATGCGCTTGGCGACCGACAGCGCCGCCCAGTCGCCGAAGCCCAGCGTGCGCAGCCGCTGCTCGAAGACGCTCCAGCCCCAGTCCAGCACCTCCAGCCGGCCGGGGTGGCGGCGGAGCCAGCGGTCGAACCAGGGGCGGTCGATCAGGTTGAGGGTGTCGACATAGGATGGGTCGCGGCCGAACAGCCGGACATAGAGCTTCGCCAGCCCGGCCGGCATCCGCGGCAGCCACAGGATGCCGTAGTGCCCCTCCCACCAGGAACCGTAATTCGGCACGACGATCAGCAGCAGCCCGCCCGGCTTCAGCACGCGCAGCGCCTCGTCCAGCACCGCCGCCGGATCGCCGACATGCTCCAGCACGTTGGAGGAATAGACGATGTCGAAGCTGGCGTCCGGAAAGGGGATCGCCTCGCCGGTGGCGTCGCGCACCGCGTCCGCCGGCAGGCCGTAATGGTCGATCAGCCGGCGGCAGACGTCGAGCGTGGAGCTGTATTCGCCCATGCTGGGCTCGATGCCGTGGATGTCCAGCCCGTGCGCCGTGCGCCCGCGCACCACGGTCATGCCGCAGCCGGACCCGACCTCCAGGATGCGGGCCTTGTCGGCATCGACGCCGGCGGCCGCGGCCGTGCGCCGCAGTTCCGCCACCTGTTCGTCGGCGCGCGCCTCCGACAGCATGTCGCGCACGACGTCCTTCACCGGCACGCGGGTGACGCCGCCGATGAAGCCGCTGTCGATGTAGCCGCGGGACAGCAGCCGGCCCAGTTCCTCCCAGTCGGGGGGAGCGATGCGGCTTTCCTGTCCCGCCGCCGTCTCAGCCATTCTTCGTCGCCCGGATCACGAAGATCGTGGCGCTCTTCATCCGGCCCAGCCGGTCCTGGATGCATTCCGCCTTGAAGCCGTTGCGCTCGAACAGCGCGACGATCTCCTCGATCGAATAGAAGGTCTTGTAGGGCGGATAGTACCAGTCCTCGACCTGGGCCTGGATCGACACGTTGTCGGCGCGGCGGTTGATCTCCTGCCCCTTCAGCGCGCAGGCGACCTTGGTCAGGCCGGTGAAAAAGCCGCCGACCAGCTTGCGCCGGGCCGGCGTGTCCATGTAGGCGCGGCAGAAATGGCGCACGCCCTCATGCACCGGCGACAGCCAGGTCTTCAGGTAGAGGCCAAGATAGACGGTGCCGCCCGGCTTGGTGACGGCCATCAGGTTGCGCATGACCTTCATCGGGTCGGGCGCCATCATCGCGACCCCCCAGCACCAGACCAGATCGAACGGACCGAGGCCGGTATCCAGTTCCTGGAGATCCTGGTGGTGGAACTCGATGTTGTCGCGGCCGAAGCGCTGGGCCTGCTGGCGGGCGGTGGCGAGGCTGTCCGACGAGACGTCGACCGACACCACCTGCTCCGCCATTTCCGACAGGATGACGGAGCAGATGCCGTGGCCGCAGCCGGCATCCAGCGCCCGTCCGATCTGCCGCTCGGTCAGCGTCTCCAGCATGTACTTCTTGGTCTCGTCGTAGATCGGCACGAAACGGGGCCAGAAGTCGTCGTAGAATTCCTTGGTCGCGAGATCCATGGGGCTGCCCTCCCGCCCTTGTGAGGGCGTCGCATTGATCGTGATGGTGGTGGTCTTAAGGGGTGCCGGACGAACTCGTCCAGGGGGAATAGGGCCGGATCCGCTGCGCCGCCGCATCCGGTTCGACGAACAGGCGGGCGTTGCGGTTCAGCAGGGCCGCCAGCTGGCTGTAACCGCTCTGGGCGCTGACGCCCAGCACGTCGGCGTTCATCAGCACGTGGAAATCCTGCAGGAACTCCAGCCCCTTCCACGGCTCCACCGCCCCGTCCTTCGCCAGATCGTCGAGCGAAACCGGCGCGAACTCCGCGAAGTCGCCGATGGTCGCCGGGTCGTCGGTGGCGATGTACAGCACCGGCCGGTCCAGCGTCGGCCACAGCGCCTTCAGCCAGTCGACGTACCAGGAGGTCTCGGTGATGGTGTAGCGGAACCAGACGAAGTCGCCGCGACGGATGTGCAGGGCCACCACCGTGTTGCCGCGCGCCTTCAACGCCTGCATCACCGGATCGACATAAGGCAGCCAGTCGGGCCGGGGCCGCAGCCAGGACTGCACCCGCTCGCGCCACTCCTCGCGATAGTCGAACAGGAACAGCGGCGAGAGGATGTCGACGCCGGGACGCGGGTCGTCGCGCCGCCCGGTCACCAGGTCGTTCAGGATGCGCCGGCCGAAATGCATCGGCTTCAGCCCGCCGCCGGGCCTGGGATCGTCGAGATCGAAGTAATGGCCGCCGACCCAGTCCGGCGTCTCCAGCCGGTAGCCGTACGTCTCGGCATAGAGCCGCAGCAGCACATATTCCAGGGCGTTGTGGGCGAAGCGGCCATGGGTCGCCAGCGTGGACGAGCAGATGCGCGGCTGGGACGGGTCGGGGTTGGCCGGACGCTCCAGCCGACGGCCCTGCCGGGCCAGGGACTGCTGCAGCCCGGCGATCGACTTCACGGTGAAGAAGCGGCTGCCATGGCCATGAACCCCGGCCAGCACCTCCACCGCGCGGTCGGTCTCGCCGGCGGCCAGCCAGTTCTCGGCGACCGCGGTCAGGCATTCGATGCGGAACATGCCGGGATCGGCGGCATGCGGATAGCGGTAGTCGGCGAAGAAGCGCCGGGCCTCCTCATGCCGCCCCTGGCGCGCCAGCAGGGCCGACAGCATGTCGATGGCACCGGGAACGTCGCTGCCCGGCCGGATCAGCGCCAGCCGCAGCACCTGCTCCGCCTCGGCCAGCCGGCCGAGGCCGGTCAGCACGTCGGCCAGCCGGGTCAACGCCAGAGTGACGCCGGCCCGCGCCGCGCCGGCATAGCTGTCGACCGCCTCATCGGCCAAGCCAGCGGCATGCTGGGCATTGCCCTGGTTGTAGAGTGTCCCCCCCTGCCCCGGCTCAAGGGTGAGTGAGCGGCGGAAGGAGATCAAGGCGCCGGAAGGATCGCCCAACTCAAGCTGGATGTTTCCAAGCTTCGCATAGGCACTGGCAAAGCCCGGATGCAGGGCGAGCGCGTTTCGCTGGCTTGCCTGCGCCTCTTCCACCGCTCCATTCTGCCGCAGCGCGATTCCGAGGTCATGATAGCTTTCGGGACGCTGGGGGTTCAGCCGCAATGCGCGCCGATAGGCCACAGCGGCCGTCGCCCAGTCGCGCGGCCCGCCACGCCCGCCCAGCAGCGAGGCAAGCGCCTGATGCGCCCCTTCCAGCGACGGATCCAACTGGATCGCCCGGCGGTACGCCGCGGCGGCGGCATCGATCCGGCCAAGTTCGGACAGGGTGCTGCCAAGGTTGCAGGTGGCGTCCGCCATCTCCGGCGCGACGTCGAGAGCGGCCCGGATCAGGTCCAGCGCCTTGTCCCGGCGGTTCTGGCGCCGCTCGATCAGCCCCAGCAGATGCAGGGCATGGGCATTGCGCGGATCGACCTCCAGAATGCGCAGATAGAGCGCGCGCGCCTCGTCCAGGCGGTCGGCACGCTGAAGTCCCACGGCGATCTGCAATGCTTCGGCGACGGTAGCCATGACAATCCGTGCTGTGCGACCTCCGGCCCCGGCTCCACGGCCGCACCCGACCGGGGCCGCCGGGGATGGCCGGCCCGTTCGGCGCGCACCCTATCGTTCCGCGATAGGCGCTTCAACTCCGTTCGTGCCCCCCGGCTTCTCCATCACGCCGCCGCGGCGCTGCCGGAGAGCCGCCGGAGACCGGATGCCGCGCCCCGGGACCCCGTGCCTTATCTGGGATCGGGCGCAACGCCCCTTGCCTTGCCAGGATCCTTTGAGGATAGTGCCCGATCATTAACGCCGTACAGATCAAGGGTCGGTCCTTTGCGCAAAGTTGCCCTCATCACCGGCGCCACCGGCCAGGATGGCGCGTATCTTGCCGAGCTTCTGCTGGGGAAGGGCTATATCGTCCACGGCATCAAGCGCCGGTCATCGTCCTTCAACACGGGGCGGGTGGAGCATCTCTACCGGGATCCGCATGAGGAGGATGTCAGCTTCTTCATGCATTACGGCGACCTGACGGACAGCACCAACCTGATCCGCCTGGTCCAGCAGGTGCAGCCGACCGAGATCTACAATCTGGCGGCGCAGAGCCACGTGCATGTGAGCTTCGAGACGCCGGAATATACCGCCAACGCCGACGGCATCGGCACGCTGCGTCTTCTGGAGGCGATCCGCATCCTGGGCCTGGAGAAGAGCGCGCGCTTCTACCAGGCCTCCACCTCGGAGCTGTACGGCAAGGTGCAGGAGACGCCGCAGCGGGAGACCACGCCCTTCTACCCGCGCAGCCCCTATGCCGCAGCCAAGCTGTACGCCTACTGGATCACGGTGAACTACCGCGAGGCCTATGGGATGCACGCCAGCAACGGCATCCTGTTCAACCATGAAGGCCCGACCCGCGGCGAGACCTTCGTCACCCGCAAGATCACCCGCGCGGTGGCCAGCATCGAGCAGGGCCGCCAGGACTGCCTGTATCTCGGCAACCTGGACGCCAAGCGCGACTGGGGCCATGCGCGCGACTATGTCGAGGGCATGTGGCGCATCCTGCAGCAGGACGAGGCCGACGACTACGTGCTGGCCACCGGCGAGACCCACAGCGTGCGCGAGTTCGTCGAGTTGGCCTTCGGCCATATTGGCCGCGGGATCGAATGGCGCGGCGAAGGCGTGAACGAGGAAGGCATCTGCCAGAAGACCGGCAAGGTGGTGGTCCGCATCGACCCACGCTATTTCCGCCCGACCGAGGTCGACCTGTTGCTGGGCGACCCCAGCAAGGCGCGCGAGAAGCTGGGCTGGACCCACACCACCGCCTTCCGCGATCTGGTCCGGGAGATGGTCGAGTCCGACATGCGTCTCCTCGCCGACGGCGACGATCACCGCTGACACAAGCCACCCGCGACCGCCCAGTGACCGCCCAGCAACCGATGTAGGCGCCGTCCGATGACCATTGGAGGAATGACCCGAAGCGAGCCGAGGACCGCACTGATCTTCGGCGTTTCGGGCCAGGATGGCGCCTATCTCTCCCAGCTCCTGCTGGACAAGGGCTATGCGGTCCACGGCACCTCGCGCGACCGGGAGATGGCGGGCTTCGCCAACCTGCGGCAGCTCGGCATCTTCGGCCGGGTGATCCTCCATTCCTCCGTGCTGACCGACTTCCGCAGCGTGGTCGAGGTCATCGCCCGTGTCCGGCCGGCCGAGATCTACAATCTCGCCAGCCAGGCCTCGGTCGGGCTGTCCTTCGACCAGCCGGTCGAGACGCTGAACAGCACCATCTCCAGCACCATCAACATTCTGGAAGCGATCCGCTTCCTGAAGCTGGACACCCGCTTCTACAGCGCCTGCTCCAGCGAATGTTTCGGCAACACCGAGGCGCCGGCGGACGAGACCACCCCCTTCCATCCGCGCAGCCCCTATGGCGTCGGCAAGGCCGCCGCCTTCTGGGCGGTCGCCAACTACCGCGAGGCCTACGGCCTGTTCGCCTGCTCCGGCATCCTGTTCAATCATGAATCGCCGTTGCGGCCCACCCGTTACGTCACGCAGAAGATCATCCGCGGGGCCGCCGACATCGCCGAGGGCAAGACCGACGTCCTGGAACTGGGAACGCTGTCGATCGCCCGCGACTGGGGCTGGGCCCCGGAGTATGTCGACGCCATGGCCCGTATGCTGGCCCTGGACGAACCCCATGATTTCGTGATCGCCACCGGCGAGGCGAACCGACTGGAGGAGTTCGTCGCCCAGGCCTTCTCCTGTTTCGGCCTAGACTGGCGCCGGCATGTCAGGGGCAATCCGGACCTGCTCCGCCCCTCGGACATCGCCTTCAGCGTGGGCAACTCCGCCAAGGCGGAACGGCTGCTGGGATGGCGTGCCGAACGCCGCATGACCCACGTGGTCGCCGGTCTGGTCGAGGCAGAATTGGCACGCCGGTCGGTCGCCTGAGCCCCCGTCCCAATTCGCTTTCCGGGAGCCTCGCCCGTCCGGAACAGCCTTCCGAAGAAAGCCCGTCCCATGTCGGCCAGGAGCAAGCTCGTCATCAACATCGAGGTGGACGACCGCACCGTCCTGTTCCCGGACGGCAAGTTCCTGTCCCACATCGCCTTGCATGAAGGCGAAGCGGCGGACGGCAAAGGCGCCTTGCGGTTGGAGGGCCTCTTCCTGTTCAACGAGAGCCGGCTGGGGCCGGCGATAGCCTCCCTGGATGTCGAGGACGCCCGCGAACTGGCCCGGTCGATCCTGGACGCCGTGTTCCAGGGCCGCACCCAGCATGTCCTGTCGGAGACGGCCAAGATCGCGGTGGTCTTCAACCCGAACGGCTTTGTCCTGCGCTTCGGTGAAGGGGCGGCCCTGCGCGAGCTGTTCATCGGCTCTCCCGCCATCGTCCGGCTGGCCCAGGGCGTCCTGCGGATGGCCGACCGCCTGTCGGCGCTGCCCACGCACTGATCCCCCCAAACGGCTTGGCCGCGCTCCAGTCAGGGCGTCTCCTGAAAAAAGCGCTCGATCGCCCGGATCGAGGCCCCGTCGTCGAACAGAACGGCGCTTCGCTCAAGGATGCGCTGCCGGACTTGGGCGCGCAGCCGCTGATCGGTGCCGAGCCGGACCGCCCGGTCGACATAATCGGCCGGATCGCTCGCCACGCAGTCGTCAAGCCCCATCAGCGTGTAGAAACCCAGGGTATGGCGTCCGCGCATGAAGGCGCCGGGCCAAGTCACCACCGGCGTGCCGAAGGCCAGAGCCTCCAAGCTTGTCTTGCCACCGCTATAATGGAACGGGTCGAGCATGACATCGGCGTCGGCGGTCAGTGCGATGAAATCCGCGGTCCCCAGCCCCGGCAGCAGATGGATGCGGCCGGCCACATCGGGTCCCTTGGCGCCCAGCCGCTGCGTCAGCGCAGCGCCTTGGCCGCGCGGATCGACAAAGACGAGGATGCCGTCACGGTCCCGTCGCAGAATGGCGATCAGGGCGTCGTCATAGGCGGGATGAATCTTGAACAAGCTCTGCGGACAGAGGTAGAGCCGGCTTTCGGTGGCCAGGCCGAAGTCGATGCGGGTCTTGCGCGGTTCGGCCAGCCGCGGGCGCCGGTAGCAGACGGTCGGGCCCGGCAAGCGGATCAGGCGTTCGCTGTAATGAGCCTCGCCATCCTCCGGCTCCATCGCATCGCAGCTCAAGAAGACGTCCAAGGTGGGAATGCCGGTGGTGTCCGGATGCCCCCAGCTCAGGCATTGCCGCGGCGCCAGCCGGGCAAAGGCAAGGAAGTAGGTGAAGGGCGACATGCCGATGTCGGTATAGTACAGGACATCCAGGCGCGCCTCGGCGATGATACGCCGTGCGGCATCGAGATCGCGCGGAATGTCGACCGCGCGGTCCGCCACAGTGCGCAGGTGGCGCCGCAGGTCGTCGTCCGGCCCTGGCGTGAGGAACAGCACCACCTCGAAGCGCTCGCGCGACAGCCACTCGATCAGCCCCTCGTTCAGCATGCCGATGGTGTGGTTGTGGAAATAGTCGGAGATGAAGCCGACGCGGAGCCGCCGACCGGCCCTGTCCTCGGCCGCACCGGGCCATCCGGACTCCCGGCAATGCGCGGCGGTGTAGAGCAAGGAGGGGCAAGCCTCCTGGTACAAGGCAGCCAGCTCGCCGTTCAAGGCACGATTGTCGAGCCCATGATAGGACAGAAAAAAGGACGTGACGCCGACCTCGCGCAGCGGGTCGTCGATGCGCAGGCCGTGCTCGCGCGCCTGTCGCAGCACCGCGGCGCAATGGGCGCGGCTTTCCTCGATCTCGGTCGCTGAGCGGGGAATGGCCGGCAAGGTCAGCGCCTCGCGCACCAAAAGCCCGTCTCCTCCGCCCAGCCGCCAGGCCCGGCGGTAAGCCCGCCGCGCCTCCTCCAGTCGGCCGGCGCGCTGGGCAACGATGGCAACCTTGCGGTAGGCCTCTGCCACATTGGGTTCCAGCGCCAGCCGATGCCTCAAGGGAATGAGCGCTTGCGGGTTATCGCCCTGCTCGCTCATGCCGCTTCCCAACCCGTCGAGCAACCGGGCATCGCCCGGCCGCAGCCGCAAGGCGCGATGGAAGGCCGCATCGGCTTTGAGACCAAGGGAATGGAGCAGGATGGCCAGGTTCACCGCATAGACCGGCTGGCCCGGATCAAGAAGCATGGCCGTGCCAATGTGGGCCAGCCCCTCCTCGCCATGGCCGGATGCGCACAAGGCGGTGCCGAGCATGTGCCGGGTGACGGCATGATCGGGCGCCAGCCGCAGCACCTCCCGCGCGAGCGCCGCTGCATCGGCGAAATGCCCGGCGGCATGACGCTGCTGGGCATGGGTAAAGACATCTTGGATCGAGGCCATCGGGAGCCGGAACACCGCTTACCGGAATAGGTCCGCACAAAGAGAAAGGGGGCGCCCCTGCGGGCGCCCCCCCTCTTTTACCATGCTTGGGCTCACGCCCCCAGCCATCAACCGAGGTTGATGTCGGAGAGCGAGAGGACCGTGCCGTTGTACACGCCGAGCAGCCGGACCTCGGTGGCGGC
>NZ_PDKW01000036.1:32165-36395 GCF_002573965.1 Azospirillum palustre | reverse complement strand
CATCAACCGAGGTTGATGTCGGAGAGCGAGAGGACCGTGCCGTTGTACACGCCGAGCAGCCGGACCTCGGTGGCGGCCACCTGGCCGTCGCCGTTGGTGTCGACCACCTGGTACAGGCCGGAGCTGGTGCCGTTGTTGGCCAGAACCAGCGTGCTTGCACCAGCCGACGAGTTCGTCAGCGTCCCCAGGGCCGAGCGGAAGCTGGCCAGCGAAGCGTCCGTCAGGCTGCCGCTGACGACCGAGGTCAGGCTCACCAGCTCGTTGGAGCCGATGTTCACGCCGTTGGTCGCAGCAGAGGCCGTCGAGAGCGAAGCATCGCCGTTCTTATCCGCAGCGGTCCGGGCCGTACCGGTCAGCTGCACCTTGTCGGTGCCCGACTGGAAGTTCGAGACCGAGACGAAGCCGGTGTTCGCGCCCAGCGCCGAGATGTCGGTGAAGGACGAGTACACCACCGTGTCGGTGCCGCTGCCCGAAGCCAGGCTCAGGCTGTCGCCCGTGCCGGCCTGGAAGCGGATGCCCGAACCGCCGGTCACCGTGATGGCGTCGGTGCCGGCACCGCCGATCAGCGTCTCGATACCGGAGACCGACATCGTCACACCGGTGTCACCCAGCGTGATCACGTCGTTGCCGGTGCCGCCGGTCAGCGTCTCGATGCCACGCAGCAGGACGTCGCCCAGGATCACCAGGTCGCTGCCGGCACCGCCGATCATGGTGTCGATGCCGCGGGTGATGACGGTGTTGCCCGCCGCACCCAGGGTTACGACATCCGAACCGGTGCCGCCGATCAGGAACTCGACGCCCGCGGCCGTCATCGTCACGCCGGCCGAACCGGTGAGGACGATGTCGGTGCTGGCACCGCCGGTCAGGGTCTCGACGCCTGTCACGGTGACCGTGTTCGGGGTGTCGCCGAGCGTGATCGCGTCGTTGCCGGTGCCGCCGGTCAGGGTCTCGATGCCGCGCAGCAGGACCGTGTTGCCGCCATCGCCGAGGCTGACGATGTCGTTGCCGGCACCGCCGACGACGATCTCGACCCTGCTCTCGGCCCGCATGGTGACGCCGGTGTCGCCCAGGAACATCAGGTCGCTGCCCGCACCACCCGACAGGGTATCGATGCCGCGGACGGTGATGGTGTTCGCAGTGTCGCCCAGGGTGACGACATCCGAACCGGCACCGCCGACCAGAACCTCGACGCCCGAAGCCGTCATCGTCACGCCGGTGCTGGCCGTGAAGACGATGTCGGTGTTGGCACCGCCGGTCAGGGTGTCGATGCCCGTCACGGTGACAATGTTCGGCGTGTCGCCAAGCGTGATGACGTCGGCGCCGACACCGCCGATCAGCGTCTCGACACCGCGGGTCAGCAGGGTGGTGCCGCCGGTGCCGATGGTCACGATATCCTGGCCGGCGCCACCGACAAGAATCTCGATGCCCACCCCCAGGGTCAACCTGTTGCCGGTATCGCCCAGGATCGCCAGATCGGAACCAGCGCCGCCGATCAGCGTCTCGATGTTGCGGATGGTGGTGGTGTTGCCGGCCGATCCCAATGTCAGGACATCGGTGCCGGCATTGCCGATGACGAAATCGGCACCCGAGACGGTCAGGGTAGACCCAGCCGAGCCGGTGAGGATGACGTCCACGCCCACACCGCCGACGAGCGTCTCGATGCCAAGCGCCAGCAGCGTGCCGCCGGCGGTGCCGATGGTCACGATATCGGTGCCGGCCCCGCCCAGCAGCGTCTCGATACCCAGCACAACCAGCGTGTTGCCGGTCGACCCGAGGGTGATGAGGTCATTCACCCAGCGTGATCACGTCGTTGCCGGTGCCGCCGGTCAGCGTCTCGATGCCACGCAGCAGGACCGTGTTGCCGCCATCGCCGAGGCTGACGATGTCGGAACCGGCGCCGCCGACCAGGATCTCGATCCCGCTCTCGGCCCGCATGGTGACGCCCGTGTCGCCCAGGATCACCAGGTCGCTACCGGCACCACCGATCATGGTGTCGATGCCGCGGGTGATGACGGTGTTGCCCGCCGCACCCAGGGTCACGACATCCGAGCCGGCGCCGCCGACCAGGAACTCGACGCCCGAGGCCGTCATCGTCACGCCGGCCGAACCGGTGAAGACGATGTCGGTGTTGGCGCCACCCACCAGGGTCTCGACGCCCGTCACGGTGACCGTGTTCGGGGTGTCGCCCAGCGTGATGACGTCGGTGCCCGCGCCGCCGATCAGCGTCTCGACCGCACGGGTCAGCAGGGTGCTGCCCGAGGTGCCCAGAGTGATGACGTCGGTGGCCGCGCCGCCGACCAGGATCTCGATGCCCGAACCCAGCGTCATGGTGACGCCGGTGTCGCCCAGGAACACCAGGTCGCTGCCCGCACCGCCCGACAGGGTGTCGATGCCGCGGGTGATGACCGTGTTGCCCGAGGAGCCCAGGGTCACGACATCCGAACCGGTGCCGCCGACCAGGAACTCGACGCCCGAGACCGTCATCGTCACGCCGGCCGAACCGGTGAAGACGACGTCGGTGTTCGCACCGCCGGTCAGGGCCTCGATGCCCGTCACGGTGATGGTGTTCACCGTGTCACCCAGCGTGATGACGTCGGTGCCCACGCCGCCGATCAGCGTCTCGATGCCGCGGGTCAGCAGGGTCGTGCCCGAGGTGCCGATGGTCAGCACGTCGGTGCCGGCGCCGCCGACCAGGATCTCGATGCCCGAGCCCAGGTTCAGCGTGTTGCCGGTGTCGCCCAGGATCACCAGGTCGGAACCCGCACCGCCGATCAGCGTCTCGATGCCGCGGATGGTGGTGGTGTTGCCGGCCGTACCCAGGGTCAGGACGTCGGTGCCGGCGCCGCCGATCACGAAGTCCGCACCCGAGACGGTGAGGGTCGACCCGGCCGTGCTGGTGAAGATCACCTCCAGGCCCGTGCCGCCGATCACCGTTTCGATGCCGCTCACCAGCAGCGTGCCGCCGGCCGTGCCGATGGTCACGATGTCGGTGCCCACGCCACCGGTCAGGGTCTCCAGACCCGAAACCAGCAGGGTGTTGCCCGCCGTGCCCAGCGTGACGATGTCGGAGGCGAGGCCACCGATCAGCGTCTCGATGCCGCCGACGATCAGCGAGTTGGCGGTGTTGCCGAGCGTGACGACGTCGGTGCCCACGCCACCGGTCAGCGTCTCGATGCCGCGCAGCAGCACCGTGTTGCCGGCCGTGCCCAGCGTGACCACATCGACGCCCGTGCCGCCGACCAGGATCTCGAGGCCGGACGCCAGCAGCGTCGAACCGCCCGAACCCAGGAACACGAGGTCGGAACCCGCGCCGCCGGTGAGGGTATCCAGCGCGTTGACCACCAGGGTGTTGCCCACGGTGCCCAGCGTGACGATGTCGGTGCCAACGCTACCGGTCAGGGTCTCCAGACCCGAAACCAGCAGGGTGTTGCCGGCCGTGCTCAGCGAGATCAGGTCGAGGCCTGCACCGCCGGCCAGGGTCTCGATGCCCGAAACCGCCATGGTGGTGCCGGTGTCGCCGATGGTGACGACATCGGTGCCGACGGAGCCGGTCAGGGTCTCCAGGCCACGCAGGATCAGGGTGTTGCCCGCGGTGCCCAGCGTGACGACGTCGGTGTTGGTGCCGCCGACCAGGATCTCGATGCCCGAAGCCAGCATCGTGTTGCCGGACGACCCCAGGAAGATCACGTCGGTGCCCAGACCGCCGGTGACCGTCTCCAGCAGGTTGGCGAGCAGCGTGCTGCCGGCCGTGCCGATGGTGATCAGATCGGTGGCGGCGGAACCGGTGATGGTTTCCAGAGCCGAGACCAGCAGGGTGTTGCCCGCCGTGCCCAGCGACACGACGTCGACGCCCGCGCCGCCGTTCAGCGTCTCGATCAGCGTCACCGCGAGGGTGTTGCCGGCCGAGCCGAGGGTGACGACGTCGGAGAGCGCGCTGCCGGTCAGGGTCTCAAGACCCGAAACCAGCAGGGTGCCGCCCGTGGTGCCGATCGTGATGGCATCGGTGGCGGTGCCGCCGATGATCGTCTCGAACAGCGAAACCGTCGCGGTGTTGGCGGTGTTGCCCAGCGTCAGGACGTCGGTGCCCACGCCACCGGTCAGCGTCTCGATGCCGCGCAGCAGCACCGTGTTGCCGGCCGTGCCCAGCGTGACCACATCGGTGCCGACGCCGCCGATCAGGATGTCGATGCCCGACACCGAGACCGTCGAACCGCCCGAGCCCAGGAACAC
>NZ_PDKW01000036.1:31726-32065 GCF_002573965.1 Azospirillum palustre | reverse complement strand
ACATCGGTGCCGACGCCGCCGATCAGGATGTCGATGCCCGACACCGAGACCGTCGAACCGCCCGAGCCCAGGAACACCAGTTCCGAACCCGTGCCGCCGATAATCGTCTCAAGACCGTTGGCAAGCAGCGTGCCGCCAGCCGAACCGATGGTGATGACGTCGGTGCCCACGCCACCGGTCAGGGTCTCCAGACCCGAAACCAGCAGGGTGCCGCCCGTGGTGCCGATGGTGATGACGTCGGTCGACGCACCGCCAGCCAGCGTCTCGATGCCCGAAACCACCATGGTGGTGCCGGTGTCGCCGATGGTGATGACGTCGGTGCCCACGCCGCCGGTCAGG
>NZ_PDKW01000036.1:26666-31626 GCF_002573965.1 Azospirillum palustre | reverse complement strand
TCTCGATGCCCGAAACCACCATGGTGGTGCCGGTGTCGCCGATGGTGATGACGTCGGTGCCCACGCCGCCGGTCAGGATTTCCAGACCGCGGACCGTGGTGGTGCTGCCAGCCGAGCCCAGCGTGATGACGTCGGTGCCCGCACCGCCGATCAGGAACTCCAGCGCGACCGTCTGGAAGGTGCTGCCCGTCGAGCCGATGAAGACCAGGTCGCTGCCCGCGCCGCCCTGCAGGAACTCGATGCCCGAGGTCAGCAAGGTGTTGCCGGAGGTGCCCAGAATGACGGCATCGGTCGCCGTGCTACCGGTCAGGGTCTCCAGACCCGAAACCAGCAGGGTGCCGCCCGCAGTGCCGATGGTGATGGCGTCGGTCGCCGCACCGCCGGTGATCGTCTCCAGCAGGCTGGCGAGGATCGTGTTGCCGGCCGAACCCAGGCTGACGACGTCGGTGCCCACGCCACCGGTCAGGGTCTCCAGACCCGAAACCAGCAGGGTGTTGCCGGCCGTGCTCAGCGTGACGACGTCGGAGGCCGTGCCACCGATCAGCGTCTCGATGCCGTTGACGGTCAGCGTGTTCGCCGTGTCGCCCAGGGTGACGACGTCGGTGCCGACACCGCCGGTCAGCACGTCGATGCCGCGCAGCAGCACCGTGTTGCCGGCCGTGCCCAGCGTGACGACGTCGGAAGCCGTGCCGCCGACCAGAACCTCAACGCCCGAAACCAGGACGGTGTTGCCCGTGGTGCCGAGGTAGACGAGGTCGGAGGTGCTGCTGCCGGTGATCGTCTCCAGCAGGCCGGTGAGGATGGTGCCGCCAGCCGAGCCGAGGGTGACGACGTCGGTGCCCACGCCACCGGTCAGGGTCTCCAGACCCGAAACCAGCAGGGTGTTGCCCGCCGTGCCCAGCGTGATCACGTCGGTGGTCGTGCCACCGATCAGCGTCTCGATGCCGCCGGCTGTCAGCGTGTTGGCGGTGTTGCCCAGCGTGACGACGTCGGTGCCGACACCGCCGGTCAGCACGTCGATGCCGCGCAGCAGCACCGTGTTGCCAGCCGTGCCCAGCGTGACGACGTCGGAAGCCGTGTCGCCGACCAGAACCTCAACGCCCGAAACCAGGACGGTGTTGCCCGTGGTGCCGAGGTAGACGAGGTCGCTACCGGCGGCGCCGGTGATCGTCTCCAGCAGGTTGGTCAGGATGGTGTTGCCGGCCGAACCCAGCGTGACGACGTCGGTGCCCACGCCACCGGTCAGCGTCTCGACCAGGGAGACCAGCAGGGTGTTGCCCGCGGTGCCCAGCGTGACCACGTCGGTGGACGAACCACCGGTCAGGGTCTCGATGCCGCCGACGGTCAGCGTGTTGGTGGTGTCGCCCAGGGTGACGACGTCGGTGCCGACACCGCCGGTCAGCAGCTCAAGGCCACGAACGATCAGCGTGTTGCCGGCCGTGCCCAGCGTAACGATGTCGGAAGCCGTGCCGCCGACCAGGATCTCGAGGCCGGAAACCAGGACCGTGCTGCCAGCCGAACCGAGCGTGACGATGTCGGTGCCGACACCACCGGTCAGGGTCTCGAGGACATTGACCAGCAGGGTGCCGCCGGCAGTGCCCAGCGTCACGACGTCGGTGCCGACGCCGCCGGTCAGGGTCTCGAGGGCATTGACCAGCAGGGTGTTGCCGGCCGTGCCCAGCGTCACGACATCGGTTGCCACCGTGCCGCTCAGCGTCTCGATCGCGCCGACCGTGATGGTGCTGCCGCCGCTGCCCAGCGTCACGACGTCGGTACCGACGCCGCCGGTCAGGAGCTCAACCCCGTTGATCAGCAGGGTGGTGCCGGTCGTGCCCAGCGTCACGACGTCGGAAGCCGCCGTACCGGTCAGCGTCTCGATCACGCCGACCGTGATGGTGCTGCCGCCGGCCGCCAAGGTGACGACGTCGGTGCCGACACCGCCGGTCAGGATTTCGATGCCGCCGACCAGCAGGGTGCTACCAGCCGTGCCCAGCGTGACCACGTCGGTGCCGACGCCGCCGGTCAGGGTCTCGAGGGCATTGACCAGCAGGGTGTTGCCGGACGTGCCCAGCGTGACCACATCGGTGCCGACGCCGCCGGTCAGGGTCTCAAGGCCGCCGGCCAGAACCGTGTTGCCGGCCGTGCCCAGCGTGACCACGTCGGTGCCGACGCCGCCGGTGAGCGTGTCGATCAGGTTCACCAGCAGGGTGTTGCCCGCGGTGCCCAGCGTGACCACGTCGAGGGCGGTCGTGCCGGTCAGCGTCTCGATCGCGCCGACCGTGATGGTGCTGCCGCCGGTGCCCAGCGTCACGACATCGGTGGCGTTGCCGCCGGTGATGGCCTCGATACCGCTGACCAGCAGGGTGTTGCCGTTGTTGCCCAGCGAGATCACGTCGGTGCCGACGCCGCCAGCCAGGGTCTCGATAGCCGCGACCGCCAGGGTGTTGCCAGCCGTGCCCAGCGCGATCACGTCGGTGCCCGACGAACCGAGCAGCGTCTCGAGGCCGCCGGCCAGAACCGTGTTGCCGGACGTGCCCAGCGTAACGACGTCGGTCCCAACACCGCCGGTGATCGTCTCAAGCAGGTTCACCAGCAGGCTGTTGCCAGCCGTGCCCAGCGTGACGATGTCGGTGCCGGCACCGCCGGTCAGGGTCTCCAGCGCGGAAACCAGGATGTTGCTACCAGCCGAGCCGAGCGTAACGACGTCGGTCCCAACACCGCCGGTGATCGTCTCAAGCAGGTTCACCAGCATGGTGGAGCCGGACGTGCCAATCGTGACCACGTCGGTGGTGGTGCTACCAACCAGGGTTTCCAGCAGCGAAACCTGGAGGGTGGAACCGGAAGTCAAGGTGATGAAATCGGTGCCGGCGCTGCCGATCAGGGTCTCAAGCATCGAAATCGACACCGTGTTACCGGCCGTTCCGAGCGTGATGACATCGGTGCCAACGTTACCGATAATCGTAGAGAACTGCCCCAATGTTAGGGTTGAACCCGTAGTTACGTCTACGGTGTAGGGTCCAGCCATTAGTAATCCCCTTCAGGTTTGGTTCGCCGGCGGATGAACCATTCTAAGGTGTGCGCCACACTGGATGCAGGCAGACAGACTCAGTCCTAGCGCGACCTAACACACCGTGCCCTTGTTATCCGAAGGACTGCGCCTATGGCAATCCGTTTCTACCGAAGTGGGTAGACCGAACTGGCCGGTCTTGTGACACTCTGTGAGGCCGTTATCCTGGACGGCGAAGTGCCATTCCCCCAAGTCTTTGCAATGCCTTGCGAAATGCCCGGTATGGCGAAATCGCCACAGCATGCACGAAGTTGGTGGTACCCACAGTTCCGTCCGCCTCCAGGCGGGAGCGTGACCCCGGGAAGGAGGAAGCCGTTCTCGAATCGAGTGTACGGCGACGAAGACTTGCGTGACCTTCACAACTTGGCCGCCCGATCTGCCGCCAAGCTCTGGCTTCCACGATGACAGCCACGTTGTTACAAGTTGATAACACGGCCTGTATTTCGTTTGCCGCGGCAGCGAGGATGCGCTTGGAGAATTCGGGAACACCCGTTATTCCCTTGCGGCAACCGGCGCCGCCGGACAGCCGCCACACGAAGACACCCAAGGGCCAGGGACGACCGATCGAGCATGGCGACCATTCAGGACGCGCTCGCCGCAGCAGTGCGGCATCATCAGAGCGGCAATCTGGCCGCGGCAGCGCGGATCTACCGCCGTATCCTGGAGATCACGCCCGAGCAGTCCGACGCGCTGCATCTGCTGGGGCTGGTCGCCCGCCGCGCCGGACAGGGGGGAGCCGCACTCCGCCTGATGATCCGTGCCCTGCGGATCGATCCCGCCATAGCGGAAGCGCGGCTGAATCTGGGCAATCTGCTGCGCGACCAGGGCCATGCAGCCGGGGCGGCGGCGGCTTACCGCAACGCCATCGCACTGCGCCCCGACTTCACCGCCGCCTATGAGAATGTGGGCGGCCTGCTGCGCGGGCTGTCGCGCCCTGCCGATGCCCGGGACGCCTATCGCCGGGCGATCCGCCTCTCCCCCGCCGGGTCGGAAGGCCATGCGGGGCTGGGCAATGTCCTGCAGGAGGGCGACGACCTGCAGGATGCCGTCGCCTCCTATGCCCGCGCCATCGCCATCGACCCCGCCCATATGGCCGTCTGCAACAACCTGGGCATCGCGCTGCGCTCCCTGGACAAGACGGGGGCCGGGGCGGAGGCGGCAACGGCGTGGCATCGCCGCGCGGTGGCGCTCGATCCCTATTTCGCCGCCGGCTACAGCAGCCTCGGCCTGGCCTTGCAGGAATTGGGACGGCTGGAGGACGCGGCGCACGCCCATGCCCGCGCCGTCGCCGTCGATCCGGGCTTCGCCGGCGGCTATGCCAACCACGGCAACGCCCGGCTGAACCAGAACCGGCTGGACGAGGCGGTCACCGGCTTCCGCCGCGCCGTCGCCATCGACCCCGCCGGCCCGGATGCCCGCCGCAACCTGGGCATGGCCCTGCTGGTCGGCGGCCGTTTCGAGGAGGGCTGGCGCGAGTATGAATGGCGGCTGCGCTGCAAGGACGCGCCCGCCCAGGCCGCCATGCCCAAGCCGCGCTGGACGGGAGAACCGCCGGATGGCCGCCGCATCCTGCTGCACGGCGAGCAGGGGCTGGGCGACAGCCTGCAATTCTGCCGCTACGTTCCCCTTGTGGCGGCGCGCGGCGGCCGGGTGATCCTGGGGGTGCCGGCGCCGCTGAAACGGGTGCTGGCCGGCCTGCCCGGCGTGGAGCGGGTCGTCAGCGGCCAGCTCGGCACCGACGATTTCGACCTGCACCTGCCGATGCTGAGCCTGGGCGAGGTGTTCGGCACCCAGATGGACACCATCCCGCACCGCGTTCCCTACCTGTCGGCGGAGCCCGATCTGGTTGCGCGCTGGGGCGAGCGGCTGAAGGGTCCGGCAAAGGACGGGGGC
>NZ_PDKW01000036.1:0-26566 GCF_002573965.1 Azospirillum palustre | reverse complement strand
GGGCAGGCGGCAGACCCGCCGGGCGGCTTCCAGCTGCTGAACCTGTCGCCCGACATCAAGGACTTCGCCGACACCGCCGCCATCATGGCGAACCTCGACCTGGTGGTCTGCGTCGACACCTCCGTCGCCCATCTCGCCGGAGCCCTCGGCGTCCCGGTCTGGGTGCTGGTGCCCTTCGCCCCGGACTGGCGATGGATGCTCGACCGCGAGGACAGCCCCTGGTACCCGACCATGCGCCTGTTCCGGCAGACAAGGCCGCAGCACTGGGACGACACCATCGACAGGCTGGAGCGCGCACTGCGCGAACGCGCCGCTTCCGTCCATCTCCCTCAAAATGGAGCTTCCGACATGCCGATCCTGGCACCCGTCTCCTGGGGCGAACTGCTGGACAAGATCACCATCCTCGACATCAAGACGGAGCGCATCGCCGACGCCGACAAGCTGGCCAACGTCCGGCGCGAGCGCGAGGCGCTGCTCGCCGTGGCGGTTCAGGCCGACACCGCGCGGCCGGAGGTCGCCGTGCTGATCGACGGGCTGCGCGCGGTCAACACCACCCTGTGGGAGGTCGAGGACGAGATCCGCGACTGCGAGCGTGCCAAGGATTTCGGCCCGCGCTTCGTCGAGCTGGCCCGGCAGGTCTACCACACCAACGACCGCCGGGCCGCGCTGAAGCGCGACCTGAACCGTCTGCTCGGCTCCGAACTGGTCGAGGAAAAATCCTACCAGGCCTACTGAGGCCCGGCAGATCCCGTCTTCTCCGGCCCCTGTCCTCCCCGGCCTCCTTCCAGCCCAAAGGTCCAGTTCCATGACCACCGACAGCGCAACCGGGACCGCCGGCCTTCCGACCGGCCAAAGCGGTCCGGACCATCAGGCCGCCGCCCAACGGCTGGCGCAGGTTCTGGAACTGTGCCGGTCCGGCCGGCCGGAGGAGGCGGAGGGGCCGTACCGCGCGCTGTGCGGCTCCCCGCCGCAGGAGCCGGCCGCGCTGCTGTCGCTGGCCGACGCCGCCCGCATCCTGGGCCGGCCGGCCGACAGCGTGGCCTGGGCCGAGGCGGCGGTGCGCAGGCAACCGGACAGGGCGGAGGGCTGGAGCGTGCTTGCCCTGGCCTTCATCGCCGCCGGCCGCGTCGACGACGGCTATGCCGCGGCAGCCGAAGCGCTGCGCCGGACAGGACAGGAGGAGACGGGTGGAGCGGCCGCGGTCCAGGCCCACCGGGCGCAGGCGCTCGCCCGGCTGCGCCGCGGCCAGCTGGCCGAAGCGGCGGCGGCCTGCGACACGGCCCTGCGCCTTGCCGACGGCGCGGCGCAGTCGGCCCAGCCGTTGCGGCAGGCGCAGGCCGAGGCGCTGGGCACCCTGGCGCTGGTCCGCATGCTGGAGGGCCGCGCCGAGGAGGCCGAGGCGCTGTTCCGCCGCGCCCTCTCCCATCGACCCGTCTTGCCGGAAATCCTGGGCAACCATGCCTCGCTGCTGGCCCGGCTGGGCCACGACGAGAAGGCGCTGGAACAGGCCGAGCAGGCGGTGGCGCTGCGCCCGCGGCTGGTGGGAACGCTGCATCTGATCGGTACCCTGCACCACCGCAGCGGCCAGCTTGAATCGGCGATCGCCGTTTTCCACCGCGTGCTGGCGGTCGATCCCGGCCATCTCGATGCCCGGTTGCTGTTAGCCGACAGCCTGCGCGTCGCCGGCCACTGGACGGAAGCCGTCACCGTCTGCCGCGACGGCCTGGCGCTCATCGCCGATCCGGACGACAGGACCAGGACGGCGCTGCTGGCCAATCTCGGCACCGCCCTGCAGAGCGGCGGCGACGCCGCAGGCGCGCTGGAGGCCTATGGCGCCGCGCTGCGCCTCACCCCCGACCTGCCGGAGGTCCACAACAACCTCGCCCGCCTGCACCAGGAGACCGGCAACCCCGACGACGCCATCGAGGACCTGCGCCGCGCCGCCGCCGGCCGGCCGCTTCCCCTGCCGCTGCGCCGAACGCTGCTGTCGCTGCTGATCGCCGCCGGCCGCACCGCCGAGGCGGAGACGGAGGCGTTCGGCATCGCCCGCACGGCTCCGGACGATGCGGAGCTGTGCTTCGGCATCGCCGCGCTGTTCCTGCAAGGCGGCTGGCGCGACCAGGCCCTGCCCTATGTGCGCAAGGCGATCCGCCTCGCCCCCGACATGCCGCGCAACTGGATCGCCTTCGTCGAAGCATTGCGCGACGCCGGACCGCCCGCATCCGGCGAGGGGGCGGATCAAGGCCTGCGCACCGACCTGCTGGCGGCGCTCGGGCGGCCGGAGGTGGAAAGCGCCGGCCTGTCCCGGGCCATCGCCGGCGTCCTGATGGCATCGCCCGTCCTCAAGGCCCTCGCCGCTCCGGAGGAGGGGCCCGGGGACGACGGGCGGACGCTGGACGGGAAAAGCCTGGCGCTGCTGGCCGACGGCTCGCTCGCCGGGCTGGCGGAGGATGCCCTGCTCCTGGCCCACCTGCGCGCCGCGCCGGTCTGCGATCCCCGGCTGGAACGGGCGCTGACCCGGCTGCGCCGGGTGCTGATGCTGGCGCTGACCGGTCCGGGCCTGCCCGACCGGCCGTCCTGGCGCACCCTGTGCGCCGCCATCGCCGAGCAGTGCTTCCTCAACGAATATGTCTTCGCCGAGACCGACGGCGAGTTCCAGGTCCTGGCGGTGCTGGTCCGCGCAGCGGAGGCGGCACTGGCGAGCGGCGAGCAGCCGCCGGCGGTTCTGGTCGCCCTGCTGGGTGCCTACCGGCCGCTCTACCGCTGGGAGCGGGCGGAGGCCCTGCAGGCGCTATCCTGGCCCGAGGAGATCGCCCGGCTGCTGAACCGGCAGGTCGCCGAACCGCTGGCCGAGGCGGCGATCCAGGCGGAGCTGCCGGAACTGACCCCGATCAGCCACCCGGTGTCGGTCGGCGTGCGCGCCCAGTACGAGGAGAATCCCTATCCGCGCTGGATGAACACCGGGCTGCTGCCGGAGCCGATGCCGCTGTCCCGCTTCCTGCATGCCCTGTTCCCGCATGCCGCCCTGCCGGCCGCCCCCGCCTGGAACGCGCCGGACTGGGAGGCGCCGGAGGTGCTGGTCGCCGGCTGCGGCACCGGACGCGAGGCGGTGTGGGCGGCCTCCACCTTGAAGAATGCAAAGGTGCTGGCGGTCGACCTCAGCCGCCGCAGCCTTGCCTACGCCACCCGCCAAAGCCGGCGCCTGGGCCTGAAGACCATCGAGTTCGCCCAGGCCGACCTGCTGGAACTGGGGGCGCTGGGCCGTCGCTTCGACGTGATCCACAGCGTCGGCGTCCTGCACCACATGGAAGACCCGATGGCGGGCCTGCGCGTGCTGCGCGGGATGATGAGCCCGCACGGCGTGATGGAGATCGGCTTCTACAGCGCCGCCGCCCGCCGCCCCATCCTGGCTGCCCGCCAGTTCATCGCCGAGCGGGGCCATCCGCCGACCCTGGACGGCATCCGCCATGTCCGCCGCGACATCCTGGCCCTGCCGGAGGGCCATCCGGCGCGCGCCGTCATCCATTCCCCGGATTTCTACGGCACCAGCGCCTGCCGCGACCTGCTGATGCACGTGCATGAACTGCACGTCACCCTGCACTGGCTGGCCGACGCGCTTGCCGCGCTGAAGCTGGAGTTCCTGGGCTTCCGGCTGGCCGATCCTGCGGTGGCGGCACTCTACCGCAAGCGCTTCCCCGAGGATCCGGCGATGACCTCGCTGGCCCGCTGGGACCGGCTGGAGGCGGAGCACCCGATGATCTTCGGCGGGCTCTACCAAGCCTGGGTTCGGGCAAGACCGTGAGGATGCTTTTGCCCACCCGTTCGCTCCTTCTTTCCGCTAGCATTCCTCCATTCTCACGAACTTGGACCAGGGAAGACGACTTTGCGTCTCATCACCATGTCAGTCTGGGGCTCTTCGCGGATGTATTGGGAAGGTGCTCTGATCAACAGCCGGATCTACAAGGAGATCTATCCGGGCTGGACACTCCGCATCTACACCGACGAGCAGAATGAATTCACGCAGGAGTTGCTTGGAAACGGCGCGCAGGTTTGCCTGATGCGGAATCCCGGCGGCATTTTCGGCATGTTCTGGCGTTTCATTCCCGCATCCGACGAAGGCTTGGATGCCTTGATCGTCCGGGATGCCGACAGCAGGTTGAACATACGGGAAGCGACCGCGGTGGAGGCTTGGCTGGCATCCGGCAAGGGGGCTCACGTCATGCGTGACCATCCGCACCACGTGAACTGGCCGATGCTGGGCGGCATGTGGGGCATCCGCGGCGGTGTGATTCCGGATATGAAGGAACGCATCCTGGCCTGGAACCGTTGGGAAAAGAAGCTGGACGACATGTACTTCCTGGCGGAGTCCGTCTGGCCCGATATCCAGCATAATTGTCTTCAGCATGTCCGGGGCATATCGCCCTTTGGCGGCGAGCCGTTTCCGCCGCATCCCCCCTGTTCATGCGATTATGTCGGGCAAGTGTATTACGAGGACAGCGTCAAGGATTCCAGTCGCTGACGCTGCTCCGATCGGAGGACATTGCCTTCGGCAGATCCAGCCCTGAAAATAGGCCCTCTTTCCCATGCAAGCGGGCACATGCAATAGGGAAGCGGGCCTCTCCCCGGATGAGACCAAAGCCTCCAAATGCAATCACCGCGCTCCGCTCTCGACGAGACCGTGACGGAGCCTGAAACCTGTCCGACCGCTTGCCGCAGGGATCGATCGAAATCCGGATCAGTATCGACCTTCGACATTTCTGGTATAGTAAAACTTTTCGAACGCCACTTTCAGATTGGCAGCATTTTTCTGATTCACTTCGCTGGCTTCCTTGCCAATCCCGAAGAAATAGACATCCCTGATAACGTGATCCCTGAAAAATCCCCAGACCGAAAACCATTGGTCATGATCTACGAGTTCCATGAAATCCGGGACATCCAGATTGCGATAGTAGTTCATTCCTTCACGAGAGGTGAATGGAGAGTCCGAGGGAAGATCCTCTGCCGTGCCATGACGACGACGCCCGATGGAGGCGCATGTCATGATCATCAGACCATCCTTGCGAAGCATGCGGATCATGTTCAGCCATGTTTCCCGCCAGTTCCTGTTATGCTCCATCGCTTCGCATGAAATGACGGTATTGAACTGATGAGCTCTGCCGCCGAAATCCTCTCCCGGGCAAGCGATATCCACCCCCGGACCCATCTCAAGGTCGACTCCGGTGTACTTGCAACGCTCAAAATGCTCTCTCACGCTTCCATTGATATCGAGACTGCCGATCTCAAGAACCTCGGAGTCAACAAAATATCCACCCAAATAATTCTTGATATTTTTCACAAAGAAGACTTGTTCTTGATGGGCCATTTTGGATTCCTTGGGCTGGCTGATACATCATCGGACCGCTGTTGCGGTCAGTACCGGTGATCGTACGGACGAAGGCGTTCCATTTTCATTTCCTCGGCGCGGGTTCGTTCGCCTCCGATCCCACGCTGGGCCTCTCAAAGCGGCTTCATCCACTGCTCCTGAACAGGCATCGCTTGGAAAAGCGGGACGCCGACATTGCTGCCCGTCTCAGATCCGACGATCAAGAAGGATCTGCACGATCCGGTCGTTCGCCATTTTGTAGTCGGCATACGGACGCAGAAGATGATAGTCGGTGTAAAGGTGATCCCGGATAAGTTCCGCCTGAGCCAGGGACAACGCGCCCGCACGCATCAGGTCCGACCGGTCAAGGCGTTGAAATCCGGTTTTTCCGTCGTCCAACACGCTGATGCGGGTTTTGTTCGGCCCCTGGCTGGCCCAGGCCCGTACACGTTCGAACAACACCCTCTGGTCGAAGCTCCAGCCTTGGCCGCCGTGACGGCCGTCATATTCTGAACACTGTGCTGCCCAATCTGCAAGAATTCGCCTGACATCCTCAATGCCATCGATCCGGCCATGAGAACCAAAGATTTCCCCCCAGATCGCCGGACGCGCGGCGTTGTAGCACATGGCAATCTGAGCACTGTCGGAAATTAATACGTTTCCACGATAGACCACAAAATTATTATCGGAGAAGCCGGATATTGGATCCGTATAATAGCGCCGGCACATAGGCACTATATCCATATCCGAAATGATCACCGCACCGCCCTTGGCTTCCGCTTCCATCAATGCGGGATAAAGCAGGCGGATGCATTGCGCCTGGAAGGCCGTGTTGACACCGGGGAGGGGTGGGAACAGCACGATGTCTTCGGCCCACGTCTCCATAGACGCAGGGATTTCATCAGCGATCAGGACGAGCTTGACGCGCAGCCCCACCACCTCCATCCAAAGCTTGCGGACGACCGGAAAGAAATCAAGGTAGAGTGGATTCAGATCACTGGCTACCAGACAGGAACTCAGTCGCATTGTAGCTTCCGATGGGGGGGCGAGGTCGTTCCCCGCAATGTGCTCTACGCCACCTTCTTCCAGCCGGTCAAGCCCAGCGACCGTTGCCGCCGGGAGCGATGCCGGCGGGAACAATACGGTCAAGGTCTCCGCAACTGCCGTCCGCAGGCCATCTGCCGCATCCCGCGCAGCAAACGAAGCCCCTGCACGCTCCTCCAATTGGCGACGTGCTGTCCGATCGGCGATCAGGCGCTTGCAGACATCGACCAGATCCTCGTAGCGCGCAGGCGCGACAGCTTCCAAAAGATCAGGTTCGATATCGGTTTCCACATCGACTTCGGCGACGACTGCCTTCGCGTTCGCCAGCAGCGGAGCGACCCGGGCAATCTCGAAAATCTTGGTATCGTAGAAATGCACATTCAACACGAGACGCGCCCTGGAGATCCAGCCGTCAAGTTCCTGCCCGAAGGCCGGCGGGAGGACTGTAAATCCTTGCCCGTCGACAGGCATGTGCGAAATATCGTCGGCAAAGCCGCCGGTCAACACCACCACTCGCAGACCCGTAGCCGCAAGCTGGGACAGAATATTGAACCGACGACGGTTCACCGTGCCATAGAACAGCACATCGATGTCCTGCGGGCCGTCCGGCTCAATACGGCGCAATGCGGGGCTGTAGCCAATCCTCACCTGCTCCGCCAAGCGCGGTTCAATTCCATGCTCCCGCAGCCAGACCAGATTTCGGCGGCTGTAGTCCCAAATGATACGGGACCGCAGCGCCGCAAGGTAGGCAGGGCTCAATAGGGACGAGGAACTGCCGAACTGTTCCAGATTGAAGATAATCACATTGTCCGGCAGAGCAGCGACGTTGAAATCCGGGCTGCCGAAAAGGATGTAGACGATGGAGGGTACAACTTTAACATCGCTAGAGCGCTTCACGGCACAAGTGTGCCCGAGAGCAGTGATCCCGTGGCGAATACTTTCCGCCACGTCTGCCATGATGTCGTGGTTGTTGATGATGACGAAATCGCTCATGCCCAGCACCTGCTCCTAAGGCGATCGGATGACATCGCCGCGCTGCGATCTTGTCTCCGGGATTGCTTCAGCTCAAGGATCGATCTTTCGGAATACGGAAGCCGTATCGACGAACCGTCCCCCCGCGGTCCACAGGCCAATTGAAGCCATTGTTCCAGTGCAGGAATGGTTAAGAAATTACTGAACAGATTCCGCGCCTTCGAGCCTGGAATGAGAAGACTGAACATGACGGAACTGTCCGGCCAGGATCTGGCACAGCGGTTTGAGCGCCCCCTCCGCCGCATTCGGCATTTCGCCATGGCACCCGGCCGGGTGAGACGCTACACCTAGCCCCCGTCGCCACCTTCAGCAGTCCCCCCGGGAGAGCAGCCCCATGTGCGGTTTCGCCGGCTTCGCCGGACCCGGCGGCGAGCGCGACCTCGCCGCCATGACCAGCATCATCCGCCACCGAGGCCCCGACGACGACGGCGTCTATGCCGACCGCGGCCAAGCCGATCATAGCGCCGCGCTGCCGGTGCATCTGGGCTTCCGCCGCCTCGCCATCATCGACATCGAGGGCGGACACCAGCCGATGGCGACGGCGGAAGGCGATCTGGTCATCGTCTACAATGGCGAGATCTACAACGCGCCGGAACTGCGCCGCGCGCTGGAGCAGGCCGGGCACCGCTTCGTCACCGACCATTCCGACACCGAAGTGCTGCTGCACGGCTACCGGGAATGGGGCCTGGACATGCTGGAGCGGCTGAACGGCATGTTCGCCTTCTGCCTGCACGACCGCCGCCAGGGCCGGCTCGTCTTCGGCCGCGACCGCTTCGGCAAGAAGCCGCTGTTCTATGCCGAAACGGCGGACGGGCTGGTCTTCGCGTCGGAAGCCACCGCCGTGCTGTCGCACCCGTCGGTGCCTGATACGCTGGACCGCACCGCCCTGGTCAAATATTTCGCCTACGGCTTCATCCCGGCGCCGCTGACCGCCCATGCCGCGGTGCGCAAGCTGCCGGGCGGTTGCAGCATGGTCTACGACCTGGCCAGCCGCCGGCTGTCGGTCAGCCGCTACTGGGAATACCGGATGGTGGTGGACGACCAGCCGCCGGGCGGTCCCGACCAGTGGGCCGAGGAGCTGCGCGAGCTGCTGGACCGTGCGGTGGAACGCCGCATGCTGAGCGACGTGCCAGTCGGCTTCTTCCTGTCCGGCGGCATCGACAGCGCCGCCATCGTGGCGCTCGCGGCCCGGCACCGCGACCCGGCCACCATGAAGACCTTCACCATCGGCTTCGACGAGCCGAGCTTCGACGAGAGCGGCTATGCGGCCGATGCGGCGCGCCATTACGGCACCGACCATGCCTGCCGCACGCTGAACCTCGACACCGCGGCGGGGATGCTGCCGGAGTTGCTGGGCCGGCTGGACGACCCGATCGCCGATCCCTCCATCCTGCCGACGCACCTGCTGTCGCGCTTCGCCCGCGAACGGGTGACGGTGGCGCTGACCGGCGATGGCGGCGACGAGCTGTTCGCGGGATACGACACCTTCGACGCGCTGCGCACGGCGCGGCTCTACCACCATGCCGTCCCCCGCCCGTTGCACCGGCTGGCGGAGGCGGTAGCCCACCGGCTGCCGCGCTCGGACCGCAACATGAGCTTCGACTTCAAGCTTCGCCGGGCGCTGCGCGGGCTGGGCCACCGGCCGGCGCACTGGATGCCGGCCTGGCTGGGTCCGGCGTCGGTGGAGGAGGTGTCGCGGCTGTTCGGCACCGACCTGACCGCCGACGAGCTGTATGACGAGGCCGACGCCCTGTGGCGCTCGGGCGCCAGCCGGCACGACGTCGACCGCTCCATCGAATTCTACGGCCGCTTCTATCTGGGCGAGAATTTGCTGATCAAGGCCGACCGCGCCAGCATGTTCTGCTCGCTGGAAACGCGCTCGCCCTTCCTCGACCGCGACCTCGTCGCCTTCGTCAGCCGCCTGCCGGCCGAAGTGAAGCTGCAGCCGAACGGCATCCGGGCCGGCACCCGCAAATGGATCCTGAAGAAGGCGATGGCCCCGCTTCTGCCGCCGGCGATCCTGTCCCGGCCCAAGAAGGGCTTCGGCATCCCCTTGAGCCGCTGGCTGCGCCACCTGCCCCAGCCGCCGCTGGAAACAGCCGCGCGCATCGGGGTGGACGGCAAGTGGCTGGCGGCGCGCTGGGACGAGCACCGCAGCGGGCAGGCCGACCACCGCGGCCTGCTGTGGGCCTGGACCGCGCTCGCCACCGCGCTGGACCGCCCGGCCCCGACCCCGGCACCGACCCCGATGGAAAACGCCGCATGAGCCTAGACAGTCTGGATCGTCCGCTTTCCCGAGTGCGCGGGGGAGCGGACATGCACGATGCTGCCCGCTCCGAGGTCCCCGCCGGCCGCGGTTCGTCGCCCGCCCGCATCCTGGTCGGGCTGCTGCTGGGGCTGGGCGCGCTGATCGTCGCCTATCAGTTCGGCATGAACATGCATGCCAGCACCGGCCTGCCCTATTGGGACGACTGGGGCTATTTCTTCGGCACCGCCCAGGGCGTGCAGCAGCCGCTGACGTTCCAGTCGATCTTCGCCAAGGACAGCGACCATGTCGCGCCCGTCTTCAAGCTGCTGACCCACGGGCTGTGGCAGGCCATCGGCGTCGATTTCCTCGCCTTCCGGCTGGTCGGCTGGCTGGCCTTCGCCGCCATGCTCGCCGCTTACGCGCTGGTGCTGCTGCGGGACTGCGTGCGCTCGGCCTGGGATGGGGTGCCGGTGGCGGCGGCCGGGCTGTTCCTGACCGGCACGCTGAACAACGAGTATTTCTATTACCAGCACATGGGGTTGGCCCAGCCGATCTTCTTCACCTGCCTGTTCCTGTTCCTCCACACGCTGGCCCGTGGGCGGCTGGTGGTGGCGACGCTGTTCCTGCTGGCCTTCGGCTCGACCGGGGTGTTCGGCGCCAGCTATGCCCTGGGGGCTGCCGGCGCCGGGGCGGTGCTGGCCCTGCGCCAGGAGGAATGGAGGGATCGCCTGGACGGCCGCACGCTGGTGGCGGTCGGCGGTGGGCTGCTGCTGACCGCGGCGATGCTGTGGATGACCTTCCACGGCTCCTACGCCAACCACACCGGCCAGCCACTGGTGCTGCCCTGGCACAGCGGCTTCTGGGCCTTCCTGCTGGGCGCCTTCGCCACCGCCGCCGGCCTGCCGGTGGAGGCGGTGGGAGCCCCGCTGTCGCTGGCGGCGGGAGCGGCGGCCCTGGGGCTCTGCCTCGTCCCGGCGGCGGGCCTGCTGCTGGGCCGCGCCGGGCGGGAGAAGCGCCATGCCGCGCTTGCCATTTCCGGGCTGATCGCCGGGGCGCTGATCGTCACCATGACCACCGCGCTGGGCCGGGCCGGGCTGTGCGGCGAGGGCATAGCCAACGCCATGCGCTGCGGCACCATCCCGCGCTACGCCTATCCGGTGCTGCTGGCCTTCCCTGCCGCGGTCGCCGGCTGGACCCTGCTGTTCGGCCGCCGCATGGGGGGGGGAGCCGCTGCCGGTCTGGTGCTGGTGGCGGCGCTCGCCGTCGGCCATGGTGCCGGGACGGACGCCTTCTGGCGGCACTGGAGCGTCGCCGGCCTCAACCGCATGGTGGCGGAGCGCGACGGGGCGGCGGAGCGCTGCGTCGCCACCTATCTGCACGCCATCCGCAAAGCGGACGGATCGGACTCTGCCGGGATGGACTGGAGCCAGCCGCTGGTCTGCCCGTCCGCCTCGCCGCGCAACATCGCGCCGTTCCTCCAGGCCGCCTACGATCTGAAGGCCGACTTCGTGCGGACGATCCTGGCCGACGCCGCGAGCCGGCCGGAGCGGGGGACGCTGGCGACGCTGCTGCAAGCCGGCAAGCTGGATGAGGCGTCGGCACGGCTGCGGCTGGAAGCATCGCCGCGTGACGGCGGGCTGCTCGGCTCGCTCGACCGCTTCACGCAGCTTCCCTCCGGTTCGCTGGCGGCACTCGGCTGGGCGGTCGATGCGGCGGTGCCGGCGCCGGCCGCCTTCGTCCTGCTGGGGGTCGGCGACCGCATCGTCGCCACCGCGCCGACCGGCGGCGCGCGGCCCGACGTCGCCGCTGTGCTGAAGGACGGGCGGATGACCGACAGCGGCTTCGCCCTGCCCGTTCCGCCCGAACTGGCCGGCCAGCGGGTGCGGCTGTTCGTGCTGGGCCATGACGGCGGGCTGAAGGAACTGACGCCGTCCGGCGGGGTGGCGGCGACGCCCTGATACGGAAAAGGCCCCGCACCGGGAACGGTACGGGGCCTTCTTATCGGCATCCTCAGTCGCGGAGGCTGCGGTCCGGCGGCGGCGGCTCGTCGAAGTTCAGCATGGTCTTGATCGAATAGTGGCTCTTGCCCTGGCTCTCGAAATAGATGCGGACCAGCAGCTCGGCCAGCAGCCCCATCAGGATGCACATCACGCCGGTGACCAGCCCCATCGTCACCAAGAGCGGCAGCGGCGTCAGGATGAAGGAGATGCCGTCGACCAGCTTCAGGTAGATGGCATAGATGCCGGCCAGCACCGACAGCCCCATGAACATCAGGCCGGCAAAGCCGAAGATGTAGATCGGCTTGGTCTCGTACTGGGTCAGAAACTTGACGACCACGAGGTCGAGCACGACCTTCAGCACGCGCTCCAGCCCGTATTTCGACTGGCCGTGCCGGCGCGGATGGTGACGCACCGGCATCTCGGTCAGCTTGGCGCCCTGCCAGCGGGCGTAGATCGGCACGAAGCGGTGCATCTCGCCATAAAGCCGGTAGCCCTGGAGCATCTGGCGCCGATAGGCCTTCAGCGTGCAGCCATAGTCGTTCAGCTTCACCCCGGAGATGGTGGAGATCAGCTTGTTGGCCATCCGGCTCGGCAGCGTGCGCAGCAGGAAGCCGTCCTGCCGGTCGGCGCGCCAGCCCGACACCACGTCGTAGCCCTCGTCCAGCTTGGCGAGCAGCCCGGCGATGTCCTGCGGGTCGTTCTGGAGGTCGCCGTCCATCGGCACGATGACGTCGCCGCGGGCATGGTCGATGCCGGCCATCATTGCCGCGGTCTGGCCGACGTTGCGGCGGAAATTGATGACGCGGATGCGGCTGTCGGACGCCACCCGCTGCAACTCCGCCTCCGTCCCGTCGGTGGAGCCGTCATTGACGAAGATGACCTCGAAGCTCCGCCCCAGCCCGTCGAGCGCCGGGATCAGCCGGCCGCACAGAGGGGCGATATTGTCCTCCTCGTTATAGACCGGGATCAGGACCGAGACGGAAACCGTGCCGGTGTCCGTGGTGGCGGATCCGGGGGCAAGCAGGAGGGTCATCGAACGGGTCCGGAGGCTGCTGTCATCTGTGGGTGCGATGCCGGGCCATGGTATGGCCGCTGGGTCCAGCGAGCGCAACGGCTAATTGGAATGTGCAGAGGGCTGGCTTGCATTGGGATCGTCCCCTCCGGAGTGGGCATGGCGGCGTCTTGCCAACCCCTATGCTGCTGTGGGATGACGTGCGGACGGAAGCAGCGGGCGACGTAGGCGCGGGCGGTTGAGGGCAATGCCTGTCGACGGCCCGCTTCCTGCCCTTCCCCAGCCACCCGATCATGCCCATCCTGACTGGAACAGGCCTGCGTCTGATGAATCTTTCCCTCGTTATTCCATGCACCCATCGGGATGTGGTCCTGGTTCCCGATCTGCTGGAAGCCTATGCAAACGGCGCCGAGCGGCCGGACCAAGTCATCGTATCAGTCAGCAACGCCCATATGGCGGATGGAGCCGTGCTGGAGCGGATCGCCGCCATCGGGGTCAGCCGTTTCGCAGAGATCCTGATCCTCAAGCATCCCCGGCGAATGTTCCACGGACCGAACCGTCAAGCCGCGTCGGAACGGGCGATCCATGAATTGATCTGCTACCAGGATGCCGACGACACTCCGCACCCGCAACGCATTCAGATCGTCAAGCGCCTGTTCGAGCAGTACGACATCATGCATCTGAACCACAGCTTCTGCTTCGCGGGAACGGAGTTCCGTCAGGTTCACGGGGCCCTTCAATTCATGATTTGGCATCAAAGCGCCATCGCCGGGGGGTGCTTCCCGCGGGGGCGGTTGCACGATTGCGTCGAAGCGCAGCAAGCTTACGGCGCCTTTACCGAACGCCCCGTTCAGTCCGGGCAACCGGTAATCCGAAGGGAAGTGCTGGAGAAGGTGCGCTGGAAGGATTGGGGCGAGCTCGCCTTCGGCATTGCCGAGGATTACGAGTTCAACATGGAGTGCGCCTATGTCTGGCGCAAATCGATGATCGTCGACATCCCGCTGATCCGCTACACCCCCTTCGCAGGCCGCGAGACGGTGGAGGAGATGCTGGGGCTCGCCCCGGACAGCGCGCCCTCCGCGGTTCCGTCCCCCGCCTCCCAGCCCTGACAGGACGGCAGGCGTCCGGCAGGCGCCATCCCATCAACTCATCGGGAAAGAATACAGGCGATGATCATTGCGGATCTGATCGGCGGCCTCGGGAACCAGATGTTCATATACGCCGCGGCCCGGGCCGCGGCCCTGCGTCACAACGTGCCGCTGAAGCTCAACATCGCCGGTTTCGTCCGTTACAAGCTGCATCACTATGCGTTGTCGAACCTGAGCATCCAGGAGGATTTCGCCACGGCGGAGGACCTGACGGAAATCCTGGTAACGGGCCGGATCTACCGCGAAGGCAATCCCTACGGCTTCGACCGCAATGTGCTGGAGACCCCGCCGCCGATGTATCTGCGCGGCTATTTCCAGAGCTTTCGCTATATCGAGCCCATCGCCGACGTCATCCGGTCGGATTTCAGCGTCCGGACGCCCGCCGAAGGGCAGGATGCGGCCGTGCTTTCCATGATCGCCGAAACCAATGCGGTCTGCCTGCATGTCCGCCGCGCGGACTACGTGTCCAACCCCGGAACGGAGCAGCATCACGGAGTCTGCCCGCGCGAGTATTACGAAGGCTCACTCAGCCATCTGCGGAACCGGGTCGGACCGGTGACGTTGTTCGTCTTCTCCGACGACATCTATTGGGCCCAGGCCAACCTGAGGCTGGATGCGCCGACCATCTTCGTCGGCCACAACCGCGCCGACCGCAATTACGAGGATCTGCGGCTGATGAGCGCCTGCCGGCACTTCATCATCGCCAACAGCAGTTTCTCCTGGTGGGCCGCCTGGCTCGGCGCCGCCCAGGACAAGGTGGTCTATGCGCCGGCAAGATGGCTGAAAAATGGGCTGGACACCCGCGACCTGATCCCGTCCGGCTGGACACAGGTCCGCTACTGACCGGGCATGCTCCGGCGGTTCCCCGCCGCATCGCATCCCCGCTTCCGCCATTTCCCGCCAATATCCGGATGAATGCCGCCATGGACTTGATGGCCAGAAAAATCTTCGTCGCGGGACATCGCGGCATGGTGGGGTCCGCCGTGCTGCGGAAGCTGCACGACATCGGTCACCCCGACATCCTCACCGTCGAGAAGAGTGCGGTCGACCTGCGCGACCAGCAGACGACCAGCGCCTTCTTCGAGCGGGAACGCCCGGAGGTGGTGATCCTCGCCGCGGCCCGCGTCGGCGGCATCCAGGCCAACATCGCCTCGCCGGGGACGTTCCTGTACGACAATCTGGCGATCCAGACCAACGTCATCCAGGCCGCCCACCAGTCCGGCGCGGTGCGGCTGGTGTTCCTCGGCAGTTCCTGCATCTACCCGACCAACTGCCCGCAGCCGATGCGGGAGGAATATCTGCTGACCGGCCCGTTGGAGCCGACCAACGAAGCCTATGCGATCGCCAAAATCGCCGGCATGAAGATGGTCGAATACTATCACCGGCAATATGGGATGGATGGCTTCTCGCTGATGCCCTGCAACATCTACGGCACCAACGACAGCTTCGACCTGCAGAACTCACACGTGCTGTCCGCCCTGGTCCGCCGCTTCACCGATGCGGTGGACGACGGCGCCGGCCGGGTGGAGCTGTGGGGCACGGGCCGCGCCCGGCGCGAGTTCCTGCATGTCGACGATCTGGCTGACGCCATCCTGATGCTGACGGAGCGGATGCCCGGCGACGGCGGCTTCATCAATGTCGGCAGCGGCACGGACATCTCGATCCGAGATCTGGCCCTGCTGATCGCCGCCAAGGTCGGTTATGGCGGCGAGATCGCCTGGAACGCCGAGAAGCCCGACGGCATGCTGCTGAAATGCCTGGATGTGTCCCGGATGCGCGAGATGGGCTTCCACCCGTCCGTCACGCTGGAGGATGGCATCGAACGAACCATTGCCGACTATCGTGCCCTGAAGTCGCGGAGCGCCGCATGACCCCCGCCGATCTGCAAGTGAAGCTGCTCGACGTCCTGAATGCCCTGATCGCGGTCGGCAACCGCGGCAACGAGGCCCAGGCCCGGCGCTACTTCTATCCCCTCAGCCTCGCGACCTTCGACGTGGACGAGATCATGGAGGCGGTCCATTCGATGACCAGCTTCCGTACGACCATGTGGGAGAAGACGCTTCAGTTCGAACGCCAGTTCGCTAGCTATGTCGACTGCAACGACGCCGTGATGGTCAACAGCGGCTCCTCCGCCGACCTGCTGCTGTCCTTCCTGCTGCGCAACCCGACCAACCCGCTTCTGGAAGAGGGGGACGAGGTCCTGGTTCCGGCGGTGACCTGGCCGACACACATCTGGTCGCCGCTGATGGCCGGGCTGAAGGTCCGGCTGGTGGACGTCGATCCGACGACCTTCAACATCGACCTCGACGACCTCGAGGCGAAGATCGGTCCCCGCACCCGTGCGCTGTTCCTGGTGCATCTGATGGGCAACCCCTGCCAGATGGACCGGATCGGGGCGCTGGTCGCCAAGCACAACCTCGTCCTGCTGGAAGATTGCTGCGAAGCGCTGGGAGCGGCCTGGAACGGCAAACAGGTCGGCACCTTCGGGCTGGGCGGCGCCTATTCCTTCTTTTTCTCCCACCATATCTGCACGATGGAAGGCGGGATGATCTCCTGCTCCAGCGCCGAGGTGGCCGAAAACCTGCGGATCATGCGGGCGCATGGCTGGATGCGCAACGCCAACCGGCCGACTCCCCCTGCGGCTGACCCCACGCTCGACCCGCGCTACACCTTCGTGAATTGGGGCTTCAACCTGCGCCCGACCGAGTTGCAGGCCGGTTTCGGTCTGCACCAATTGCGCAAGCTGCCCGGATTCAACGAAAGGCGGGAGCAGATCGCCCGGCGCATCTTCGACGTCATCGATCGCAGCGGACATCTGTCGCGGCCCCGCGCCCATCCGCTGGCCCAGCCCTCCTGGTTCTGCATTCCTATGCTGGTGGCAGCCGACGCGCCCTTCACGCGCGACGATCTGGTGCGCTACCTGGAGAACAAGGGCGTGGAGACCCGGCCGGTGGTGACCGGCAACATCGCGCGCCAGCCGGCAGCGAAACTGTTCCCGGATCTGGCGACCGGCGCCCTGCCCGGCGCCGATGCGATCCACGACCGCGGCCTGTATATCGGGCTGTCGCCGCTGTTCACCGATCAGGTCATCGACCGCCTGCTGGAATGCCTGCAGGAGTTTCTGGGAGGCTATTGACCGTTATAGACCGACGCCCTCGCGCGGCCCGGCCCCAGGCCGGCTGCGCAGGACCGTCAGGTCGATGACGGCGCCCAGCAAGGCGACCATCGCCTGGAAGGCGAGGATGCCGAAGCCCAGCGCCAGCGACTGGGCATGCGGCACCCCGACCAGATCGAGCAGCCCGACCAGCGACGCCTCGCGCAGGCCGATCCCGGCGACGGTGACCGGCATCAGCACGATCACCGACATCACCCCGATCACCGCGCTCCACACCGAAAAGGGCTGGTCGATGCCGACCGCCAGGCCGAGCGACTGGCTGCCGGCGACCGCCGCCACCTGCACCGCGATCCCGACGGCGACCGACAGCAATGCCCGCCCCGGCCGTCTTGTCTGGTCGCGCCAAGCCTCCAGGAAACGGCGCAGCGGGCCGAGGAGCCAGGCCTCGCGCTTCGGCCCGGCACGCCAGCCCAGCAGAGCCAGGAGCAGCGTGCGCGCCGGTCCCCAGGCCAGCAAGGCAGTCGCCGCGGCCAGCCCGGCCAGCACCAGCACCACCGCCACCAGCAGCCCCTCGCCGAAGCGAGCCGACTGCACCGCCAGCCCGCTGCCGGTCAGCAGCAGCAGCCCGGCGATCCCCGTCACCTTGTCGAAGGCCACCGCCGAGACGATGCGGCCGCCGCCGATCTCTCCCTGCCCTTCGCCCCGCCCTTCGTCACGGCTGAGCCGGTAGGCCTTCACCGCCTCCCCCGCCAGCTGGCCCGGCAGCACCAGCGCATAGAGCTGCGCCACCAGCGTGTAGGCAAGCAGCCGCCCCGCCCGCAGTTCCGGCAGCAGCACCCGCAGCTTCAGCGCGTTCAGCACATGCATCAGGAAGAACAGCAGGCCGGCGAGTGCCATCAGCCCCGGCGAGGCCACCGCCAGAACCCGCCCGACCTCCGCCACATCGACCCGCCACAGCAGCAGGGCGACCAGCAGCGCGCTGACCAGGGCCTTCAGACGGGGACGCACCTAAAGAAACCTTTTCATGAAATCATGACGTAATGAAAGGAGACCATGCCCTCTCCCCATGTGCCCCCGGCGGAGCGAGGACCCGCCGGGGCATGGGGAGAGGCAGGGAATCACGACCCCGGCCGGCGAGCCAGCACGTAGATGTAGTCGCCGTGCGACCAGGAGTTCAGGCGGAAGATGTGGTACAGCGCCTCGGCGAGGAAGCGGCGGCCGGGGCCGTAGTCGCCCTCCGTACCCTGGCCGCTGGCGGCGCCCAGGACGTTGCGGTAGAGCGGCGAGAAGAAGGGGAAGCCCCATTCCACCACCCGCTCGATCTCCAGCCCGACCGACTTGATCTTGGCCTGCAGCTCGCCGCGGGCATAGTTGCGGTGGTGGCCGACCGTGCGCTCGAAATCGCGCATCCGCCCTTGCAGGGTGGAGACCAGCAGGTAGCGGCCGGTCATGGCGGCGAGGTTGCGGAGTGCCGCGACATCGTCCTCGATATGCTCGACCACGTCGGTGCAGACCACCAGATCGAAGCGGCGGTCGAGATGGCCGGCGGCGACGTCGAGCAGGCCGAACTCGGCATTGGGCGCCCTGCGGCGGGCGACGTCGATGGCCTTGGCGGCGAAGTCGAGGCCGGTGTAGCGGGCCTGCGGCTTCAGCGGCATCAGCGTGGCGAGCAGCGAGCCCTGGCCGCAGCCGACGTCAGCCAAGCTGTCGTAATTCAGCGGGCGCACCATCTCGGTGACGATACGGCGCAGATGCCGGCCGGTTGGGCCGTATTTGCGCATGTCGTTCCAGCGACGCTCCCAGCTGTCGTCGTAATCGACGCCGCCGGGATGGTCAGCCGCCGCCGCGGGCAAGGGGGTGGAGAGGGAAGTGGCGGACTTGAATGCGTCGTCGCTCATGCGGGCCTCCGGCGCAGGATGAATTCGTTGCAGCCCGTCGGCACGCGCGGCGGACGGACCTCCAGCATGTCGAAGCCGAGCGCGTCCATCCGCGCCCGCACCTCGTCGGCACTGGCATATTCATAGGGGTAGCCGCCGAGCCAGTCGGTCACGTCCACCCAGAACTCCATGCCGCGCTCCTTGCGCAGCGGGTTGGACCCGGTGATCGCCCAGGTCGCCAGGAACATCAGCGACCCCAGCGTCCAGTCCCAGACCTTCCGAATGAGGCCCGGCGACAGGTTGTAGACGATCTTGATCAGGGTCCAGATCGGCGAGGTCCAATGGCGGTTGTAGAGCGCCAGCACGAAGGTGCCGCCCGGCGCAACCAGCGGCGCCACCGTCTCGATCGCCGGCCACATGGATCCGGTGTGGTGCAGCGAACCCCAGGCATAGACCACGTCGAAACGGCCGAGCGAGCCAGCGAAGCCGCTGTCCAACGCCGAGCCGCGCCGGAACTCGATGCGGTCGGCCAGTTCGGGCGCGAAGCGGCCCAGGTTGCGGCGGGCGACCTCGACCCCGGTGGGGTTGACGTCGAAGCCCAGCGCGCGGGAAACGCCCAGCTTGCCGGCGGCGATGGTGAACAGCCCGGAGCCGGAGCCGACGTCGCAGAAGCTGGCGTCCTTCAGCCGGTCGGTCCCGACCAGCCCCTTCAGGCTGTCGATGGCCGCCACCAGCCGCGGCTCGTCCAGCACGGTGCGCGAGTAATGGTCCCAGTTCTCGCCGAAATCGAAGGCCAGGGCGGATGTCCCGGCCGGGGTGCCGCCCCCGCCTTCCGCCGTCTTCACCGGTTCCGCCACGCTGTCCGATCCCTTGCTGTCCGATCCGCTCTGCCGCGCCGCCATACGCTCCCGAAAGCCATCGGATGTCAACAGCACCTGTGAGCCGGCACGACGGCCGACGGAACCGGACTGCGAGCGGCGGAACCGACGCCATGGCGTCGGCTCCACCCTCCCCAGCCATCCCGAGCCCCCGTCATCAACCGAGCCCCCGACATCAACCGAGGTTGATGTCGGAGAGCGAGAGGACCGTGCCGTTGTACACGCCGAGCAGCCGGACCTCGGTGGCGGCATTATGCCCAAACCGAGGACGTCGCCATGGCGGCGTGACTCAACCAATCCGGCCTCCGACAAACCCGGCGCGGTTCAGTGCAGGACGAAGGGCCGCCACTCTACAGCAGGGCGGTTCCGGAGGGGACGGCCTTGCGGACATGCCGATCCCGGCTAGAGTGTGATCGTTCCGGGCGGTATCGCTTGAAGCGCGGATCACACGGAAAACCGCCGCCAGCCGGCCGCAGAGCCATCACGGTCCCCATGCCCGCCCTCCCCGACGACGCCGTCATCGATCCCATGCACAGCCCGGAGTTCCAGGCCGGTTTGCTCGCATTGCGGCAGGAGGACCGGACGGCGGCGGTCGCAGCCTTCACCCGGGCGGCGGGCAGGTTCCCGCTGTACAGCCCCGTTCATGCCAACATCGGCACCCTGGCCGGCCAGCTCGGCCACGGCGCTCTGGCCATGCGCTGTTTCCAACGGGCGATTGCGGTCGAACCCGGCCATGCGGAGGTCTGGTCCAACTTCTCCAGCCAGCTGCGCAGAGCCGGCCGCGACGCGGACGCCATCATGGCGCTCAAGCGCGCGCTGAGCCTGGCGCCCAAGCATGCGAACGCCCTGTGCAACCTCGGCGCGGTCCTGTTCGATGCCGGCCAGACCGCCAGGGCGGAAGCCTGTTTCCGACAGGCGCTTGCCCTGGCCCCCGACCACCATGAGGCGGCGAAGAATCTCGGCTTCGCCCTGTTGCGCCGCGGCGACCTGCGCACCGGCTTCGGCTGGTACGAGCATCGCTACGGCGCGGCACCACTGCCTGCGCCCGCGCTCGACACGCCCGCTCCCCGCTGGCGCGGCGGGGCTCTGAACGGCGTCTCCCTGCTGGCGGTGGCGGAGCAGGGCGAAGGCGACTCCATCCAGTTCGTGCGCTATGCCAAGCTGGTGGAGCGCAGCGGCGGAACGCTGACCATGCTCTGCTCGCCCGCGCTGAAGCGGCTGATGGCGCGCGCCGACGGAGTGCGCCACGCGGTGGCGGATGGCGACCGGATGCCGCGGATCGACGCATGGACCCCTCTGCTGAGCCTGCCGCACCTGCTGGGCACCGACCGCGGCAGCATTCCCGGCGGGGTGCTCTATCTGCATCCGGCGCCGGAGGATGCGGCGGCGTGGCGCACGCAGCTGTCGGGCGTCGCCGGGCTGAAGGTCGGGCTGGTGTGGGCGGGAAACCCGACCTTCGGCGGCGACCGCGAGCGGTCTCCACGCTTCGCGGCCATTGCCCCCCTGCTGACGCTGCCCGGCCTGCACATGGTCCTGTTGCAGGTGGGGGACGGGCGGCGCGACCTGGCCGGACATGTCCTGCCCGCGACCGTCACCGATCCGGGCGACAGGATCCGCGACTTCGCGGACACGGCGGCGATCATGGCGGGACTGGATCTCGTCATCACCTCCTGCACGGCACCGGCTCATCTCGCCGGTGCCCTGGGCCGGCCGGTCTGGATCATGCTGCCATTCGCCGCCGACTGGCGCTGGATGGAGGGGCGGGCCGACAGCCCCTGGTATCCGACCGCAAGGCTGTTCCGCCAGCCGGTGCCGGGGGATTGGACCAGCGTCGTCGCGGCGATCTCCGCCGAATTGCAGGCGGTGGTCGCCGGTCGCCGTTCCCTGGATGGATTGGCGTGATCGGAGCAGCAGCCGGTCTCGATTAGCCAAAGGTTAAGCCTGTCCGGCTAGCCTCCGCACTGCGGTCGGCCGCCATCGCTCAGGCCGTCATCCGGGTCGATTGGGAACACGCCGCTTTGGACAGGATCAGCAAGACCAGGGGCACCGGCCACATTCAGGCGGAACGGGCTGGGGCAGGACGGCCTGGGTCGGAGCGGGCTGAAGCGGGCCAAGCCGGCACGCCGCCGGCCGGCAGCCTTCTGACCAGGGCGATCGCCGCCCACCGCGCCGGCCGCCTGACCGGGGCGGTGGGGATCTATCGCGCCCTGCTCGCGCTGGAGCCGGCCCATGGCGATGCCTGGCACCTGTTGGGACTGACCGAGCTGCAATCCCAGCGGGAAGCCGATGCCCTGGCGCTGTTCGACCGTGCCTTGCGCATCGCCTGCGACCGTGCCGAATATCACAACAGCGTCGGCGAGGGGCTTCGGACGCAGGGTGACATGGCGGCGGCGGCGGCCGCGTATCGCAGGGCCGTCGCGCTGCGTCCGGGCTACGCCGAACCCGTCATCAACCTCACCCGCGCCCTCCAGCTTCTCGGCCAGCCTGATCGGGCCCGCGCCAGCGGCCGCCGGGCGATTGCCCTGGCGCCGGAACGGACCGAAGGTGCGATCAATCTGGCCCATGCCCTGCTCGACCTCGGGCGCTTCAGCGAGGCGCAGGCCTTCTACCATCGTGTGCTGTCGCTCCAGCCCGACCAGGCGGAAGCCATCGGCCATCTCAGCCGCGTCGCCTGCGGGTCCGGCGATCCCCGCAGGATGGAAACGGCCCTGCGCCGTGCCATGCGGGTGGAGCCGCTCGTCATCGACCATCCCCAGGCCCTGGGCGACCTCTTCATCCAGCGCCAGGAGCTTGCCGCGGCGGAGCAGGTCTACCGGCGCGTCATCGCGCTGAAACCGGACCACCCGGAAGCGCTGAACGGGCTGGGCAGCAGCTGCCTGATGCAGAAACGCTATGCGGCGGCCAAGCCCCATTACCGCCGGGCCATGCTGCTGCGGCCCGATTATCCGAGCCCCCACAACAACATGGCCAATGCGCTGTGGGAATTGGGCGAGGCCGCCGCTGCCCGAACCCGCTATCGCCAGGCCATCGCGCTGAAACCGGACCACCCCGACGCCTATGGCAATCTCGGCCATGCGCTCCGGACCCGGGCCAAGCGGTTCGCCGACTATGCCGAGGCCGAAAAGGAGTGCCGGCGCGCCCTGCGTCTCGATCCGGGCAACCTCGCAGCCGGCAACAACCTCGGCATCGTGCACCTGTCCCGCAACGAGCTGGCGGCGGCGGAGCAGTGCTTCCGTCAGGTTCTGGCCCGCAGCGCGGAGAACGCGGACGCCCATTTCAACCTCTCGCTGACCCTGCTGAAGTCCGGCGCTCTCGCAGAAGGATGGAAGCATTACGAATGGCGGTGGCGGACCGGGCAGCTTCCGTTGCCCAAGCTGTCCCAGCCACGCTGGCAGGGGGAGCGGTTGGATGGCCGCAGCATCCTCGTCTATGCCGAGCAGGGGCATGGCGACACGCTGCATTTCGCACGCTACGTGCCGCTTCTTGCAGAGCGCACAGGGGCCGGGCGTGCCGGGCGGGTGATGCTGGTTGCCCAGCCGGGGCTGGTGCGGCTGCTGGAACGCATGCCGGGGATCGCTTCGGTGCACGCCGTCAACGATCCGGTCCCGGATTTCGACGTCCACACGCCGCTGCTGAGCCTGCCCGGCTTCTTCGGCACGACGCTGGACAGCATTCCGGCCCAAATTCCCTACCTTGCCCCCGATCCCGCGGACATGGAGCTGTGGCGACGGCGGCTTCCCGTCCATGGCGGCGTGCGGGTCGGGCTGGTGTGGGCCGGCAATCCGCGTCCCCACATGCTGCACGCCAATGCGACGGACCAGCGGCGCAGCATGACCCTGTCCCAGCTGGCTCCCCTGGCCGCCGTGCCCGGCACGGTCTTCTTCAGCCTGCAGAAGGGAACGGCCGGACTGCAGGCGCGCACACCGCCCCGCGGCATGGCGGTGGTGGACCTTATGGACGAGGTGAATGATTTCGCCGACACCGCGGCCCTGATCTCCACCCTGGACCTCGTCATCTGCGTCGACACGTCGGTCGCCCATCTGGCGGGAGCGCTGGGAAAGCCGGTCTGGGTCCTGTCGCGCTTCGACGGGTGCTGGCGCTGGTTGACCGGCCGTCGGACCACCCCCTGGTATCCAACCATGCGCCTGTTCAACCAGACCGGGCCGGGCGACTGGGCGCCGGTGGTCGAGAGCGTCGCCGGCGCCCTGCGGGGGTTCGTCGACGAACAGCTTGGAGCGGGAACCTGACCGCCGGGCGCACGGCCTCCTCATCCGGGACCGGCAACGCCCCTCACTCCGCCTGCGCCGACGGAACCCGTCCCGCCGGGGCGCGGCCGGCAAGCATCAGGTCGCGGTAGGCGGCGGCGACGGCCCGCCAGGAAAAATGCTCGACCACCCGGCGGCGTCCGCCCTCGCCCAAGCGGCGGCGCAGGGCCGGGTCCTCGGCCAGACGTGCCAGTGCCGCGGCAAGCGCCGGCGTGTCGTCGGCGTCCAGCATCAGGCCGGTCTCCTCCTCCACCACCAGATCGCGGTTGCCGGCGATGCGGGTCGCCACCACGGGCAGGCCGGCGGCCATCGCCTCCAGCACCACGTTGGGCATGCCCTCGTCGCGCGATGGAAAGACGAAGGCGTCGGCGGCGCGATACGCGGCGGGAAGCTCGTCGCGCCCGAGCCAGCCGCGGAAGACGATGCGCTCCGACAGGGCGAGCCGGGCGGCCTGCGCCTCCAACTCCGGCCGCGCCGGGCCATCGCCGACGATGGTCAGGCCGATGCGGCTGCGCATCCCGTCGGGCAGGGATGCGAGCGCCTCGAACAGCACGTCCAGTCCCTTCTGCCGCACCACCCGGCCGACGAACAGCAGCGACAGGCGGTCGCCGGCATTTCCGGCATCGGCCGGCCCGGCATCGGCGGGCGAGAAGCGGGTGGCGTCGACACCGTTGGGGATGATGGCGATGGGCTGGTCCGGGGCGAAGCGGCGGGCGAGCCCGGCCAGCCCATCGCTGTTGGCCACGACGGCGGAGGACCGGCGCCACAGCCAGCCGATCACCGGCCCGGCCAGCCGGTGGTAGAGCGAAATGCCGTCATACTGGAAGCCCGGCACGTCGCCGCCGCGCAGGCTGACGACATAGGGCACGCCGGACAGCGCCTTCACCATCCAGGCGGCGGGGCCGCAGGGCAGGCCGAAATAGGCGACGGTGGCGTCCGCACGCCAGCGGGCGGCGATCCACGGTGCCATCACCAGCGAGCTGGCGAGGAAGGCCAGCATCTCTACCACCGAGCTGCGGTCGCGGCGGCGGCGCAGGGTCGGGATGCGGCGGATCTCCACCCCGTCGGCCCGCCGTTCCACCCGCGGCAGGTCGCCGAAGGCGGAGGTCAGCACCAGCACCTCCTCGCCCAATGCTGCCAGTTCGCAGGCGGTGTTGTCGGTGGCGTTGGCCGCCCCGCCGCCGAGCGGCGGAAACTCGTAATTGATCAGCAGAAGCCGCGCCATGCCGTCCGCCACACTCCCCGTTCGACGAGCGCCATTGATGCGGGGGCGGGGAGTGCGATGCAACAGCCATCATACGGAGGGCAGCGGTTCGCGACGGATGGAAGCCTGGGGAGCGCCGGGGGAGGCAGGATACCGGGGCCGCTCTGCGCAGAAGCCGGCATCTTCATGCCCCGACATCTTCATGCTACTGATCGCGCCGTTCCCCAACCGAAGCGCCGCGGCCCCCATGAACATCGAGCAAGCCTTCACGATGGCGGTCGGCCTCCAGAAAGCCGGCCGTGCCGACGAGGCCGGGAGGCTCTATGCCCAGATCGCGGCCAGCGATCCGCACTTCGCCCCTGCCGTCAACAACATGGGGCTGCTGCATGCCTTGGCCGGAAGGAAGGAAACGGCGGTCGCCCTGCTGCGACAGGCCTTGGCGCTGGTTCCGGGGTCGCTGAACAGCTGGAACAATCTGGCATCGCTGCTGATCCAGCTCGACCGGCGGGAGGAGGCGGTCCGGACCTACCGGATCTCCACAAGACTAAAGCCCGACCAGCCGGCGGTGCTGAACGAACTGGGCCTTCTGCTGGAGGGGTCGAAACGCCCGGACGAGGCGCGCGAGGCCTTCGCCCGCGCGGCGGCGCTGGACCCGATGGAGGCGGAATATGCCAACAACCTCGGCGCCATGCTGCGCAGCGATTATCGGCTGGAGGAGGCCGCAGGCTGCTTCCGCCGGGCAATCGCGCTGAATCCGCAGCACAGCGGCGCCTACAGCAATCTGGGGACCACGGTGAAGGACCGGGGCAGCTTCTGGGCGGCGCTGCTGGCTTTCCGCCGGGCCACGACGCTGGAGCCGGATTTCGCCGGGGCCCATTGGAACGAATCCCTGGTCCGGCTTCTGCTGGGCGATTTCGTCCGGGGCTGGCGGGGCTATGAATGGCGCTGGAAGCATGGCCAGCTGCCCTCGCCGCAGCGCAGCTTCTCCAAGCCGCGCTGGGACGGGTCGCCGCTGCGGGGCCGGCGGCTGCTGGTCTATTGGGAACAGGGGTTCGGCGACGTGCTGCAATGCGTGCGCTACCTGCCGCTGCTGGCGCAGATGGTCGGGGCGGAGAAGGGAGGGGCGGACGGCGAACGGCCCATCCTCCTGGAATGCCAGCATGCGCTGCTGCCGGTGCTGCGCAGCCTGCCCGGCGTCACCGTGGCGCTGACCGGGGCGCCGCTGCCCGATTTCGACGTCCAGCTCCCGGTGATGAGCCTGCCGGCCCTGTTCGGCACCCGGCTGGAGACCGTGCCGTCCCGCATTCCCTACCTGTCGGCGGAGCCCGATCTGGTTGCGCGCTGGGGCGAGCGGCTGAAGGGTCCGGCAAAGGACGGGGGC